>NZ_CP150206.1:1085000-1890000 GCF_037969755.1 Paenibacillus sp. FSL W8-0187 | reverse complement strand
CGCAAATGGCGGACATGGTTCGGCCATGGGATGGATTGGGTGAGGTAACGGCATGGTTTTAACAGGGTACGTATACTCAGGTTCTATTGGCTTATATGGCGGTTTAAAATCTGGTTTAAATTCAGGTTTAAATTCCGGCTTGAAATCAGGCATGATTGCAGGCATGATTGCAGGCTTTTTAAAATCAGGCATGACTTCCGGTTTCTTTACTTCTGGCAGGATCTCTGGTTTCATGACTTCCGGCAGGATGACCGGCTTCTTGATTTCAGGTAAAATCTCCGGTTTGTACTCCGGTTCGAATTTCTTAGGCTCCTCGGGGAAAGGCGAAATCTCAGGAAGTTTCGGCAAAATCAGCGGCTCGGGCTCCTTAACTTCCGGAACAACCGGAGGCTGCTCGATCGGCGCTGTGATTTCTTCCTTTACTCCTGTGTAATCCTTGCTGCCCGGCTTCTTCTTGCCCGGGTTCAAACCACTGCCACTGCTCATCGAACCCCCGTCATCTGCGCCCGACTCCGAATATACGCCTGATGAAGGGATGTTCACGACCTCTCCCACCAGCAGGGCATTCGGATTTTTAAGCTGCGGGTTGGCATCAATGATTTCCTTCAGGGTTACGCCCCATGCCTTCGACAGTTTCCAGAGGGAGTCCCCCTGCTTTACCGTATGCTTATGGATAATGGGTTGGCTGCCGCCTGGTACCGGAACAGGCTCTGTCGGTAATTTGATTTTGGCACCGACATCGAGCTTATTCGGATCCACCAGCTGTGGATTGGCATCGATGATTTTCGCTAAAGGAACGTCGTATTTTTTGGACAGCTCATATAGGGTGTCGCCTTCCTTGACGATGTATATCTTCACGCCGCTAAAACCTCCTACACTCTTCTAGGCGTCATGTTATTCGCCCGCTTTCGTTACTACATCCTATGCACGGAATAGGCGATTGACATCCCTCTGGGCAAAAAAAATCCTTTCATCGACATGAAAGGATTTTTTAAGTCGTTTATTTAGCTGTCCAAAAACGTTAGGATTCCCACACTTTATAACCGTCTTGATCCACAATTTTGCGGAATTCCTCGAGCAATTGAAGCGTAATTGGACCAGCCTGCCCTTTTCCGATCATCCGTCCGTCAATTTCGCGAGCGGCGATGACCTCGGCGGCGGTTCCTGTAAAAAATACCTCGTCTGCAATATATACGTCATGCATGCTGAAAGGCTCTTCCTTCAATTTAATGCCGAGTTTATCGCACAAATCAATAATCGCCTGACGTGTAATGCCTTCAAGCGCACCAAGGTAGCACGGTGGCGTGGTGACCACGCTGTTTTTCACGATAAAAATATTGTCCCCGGAGCCTTCCGTCACATATCCTTGTGCGTTCATCATGATTGCTTCATCCGCTCCCGCAAAGTTGGATTGTATCTTCACAAGAATATTGTTCAAATAGTTCAGAGACTTGATTTTCGGATTGAGCGCATCCGGAATGTTACGGCGCTGAGCTACGGATACAGCCTTCAAACCGTTCAGATAGGCTTCTTCAGAGTAGATCGCCAGCTGTTCCACAATGATCAACACCGTTGGTTTAGGGCAGCGACGCGGATCCAGACCCAGATTGCCTGCACCTCGGGATACTACGATACGGATGTACCCGTTTCGCATATCGTTGCGCCGAATCGTTTCGGCCGTAGCCTCCAGCAGCTCATCATATGCCAGTGGGATGACTAAATCGATGGACTTGGCGGAATCGTACAGCCGATCCAAGTGTTCCTTGCACTTAAAGATGTTGCCGTTATATATCCGAATGCCTTCGAATATGCCGTCTCCGTACAAAAATCCATGATCAAAAACGGATACTTTTGCATTCTCTTTTGTGACGAATTCTCCATCCAGATAGATCCATTGCTCTGACATTTACTTAACCTCCATTTTCTCACTCTCGTACGCATAGCCCGGATAAGTACCCAGCACACGAACCAAACATCCCAGCGCTTCAATCTCTCCCATGGCGGCGAGCAATAGAACGGAATCCGCTGCGGCCATGACATCGATATAAAAATAGTAATTACCGAGTTTCTTCTTCGTCGGACGGGATTCGATCCGCGACAGGTTCAGGCGCCGCCAAGCAAAAGCAGAAAGCACCTGATGCAGCGCTCCCGGCACATCCTCTGGGAGGGTCACGAGAATGCTGGTCTTGATATGCTCCGGCGAACGGTTGACTGAAATCGGCTCGCGTCCGATCAAGACAAACCGGGTGTAATTGTTATCATGGTCGGTAATACGCTCGGCAAGCAGGTTTAATCCGTGAGTGGCTGCGCCGAGTGAAGTGCCGATCGCCGCCCATCCCTGGCCGGGATTTTCCTTTACGATCTTAACCCCTTCAGACGTGCTGCCTACTTGCTCCAACTCAGCCTGTGGTGCGGCCTTCGCGAGGAACTGACGGCACTGGGCCGTTGCTACTTGGTGGGACCAAATTTTTGTGATTTTACTGTAATCCATCGTACCGTCATTTGAACGGAACTCGGCAGCATTTCCGATCAGGTTTTGAATGGAAGGATAGACCCACTCTACCTGCATCGGCAGATCCACCTCATTGACCAACCAATCCATATGAAGGCTCACGGAGCCTTCGATGGTATTCTCAATCGGGATCACGCTGTAATCGCTTTGTCCTTCTACTGTAGACATAAATACATCAGAGATCAGTTTATGGTGGACAAACTCCACCGGCTCACCGTTAAGGAGATAAAGTATCGCTTCATGAGATACCGATCCTGAGGGCAACAAGGCTATTTTTTTCATGCGGTAACTTCCCCTCTAATCATATCCAAAAAGGATCTATTGTTTATATCATCCAAGAGCTGGACGCCTTCCGCAACTGGATTCAATTGGTAGCACGAAGACGAGATTCCTTCCGCCTTCATCGTCTCCATTAAATACGCGCTCAATTCTTCTATCTGTGAATCGTTCCGATCCACCAACGCAATCATCGTCGGGCCCGCTCCGCTTAGCGCAACACCGAGCGCTCCGTGGCTTGTCGCTTCGGTCAAAATCTTGGTCATCCCTGGCACAAGCGGCACCCGATAGGGTTGGTGAATCCGATCTTGCATTGCAGCCCGAATCAAGTCCAGTCTGCCTGCCGAAAGAGCCGCGGTCATCAAGGAGGATCGACTAATATTATATACAGCATCCGCTAAACTGACCTGGGCGGGCAGCGCTTCCCTTGCTTTGGATGTAGCCAACTCGAAATCGGGAATAACCACGAGCGTTCCGAGGTCTGCTGGAGGTTCAATGCGGATATAATCCGCATGGGCTCCGTCCCATACCGCCGTAATAATCCCTCCAAATAAAGAGGCCCCTACATTATCCGGGTGCTTCTCAAGATCCGTCGCCATGTCAAAAAGCTTGGAATCGGGCAGCGGCGAACCGATCAGCGCATTGGCAGCCGCCAGCGCCCCTACAATCGCCGATGCACTGCTGCCAAGACCGCGGGTAAGCGGAATTTCGGAATACATGGAAATCTCCAGATCAGGAACAGCCTGTCCCGCTTCTTCAAAAACCATCTGAGCCACCTTGTAGATCAGGTTGCTCTTATCCGTCGGCAGACCTCCCATCTCATCACCATGAAGATGGAATACGGTCCGCTCCGACGCCTTCATCTCGATCCAGGAATATAAAGACAATGCCATGCCGAGTGTATCGAATCCAGGTCCCAAATTAGCCGTACTGGCCGGAACCTTCACCCGGACACCTTGAGACAAACTCATACCCGTGCAGCTCCTTCAAGCTTAGCAATAGCATCCATTACGGCTGATTCCGTATCCGATACGACGAGCGGTTCGGCGTTCACGGTAGAAATGGCGATATTCGGATCCTTGAGCCCATGCCCTGTCAGCACACAGACAACGGACTCTCCACCTTTAAAATATCCTTCTCGCTTCATTTTATAAACGCCTGCGATGGAGGCAGCCGATCCTGGCTCGGCAAAAATGCCCTCACGCGATGCAATTTTTCGGTATGCTTCCAAAATTTCTTCATCCGTTACGTAGTTAATCTGTCCACCGGATTCCTCTGCGGCGGCAACCGCGGTTTTCCAGCTGGCTGGGTTCCCGATACGGATGGCAGTCGCTACCGTTTCCGGATTCGCAATAGGCTCTCCCTTCACGATCGCCATAGCACCTTCCGCTTCAAATCCTAGCATTTTCGGTAGTGAAGAGGATTTGCCCGCCGCGTGGTACTCTTTAAATCCTTTCCAGTAAGCGGAGATGTTCCCCGCATTGCCGACCGGAATCGCCAGCACGTCCGGAGCTTTCCCTAACTGGTCTACGACTTCGAATGCAGCCGTCTTCTGGCCTTCGATTCGATAAGGGTTCACGGAGTTCACAAGCGCAATCGGATGCTTCGCCGTAATCTCGCGCACGATTTCCAGCGCGCGGTCAAAATTGCCCTCAATCGCAATAACCTTCGCTCCGTAGATCATTGCCTGGGCGAGCTTGCCCAGCGCAATATTATTGTTCGGAATGATAACGATACAATTTAATCCGCCACGAGCGGCATAAGCAGCAGCTGCTGCTGACGTATTACCCGTGGAAGCGCACATAATAGTACGGCTTCCCTCTTCCATTGCTTTCGCTACGGCCATCACCATCCCGCGGTCTTTAAATGAACCCGTTGGATTAAGCCCTTCAAATTTGAAATGCAGATCAATTCCGAGCTCTTCAGATAGATTCACGGCTTTGATCAAAGGTGTGTTTCCTTCCTTAAGCGTTAAAAGCGGAGTACGCTCATTCACCGGCAAATATTCTCTGTAGGTTTGAAGCAATCCTTCATACGGCATCTCTCATGTTCTCCTTTTCTTATGAAAAAATTATATCGGGTATTTAATGAGTTCTAATCCCTTATCCTTCAACACGGTAAACACTTTTAATCCGGCGGATGACTTCCAGGCCTTCAAAATGATTCAACACTTCATCCATATTGGCTTTGCTCGCATTGTGCGTGACGATGATAATCTCTGCGTCCGGATTATGCTCGTTCGGCTGCTGAACAACCGATTCCAGGCTGACGTTATATTCGGCGAACACCTGCGTAATTTGGGCAAGTACACCTGCTTTATCGTCGACATGAAGCAAAATGAAGTTCTTGTACATAATCTGCTCATCGGTTTTGAGTTTCTTCGGTTTGTAAGGAACGATGGCTTTGAGCCCGTTGACGCCGAGCTTCAGATTCTTGATGACCGCAACCAAGTCTGCAACGACGGATGTAGCGGTTGGCATCTCGCCGGCGCCGGCTCCGTAAAACATCGTTTCACCTACAGCTTCTCCGTATACATAAACCGCGTTAAATACCCCATTCACGGCCGCGATAGGATGTCCTTTTCGAACCATCGTAGGCTGAACAGTGATGCTGAACTCATCGTCCTGACGCTCCGCTATACCCAGAAGCTTCATCTCGTAGCCCAAACGCTTCGCATAGGCGATATCTTCTTTGGTCACTTGCGAGATTCCCTTAACGGTTACATCCTGGAGCTCAACGTTCGTGCGGAAGCCGAGTGTCCCTAGTATCGCCATTTTGCGGGCCGCGTCCAAGCCTTCCACATCGGAGGTCGGATCGGCTTCTGCATAACCGAGCTCCTGAGCTTCAGCCAGGACATCCTCATACGATGCGCCTTCTTGGCTCATCTTGGTCAAAATGAAGTTGGTTGTACCGTTCACGATCCCCATGATTTTCATGATTCGATCCGAGGAGAAGCCTTCAATCAACGTGCGGATAATAGGAATACCGCCAGCAACGCTTGCCTCGTAGAACACGTCGCACTGCTTCTCTTGTGCCTTGGCTAATATTTCGGCACCATGGAGAGCCATCAGATCCTTATTCGCGGTAACGATATGCTTGCCGCGCTCAAGCGCTTCGAGAATATAGGTTTTCGTCTGCTCAATCCCGCCCATCACTTCAACGATGACATCAATCTCAGGATCGCGGATGACCGCCCATGGATCTTCCGTCAGTTTATTCTGGTCCACATTGATACTGCGGTACTTCTCCAAATGTTTGACAGCGATGCGTTCTATCGAAATCGGCGAACCGACCTGGCTGCTCAAATCCTCCTGATGCCCCTCAACGATGCGGACAACCCCTGTTCCTACGGTTCCTAATCCCAAAAGTCCTACTTTGACCGGTTTCATTAATACATACCTCCTGTATCCCATCGCATAGATATCTATTTATTCATCATAACTTAACCCTGGCCTATCATCTGCACTCTTCTTACTCCGGTTATTCGTCTCAATCCGTCGAGCAGATCATCCAGCTCCTCATTAAGCCGGGATACTTCGACGGAAATCACGACATTGGCGATACCCTGCAGTGGAATGCTCTGATGAATGGTTAATACATTCCCGCCTTCACCCGCTACCAGCCCCAGCACTTCGGATAGCATCCCGGAGCGATGTTCCATATCGATAGAAATCGTTACGATTTCATCTCGTTCCAGTTGATTGATAGGATGGATTCCATCCTTGTACTTATAAAAAGCGCTTCGGCTAAGCCCAACTTGCTCAACGGCTTCATGGACCGTCCTAACGTCTCCCGACGCCAGCAATTTTTTTACTTGCATCGTCTTAACCACAGCCTCGGGAAGGATGTCTTCCCGGACCAAATAGTAGCGTTCCTTCACAAACGTCCTCTCCTCAAAGACTACTGTATTCGTATAGTGGACATTATACTGGATATACCAAGTAAGGGCAATACATAAGTGTCCAGTTTTTTTAGATATCCCGATATTTCTTATGTCAACTCTATAGCCTATACTATATCGCAATTCGATTCGGAACACATCGATATTCACGTCAAAATTGTAAATGATGCGTAAGAAAAAGCAGTCTCCGGTATGCGGAAACTGCCGATGAAACAACCATGTTTAAGATTTGAGATCAAACGCTCCGCGTAAAATCTAAGCCACAATCACCGTACCGCAATACTCACATTCTTTTTTCTCCAGATGCGTTACGACCGACCTTGCCCCGCAGCCCGGGCATTCCACAGACGTCGGTCCTGGATCGGGCGTCGCTTCGTTTCGGGTTAATGGCGCTGGTTCAGCCGCAGCTTCTCCCAGTGAATACTGCATTCTCTGTCCACTGCGCGAAACAAATTCCCCTTGGAATGGGGATTGGGTTCTCCTCTGCAAGGACGGGATGATGACGACTCCATTGTCGAGCTTTCCGTTAGGCAGCATACGCCGTTCAAACATGAACGTGATATCCCGGACGGCATGTGCCGGCGTTTGTCTTGCCTCACGAGCGATATATTCAATCTGGACGAGCCCTCTTTTCATAATGGCATTCGAATAAAATTGCAGCAAACTGTTGAATTTCTTGTCTTCTTTTTTGGCAATCAACAGCATGATGATAGCTGGAACCAGTATAATAACGCCCCAAACGATGGAAGCCGAATAGAGGCCATCGACATCTTTATCATCAATAGTCGCCAGAATCATAAGCAATTCAAAGATTCCATAGGTGATGACCAAAACCCACCCGAAGAGCCGATTGTTTCGTCCCTTACAGTGATTATGGCGATGGGTGACAAGGACCCGAACAGCTGTCAGCACAATGGCCAGCGGAAAAAACAGAACCGCCACCGCAATAATAGAATAATCCACTGTCGTGAATTTCTGTTTAAAGCGCTTGAGATCAGAAGCTTCCATTTTCTATCCCCTCTATCATCTGCATTAGGTTGATCCCGCTTTTGCTTTCAGAAGTTCCGTGTTGCGATCCTGTACCGTTCTAAGGATATCACAGATGATGTGAACGGTTTGCTCTACCAGCTCATCACGTTGTTCCGCTTGTGTCTCCCCGATCAGCGCCACTTGGTCCTCCAACATCGCGATTTTTTGCTGGATCATATGCTCCACTTCATATAATGAGGTGTGTGTGATTGGATCGCTATACCGAAGCGTTTCCTCAAGCTCGGCCATCTGCCGGTCTAACAAATGAATGTTCTCTCCTGGCATCTCCCCTAGTTTTCTCCGGATTCCCCCGATCCAAGCCACCGTCTCTTTCTTAACCGAAAGATGATCACTTTCCTTCCGTTCATGAGCTCCTGCATATTTTCCCGCCAAAGCTATCAGTCCCAGAACAACCGAAAACCCCAGGAAGGTTATCAGATGAATCATTAAATACGAAGATTCAGGCAGCTTAAATAAATATCCCAGCAGAATAACCTCCAGCAAGACGGAGATTGTATAGATCCCTATAATAACGCCTGAAGCAATATGAAAGGGTGCTCCTGACGAAGCCGCTTTGCGCTGGTGCATGACAAAACCGATAAATACGAGAATGGCCGCCTCGGCGCATCCGAGGGCTATGCCCGATATCCAAGCATTCAGCTGAACGATCCCACTGATCAATCCGAACAGAAGGATGGTTACGACCGGAAGCGCTACGGCAGCCAGCCATAATCTGTTTCGACTTGTGGTCCTTGTGTTCACTCTATTCCCCCGCTTTCACTTCACATCAATTTATGACCGCACTCCATGCAGAACTTCTGGCCCGGTTTGATCTCATGATGACACCCAGGACATGTAAGTTCATGGCTCGACCCGCAGTGCGGGCAAAACTTGGCTTCCGCATCCACCAATTCACCGCATGCCCGGCAAGGCATAGGCAGCGGTGCACCGCACTCCGGACATTCAACAGCACCGGCAGGATGGTCATGACCACACTTAGGGCATGCATGGTAAGGGTCTCCGCAGTGAAGACAAAACTTGGCATTCGGAGGTAGAGGCTGCCCGCAATCGCTGCACCGGACGGTTTTCGCTGGCTCTTGCTCGGCTTGCGCCTGAAGCGATTGGCCGCATCCCGAACAGAATCGGGCTTCTTCCCCGTTCCGTGTTCCGCACTTGGTACACGCCTTCTGGTTGATTGGCATATCATCCTTCTCTAGTTCCTTTGAACTCTCAAACATATGCCGGGCGGTCTCGTACATCGGGCCGACCATCCCAAGCCCCATGCCCAGCCCGGTCCCCATGACCGCTGCCGGGCTGCCGGGATTCTTCGCTGCCCCCTCAAGCGTATTAAAGGTTCTTTCCTGATGATAGGTATATCCGATGATGTCCATCTCCGCTTTCTTCGCTAGCGCCTCCTTGATTCGAACAGCTGCAGGGTCATTCTCCGGTATGTTGATGGAATCTACATAGAAATTCAGCAGAGTGATCCCTATCTCTTCAAATGAAGGCGCAATCGCTTCCATGATATGCTTCGATATTTCCGCTATGTAAGCATTGATCTCCACAACGCTGATTTTTTTGCGAACGATATAGGAGGATATGATTTCCGTAATATTGGACATCAGTACGCCGCGATAATATTTAATCAGGGTGCTCTGGTCAAAAGTTTGCAGCGTACCGACCATGGTCGCCAGAAACTTTCGCGGATCGCTGATCTGTACGCCGAATTGGCCAAAAGCCCGGACCGATACGATAATATTGTATTTCGGATCTTGCAGCTGGATCGGCGAGTTGGTCCCCCATTTCACGTCCAGTGAACGAAGTTTATTCACAAACCAGACTTCTGCCGTAAAGGGAGACTTCCCACCGAATGGAAGATTGATCACATTGGATAAAATCGGTATATTCGCTGTACTCAGCGTATGCCGCCCCGCTGAGAAGGAGTCCAGGGCCTGACCGCCCTTATACAGGATTGCCTCCTGTGTCTCATGAACAATGAGCTGGGTCCAAGTCCCTAACTCCTGATTCGGATAACGCCATGCAAACACATCCGGCGGCCCTTCGTATTTTACAACTTCAATAATCGCCATAGTTCTACTCTCCTTTTTACGCCGTTCCTTCCATCCTGATTGTCTATGGAAAAGGACTATTGTACTACTATTGTATACGATTTACCCGATATGTGGATGCAAAATTTGGAAACCTAAATGGAAAAAGACATATCGAAACAATTTCACATGCAGATGCCATAAATCACTGTTCATGTTTACGAGTTATCGATTCATAGAGATACAAGTTCGTTCATAAAAAAAATACCGCCAAGCCTGCTGTTATACAGACTTTGCGGTATTTTTCTTCAAAACGTACTTTTTACGCATTAATAGTAGCTGCTGCCTTCAACAAATTCGAATTCGAAATCGCCAATCCGTACAATGGTGCCTTCTGTCGCCCCCCGTTTCCGGAGTTCTTCATCAACGCCCATATGACGCATGGTTCTTGCAAGCTTCAGAATCGCATCATGTGAATTCATCTGCATCCGTTTCAGCATCCGCTCAATTCGCTCGCTATGCACCACATACATCTCATTATCCCTAGTGACGGTGAAGGAGTTGTCGTTTTGCGCTTTGAATTTATACACCTTACGCTCGGAAACCTCGGATACTTCTTCAATCGCTGGCTCATCCGGAATACTTTCGAGCACATCGATCGTGCGATAAAGAAGTTCCTGGATACCTTGTCGGGTCAGCGAGGAAATCGGCATGACCTCGATGTCCGGACGGATCTCCTTCACCTTCTCTTTGAAGGCTGCCAAATACTCTTCCGCCTCCGGCATATCCATTTTATTAGCGGCTACGATTTGCGGCCGATCGACCAGAACCGGGTTGTAAAGCCTGATTTCATCATTGATTTTTTCCCAGTCCTCAAACGGATCCCTTCCTTCCGTGCCTGCCATATCCACAACATGGATAATGACGCGTGTTCTTTCCACGTGCCGGAGGAATTCGTGACCAAGTCCCACGCCTTCATGAGCACCCTCAATCAGACCAGGCAAGTCAGCCATTACGAAATTGCGACCGTCTCCAACCTCAACCATTCCCAAATTCGGTGTTATGGTCGTAAAGTGGTATGCGCCGATCTTCGGCTGAGCCGCAGATACAACGGATAACAAGGTTGATTTGCCTACGCTAGGGAACCCGACGAGACCTACATCAGCCATCACTTTAAGTTCCAGGGTTACGTAACGCTCTTCGCCTTCCTCACCGTTCTCGGCAAGTTCAGGCGCCGGATTGTTCGGCGTAGCAAAGCGGATATTTCCACGCCCTCCACGGCCTCCTCTGGCAACAACAACCTGTTGACCGTGCCGGGTCAAATCCCCAATCACCTCACCGGTATCGTCATCCATTAAGATGGTACCCGGCGGGATACGGACAATCATGCTATCCGCATTGGCGCCATGCTGACTTTTATTGCGGCCTTTTTCCCCGCGCTTGGCCTTAAAATGCTTCTGGTAACGGAAATCCATCAACGTGCGCAGTCCTTCGTCCACCCGGAAAATCACGTCGCCGCCCTTACCGCCGTCACCGCCGGCAGGTCCGCCTTCAGGAACGTATTTCTCTCGACGGAACGCAATGAGACCATCTCCGCCGTCTCCGCCTTTTACATATACTTTTGCCTTATCTACAAACATGAAATCACCTTCCTCAAGTCACAAACGGCAAATACAAACGATACGAGGTCTCCCCCGGCTCCGTCTGCTCCACCCGAATGCCTTCGCCTTTTACGGATTGTTCAATCTGAAGCTTCAAGCTGTCCGGGTCACCAAAGGATCCTTCTCCTTGTGCCCATACCATCAGCTCTTGTTCTTGCTGCATAAATGTTAATGTTAATTGCCGGGTATCCCCCCAGGACGCTTTTCCGCTCAATTGAAAAGCTCTCACCGTTTGAATGATTGCTTCGGTAAAAGACTCCGCCGTTTGTGGCGATACTTTGTCTTCCAGTTGTACCTGGTCCACAACTTCAACGTCGAGCTGCAGATTGTTGCTGTACGTACGGTATGAATGTAAATAAAAAACCAGCGAAGGAATGCCTAGCTTAGAGATTCTGCTCTCCGTCGCCATCCTGTCCTTTATTCTTTCCACAGAACCCACTGTTTTATCAAGCTTTCCAAGTTGAATGTAGCCGTACAAAATTTGAAGCTCATTCATCCAATCATGACGATGGTGATTCAGCATCTGAATCGCCGTCGACTCCATATTCCGAACGATGGCTTGCTGTCTACGCTCGTCCGATTTTCGGACAAGCCATGCACTGCAGACAGACGCAGTGACAGCCCAAACCGTCAACACTGCTCCTGCAGCCAAAGTCGGTTTCCATACCATCCATGCTACGGGTATTACGGAGGTTAACCCCGCCCCAGCTGCTATCCATTTCCAGGATTTCATCGCTTCTCCTCGTCTTTCAACAGCAATTGGTTACATTCACCAAATCCCAGTATATCATAGACTTTCAGGACGGTTCATCCCCTGGATGATGATCTTTACGCAATTTACAAAAAAAGAAGCCCCGGCAACGATGCCGAAAGGCTTCTTCTGTATGCAGCATAAGAAACGATTAAGCTTCTACTGCAGCCGCTACTGGAGCGACATCAACCGGGTAGACGCTCACTTTCTTGCGATCACGACCCCAACGTTCAAATTTCACAACGCCGTCAACTTTCGCAAACAAAGTATCGTCTTTACCGATACCTACGTTCGTGCCTGGATGAATTTTCGTTCCGCGTTGGCGAACCAAGATGCTGCCGCCAGTCACTGCTTGACCGTCCGCACGTTTCACACCAAGACGTTTCGATTCGCTATCGCGACCGTTCTTTGTGGAACCTACACCTTTTTTCGATGCGAATAACTGAAGATCCAATTTCAACATGTTGTCTACCTCCTTCTTCAAGTAGTCAATTCTTGTATTCTTATATACTTGCCGTATGAATCGGCAATTCCCTGTAACATAACAACCATGGATTCGAGAAGCAGTTGAACTTGTCCCGAGACGGAATCGTCTGCCGTCGGCGGAAGATTCGCGCTAAGAAAGCCGCCCTTCATCCGGGTCTCCATAACAGTTCCGGTTAACGCTTCAATGGAATTGACCGTTCCCACTGTAATGCTGGAAACTCCAGCACATACAATATCTTCTCCAGGATTGGCATATCCCGCGTGCCCCGTAACCTTAAAGCTATGGATCTGTCCATCTCCCCCGCGCAGTACTTGTACAGTAATCAATTACCGCACCTACTTACGCTTGGATTTTCTCGATGGTTACTTTAGTGTAAGGTTGACGATGACCTTGCTTCTTGTGGTAGTTCTTCTTCGGCTTGTATTTGTATACAACGACCTTACGGCCTTTACCGTGCTTCTCCACCTTCGCAGTTACAGTTGCACCGGAAACAACCGGCGTACCTGCTACCAAACCGTCCTCTTTGGATACGGCCAGTACACGGTCGAAAGTCACGCTCTCGCCGTCACCTGCAGTCAGCTTCTCGATGAACAATACGTCGCCCTCTTGAACTTTGTATTGTTTACCACCTGTTTCGATAATAGCGTACATTTGCTTGCACCTCCCTATGTCTCAGACTCGCCTAGTTTAAGGTGTCCGTCCTAAGCAGGAACGTCCTTGCTAACCCAACCGGAGCGGTTACAGCATGTGCAGCAATTCATCACTAGACACATACCCAATGATAATATCACATCCCATGTTCACCGTCAACATCATTGTTCGATAACAACGCCTCTGCCCCCACAAGCCCCGCAGGGCTTGGCAAATGGGAGCGAAGAGCTTTCTCTAGCCTTTTTGCGGGTCATTTCCAGCAGTCCCAGCTTGGTCCAACCCACCACAAAGCTCTTGGCACGGTCCTTGCGCATCACAGCCTCCATGGCAGAAACAACCTGCTCCCGATACTCTTCACGATCCATATCGATGAAATCAACGATGATAATGCCTCCGATATCCCAGAGCCGCAAGATTCTTGCAATCTGCTGCGCCGCCATAAGATTTGTCTTCAGCACCGTTTCCTCGAAATTATCGCCACCGATATATTTGGCTGTATTCACGTCCATGATGGTCATGGCCTCCGTCTGATCTACAACGATGGTTACACCCTCGGGAAGCGTGATTTTCCTTGCAAAGCCGGCTCTCATCTGCTCGTCCAACCCGTAAGCATGAAAAATCGGACTTCCTTCCGAGTAATATGTAACCTTTGGCTCTATACCAGGAACGGTTTCCCTCAGATAGCTCTTGGTTTCCTCGCCTTTGAGCTTGCTGTCGATCACAAGTTCGTCATGAAGTGGATCAAAAGCATCGCGGAGAAAACGCTGCAGCATACCTAAATCACGATGAAGAAGCGTTGGAGCAGGAGAAGATTCGCCCTTGTCGAGAATTCGCGCCCACTCTTTCCGCAGATATTCAAGATCTCCCTTAAGAAATTCTAAAGGCTCGTCCTCCGATACCGTGCGGATAATGATCCCCTCTTCGTCTGTGCGGAGCTGATCGCCGATACTCTTGAGCCTTGCTCTTTCCGCATCACGTCCAATTTTCTTGGAGACGGCAACATAATCCGCAGTAGGCATGTACACCATGCATCTACCAGGAAGCGAGAAATGGGTAGTGACCCGCGCCCCCTTGCCACCTCTCGGTTCCTTCATCACCTGCACGATCAATTCCTGGCCAACTGTTAGCAGCTCCGATATGGACGGCTTCTGCTTGGGCTGCTTCTCTAAATGAGGATGGAGCACATCATCAATATATAGAAATGCATTCTTCTTCAGCCCGATATCTACAAAAGCCGCCTGCATGCCCGGCAGCACATTAACGACCCTGCCCTTATAAAAACTACCGACTACACTTTCCTCACGACTCCGCTCAACGGCGAATTCTGCTAACCTCCCATCTTCGATGAGGGCCATCTGAATGGTCTCATGTTCACAATGAACTATCATTTGCCTCATGGCTTCACCCCTCAAATGGAAGACGATATTCTATTTTTTTATCCTAACACAATCTCAGATGATATGAATGGATAAAGAATCATGGCCCGCCCTGCGTCTTCCTCATGGTGTTTACGATTTACGCATACCAGGGCGGACCATTTGATGCAAAATAAGAAGAGATCACATGCTGCTCCGGAACGACGGCAAGCAGGCTGCCTCGTCCGCTCATGACATAAATGAGATGATACTTCTCTCGTTTAAATAGACGCATGATATCATCCAAAGGTTTCGAAGAATCTGCAACGATTGGCTGGGCAGGACCGAGTCCATCCAAATTTCGTTCATAAATCCCGCTCCGATTAACCAAAAATCGTAAGAACCGGTAATGCACATTCCGATAGTCTTCAAAATTGGAATACGCTAAAAAGAGACCGATCATCAGCACATTTAAACGGATACCGCCGCCGGAGAATAATGGCTGCAAGCCATATCCAATCATGATCAAGCTGCACAAAATGCCGGCGCGTGAAGCCCACAGCAAGGTCGCATGATATGGGGCGAGCAGGCTCATGAGTGCTTGCAGCACTTTGCCGCCATCCAGTGGCAGAATCGGGAGAAGGTTAAACAGCGCAATGATGAGATTCCCCTGAATGATATAAGATAACAGCTGCTCGTCTCCCCACCCCGCCCATCTGCACACCAGGGTAATTCCAATCATGATGACATTTTGCAGCGGACCTGCAAGCGCAATGATGATTTCCTTCATCGCGGTCATTCTGCCGTCATCTTCAATGACAGCAACGCCGCCGAACGGCAGCATCTGAATGGCTCGTACCTTGAACCCCATCGCTGCCGCTGCGGCGGCGTGTCCCAATTCATGAATAAACACGATAATAAACAGGGTCAGCAATTCTAAAAAGCGACCGGTGAATACAGAGGCCAGCATGACAATAACAAAGAGAGGATGCAGCGACAATACCGTTCCCTTAAACTTAATCAAACGGAATCACTTCCGCCGGATCGACACCACGATTCCCCTCTTTCAGTTCGAAATAAAGGGCGGGCGGGCTGCCTGTGCCTGAAGACGCCAATGTGCCGATAATATCTCCACCTTGGACCCAATCGTTTACCTTAAGTCCCGTTTCTGCCAGCCTGCTGTATATCGCCGTTCTCTCTCCTGTATGCTGTATGAGAATGGTGATCCCATTCTCAGGATGATCTTTAACCTCAAGCACGCGTCCAGTCTCTATACTCTTAACCGCCCGGTCTGCTAAAGAACCCCCTCCGGCTTCCAAAACAATGCCTTTAAGATCCACAGCAAAGGATTGGACCACCTTTCCGGAAAGCGGAGGAACTAAAGTAGTCCCGGCATTTACCTTCGTCGAGTGCTCGTCAGTTTGTCCAAAAATCGGAATAAAGGAAGGCGCGCTTCCAAAATGCTCCTCGTACCATACTTGAGCTGCCTGGAAATCCATCTCATGGCTCAGTCCCTCAACAATAAAAGCTTGCGTACGAAGAGCCCACGGCTGCTGAAACGAAAATACCCCCCATGCCAATCCAAACACCAGCGCACTGACGATCACGCGGCGCACCAAGCCCGACAGAAACGAAGCTTTTCTTGGAGGTTCCCCTGGATCACCGGGATCCAGCGTACTATACCAACCGCGGTGCCCTTGCTTCCAAAGCTGCTCGGGGTCCGGTTCCCTGTCTGCGAGACGAGGGGATGGGTTCGCTCTGTGATCCTGTACAAAGCCTGACTTGTGAAGATTGAGATTGGCAAGCTTCCTCTCGGGAACGGGCGTCCATGACGACTTATCATGCGGTGCCTGAGACTGTTCCCCTTCCAGCAGCTCGCGAATGCGGGCTTCTCTTCGGTTCTTAACTGAAGTTTTGATGTCCATTGTTCTTTCCCCCTTGGGGCTTGTTTTCTTACTCTATCCTATGAGGAGATGAAAGATATTTAGAACAAGCCCTATTGAAGAAGCTAGCGGAATGTATGCAGATCAAAACAGCGTCGATGAAGTAAACAAAAAACCGATGCCTTCCGGCACCGGTTCGTGTTAAGCCCTTAACCCATTCCAAAAAACTTTTTGAATTTGGTGAACATTCCTTTTTTCTGATGGATTTGCATCAGAGGAACGGTGTCACCCAGGATACGCCGGGCGATGTTTCTATAGGCGATGGCTGCCTGGGAGTCCGGATTCATCACCGTAGGCTCCCCGATGTTGGCCGCTTTAATGACCATTTCATCATCTGGCACGATACCGATCAGATCAATATTCAGCACCTGCAGCACATCTTCAATCTCCAGCATGTCGCCGGATTTCACCATGTTCGGGCGAATCCGGTTCACCACGAGCTTCGGAGACTCGACATGCGAGCTCTCCAGCAGGCCGATAATCCGATCTGCGTCCCGCACGGCCGCATTCTCGGGCGTTGTAACCACAATCGCTTTATCTGCACCGGCAATGGCATTCTTAAATCCTTGCTCTATTCCAGCCGGACAATCGATAATGACGTATTCGAATTCTTTTTTCAATTCAAGTACGATATCTTTCACCTGCTCCGGAGAAACGGCATTCTTGTCTTTGGTCTGGGCTGCAGGAAGCATATACAGCTCATCAAAGCGCTTATCCTTGATTAGCGCCTGGTTAAGTCGGCATCGCCCTTCTGCAACGTCGCACAAATCATATATTATCCGGTTTTCCAGGCCCATCACGACATCCAAATTACGAAGACCGATGTCCGTATCAACCAGACACACTTTTTTACCGAGCAGTGCCAAAGCTGTGCCGATGTTCGCCGATGTCGTCGTTTTACCGACTCCGCCTTTACCTGAAGTTACGACGATTGCCTCTCCCATGTTCTACACCCCTTTAAACACATTAAAATCCCGACCCAAACGTGAGATGTTGCTGATCTTATCGATCTCCATGCTTCCGTCCTTCAAATACGCAAACTCCATGACCGTTTCCCGCGTCTCCCATTCATCCGGCGGTCTGCTGATCATCTGGGAGATACGGAGCTGGGTGGGGGCAAGATACGAAGCCGCTATAATCGCTTCCTCGTTGCCCTCTACACCGGCGTGCGCGGTTCCACGCAGAGCTCCCAATATGTAGATATCGCCAGTACACGTTATGGTCCCGCCGGGATTCACATCGCCGAGGAACAAGAGATCGCCGTCATGATGCAGCACCTGTCCGGAACGCACCATTCCCGTCTTAAGTGTAAGCTTCTCCTCTGGAATGAGCTCGGACTCAAGCGGCGGCGACTCCACATTACGTATCAGCAGGTTGCCCTTTTGCTTCAATATGTCAAGAATCGTCTGCTTCTCTTCTTCGGAAATTTTCCGGGAACCCAGCTTCACATCCACATGAATGATAGGTCCGGTCAAAATATTCTGATGACTGTGCTCCAGCTTATAGCGCAGCTCGCCGAGCAACTCCTCCAGCTCGCACTGGTCATCAAGCAGGAATACCAGGCCATCTTTGATGCCCTTAATCGTTACATGATTGGATTTTACAGCCATAAGCCTGTCCCTCCCATCCCTATACATTTCGCTCTCAAACCTTCAAGTTCCTGCTAGTCTAGTAAAATGTCATATTGGAGGGTTCAGGATGCCTTCCTTCTCTGATTCTTCGCAACCAACTCAATCTGCTTGCGAAGAGGAACGTAAATCGCCAGAGCAAAGGCAAAATGAACAAGGAGATTGGGTAGCATATGATGAAGCAGTGACCAATTATAAGAAGTCGGATTAAGTCGAAACACCTTATATATGCCAAAAAGCGTACTGTCAAACAACAAACTTCCCAGAATGACAACGGTCATCATCATGGGCAATGGTGCCCGCGGGGACTTGAATACAAGTCCCACCAGATATGCGGATACGCCCATAGCAAATGAATAAGTGCCAATCATCTCGCCGTAATACACGATATCGTGAAGCATGCCGAATATGAGTCCGAGCACCAGCCCCGTATGGCGATGATAATAAATCGATACAAAAAACAAGCAGACCAATACAAAATTAGGATAAATCTGAAGCTGCAGCGAGCTTGGCGTTAACCAGAAAACCACCGTGCCCTGCAGGATAAACAGCACGAACAGCAACAGGACCAGAATCTGTTTACGTGCCATCTTATTCCGGCTCCTCAGGCGTAAAGACGATGATCAGATACTTCCAGTCATCAAACTTGGCCGCTGGTTTAATTGTAGCTGTTCTGCTCTGACCGTATTGGCTTACCTGAACACTTTTTACCTCACCAATGATCAAGCCCTGTGGTATTACGCCTCCGGCACCGGATGAAATGATTTTGTCGCCCTTCTTGATCGGATCATTCTCCTGAATACGCGTCATCTGCAGTGTGTTGGTCTTCTCATCGTAGCTCTCAACCACGCCAAACGTTTTATCCTCTTTGCCGATGGCCGTCACCGAAATCGGCTGCGGGTTCGGATCCTGGGCGTCCATCGATGTCAACAGTTTCACCGTTGAGGTGAAATTGCTTACACTGCTAATAATACCGACCATGCCGTCCACTGTCGTGACCGACATATTGGGGCGAACCCCAGCGCGCTCGCCCAGATCGATGACAAGTGTCCGGTTATTTGGATCCGAGTTGACGCTAAGGACCTGTGCGGGACGATATACATATTTGTCACGATCCTTCTGGTTCTTCGTAAATCCAAGAATATCTTGAAGCTCTTCGTAATTGGCTTTCATTGTATTGTAGGAAGCACTCTCTCGAGAGTATTGGGCTACCGCTCTCCGCAGCTCCTCATTCTCTTCATAGATCTCCTTCATATTCCGTACATCTTCAAAGAAACCCGCTATATAAGAAGCGGGCTTATAAAACACACTTTGCACAAAACCGACCGTATCTTTGACAAATTTTTCAGGCCAAGATAAAGAAGCTCTCGGGCCGAGCGTAAACCCCATAATAGCGATAAACGCTACCAGCCCGATGAGCATAATAAACAATCGCTTATTACCTAGCAGCTTAAACAGTTGCAACACCCTCTAACTTACTGTTTTCTCTCCCAACATTAGGGGTTTACACTTCTATTTTGATTTCTACCGTTTGGAACGGACGGCAGAGCTGCTCCGGGATTTAAACAAGTGAATGTTCTCGAGCGCTTTACCTGTACCAATGGCCACGCAATCCAGCGGATTCTCTGCAACGATCACCGGCATGCCGGTCTCTTCAGCGAGCAGCTTGTCCAGGTTGCGAAGCAATGCGCCGCCTCCTGTAAGCACGATGCCCCGGTCCATAATATCCGCAGCAAGCTCCGGAGGACATTTCTCAAGCGTAACCTTAACAGCTTCAACAATCGCATTAATCGTATCTGCCAACGCTTCGCTAATCTCATCCGAAGTAATGGTAATCGTCTTCGGCAGACCCGTCACCAAGTCACGGCCGCGAATTTCCATCGTTTCCACGGTCTCCAGCGGCATGGCGGAACCGACTTCCATCTTGAGCAGCTCGGATGTGCGCTCACCGATCATCAAGTTATATTGACGTTTGATATAGGAAATAATAGACTCATCCATCTCATCGCCTGCTACGCGTACAGAGCGGCTGGTTACGATACCGCCAAGAGAAATGACCGCAACCTCGGTCGTACCTCCGCCGATATCAACAACCATGCTGCCTGTAGGTTCCCACACAGGCAAATCAGCGCCGATTGCAGCTGCAAAAGGTTCTTCGATGGTATAAGCTTCGCGTGCACCGGCTTGCTTGGTCGCATCTTCAACCGCACGCTGCTCTACCGCCGTAATGCCGGAAGGTACACATACCATCACGTTCGGATGGCGCGGGAATATGGAACGTTGCTTCTGTGCTTGACGAATAAAGTATTTAATCATCGTAGCTGTTGTATCAAAATCAGCGATGACGCCGTCTTTCATCGGACGAATGGCACGAATATTGCCTGGTGTGCGTCCAATCATTTTCTTAGCCGATTCTCCGACGGCTTCAATGCTCTTAGTATCTGTACGCAGAGCAACCACGGAAGGCTCTCTTACGACAATTCCTTTCCCACGAACATAAACCAGCGTATTTGCCGTCCCCAAATCGATTCCCAAATCTTTCGTAAAACCACCTAACATGATGTATCTCCCTTTCTTCGTCAATCTGAACTATTATATTACATCAAGCCCCGTTCCTTCAAACTTACAAACGATCCGTCCCCAATGATCAGATGATCCAGCACGTCGATCCCGACAATCTGTCCTGCCTCCACTAAGCGGGCAGTCAGCGATATGTCTTCCGGGCTGGGCGTCGGATCTCCGCTAGGATGGTTGTGCGCGCACACCAGGGATGCACTGCTGCATTTGATGGCCGCTCTGAACACCTCGCGGGGATGAACGATGGAAGCATTAAGGCTTCCCATCGATAACGTTTCCTGGGCAATGACATGATTTTTCGTATTTAAAAATACACAGACAAAATGCTCTTTCTGTAAATAGCGCATCTGTTCACTGAGCAGTTCTGCCGCGTCATGCGGACTGCGAATAATAACTGGCTCTACATGTCTCGATGCGGCTAAGCGCCGTCCAAGCTCTATGCCAGCCTTCAGCTGAACAGCCTTAGCGGTTCCAATTCCTTTGATTTGCGTAATTTCCTCAATGCTAAGATCAACGAGCTGCCGGATGCCGCCTGCTTCCCCCAGCAGCCGCTGGGCTATATGTACGGCAGATTCCTGGCGGGTACCGGTCCGAAGCAATATCGCCAGCAATTCTGCATGGCTTAAAGCGCTCGCCCCATATTGCATCATGCGCTCTCTAGGTCGTTCATCATGGGGGATGTCGCGCAGCAATAGCGTTGGCGACTCCATATATTCCCCTCTTTTCTAAGATTTAAATCAGCAGGTCACCGAAACTTCAGGATTCCCCTACATTTCGCATGCCGTTGTTCTATATCTATGAATCGGTGAGTACATCCATCCCCATTTCAGACAGCATGTCCGACAGCAGAGAAAGCGGCAGGCCGACAACGTTAAAATAGTCGCCTTCGATTCCTTCCACGATGGTTGCACCCAAGCCTTGAATCGCATACGAGCCTGCTTTGTCAGCAGGTTCCCCGCTCTTTACATAAGCCGCGATCGCATCATCACTTAACGATTTCATCTTTACGGTTGTCACACGGTGGGCAACCTTTGTATGACCGGATTCCCGATCAACACAAGCCACGCCCGTGTACACGAGGTGAGCCCGTCCTTGAAGCATGGACAACATCCTTGCCGCGTCAGCATGATCCTCCGGTTTCCCGAGGACATGATCATCTACAACTACAATCGTGTCGCTTCCCACAATGATACCATCTCCCGGATCATCCGTCAGCTTTCGGAGAACCGCTTCCGCTTTACGTAGTGCCAGTGACTCCACAATTCGCTCTGGCGACCACCCTTGCGGGGTGTCCTCATCAGCTTCACTAGGCATAATCTCGAATGGGATACGAAGGGAGGCAATCAATTCCTGACGCCGAGGAGAGGTGGAGGCCAATATGATACGGCGGTTTCTCTTCTCATTCAAGGGGGATAATCTCCTTTGTCATGTCTTAGAGCCTGCGGTATAACCAAAGTGCAGCTATAATACCGAGCAGACTGAGCAGGCAAAAGTTAAGTTCAAGGTTAATATCATAACGAATAATGTCAAAATCAGCGCGAGGCGACCACTTAATCGGTGTAGTAGACGTTAAAAACGACAAAGCCTTGACAGGCTGAAGCGCCTTAGCAAGCCATGTTCCCGTCAGCCACCCCAGCAGCAAAAACAAGATGAGCATTCCTTTGTTTTTCTTCATGCATCCTCTTCCCTCGCCATATTTTGACACCCTAATTATTATACGGTGAATCGATAAGCAATACAAACAGAAATCCGGCAGGGGGAACTATTTCCAGTTCCAAGCCGGATTTTACGTAAATTTGAATTTATAGGCCATCCAGGAGTTTCTTTTGGCCCATGACATAGTTCATCATACCTGTTTGAATCTCCCACAAATGCCCCTTGGATTGATTTTTGTTATATTCGGAGAGCGCAGTGATTGAACTGTTCATGGATTGCTCCATCGCCGGCAGCACAGCCCCGGTCTCCGGACCCAAGCCGGCTGACAGCAACTGCATCGATTGGATCCACTGCTGGTGCAGATTTGTGATCGCAGTCATATTCTCCGGCGCCACCGCGCCCGCCTCCTGCTTCCCCAGGAGCGATGCCGATAGCTTACTAAGCTCCGATACCAGTTGCCCGCTTATCGTAAAATAGTCCGTCAGCGTCTGCTCCTCGCCCGCAAAGACAGCTGACTCTATATTAGGGAGCGCGATTTCTCTTACGTATAATTCGACGCCTTCGGCCTTAAGCTGATTGCTGAGCAGCTTGGCCTGCTCACGGTCTGGTGAAATGCCCGCATACACCCGGTTCTCCTCATCCGAATCTCCGCCGGCGGCAATACCGGACTGCAGCAGCTCCCCCTTCGCTTGCTCAGCCCGTTCCGGGGTGCTGAACACACCGTACTGAAGCATATAAAAGATTTGACCTGGAATGTGAACAGCCGATTCAGTTAAATCAGGTGCGAGGGTTGCACCCGTTCCACCAGAGGAATCAGCCGGGGCTTGATTCACTGCATCATTGGTTTCAAGCTGTCCCGATGTTGGATCCCCACCTGCATTACCGCCGTTAAACATAGACAGCACCATATACCCAAACAGCAAACCCGTAACAACAGCCGCTGTCACAGACACAGCCATTTTCCAGAAGGAGGTAGGTTTGCGTGAGCGATAATAACTGTAGTCATCAGCAGATGACTCATATAGATCCGCCTCAGGCCCGAGATTCCAGTTGGAGTCGTTTGCTTCGGGGTCCACTCTTCCGGGATACACGTCATCATGAAGGTCATAGAGTTCCTTACGCTCACGCATATCGTCATATGTATCGTTATGTTCAGGTCCGTCACCAAACGACCCGCCGTCGATATGATCCAGACGCCGTCTTTCCTCAGCTAATCGGCCCCTGGACCGGTTATGACGCGAGGTTCTCCACCCTTGACCGTTCACATTCGGGGTCTCCCCCTCCTCCCGGAGAGGCGGAACGACGCGCAGATGATCATGCTGCATACTGCTCCTAGGTTCGAACGAAGTGCCCGCATCGGCAAACCGATCTGGCGCCGTTGTGTCAAACTCGTCGAATACGAGATGGCGGTCATCAACTTGGTCATTGCGTCTTGCTGGAACTTTTTGATACGGATCCCGTTCCTCACGCATATGATCCTTATGACTGTCCTTCGGCGGATCGTGATCAAAACGAATCGTCATCCGTGCTTTATTCATATCCACACACCTCACTTGTCCTTCTACACCTAGCTATATGATCAAGCTTGGCAACTTATGAGTGTGCGAAAAACAAAACAAACAGGCTGATCAAGAAAACATCTTGATCAGCCTGTTATACTTATCGATTCCGCTTGCTTTGCCTCCGTTCGAAAGACAAAAGCCCATGCAATCCCCTGCTGCAGCGAAGCAGCAAAGCATGCGCGCAATCCATTTACTTCTTGCCTTTAATAGACTCTGCTAAAGCAGCGCCGACTTTCCAGATATCGCCCGCCCCCATCGTCAGAACCAGATCGCCTTCTTTTACACGACCTTTGAGATCGTTCAGAACATCCTCTTTGGTAGGCAAATAGCGGGCACCGGCATTACTGTTCTGGACAATCAGCTCCACCAGCTTACCGGAACTGATACCCTCGATTTGCTTCTCGCCGGCAGGAGAATAAATATCGGTGATAATCACCTCATCGGCTTCTCCGAACGCGCGGCTAAACGCATCCAGAAGGAAAAAGGTCCTCGAATACCGCTGCGGCTGGAATACGGCAATAATCCGTTTGCCCGTAGCTTTAGCAGCACTGATCGTAGCCTCAATCTCCGTCGGATGATGCGCATAGTCGTCAATCACCAGAATGCCTTCTGCTTCACCAAGCACCTGGAAGCGGCGCTTAGCACCGTTGAACTTAACAATGGCCTCTACAATCGCTTCAAACGAAATTCCGCCCTTCAAGCAGCATATCACCGTAGCCATTGCGTTGTAGACATTGTGTTTACCCGGTACGGACAGTTCCACGGTGCCCAGCTCCATTCCGTTATGAAGCATCGTGAAGCTGACGTGACGGTCGCCGAGCACCAGATTCGTTGCCGTATACTCCGCATCGGCATGAATGCCGTATGTGGTCACATTGCATTTAAGGTCAGGCAAAATAGCCTGGATGTTGTTATCGTCCGCACAAACCACGGCCGTCCCGTCTGCCTTAATCTGGCTGAGGAATTGTACATAAGCTGCCTTGAGACGATTGAAATCCCCTTCGTAATTCTCCAGGTGATCGGCCTCAATATTCAGAACAACGCCGAGCCATGGGTGGTACTGAAGGAATGAACCATCGCTCTCGTCGGCTTCGGCCACCACGTGCTCGCCTTCACCGGCTTTGGCATTGGTGCCAACATTCATGATTTCACCGCCGATGATAAATGTCGGATCGACTCCGCATTCTTCCATCACGAGCGCAATCATGGATGAAGTGGTTGTCTTACCATGCGCACCCGCTACGGCGACTCCTTTGCGTTCGTTCAAAAGACGCGCCAGCATCTGCGCACGGTGAAGGACAGGAATGTTCAGCTTCTCTGCTTCGACCCGCTCCACGTTGTCTTTGGACAAAGCCGTCGAATAAACCACAAGGTCCGCGCCCTGGACTTGCTCGGCGGTATGTCCAATGTATATTTTGGCGCCCTTGGCCGCCAGCTTTTCTGTCAATTCTTGCGATGCCACGTCAGAACCCGTGACTTTATAACCCATCTCCAGCATAACTCTTGCAATGGCGCTCATCCCATAGCCGCCAATTCCAATAAAATGAACATGTTCCGATGTATTCAACAGATATCACCAACCTTTTTCAGAATCGGAAAGGCCCAGGAGGTTGGAACGCACGTCGGCAATCAGGTACAACGTGCCCGACACCACCCCAAGATCCTCCGCTTCCGTCCGTGACTTCAACTCTTCAAGTGCGTTTTTCCAATTTGGTTCTATGATGATTTGCAGTGTATGTTTGGCGTATTTCTCCCTTACCTGCTCTACGATGTCACCAAGCGCCTTGGCGTCCAGTTTCTTCCGGAAATCCGGTTCAGTCAGGATAAGCGTATCCACTATTGGCAGTATATGCTGCAAATACGATTCATGATGCTTATTTGCCAGCATTCCCATCATTAAGTTCAGTTTCCGATACTTATAGATCTGCGGCAAGCTTTTGGCCAAGGTTTCAGCCCCTTCGGGGTTGTGCGCACCATCGAGAACAATCCGCGGGGAGGACTGTACTTGTTCCAGTCTTCCCGCCCAGAAAGTATCCTTAAACCCTGTACGTAATTCTTTTTCATCCACGATAAAAGCCATGTACTGGCGAAGCACTTCCAGCGTCATCATGGCAAGCGCAGCATTGGCGCATTGGTGCTCGCCTTGCATCGAGATGTCCAGATCCATGTCCCGGAACGGGCCCTTAAAGCGGAAAGTCTGGCTTTCTTCATCCCCGCGCAGTCGCTCATAGGAGAATTGTTCATCTACGAGATACAGACTTGTACGGTTTTTTCCTACCGCTTGTTTCAGAATTTCGACAGCCTCAGGCTGAGTTACCGTACTCACCACAGGGACTCCAGGCTTGATAATGCCAGCCTTCTCCGTGGCGATCTCCTGAATGGTATCACCCAGAACGTCGGTATGGTCCATCCCGATATTCGTGATCACCGAAATGATGGGATGAACGATATTGGTCACGTCCAGGCGACCGCCAAGTCCCGTCTCCCATACCACTACATCCGGATAAGATACCTCGGCATAATACAGGATCGCAAGGGCGGTGGACACCTCAAACATCGTGGGCGATCCAAGCCCGGAGCTCGCCACTTCGGCTACAAGCGGCTCTAAGCCATTCGCGAGCGCCAGCAGCGTCTCTTCCGGTATGTCCTCACCGTTATACTGAAACCGATTGGTAAACTTCGTAATATAGGGAGAAGTGTAGGTGCCAACCGTGAATCCCCCTTGAAGCAAAACCTTTGTTAAAAAAGCGCATGTGGAGCCTTTTCCATTCGTTCCGGCCACGTGAATAAATTTCAACCGCCGTTCCGGATGGCCCAGCAGCTCCATCAATCGCTGAATTCTATCCATGCCAGGGCGGATTCCAAACGGAATCAGCCCATTAATCCAAGCTACCGCTTCCTCATAGGTAAGGAACGGAGCTACAGCTGCTGCTGCCGAATGATCAACCATCGTTCTCACCTTCTGGTCCAAGTTCATCTTGCCCTCAGCCTCTCAATTCTTCGATGCGTGCGATCACTTTACTGCGTTTGTCCGAGTAATCCACAAGCTTCGCCCGTTCTTCTTCAATCACCTTTTCCGGTGCTTTCGATACGAAACCAGGATTGTTCAGCTTCTTCTCCACACGCTCGACTTCGCTGTTCAAGTGCTGAATTTCCTTCTCCAGACGCGTGATCTCCTGAGCGATATCGATCAACCCGGCAAGCGGCAGATACATTTCAACACCTGTAACCACAGCGGTCATCGCCTTATCCGGCGCCTCAAGCACAAGGGAGGACTGATACTCCGACGTGTTGCAGAAGCGGCAAATATAATCCGCATTGCGATCAATAATGCTGGCAATTTGCTCGCTTACCGGCTTCAATTGCAGCTCCACTTTTTTGCTCATTGGTACGTTTACTTCGGCCCGGATGTTACGTACAGCGCGGATGACATCCATCAGCAGGTTCATTTCGGTAACGGCTTCCGTATTCTCAAACGCCTCATCATAGGTCGGCCATGAAGCCAACATCACCGTCTCGCCTTCATGCGGCAAATGCTGCCAGATCTCTTCGGAGATGAACGGCATGAACGGGTGGATCAAACGCATCGTGCGGTCCAGCACATAGGCAAGCACCGACTGCGTCTTTTTCTTGGCCGCTTGATCCTCGCCATACAGGGACAGCTTGGCAAACTCGATATACCAGTCACACAGATCATCCCAGATGAAATTGTAGAGCAGTCGACCGGTTTCGCCAAATTCGTAGGCATCAATTAGACGCGTAATGTCGCGGGAAGTTTCGTTCAAACGATGCAAAATCCACTTGTCGGCCGTTCCCAGCTCTCCGGAAATGTCGATATCCGCCGCCGTGAAGCCCTCCAGGTTCATGAGCGCAAAACGTGACGCATTCCAGATCTTGTTCGCGAAGTTACGCGCTTGTTCCACGCGTTCCCAGCGGAAACGAAGATCCTGACCCGGCGTACTGCCGGTCGATATCATATAACGCATGGCATCTGCGCCATACTGTTCAATAACCTCAAGCGGGTCGATACCGTTTCCGAGCGACTTGGACATCTTGCGGCCTTCGCTATCCCGGACCAGACCATGGATCAGCGTATCTTTAAACGGCATTTGATCCGTAAATTCAAGCCCTTGGAAGATCATCCGCGATACCCAGAACGGAATAATATCATAACCCGTCACGAGAACGCTCGTTGGATAATATCGTTTGAAATCCTCGCTGTCCAGATTCGGCCAGCCCATGGTTGTGAACGGCCACAATGCGGAGCTGAACCAGGTATCCAGCACATCCTCATCCTGTCTCAGATCATCCTTGCCAAGCTTCACGCGCGCTTCCTCTTCATTCATGGCAACAACTACTTCGCCCGTCGATTCGGAATACCAGGCCGGAATCCGGTGGCCCCACCACAATTGACGGGAAATGCACCAATCGCGTACATTCTCCATCCAATGCAGGTAGGTTCGCTCGAAGCGGTCAGGCACGAAGTTAACGCCCTTGCCGGATTTCTGCGCATCCACAGCTGCTTCCGCAAGCGGCTGCATCTTAACGAACCACTGCGTCGACAGATAAGGCTCAACCACCGCACCGGATCTTTCGCTATGGCCAACCTGATGGACATGATCTTCGATGCGGAGCAATACGCCCGATTCCTTCATGTCGTTTACGATCTGCTTGCGGCATTCGCTCCGGTCAAGACCTTGGTACTTACCGGCAAACTCATTCATCGTCCCGGATTCATCCATCACGGTAATTTGCGGCAGGTCATGTCTCTGACCCATTTCGAAGTCATTCGGATCATGCGCCGGCGTAATTTTAACCGCTCCGCTGCCGAAGTCCTTCTCAACGTACTCATCGGCAATAACCGGAATCTCGCGGCCGACAATCGGCAGGACCAATGTTTTGCCGATCATGTCTTTATAGCGTTCATCCTCCGGATGAACGGCTACCGCCGTATCGCCAAGCATGGTCTCCGGACGGGTGGTTGCTACGGTAATGGAGCCGCTGCCGTCTTTTAGAGGATATTGCAAGTGATACAAATGGCCGTTGACCTCTTTGTACTCCACTTCAATATCGGACAAAGCCGTGCGGGCAGCCGGGTCCCAGTTGATGATGCGTTTTCCGCGATATATGAGCCCTTTATCATAGAGCTTAACGAATACTTCCCGAACCGCGTCCGACAACCCCTCGTCGAGCGTGAAACGTTCTCTGGAGTAATCGAGGGACAGGCCGATCTTGGACCATTGGTCACGGATTGTATTCGCATATAGATCCTTCCATTCCCACACTTTCTCAAGGAATTTTTCACGTCCCAGATCGTATCGGGTAACGCCTTCCTCGCGAAGCTTCTGCTCAACCTTGGTTTGCGTAGCGATGCCCGCATGGTCAGAGCCCGGCAGCCACAGCGCATCATAACCCTGCATCCGCTTTACACGGATCAGAATATCCTGCAGCGTAAAGTCAAGGGCATGGCCGATATGAAGCATTCCCGTAACGTTTGGTGGAGGAATAACAATCGTGTACGGCTCCGCATCCGGTCGTTTGCCAGCTTCAAAGAAGCCGCCTTCCTTCCAGTACGGATACCATTTTTGTTCAGCTGCCTTCGGATCATACGTCGTCGGCATTTCTAACTGGGATTGGTTTTGTTTTTGATCCATATTTTCGTACCTCCGATACTGTTAATCAGTTTTGCCAACCCGAAATGTTTTAGCCTCCGGGAGTGGGCATGAATATCAATGTTTGGCATGAAACAAAAAAAGCCCTTCGTCCTCAAAGGACGAAAGACTGTTCTCTCGCGGTACCACCTTTGTTTCGTGCTTATAAATAATTCATCAACCGTGTCCTCCCATGAAGAACATGAAAGGCTTACGATCAAGCACGACACTTTACGCAGATAACGGCTGCGGCCGGCGAACTCTAACCAGGGTAGCAATCGATCCCTACTCTATCTCAAGTCCGCAACTCCGGGGTGACTTCGGCAAGCTGGTTCCTGCGGAATCTCACAGCGCTTGATAGCAATTCCGCTCTCTGAAGGCCATACCTTCCTACTCTTCCCGTTCAACGTTGTTCTAGCTTATGAAATACCTGTACATATTCTATTCAAATATACCGTGGTTGTTGCATATAGTCAATATTTCGAGTGTTTCCGATCGATTTAGACATCATACCTGCCAAATCAATAAATCTTATACATTGAAAAAGCAGGCCAAGGATGTCCTACCTTGACCTGCTTTTTCTTACGCAATTGCTCCCCCCACCGATTACTGGGGAATGTATAATACCTGTCCTTCTTCCACATTCTGCTCGGACATGCGGTTATATAACAAAAGCTCCCGCGGCGTCAGTTGATAACGCTCGGCAATCACGTCGAGTGTCTCCTCACGCTGTACAATGCACATCCGGACCTTGCGGAACGGCGTTTCCTCGCGGCGGTTACCCAGGAACAGACTCTTCCACTCCACATCCTCAGCCGAAGCCGAATCAACCAATTCCTCCGCCTCTTCTTCCTCGTCCCGAGCGACTTGATCCTGAACCGTTCTGCTCGATTGAAGCAATGAAGATAAGCCTACACCCGATGTGCTGTTTGTGCTGCTGTTCTTCGAGTTGAAGGCCACCTTTAACTCCGGTTTGGTCGGAACCTCTTCAACTTTAACGGAAACCTCCTCCGTTATATCATCCATATCCTCCAAAGGTACTGCTTCCTCAGCAAAAACAGGCTGGGTTTCCTCCGTTTCCGGTGATTCCAGCACCGGTACGGCTTCAACTTCTTCGCCCTTACGCTCAATGACACCAGGGAAACCGGCTGCTGAATCTTCCTGCACCGGCTCCGGATTGGAGGCAGCCCGTTCAAATTGCCATACACTTGGAATCGACGGCTCAGTTGCCTGAGTTTCCGTCTCGCTATGTAAGGCATATTCGACCGTATCCCGGGCTTCAGTCGCACCGGAAATGCTTAGGGTGCTGTCCGAGGCCTGTGAATCCCGAGTTTGGTTCTCGTACTGCGCCCAGGATGCCAGATACTGCTGTGTGCGTGCATCCGTCCCGGACTCTTGGGCTTGGGGCTGAGCCTCGTTGAAGTAAGAAGGTGAAGCCGAATTCGCGTCAGTGTTGGCTCCGCCTTGAAACTGGTCATACGGGTTGGCTGCGAACTGCTGCTCCCCGTTCGAATAATCTGTCGCTTCAGGAGCATGTACCACTGTGAATTCCTCATTGGCCCATACTTGGTCACGGGCTCCTGGAGCCGCCGCCTGAATTCCTTTGAGCGACAGAACTCCTGTAATGTTCAAGCTGCGCTTAGATAACAAATCCACGTCAAAATTCTCGATCTCGACCGCGATGTCATCCAATGATGATACCCGGTTCAGCGGGACCGTGATTTCGACCGGAATCCAGTGTTCGAGCGGCTCCGTCTCTCCGGCTTCGGTGTCACCTTTATACAGGCCTGCAAGAAGCAGATGACCCCGAAGCGTGGCCTGGTCCTGCTGACTGATCACCTGAATGTGCGGGATCAACTCCGCCTCTTCCAATTCATCGATTCCCGGCAAATCTTCCGTTAAATTAATACGCTCGTAAATATCGAACCGCAATCCGTAGGACTGGTCAAACACGGGAATGTCCTCCTTTTTGGCATATACTATCCGTGATCTGTTATCACGGCATGAGCCTAAGTTTTGCCACTCAATTTATCTATATGCCGAAAATAGGAGAGCATGACTTTTTTGCGAATTGTGCGTGAAAGTTACCGGTTCATTCAGGATTTTGCAAATTTTCTTAACGGCCTGCTGACTCTATGATTTGCTCTCTTAACTCCAACATATCCTGAGGCCAGGGCGCTTCCACCTCGATACTCTCGCCCGAGAGAGGATGAGTAAACAACAGACATTTGCCATGCAGCGCCTGGCGCGGGAACGTCTCGGGTCCTCCGTATAAGGAATCTCCCAGAAGCGGATGTCCCATATGACTTAGATGTACCCGGATCTGATGCGTACGGCCGGTTTCCAGACGAATTTGCAGCAGGCTGGCTTTTGGATACACTTCAGATGAGAGAATATGCGTGATCGCAGCCTGCCCGGTTAATGAAACCCGCCGGCGGCTTGCGTGATAGCGGTCTTTGCCTATCGGCAAATCGATTCTCTTCAGATCCTGCGAGACCCTCCCCTGAACGATAGCCGCATAAATCCGGACGATCTTCTTCTCCCGCATGGCCTCGTCAAGCTTTAGCTGCGCATATTCATTCTTGGCGTACAGTACGGGACCTGTTGTGTCCTTATCCAGCCGATGAATATGCCGGACTGCCGTATGAATGCCTTCGGCTTCGTAATATGCAGCTACCACATGATTCAGCGTTGTCTCCGTGCTCTCGTTGTCCGGATGGACCGCCATGCCGGCCGGTTTGTTCACGACCAGGCAGAAATCGTCCTCGTACAATACATCTAGCTCCTGCCATCTCGGTTCGATGCCGTAATCCCGATAAGGAAAAAGGACCAGCCGAAGCCGGTCCCCTCTCCATTGTATCCCTTGCTCATGATGAAGCTTGCGATACAGCTTCTCGGGCATACCGACCGTTCCCATAAGCCACTTGGCAGCAGCCTCGTTCCGATCCGGCTGACCTAACAGCGCCTTGCCCGGCGCCATCTCCAGCCATTCGCCGCGTTTGCTCCAATTGCCCCCGTAACTCATAGGCTCTTGAAGGCATTGTAGTTGGCTTCGATGGTGGCATCGATATCTTCCACCGTATGCGCTCCCGAGATGAACATGCCCTCGAACTGGGAAGGAGGTACGCTGACTCCCTCTTCTACCATCGCTGCAAAATATTGACGGAAACGATCCAGATCGCTTGTCTTGGCCGTATCAAAATTGACAACCGGCGTATTCGTGAAGAAAGGACATACCATGGACCCGATCCGGTTGATCGTAAGCGGAACCCCGAATTCCTTAGCGTTTCGCTCAAATCCGGCCTGAAGGCGAGCTCCCCGTTCCTCCAGCTGTTCATAGATAGCAGGCGTCAACAGTTTTAGAGTCGTGTAGCCGGCCGCCATGGCGAGCGGATTTCCGCTTAGCGTTCCTGCTTGATAGATCGGCCCTGCCGGAGCAATCTGATCCATCAGCTCACGCTTGCCTCCATAAGCACCGACTGGCAGACCGCCGCCGATCACCTTGCCCAGACATGTCAAATCCGGCGTAACGCCATAACGTCCTTGCGCACAGTTTAGATCCACGCGGAATCCGGTCATGACCTCGTCGAAAATAAGCACTGTACCATAATCGGAAGTGACCTTGCGGAGTCCTTCCAGGAACCCTGGCTGTGGAGGTACCACGCCCATGTTGCCGGCCACCGGCTCAACAATGACTGCGGCGATCTCTTCGCCGAACCGCTTGAAGGCAAGCTCTACCGACTCCAAGTCATTATAAGGAACGGCAATGGTGTTGGAAGCCACGCTCTCAGGGACACCGGGACTATCGGGAAGACCCAGCGTTGCGATGCCCGATCCGGCCTTGATCAGAAGGCTATCGGCGTGACCGTGATAAGAGCCTTCGAATTTGATGATTTTGCTGCGCCCGGTATAACCGCGCGCCAGCCGGATGGCGCTCATGGTAGCTTCCGTACCGGAATTCACCATTCGCACAACCTCCATCGACGGCACGCGCTCGCAGACGAGCTTCGCCATCTTCGTTTCCAACAGGGTTGGCGCACCAAAGCTGGTCCCCTTCGCAGCGGTCTCCTGAAGCGCTTCAACGACCTCAGGGTGCGCGTGGCCCATAATCAGCGGTCCCCAAGAACCTACGTAATCGATAAAGCTGTTGCCATCGATATCATATACGCGGCTGCCTTCTCCGCGATCGATATAAATCGGCGTTAGTCCCACAGATTTAAACGCACGTACCGGACTGTTGACACCGCCGGGAATGTATAACTTCGCTTCTTCAAAAGCAGAACGCGATAATTCTTCTTTCCGCATATCTTGGCTCATACTATGCACTCCTAACTCTTTAGTCGTTATTGGTTACTTGCTGCGCATCCAGCGTGCTGCATCCTTCGAGAAATACGTGATGATAATGTCCGCACCGGCACGCTTCATCCCCGTCAGCAGCTCCATCACAATCGCCTGCTCACTGATCCATCCCTGCTGAGCAGCCGCCTTAATCATGGAATATTCCCCACTTACGTTATAAGCGACAATCGGCAGATCAAACTGGTCTCTCAGCAATCTGACAACGTCAAGGTAGGCCATAGCTGGTTTCACCATCAGCATATCGGCGCCTTCCAGCACGTCCGTCTCCGCCTCGCGAAGCGCCTCTCTCACATTGGCCGGATCCATCTGATAGGTTTTACGGTCGCCGAACTGCGGAGCAGAATCGGCAGCTTCACGGAAAGGTCCGTAAAAGGCCGAAGCGTACTTAACCGAGTAAGACATGATCGGCACGTTATAAAATCCGGCTTCATCAAGTCCGGAACGAATGGCTTGAACAAAACCGTCCATCATATTGGAAGGTGCAATAATATCGGCTCCCGCCTTCACTTGGGAAACCGCTGTACGAACGAGCAGCTCCAGTGACTCGTCGTTTAATACATCGCCGCAGATGTGACCGTCACGCTCAAAGGTATGCACCATACCGCAGTGGCCGTGGTCGGTAAATTCGCACAAGCACGTATCAGCAATCACCAGGAGATCGGGATACCACGACTTAATGAGACGGGTAGCCTCTTGGACAATCCCGTCATCCGCAAAACCGGATGTGCCTACGCTGTCTTTGGTCTCAGGAATTCCGAACAGGAGCACAGCAGGAATGCCTAGACTTACGATTTCGTCTACTTCCTCTTTCAAGGTATCGAGCGAAAAATGATAGACCCCCGGCATCGAGGAAATTTCGGATTTCACACCACTGCCATAGGTAACGAAGATTGGCTGAACCAGATCCTCCGTATGAAGCACGGTCTCACGGACCATGCTGCGAATGCCGGCATTTTGACGCAGCCGACGATGGCGTACGATTGGAAAACTCATGACGTATACCTCCTGATGATGTAATTTTTGATCATGTATTTAAAAGATAAGGATATTATGGCGCAACGCGGCGTGGATCGTTCTCATTCCAAATGCACAAGGCCTTCACCAGACTGTCGATCGTCGCTTCCTCGGCGAGGAGGGATACGTGCAGACCGGCTTCCTCTGCCGTCTGGGCGGTCAAAGGTCCGATGCAAGCAATCGTCGATCCTTTTAACAGTTCGGCAGGATCTGCTACGCCCATCCCCTTCAGCGCCTTCAGCAGATTGGTAACGGTAGAGGAACTGGTAAAAGTAACGGCGTGAATGCCGCCATCTTGAAGCAGCTTCAACAGCTCATCATCGTCCTCACCACACAGCACGTTCTCATAGATCACGGCTTCCGTCACGAGCAGACCCATTTCCGTCAGCTTCTCTGGCAGCCACTTGCGTGCCAGATCGCCCCGAGGCAGCAGCACACGCTGACCAGGCTTGAGCTCTGAACCGTAAGCATCGATAATGCCTTCCGCCTGGTACCGCTCCTTAATGACTTCAGCGGCTATGCCGTAATTACCAAGAGCATGGGCTGTTGCTGGACCAACCGCGACGATGCGGGCAGAGGCTAGGGAACGAATATCGCGCCCATTCTCCTTCAAGTGGCGGAAAAAGAATTCGACTCCGTTCACGCTGGTGAAGAATACCCAGTCATACGTACTCAGCTTGTCCAGTGCTTGTTGAACGCCAGCAAGCACTTCGTCCTTCGAAGGCATGACGATGTCGATGACGGGAAATTCATAAGGCTCTCCGCCGAGCTCTTCGATTTGGGATACCAATGCACTGGCCTGGCTACGGGCCCTCGTGACCAGAATTCGTTTACCGAACAGAGGCAGCCGTTCTGCCCACTTCAGGTGCTCCCGCTGAAGCACCACCTGCCCAACAACGATGACGGCAGGCGGCTGAAAATCCGCTGCCTTGACTCTGTCCTCGATGTCCGCCAGCGTGCCCGTCAGCGTATCTTGCTCCGCTCGGGTTCCCCATCTAATAAGAGCCACCGGGGTTTCTGGCGGCCTGCCGTGTTTGATCAGTTGACGACTGATATAGCCGATCTTGGCCACACCCATCATAAAAATCAAAGTCCCCGTTGCATTGGTCACCTTATCCCATTGAATCATCCGGTCCAGCTTTTCGGGACTTTCATGCCCGGTAATGATGGATAAAGATGAAGCATGGTCACGATGCGTCACCGGAATCCCGGCATAAGCCGGAACGCTGATCGCTGAGGTGATCCCCGGTACAATCTCGTACAAGATGCCATGACGGTATAACAGCTCCGCTTCTTCGCCTACTCTACCGAAGATGGTTGGATCGCCGCCCTTTAAACGGACGACCTTCTTGCCTTCCAAAGCATAATCAACCAGTAGCTGATTGATCTGCTCCTGCTTCATCGTATGCCGATCGGGGAGCTTGCCTACATAGACCTTCTCCGCTCCGGGCTTCATCCACCGCAGCAGCCGAGGGCTGGCTAATCGGTCGTACACCACGACATCTGCCTTCTCAATGCATTCCTTGCCTTTAATCGTGATCAGGCGCGCATCGCCCGGTCCTGCTCCCACGAGATAAACCTTGCCTGCCATCCCCTCAACCCCTAACTTGTGCCAGTATCTTCTCCGCTCCTTTAGCTTTCAGCTTTGCAGCCACTTCCACTCCGAGCGATTCAGGGTCGGTTCCTTCGGCGCTTTCCTTCAATACGATTTCGCCGTCAGGAGAGCCAACCATTCCTGTTAATTGTATAACGTTTTGTGCTCCGCGGGAATCTTCGGCATCCACATTCTTCAGGACAGCGTAAGCCCCGATAGGCACCTGGCATCCTCCGTTCAGCTCGCTCAGAAACTTGCGTTCAGCCGCAACGGTTCGTGCGGTGACATCATCATTATAAAGTGAGAGCAAATGCAGCAGCTCAGCATCGTTCTCGCGGCATTCAATCCCGAGTGCGCCCTGGCCAACGGCAGGCAGGCTAATTTCAACCGGCAAGTACGATGTGATCCGGTCCTCCCAGCCCATGCGCTGAAGACCTGCGGTCGCCAGAATGATGGCCTGAAATTCACCATCCTCCATTTTGCGAATGCGAGAATCGATATTCCCTCGAATCCATTCGATCTGCAGATCCGGCCGATAGGCCTTGAGCTGGCTGGAACGGCGCAGACTGCTTGTCCCCACTTTGGCACCTGTAGGAAGGTCATCCAGCGTTGCCCCTTCTTTGGAGATCAGGCAATCACGAGGATCCTTTCTTGCCGGCACCGCGCCGGACACCAAACCTTCGGGCAGAACAGAGGGCATGTCCTTCATGCTATGAACCGCCATATCAATCTCACCGTCGATCATCGCCTGCTCGATTTCTTTGACAAACAATCCTTTGCCGCCTACCTTGGAAAGCGTAACATCCAGTATGCGGTCGCCCTTGGTGACGATTTTCTTGACGGTGAAGTCATAGTCCAGACCATGCTCCTTGGCTAAACGCTTTAAATCATCGATAACCTGTCCTGTCTGTGTCAGTGCCAGAGCACTTTGTCTACTGCCAACTACGATTGTGCGCATCTTTCATTCCTCCTGATTATTCGCAATCCACTGCTTGATTTTATCCTCACTCCAGGGCGCATAACCTTCGCGGCGGATCTCTCCGAGCATATCCATGCGGTATGCCTTGTGCAGCAGCCGTCTGCGTGCATCAGCAGACTCCACCTCTTCCCTAATTACCGAACGCATCCTATATAAAAAATCCAAATAATCCTCATACTCAGGCCCGAACTGTTCTTCGAGATCGTCGCGTATACCGCGTGCGGCCATCGGCCCAGCTCCTGATGTTGATACAGCCAGTGTAAGCCTCCCTCGCCGCAGCACCGTCGGGTTGATAAACGTCCCGGCCTCGCCGTTGCTGGCTACGTTAACCAACACGCCAAGACGATCGGCGTCCTCCGCTATCTTCAGGTTCAGCATGCTGTCGTCCGTTGCCGCATGAACCATGAACGCGCCTGTCAGATCGTCTGATTGATACTTCCGCTTCGTCCATCGAAGAACATTCTCATTGGCCAAACGTTGAAGTTTCTCGCTTCGTAGTATGGGACTTACAATATGTACGCTTGCTCCGGCATTCAGCAGGGTGTCGGCTTTACGTTCCGCCACCTTGCCGCCGCCGACAATCAAGCATAGACGTCCCCTGCAGTTCAGCAGGACGGGCACATAATGATCATCATATGCCATCTGCCATCACACTCCTGACCAACTATGGAAAGCGGACCACGTATTGAGAAAGAAATTCAAAATAATGAATCCATACCCGATTAAGGCCCATATGGCTGCTTCCCTGCCTGACCTTCTCCACAGGCGACGTTTGATGAAATAAACCAAATACATCGCAAGAGCCGTCAATGTAGACAGGACTTTGATATCCAAGAACAAGGTCCATCGCCCAGCCATGGCCACCGACATGACGGCCAAAATGAGCGACATGACCAGAATAATCGTTCCAGCCATCAGCGCTTTATAAGAATAAACATCAAGCTTCTCCAGACTTGGCAGCCTGCGGATCGTATCATTCCATTGCTTGTGCTTCAGTTTCCGGTGAAGGAACATATAAATCGCCGCAAACACAGCCCCGACGGTCAAAGCGGCGAAGCTGACACTCGCCAGGGCAATATGAATAAGCAAGAGACGATGTTCCGTCTCCCAGCTGTACAATGCATTGTCTCCCGCCGTGACCCATAAACGATTGACCAGCATGACGCTAAACCCGACGAGGTTCATTAACAGGACGGCAAATTCCGACCGCTTCAAATACGCCAGGGCAATCGAAGTAATCGATATGCAGAACGCCAGCAGGAACAGGAAATCAAACAGCGTAAACACCGGGAAGTGGAAATGTCCGCCTTCCATCGCTCTGATGCTGATTCCGGTGAATTGTAACAGTGCAGTAATAACAAGAAGCCCTGTGCCTATCCGCTTCGCCACCGAATTGCGTGAAACGCAATCCGAGATATAAAACAGAAGGCTCAGGGCATAGATACAAATGCCGGTGATATAAATTAAGTTTAACAGCATGGGTTTGTACTCACCCTCCTCAAAGGGTGGCTGGGGCTAGAGACACCTTAAGCGGTTTCTCTTCTGCCTGCTGATCTACAGCATTCTTCGTCCGTTCAGCTTTAACGGGTGCAGTTGCTTTCTTGTTGCGGCTGCGGGCTTCCTGCTCATTCTCATGGATCAGGCTTTCCAGCGCAAAGATTTGTGAAAAATAATCCAGTGCTTCACCGCCCTGCTTGCCGCCCGTCATTTCCTTAATCCGGTTAATGGGATCATGCATCATCTGGTTAACGATGCTCTTGGTCAAACGACGGATGACTTTTCGCTGGCGTTCATCCAGTTCTGGAAGCTTGTTGAACAAGCTTTCCATCGTTTCTTCATGAATGGTATTCGACTTCTCCTGCAAGGCCCGAATTGCCGGTCTGACACCGAGCGTCTTCAGCCATGTGTGGAATGCATCCATCTCTTCTTGAATCATTACTTCAATCTTCGCTGCTTCCACCCGGCGCATTTCCATATTGGTCTCTACAATGCCTTCCAGATCATCAATATCGTACAAGAACACATTGGAAAGTTCCCCAATCACCGGATCGATATCCCGTGGCACAGCAATATCAATCATGAACAACGGGCGGGCCTGACGTTTCTTCATGCTCTCTTTAACCCGCTCCGCATTCAGAACATATTCATTCGAGCCCGTAGAGCTAATAATAATATCGACTTCATGCAGCAAATTCTTGGCTTCGGCTATGGTGCACGGCGTCCCTTGGAACTTGCGTGCAAGTTCCTCCGCACGGCCAAGCGTACGGTTGGCTACAATTACTTCCGCAGCACCGTTGGCATAAAGATGCTTCACGGTAAGTTCGCTCATCTTGCCTGCGCCGAGAATCATTACTTTTTTGTCGTTAAACGTACCGAAAATCCGTTTACCCAGTTCCACCGCAGCATAGCTGACAGAAACAGCACTCTCTCCGATCGATGTCTCGGAATGAGCCCGCTTGCCGAGCGTAACAGCTTGCTTAAACAACATATTAAACCAAGTACCGGTGGCATTCTGCTGCTGCGACGTCAAAAAAGCATTGCGCACCTGTCCCAGGATCTGCGTCTCTCCAATGACCATGGAATCCAAGCCGCAAGTAACCTTAAACAGATGGGAAATCGCTTGTTCGTCTTCATATATATAGAGGTGTTGTGTAAATTCTTCACGATTAATGCCGAACCACTGTTCCATAAAACTGCGGATAAAGTAGCCGCACATATGAAGGCGGTCTACCACAACATAAATCTCAGTGCGGTTGCAGGTAGCGACAATGACGCCTTCCAATACGCTCTTGGTCGAATTTAGCTGCTCTAACGCCTTCGGCATGTCTTCTTCCGAGAATGTAAAACGTTCTCTGACTTCCACGGGCGCCGTGCGATAGTTCAACCCAACAACGACGATGTGCATTGCATGTTCACCTGCCTATTTCTCCGAGTAGTTTTGCCGTTCACAACGGACTGTCTTGACCCTGTTCATTATATCACAGTATATTGAGCACCCTTGTCTATTTTATGAAATGTTTATGAAATCCCCATACTTCTTCATTCCATTCATGAAGATTTCTACCTGTAGATCGTACCTTACTATTGTGGATATAGAACACCTTAGATATACGTGTTATTTTCTACGAAATCTCATTTCAGAGAACGACGGACTGGAAATCGACCGTACTTCTCAATCCCCAAAATAAATAACCATGGAAACCTCCATGGTTATCAGTATAGGCATTTTTTTAGAAGGCTGGATTAAACGAGTTCAGCCTGGTTCATCTCAGGCGTTTCCACGGTCATTTCGCCGAGTCCTCGCACGAGTTTCTTAGCATAGCATTTTTCAGGTTTCAAAGCGGATACCAGATAGTCAATAGCCAGTTGCGGATCTACTGTCTCCCCGCAGGTATAACAGTCAATCGCAGCAAAACCTCTCTCAGGGTATGTGTGAATCGAGAGATGGCTTTCCGACAGCAACACCAGCACAGTTGCACCTTGTGGTTCAAATTGCTTGGATTGGACGGACATTACCGTTGCTCCACATGCTTCAGCGGCTTCCACCATCTGAGCTTGCAAAAATTCTGCACTGTTCAATAGTTCAAAATCGACTCCCCAAGTATCAACAGCAACGTGTCTTCCGAAAGTTGAGTATTCCATCTTCCGGTTTCCCCCTTCCTAGGAATAAAATGTTTGAAAATTTCATCCGCTAGGACCTACGTCATTCACTTCCCGAGGGAATAATCTCTCGCAACATTACATGTCCTGAGTGAATCCTGGTTCCTATATTCTTTTCAACGAGATTAAAAATAACATCTATGACGCTTAAATGCAACACCTTTTTCGAAAATAACCCATAAATATTTTACAGCTCAATATATGTGCGAATGAACCACTTGGTGTCATGGATCCGTGAATAAAAAAGGCGCCCTGTTACAGGGCAGCCTCCTTAGGCCTCTAGCACGAATAGGCGTTGATTAAACCGTCGCAGCCGCTCATCTATGGTCTTCGTAATAAGATTATCATTCCCTGCTGCAATCCGTTGGTCCAGAAGCACGTTAATATGATGCTGGATGGATTCGATCTCTTTCTCTGCTTCATTGCTGTTGAAGAGTCGCTGCAGCTCTCCTGCCGTATTCTTGTACTCATAAATGACAATGCTGTCGTTCCCGGTGACTTGCGTAATTCTGTGCACCGTTCCCGCGTGGTAGTCGTAGCTCATCGTAAAGCCGCGATAAATCCGATTCACTTTACCTGATCCCTTAAAAGCCGCAAACAGTTTGCGTACGGCATTTGTCAGATGGGGAGTAACCAATCGGCACGACAGCTCACAGACGTACAAGCCATTCTTGCGTTCAAAGGGCAAATGAACTTCTTCCCCGCTTTCATCTTCGAGCACGAACTCCTGCTCTCCGCTATCCATGACTTTTACCCGGTTAGTAACCCGGAAAGCTTGGGTATACTGCAGAAATTGATCCATTTGAATATCCGTCATTTGCATTGTGGCATTAACATATTCTGTGGCTAACCGCTGAGCCATAAAAATCTCCCTCAATTCTTTTAACTTACTACCATTATACAGCAAATCCAAGCGGTCTTTCCTGTCTTTCGAATGAGAATATCCATCATATTTCATAAAAAAACGGAATTAGCCGGAATCAGAGCGATATTTCCCGCAAGATGCTCACTTTCCTGTAAAGAATTCACCGATTCCCTATATTAGCCTTGAAAAAAATATCACGAAATTAATCGGATCAGGCTTGCTCATTGCCTTCCGTTTCCGAATCCATATATGGCTCTTCCTCTTCATTCATAGTCCCCATATGGGACTCCATGATGGCCCATAACTCATCTTTACCCAGACCGAGCTCGGATGAAAACATGACAAAAGAGTGATAGGGTTTGAAGCCTAGTGTTTCCTTCACGATCTTTACATGCTTCTCACGGCGCGTTTTCGGAATTTTGTCCGCCTTGGTCGCAACCACGCATACCGGCCGGTTATAATGCTGCAGCCATTCATACATGCTGATGTCATCTTTTGAGGGCGGGTGACGCATGTCCACAATCAGTAATACAAGCTTCAGTTCTTCCCGGCTGAGCAAATATCTCTCAATCATTTCGCCAAATGCCGCACGCTGGGTCTTGGATACCTTCGCATAACCATAGCCGGGAAAATCGACCAGATACAGGTCGTCGTTCACCCGATAATAGTTGAGCTGCTGGGTTTTCCCCGGTGTTGCACTGGTTCGGGCCAGGTTCTTACGGGATATCATACGGTTAATCAGTGATGACTTGCCCACATTGGAACGCCCTGCCAGAGCAATTTCCGGCAAGGCGTCTTCAGGATATTGAGCAGGTACGACAGCACTGATGACAAACTCGGCTTTCGTAACTTTCATAATTAGACTTTCCTCTCTAGTGCACTCCCGCTTGTTCAACGAGCGCATGCTCCAGAACCTGATCCATATGGGATACCGGAACGAACTCAACGTCGTTCTTCACGCTGTCAGGTATATCACGCAAGTCACGTTCGTTATCCTTAGGGAGTAATATTTTTTTGTAGCCGGCACGGTGGGCTGCCAGGGATTTCTCTTTCAAGCCACCAATCGGAAGAACACGTCCCCGAAGTGTAATCTCCCCCGTCATGGCCACATCACGGGCTACATGCCGTTTGGTTAAAGATGAGATAAGAGCCGTCGCAATCGTAATGCCGGCTGAAGGGCCGTCCTTCGGAATGGCTCCCTCCGGGATATGGATATGGACATCCAGCTTCTCGTGGAAATCCGGATCAATGCCCAGTTCTACCGCCTTCGAGCGGGTAAAACTGAAGGCGGCTTGAGCCGATTCCTTCATCACATCACCCAGTTTACCCGTCAAGATCAGCTTGCCGGTACCAGGCACCACGGTAACCTCAATGGTCAGCGTCTCGCCGCCCACTTCCGTCCACGCAAGCCCTGTTACCGTGCCTACTTGATCTTCAAGCTCGGCCATACCATAGCGAAACTTCGGAATACCGAGATATTCCTTAATATCGTCAGCCTTAATCTCAATGGATTCCGATTGATTAGTCACGATCTGTTTGGCGGCTTTGCGGCATAGGGCAGCCACTTGCTGCTCCAGATTCCGCACCCCAGATTCACGGGTATATTCCCGGATCACCTTCATGAGTGCTTCCTCGTCCAGAATCAACTGCTCCGGCGTCAGCCCATGTTCACTCTTCTGCTTGGGCAGCAAATAACGATTGGCGATCTGCAGTTTCTCCAGCTCCGTATATCCTGGAATGTACAGCACTTCCATCCGGTCCAGGAGCGGTCTTGGAATGTTGTGAAGCACGTTTGCCGTCGTGACAAACATGACGTTGGACAGATCAAAAGGAATTTCCACGAAATGATCGCTGAACGTATTGTTTTGCTCAGGGTCAAGTACCTCAAGCAGGGCGGAAGACGGGTCGCCGCGGAAGTCGGACGCCATCTTATCGATTTCATCCAGCAGGAACACAGGATTCATCGACCCCGCCGTTTTCATGCCTTGAATGATGCGTCCCGGCATGGCCCCTACATAAGTACGCCGGTGGCCACGAATTTCCGCCTCGTCTCTTACCCCGCCTAACGAAATGCGAACGAACTTGCGCTCCAGAGAGCGGGCGATGGACCGGGCAAGTGATGTTTTACCGACCCCCGGAGGACCCACCAGACATAGAATAGGCCCTTTCATCTTCTTCACCAGCTTTTGCACCGCCAGATATTCCAGCACGCGCTCCTTCGGCTTCTCGAGACCGTAATGGTCCTCGTCCAGCACTTGCTCTGCTTTGATGATGTCCAAATCATCCTCGGTCTTGTTGGTCCAAGGCAACGCCAACAGCCAATCGACATAGTTCCGAATCACGCCGCCCTCAGCAGAGCTCGCCGGCATTTTCTCGAGTCGGTCGATTTCCTTCTCTACCTTTTCGTGCACGCGCTCGGGCAGCTCAAGCTCCTGAAGCTGACTTCGGAGTTCCTCTACTTCCCCGGCACGGCCTTCCTTGTCGCCAAGCTCTTTCTGAATGGCCTTCATCTGTTCGCGCAAATAGTATTCCTTCTGGGTCTTCTCCATTTGCTTCTTGACCCGCTGGTTAATCTTACGCTCCAGCTCCAGCACTTCACGCTCGTTATTCAGTATATCTAGAAGTTTCTCGAGCCGTTTGCGAACATCAATTGTTTCGAGAATTTCTTGCTTATCCTTGATCTTCAGTGACAAATGACTCGTGATGACGTCTGCCAGTCGACCCGGCTCATCAATATCGGAAACGGCCGCCAGTGTCTCTGGTGTCACCTTCTTCGAGAGATTGATATAATTCTCAAACTGAGACAGTACGGTTCGCATTAATGCGGAAACTTCGGGGTCATGGTTCTCTTCCTCGGGAAGTTCCCGAGCAATGACCTCATAGTATTCCTCTTGATCCGTATATTCAATAACTTCCGCCCGTTCCATACCCTCCACTAGCACACGTATGGTACCGTTGGGAAGCTTAAGCATCTGGCGTACATTCGCAACTGTGCCAATCCGAAAAATATCATCCTGCGTCGGTTCTTCAATGTTCACTTCCGATTGAGAACATAGGAGAATCAAATTGTCTTCAACCATCGCCTTTTCTAAAGCCTTTACCGATTTCTCCCGGCCTACATCCAAGTGAAGCACCATACTTGGATAGACCAACAGACCTCTCAAAGGCAGTAAAGGAAAACGACGACCTTTGGATTTACTTGGTCCCATCGCTTTCGCACCTCCAATGGCTCTCAATGTTGACACTATTCCTATTTTATCAAATCTGCGTATAAAAAACCAACCAAACGAAGCTTAACATCCTCCGGCGTCCGTTATTTTGCCGTTGCGCGGAGGCGTCGCCTGCAGCAATGAAGCGGAAGCGGATGGAAATACCTCGTTTGCAGGGAGCTGTACCACCTCCGGAGCGAATGATCCACCAAAAATATGGCTGAATACTTCATCCAGCGACTCTACCGGAATTACCCGTAAGCCGCCGCTCAAATCCTGAAACAGCGTCTGCCAGTTGTCTTTAGGGATGATGACACGGGTAGCACCTGCCTGGAATGCCGCCTCCACTTTAGCGATGACCCCGCCTATCGGTTTCACTTTTCCATGAATACTCATCTCGCCAGTCATGGCGACCTTGTTATCGACTTCAATCCCTTTGATGGCTGATACAATTGCTGTTGCCATCGCAATACCGGCGGAAGGACCGTCAATCGGTGTTCCTCCGGGAAAATTGATGTGCAGGTCATAGTTCTTAGGTGTAAAGCCCATCGAACCCAGCACGGTTAGTACATTCTCGATCGAGCCTTTGGCCATGCTCTTGCGACGCAGCTTGCGCGAGCCTCCGCCAAATTCCTCTTCATCCACAACCCCGGTGATATTGTAGGTACCCCGGCCCTCTTCGACAGGAACTGCAGATACTTCAATTTCAAGCAGTGCCCCCATATTCGGGCCATATACGGCCAATCCGTTTACTACGCCAATCTGAGGCTTCTCCGGTATTTTCCGGTCGGGCCTTGGCTGAAGCTGGCTGCTGCTGGCTACCCATTCTACATCTGCCGCTCGCAGCGAATCTCGCTTCTCCGTCAAAGCAAGACCGGCAGCCAATTGAATCATATTGACCGCTTCCCGTCCATTGGAGCAGTACTGCTTCACAACTTCCACCGCTTCAGGCGCTGCATTCAAACCAATTTTCTGAATGGCATCCTCTGCAATTCTCCCAATTTCTTCAGGCAAAAGCGGACGGAAAAAAATCTCCATGCAGCGCGAGCGAAGTGCAGGAGCAATCTCTTCGGGCGAACGTGTCGTAGCACCCACCAGACGGAAGTCTGCCGGAAGGCCATTTTGAAAAATATCGTGTATATAGGCAGGTGTATTGGCATCCTCCGAATTATAATATGCACTTTCGAGCAGTACCTTGCGGTCCTCCAGCACTTTTAAAAGCTTATTCATCTGGATGGGATGCAATTCCCCGATTTCATCAATAAACAGGATCCCCCCATGGGCCTTGGTCACCGCACCCGGCTTCGGCTGAGGAATGCCTGCAACCCCCATGGCACCGGCACCTTGATAAATCGGATCATGAACAGACCCGATGAGCGGGTCGGCAATTCCCCGTTCATCAAAACGGGCCGTCGTTGCGTCGATTTCCGTGAATTTTGCGTCATATTTAAACGGCGATTGCGGGTTCTTCTTGGCTTCCTCCATCACGACGCGGGCAGCAGCAGTCTTACCGACCCCCGGGGGTCCGTAAACGATGACATGCTGAGGGTTCGCGCTGCATAGCGCTGCCTTTAAGGCGCGCAAGCCGTCCTTTTGCCCCACGATGTCATCCATCGTTTGCGGCCTTGTTTTCTCAGCGAGCGGTTTCGTTAGCGATATCGACCGGAGTTTGCGGAGTTTATCGAGCTCCTTGCGCGATTCCCGGTCCACCGCTGTTTTGCTTGTCTTCTGTCCGCGCAATAAATTCCAAAAATAAATGCCGATGATGACCGCAAAAAACAGTTGCACCAGCATAATTACGATACTTAAATTCACAAGTCATTCCTCCTGTACTCCATTATGTCTTCATCCAAACGTTAATACATGGTAGTATTGCCGATTCCTCGGATGGTAAAACGCGGGAGGGGGAACAAATTGTAAAAGAGGGTGATTTAATCAGGATGCATTAACAAAGTCGTAAAGTATCAAAAAGTGGATGGGAGACGTTGGGAGACGTTGAGATGGGAGACGTTGTGATGGGAGACGTTGTGATGGGAGACGTTGTGATGGGAGACGTTGTGATGGGAGACGTTGTGATGGGAGACGTTGTGATGGGAGACGCTCCGCGTACGTATCGTTCCTCCGATCGCTGTTGTTTCCGAATTTCATGAATGACGAGTACCAATGTAGAAATTCGGAAACAAAGGCGAACGCATCCGCTTCTCCGGAATCGATTCGTCCGCTCCGCTGGTGCGGCGCATGGCATCCTTCTTCATCGTGGGGGGTGGGGAGAGTGGAGAACTGAGCTTCAGTTATCAGAAGCTCAGTAAAGAATAGTTACTGTAAAACATACCATTGAAACGAGCTCCTCCTATTACCGCACGTCAGATAAACAAGTTATATTACTTGTCCTATTCGGTCATTGCTACACTTTTGACCGTTCAAAGAAATTTCAAGGATATACCCTGCCTCCCCCTTAAACTCTTTCAAAACAACAAAACGGCAGTCTCTTTGAATCCAGAGACTGCCGTTTTTATTTAAGTGGGGATACATTTCAAAAACCAAGTTATCTAGCTTAGACCGTGGATTTGTGCTTGCGGCCCGGGATTTCGCCGGTTTCCTCGTACACCTTCACGATATGATCGATTTCTTTCTTGAGCTCTTCAACCATGATCTCTTCCGGCACCTTACGGATCATCTCTCCGTATCGGAAGAGCAAACCTTCACCCCGAGCGCCGGCAATACCAATGTCGGCTTCTCTGGCCTCTCCGGGACCGTTTACGGCACAGCCCAGAACGGAAACCTTGATCGGGACTTTAATCTTCGAGATGTACTCCTCTACCTCATTGGCAATGGAGAACAAATCGATATCCAGCCGTCCGCAGGTCGGGCAAGATACCAAGGTTGCCGCATCCGAGATCAGACCGAAGGATTTTAGCAGTTCCCGGCCGACCTTGATCTCTTCCACAGGATCGGCACTCAAGGAAATACGCATCGTGCTGCCGATTCCGAGGGACAACAGCGCGCCAAGTCCGGCGGCACTCTTGACGGTACCCGAGAACAGGGTCCCTGCTTCGGTAATGCCCAGGTGAAGCGGGTACGGAATCACTTCTGCAGCCTTAGTGTAAGCTGCAATCGCCATCGGTACATCAGAAGCTTTAAGCGAAACGATGATATCATGGAAATCCAGTTCTTCCAAGATGCCGATATGATACAAGGCGCTTTCCACCATGGCTTCCGGTGTCGGATACCCGTATTTTTCAAGGAGATGATTCTCCAAGGAACCGGCGTTAACTCCGATTCGAATCGGAATCCCCTTCTCTTTGCATGCTTTCACGACAGCTTCGACCTTTTCACGCTTACCGATGTTTCCCGGATTGATCCGGACTTTATCGATACCGTTCTCGATCGCCATCAGGGCAAGTTTGTAGTTGAAATGAATGTCCGCCACAAGCGGAATATGAATACGTTTCTTGATTTCCTTAATGGCCGCAGCTGCTTCCTCATTGTTCACCGTTACCCGAACGATCTGACATCCCGCTTCTTCCAGACGGAGTATCTCGGCAACGGTCGCCTCCACATCTGCTGTTTTGGTGGTGCACATGCTTTGAATAATGACTTCGTTCTTTCCCCCAATAGTGAGATTCCCCACCTTGACGGGCCGTGTGTCTTGTCTCAAAAACATGGTACGATCTCTCCCATATAACGCCAAAGCTCCACTCCAATCAACCCGATTGGGTATAACTGGAAGTGGAGAATCAGCGTAGATTTATTCCACGTCTAATGCGCTAGAGCACATTAGGCGCTTTCTTCTTGTTTCTTATCGTCTTCGTTACTTTTGGCTTGCAGTTCAGGAATCACTTTATCACGAACGACCTGCTCCGTAATGACGCAATCCTTAATATCATCTCTTGACGGCGCTTCGTACATCACATCCAGCATGATGCTTTCAATGATGGAACGCAGTCCGCGTGCGCCGGTATTGCGCTTAATGGCTTCGCGGGCAATCGCTTCTAGCGCACCTGGCTCAAATTTGAGGTTTACGTTGTCAAATTCAAGCAGCTTTTGGTACTGTTTTGTCAGCGCGTTTTTCGGCTCGGACAGAATCCGTACCAATGTCGCCTCATCCAGTGGTTCGAGCGTAGACACAACTGGCAGACGACCAACGAACTCCGGAATCAAGCCGAATTTCAGCAGATCTTCCGGCAGAACCATCGTCAGGTATTCACCTGGCTTAAGATCCTTCTGGTTTTCTCCGGCTGCATTAAAGCCGATGACCTTTTTACCGATCCGGCGTTTAATGTACTGCTCCAATCCGTCAAATGCACCGCCGCAAATGAACAGGATGTTCGTCGTATCGATCTGGATGAATTCCTGATGTGGATGCTTGCGTCCACCTTGCGGCGGCACGGAAGCAACGGTACCTTCAAGAATTTTCAGCAGGGCCTGCTGAACCCCTTCACCGGAAACGTCACGGGTAATGGACGGGTTCTCCGATTTACGAGCCACTTTATCGATCTCATCAATATAGATAATGCCGCGTTCCGCTTTTTCCACATCATAATCCGCTGCTTGAATCAGCTTCAGCAGAATGTTCTCAACATCCTCACCTACATAACCAGCTTCGGTCAGTGAAGTTGCATCTGCAATAGCGAACGGCACGTTGAGAATTTTGGCCATGGTTTGCGCGAGCAATGTTTTACCGGAACCTGTTGGTCCGAGCAGCAAAATATTACTCTTTTGCAATTCAACGTCCTCAATTTTGTTCTGGGTATTGATGCGCTTATAGTGATTGTAAACGGCAACGGAAAGGGACTTCTTCGCTTGATCCTGACCGATTACGTATTGATCCAGAATGTCACGAATATCACGAGGTTTCGGAATATCCTTCAGATCCACTTCTTCCTCATGGCCGAGTTCTTCCTCAACGATCTCTGAACACAAGTCAATACACTCGTCACATATATAAACACCGGGCCCCGCAACCAGCTTGCGGACCTGCTCCTGCGATTTACCGCAGAAGGAGCATTTCAGCTGCCCTTTGTCATCGTTAAATTTAAACATGCTATTACCACCCCTTAAGATTTGGTCGGTGAAGACAGAACATCATCAATAATCCCGTACGCCTTCGCTTCCTCCGCGCTCATGAAAAAGTCGCGGTCCGTATCGCGTTCGATTTTTTCAAGGGGCTGACCCGTGCGCTCCACATAGATTTGATTCAGCTTATGTCTGGTCTTGATGATCCAATCTGCATGGATTTGGATATCGGATGCCTGACCTTGAATGCCTCCGAGCGGCTGATGAATCATCACTTCACTGTTCTCAAGAGCATAGCGTTTGCCTGGCGCTCCTGCAGTAAGCAACAGTGACCCCATGCTGGCAGCCATGCCAACGCAAATCGTGGACACATCAGGCTTGATCAACTGCATCGTATCATATATACCCATCCCGGCTGTAACCGAACCGCCAGGGGAATTGATGTACAAAGAGATGTCTTTTTCCGGATCTTCCGCAGCTAGAAACAGAAGCTGGGCGATGACAAGATTGGCAACATCGTCATCGATCGCACTGCTGAGGAATATTATGCGATCCTTCAGTAATCTTGAGTAGATATCGTAAGATCTTTCGCCTCGACTGGTTTGTTCCACAACCATAGGTACAAGACTCATGCGACCAACCTCTTTTCCTTGAAAAATATACTACAACGTTACAAAAGTTATTCTAACATGTTCACAGCACGATGTCATTTTTTAACCCTGCTTACATCCTATGAACTTGCCAAGAATTATATCCTGCCAACTTGTCTCATTATGTATGTCGAAATTAATAACCAATTCATGTCACATTTAGTATTAAATTGGCTATTCTTAGTTAAAAATAAGGCACGCATGAAATGTACGTGCCTTATCTAATGTGAGGGCAGCTTTTCTCAGCCGCCTATTTATTATTCTTCAGTTGCTTCTTTCTTCTCAACAGGAGCGCCTTCTACGCTGTTTTCCAACAAGAAGTCGATAGTTTTGCGAAGAAGCAGTTCTTCACGAAGGCTGTCAAGGGAACCGTTAGCACCCAAGATGCTGCGGATTTCATCAGCAGGACGTTTGTATGTGTCAGCCATGTTTTCCAGCTCTTTGTTGATTTCCTCTTCAGATACTTCGAGTTTTTCTTCTTTCGCGATTTGCTCGAGCACGAGGTTGTTGCGAACGCGTTTTGCAGCATCGTCCTTCATTTGACCTTCCAGATCGGCATTCGTTTGGCCGGAGAAGCTAAGGAACATTTCCAGGTTCATACCTTGCTGGCGAAGACGGTTGTCGAAATCGCGCATCATGTTTTGAACTTCAGATTGAATCATAGCGTCAGGAATTTCAACTTCAGCGTTAGCTGCTGCTTTTTCAACGGCTTCGTTCTCACGAACGCCTTGTGCTTCTTGCTCTTTGCGAGTCAGCAGTTGTTTCTTCAGATCTTCCTTGTACTCATCAAGCGTATCGAATTCACTTACGTCTTTAGCGAATTCATCATCCAGCTCAGGAAGCTGCTTGCGTTTGATTTCGTGAACTTTCACTTTGAAGATAGCTTGTTTGTTAGCCAAATCTTCAGCATGGTAAGTTTCAGGGAATGTCACTTCCACGTCTTTGAAGTCTCCAGTAGCCATTCCGATGACTTGATCTTCAAAACCTGGAATGAACGTGTTGCTTCCAAGCTCAAGGGAATAACGCTCAGCTTGTCCACCTTCGAAAGGAACGCCGTCAACGGAACCGTCAAAATCAATCACAACGATATCGCCAGACTGGGAAGCACCTTCGTCGATTACTGTAAGCTCAGCATGACGTTGTTGCAGACGCTCAAGCTCTTCGCTCAGTTCCTCGTCAGAAACCTCAGCAGCTACTGCAGCAACTTCAACACCTTTGTATTCGCCAAGTTTAACTTCTGGTTTTACCGTTACTCTTGCTTTGAACTTAAAAGTTTCGCCTTTAGCGAATTGCTCGATGTCCACTTCTGGACGATCCACAGGGAAGATATCCGCTTGTTCTACAGCTTCGCTGTATACTTCTGGAAGAAGGATGTCGATTGCATCCTGGTACAAGCTCTCAACGCCAAAACGAGCTTCGAAGATCGAGCGAGGTACTTTACCTTTACGGAATCCAGGTACATTTGCTTTTTTGGCTACTTTATTAAAAGCTTTGTCGAGGGCGGATGCAACGCGCTCCGCATCAACCTCAACGTCAAGAACCCCAAGGTTCTTCTCTATTTTTTCCCAAGTTGCTTTCATTTATGCTTTCCCCTCCAAAATAATTCACGTGGTCGACGCAATAATGTATCACGTACCGAATAACCACTATAGTATAAACAACATTAAATTCTTTTTCAAGGGCGAACCCTTATGCTACGATACCGTAAACGTTTTCCAACTCTCGCTAATCTTCCACGCCCGCAGCAACAAATTGTTTAAGAGATCGGTAGGCTCCCTCATAGCGGAACCGCATGGTGTCCGTTATGCCGTAGAGCGGGCGGATTTCCTCCTCATTGCGAAACCCTTTCAGACTCTCCGACACAATGTCATGCAGAGCAGCCGCCCATATGTCAAGCGTGGATTCTTCTTCATCCAGCATGGAATGGTAATCTTCGGTGCCGTAAATCGCCATGATGAACTGAGACCATAATTCCTGTGCAAAATAAAATAGTGTCGGTTCATGAATCTCCGTCTGATCGGCCACACGCTCCAAAATTTTCGAAATGGCGTCCGGGAAACTTCCTGGGTCCAAGGGAACCGAATCGATCTCAATCTCGACGGCTTCCTGCCCGCGATGAAGGCTCACATTCCCTTCCATTCCTCTTCTCCGGAGCGTTTGCAGCACCCGAAATTGCAGCAGCGGATGAAGCGGCGTATCATGCAGCCACTCGACCAAAATAGCGTCGATCTCCGGACGGTCCAAATAAGCGAGCTGTTCCAGCGCCAAAATGGTCTGCTCTGTCAGCGGCCCGTTCATGACCGAAGCCAGCAGCTTGTCGGCATATCCGGCATCCTGAGCGACTTTGTCCCTAACCATCTGCCTTGCCATTTCCGCTTCGTCCGGATCATCCTCCTCGGGCTCTGCTTCGGAATCAACCGAACGGGGGACAGCCTGTTCCGGAAATGCGGCTTCAAGCCAGTCGAGGAGCGAATTCCACTCTTCATAATGCCGTTCATTCTGTCCTCCGCATTTCAGCAGAAAGCGCAGAACCTCCATCGCTTCACCGTAACGTTCATTCTCGAGCATAACCGTAAGCTGAATCTGGTAATAATCCAGCGTCTTCGGAAACAGGATGATGTTCTTGTCCTCTTGTTCTTGGGAGTAAGAGTCCTTGATAAGGGCACCTCCTTTCTAGTCCTGTTTTTCGTATTCGTTGATTATAGCATATGTACTGCCAAGTTTAAAAAAGGGCTGACATCCCTCGTACTTGGCCACATCCGGCAACGGGTGGACGACTATCTTTATATAGTCCAGCGTATATTTTATCAATATAACCCGATATGCTGCTCTCATAATCTTGCAGAACCAAAAAACTTTGCATCTTAAAATAATGATTGAATTTCTCCAGCGTATGTGATAATATATTTTTTGCTTGAAAAATTCCTATGTCCCAGTAGCTCAGCTGGATAGAGCAACGGCCTTCTAAGCCGTCGGTCAGGGGTTCGAATCCCTTCTGGGACGTAAAAAATGCACCGCCTCTTAGGGGCGGTGTTTTTGCGTCCACGGGGATGAGAACCCCTGGTAGGGGGGCGCCGGAGCCTATGCTTCGGAAGGATTGCTGCGCAGTCGGCCTGCAAAGGTCGCCTCCCTTCGGGGACGTAAAAAATGCACCGCCCTTCGGGGTGGTGTTTTTGCGTCCATGGGGATGAGAACCCCTGTGAGGGGTTCTCATCCGCATACGCTTCGGGAGACCACTTCGCAGTCGGCCTCTAAAGGTCGCATCTCTTCTGAGGTACAATGTGGCGCATGACCTCCATAGCAGCTTCCCAACATCGCGCACAGAACACAAACTCTATCGGACCGTAGGTACGTTATTTCAGAAAAAACGGCCTAATTTGGAATTTAGCGGACACCACAGCCGTTATTTAGCAAATTCACAGGCAAATTACCCTCTTTTGTCATAAATAACGGACTTCAGGTCCGTTACCATACCTGTACGGGAGTTTTTTCCTCAATTAACGGCTCCTGAGTCCGTTAAGGCAACGCAACACGACCGCACAACTCTCTACACCTCTACACCTGCTGCAGACAATCCTATACTACCGCCAAGCACTCCCCCCGCTCCGACTTCTTCACGAAAATAGAAGACAACGCTCTCGCTCGGAGAGGTTGCCCAGTGTACGACGTTCAGAAATACTTGCCTTCCATCGGGTATAGGTAAACCAATTCGTCCGGGCCGTCCTGCTTGGACCACAGTCGGGTAAGGCGCTCTTCATGCTCTTTACTGCGTCCGCTATACTCCGGCACGGCATGGCAATCCCGTTTGGTCACAAACCAGCGGTGAGATTCGCTCTTTCGGGATTCCTATAAAGTAGATATACGGGTCCTCGATCAGATCCAGCACCTGCTGCAGCGATTCTTCAGGTGATGCTCCAACCCGGCCGATACCCTCTTCTGATAGGAACGACAAGGATAGCGAAACGACAAGTTATTCGGAAAAACATCATTGACTCCTCAGCTTAGATTCCTCCAGTTGGCTGCTCCCCCACTTTTTCATCAGATTAGTTAAGGTATAACGACTATCGAAGTTCTTTCAAAGAAGATAGTGGCCGTCTGCCGCTACCGCGGCCGGCGCCGGGTTGGCGCCCCGCTTCCCACGAAAAAAACTCTGCGAGTTATCTCGCGGAGTTTTTGGCTGAGGATGTTATGCTTACGATTATCGATGGGCTCAGCTGCGCTGATCCATGACCTTACTGCAGCTCCATGTGAATAAGCGGGAATGGCTTCCCGGAGCCGTCCAGCTCGGAGCGGCCGATTTGCACGAATCCGTATTTTTTGTAAAAGGCATGGGCCTTGGGGTTCTGTTCATTCACATCGACTTGCAGCCTCCGCCCCTTCAGCTGTTCGGCATGCCGGATCAGATTCGTTCCCGTACCTTGGCCGTGATGGAGGGGATCCACGAAGAGCATTTCGATTTTGGAGCCATCCAGCCCTATAAATCCAACCGGCTCCTGTTCCGTATTTAAGCACACCCAGATCTCCACGGCTCTCAGAGCTCCGTTTTGCATCATGTCATAATAAAACCGGATGTCTTCCTCCGTCAGGAAATCGTGGGTTTGAGATACGGCACGATGCCACAGCTCCACCAACTGATCATGATACTCTTCTGCATAAGGTGCTATATGAAACGTCATTTTTCATCCACTCCCTTCCAAATTGTTCAGATCTCATAGAAATTCATGATATCGGTAAAATTGCTCTATACTATTATAAAGGAATCCGGTACATTAATCAGAGACTTTATCTTTGTCAGGAAGGAGAGATCAGCATTGCCATTATGGCTTGTATACGCATTGCTGTCGGCGGCCACGGCGGCACTTGTCGCTATTTTCGGAAAAATAGGCCTGCAAAACATCGATGCCAATTCAGCAACGGCCATTCGCTCTGTCATCATGGCACTGTTTCTGCTCGGGGTCGTGGGGGTTCAGGGCAAATTCTCGGAACTCGGTGACATTCTGGTTCAGAAGAAAGCATTAAGCTTCATTGTGCTCAGCGGCATTGCGGGGGCATTGTCCTGGCTGTTTTATTTTCTCGCACTCAAATACGGCAAAGTATCGCAGGTCGGACCTATCGATAAATTGAGCGTTGTCATCGCGGTCATTCTGGCCTTTGTCTTTCTTGGAGAAAAGATATCCTGGATTAACGCAGCCGGCGTTGCACTCATTGCTGTTGGCGCTCTTCTTGTTGCCGTCAAATAATGTTCTACATAAAACCGCTGCTCAGCGGCTTTTTGTCCGCTCCTTTATTGATAAAACCTATCAACATTATCACATTTATATATTTCTAATTATAAGGTGAACATGTCACAATGAGGATAATTCATGGGTGAAGGAGTGTTGTTATGTCAAAGCAAGTATGGAAAGCTTACGATTATGATCGGCAGTTATCGTTTGTCTCGGCTTATGGAAAAGGAGTGGCAGAACTTCTTGCGCCTCAACCCGGAGAAAGGATTCTTGATCTCGGCTGCGGAACCGGTGATTTGGCTTATGAAATCTCCGCTTCGGGTGCTCATGTAACCGGCATGGATGATTCGGCCGAGATGATGGAGCGCGCCAAAAGCAAATATCCTGAATTGACGTTTATGACCGGAGACGGACAGAACTTCGAAACCGAAACGCCGTATGATGCTGTCTTCTCGAATGCCGCCCTACACTGGATGAAGGATGCTGCTGGTGTGGTACGCTCCGTCTATGGCGCACTCAAGCCCGGTGGTCGATTCGTCGCAGAGTTTGGAGGCAAGGGGAATATCGACGGAATTTACCAAGCCTTGAAAACAGTGTTCGCCGATCATTATGGAATTGATGCCGACAGCCGGAATCCGTGGTATTTTCCCAGCTTGGGCCAGTATGCGACCTTGCTTGAATCCCAAGGGTTCCGCGTGCATATCGCCCATCACTTTGACCGTCCTACGAAGCTGCCTGAGGGCAAGGATGGCGTGAAGTATTGGCTGCTGCATTTTGGCGATCGTTTCTTCACTGGATTCTCGGCTGATGAGAAGGACGAAGCCATTGCCCGCATCAGCCAAGCTGCCCAAGCGACACTCTGGCATGAGGATGCGTTTTATGGAGATTACAGGCGCCTGCGTGTCTTTGCAGAGAAGGTTTAGTCATTTTAGGGTTGATTTTCTAAATAGAATGGTTAATAATATGAAAAACTTGAACATGTGATTTTCGTTGATTGGGAGAGTAACTGCACTTGACTTTAGTCCAAGCGAGCCGGGAGGGTGGAAACCGGTACAAAGTCGGCCGTGAAGCGGACCCAGGAGATGGTCTTCCGAAGTGAAATACTGTAGGAAGCCCCGGCTTACACCGTTATCGTATAAAGGTGGTTAAACCCTTCGGTTTAACAACAAGAGTGGTACCGCGAGCACAAGTCCTCGTCTCTTTAAGAGATGAGGGCTTTTTTGATTTTTCTGACGTGTTTTTTTCAAAAAGGGGGATTTAATTTGTTAAGTCATTTGATTACTTCAAGCCTTCAACAAGCTGTAAACCAGGTGTGTGAAGCTTTGGGCTCCAAACTGCCGGATTCCACTCCAATCCGCATTGAGCAGCCTGCCAGCATGGAGCATGGGGACTATGCCACCAATATTGCGATGCAGCTTGCGAAGCTGCTTCGTAAGGCTCCGCTGCACATTGCCGAGCTGATTCAAGCCGAGCTTGAGCAGGACGCGTCGTACAAACAACTGGTCTATTCCACGGAGATTGTAGCCCCAGGCTTTATGAATCTGCGTATCGATTGGGAATATTGGGCCGGGCACCACTTTGAACTGCCTCCGGCAGCTAACGAGAAGATTGTCATTGAGCACACTTCCATTAATCCGAACAAATCCGCCCATATCGGCCATCTAAGAAACTCCTGTATCGGAGATACGCTGGTCAGGTTGATGAGGAAGCTTGGTTACGAGGTAGAGGTTCATAATTATATCGACGACCTTGGCAATCAACTGGCAGATACGGTGGTTGGGATGCTCCACACGCCGCTATCGAAGGAACATGCCCGGTTCGGCGATTACTGCTGGGACGTGTACTCAAGTACCAATAAAGCCTATGAAAGGGAGCCTGGGCTGGTTCAGCATCGGACTGAGGTTCTGCACGCACTGGAAGAGGGCAACCAGAATTTATCCTGGATCGGACTGCTCGTTGCCGAGAGAATCGTCAAAGAGCATCTTGAAGAAATGAAGCAGTTCGGCATTGACTATGATCTGCTTGTGTGGGAGAGCAGCATTGTCAGAGAGGGATTTTGGTCGTCCGCTTTCGAACTGTTGAAGAATACGCCGCTCTTCCATCAGGAAACCGAGGGTAAACTTGCAGGCTGCTGGGTGCTCAAGCAAACAGGAACGGAAGCCGTGGACGATCCGGAGTCAGACCACAGTATGGATAAAGTGCTCGTCCGCTCCAATGGCATTCTGACTTACACGGCCAAAGACATCGCCTACCACTTGTGGAAATACGGTGTGCTCTCCAATGATTTTGTATACAAAAAATTCACGGATGAGGTGTGGACGACGAGTACCCATGGCGAGCAGCTCTCTTTCGGCAAAGCAGACATGGTCATCAACGTCATCGATTACAGACAGCAGTACCCGCAGGCGATGGTGAAGCAGGCACTGGAAAGCTTGGGATTCCATAAAGAGGCCGACAAGCTCCGTCATGTCAGCTACGGTGTTGTTTCGTTAAGCCCTTCTGCGGCTGCGGACCTCGGAATCGATACTACCGATGGGAAAGCGTCCTATGCGATGTCCGGACGTCAGGGAATCGGAATTAAAATCACCGAGCTTATCCACCAAGTAGCCAAGGTCATCGAAGATACCCGTTCCGATAAAAACGGTTTGTCCAGTCATACGATCGCAGCCGCCTCCATCCGTTACTACCTGCTTCGCTTTGCACTGCAAACCGAGGTGGTGTTCGATCTGAAGCAGGCCACTGAAATATCAGGAAATACGGGGGTATACCTGCTCTATTCCTACGCGCGTGCACTCAGCGTGCTCAATAAAGCTCAAGAAGCCGGTGTTGCGCCGTCTGTGCCTGCTCGGTTCCCTGCTATGGAAAAAGCGGAGCATGCTCTGCTTCGCCATATCAGTACCTGGCATGATACCCTATACGCCGCCGGGCGGGATCTATCCCCAAGCGCCATCTGCAACTTTACTTATGAGCTGTGCTCTTTGTTCAACAATTTTTATTCGGCATGCCCTATTCTAAAATCGGCGGATGAAGTGCTCCAATTCCGTGTATGGCTCACTTCCTTATTCAAGAACATCCTTGGCGAAGCGCTGGAAGTGCTGGGACTGCCCACGCCAAGCCGGATGTAAATCTCCCTCTGAAGAAATTAACGAATCATGCTGTATTTAAAAAAAGCCACCGTACTAGTCTTGTTGAACAAGTACGGTGGCTATCTTATATATTATTGCAATCCTCTGACGGTCAGTCTGACCTGGACACCATCTGCAGTTGGCTCTTCCTGCAGGGTCCAGTTGACAGCCAGCGCTTCCTTCAAGCGTGCGACTTGCTCCTCCTGGAACTTCAGCCCTTCAATAATGCCTTCACCTACACTAAAATCGGATTCCGAGCTGATGCAAAAGGCTTCCTCCAGCCAGATTTTCAACCCGTTGCGGGTGTTAAACGTAATTTTGTATCCCTCGCTAACGGCCTTCTCCAAATCTTCCCCATGCTCTCCGGCATAAGAGAACAGTTCCTCGTAGTGAAAATGACCATTGTTCGCGACTTGGAATCTTTCTACCTTGCCAGAGCGCACAGCCTCCAGCAGTTGGGAGGAAGTCAGCCCCGATTTTCTGGCATGCTCCAATAAAATGGCGGTATTTTGTGATATTTTAGTAAGCTGCATGCTCGATGCCTCCTCAATATGGTTCGTAAAATACTTTTTCTTCTATTATAAGGCGAAACCGCTAGGATGTCAGACACTTCTCAAAACATACGCTATATTCGCTCCCGATGTATTCACCAATTGGTTCAATCTGGGCATACCCCAGCTTCTTATAAAAATGAACGGCTTCCTTCTGCGGCTCGCCTGTTTCCAAGCGCGAGTCAGGCCGACTGCGAAGTGCCCTCCTGAAGCTTATGCGCAGGCGAACCACTACCAGGGGTTCTCATCCTCATGGACGTTCTTGTCCCAGTCGGGATACGGCCTTCGGCCGACTGCGATGTAATCCTTACGAAGCTTAACCTCCGACGAACCCCATTTGTGGAGTTCATCACCCCTCTGGAATACGTAAAGAAGCTGCCAATCATGGCAGCTTCTTTCTTTTACGTCCCAGAAGGGATTCGAACCCCTGACCGACGGCTTAGAAGGCCGTTGCTCTATCCAGCTGAGCTACTGGGACATATATGTATGAAAATCTTTTAAACAGTAACGAAGTATATTATATCGCATCTTTTGTATTTTTCAAAGAACTTTTTTTCGGAATGGTTCAGAACCGAATCAGGAGCGGGCTTACTGGGTAATATGTATATCATGAAAATGACTTCAGGAGCGTGATATCATGAGACAGCTTTTATCCTCTTTATCGTATTTCAGCATCTTCTTTGCCCCCTTCCTCCTTCCTCTCCTCGTATGGATTTTCTCCCCGGACGCCTATGTTTCCAAGCACGCCCGTCGCGCCCTGTTCTCGCACGTATTTCCCGTCATAGCAGCGATACCGCTGATTTACATGGCCGTTACCTCAGGGTCCTTCGGTTCCATCATTGGATACCTTATCCTCTTCGGCATCCTCTACTTCGGGGCTTTTGTTTATAACGTGATCATGGGCATTCAAGTGCTGAGGGAGTATGCTTATTGAGCATCTTATCCTAAAAGGACCATGCGGTTAACCGTATGGTCTTTCTTGTGTTATTTTGTTGTAATCAGTCCATTTTCTCATTGCCGTCTTCACTTCACAGCCCAGCGTGGATGCCACAAAAACGGTAGCGGCACCATTGTGGTGCCTTTCACCATCCGTGGTGCCGAATCCATACAAAAAGAGATCTGCCCATAGTGCCGGACAGATCTCTTCATTCTTCAAGGCACTAGAAATATTGGGGTCCTTCACTGAGCCTATGATTCAGCTGCTCATATAGCTGGCCTGTAGAAAGCAGCTGCTGCTTGAATGCATCCCGGTCTTCCTCCGCGGTGGATTGAACCGTGTTCTCGAACGCTTCGTCCGTGGCATCAACAAATGCATCATGCATGCTGTTGTCGAACCAATCCACCTCCATGCTGGCGTTGCTGCGCACGATTTTCACCAGCTCATAGCCTCCCAGCGGGGAAGATGGCGTCAGATAAGCCAGCAATGCACTTTCTCCTTCCGCTGCTGGATAGACCTCAACCTCAGCGCAAGGGGCGCCATTTACTTCCGTAATCCGGCGAATTTTTGCATCTCTGATTGCATACATCATACATTCTCCTTCATCAAGATGTGCAGGGACTGCACGATCCTTATTGTTTTCATGTCAAATCGGAGAGCAATCGGAGCTCTTCCATTTGCTGGCGTGTGGCCGGTGTTCCTAATTCGTAGATGGTCCGGTACACCTTGTCCAGGGAGGATTGAAACAAGGCATTGGAGTTTTGTTGCGGTGTGTCCGGCCAAGGAAACAAGTACCCTGTCATTTCTTCGTCCTTCTCCTGCATCATGTCCAGCTCAATCCGAACTTGATCCGCCTCTTCCGGCGTTGCTTCGATCTCCCATTCATAAGCGCTCGCTCCCTGTTCGGTCAACACAGAGCGGCTCTGGACGGAAACGTAGTAGGTCGACTTATTCATGGACGCATCTCTCCTTCTCTTTGATATTCGTCCTCTTTCTTAGTTTTCGTAAAAGGACAGACATTTTATGCCTTCCTTCGGCATATATCTGTATCACTTTGGCGACGTAGGATTAAAAAGATGGGACAGCGTATGACAAAGACAAAGAGAGGATGAACCGTCATGTGCGGAATAACCGGTTTTATACAATGGAGCGGCGATTTGACGCAGGATTCGCAGCTGCTGGTAAAAATGACAGAAAGTTTGGCTCACCGCGGACCTGACGGATCCGGCACTTGGATTTCCAACCCGTGCGCATTCGGTCACCGAAGACTCAGCGTGATCGACCCCGAAAATGGCGCTCAGCCGATGATCATTCATCAGGAAGAGGAAGTCTATGCCATTGTATATAACGGGGAATTATATAACGCTGCGGAGCTTAAAAACGAATTGGTACGACGTGGTCATCGTTTCAATACCAAATGCGACACGGAAGTTTTGTTAGTATCCTATATCGAATGGGGCCCCGATTGTCTGGAACGCCTCAATGGAATATTTGCATTCGCGATTTGGGACAGCGTGCGGGAACAGGTATTTTTGGCTCGGGACCGGGTGGGGGTAAAACCCCTGTTCTACAGCTACATTGACGGAACGCTTGTATTCGGATCGGAACCAAAAGCATTGCTTCAGCATCCGAAGGTGGAGCCTGTGGTCGGGGCAGAGGGGCTTGCTGAAGTATTTATTATCGGTCCGGCCCGAACCCCGGGACACGGTGTCTACAAGGATATTGCAGAGCTTCGTCCTGGTATGGCCATGATCTTTAACCGGGAAGGATTGCGCAAATATACTTACTGGAAACTGGAAAGCAAGCCCCATGAAGATGATGTGAATCAGACGGCAAGCTTCTTGCGCGATCTGCTGCGCGACACCGTTGAACGTCAGCTGGTATCCGATGTACCAGTCTGCTCGCTGTTATCCGGCGGGCTCGATTCCAGCGCGCTTTCGTCGCTGGCCGTCGATTACTACAAGCGGACGGGCCAAGGACAAGTGCACACCTACTCCGTCGATTATGTGGACAACAACAAACATTTTAAATCCCATTCCTTCCAGCCGGGTGCGGATGCGCCATGGATTAAACGGATGCACGAGGAGCTCAGCACAAACCACCATTGGATCGAATTCGACACCCCCGAACTGGTCGAAGCGCTAGATGTCACTACGCAGAAGCGGGACCTCCCGGGAATGGCTGACGTGGACGCCTCCTTGCTCCTCTTCTGCCGTGAGATTAAAAAAGGCGCAACCGTCGCCATATCCGGTGAAGCCGCTGATGAAATATTCGGCGGTTACCCTTGGTTTCACCGGGAAGAAATGCTGAATTCCGGTACTTTCCCATGGTCTGTTGCCCCAGATATGAGAGCCGGGCTGTTGTCTGCCGAGATCCGGGACTGGATCAAGCCGCTGGATTACCTCGGAGACCGCTATACCGATGCGGTAGCCGAAGTGCCGAAGCTGGCCGGGGAGACCGGGCAGCAGGCCAAAATGCGGGTCATGTCCTATCTCAATATCACCCGTTTCATGCCAACGCTCCTCGATCGTAAAGACCGGATGAGCATGGGCGTTGGACTGGAGGTCCGCGTACCTTACACAGATCATCGACTGATCGACTATGTGTGGAACATTCCTTGGAGCATCAAAACGACAGGCGATCGTGAAAAAGGCATTCTGCGCAAAGCCCTTGAAGGTGTGCTTCCGGAAGATGTCCTGTACCGCAAAAAAAGCCCATATCCCAAAACTCACAATCCGAACTATCTGGCAGCCGTCAAAGCGCAGGTGCTGTCCATTCTGGACGATCCTTCTTCGCCGCTGCTTCCGCTCGTCGATACGGCACGAATCCGGGAGCTGGCTTCTTCGCCGGATGCGTCCTCCAATCTCCCTTGGTTCGGTCAATTGATGTCCGGTCCGCAGCTGTTCGCCTACCTGGCCCAGGTGCATTACTGGCTCAAAGAGTATAACGTATCCATACGTTAAGTCCTTATTGTTCTAAAAAATCAAAGAAACCATACCAGCAGTAGGCCGGTATGGTTTCTTTTTATAGCACCTTATTCGGTTATCGCGCCTGCAGGTCCGCTACAAGCTTGCGCAGTGCTTTTCCCCGATGGCTGATCTCCTGTTTCTCTTCCAGGGAAAGCTCGGCCATCGTCTTCTCATGGCTTGGCAGGTAGAACAGCGGGTCATATCCAAATCCGCCCTTTCCGGACGGATCCGACGTGATCCAGCCTTCAACGCTCCCCTCAGCCTCGAGCTTTTCTCCCGAGACCGGATCATACAGCACCAGCACACAGACAAATCGGGCCGGACTTAGCAAGGGCTGCTCCGTATCTTCACCAAGCCTTAATTGTTCCAGTTCACTGAGCAGCTTCTCGTTATTGTCCTCGTCCGCGCCGTGCTCGCCGGCATAACGTGCGGAATAAACGCCGGGCGCACCATTCAGCGCATCCACGCATAATCCGGAATCATCAGCCAGAACAGGCAATCCCAGTGCGTCGCCAACCGCCTTGGCTTTTTTAAATGCATTAGCTGCGAACGTTGCTCCATCCTCAACGACATCCGGCAGATCAGGGTAATCGTACATGCTCTTGACCTCCGTACCGAAAGCAGCAAAAGCATGCGCAAATTCCTTGACTTTCCCTTGATTGCGGGTAGCTACAATTAGCGTGTCTCCAAGTGTCAATGTCATGGGATTATACTCCAGTACCCGCATTCACGGAACCGATTTTAGCTGCGATGGGGCCAAGTGCCTCCTGCTGACGCTCGATGAGCTCGCGGATTCCCTGTTCCCCAAGCTCCAGGATCTGATCCAGCTCCTCACGAGAAAACGGGCTCTCTTCGCCAGTCCCCTGAACCTCAACGAATTTGCCGCTTCCGGTCATGACCAGATTCATATCTACCTTCGCTTTGGAATCCTCTTCATAGTTCAGATCCAGCAGCGCCTGTCCGCCAGCAATGCCCACGCTAATGGAGGCCAGGTAGTCCGTTATCGGAAATACCGCTAGTTTATGTTGTTCTGCAATTTTATTTACCGCTATGGCTAAAGCTACAAATGCTCCTGTAATGGAGGTGGTCCGCGTTCCGCCATCCGCCTGGATTACATCGCAGTCCAGCGTAATTGTCCGCTCGCCAAGAGCATGCAGATTCACAACAGACCTAAGCGCTCTGCCGATCAGCCGCTGAATTTCCATCGTCCGGCCACTGAGTTTACCGCGATTGGCTTCCCGTTGGTTGCGGGATTGTGTTGCGCGCGGCAGCATTGAGTATTCAGCCGTCACCCAGCCCTTTCCTTGTCCTTTCAGAAACGGGGGAACCTTCTCATCCACGGTCGCCGTAATCAGCACCTTGGTGTCTCCCATCTCGATGTACACGGAGCCTTCCGCATATTTATTCACATGGGTCGATAAATTCATCGGTCGAAGCTCATCGCTCTTACGTCCGTTAGATCTCATGTTTTCTGCCTCCTACTTCTTATCGCAATCCTGATTAGCATTCCCTATTCTACCAAAGTGCAGGCACAAAAGCACCTTTTCCGGCGCATATTTCAAAGATAGCGGTGAAGCGTCAAATCGAAATTTCGTTAATGAACTCCGGACGGCCGACAGGCTCGCTATAATTGCGGCTATCCGTTCCAACCACCTCAGAGAGATCATTCATCCGAATTTTCACCTTCGCATCATCCGAATTCTCGGCTACGGTTAGCACGACGGCCTGCAGCAATTCGGTTGGAACCTGCTCTCCCTGCTCAAACATGCTGTCCTGAAGCGATACGGTAACAGCACCGTCCTCACCTTTTTCGACCGATGCAACGGTGGTATCGTCCGGGATGACCTCGACAAGCCCATCACCGTAATGCGGTCCCCGGATCAGTTCATTCAAGGCAGCCTTAACCGCGTCCTGTCCGGTTGGAACAAGTCTTGTAACAGGTACATAATACTGAATGCCGTCAGGCGTCACGGAAGAGAAATAAACGGTAACCGGCGAAGAGGAAGTATACAATGCGTCATCCGCCTTTTGAAGGTTGATACCCATCGCACGTGAAAGCGGACGGTCCAGCGGCGTGTGGTTGACTGGCATTTCCGTCAGTTTGACTCCGTCCACCCATACCTGCATCGACTCGATGCCTTCGTGTCCCGTCAGCGTCCACGTCAACGCCTCCAAGATTCTTCGTTCATCTGCCGCTTGATACTCCGTAAACGATTTATTGAATTCAACAACGGCCAATTTACTCTCCGGATCAACCGTCACATTATGGATCTGCGTACCGGCAGGCAATACCGCCTGGAAGCCCTGTGGAACATAGCCAGCATAGCGGCCTCCGTTCACAAGCACTTCAAGAGATTCTTTCACTGCGCTTGCACCTTCTACCTTCGGAATACCCAAGGTTACAGGTGCCAGCATTCCCCGCGCATCCGAAAGATAAACCGTTGTCTGCGTGCCAATGTCTCCTTGTGCCGCTGTGGATCCGGTCGTGTTCAGCATCTGCTTCTCCACTTGCGCAGGCGGCGGGTCAATCGCCTCCGATTGCTTCCCGGAAAACACGCCGCAGCCGGACAACACGATCGGAACAGCAAGCAGCCCGGCGGCGGAAAGCCTGCGAAGATTACGATTACTACGTTTCATGTATTGTTCCTCCCTAACATTTTTTTGTACAGGTTGTACTCCTATGTATACGAGCCCTTTCCAAAAAAATAACTCGCAGTTTTGTCCTTTCTGGACAAAGGGGGGTGGAAAAAGTACAATCGTCGTAAGCATCTTCATCAACCACGAAAATGAGGTGAGTTCCATCATGGCAGAAAACGATTCAAACATTCCATACAGTCTGAACAGCAAGAAGGTAGCGGAAGCGACACGGAGCCTGCTGCATAAGCGCGGAATCAAGTTGGAGGAAATCGCTGAACTAGTGATGATCCTTCAGAAAAAATACTACCCGAATTTGACTATGGAAGAATGCATGGAGAATGTGGATGCCGTACTTAGCAAACGCGAAGTCCAAAACGCGGTGTTAACCGGAATTCAATTAGATATTTTGGCGGAGGAAGGCAATCTCATATCCCCGCTTCAAGAAATGCTGGCCAATGACGAAGGCTTATACGGCGTGGATGAAATCCTGGCATTTTCCATCGTTAACGTATATGGAAGCATCGGCTTCACGAACTACGGGTATATTGACAAGCTCAAGCCCGGCATTCTCGAGCAATTGAATGATAAATCAAGCGGCCGTGTACATACCTTCCTCGACGATATCGTCGGCGCGGTTGCCGCGGCCGCCAGCAGCCGGATCGCCCATCGTAAGCAAGCGGAGCGGGAGATCGAACTGTTCGGAACGACCGAAGAGCTTCCAAAAGAATAAACCACTCTCCCAAAAAAGGAGATTCGCACAGAATGCGAATCTCCTTTTTCCCTGCCTATCAGAAGGAAGGAACTCACCGAACCTATCCTATTCCAATCGTGAACTGGGTGATTTCAAAGAATGATAGACGATTGCAGTAGAAAGCATTTTAGCATTTCGGGCCGGAACGATGAGTTTCTTCTATAATAAGCAGGCCTCCGCTAACCAATAAGAAGGCTCTTCTCACCTATGAAAAAACGGGCTGTCCAATCACGTAAATCGGTAAATCTATCTAGTCATTTTCCAAGCATCCATCATATGCTATGATGAAGAACATTCCAATAGAGCACCTATGGAAACCCCGCCAAGCCTATGGCGGGGTTCTTTTTTTAGATTTTGTAATAGAGATAGATTATCTATTCACACCGACTTTAACAGGAGAAACATTCCAGATGTCGGATGCATAACGGTGAATCGTGTTATCACTGGAGAAATGTCCCGAGTGTGCGATATTTACAATTGACTTCTCGGTCCAGGATCCACTATTCAAATAAGCATCATCGATATCCGACTGGGTTGCCACATAACTGGAAAAGTCCGCTAATACAAAAAACTCATCGTTATGATCCAGCAGGGACTGAAGAATCTGACCAAACTCCAACTCGTGACAGCAGAACGGTCCTGAGGATATCAACTGATTCAGCACGCGGGCGATTCTCGGATCCTGCTCATACCGTTCCCTGGATACATAAGCTCCCGTCCTGTAATACTCGAGCACTTCCTCCAGCTTCAAACCGAACAGGAACATATTCTCATTGCCGAGCAGCTCGAACATTTCCACGTTAGCCCCATCCAGCGTGCCGATGGTCAACGCACCGTTCATCATGAACTTCATGTTTCCCGTGCCGGATGCCTCCTTGCCAGCCGTGGAAATCTGCTCGCTCACATCGGCTGCGGGAATAATCTTCTCCGCCAGAGACACCGAATAATTTTCCAGGAACAGCACCTGGAGTTTGTCATTGACCTGCGGATCCTTATTCACGACTTCGGCAACGACATTAATGAGTTTGATGATGCTTTTGGCCAGATAGTAACCCGGCGCTGCCTTCGCCCCAAAAATGACGGTACGGGGAACGCGATCCGCGCTTGGCTGATCCTTAATCTCGTTATACACGTGCATCACTCGTAAAATATTCAACAATTGCCGCTTGTAACCGTGCAGCCGCTTCACATGGACATCGAATATGGAATCGGGATTGATCACGACCCCTTGCTTATTGGCGATGTATTCGGCAAGCCGTTCTTTATTGCTCCGTTTGGTCCGCTGAATCCCCTGCTGAAAGGCGGTGTCGGTCTTGAGTGACTTGAGCTGGATCAATTGATGAGGATCCGTGATCCATGAAGTGCCGATACCGTCGCAGATCAATTGACTCAGGCCGGGGTTGCTGTGCATCAGCCAGCGCCGGTGGGTAATCCCGTTGGTTTTATTACTGAATCGCTCCGGATACAGCTCATAATGCGGCTTCATGACCTGGGTCTTCAGCAGTTCCGTGTGCAGCGCAGCTACGCCGTTCACATGATAGCTACCCACAATCGCCAGATTGGCCATGCGGATCTGGTCGCTTTCGATGATGGCGAGCTGCGATATGCGCTCATGGTCCCCTGGATAGCGTTCCAGCAGCATGCCGCAGAAGCGTTTATTGATCTCTTCAATCATCATGTAAATGCGCGGCAGCAGCTCACGAACCATGCCGGCAGGCCATTTTTCCAACGCTTCGCTAAGCAAGGTGTGGTTCGTGTAGGATACGGTCCGGCTCGCGATGTCCCATGCCTCATCCCAACCGAAGCCCTTGTCATCGATCAGAATCCGCATCAGCTCCGGAATCACCAGCGTCGGGTGGGTATCATTGATATGAATGGCAACATGCTCGGGAAGTTCATGATAGGTCCGTCCCAGCTTGTCGAACGTTCTAAGAATGCTCTGAACGCCTGCGGAACAGAGGAAGTACTGCTGTTTCAGCCGAAGGAGCTTGCCTTCGTATGCCGAATCATCCGGGTACAAAAACTCCGATATCGATTCGACCGAACGGTTATATTCCAAAAATTTATAATAGCTGTTATGATGATGGGCCGAACGGATTCTGGATATATCCGAAGCGGACTCGGCGCTCCACAGCCGCAGTGTATTTACCTGCCCCTCGCCATAACCGATCACCGGAACGTCGTAGGGCACAGCCTGAACACGCTCATAATCCACCGTGTGAAATACGGTTCGCCCCTCCTGCACATCCACTTCCACGCAACCCCAGAATTGGACTTCCACCGCCTTGTCAGCCCGCCGCTCTTCCCAGACGTTGCCCCGCTGGAGCCAGTTGTCCGGCAGCTCGACTTGATGGCCGTCAATTATCTTCTGTTCAAACAATCCGTACTTATACCGGATGCCGCACCCATGGCCTGCATAGCTTAGCGACGCCAACGAATCGAGAAAACATGCCGCAAGACGTCCGAGCCCCCCGTTGCCGAGCCCCGCGTCCGGTTCCTGCTCCTCAATCTCTTCCAAATTCCATCCCAGGTCCAAAAGGCCGCTGCGGACCATATCCAGTACACCCAGGTTCAGCAGATTGTTTCCCAGCAGCCGTCCGATCAAAAATTCAAGCGAGAAATAATACACCTGCTTCTGCCCGGTATCCCGGTATATCCGATTGGCAGCCGCCCATTCCCGTCCGACATACTCCCGAATCATGCCGCCGAGGATTTTGTATACATCCTCAGCCGTCGCTTCCTCAAGTCCCTTCCCCAACCGACTCACCAACTGCTCCGTAAAGACCTGCTTGAATGTTTCCTTGTTGTTAAACAAAAGAAAGTTCCTCCTGACGGATTCGTATTATTTTGCGATTAAATCGAGATGTCCTTGGCAATGACAAAAGGTTTGCGAAAATCGCCTTGAAGCTTATGATCTCGCGAGATCATCACATCTTTATCGAGTATGACGTTCTCCAGCCTCACGTTCTCGCCTATGATGCATTTTTGCATGATGATGGAGTTATGGATGCTTGCGCCTCGCTTTACCTGTACTCCGCGAAACAGAATACTGTTCTTTACTTCCCCGTCGATCTGGCAACCGTTGGCGACCAGCGCATTGCTCACATCGGCTGAATTCAAATATTTGGCGGGAACCTCATACTTGATCTTGGTGTGGACCGCCTGCTTGCGGAATAAGCTGTTGTACGCCTTCGGGTTCAGAAGGTTCATGCTGGTACGGTAATAGCTTTCGAGCGAATTGATCACCGCGTGATACCCGCGGTATTCATATCCCGCAATGTTCAGCTTGTTCCGGTTATGCATAATCGCGTCCCGGAAAAAGTGATTGCCCCCATGGGCGATGCAATGATCGGCCATCTCAAGAAACCGCGATTTCTCCATCACGAACATCTCCATGTATACCGCATCATGCTTATGATCGTAATGAATATCCGTTACCATGCCGTCCTCATCGACATCGAGCCGGGTGCAGGAACGATGCTCTTCCCTCGCCGCATTTACCCTTGTATAAACAAGCGTCACGTCAGCACCCTGCTCCAGATGGTATTCGTACACCTCGTTCAAATCGACCGTGCTGATATGCTGGCTGCCGGAGTGCACGATATGCTTTGCAGCTCCACGCTCAAAAAAATCGAGATTGTTATAAATATGCCGCAGCTCGCCAGCGGACACATCGGCTTCATCATTCCAATCCGGTGGAAGTATGAATAGGCCGCCACGCTTGCGGTGCATATCCCACGGCCGGCCTTCACCCAGATGATCCATCAGGGAGCGGTATTTCCTGCGAACGAACAGCGCAATATCCTCAATGCCCGCATGCATCATATTCGACATCACAAAGTCGATCAGGCGATACCTTCCCGCGAATGGCACAGCAGCCCCGCACCGGTAATACGTCAATTCACTCAGCACATCCCGTTCATGCTCCAAATTAATGATACCCATGAGTTCTCTCATCTGCGTATCCCGTCCTAACCTTGATTATTATGGGACGAAGACGACGATTGAAGCAGCTTCAGGACGTCTTCATCTTGATCGCTTACAAGCACAATTCGGGATGGATCTTCCTCAGGCGGACCGATGACGGCATGATCTTGAATAACCATGTCCTCGGTGATAATAGCCCGGTGTATGCGTACATGGCTGCCGATACGCACCTTGGGCATGATGACGGAATCAGTAATGACGCTGCCTTCCCCTACCTCCACCCCATAAAAGAGGATCGAATGCTCTACCTCGCCGCATACGGTGCAGCCCTCGTTAATCATGCTGTTCCGGACGACGCCGGTTGGAGAAATATACTCTGCGGGCTGATTCGGGTTCCGGGTGTAAATGCGCCACATCGGATCGTTCAAGTCCAGCTTGGGGTGCTTGCAGAGCAGATCCATGTTAGCTTCCCATAAGCTCTCGATGGTGCCGACGTCCTTCCAGTACCCTTCGAACGGATAAGCGTACAGTGTTTTGCCGTCCTCTAGCATGCTCGGCAGAATGTCTTTGCCAAAATCATGGTTTGTATCCGGAAGCTCTGCATTCCGCATTAAATAAGATCGCAGCAGCTTCCAGCGGAACAGATAAACGCCCATGGATGCCGTTGTACTCCTCGGGTGGGCAGGCTTCTCCTCGAACTCGAAAATCCGGTAGTTCTCATCCGTATTCACCATGCCGAACCGCTTCGCTTCATCCAGGCTCACCTCAATGACTGAGATGGTGCAATCCGCATCCTTCTCCTTGTGATAAGTCAGCATGCGGTCGTAATCCATTTTATAAATGTGATCTCCCGACAAAATCAAAACGTGCTCGGGATCGTACTGATCAATAAACTTGAGGTTCCGATAAATCGCATCCGCCGTCCCGCGGTACCAGGTCGTCCCGTCCTCGCGTTCATGGGGCGGGAGCACGAATACGCCCCCATTCAACCGGTCCATATCCCAATCGCTTCCTACGCCAATGTAAGAATGCAGAACCAGAGGTTCATACTGGGTTAGCACCCCGACCGTGTCGATTCCCGAATGGGAGCAGTTGCTCAGCGGAAAATCAATAATCCGGTATGTACCCCCAAAATAAACAGCCGGCTTGGCCAGCGTCTTCGTCAGGCCTTTCAGCCGTTTGCCTTGACCTCCTGCGAGCAGCATGGCGACCACATCTTTTTTCTTCATGACAGATTCTCCTTTAGGGGCTTTATGAGATACGAATCCTATAACATGAAAATTGCGGATTGAACCAAGGGAACGCTTCGATACCAATATGGTGGAGTGGATCATGGTGATGAGTAATTAAGAAAAAAACGCTTGAGGGGATGCCTTGCTTAAACAGCAAGGTATATCAACTATATGCGGGGCAGAGAGAAACTCTGACTCTAATCAGGAGAAAGCCCCTTCTTAGGAATGAACGCGCCTTCTTCTCTAGAGAAAAAGTGCCGTGGTGCCGCTTTCCAAGCATCCTGATTGCGGCATTTATGCGGGTAACGATCTGGTCAGTATCAGACAACGGATGCTCCACATTGTAACCTTCTAAATCTATTAAACAAAAAACCGCCCTTTCTACGCATGATGGAAGTCAACGTACAAGCAGACGGTTTTATTCATGTCTTGATTATATCAGGAATGCGGCTATTTCCGTACAGAAAAATAGCGCATTCCGTCCCCGGTTTCGATCATCTCGGCTTCCCCGCGGCGGGTCAGCTCGGCGAGATGGGCCAGCGATTCGCACATGGCGAAGCGCAGCTGGTGGATGCCGAGCTTCTCGCCGAAGAGGGCGGTGCAGACCTCGAAGGCGGTTAGCCGTCCGGCAGCGCTCAGCATGCCGGCGATGGTAACCAGGCGCTCCTCGTGATGGAGGAGGAGCGCATCGATCCGTTCACGGAAATGCGTGAACGGGTGGCGGTGTCCGGGGTACGCCGTCCGGACATGCAGTTCGTGCAGGCGGCGCAGCCCTGCAAGGAAAAGCGCCAGCGGCTCGGCGTCGCTGCCGGGCAGCAGGCTCACGTTGGGCGAAATTTGCGGCAGCACGGCATCGCCGCATAACAGAACGCCGCTCTCCGCATGGAAGAACGACAGATGCCCCGGAGCATGGCCGGCCGTTTGCACCGGTACCCATATCCGGTTGCCCATCCGAAACGGCAGGTCCTCGCCGATAAACGATATGTCCGGCTGCGGCGTGACTTGGGGGAAGAAGCCGTTCAGATGCTCCGGCAGCAGGGAAAGCTTGGTTTCCGGCATGCCATGCTGCTGGAAGAACGCCGGGAGCGCATGATCCATCGTGGAATCTGTTCCCCACATGAGCATCGCTTCCCGATGCGCCCGCTCTGACATCCACACCTTGGCGCCCGACCGCTCCTGAAACCACCCGGCAAGCCCATAGTGGTCCGGGTGATGATGGGTCAGCACGATCGAGTTGATGTCGCTAAATCCGAACCCGAGCTGCTCCATCGCCGCCAGCCATTCCCGCTCCGAAGCAGCCGTACGCGGCCCCGGATCGATGACGGTCATACCGTCATCTCCGCGCAGCACATAGCTGTTCACCCATCTTAAGGGATTGGACAATGTAATCTTCACCTGACTGAGCTGATGTTCTTCTATATAATGAATGTCCGGGCTTGATCCCTTCTCTTCCTGATTCATTGTAGATGCAACCTCCATCCGCATTATGACTTCAAATTCGACTCTTTCATCATAAGCTTGTAACCAGGATAAGTATAGCAGGCTGGGATGGTTTGTTTCCTGGATTTGCCGAAGTGTCGGTTTCACGGGAAGATAAGGTATCACAGTAGTGCAATGTTAGTGCAAGGATTTAAAGATTGAAGTGAGCAGCTAGTATGTTCCATTAAAGGGACGCTTCACATACGTATCGTTCCTCCAATCGCTGTTGCCCTCGGATTTTTCTTACTGTTTTAATCTATTGTAAAAATCCGAGGGCAAAGGCGACCGCTCCCGCTTTTCCGGAATCGATTCGTCCGCTCCGCTGCTTTGTGCTTGTTCATAATCAAGCTAACCATCAAATAAGCTCCTCATGGCTTATTAGCAAATGACCAATCTTCATAAACAAAAAAGCATCCCCCAAAAGTCATACAACCTTGGGGATGCCTTATCCTTTGACAAACTGTAGATTCTCTTGAGCTGAATACTCGACTCATTTTGAAAATTCACTTCAGCTGGCGGGCTACCTCCTCGCGTGAGCGCTGGATGGCTTCCTCGACAGGCAGGTGGATCTTGATTCCGTCCTCGCCCATCCATTCGACCTCTCCGTTAGCTGCACCGCGGCCAACGATCAGACGCAGCGGAGCGCCGGCAAGGTCGGCATCCTTGAACTTGACGCCGGCCCGTTCGTCCCGGTCATCCAACAGCGGCTCCAGACCAGCTTTGTTCAGCTCGCTGTAGATATGTTCAGCCAGTTTCATTTGGGCCTCATCCTTAACCGCAACCGGGATAATGTGCACCTTGAACGGAGCGACGGACATCGGCCAGACCAATCGCTCATCCGAGATACGCTGCTCGGCGATGGCGGCCATGACGCGGGAGACGCCAATACCGTAGCAGCCCATGATCAGCGGTTTCTCCCGCCCGTCGGAATCCAGATACATACCGTTCATGGCGTCACTATATTTCGTACCCAGCTTGAACACATGTCCAAGCTCAATCCCGCGATGAAATTCGAGCGGTGCTCCGCAGCGCGGGCAAGGTTCTCCTTCGATTACATTCCGAAAGTCGCCGGTATACTCCAGCGAAAAATCACGTCCTGGGCGGACCCCCTTTAAATGGAGATCCCCTTGGTTGCCACCGGTAATCCCCTCTGCCATCGCTGCTACTTCGTAATCGACCAATACTTTTAGGGAAAGGCCTACCGGTCCCGCAAACCCGACTGGGGCTCCCGTCGCCTGCATCACCTCTTCGGCACTCGCTAATTCCGCGAGTTCTGCTTCTAGGTAAGACTTCACTTTTGCCTCGTTTGCTTCACGGTCTCCCCGGACAAGGACCGCGACTCGTTCTCCGTCCACTTGGTAAATCAGTGTCTTGATCAATTGCTCCGAGCCGATTTGGAGGAAGTTAGTCAATTCCTGAATACTCTTCACATTTGGCGTCAATATCTGCTCTATGGCAGAATGACCGTCAGCGGCCGCGGACTTCCTATCAGCCTGCTCAGCCGGAACCTTAGACTCCGCACGCTCCAGATTTGCTGCATAACTGCAATCGCAACACGAAACAACGGTATCCTCGCCTATATCCGCCAGCGCCATAAACTCATGGGTTTCCCCTTGCCCACCAATGGCACCTGCATCAGCTTCCACCGCCCGGAACGTCAGACCGCAGCGCCTAAAGATTCGTTCATACGTTTCATACATGTTCCGGTAGGACACATCCAGGCCCTCCCAGTCCCGGTCGAAAGAATACGCATCCTTCATCAGGAATTCACGGCCCCGCAGCAGGCCGAAACGCGGACGCCGCTCATCCCGGTATTTGCTCTGAATTTGGTACAGGTTCACCGGCAGCTTCCGGTAGGAAGAAATCTCTTGGCGAACGATAGACGTAATCACTTCTTCATGGGTTGGCCCAAGCACGAACTCCCGGTCATGGCGGTCATGCAGCCTGATGAGTTCCGATCCGTAAATATCGTACCTGCCCGATTCCTTCCACAGCTCGGCGGGCTGGACAGCGGGCATGAGCATCTCCTGCCCGCCAGAGGCATCCATTTCCTTCCGAATAATCGCTTCGATCTTCCGCAAGACCCGCCATCCCAGCGGTAAATACGAATAGATTCCTGCCGCCGTTTGACGGATATAACCGCCACGGAGCATCCATTGATGGCTTAGTGCCTCCGCCTCGGAAGGCACATCACGCATCGTTGTCATCAATAATTGGCTTTGCCGCATCTTCCTCATACTCCTTCTTATCTCCATGAATGAACCTGCCTGAGCGCAAAAAAGAGCACATTCGCTCCTAGGGACGAATGTGCTCGTGGTACCACCCTGATTCCATCTTGTGAGGCGCAAAAGGCGCTCCTTGCAAGATGCTTCATAAGGCGGTAACGGGCCGAACCGGCTCCGCTTGTTGACAGCGGGCAACTACAAGGTAGGAAGGACGCAGCCAAGCGGTGGAAGCCTTTCAGCCGGGGGCTTCTTTTCTGTCTCGCTGAATCATGCATCCTCATGTCCTTGATGATCGTTATTCACGGGAAATTCATTTTCCAATACATTACAGCCCAACGTTCAGAATGTCAAGCATGAAAAGGACAGGCATACTTAATGAGCGATATGATCCAGCACTTGCCGCAAGATCCCGATGACATGCTCATCTTCATACGTATAAAAATATGTATTCCCGTCCCTGCGGAATTTGACCAGTCTTAAACTGCGCAGATAGCCAAGCTGGTGGGATACCGCCGACTGACTCATGCCAAGCACCTCGGCAATATGGCCGACCGGGCATTCTTCTTGCGAGAGCAAATGAAGAATGCGAATCCGCGTCGGATCCGAAATGGCCTTCAGCAGTCGTGACGCTTCCATGGCCTGGTCTTCGTGCAGCAGCTCATGGTGCTCTTTTTCCATAAACTAATCCCCTCTTCTCCATAATGGCTTGAACGATTTCGCGGGCATCCCGTGAAACTCCTGCCAAGAGTGCGGAGCCCCGGTGCGTCTGCCAAGGCAAACCTACATAATAGAGCCCCTTCACCGGACTGATGCCGCGTGTATGAATAACAGCCTTCTTATGATTCAGCGCTTGATCCACATGAAGCCAATCATAGCTGGAAACAAAGCCGGTTGCCCAGATGATATTCCGAACCTTAAGCTCCGTTCCATCCTCGAATCGCATGCCGGAAGCGCCGGCATCAACGGCTCTCTTTTTCAACACCACTTTACCGCACTTGACCGCTTGTTTCAATTCATATCCAAAAATCGGGTCTCCCCGACGCTTCAGCTTACGTCCCACCCAGGAGGAACCGCTGGCTGATAAAATGCCGAGTTTGTCCAACCACCAGAACATCCCCTTGCCCCCAACGGTCATGGGTAAATACCGCGGCTGCTGTCCAAGAGCCAAATACGTTTCCCGACCGCCAGACAGTTCGACCGCTATCTGCGCCCCGCTGTTCCCGCCGCCAACTACAAGAACGCCGCCCTCTTGAAACTGGGAAGGTCGTCTGTAATCGGAGGAGTGCAGCTGGACAATATCCGCTGGAACCGATGCTGCAAACGCCGGAATGCGAGGCTGCCGGAACGGCCCGGTAGCGATAATTAGCGACTTCGCATGATATTCTCTCTCATGGGTTTCGATTATAAACCTGTCTTCTTCCTTATGGACACACTTCACATCCGTCTCAAATTGGATGGGCAGCTTAAACCGTTCTGCATAGGATTTCAGATAGGAAGCCATTTCATCTTTGTCCGGGAACCCGTCCGGATCCCCACCTATCCTCATTCCATGCAATGCACTGTGAGTTCTCGGTGTAAACAACTTCAGCGAATCATATCTCGTCTTCCATGCATCGCCTGCCTCCGATCCCCGATCCAACAACAGAAACTTCATCCCTGCCTGCCGCAACCAATAGCCGGTTGCCAATCCTGCCTGCCCCGCGCCGATAACGATTACATCCCACATCATATAGGTATCACTCCAATTATATGAATAATTGCTCATATATAGATATTACATGGATCTTGTTCTCCCTTCAAGCATAAAATGGTGCTTGCATCGTCAAACGCCGCATGAAACTCGAATAAATATCTGATGAATTCAGTTGACAACACACGCATTCAGTCATACTATAGGCATAAAGTTGCTTCGAGGAAACATTATATGCTCGTCCCAACTTAGTAGGGAGAGGTTAAACTTTATGGATGAGACAAAGAATAGGCAGCATTTGCATCAGGCAACGCTCGGCGAGCGGTTTCTGATTGAACAGGTGGATATCCGCGGGGAGCATAAACGGCGGCTTCTGGACCTCGGATTCGTTCCGGGTTCCGTTATCGAAGTGCTGAAAGCCAGCCCGCTCGGTGACCCCACCTCTTATAGAGTAGCAGGTACCGTCATTGCATTAAGAAAAGAAGAAAGTCAGTTAATCTGGGGTAAGGTGATGTCATCATGAGAACTTTTACTGTCGCACTGGCTGGCAACCCAAACACGGGCAAAAGCACGCTTTTTAATGCCCTCACCGGCCTAAAGCAGCACACCGGCAACTGGTCCGGTAAAACGGTCAGTCTCGCCAGCGGCAATTACGATTACAAAGACACCCGCTTCCAATTTATCGATCTGCCCGGAACGTACTCCTTGTTCTCCAACTCGGCCGATGAAGAAGTGGCGCGCGATTATATTATTTTTGAGAAACCGGACGTTACCCTGCTGGTTCTGGATTCTACGGCGCTGGAAAGAAGTCTTAACCTTGCGCTTCAAGTGTTGGAAATGACCGACCGGGTCATCGTCTGCCTGAATCTGATGGATGAAGCGAAGAAAAAAGGAATCAAGATTAACGCACGCAAGCTTACGGATCAGCTCGGCGTTCCCGTCATTCCGATATCGGCCAGAAATAACGACGGGCTGGATACCCTGTCCGAGCAGCTGCTTCTAATGTGCACAGGGCAGACTCCGACTACGCCGTACCGGATGAAATATAACGAACAGCTGGAAGCGCAAATTTCCGGCCTGGAGTCCGAATTACGAGACATTTTCGGCGACGAATATCCAGCCAGATGGCTGGCCATCCGTTTTCTCGATGGAGACCGGAGGCTGATCGCGACGCTGAAAGACCGATTAAAAGCTTCGGATAAAGGGGGGATTTCACTTGGAACAGCTAAAGCGCTTGGAAGCTCTAACAGCCATCATTCCTGCTGAGCAGGTAGAGGATGTTCGGGAAGATATCGTGGGTGAGTTATTCAAAAAATCCCGCGAGCTGTGCAGTGAAGCCGTCACCGTGACCAACCGGGAGCTTCTGTACCGTTCCGAGCGTCTGGACCGCATCTTCACCTCCAAGCTGTGGGGATTTCCGATCATGCTGGCCATGCTCGGCGTTATTTTTTACTTAACGATCGCAGGCGCTAACGTGCCTTCCTCCATGCTGGCAAGTTTCTTTGGCTGGATCGAAGGATACCTGACGATGGCCTTTCAGGCTCTCCATGCTCCCGATTGGCTCTATGGTGTGCTGATACTCGGATTGTTCCGGGGTACCTCCTGGGTCGTCAGTGTCATGCTGCCTCCAATGGCCATCTTCTTTCCGGCCTTTGCGCTGCTTGAGAACTATGGCTATTTGCCTCGGGTAGCCTTTAACCTGGACCGCCTGTTCAAAAAAACGGGGGCGCACGGCAAGCAGTCCCTTACCATGGCGATGGGATTCGGCTGCAATGCGGCGGCCATTATGTCGACCCGGATTATCGAGTCGCCGCGGGAGCGAATGCTCGCCATTCTGACCAACAACTTCGTGCCCTGCAACGGCCGCTGGCCAACCCTGATCCTGCTGGCCTCCTTGTTCATGGCTGCAGGTTTTTCGGGAGGAGCCCAGACCTTCGTGACGGCTTCCGTTGTTATGGGCATGGTGCTGATCGGTGTCGTTGTCACGCTCGCGGTATCATGGGGATTATCTAAAACCGCCTTGAAAGGCATTCCTTCCCACTATACCCTGGAGCTGCCGCCATACCGTAAACCGAAGATTCTGAATACGATTCTCCGGTCAACCCTGGATAAAACCATCTATGTCCTGCGCAGAGCCATTATCGTAGCGGCGCCTGCCGGCGTGCTTACCTGGGTACTTGCCAACATCTATATTGGCGATTCCAGCATTCTGGTTCATTTCGTTGAATTCCTTGATCCGTTTGCGCGCGCGCTCGGACTCGACGGCTTCATTCTGATGGCCTTCATCATCGGACTGCCCGCAAATGAAATCGTGCTGCCAATCCTGCTGATGGGATATTTGGCTACGGGCTCCCTGACCGAGGTTACCGATATGTTTGCCCTCAAGCAAATCTTCCTGGATCAAGGCTGGACCTGGCTGACCGCGCTAAACATGATGCTGTTCTCACTGCTCCACTATCCTTGCGGAACCACGCTCGTCAACATCTGGAAGGAAACCAAAAGCGCGAAGTGGACGTTCCTGTCCTTTGCCATCCCGACGGCTATCGCAATCGGCGTTACCTTCCTGGTTACTCAAGTGGCTCGGGCATTGGGATGGGTTTAACGTAACGATAGGGATGGAATCTGCATCAAACAAAGCAAAATCGTACATTCTATGAGGCATCCCAAAAGGTTGATCCAACCTTGGGATGCCTCTTCTTCTGATAGCCATGCTGCAAATAGAAACATATATAAAGCAAACGAGCCACCCCAAGAAGTCTCTTGAAGCGGCTCGATATTTTTTTATCCGGAAATGGATGAGTTCTATGAAACTTAACCTTTCACCGACCCTGCAGCGATGCCTTCCACGATACGATCACTGAGGAAAAGGAACATCAGCAATATTGGCAAAATGCTGATCATCAAGGTTGCGCCGATAGCACCCCAATCGGTTGTATATTGTCCGATAAAGTTTTGCACGCCAACGGTGAGGGTCTTGAACATATCCGAGCTGATAAACGTATTCACGAAAATAAACTCGTTCCAGTTGTAGATCATGTTAATAATGGCTGTTGTCGCGAGCACCGAGCCCGTCATCGGAAGCACAATCCGGAAGAAGACCCGGTGAACCGAGCAGCCGTCCATGACCGCTGCTTCTTCCACTTCCTTTGGCAGCGTGTAATAAAACCCGAGCAGAATCATAATCGTAATCGGCATATTGAAAGCCACGTACGACAATATCAAAGAAATCGGATGATCGGTCAAGCCAACCTTGTTGAACATGCTGAACAGCGGGATCAAGGTGGAATGAACCGGAATCATCATGGCAACCATGAACAAACCGAGGACAAAGGAACTGCCCTTCCACTTCATTCTGGTAATCGCGAAGGTGACAAGACTCCCTAATATGACCGTTAGTGCTGTTGCTACGACGGTAATCCAGACGCTATTCAGAAAATAAACGCTGATGTTGCCGGCACTCCATACCTTCTCGTAATTCTCCCAGCGCGGATTCATCGGAAGGGACAGCGGAGGAAGATCGAATACTTCCTGATTGTTTTTTAATGAGAACAGCAGCAGCCATACGAGCGGAAACAGCTGAAATACGGCTACTCCGATCAGCACGATATACAGCAGCGTGTAACCCAGCTTACCTCCCACTCCGTTTCCAGACCGAGCGCACCCGTCTTGGAGTTGTCCTGCGGCTCCAGATATCATGAAGTTTCCCTCCTTATGAATATTGGATCGTTTCTTTTGATGCCGTTAATTTCCGGATGACCCACGTTACGATCAGACAGATCACCAGCAGGAAGAACCCGATCGCGCTGCCGTAACCGAAATCATAAGCGCGGAAAGCCGTATGATACATATAGGAAGCCATCACTTCGCTCGCGCCGTTAGGCCCCCCGTCCGTCATGACAAAGATGAGGTCAAAATATTTCAAGGAACCTACCACCGCCAGCACGATCGTAACCTTAATCACTTCCATGATGAGTGGAAGCTTGATCCGGAACGCAATTTGCATGGAGGTTGCCCCGTCGATCTTGGCAGCTTCAACCAGCGATGCCGGGATGTTCTTCAGAGCTGCATAATAGATCAAAATATAAAAACCGGCATACTGCCACAGAATCGGAATAAACAAAGCAAACAAGACAAGCGACGACTCAGCAAGCCATGCCGGCGGGTTCGTGATCCCGATGGACTCCAGGAAGCTGTTCACAATCCCGTTCGTCGGGTGGTAAATGCGGAGCCACAGCTGCGCGATCGCAACGGAGGACAGCAGCATGGGTATGAGATAGATTTTACGGAACAGGTTGGCGCCTTTGATCTTGGAGGCCAGCACCATCGCCACGGCCAGATAGATCATAAGGCTTGCAGCCGAGAATACGGCTAACAGCAGGGAGTGCCATGCACTATCCCAGAACTTGCCGTCCGAGAGTAGCGCCTGGTAATTATCGAGTCCGATAAAGGTCATTGCACCAATGCCGTTCCATTCGTTCAGTCCGTAATAGGCGGTCAATAGAATTGGAATATAAACGACGGCCATAATCACAAGCAGTGCAGGCAGCACGTACAGCGCGATGATTTTTTTGTTGGACATCACTTTATCCAAAGTGTCCGACTCCTTTCTCCATATGGTCTAGAGGAAAGATTTATCCGGCATCACTGCCGGATAAACCAGGGTCCCGTTTCTTTGTTGTCCTAAAGAGTCTTAGTTCCCTTTGGAGATCGCTGCATCATGCTCTTCGGAGAATTTGTCCGGCGTTACGGCTTTGCCGAAGAGCGCCTGAATCATGTTCAGATGCGTCTCGGCGGCATTCGCCTCCATCTGTACATCCGCGAACAAGGTGATACTGCTTGCTTGATTCATTTCATCAAACAGATCGATGTACAGTTGTGGAAGCTCAAGCGTTGAGGTATCTACCTTCGTTGCCGGGATGACACCAGCACCTGTAACGGACTGCTCGCCCCACTTGGTTACGAAATACTCAACGAACTTCTTGGATTCCTCTTTCACCTTGGAATTCTCGCCAATAAACAAGCCAACACCCGGTCCGCCTACCCAGCTGTTAATATCGCCTTTGCCGCCTTCAACCGTCGGGAATTTGAAGAAACCGACGCTGTCGCGGAACTCTTGCGGGATCTCTTCATTGGTCGTAAAGTTAGGCAGTTCCCAGGTGCCCATCATGTACATGGCCGCTTTGCCGTTCAGGAATTCGGATTTCGCTTCCTCGTTGGATAAGCCGTTGAACCCTTTGACAAACGCATTGCCATCCACCAGCGATTGAACCTCTGCGGCTGCCTTTACAAGCGATTCATCCTTGAAGGAACCCGAACCGCTAATTGCACTGGCAAGCGTTTCTTGTCCGCCGATTCGATCTGCCAGGTACATGTACCAGAGCGAACCGGTCCAGCGGTCCTTGTTGCCTAGTGCGATAGGAGCAATCCCGTTATCGGACAGCGCCTTCACAACATTCTTGAATTCTTCGTAGGTTTGCGGCACTTCCAAGTTAAGCTGTTCGAATATCGTTTTGTTGTAATATACCGGCGCGATATTGAACTCGAGTGGAAGCGCATACGTTTTGCCGTCAATCGCATAAGCCTCGGTCGTGCCAGCTACGAATTTACCGTTAAGCTGACCCCCCAGCAAATCATCTACCGGCGCAAACAAGCTGCCTTCTACATAAGGCTTCAGGAATCCGGCTGCCCAGGTCACCCCTACGTCCGGAAGCTCGTTCGACGCGGAAAGCACCTTCAATTTATTTTTGTATTGCTCATTATCCAGAACTTCCTGTTTGATCGTCACGTTCGGATTCTCTTTTTGATATTCTTCGATGATCTGATTCACGATTTTGTTCTGTCCTGCAGAAACGCCTGCCGGCCATAAGTGCATGAAGTTCACCGTAACTTTCTCGCCTTCGCTGCCGCTGCTGCCTGAATCCCCCGTGCTGCTGTTGCTCGATCCACAACCAGCCGCAACCAGAGCGAGACACCATGTTAAAAGCAGAACCGTCCATTTTTTGTTGAACACGTTTACAACCCCTTTTCTAGTATGCTGTTCGCGTATTGAAACCGCTTTAAACAAATTTTATCAGTGAGGGGATGATTGTATAAGGTCATAATGATTGGGACTAATTCCACTTTTATTAGATTTCCGCCCCGCTATCAGATACGCTATGGCGGTATTGACTCGGGCTTACTTCCTCAAGATCACGGAACACCTTCACAAAATATTTTGCCGTTTGGTATCCTACCTTCTCTGCAATTTCCGCGACAGGCAGCGAGGTGCCCGCCAGCAGCTCCTTGGCCCGCTGCACCCTGCGGCGCGTCAGATATTCGCTAAAGGTGAGCCCCGTCTGCTCTTTGAATAACACGCTGAAATAACTGGAATTCAGATGAAGCACGTCTGCAACTTCCTTAAGCGATACCGACTCCTGAAGATGCTGATCCACGTGCTTCAGCGCTTCCTGTACCTGGATGCTGTAGCGCTTATCCTGCTGCGACGTCTCCAGCAGTTTGGGATCCACCAGCTTCTCCATCCGCTCGATCCGATCTATTTTTTCCCGGCGTTCCAGAGCCGATTCGACCGCAGCCACCAGCTTCCGCTTATCCAGCGGCTTCAGGAGGTAATCCACGACGCCATATTGCAGCGCTTTCCGGGCATAATCGAATACCGAATAACCGGATATGACAATAATGACCGGCGGATGCTCTAATTCGTGCAATCTCTCTATGAGCTCGAGTCCCCCGATTTCCGGCATGCGGATGTCCGTCACCACCAGATGAGCCACCTGTCCCTGCAGCCACTCCAGTGCCTCTACGCCGCTTGATGCCGTCACGATTCTGCAGCGGCCAGACGACCATGCCTCCAGGGTCTTTCTTACCCCTTCCCTCGTTCTCGGTTCATCATCCACGATCAGTATCGTTTTCATGCTTCTCCCCCTTGGCATCGTTAGCCTGAACATCATTCGGAATTTGAAATGAGACCGTCGTTCCCTGACCCACCACGCTGTGAATACGCAGGCCGGCTTGTCCGGAAGCGTAATACAACCGGATTCGTTGCTCTACATTGGCAATGCCGACACCGCTTTTTTTAGAAGATTCCGTGTATCCTTTTTCCATGGAGGAATAAAGAGAGGCCACCCTCTCCTCGTCCATTCCGGGGCCGTCGTCGGTAACCGAAATGACCGTATATCCAGGGCGATCGGAGGCATTCGCCCGCACAATGACAGCGCCTGGCCCCAATCGCTGCTCAACCCCGTGCAGGATCGCATTTTCCACGATCGGCTGAATCAACAGCTTCGGAATCGGCACGCTTTTGCTAGCTTCATCGGCCTCAATTTTCCAGGATAACCGGTCCAGCATCCGCATTTTCATAATCATCAAATAACGTTCAGCATGATCCAGCTCGTCCCTGATTGTTACCCACTCATCCTCGTCTTTGCGGTTAATGACGTAACGGAATAAGCCGGACATCGCAACCACGATTTGGGCCAGCTCTTCTTCGCCTTGATCATCCAGCGCCCAATAAAACGCTTCCAATGTGTTAAAGAGAAAGTGCGGATTGATCTGTGCCTGCAGCGCTTTAAGTTCTGTCCGGCTCTGAATGATTTCCTTCTGATACACGACCTCGATTAATTCGTTCAGCGAATCTACCATCTGGTTGTATGAATTGTTAAGCTCGTTGATCTCCATCGTCTTCGAGGTGACGGCAATGGGCCTCAGCGTCCCCAGCCTCACGCCGCGCATGGCTTTGATCAGATTCAAAATCGGCCGGATGATCATCGTGGTCAGAATAAAGCTTAAAATCAGAAACAGCAGCGCACCAACGCCCCCGGATACGATAATCGCGGTTCGCAGCACCGATATCCCCTCAGTCGTATAATCGACAGGTGTCAAGATGACCAAGTTCCAACCCGTGGCCTCAGACTGTTTCTGTACGGCAATGTAATTTTCATGACCGAGCGTAACCGTCTCCCCTTCGCGTTGCAAAACCTCCTTCGCATCCACCGGGGTAACAAAATCCGACGAGATTTCATTCCCAGCCTGATCAAACAATCCCATCATTTCACGCGAATCGCTGCCCGTACCGCCAGCCGAATCCGCCAGCGCAAAATAGTCCTTCTCCAGCTTCACGAGCAAGTACCCGCCGTGGGCAAAGGAATGGTCAATCAGACGGATTCTCCGTACCGCTACCACCACATCCGGATCCCGGGGATCCTGACCGAACCATACCAGCTTCCCCATGCCCTGGTCTGCCGCAGCAATCCAATCGCCCCTAACCCGGCTGGTCAGACGGCCTTCATCCAGCGGAAACAGCCGCCGATAGTCCTTCGTATATAATTCCAGCGACCGGATGCCCGTAGCATAGGCTTCATATTTACGAACCTCCTGTTGAAGGGACTGCCGTTCTCCGAATGTAATCGACTTACCCGCAGTCTCCTGCGCCAGAAAACGCTGAACCGTTGCGTTCGTCGAGACTTGAGCCGTCAATGTATCCACCTGCTTGAGCAGCGCATCCAGCTTACCCGTGGCCTGCACGGCCGTCTGCTGAATATGTTTCTCCGCACTGTTGCGCAGCAAGGCCGAAACCTGATCATATACAAACACCCCGACCAATGCCAATACGATAACCATCACCAGCATAAATCCAAGGAAAATTTGATTCCGCAGTGTATTCAGCCTGCCAAACCTGTTCAAGTTCTGCACTCCCTTTCGATTGGGAACTGTTATTCACTATAGGGGATATAATTCCTGATGTCGTTCAAGCTCTCTTTTGCAATCGGTGCACAGCCCTCTTACAGCGCCGGAGTCATCCGCGTAAAAGATTAATTGGCGCTTGCGGCGGCATTTACTGCACGCTTGTCCATCCTGTCCGCTGCGGGTTCGCGTTTTTCTTTTCAAATGAATGACATTACGCTCACTTCCGCTGCTTTTCTTGCGCCTGAACCCTACAAATACAAGAAGAACAAGAACCACTCCGGCCATCATCCCGATCATCCATCCCATGTTTATTTCACCTCCGACATGTACAGGCTATTTGTACAAAATAACTACCAAACGATTAGCCGATTCAAACCCCATGATCACGTATAAACGACGAATGCTACATCTAATACCAACTGCGAACATTTTAACATATCTCTATTTGTCATGGCGGTTCCTACCATTTCCAATCACAGAATATATTTTCCCGGAATGAAAACACAAAAAAGCCTTCTCACTCCCGTTGCTACGGGAAGGAAGGCTTTCGCTGTGCTTTCGTTCATGCAACCGGCATGGTGTCAGATCTTCAACTCACCGAGTTTTATCAACTCAACGACAGCTTGCGAACGGCCCTTGACGTTTAACTTCTGCATGACATTGGAGATGTGGTTACGCACCGTCTTTTCGCTAATAAACAACTGCCCGGCGATATCGCGAGTCGTTTTATCCTGTACTAGCAATTCAAATACTTCGCGTTCACGGTGGGTTAACAAGAACTTGCTGTTATGGTCGGTCCCCTTCAATGGTGTCACCCCTCCTTGCCCGGGTATGTGTGGTCTAACAAGGGTAAGGGATACAGTCAACTCATCTTATGTCAGATGAGGGGGGAAGGTGCGAAAGAGGCCAACAATTTGGGCGATTGGCCCGTATTGGCGATTTTTGTCCTTGCTTCCTCTGGTAGGTTGGTCTATGATGAGGGTGTAAAAATTATTTTCTTTATTTTTTCATGTTTTTAAAAATTATTTTCAAAATGAAAATCCCATTCGTTATGCCCAGGCAATAAGCTCACCGGGAACCTTGAAGGAGGCTTTTGATGACACCAATCTTGCATATTATTTCTGTCGAAAAGGAAGGTCTGCCCCGTCAGGAACGACGACTCGCAGAGTTTATTTTGACAGCTCCATCCGAGATTGTGCATATGGGCATTAAAGATCTTGCAGAGCAGTGTGAGGTCAGCGCTGCCACTGTAACCCGTTTTTGTAAGAACTTTCAGTGTAAGGGGTATCCTGATTTTAAGCTCAAGCTTGCCGCCGAGATCGCTCATGCCGAGATGGCTTCGCGCACGGGAAATACGCGCTACCAGGATATCGTTGCTGGCAACCCGCTTGCCGGCATCGTCGAGGCGATTGAATCCAATCATCTGACTTCGATCCGGGATACGACAGAGCTGCTCGATTTGGGTCAGCTGGAGCGTGCCGTGGATGCCCTATGCCGCGCGAAGCGCATTGATCTGTACGGAGTGGCTACCTCTTCCATTGTGGCACAGGACTTCTACCAGAAGCTGATCCGGATCGGCAAAAACTGCACGGCTTTTGCAGATTCGCATATGCAGATCACATCAGCCTCCACACTGACTTCAAGCGATGTTGCCGTGGCTGTTTCATACTCCGGCGAAACGCCGGAGACCATCGATGCGTTGAATTGTGCCAAAGACGCCGGCGCCTTCACGGTCAGCATCACGTCGTACCGAAGCAGTGCCATCTCCGCTCTGGCAGACATCACACTGTATTCATCTTCATTAGAGGAAGGAATGCGCCGGGGAGACATGGCTTCGCGTATCGCCCAGCTTCACATTATTGACATCCTGTTCATGGGTATGGCCAGTCGGGACTTCTCTACGTATGTTCCCCGTCTGGAGCAATCATATCTTAATGTTCAAAACTATCGCAAAAGCCGAGGAGGACAATAACCAATGAATATTTACACATTCAGCGATGAAGAACAATTTGTACAAACAGCCGCTAACCAGATCTCCAGCCTGCTCCACACCAATCCGCGCGCCACACTGGGACTGGCTACAGGAAGCACGCCGGTCGGGCTTTATAACAAGCTGATTGAAATGAATCGTCAAGGCCTAGTCAGCTTCGCCCAAACCACAACATATAATTTGGATGAATATGTAGGCCTTCCCGAGAATCATCCCGAGAGCTACCGCACCTTCATGAATGAGAAGTTCTTTAATCATGTGGACATCCAGATCGAACGGACCCATGTACCAAACGGCAATGCCACCAATCCGGAAGAAGAATGCTTGAATTACGATAAAATGCTGGAAGAATTCGGCCCGGTTGATCTCCAGCTTCTAGGCCTTGGACATAACGGACATATCGGTTTCAACGAACCTGGCGAATCCTTAAGCGGCGGTACGCATGTGGTTGAGCTGCAGGAGAAAACACGTCACGCCAACGCAAGGTTCTTCCCTACCCTGGATGATGTGCCAACCCATGCGATTACGATGGGTGTTGCTACGATCATGAAAGCCCGTCAAATCCTTCTTCTCGTCCGCGGTGAGGATAAAGCAGAAATTGTTCAACGCGCATTGAAAGGACCGATTACCACAGAGTGTCCGGCATCGCTGCTTCAATGTCATCCGAACGTGGTTGTCCTTCTGGATCAAGGCGCAGGGAGACTGCTGGTATGAGTGGCGAACGAAAAGAATCTGTCCAACTGCTGTATGGTCAAGTCCTGACGCCAAACGGCATCTGCAAAGACGGCGTGCTGGCCATTCAAGGAGAGAGCATTTCATACGCCGGTGATACTTCCGGGCTCCCTGCTGATCTGAAGCAGGCAGCAGCGGAAGTGATCAATCAACCGGATGGCTACATTATTCCCGGTTTTATTGATATCCACGTACACGGGGGTAACGGTGAAGATTTCATGGATGCCACCAAGGATGTCCTGGATAAAATCACGTCGTTCCACAGCTCTCAGGGCACTACGGCCATGCTTGCTACCACGATGACGGCCCCTAAGGCAGCCATCGACCATGTATTGCAAGAAGTTAACGACTACCAGAGCCAAGATATGCCTTACACAAGACTGGTAGGCGTACATCTGGAAGGCCCTTTTATCAGTCCAAAATGGCCTGGCGCACAAAATCCGGAGCATATCGTCCATGCTAATATCGACTGGCTGGAAGAGTGGGTGTCTAAATACCCTGACCTGGTTCGCCAGGTGACGCTGGCACCGGAGCGTGAGGGAGCACTAGAGGCTGTCTCTTGGCTGAACAACCACGGGATCGTGGCCGCCTTGGGGCATACGGATGCCACCTATGAGGAAGTCGAGGCCGCCGTGGAAGCAGGTCTTAGCCATGGTGTGCATACGTTTAATGCAATGACAGGACTGCATCACCGCAAGCCTGGCGTGGTGGGCGCGATGCTGAGTGATGATCGCTTAAGCTGCGAGATTATCGCTGACGGTATCCATGTCCACCCCGCAGCCATTCGGATTCTGGCCCGTATGAAGCAAGACGGAAATCTGATTCTGATTACCGATGCGATGTCCGCGACTGGTATGGCTGACGGCGAATATACGCTGGGTGACCTGCCAGTTGTTGTGGAGAACGGCATCGCCACGCTCAAGAGCAACAGAGACAGTCTGGCTGGCAGTACGCTGACGATGATCAAAGGCTTTCAGCTGTTGGTCCGAGAGGTTGGATTGAGCATTGAACAGGCTTCCCGCGTCGGAAGTCTTAATCCCGCCACAAAAATCGGTATCGCTGATCTTACAGGCTCTCTTGAAGCCGGCAAGCTTGCCGACGTGCTAATGCTTACAAGTGATCTAGAGCTTCAAGGCGTTTGGATTCAAGGACAACGCAAACATTAATCTGATTGATGATTGCATATAGCAAACAAAGCAAAGGAGCTGCCTTTTTAGGGATAATTTCATTCCTAAAGGGCAGCTCCTTTTGGTATAGAGGTTTTACCGGCTGTTACGATTACCGCCAAACCAACCGTCATCCGTATCATTCTTCATCAGGTTGCCGCGGGTATCGTTCATGCCGTCACGACCGCCAAGGTTCAGTGGAAATACACGGTTAATCCACGTGCCGAAATCGCGGGAAAGCGTTCCAACCGTGTTCGCTGCACGACCGTCCGTTCCAAAACGATTAGCATGCTGATAAAATCCTTCATCTGTGGAAACATATACTTGACTGATATGTGGAGCGGTTTTGCGAATCTTGCTCGTAATTTCATGACGAACATGCTGAGGAACCTCTTCACGAGTGCTCATCATACCCATGTTATTATTGTTGTAAGTGCCATAAGGAACGCCATTAATACCTGTTCCCATATAAGTGTTATTAGTCGTTCCCCTAGTTCCTGTAAGGCTGTTGGTTCGTATACCGTCAGTACCCATAAGTCCATCAGTACGTGTTCCCGTAAGTCCATCCGTGCGTGTACCCATAAGTCCGTCAGTGCGTGTTCCGTTTAACGTATTATAATTGCTGCCGCCAAATCCGCCACGGGTCGTTGTTCCATTTACGCCAAAGCCACGGTTATCGGCTGTTCGGCCAAGACCTGTTGTATTGTCCACTGCGCGTCTTGTATCATTTGCCATGCCTCGCAGAAGACCTACGCTGCCTGTACTTGAAGTGCCGAAGGTACGATTTCTAACATTCGTTGTGTTTGTGCCCGTCATCGTACGGTCAGTGGCACGATTTGCACCCGTGCTCATACCCGTCACATGACCATTAATGTTGTTCGTGTTATTGGTGTTGTTGGTGTTCATGCCCTCCCTGGACAGCGAGACATACGCATTGCGGTTCGTCACGAATACGTGGGCTGTACCTAAACCACTGATATCCGAAACTTTTTTCGACAGCGTCTTGCTGTATTTCAGGTTGGTCAGGTCATGCTGCTGCGTGCTGCGGACATTCTGATTGTTCCGTACGGAATTCACACCGATACGGCCACCGTCCACATTTTTCGTACGTGTCGTGTTGCCGTCATTGGCGTTACCGCATCCTGCTACTGCAGCCATACTGAGCAGCAATGCCGTGGAGACGGTCAGGTTGAGGGCCTTGGATTTAATCATGATTCATCCTCCATCTCTATAATGAGTGTAGTAACATCGTATAGGATGACCTTGCGGCAGAAGTGGTATGCTGAAAGGTTTTAACATGGAAGATAAATGCTAACTAGACCTTTAATGCACCAAAAAACGCCGATTAAAGCATTCAGCATCGGCGTTTCATTCCATTATAAATTCTTGGTCTTATTCAGCTAAACGAAAACAAATTAGGGCAAGCCCTTTAATCCCCTTGCTCTCCTAGCGGTGTTAGAACTTGTTCAAGCCAAGCTATGTTGTCCTGATACCATCGGATCGTCGCACGAATGCCGCTTTCATAATTATATTGGGGAGTCCAACCAAGCTCCTTCCTTATCTTATCAGCATTAATCGCATAACGACGATCATGTCCTAGGCGATCTTCAATGTGCTGAATCAATGATTCAGGTTTGTTCAGTTCAGTCAGGATCGTACGGATGACCTGCAAATTATTCCTTTCATTGTGTCCTCCAATATTATATATTTCTCCATCAACGCCGCGGCGCAAAACCAGATCGATTGCCCGGCAATGATCTTCTACGTACAGCCAATCGCGAACGTTCAAACCGTCGCCATACACCGGAAGGGGCTTGTTATGCAAAGCATTGTAAATGATAAGCGGTATTAGCTTTTCAGGATACTGATATGGGCCGTAATTATTTGAACAGCGCGTGATATTGATCGGTAATCCAAACGTCTCATAATAAGCTCGAACAAGCAAATCGGCGCCTGCTTTGCTTGCAGAATAAGGACTGTTGGGTTGAAGCGGTGATTCTTCGGTAAATAATCCATTGGCTCCAAGCGTTCCGTAAACTTCATCCGTAGAAACCTGAACAAACTTGCAGACACCATATTGCCTGGACAAATCGAGGAGCGTCTGAGTTCCAATCACATTCGTCATGACAAATAATTCAGGCTGCACTATGCTTCGATCGACATGAGACTCAGCTGCAAAATTTACTACCGCATCAACCCCCTTTTTGAAGAGCGGTTCAACTGCCGCCCGGTCTCTTATGTCCGCTTTCACAAAGCGATATTGGGGATTCGTCTGTACATCCATAAGATTGCCTGAATGGCCGGCATAAGTTAATAAATCCACATTAATAAATTCGTCATGCGGATGTTGAGACAGCATATATCGTATAAAGTTACTGCCTATAAATCCCGCACCGCCTGTGACAACGATCTTCATGCCACCTCACCCCTCGTATATATAGTTATTTTCTGCCAAAGCCAATCGAGGATGCTTTGAATCTTTGTCTGAGAGAACAGGTTTGTTCACAGGCCAATCGATATTAAGATCCGGATCGTTCCAGGCTATACCTCGATCATGCTCTGGCGAATAGTAGGCATCGACCTTGTATATGACCTCCGTATCGTGAACAAGGGTACAAAAACCATGGGCAAATCCTTTGGGAACGAGAAGTTGAAGGTAATTGGCTGCAGATAAGATAAAACCTTGCCATTGTCCATAGGTAGGAGAGCCCGACCGAATATCAACGACCACATCATAGATCGCCCCGCTTACAACGCGGATTAATTTCGTCTGTCCCTCGGGAGACAGTTGGTAATGCAGTCCTCTAATAACACCCGCCTCACGTGACATCGAGTGATTGTCCTGAATAAAATGGTCGTTAATGCCGCATCCTTTAAGAACTCGATCATTGAAACTTTCCATAAAAAATCCCCGATGGTCTTGGTGAACGGCCGGTTCAATCCGTTTCACGCCTTGGAGCTTTGTATCCGTGATTTTCATCTGCTGCCTCCGGTACATGGATTAGAGAGAGCTTTACCGAAAACGTCGGTTGCCGCTCTCTCAATTATTTATATGTCTAATCCCAAATTAGGATATAGGCAATGCTCTCCCCCATGTAAAAATCCCGATCGCTGCTGCAGATCGAGATTTCGATATGATATATATGAGATCTATCCTAAGTCGATTCTTATCTTCTCTTTAACTTCTTCCAGCAGGCTTAGCACTTCTTCCAAACGGTCCCCTTTCACGATGATCTGGCCGATTCGGTCTGTGCCAACCCTGAATTTATTTACCTTCTCGCCTATATGATAATCAAATGATATTTGAATAATATTCTCATGCTGATCATTTCCGTTCTCAAGTCCAGTAATATCCCCATCTTTATCGGAGATCAGTAGTTCACACGCACAAGGCTGTGAAGTATGAGAGGGAAATGACGGATTCATACGAAGAGCAGCCTTGATGATCTGCTCATAGTAATCGAATCCATAGAAAGTGGACACCAGTTCGGGTAAGCATGTAGCTCCTGCTCTGCCTCCGATTTCAAGAACATACACATGCCCGTCTTTCAAAATAAAATCCGCATTGATTGCGCAATGATTTAATTTCAGCGCTTCGATACTTTGTTTCAACTGGGAAAACAGATCCTGCTGCACTTCTTCGGGCAATTCATATGGGACATAATGACCGATGGGAACACCGGTATCCCCATAAAAGACGAAATCCCCGTGCGGCATGATGAATTGAATTTGGTTATCGTAAACGAATGCCTGTGCGCCGAACTCGGTTCCTTCAATAAACTCTTCAACGATGAAAAAATCCAGTTTCGTATCCTTGCGCACGGTTTCAAATGCGTATTCCACATGGGCGATATCCGCAACCTTCACAATTCCCTTGCTTGCTCCCCCGTCCACTGCCTTAAAGATAAGCGGCGGCGACAATACTTCGAAAGCGCTGTAAGCTTCCTGCAAGGTTTGGACTTTCAGAAATCGGGCCGTTCGTACGCCATGTTTCATAAAAGCCTGTTTCATCTTCCATTTATTTGAGGAGAGTAGAGCGGATTCATAACTCAATCCGCTTACTCCCAATTCATCCACTACTTTGCCAATCGACTTGACGGCCACATCCGTCCCCGTTGTACAGATTCCATGAATTCCTTCAAGACGGGCGATTTCAACTACCTTATCCATATCGGTTGTATCCTCATAATAAAACTTGTCAGCCTGGGCAAATCCCGGGTAGTTTCCATAGCGGCTCACAACAATGACGTACAACCCCATTCTTTTCGCAGTTTCGATTAATGGAAGCTGAGAGATTCCTGCACCTAGAACCAACAGTTTTCTCATGGCTTAAACTCCCTTATACGGGTTATGATCCGATCCATATCCTCTTCTGTGATATTCGGATGAATGGGAAGAGTTAGAATTCTTTTCCAGATCTCTGAGGATAGCGGCACGATGGCTTTTAAATGCAGGTAGCTAGGATGCAGGTGACATGGATAGTAATGAACACCCGTCGCGATATTGTGTTCCTGCAAGTGGCCAATCATGCGATCTCTCGAGTTTTCTTTGCTGAATTTAACTTGGAACAAATGCCAGGAGCTATGAGCATACATTTGTTCCTGAGGAAGTTCCAGCCATTCCAAGTCATTTAATTCGGATTGGTAGTGAGCCGCTATTTCCTTTCGTCTTCCGTTCAGTTGGTGCAGCTTTTTTAACTGAACGAGCCCGATGGCAGCCTGCATATCATTCATATGATATTTATACCCTACGTCATCAACGAAATACTGCCATGCATACACCTTTTCATGCGACGATCGTATCCACGTATCCCGGGAGATACCAACCCACCGCTTCTCACGCAGCTTACGATTCATCCACTCTGTATTGCAGGTGATCGCCCCGCCTTCACCACTCGTCAAATTTTTGACTGCGTGAAAACTGAAGCAGGTAATATCGCTGATCGAGCCGATCTTTTTGCCTTTATATTCGGCACCGCATGCATGCGCAGCATCTTCTACTACCTTGATTCCATTGGCATGCGCCAACTCATGGATAGTATCCATATCGCAGGGATGCCCGCCCATGTGAACGACGATAATTGCCTTGGTTTTATCTGTTATCTTCCGTTTGATATCTTCCGGTGATATGTTCATCGTATCGGGTTCAATATCCGCAAAAACCGGCGTTGCTCCCACATAACTAACCGCATGGACAGTGGATATGAACGTGATGGAAGGCACGATGACCTCGTCACCCGGCCCAATACCCAAAATGTCCATGGCCAGATGGAGCGCGGCCGTACCAGAATTTAGCGCAACCGCGAAACGGCTGCCGACATACTTGGCAAATTCCTGCTCGAACTGTTCCGTTTTGGGGCCAAGTCCAAGCCATCCTGACCGTAAAACATCTGCCACAGCGTCGATCTCCTCTTGACCTATACTCGGTTGAAGAACGGGTATCAGCTTATGGTCCAAGTGAACCTCTCCTTTCATAATCCCTCGTCATTCCGACATTAGAATTTGTGAACGCCATCGTTCGGCGCAAGCTTCCACTGAAAAATTCGCCCATGCTACTTGTTCGGCATGTTCTGCAATGCTCTGGCGCAGTTCCGGTTGCTCTATCAGTTGGACCATAGCTTCATACCAATCATCACCAGTACTGGAAACAATCAGACCGTTTTCCTTTCCGGTTACCCATTCTTCGTAAGCTGGAGAGGAAGTATAAATTCCCGGAATCCTACAGGCGGAATATTCTCGGAATTTATTGTTGCTTTTGCAATCATGCAGCAGCGTTCGTTCCAACGGAGCCAACCCGATATCCCAGTTTGACTGATAGAGGCGTTTCAGAAATTTTTTATAGTTCTCGTCATAAGATTCCGTATAGACCTGTGGCTTCTCTCTGAGTTCATCAGGAACATACCCGCAGAACTCCATTCTGATTTTATCCCCATATTTCCCGATGATTTTAATCAATGCACTGGTAACCGGTTCAAAAGCCGCCTGTTTTTTTCCGCCTTCATACCCGATCACAACTTTACCTTCTTCCTTGCGGTTCTTTCTTAACCCGGAGATAGCAGCGAAATCAACGCTTCCCGGAAAATAGACGATTTTCTGGGGACTAAAATGCGTATCAAGATGTTTGGCAAAAAAACCGGAAGCAACCTTTACGATTTGGGCGTTTTTCAGAAATTTAACATACGTCTTTCTTCGTGAGGAATCATGATAATATCTTCCCATATCCGACCCCGGAGACATCGCAATAAAATGGTCGTCGATCACGTACACCGTTTTTTTTCCCATCTCCCGGGCCATTTCCAGAAACTTATATGCTTCAGGCTGAACCGTTCGGAAGAAGAGCACGATATCCGCATCAGCTAGCCTTGATCTGTCCATCTCATTATCGGATCTGACGTCAAATTCGCAGACTCCCATCTTCTGCAGATGGCGAAGCGGCTGCTCAATGCCGATTTTATAGGAAGCGATTTTATCCGATCCGATGATGAGAACGTTTATATCCCCTCTTTTCCCCATGTTCCCGCTCTCTCCCCCGATTTTACGTTTTGAATATGAATTTCTTCCAGTTATCGATGCATGTCTGAAGTGCAAAATGCTGCCGAGCTGCCCTTTGCGCATTCTCCTTGATTCGCTGCCGCATCTCTGGATCTTCGATCATGGCCTTGATTCCCTCATACCAATGCTCCTCGTTATGCTCAACTAGGTAGCCTGTTTCCCCTTGCTCGACCCAATGCATATAAACAGGAGACTTCGAGTATATACCCGGAATACCGCAGGCGCCGTATTCACGGAATTTCGTATTCGTTTTGCCTTTGTTAAATGAATTGTTAGCGAGGGGCGCAATTCCGATGTTCCAGTTGCTTTGATTTAATTTCTTCATGAATTCCTTGTATTCCATCCCCCCGCCTTCATACTTAACGCTTGGATGTTCCGCCAATGAAGGCGGAAGGTAGCCAAAAAATTCCAGTCTCACAAATCCCCCGTAGTAATCCAGAATTTTGTTCAGAGCGGAAATGACGGGAACGAAATCTTCCTCTTTGTCCCCTCCTGCATAACCGATGACAACTTGCTCCTGACTCTTATCTCCCCTGTCGTTCTGATCCAGCCACTCAAAATCAATGCTGGCAGGAAAATAAATGACATGTCTATTGTATCGCTCATGAATATAGGTGCCGAGATCAGGCGCATCTACTTTAATGATTTGCGTGTTTTTCAAAAACTTAATAAACGTCTCTCTTCGGATCGGATCGTTATAATATTCCCCGACTGAAGTCGTCGGCTGAATCTCCAAGAAATTATCATCAATAACATATACCGTCCTTTTTTTCAGCTGATGGGCCATCTCCAGTAATGCATAAGCAGCTGGCTCAACATTACGAACAAATACGATCGTGTTTGCGGCAGCAACCATTTCATGGGTCACATCGGTTTCCAATTTCACGTCGAATTGCAGATTCTCTTGTTTTTTCAGTGCACTAAGGGGCTGAATAACGCCGATTTCAAGCGAAGGTATCATGCCTGCCGCGATAACGAGAACATCCATCTTTGGCAGCTCCGACTCGATAACGGCCACAGCGTTATGAGACCTTTTCTGGGCTTCCGCACGCCCTTGTGCAAAACCTTCCTCTTTTCCTCGCTGAAAACCATCCATACTCCCTATTTGATATGCGCTAAGACGAACAGGTCGGCGTTTTCCTTTTCCAACTCGCTTTCGAGGCCTTGTTTTTTTTCTTAAAGCCATCTTATCCTTCTCCTTTATAAGCTTCTTGATGACCGGCCTCCATACCCTCCGCATAACCAACGTTAAATCCTTCGTTATACGCTTTGTCAAACCCCGCATCATAGGATTGGTTATAGTCGACTGCATTTTGAACCGGAGCTATTCTTCCCGGCCCCCTCCTTCTCTTTCCTCCAGAAGCTCTATTTATCCCCTTACCTCTTAAACCTCTTCCACGGATACCTTTTCTTTTCAATCTGAGCGATACACCGCCATTTTTTCTCCGTGCTTTCATCCATCTCACCCTCTGCTCTTTATTAAATGTTATCTGCCTTAATTACCGGAGGAGAAATGATCGGAGCTTCCTCCTCATATTTCTGAACCTCTTGCTCGTTCACTAGCAATGGCTCGTAAGAATCAAGGTGCCAAGCAGCCACTGCGAGCCGATTCATGAATCGGTGCAGTCTCTTCCCCTTGTACTGATATACACTGTCATTCTTAAGTTTGATCAGCCTGCCTTCTTGCTCCCATGAATCCGATGAGAAATATACAGTCTTCACACGCCCAATGGCGTCCTCCGCAGAAATACCATCCCCAAGCGGCCAGCAACGCAGATCAACCTGTGAAACTCGGACTGGCTGAATTCCGCTGGCACCATGAACCGGATACCTGATCCCGTTCTCTATCCAATACGTTTTCGAACTGGCGCCTCTCACGAAGATACATGTCGGATACAAATCAATGGTACGCAGCTTTATCGTGCTGTTCATGTTTTGCTGCCACTTCAGGGACAACATATCATGGGGATCTCCCCATTTACTGGAGTAGAACGTAAGATTATTTGCATACACTTGTTCGAATTTGGAATTTAACGTCTTCATACTGACGCTGCCGTAATGATGAATAAACGTATCCTTTGCTATAACTAGCTGCATGCCAAGAAGCCGGGCACGCAGCCCATAATCGTCGTCTTCACAGTTTCCAATCTCAAAACCTTCGTCAAAAAAACCCAATCGGTTAAAGTCATCTCGCCGAATCAACATGCAAAAACCCGTCAATCGTTCTGTCGCGATCCAGCTGTTCGCATTAGATTGATTGTATGATTTGGAGAATTGCTGCATCTCAGCTATATCTTGGTAGCTAACATGGATCAGTTGATCTCCGCTGATATAATTTGTCACCGGTCCGACAATTCCGAACCGTGAGTCGCTTTGCAAACAGTTGAGCAAATTCGAGAGCCAGTTGGTCGTTACTACGGAATCATTATTTAAGATCATCAACGTTGTTCCTTTTGCCATCATAAGTCCCTGATTGACAGCACCTGCAAAGCCTAAATTTTCTTCATTAATTTGAAAGCGGAGTCCTTGGGAGGATTTGAGAAATTCTGCTGTACCGTCATCAGATGCATTATCAATAATAATGAGTTCATACGGCGCATCAGTATAGTGGAGGATACTTTCAATGCATTCTTTTAAATAGTCAAGCTGATTATAGGTCGGCACAATGATACTTGTACCTTGGAAGACATTTGTGAATTGGGTTATTCCCACATGCCGCCCACGGGAATATCCATCCTTGTAGCCGGAATTGAATCCTTTGTTAAATCCGTCGTTGTAACCATTTCTTTTATGATTGCTCATCTGATTCATAAGGTTGACTCTCCATTGGTTAATGAATCAGCCAAATGCCCGAAATCAATGGCGACTTTCCCGAGCTCTGAGGCTATGCGCTCTGTAATGATAACAGCCGGAATGCCGGCACCCACAAGTGCGATGTCGAATGGATGACCTCGAATTTCATTCATTGTTCTTGGAATATCGTACATTCCTTCCACGGGAGCAACCGTGCCGGTCACCTTGATTCCGCGATCTGACAACACCCGTGAAAGACCAGGAGCAGAATTGCCCACAACGAGAACTCGACGTCCTGCAAGGATCCCAGGCAACAAACCTTCCAAATGTAATGCATAGTTGACTGTCGATAAGGTTAGCTGTAACTTTCGATAATCAATGCCGTGAGCTTTAAACACGGAAAAGCACAGAGGTTGGAAGTTTGGCAATCTTAATTTGGGAATTCCAACGATATCTGCATTTCTCACAGAGGCTGCCAGCAGATCCCTTGCTATTAGATCGGGTAAACTAACACCGGCGTAGCTTAAAAAATGTCCTTCTTTCCGCACCTCATCCTCGTTCAAAACCATTTCCTGCGCAAGCGTAAGCAATTCTCCATCCCCTAAACGGATAACAGACAACGGGGAACTTGAGTCTAAAGCTTCTTTAATCCTTCCCGCAACTTCCGCCGCGCTCATAAGACGATAATACTGAGAACTCAGTTGCTTCATACCTTCTTCAATAATATGGCGAATTGAAATTTCAGGGAGAACCTCGAGCTCCGGTAGAATCGAGTCCACAATACCTTCTCCTCCATCATAGTATCCCTTCGCGTACCCCTCTCCCGAGCTTGGTTTGACCTTCGTTTCGGGTACGGAATGCTGCTGCGACCTCATCATGGCCTCGTCATAGCCGGTATCAAAACCTTCATTAAAAGAAGCTGCAGCTTGCTCCAACAATTTCTGGGTGCACTCGTTTGGTGCATGGGATCTTGTTCTTTGAAGAGTTAACTTCCGCTTAGGTCGCCTCTTTACCAACCTTTTTCTTTTTTTTTCCAAGTGCTGCCGTATGATGATCACCCCGTCTTACGCACAATATATTCTTTAGAATTCATTAGGAAACGGGTATAACAATCCATTTTGACCCGACAACTAGGGGAAAATAGTACGAAGCATCAAACCTAAACGTTTATGATAGGTATGATCCTTTCTTGTTCTCATAAAGCCGTTCAACGCAATTCGCTGTCTCTCTTCCTCATGACGCAAATAATAGTCGATTTTATCCATCAATTCACCATAAGAACCATAGGTCTCTATCTCCGATCCTGGGGAATATAACTGGCTCATATCATGGCGGATATCCGATAACTGAAGTGTGCCACAGCCGGATATTTCAAATGTGCGGGGATTAACGGAAAGCGCCTGTACTTTTCTACTGTTGGCATTGATCGTATCATCATCTGATGAACGGTGCTGGTTGATCACAATTTTGGCACCATTATAATAGGTGGCCGTATCCTCTGGCGTCATCCAATCTCCGAGTTTGATCTTGTCAGACAGCTGGGCGTAATGCTGCATCCGGTCCCACCACCATCCAGAGATAACCACTTTTTTATTTTTCAGAATCGGGGCTAGATGATCCATTAACTCCACTCTGTTCCAATACGCTGTTCCAATAAAACAGATATCGGTTTGATATGAGGTGGGTACATGCTTCGGGTAAAATACATTAGGATTGACTGCAAAAGGCAAATGATAGACGTGTTCACAACCTAAATCTCGATAAAAAGATACGCAGTTTGATTCAAGCGTAAAAATGTAATCGTAACGGGGAGCGATCGATACCGTCCAGTCCGTATAGTACGGGTCGTCAGTAAACCAAATGGCCGTTTTAAATCCGCTATCCCGCAGCTCCTTGAGCGTATCAGCTTCCAAAACAACTCCGTTTAACGCTAGTACTAGATCCGGCTGAAATTTCTTAGCCAAAAGAACGATATCATCTGAAGGATTTGCAACCGAAAGACTTCGAACCAGTACCTTTAAAGCTTCAGTCACCGCTTGATCAAGCGCAGGATACGGAACGCCAATGCCTGTGGTGACATAGAGAATTCGGAGATCCCGGATCGGCTCCTCTTCCTTGGGTAAAGATCGTATAACTGCATCGGAAAAACCAATCCGGTACCCCTCTCTCCGCCCCTCTGTAAAACCGTTTCTGTATCCTTCCATGTGAGCCGATTGTTCCTCTCCCTGAAGCAACAAATGATCATTCATTATTCTCATGCAGTCATGCCTCCGGACTTATTCATTCCAAATATTGAGTTCTCTACAATCGGCCACTGGCTTGGTATAAGGACTGGAAGGTTCCTGCATCCGTCCACCATCCCTCTAAAATGTCATAGGCAAGTTTCCCCTTCGACGCGTACACATTGTTAACGTCTGTTATTTCCAATTCACCTCGTGCCGATGGTTTAATGGCTCGGATCGTTTCAAACACAGTCGAATCATACATATAAATACCGGTTACACAATAATCAGATTGGGGTTCCTCCGGTTTTTCTTCAATCATTACGATGTTGTCTTTCTCCAAGACTGGAACTCCGTATCGCTTTGGATCATGAACTTTCTTCAGAAGTACACGCGCCCCATCGGCTTGTTTTTCAAAATCTTGAACATAAGTGGTTAGATGATCTTCAAACAGATTATCCCCAAGAAGTACCACGAACTTTTCGCCTGGTGTTACGAACGGTTCGGCAAGGTATAAAGCTTGGGCAATCCCCCCGGCTTCTTCCTGGATTTTAAACGTGGCATTTACTCCCCACTCTTTTCCACTGCCGATCAGGTCTATATATAAACCCGCAGATTGCTTGCCGATCACAATGAGAATATCTTCAATACCCGCTTTTTTGAATTTCTCTATTCCGTGACATATCATCGGAACTTTCCCGACAGGCAGCAGATGTTTATTTATGACTTTGGTCAATGGATAAAGACGGGTGCCCGTACCTCCTGCCAGAATGACGCCTTTCATATAACCCTTCCTTTCGCAAACTATATAATTATACATAGATCGTTGGATCGACGCCCCATTTATCAATAAACTTCTGTCTGTTTATATCAACAAGATGCTTCACTTTACTCATGTCCTGCTTGGCAAAGCTGGCACTCCCATGATGAAAAACAAAGACATCCCCAGCTATCCTGAACGTATATCCCGCATTCCTGGCCCGGTGACAATAATCATCGTCCTCATAATGACCCGGGGAATAACGTTCGTCCAGCAGTCCGATGCGGTCCATTAACTCCCGTTTAAACAGGAAGCACATTCCGACGATTCGTTCCACCTGTAGCCACTTTTTCGCATCCGGCTCATTCAGCTGGCTCGACATCTCTTCCAAACTGGTATAAGGCATATCGATCTGTTGCTTGCCGCTCGCATAGTTGGTAAGTGGTCCGACGATACCGATATTCGTTTCGCTGTTCAAACAATTCAACATATTCTGTAACCAGTTGCGGGTGACAATGACATCATTATTCAGCAGAAGTATCGTATCGCCGGTTGCGATTTTTAATCCCTTGTTGCATGCTGCCGGAAAGCCAACGTTACTTGCCAATGAAATGAAGGTAATCCCCTCCTGACGGCAAATATCAACGGTACCGTCGGAGGAACCATTATCGACAACAATGATCTCATAGGGCTCTTTCGTATGAAGTTTAATGGAATAAATACAATCCTTTAGCAGATCCTTTCCATTGAAAGTTGGAATAATGATACTTGTTTTTTGCATAGCTTCCACCTTCTAAACCTTGGTTAGCTGCCTTTGTCTAATCTGATCCGAAAAAGATAGCCGTGATCCCTTTAAATCGAATGCTGTTTTTAGAGCTTCGATATGATCTCCAATGATCAAATCGGAAACAGCATTCTGTAGTCCGACATTTCGAGCCCGGAGTCGATTTTTTGAAATAACGTCTACACTGGCCGGTGCATTTATTTTTAAACCCTTTTCAAGGGCGATGACTTGCGCTTTCGGTGGGACGGATAAATTGGCGTACCCAATGATCTGCGCTGCTTCTTTCTTGATCGCGTGAGGCACCGCCGTAAGCGAATTCGCTTCGAGGTCCGCCCTGCCCATGGATCGGTTAATAAACTCCTTAACTATGGTTACGTAGTCTCTTTTGGAAAACATCCCGATCCATGGAGAAATATCATTTAAGGCAATATCGCTACCTTGTTCAATGGCATCGATGAACGGTACGAGATGCTCGGCTAATATCGGAACATCTCCATCAAGGAACAGCAGAATTTCAGAATCGGCCAACTTCGCCCCAACTGCTCTGCCAACATCGTGTCCCAAAGCTTGTTTATAGTGCACAATAATCGCTTTCGATTGGTTACGGATCATTTCAAAGCTTTCATCGGTTGATCCGTTCACCACAAAAATGATCTCATGTAGTGGCAGCCGATGAAGCTGTTCCAGCAATTGTAAAATCGTATCTTTCTCGTTCATCACCAAGACAATTGCCGCTACTCTTTTGTCCGTTGGCAGGAGTACTGCATTTCCTAGATAGATTCCAGAATGCTTACGGTGTCCTTCCACAAATTTAGACGCCGCCGCATGGTAAATCTCCCATGGTAGCGGCCTAACTGAATGGTACCAGCGGTTCCAACTCTCATTCAATTTGATATGGGGGTCAGTATCTTCACGCTCAATATCTTCATGGACTGCTTGTTGATAACCGACAGTGTATGCTTTCTCTTTCCAATAGTCGATAACTCCGTTTGAACTCAGACGATTCTTGAACATCCGAGCCCCTAATTTATGGCGGCTGCGTTTGTTCTTGGCACTTTTTCTTTTACTTATTGGCTTCATTGCTCTTCTAAAAGAATATGAGGCTGGCATCATAACTCGTCTCTGCTTTCTTCGCACCATCCCATCACCACACGCTTTCTCTTTTTCGTGTGAGATCCGACCGATTTCCCCGCATGCCGGATTTAGAGATTAACCAATCTATCGCCTCCAAATGATCCCCAACGATCAAGGTTTCAAGGGGATCATTTCCTCTGGTTCTACCCCTTCTGGGGTTTCTTCTTCCCACATCCACGTAATGGACCCCTCGTACCTTCAAACCATTATAAATGGCCATTGCTTGAGCTTTCGGGGGGACAGCCAAATTGTCGATGCCAATCAGATTTATGGCTTTACGGCTCATTGCATGTGGAATCGTTGTTAACGAAGCTCCTTTCAATTCGGGATTGGAAACCAAAATGTTTAACGTATGCTTGGCGAGGATCACGCTGTGAACGTGATGCTTGTCGGTTGGACCCAAATACTTGTTCAAAGCTACATCCACACCTTCTTCCACAGCTTTCGTCAAAGGCGTCAAATCACTTGCTTGAATAACAATGTCTGCATCGGTAAACAGCAAGATGTCTCCTCTAGCCGCTGCAGCGCCGATACTTCGTCCCACATCATGACCGAGCGGAAAGGGCATGTGAATCACCCTCGCTCCGATGCTTTGAGCAATTTCGGCTGTACCGTCCGTTGAACCATTGGCAACAACGATAACCTCCGTGTCGGGGTGCACTTGATAGGCTTGCCGAATGACTGCCGCGATGGTCTTCGATTCGTTCATAGCAGGAATGATGACGGATACCTTCGGAAGCTCCGCATTTTTGATTGAGGACAGGGATCTTCTCCTCTTTGTTCTGTTAACGGGACTCGAAGGACTTCGTTTCTTCATGTTTCTCACCTGCCAAGTTTGGATTAAGAAGACTTCCCCCTCATTTTATGTATAGGTTTTTTTACTGTAACGGCATTCGTACCTGAGGTGAAATAAATTGGGTTGAGCGTATGGACCAATAAACATACCAACTCTATCTACATTGAATAAACTAGAGCATTAAAAAGAAAGGAAGTGAAGACTTATCAGAACTTTCAGAGCATTATTACTAGGCCGAAACGAGGTACCACCTGTAAGAACGATAGCCTTTGGAAATGCGGTTTTTCGGGTAAACAGAACGGGTACCCAACTGCGATTCAGACTTGTGGTCAATAATATTAACCGTGTTACCCAAGCTCATATTCATCTCGGAAGAGTCGGACAAAACGGTCCCATTGTCGCCTTCTTGTTTGGCCCTTCAAAGTTCGGCATATCCGTAAGACGTGGAGTTATTCGGGGTGTCCTGACAAACCAAGATTTGATCGGTCCTCTGCAAGGCAGAACGATTCGCGACCTGATCCGTGAATTCGAACGCGGTAATGCCTATGCCAACGTGCATACCATCCAAAATCGGGATGGGGAAATTCGCGGCCAGATCCGGCGATAGAAGCACATCATCATATGGAACAACTTTGACTCTTTAGCCTAAAGTTAGAGCCCCATTGGTTCCCCATGATAAATTCGCATGGATATCAGCAATTCGTTCGAGAACGATCCACGTCTTGGCAGTAGGAACGTAGGCTTTAACCCTATCTGTTCTTTCAACCTCTCAAAAATGTGCATTTTATCTCATTCATCTGCCTTAACATAACTTTCTTCCATTGCATTAACTGTTACTAGATTAAGAATACAAAACCTTAATCAATTCTATATAAGGAGGTAGACGTGATGGCCATTATTTCGGTCTTCCCTTCACCTACAGGGACGCCAATTGCAACTGCGGTAGCTTCAGCTGTCGCTGGTGATGTCGTATTGGTTAATGATGGAACGTATCCAGAGCCGGCGGTGACTGTAGCGACTTCCAACGTAAAAGTTATAGCTAAAAATGAAGGTTCGGCGATACGCCAAGGACTCAACGCTGCGGCAAGTGCGTTCATTGTCACGGCAGCTACGGGGGTTGAAATTAACGGATTTAAGATTCAAAACTACACGGCCGATGCGATTGATGTTACCGCTGGTACCAATCACCGCATTATTGGCAATACCATTAACAACACGCTTGGTATTGGCATTGATTTAGCTGCCGGTACCGGTCATGTAGCGTGGAGAAACAGTGTTCAAGACGCAGGCGGCGCTGCTGGAATCAACGTAGTAAGCACCGACAGCTGGATCGTACAGAATGTATCCTTCAGCAATACAAGTGTGGGTATTTTGTTGGCCGGCGCCAATAATGCGGCTATCGGTAATACTGTCTCTCAAAACGGCACGATCGGCATCTCGAGCACCGCAGCGAACAATCTGTTATTCGGCAACACGGTCTCGCAAAACGGAACAAGCGGAATCACCGTTGCAGCAGCAAACAACGTACTGATACGCAACAACGTGGAAAATAATACAGGGATCGGCGTTTCGATCACAACCGGGGATAACGGATATCTTGGAGCCAACGATTCCGATGGTAACACTCAAACCGGTATCGCAATTGCCACGGATTTTAACAGTGTGGAATTCAACGAGATGGAGCTCAATAAGAATTTTGGACTCCTCATTTCTGGCGATGAAAACACCGCATTCGGAAATCGGTTCACCGGTAACACTCCAACTCAAATCTCCGTAACAGGTACAGATAATAACTTGTTCTAAATTCCTTGTTTCACGTATGGCTTTTACGCTTGCTCTCCTCGTGAGGGCAAGCACTATTTTTCAACTGCGTTACCCGCAAGGGCATCCAGTAATCATTGTTGATTGGGGGTCACTAAATGAGAAGAATTCTTGTGGTCGGCTCAGAGGGAACCGCATCGTACCAAATCATTCTTCTCCCACCTCTCCGTTATCTGGAAGGACAAGGATACTGCAGTTTTAAGATCCTTCCTCATAAACAGGTAACCCGATCTATCATTTCTTCATACGATATTATTTTGTTTCTAAGAAGCATTGAGCCAGCAGCGCTCCAATGTTTAGAATGGGCACACCGTGAGGGAAAGAAGACCGTATACGTCATTGACGACCATTTTCTCGCGATCCCTCAAACCACTCGTCTTGGCCAGATATACGCAAAACCCGCTTATAAAAAAACCTATACTTACTTTCTAAGAAATGTACACATGGTCAAAGTAGAATCACCCGTCTTTCGCGAAGTGATTAAGAAGCAATTCACTCCTAAAGTGATCTATTTTCCAGGGAGTATCGATCTTTCATTTACAAAATTGTCCAGAGGTCCGAAAAAGGAAGATCGACTCGTGATCGGATACGAAGGTGCAAAAAAAGAGAGTTCTTTCCGACCCGTTATTCCCGCATTGAAGCGTATACTTAAGGAATACGGAGATTTTGTCAGACTGGAGTTCTATGGGTACTGTCCTGAAGAATTGAAGGGTCATCCTAATGTCTCGCATTGTAAACATAATGAAAATTACAGCCAGTTCATGCAGCGGTTGTATCGGGCCAATTGGGATATCGGTCTTGCACCCATGGATGATGATCTGTTCTACCACTGCAAAAGTAATGTGAAATTCCGCGACTACGCATCCTGCCGCATTCCCGGCATTTATTCATTATCCCCCATATACCGTGATTGGGTATTCCACAAAAAAACGGGTTATTTTGTTCCTCAAACAGAGCAAGGTTGGTACGCCGGGATTAAAGAATTGATCGAAAATCCCAAACTTCGGAAAAAAATTTCACAAAAGGCCGCAAAGGCCGTGGCCAAGAACTTTACGGTCAAGCAGTGTGCAGAAAATTGGAGGGCTCTGTTTCAAGGCCTGCTCGACGTACCATAGAACCTGTAATAGATTAGATGATGATCTTGTCCTATGATCTCGATGGAGAGGTGATGGCATGCCTACAATTCAAGATGCAACGTTGGTTCTTAACCAGTATTATGATATCAAAAAGCCGAAAATCGAATGGATTCAGAACGAGCCGGATAAAGCGGTGTGGAAGGTAATCAATAACAACGAAACCTATATCCTTAAATCGGACTATAGATCAAGTAAAACGTTCACCCCTTCAATCACTCTACAATACGCGCTATCCCAACAAGGGTTAAAGGTGCCTGATGTTATCGCCACGAATCAACGGAAACTATGTACGAAACAAGGAAAGCATCGTTATTATTTGTCTAGATATATCTCTGGCGGTCCTGCATCGATAATTGACCGCGTAAGGGTAATCGGAGATTTTCATCAACACGCCAGGTACCCAAGTTCACTCACACCCAAACATAATCCGGACGACTTGAAGGTCGGAATAAACAGGTGGATATCTGAGTATCAATTCAAATTAAAAGAATTGATGAAATGGAAAGACCAGTACTCCTTGAAGTATATTCAACCATGTATACAATTAGCTGAGAAATGTATAAGAGTTTCTTCCCGGAGAGCGCCCCTCCTCGCTGACCATCTCAAATCCGTGAGCAAAAGAAGATGGGTCGTACATGGGGATCTAACCCATTTAAACGCAATAAAAACAACATCAGGAGATATATGGATTATTGACCTGGAGCATTCAAGAATTGACTCTCCCATCAAGGATATCCGTTATTTATTACCGAGGATTGTGTTGTCTTCATATTATAAAGAGTATTTTGCGAAATTCCCTGAGGGGAAGTCTTTTGAAGAACTCTACTATATAGACGCGATTTTTCCTTACAGCCTCTACTACTACCTCGGCGGATCGATCAGGCAAAGGAAACTGCCCCTGAAGAGTTCCCGGGTACAGGAGGTTGTATTAGACGAACTGAAGAAGGATGATATCGTAAGCAGGCATTTGGGTGGCGTTAAATAAAACATTTTTCCTTCCACCACACTAACAACCGCCATTTCATAAAGGCATAACGAAGGGGCCGTTGTACGACAACAGCCCCTAAGATACATATTAGCGTTTCAATCTTTTCATAACTGGCTTATTGTGATGCTTGCTCCAATTAAAAAATTCATTATTACGGATATTGCCATTGATCGCGGTAAATGGAACGTTATTCTTCCAGGCAACGTAATTAAAGCTGATTTGGTCTCTTTTACTATAACTTATGATTTGTCTCCACCATGTGGTCATTGCCCCCGTAACGATAGGATCATTATGGCGTCTTAGGATCACGCCGGACTCAATTAGTCCGTTATCCCTCGGATATCCCGCATTCTTATACAAGGCTACTTGTTTTAATATGACTTCTTTCTTATCCTTCCCCAAGGCAATACAAGCTTCAGCTTCTTTATAAATACAATTCCGATGTGAATGTTTGTAGAACACGAGCGGTGAGGCGCTATATTTTTCAATAAACCGATCGATATCTCCGACAATTCGGATATTCCCGTCAACCCAAACACTGTGTTTGTAGGTCGGGAATAATAAGTGTGGCATAACTTTTACCCATCTAGCTTGACGGGCCGTATCAGCGAATATTTTATCTAACTTAATCATTTTCCAGGTTCCGGACTTTAATTTCGGATTATCCGTGAAACAATAGTAATCACAATGCTTGCTCATTTGTAAAGGATCCTGTAGCTTATCGTAATTACCGGTTATCGCTGTGTATATTACGTTTTTTCGTTGATTACTTGTGATGATTTGTCGTCTGCAAGCTAATAGCCATTTTAATTTTGCCCTTGTTTCTTTGAGCAATCGATGATCGACCATTTTTTGTATCGATTGCTTAATCCTTTCCACGCCGTGTTTGCGAATGAGGGCAGCTTTCCCATTCTGTGCTAATCGCTTCCTTCTATCCTTTCCAAAGCTTGCCGACTTTTGATGATAAATATAACAATGAGTGGCAACCTTTAATTTAAAGTTGGCAGCGCGGGCACGAAGACAATAATCATCTTCTTCCCCGTAACCTATCGGAAAGTTCTTTTCATCGAAATACCCGATTTTGTCTATGACTTCCTTCTTGATCATTAAACAGAAGCCGTTCAAAAACATGACTCTCGGAAAATTCTTATCGGAGGATTGATAGACAAGCTCGGCCATTTGTTCGATCGTCAAGTTGGGCTCCAATCCATTACGGTTCCAGTCCCGATGGGGAATGGATTGCCAGCTGGCTGCATTAGACAGCGGACCGACGATACCGATCCTGCGATCGGATTCCATGGTTTCCGTCAGCCTTTCCAACCACTGACTGGTTACGATCGTGTCGCTGTTGAGAAGGACGCAGTATCGCGATGTTGACTGTTTTAATCCTTGATTCGCAGAAGCCGTATAGCCTTGCGGTTTATCGTGTCGAATTAATGTATAGTGAAATTGTCGTGTGTACTGTTCCAGATATCGCTTTGTGGTTTGATCGCTTCCATCATCTATGATAATTACATTAATTTTTTGTGTCGTATTATTTTGAATGGAGTTCAAACATTGTTTTACCGCATTCAAACCGTTATGCACACAAATGACAACATCAATCAATCCCTTCCCTCCCTTCCCCGCTATCTTTGATCGACACAACCGGGGATAAACTTTTCTCCAATCGCTTATGTCCGCCGAGCAATACAATGTTTCCTTTAATCGACCGAGTCACATTTTTCGTGTCATACAGCAAAGCGGCATGCTCAGCAATAAACTGGTAATCGATCGTACTATGATCGGTAGTAATAACGACCAGGTCGGCGGAGGCAATCAGATCCGGCAAAAGTTCTATGGAGGATATCCTGTGGCCATTGTCTATAAACCATGGAATGAGCGGGTCATAATAGGTTACAGCAGCCCCCTTCTGCTGTAGAAGCCTGAACACTTCGAGTGCAGGCGATTCTCGCATATCGTTGACATCCTTTTTATAAGCCATTCCAATGCATATAATATTTGAGTTTTTTAGCGGCTTTTCATTGTCATTGAGTATGTCGGTAATCTGCGATATGACATATCGGGGCATATTGCTGTTGATATCGCTGGTCAATTCAATAAATTTGTTATAGAAGCCGAACTTTTTAGCTCTCCATGACAGATAGGTCGGATCGATCGGGATGCAGTGGCCACCGATCCCCGGCCCTGGGAAAAAGGGGATGTAACCAAACGGCTTGGTCGAAGCAGCGTCGATCACTTCCCAGATGTTAATCCCCATTCGATCACACATGAGCGTCAGCTCGTTCACAAGCGCTATGTTAACACTTCGAAACGTGTTCTCGAGCAACTTAACCATTTCGGCCGCGGCCGTTGAGCTTACTGGTATCACGTTATCCAAAAAAGAACGGTAAAATTGAAGGCCAAGATGGGTACATTCCTCCGTGATTCCACCTAAGATTTTAGGTGTGTTTTTTACATTGAATTTACGGTTTCCAGGGTCCACTCTTTCCGGAGAATAACATACAAAAACATCCTTACCCGCTTCCCATTGCGTATTGGCTTCAATCACATTCTTAATTAATTCTTCGGTCGTTCCGGGATAGGTGGTGCTTTCCAAAATAATGAGCGTATCTCTCGAAGCATACCGGATGATGGAATCAACCGCTGACCGAATCATGGAAACGTCAGGATCTCTGTTGATGTTAAGCGGAGTGGGCAAGCAAATAACGATGATATCTGCTTCAGCCAGCACTGAAAACTCATGAACGGCATACAGGCGCTGATGGATCAAAGAATCGATATCTTCATCCTTTATATCCGTAACATACGATTTTCCGCGTTGTAACTGTTCCGTTTTATTCTTATCGATGTCAATTCCGTACACCCTGTAATTGGCTCTTGCCGCCTCCACTGCCACAGATAGTCCGACGTAACCAAGACCGATCACGGCCACCGTTGCCGTCTTGGTTTCTATTTTATGCAAGATTTCGCTCATCCTGGTTGTCCATCCTTTCTTGAAGAGTAAGTCCTTGTTCAAAAAACACCCATGATGAAATTACCGGGCGATCATGAATTTCCTTCTCCTGATAAAATATGAAATACACCTGAGAGAAGCAACGGCGAATTCACCAGACATATTACCCATGTCATTCCTTTTCGTCCGGTACATACAGAAAAGACAGCGAACGGTTTCGCTGTCGTCAGTAAACAAGTCATATTTTCTTACATTCCGTAAAGTATGTTAATTATTCTTCCGGATTCTCCCTCAGCAGACGCTCCGCCAATATTGCAGGCTTCTCTAATCTTTGTTGAATCATAGGCCAGTTCTCCTTCGTAGCCGTATGAATAACCATGTCATAGGATACGCCTCTAATGGTAAGGCCATTACGTTCAATTCCGGTCCGGGGCAAACCGCAGTTATCATGAAAAGAAACGACACTCGCATTATCAATAACCGTGTTGGAGAACACACTGGACAAACCCAGAATATCAAACGCAACGTGAAAAATAAGCCATACGCTGGCAGGAGCGGCAGGGATCGAATCGGAAATAATCCATCTTCCCCAATTCCCGGCTTGACCATCAATATCATAGATCGCTATGGTTCCGATAGGTACGCCCGAGAGAAGCTCAATGCAGAAGTAATAGTCGCCTTCTCTGTGAAAATATTGTTTCAACCATGATTCATGAGTAGAATAACGAGAATCGATTTCTCCAATATACCTGGATAAATCAGGGGATCTTCTTAGTTTGAAAATAAAATCAGCGTCGTCCATCGTAATGGGTCTTAATCGAATCCCAAAGCGTTCAACTTTGATGTTGTGCTTCACGACTTCACCTCAATGATCTTGGCGATGTCATCCAAGCTTTGAATTCCCGCTACTTCCCTAATGGAGAAGCGAACATCAAATTGTTCTTCAAGACGAAGAATGAGTTCCATATGTTTTAAAGAATCCCAATTCGCCAGCTCTTCCCGCTTTGGATTATCATGAGGCGGTAATGCAGTGTTTAATACCTCGGATAAGATCGACCCGATTTGTTTGCGTAATTCTGTAGTCATCGATTTACCTCCACTCTAGCAGGATGACTTCCGCAAGCTGCTTTTACACGTGCATAGAGATCTTTAAGCGCCAGTTGTTCAGGCGAGCCTGTAACAAAACGCTTTATCCAGTCCAAGGCAGGAGCATTTCGCGGCCCCTGAGCCATTTCGATATTGATACGCTGCACCCCTCGATCCATTAATTTCTCCAAGATCCAGGCAAAGGCTACCGTTTCAATCTCACGGCCAAGCGCCCTGCAGCTAAAAAGCGTTTCGATTAAATGCGCTTGCTCACCATCCAACCGGCATATAAAAGCGCCGATAATTCCACTGTCTGACAGTATATCGGAGAGGCGAATCGTAATCGTAGCATATTTCGAGGCATTCATAACGTCATTCGCCTCCACTTCTGTCATCCGCCTTAATGCCAGGTTAAACTGATTCGTTTTATGACTTAATTCATGCAGCCGCGTGACATGGGAAGCTTCATTCTCATAGATGGTTACAACCATGTTCAAGCTGTCTAAATAGGAACGATAATCCGATGCTGATTGTCTAATCTTCTCCCTTGTCTGATTGGCCTGAATATCGGTTGTTCTGGATACGGCCATGTTATCCTGGTGAAGTTGATATAATCCGGGAAAATGACATAATCCAAACATCGTTTCTTCACCGTTTTGCTTTGCTCGTAAAAGACGAACCTCTGGCAGTACAGCGGCCATCTTCACCAACTCTGCCGGATTGTCATCCACAAACACGAAAGCAGACGGGTCAATATTCAGTATTCGCGCCAAGCGATTCAGATTTTCTGCTTTTGTCTGCCAATTCGCGCAGACAGCGGCAAAATCGTCCCATCTCAGCGGGAAATCGCTCCGAGTGTCAAACAGAGCCTTAACATCTTCTTCTTCATTACGGCTGCATAACGTGAGCAGCACTCCCGATTGTTTAAGTTTGAGCAGCAGCCTTTGCAACCGATGATGACCTTCCGTTAAAGCTACCCCTTCAGCCCCTTCCTCTCCCAATACCCCGTGATAAAGCGTATCATCAAGATCAAGAGCAATCGCTTTAAGTCTCGGAACACAGGAAGCGGGTAAGAGATGTACACCAAGGTGACGGGAGATAATTATCGTTGCCTGATTGGAAAATGGATAGCTGCTGATTTCCTCGTTCCGATAATCATAGAAGGACTCGGTACCTTCATGGGCCAATTCAGCTAAATCGATCAGAACACATCCTGTGTTGTTCTCAACGGACTCCAACAAATACGAATTTAACTTCCGGAACCATCCACGGTCACTGGCACGGAAGCTGAGCACCCTATCGGCATCTTCCAAGGACTCCGGCCAGTTATTTATCCAGATTGGTTTATCCGTTACCATACGCAGTTTAACGATCCGTTCATTCAGCCAATGTGCAGCTTCCTGTGCGCTCATTGAGCTGGCGTAGATCCGCCAATCTAACCAGATGATATATACATCCGCCTGAGTTTCCCCTCCAATATCGGACAGAGCGCTATCATAATCAGAGTAATCAAAACAGACATCAGCCTCCCATAATCCGCAAAACGGAGGCATCAAATTGGCAACAAACTCAAAGGGCATCGTTCTGTCGACTCGTATTCGGAAGGTTCGATTGCATGGGAGCTTAGGGCTTCCTGCAATCCGAGCCCTGGAGGGAAGGGAGCACAGCAGAGAATCCGCTAAATCTAGATAGGTTAACACATGATTCATTCCTATACCTCCCTCCTGTTGTTAGAGCATTGACCTGCCCATTCTTCCAATGATTCTGATACTCCTAGATCCTATCCCGCTAAAGTCATTGGCATTAATATAACCCGAGCTCCTTGCCCCACACATTGATTCTATCTAAATAATGATCCAATAAATAAACCGACTTCAGATCTTCCACTCCCCAAATAAGCTGCTGGAGCAAGCTGCGTTCCAAAACGCGCTGCAAATAAGCCATTTTGTATAACGTAACCGGGTCCGTATCGAACCGGATTCCATATTTGAGCATTTCTGCGGCATACAAAGGCGCACAGCGCTCAATCACGGCATTTTCGTCACCTCTCCAGTCCTTTCGGTATGCAAAAAACACACCCATTAAATTAAACATATCGAACCAGCATGGTGAGAAACGTGCTCCTTCCCAATCGATAAATTTAATATTCCAGGTCTCTTCAGCTACATTGTGGCAGCCGATATTCGGAGTTTGAAGATCATTGTGAATGATACTTTTACCAGCCTGAAGAAGTTCGGGAAAATAAATAGGTCCCTTTTGTAACATGGTACGGACATTAGCGTAGCTAGACTCCAGTCTCTGCTTTAATTCAGGACGTTCCATTGCCTTATCCAGATATTCCATCGTTTTTTGATGGTTCTTCCGGCGTTCTTGCGTTGTGGTTTCGGAGTCGTAAAGCGGAAGCCATTCCTCGAATGTTTCCCAATGATTATAAAAATTGTCGTTATAGGTTAGTGCATGAAGCTTCGCCAACGAAGGGATAATCCGGTCGAAATAATCGGGTGTAAAGATAACCTGACCCTTTACTTGAGGGACGAACTCCATGAATACCCATACATCCTCACCATTCATACCTTCCACGATCAAATATATGGTAGGTATCAAATCCGGTAGAATACTGGTTGCTTTCCGGTACATGTTTAACTCGATTAATTTCTGTTCGTTCACAGGTGCTTTGAATATCTTTAAAATCATCGGATAATTTTGTCCGTTTGCCGTAATTTCGAGTTTCCAGATTGCACTCTTGAATGTTTCTTTCAAACATTCCATATTTCTGTCGTTTAAAACAACAGAAGATCCGAAATGGCTTGCCATCTGGTCAGCACATCGAAGCTCTCGCCATTTCAGACTGATATCGTTAAGAGGCGGGTTCACCAATAAGGCTTGTGCATCCTCAAGCCCTTTATTATATCCATCTTCTTTTCCCTTTCTAAATCCATCCGTACGACCTTGCTCGAATCCTTCCGAACTACCCATTTTTGTCATATCCGCGTTCCTCCACTCCGTATTCCTTTTATATCCTATGTGGAGGACCTCCGACATGACATTAAAAAAATGCGATTTAACATTCCACACACATGATTTAACATTCCTCGAATAATTGGATAACGATTAGCCAAGAATTTCTGCTGCGATTGTGAGATAGATTCATCAAAAACAACGCAAAACAACCCGCTGAACACGCGGGTTATCCGAGTAGTACTCAACTTAATATCCATTGGATCGAATAAGTACTAATAAAGTTCCAATTTTTTTCCTAAAACTTTGATTTTTTCTAAATACACCGGCAGTAGCTTCGCCTCTTTTTTACCGGTAACAGCCCAATTCAGCTGCAGATACAGCCCCTTCTCAAGTATTCGTTTTAGGAATGCCATCTGATACAGTTTGAATGGATCGGTTTTAAAGATAACTCCATGCCTTCTCATCTCATTCGAATATAACTGAACACAACGGCGGGTTATAAGCTCCTCCTGATCTTCCCACTCTCGGCGGTATGCCAAGAAAACCCCGATCAAATTGACGAGATCAAACCAGCACGGGGCATATTTTGCGCCTTCCCAATCAATAAACTTGATTTTCCACGATTTCTCCTTAACATTGTAGGCCGCTATGTTTGCAGTGTGAAGATCTCCGTGGATAATGCTGCAGCCTTCATGAACGACCTCCGGGAAATAATCTGGCCCTCTCTGCAGCAGACCCTTCACGAGCGAGTAATATGGATTTATCATTTCTTTTAAATGGTTGTTTTTCATCGCTTCATCTAAATAATACAAGGTTAACTTATTTATGCTTTTTCTTTCTTTTCTCATAACATTAGAGCTAAATTGAGGCAGCCAATCACCGAATAGTCGCTCATGTTGTTTAAAGCGTTCATTCATCGTAGAGGAGTGGAGCTTCGCTAACGTAGGAATGATTTTGTCAAAGTGATCCGGATTATACTGCACCCGCCCTTTAAGAGGTTCGATGTATTCCATGAACACCCACAAATCGCGTCCGTTTACATTTCTTTTGGTTTTATAAACTAGTGGCATGAACGGCTGAAGTACTTTTCTTCCTTTACGGTATATATTTTTCTCAACCGTGCTTTCCGGTCGGTCTTTTTCGAGCGGTTTCGAAATTTTAAGAATGATGGGAATGCGCTTTTGTTCATGTTTGATTTCAAGTTTCCATATACTGCTTTTGTATGAGTCTTTTAAACATTCCATTGTTTGATCATCTAATCTCACTTCGGTGCTAAAGAACTTGAATGATTTGGAAAACTCCATCTTACGCCATGTTTTTCGAATGAATCGCTTGTCTATTCTGCTGGTTGGACTCATTAGTCCTCACTCCATTTTTCGCTTTTAAACCATTGTATGTCGAACATAGAGATGCGCATCCATTCATTTGCCTAACAAACGGAGGTGTGCTGTGCTCGTTCTCCAATTGGCCACGGTAGATTCTTTAATAATTTTGATTCTATATAAGATGGAGCGTTCTTCAGCTCAAGTTACATAAAATGCCACCAGAGTCGTTATGGAGAGGCATCCGCCTGTCTGCCATCCTCATAACCTTTCGCAAATCCAGCTTTAAAGTCTTCCATGTAGGAATGATCATACCCATGGTCATGGACTTGAGATAAAGGCCGGGATCTGCCGACCCCAGGCCTGGAGCTGTAACGGCCACCGGCTCGATGGCGCTTGCCTTTCTTGCCATGACGGCGTTTACTGCCTGATGACTTCAGGCCACGCAGCCCCTTTGCGAATGATTTCTTCCGAGCCATTTCTGAAGTCTTTCGATGATTCCTAACGGATAATGCCATGTTCATGCCGAATCCTCCTGCAAGGTTCAGTTCGTAGCTTCTAACCCGGCCTCGTTGTAAGATAGCTGGCACTCGGATGTTATCCAGGGCGATGCCGGACTGCCTAATTTGTACCGATTTAACGGAATGCCTGTCAACATTTCAGCCATCACGGATTGATAGCCGACAAGCAGCCGAATATTCTCCGCGAGAGTGCGCGCGGTTGTTTCAGAATGTGCCGTAACCTCTGCGATACTTTCCAAAATACTTGCCAGCGCTTGCTGACTTCTAGCAATGGATGATACCATAGCAATCTTGGCTTCATGTTCCCGCTGTATGCGCGCGATCATGAGTCCGTGTCTCCGAAATCGAATGCATCAAATCCCATGGCGTCATCTTGTTCAGCTTCCGTTCCGAGGATAATTCGCAGATTCCGGCACAGACCGGAGCCTATTTTCGTCAAGCCCTCGATTTGCTCAACAATTTGCTCGTGAATGGATAACGAATCCTTCAACTCTCCCTTGGAACGAGGATATTGAGTCAGGACCCATTGACAAACCTTTTCGGCTTCTACCGCTTTCCCTTGAAGAATGAGATAGGTATTATATTGAATAGTAACGGATGCATCGAGAATCCGCATGAACGATTCCTCTTTACTCACATACATTCCCCCTTAACCAACGAAGTCGGATCCCATTATTCTTCACCTTGCTCGGTCGCTTTAAGCTCTTTCATTACGATTTCCAAACTGTCTGCCGATGTTTGTTGTAGGTCGGCCATGGCGTTCAAATAAGCAGTAATGCTGCTATTGACTTGTTCCACCTGGGATCCTGACGATCGGCTTCCTAATAATTGTCCCCCTAACGATGGTCCTTCTCGTGAATTTGGTTCTTCGGAGGTTTGGATTTCATGATTGGGTAATGAATGTATAATTTGAGCCATGCGGACTGCTGCATGACGCTGAGCTTCTAGAATGCGCGCTAACTGCCGCTGGGAGTGCGAAAGGTGTTCGACCATATCATCAATTTTTTTCTCCACGACATAACTCTCCTTCGCTCATCATATTTTTCAACATATGCTTCGACAAGCTTTCTGGTGCCATGAATAATGCCGTCTTTCGAATCAGGTGAATAGATCCTTAGCCTGCAGCATCGTTCTATATTGCTGTGGAACACGTCCTAACCATTCGCTTATGCTTTCCTGTAATGATGGACTCCCTTCATCTAGTCCTCCAACATCCGATAACAGCTCCGGGCGGAACAGAGCACAGCACGCATTTAACCGATTATGAGTATCCACTTCATCCCTAGGCAGTATGGGGGTTCCTGACTGTGCAAAACTCACACAAACCGTTTTGATAGCGGGGGCATGTTCCAGCTCATCCGTCAGACCGCCAATCCAGTTATCCATAACAGGTGTACAGCCATATAGAATAACTAACTTCTTCCCGTGTGCAGCACGAAGTGCCTTATTAAGAACAACCCCTATGCCTTGATCACTTCTCCCGACAATGTGTCGTACCGCTCCGATACGGCCGCGTACATATTGCCTTGTTCCTTCCGAGGATCCGGCATCAGCGATGAGCAGCTCATATGGATGCGGCGTTAAGGCTTCGATTCTTCTGATCTTGCCAATGGCATCTTCATTTGAATCATGAATGGGGATAATGATGCTGATGCCGTCAAATGAGCAATCTCCGTTATTTTGTCCGTGTTGAACGCCATAAGAATAGCCAACGATAAATCCATCCTTCCGTCCTTCAACCGGATCAGCTTTGGGAAGAGTCGCCGATAAAGATGTCCGTAAGCGAGCGCCTCGTCTCCTCATCGTAAAAAGTCCTTCATATAAATTCCGCCTCCCGTTTCTCATCACTGCATGAGGACCGAATAATCTTTTGGCAATTCATTTCTATTGTATGTTGACTTTCTCGCTCCGTGACGGCATCCGCAGGGACCATTCTATCCTCTAGACACATCATAATCTGTAATTATGTATACAACTTGATTGGAGCAGCATTACACGAATACTGAGAGTAATACGGGGAACTCCTTAAAAATCACTTCCGCGGATGATTGGCACTTGAATCTCCGGGATGGCATCTTCAGCATGTTTACGATTTTGATCCTTCCTGCTTACTAAAAAGGATGGGTGGAATCTCGCTTCCCCCATCCTTCTACTCCCTTATGTTTCCATCCGGCCTATTGAAATCCAGTACAACCAGCCTTCTGAGATCAATGTACCTGCTGGTCGTGTAATTCCGATGGCCACCTCCTCATGCTGCCGTTTTCGAATGCCAGCTTGAAACACCGGATCACTGCACGATGCCACCACTACGTAATGTTCATCTTGATAAGAGGTCTGAAGCGGTACTGTAATCTCGATCGTTTCATGTTCATCAGTAAAGGTAAAGGGGATGGATCCAAACTGCTGAAGTAAAGGGATGTCAGGTATCCCATGAACCGGATTAAATGAAAGATGACTCGGTTGAACCGACTCAAGTGCTAGTTTGGAAGATATGATGGATTCGGATGACAAATGAATACTGTGTATGGCATAATCCTCAATCGCCTCACTTCTTACACTACGATGCTGCAGATGGGAAGCACCGATTACATCATCGGTCAACGCGTGATCCATCATACCCTTCTCTAAATCTGACCAGTTGGCGGAAGTTCCTCTGATGGCCATCTTCTTATAATAGCCATCGTACCGCCGAAAGGGCCTTCCCCTTCTTATCCTGGTGATCCTTCTGGCTTTGTTCACTGTCGGCTCTCTCCTCTGCTTCTAATCGTTACATTCATCCTATTCAAGAGATAGGGCTACTGCCACTGCCGGTTAGATGGTTTGCATCAGGTTAGCCCATCGTTCTGCTGTATGATCCCACCTGAAACGTTGACGTACCGTTTCACGACCGGCCATTCCGATTTGTGTACGCAGATTCTCGTCTTGAAGCAATCCGTTAATCCGTTCAGCGAGTCCGCCAGGAAAATCATCTCTTTGAACCAGATAACCCGTCACACCGTTCTCCACGATCTCCGGGATACCGCCTGCGTTCGCAGCGATGACAGGAACCCCAGCTGCCATTGCTTCAACATTTACGAGTCCAAAGGCCTCCCTCGGCGCTGAGGGGACAGCCACAATATCAGCAAGCGAGTACCAGTCTGCAATCGCTGGATAAGGGACAAAGGGTCGAAAGTATACCCAATGCAAATAAGGTCCGGCAGCTTTTTTCAGTTCCCGGACATAGGCGGTTTCCCGATCGGATCCGTAAGCTGCACTTCCGATAATAAGCAATAAAACCTCTGGGTGCTTGTCAATAATATGTGGCATTACGTCAATCAGATGGTGAACCCCTTTGTCAGGGATAAGCCGTCCCGCAAACAGGATGATACGACGTCCACTCCATCCGTATTGAGCAAGCTTTGCCTCTTTTAGGGCCTTGGCAGCAGGGCTGAATGCCGGAGTAAAATGATCAAGACTAACACCAAGATGATTAATCGTGATCTTCTCCAAAAGCCAAGCATGTCTTGAAGTAATATCCTCCAGCAGAAAACGGCTGTTTACTACAATGCCGTCCATCCAGCGGGCAATGTTCCCAAAGCGCTGCTCGCTCATATATGGTGGCATAATAAATGTATTGGAATGAAGATTAAGTACGACTTTCACATGCGGCAGATGCATTTTGAGGCGCTGGGCCAGCAGCGGCCGATTGTGAACTTCAATAATATCCGGTCTCCATTTCTGGAGTCTCCGCAGCAAGGAAGGATAATAATTCGTACCAGATGGCAGGCGGTAGCACGGAACGCCGTTAATCGCGTCTTTTGAAGGGAGCCCTTTTCCCAGCACTCCGAATATGCGCACATCCATGGTATCCTGTGCCAATGGAATGGTCTGCTCGACTACCCGCTCGACGGAGCTGCTCCTCCCCGATGGAATAACAAACGATCCCGGCGTCACAACCGCCACCTTCCGCAAACCCATAACTCCACATCCTTCTCACATCATATCTATATGAAAAACACCTGCTGATATATCAAAGGTATCAATCCCCTTGTACCAGTAGCGTTTCGTTGCCTTATTCAAAATAAACGCATACCTGTCATTTGTATGGTCTCATACCTTAACATATACCGGATCAGGGTCTATTGGTGACTATTATCCAGTAAAGAATAGGCCAACCACGGGCGACACCCGTCCATCCGGGACAATCTCCTGCATGCATACGATGTGGTACAAAGACTACATGATCTGTGGTAACAAGGAGGATGACCATGCATCTGGAATATGTCGGCATTCTACTCAACAACAATACGTATCGCAGAATTTCCAGCGGGGAAACCGGCACTGAATCACTAACCAATTATGAAGAAGCTGCTGCCGTGAACGGGTTGATTCCTTGTTTTTTTACCATTCATCATATTTCACTAGAGACTGGAAAGGTGACTGGTTATATTCCGGCTCCAGTTGGATATTCACGAGTGCATATCCCCCTCCCGCGCGTTGTTCATATGCGAGCTATTTATCATAAAAAACAGGAGCTGGCGCTGATTGATCAACTAATCAATCGCGGGATATTTATTTATAACGGGCGTACACGCTACGGTAAAAACGTCATACATCATATGTTGGAGCAGGACCAGGGGATATCACCATCCCTGCCTCATACGGTTAAAGCTACCCCCGCCTCGATTCACTCCATGCTTAGTCAGCACGGGGATCTCGTTTTAAAGCCATGCAATGGAAGCATCGGGGTTGGTATTATGCGATTGAAAGGTAACTCCCTACGCAGTCAATTCACTTACTCCCGCTCATTACCATCGGCCAAGGGGTGGAGAACGGTTACCCTGCCGCCCGGAAAGCTCCATCCCCTGATCTATCAGCGGATCAGGAAAGCTCCATTCCTTGTACAGCAGCGCATTCCGCTTGCCGAATATGATGACCGCCCCTTTGATATCAGAGTTACCGTTCAGCGCGGGGGAAGCGGGCGCTGGGAGGTCGCCGGCATGTTTGCAAAAACATCGGCCCCACGAACGTTTGTCTCCAACATTGCTCAAGGCGGCTCAGCCTATCGGGTACCGGACATACTATCCCGCTGTATGCCTGGTGTAGCTGTCGGGCCAACCATAGAACGAATCGCTGAGTTTTCCCTCCACATCGCCAAGACGCTGTCCTTGTTTATTCCGTTTGCCGCTGATTTTGGAATGGATATTGGCATTACAGAGGATGGAAAGCTCTATTTCATTGAATGCAATGGCTGCGATCAACGTTATGGTTTTTTGGAGGCTGGTATGGCTGATGCATGGAAATGCTCATACCACAATCCAATGGCCTTTGCCCGTTATCTGTATGATAACGGTGTCTGGCCTCATTATTGAATGACAAAAACCAGCTTCTCCCTAAAGATCAGGGAGAAGCTGGTTTTTCACGATTTTAATGAGGCACCTGGGATTTAAAATCTCCTTTACTGGATTTATCAGCATGATAAAATACGATATCCCCGTCCAGCAGAGAAAACCGCTTACCATACGGATCGTTATACGTGCGGCTGTACCCTTCAAGCTGCCATTGATTCATGAGTGGGGCATGAATGTATTGCAGATGGGGTTTGGCCGTATTGCCCTCTCGGATCGTCTCGATGTTGAAATTGACCACGATATACCCTTTTTTGAGAAAAATCGGGGATTTCTCGTCCAGTCGGTTCGTCCGTCCATAAGCGGCCAGGTCGGTTCCTTTCTTCACCACGTACACATCGGCAGGAAGACTGTATTCACCATACCAGCGCTGTACAGCCGCGTTGGCCCGCTCCGTATCAACGGAGGCAGGCAATCCTGACTTCGGGCCGATCAGTGTGCGTATTTCGAATGGTAGCAGCATCCAGTCGAGCCGCCCTACCCAGGTCTTGCCCTTGCTGATCTTCTCCAAGTACTGCTTCATGTAGGCTGCCGCGGACATTCCCGCCGGGGCTCCGCCGCGTTTATACAAATACGATGCGGTATCCTGCAGCTCGCCTTGCGGAACATTGCGCAGCCTGTCATTCAGAATGACATAACGCTTCTCCGTGTCCTGCGGGGAACCGATCCGAATGAACTTCCGGTTTCCGCTGTGGTAATACAGATCAACGGGCTGCCGTCCGCTGCCGTCTGGATTAACGAAATAAAAACTCGGTGTAATTGAAATGCCGTCTTGTACACCAAACATATTGCCCTTCGTCTTTAAATCGAATTTGAAGTGGTAGCCTGTCTTTACGGCCGCATTCTTATACCCCTGTGCCGGATGTTTGCCCGGTGCGATGGGAAGTGTGTACGGAAGCGAGTTCCCGCGTGCTCCACCGTCAATATCCCGAAGTCCTGTCCAATAGGACGCACCACTTGGTGTTGCATTCCCTTTTTGTTTGCGGAAGACCGTCTCCCAGTTATAATCGGCAATATCCGTGATATGGAAATCATATACGCGCCCGATCACTTCAACCGGTTCTATATCCGTAGCCACATGGTGAGCCAAATCCTGATTCGCGCTGGGCTGTGTCGTAAAGTCGGAAGGAGCGTTCTCCGCAATCGTACGGAAGTATACCTGATAATCGCCCTCATCCACCCATACCGGCAGGAAAAACTCCGTGTCCAGCTGAGCCGTCGGGATTGTGATCCAGGTGTCTTTGGGATAAAAGGTGCTCCTGTCGCTGCTGTAGACATCGAACGGAAAATAGACCTGCTTCGATCTTACATATTTCGCATAGTCTCGATCTCCGTATCCCTGGATATTCCGATGCTGACCCGAGGTAGGAATACGCACCGTAAACGGCCGATCCAAGATGAATGCAGACCGGTTTGGGTTCGGGGTCGTCTTCTGGTTGTGGGCCTGATCATCCGTCACCGAGGAATAATTGACTACCGGCGTATGGACGGTGACGGTGTTAATGGCATTGACCGGAAATGATTGATTAGACCCGCCATTAATGTTGCCGGGTATGAGATCATATTCAATCGTTCCTGTGCTCGTCGTATTCGCTTTATTCAATAACGTATTGCTAATGAGATAGTTTCTGCCGTATAGGACGTCTCTTTGAATCGTCGCAGCCGGAGGAATGATCCCTGGTGTTGGTGCCGTCCCTTGCGCCCAGCTGTCACTCATTACGGTAGATCCGTTAAACAGGACTCTATCGTTTTTCACTTGGTTTTGACCTACAGCCGACTCCGCTACGGATGTAAAATCCGTTGTCGGTACTGCTGGCCTGCTCGAACCGCCTGAAACGGTTTCCGTCCCTAAATCCACTTCTTCGCATGATGCAGGCTCCACATGATCGTCAACATTCGCGCTATGATCGGATGTAAGGACAGGAGGGGTGTAACCGGTTGGAGTAAGGCTCACCGAACCGCCAGGTAATGCATAATTGCTAACGGTTGTTTTGGCTAACTTATAAACCTCCAGGTTATCGATTTGCCAGTAGGAATACGGCCTCGTTATCGTAACTTGTTCTTCTACCTGAACCTCTTCTTCCATAGGTTCATCTGGCGTGCCGGGATCATCCGGACCCGAGCTTGGTTCACCCGGTATCGTCCAGGTGAGAATGTACGTCTTTTTGACGGGGACGGTGTAGGTGATGTCCCCCAACATGTTCGCCCATTGGTTCTTGTACAGATAATTGAGTCCAAACACATTGACGTACAGGGATTCCGAAGTCGGTATCCCGTCCAGAACATCAAACTTTTCAGAGTCTCGATCGTCCGCCTTAATTACGCCCGTTGCCACGGGGTCCATAACCGTATGTGATGAAACAGTTCCCTTTCTCGCAGCACCAATTTGGATTCCGCATGTATTGGGTAAGCCACCCGGATCTCCTCCACCGGTATTCCCGCAAGACGAGCCTGTCCCAACCTGAATCGAGGTATCGTCGGTTTCATCCAGTGCCTGGGCCGTATCCTTAAAATGAGCCGTAATCGTCGCTTGCCCTGTCGTTGCTACGGCTGTCACTACACCTGAAGCATTGATAGTCATGACACTGCTATCCGAGCTCCGCCAGGTCAACTTGTCGTGTCTTTGCAGATTGTATGTACTTCCGTCTACCTTCGTTAATTTCGCTGTGAGCTGAATGGTACCGGACGGTGGCACGCACGTCGCGCCTGTGATTTCTAAGCCTGATGTTCCATCTGCAAAGGTGGCTCGAAGGAGTTTGTCTTTGTACATATAAGTGTAAGAATCAAATGACACCCAAAACTTAGCAAAGTACCATACTTGCTTAGCTCCCGGATTTGCCCAGTATTTATTATAAGTGTCATTGTTAAAGGTTTGAGTATAATACATCCTTATACTATCAATTGAAGTAACATCTGCTATTTGACCTACTAAGGTGCTTGGATCAGTTGTCCCGGTAGATCCATGAACGTCAGGGACACGTGATGTGTTGTCAATTTTAGTATTTGAGGAACTGATATCATTTGTAGAAATAGCGTTATGTTTTATCCACGTTCCTTCCAGAGTATGCCCGGTTTCACTGATCAAAAAAGCAGTGGTGCGATTGATAGGTAAAGATAATTTATTATCGGTACAGCCAGGGTATTTGGGAAGTTGATGCCCTTGAATTGTTTCTTTTTCTACAAATCCATTACAGTTTTTATTATCCATGATAGTACCATTGGTACTTGATGCCTTCCATAACTGACCAAAATCATGACCTGCATCTGTTACTGACCATCTATCCCAGTAATATACGCCACCATAATTGGTATTATCTAAGGATGAAACCTTTAATCTTGTTCCACTAAGAGAATCCTTCCCAGCCCATGTCGTAGAACCAGCTGTGAATCCCTTGACTGATCTGATCGGGTTATTTGTACTTTTATTTATCCACTCTAGTTTTTTTATTATTTTTCCTGCAGGTGCGTTTACACTAATTCTTGTTGTCTCTAACTCCTTCTTTGATGAAAATAAAAGTCCGCTATATTCATAATCGTCAGAATTTGTTACAAAATCATACGTGATATTCTGAGTAGTTTCAGCAGCATCCACAGATTCAATTGGAGGAATGTGGATAGACACAATAGACAACAAAAGAAAAAAAACCGTTATTTTATTGATAGAGTTATTCTTAATCATGTTGAATTACCTATCGAATAAGCTTTGACTTAGATAGAGTACTCTGATAGATTGGAGCTCCCGCCGAGATTGTTTCTACCAAGACTCTTATGTTTCCATCTGTGCTAAATCCAGTTTTCGGGATGACTAGGCCATTAACATATCTTTTTGGATCTTTGGATTCAACAAGAGAAGCCATATTCAATAGCTCTCCAGTTGGTTGACCGTTATATCCCAAGATCGCTAGATTTAATTGATTAATTGGGTAGGACTTAGGTTTTTTATTTACCGGCAAATGTGACTTCAATACAATAACATAGGCTTGGAGATCATTGCTGAATACATTTTCTTTCGAACCAAACTTCCAAACCAGCTTCTCTTTACTCGGAAGAAGTTTACGATTTGGATCTTTTGGGTCGTTCCAATCAATAGCTATTAGTTCATCTACTTGCGCTACAACGGACCCATCCTGTGCTCAAAATCGTAACTTAGACATTTTCCATGAATCAATCCCGAAATTTTTATTATGATTATCCGGCCCATTAAAAATCTCTGGTGCCACCGAGAAAATATTTGTCTTATGCCAATACACTTCAGCCGCAGCTACCGCATATTTATCAACGGGGAGTTCCTTGCCGCTTTTTACCTGAAGCAAACGCTCTATAACCGCAATGGCTTGAGCCCTTGTCGTAGTGCCCGTAGGAGATATTACGCCAGGCGCGGTCCCCGATATGATGCCATCGTTGGATGCAAGATACATCCACTGCTTGTCTTCCACATTCTTATATCCCAGCGCTTTTACCGCTAGCTTAGCCATCTCTTCACGCGTCAGTCGTTCCGTCAAGTTACTGTTTCCGAAATCGCCGGCCTTATAAATTCCTGCCGATTCTGCGGCAGCCACGTAAGGAGCATACCAGGAACCTGAACTTAAGGAAGCCACCTCAATATCCAAAGCTGAAACCGCCATTTTCATAAATTCCGCTCGAGTTACCTGTTTGTTAGGCAGGAATCTTTTATCCGGATAACCATCGACATAACCTCGTTGTATTGCATCTTGAATAGCCGTCTGGGCCCAGTGGCCTTGAATATCCGTAAAATGGCTCGTCTTCGTCTCACGAGACTCCGCCATTTTGTCTGCGTTGCTCTCTTGCGCTGCCTCCACCGTGTTCAGATAGAAGCTTCCGACAAACAGGGACAATGCCGTAAATACACTGATCGAGATCTTCTTCATGAATATCCTCCTATACAAGTTGTGGAATAAAACCTATGCCATTGCTCCATATCTCCTTCCTACGCCCTTGCTTAGGGACATCTACCGCCGTCTCTCATAATTACACATCAATTACATTTTTGGATGGATGAGAGAAATTATAGTTATATTATCATATAATCATCTATTTTGGTATAATATTCCTATCCTGATTCTAATTCACTACTACATTCGCATCTCCACATGACCGTGGTTAATTCCTCATAAACTGATAAAAACCTCGACGATAGTCACATGAACATGTGTCCTTTCGTTCGAGGTTTAATTGTTACATGTAGTGGAACCGTTATAAACCGGTGGAGGATTCATCCCGGTCCCCGGCCTGAATTTCAGCTTTTTCCGCGCTTTGCTTATATACAGCAGCCAATACCTTCTCATAAGCGCTTTCAAATTCATCGGGCAGCATCGGCTTGATTTGTTCCAATATGGTCAACAGTTTAAATAGCGCCTGTACCTCCTCTTCCGTTAAACCAAGCGGGTACATTGCAAAATGCCCGATAAATGTGTAGCCTCGGCCTCGGCCTTGGTGTGTGATGGGAATATGCATGGCGCTGAGGGCATCCATATCCCGATAAATGGTTCTTTCGCTGGTTCCACAACGTTCGGCAAGCTCGCGAGCCAGTATACCTGGTCTTGCTTGTACAAGGGTAATGATTCTCATTAGTCGGATCAGTCGGTCTGTCATATGGCATTCTCCCTATCTTTCTAGTAAATTAGACATATTTTGTTTGACTGCTAAATAGTACATTCGACCCTGAAATCATTTTTCCTTTTTTATATACAGATTCTTCATTCCTAGTTAATTTTTAAGTCTAAAGTCCCTCTTCCTATTCGCATTTTCAGAAGATAATTGCCGATATGTATCCAGATACAAACCAATTAGTTGATAAAGGGTCTCTGCCTCCTTCAAATAATCCGCGTCTCGAAATCGAATTGCGTATAAAAGCATCTCATCTGCCTGTCTACGAATCATTTCTTCCCCTTGAGCCAGCTTTCCCCGTTCCAGCTTTCCTATTGCCTGCTCCAGAATGGAAGCATTCTGGTATAATTTGAGCACCTTCTCCACACGATAATCTGCCCTTCGGTATTTCAATGCCGTATGGTTGCTGAATTGAAGTGGAATCGTTCGGGACGGCTGCAAAACCACCTTCCGCTTCTGTACATCCATATATGTCCATAGAGCGGTAATAATGGGATACACCCCCGATTGCCTAGCTCCGACACTTAGCTCAAGAACCAACTGTTTGGATCTCCCTTCCGACAAAGAGCCTAAAGACAACGAAATGTTACGATCATTCAATATCTCACCTTGGCATCCATACATACGCTCCACTTGAACGCGTTCCCCTAATTGTAGGTGTAGCTGGACATCTTCAGCCATGCACTGATTAAAGCCATGGAACTGCGTTTTTTGCTTTAACACACCAGCCCTCCACTCGATCAGCAGAAAGACCTGACTAGTGCCCCCAGCGAATACATGGCTGTGGCTCCATGTAAAATCCGAAAACAAGCCAGACTGCAATACATCCACCTCTTTCCTCTTCTTCTATTAATGTACCAATACAGATGGACATCTTACTGTCATGGAACATATGTTCCTATTATGAATTCGACAAAAAAAGACCACAGCCCTAGCAGCTGCGGTCTTTTAGATATGCAGATTTTTGTCAGATGTCGGCTAAGGAAGCCTTTTACTACCTTGAAATTGACTTATTCCTACAATAAAACGGTCTGTACAATCGCAAGGATTAAAACATAAATGCCTAAAGCAATCCCTATAAATTTAATCCATTGGCTTGATCCAATGCGGTACAATTCGATAACAGCTGCGCAGTTCGCTGCCAATCCCGTCATTAAAGCAAATACAAGGATGAGGGATGCCAGCTTTAACGACATGAAACTGATCAATCCACTTACGATAAGCGCCGCTCCGAATGGCAGCTGAAAAGAGCCGATCTTCGCAATGAATTCCTTTATGTCAAGCTTCTGCTTCGTAACCATATTGCCCGTAAACCAGAAGGAACCCAATAAAATAACGGTTGAGAACAACCCCATTAAAAGCGCCCTGCTCCCCATGCCGAAATTACTTAACACGGCCGACATCATGCCCAAGCCGGAATAGATAAGCTGCTTAAAGCCAAGGCCGAACAACCAAAAGCCGATGATACTGGAAGCCATCCCGATGAGACCGTAGATTAAACCAGTCTGATCTCCCCGCATGTTCAAAGCACTCATCGGATTTTTCAATAAGTTCTTCAGGACCTGCCCATCGACTTGAATGGTTGAGGCAGTCTTGGCATCTAAAGCTCCAAATGATGAGGACGCTGTACGCTCTGGTCCCGGCTCTGCCGCTGACGCCGTGTATTTCATAGAATTCGCTGCGATGTCGTCAACGCATTGATGTGCGACGTTTTCCGTTAATTTCTTGCCGCAATGTGTACAAAATGCCATTTCTTCAAAACCCCTTCTCACATATTATGGTTTATGTATATTGGTTCATGTTACAACCTAGTATAAAGGAAAATTGTATGAATTTGTAATGAAATCTTCCATGAATCGTCATATTTATTCAGACGAATTCTCTGTTTTTTAACACAAAAAAAACCGGAGGCGTTCTCCGGATTTTAGTGGCTGTGTTTTCATATAAAAGTCTATTAACCTATTTCTGCTGCCGAAACGGGCTTAGTATTCCCCATATGTCTTGGTATGCCTTGAATGGGAGCGTACGTTACTTTATCAATTAATAATCCGTTGCCCACGGGTTTTCCATTCACTGTAATCATAATTTTCTTCACGTTGTTATCTTTCATCATGATCAAAATCTCCTTTTATCTACTGTTCATTTATGATAATTCGTAGGGGATGGCTTGATAGGCGCTTACTTACATACATTACCCTTTACATGAGCAAGTTAAACAACTTGGCCTGCTAATAGATTCACTTCCACCGCAAATGTGGGTAATATATATTAATAGAAACCTGTCGGAATCTAATTCGTATTTACTATAAATAATCGAATGGTGGTGATCCTCTTGCATAAGCCGACAAAATCCAAGCTAATTCAACTTTCTCTCATCTTGCTGGTGGCGGGGATGGCGCTGCCGGCCGGTGGACGGACCGCCAACGCCAATTACTTTAACAATATGTATGATGATATCCAGCAGTTCTCCGGACTGCCCGATGAAATAAACCAGCTCAAGAACAACTATAACCAAGCCCTACAGGAACTTGATAAAGCCATGATCGCTTCCGAACGGCTGCAGCAGCAAAATCTAACCCTGGCGGAACAGAACTCCAATCTTGCGGAGCAGAACCAGCAATTAACCCAAATGGTAAGCCAGCTTCAGGAGGCTGAAGCCGCACGAAATCGCGGGGCGGAACGTTTAAAGACCGTGGCGATCACCGCCGTGGCATTGGCTGCCGGTTATTTTGTGATCATTCGCTTCCTGCGATTCGGCATGCGCCGAACGAACCGATCTAAATAGGACAAGCTCTGATCCAAATCCCCACCATTCAACCCAGGCAAAAGGAGGCGCGGCCATGATTATTCGAATGGAAGATGCAGCCGGCAGCGGAGCAGGACAAGCGGTCACGTTCTCCCTGACTGAGGACGACACAGCCCACGTCCTTCATCCTGAGCAAATCGTTGCCTATCGGGGTCCCTCCTCCGGACGCAGCGACCGTCTCATGAACGTAAAAGGCATATACCGCAAGAAAAAACTGATTCGTGCCGATATTACAGGGCCTAGTCAATTTACGGCTGCGCTCCCCCCAGGCTTCAATATGCATGAAATTCAGTTGGAAGGCGAACAGGACATGCTCTATGATTTTCGGCATGTTTTCTTTTATACTAAACATGTTACGATGCAGACACGAATCCTTAAGATCAAAAACATGCTGGTCACGCGAGACGCCATTAAGATGAAGTTTTCGGGAAACGGCAGTATCGGCATTTTGACCCAGGGTCCGGTATGCAAAGTCAAGCTGCATCCTACCGAGCCATTGTATGTGGACGCCGGGAGCATCATCGCCTATCCCGAAGCGGCCAAGCTGGACCTGACCGTATATGGCAATCATCTCGCCAGCCAGCATATGAACTATCACTGGAAGCTGACCGGTGACGGTTATGTGTTGTTTCAAGCAGGACGCCAGAATCAGCGGCTCGTGGACGAATTAAATGACGAGGGCATCATCAAGCGTTTTCTGCGGGAAGCAATTCCCTTTGGCGGAGTGTTTATCAAATAATCGGGCCGTGTTATAATGGAGGGCGTAATCAGACTGTATGCTGGATATAACACCCACTGCGGTCACAAGGACAAACAGAAGACAATCCATACGCCTGTCGCGGTGTGTGGGAGAGGTTCGTGAACTCCCTCTATAAAAAACTATCGTGTCTTATTCGGTGTTACACCCTAAGAATAAGGCTTGTTTTTTTACGGATTCAGTTCAATGAACTTCTCTTTCTTCTAGAGGTTCAGCCCTTCCGGCTGTTCTTAAATTATGAAGGATGAGAGGTTTTTTTATGCTTAAAAATGAAAAAGCGGTCGTTGTTTTCAGCGGTGGTCAAGACAGTACCACCTGCCTGTTCTGGGCGAAGGAACGCTTCGCCGAAGTCGAAACCGTCACCTTCGATTATGGCCAACGCCATAAGCTTGAAATAGAATGCGCGGCACAAATCGCCAAGGAACAAGGCGTGAAGCAAACAGTGCTTGATATGAGCCTGCTTAATCAGCTGGCACCGAATGCGTTAACGCGCAGCGATATCGAAATTGCCGAAGGCGACGGTTTGCCTACTACGTTTGTGGAGGGACGAAACCTGCTGTTCCTCAGCTTTGCTGCTGTACTGGCCAAGGGCATCGGCGCAAAACATCTGATCACGGGCGTATGCGAAACGGATTTCAGCGGTTATCCCGATTGCCGGGACAGCTTCATCAAATCGCTCAACGTTACGCTGAATCTGGCCATGGATTACCCGTTTGTCATTCACACACCGCTCATGTGGCTCGACAAGTCGGAAACCTGGGAGCTCGCCGACCAGATGAATGCACTCGAATACGTTCGCGACCATACGTTAACCTGCTACAACGGCATCAAGGGAGACGGCTGCGGGGAATGTCCTGCATGCAAGCTGAGAAAAGCGGGGCTCGACAACTATATGCAGCGACGTAACCGTGTAGCCGAAGGGGGGCGCCTGGTATGAGCCGCGAGCCCGGTGCTTTCCGCATTGTAGAGCAACTGCAGAAGCTTGGCGAAGACATCGATGCCGGAAGCCTGCGTTACCACCGGAAACGGGTACTTGTCTCCAAAGAGTTTACCTTTGATGCTGCCCATCATCTGCATTGCTATGAGGGAAAATGCAAGAACCTCCACGGCCACACGTACAAAGTGGTCTTTGGTATCAGCGGTATTCCCAATGAAATCGGCATTACCGTGGATTTTGGCGACATTAAAGATTGCTGGAAAACGGAAATCGAACCTTATCTGGATCACCGTTACTTAAACGAGACCCTGCCGCCAATGAACACAACAGCGGAAAACATGGTGGTCTGGCTGTTTGAAAAAATGGAGGAAGCCCTCCGCAGCAAAGAGTCGCACGAGCGACAAGGCACACGAACCGAATTCGTTCGCCTGTTCGAGACGCCGACCAGCTACGCTGAGGTCAGACGGGAGTGGATGATCGATGAATAATGTGCATGTAAAGCATGAGAACGATTCAAGTGCCTCCTCCCCTGTCATCGCGGTGGACCGTCCGATTCCCGTGATGGAGATTTTTGGTCCTACCGTTCAAGGTGAAGGCATGGTCGTTGGCCGCAAGACGATGTTCGTTCGTACGGCGGGCTGCGACTATCGCTGCTCCTGGTGCGATTCCGCATTTACGTGGGACGGGTCCGCCAAGGACACCATTTCGCGCATGAGTGCAGATGAGATTTGGCAAGAACTGTACCGGCTGGGCGGAGAACGCTTCGATCATGTTACCCTGTCCGGCGGCAATCCCGCTCTTCTCTCCCAGCTCGGCACGCTGGTGGATGAGCTGCACCGACACGGAATTACCGTTGCCGTGGAGACCCAAGGTTCACGCTGGCAGGATTGGCTGAATGATATCGATGAAGTCACCATCTCCCCCAAGCCACCAAGCTCAGGTATGGATACGGACTGGGGCAAGCTCGATGATATCGTCTCCCGGCTGTCCGCTCGGGCACCCGGCAGATCCTTCAGCCTTAAGGTTGTCGTGTTTGACGATAAGGACTTGAGCTATGCGGAAACAGTCCATGAACGATACCCGAATGTGCCGTTTTACTTGCAGACCGGTAATCCCGATGTAGGTACGGGTGATACCACTTCGCTGGTCTCCCATTTGCTGGATCGGTACGAGTTGCTTGTCGATGCCGTCATGCGATCCGATCGGTTGAACGATGTGCGTGTCTTGCCGCAATTGCACACGCTGGTCTGGGGCAATAAACGCGGAGTGTGACGGTTGTCCTAAAAATACGCTACACCTGATTGAGCATTTATTAATATATTTATAAAGGAGCTACACTATATGGCTGGAAGACAAAAAGAAGAAATGGAAGACGTCACCCTGCTTGGCAACCAAGGCACGAAATACACGTTTGAATATGATCCCGGCATTCTGGAGAGCTTTGACAACAAGCATCCCTACCGGGATTACTTCGTCAAATTCAACTGTCCCGAATTTACAAGCTTGTGTCCGATTACAGGCCAGCCGGACTTTGCGACCATCTACATCAGCTATATTCCGGATATTAAGATGGTGGAGAGCAAATCCTTGAAGCTGTACCTGTTCAGCTTCCGTAATCATGGGGATTTTCATGAGGACTGCGTCAATATCATCATGAATGACCTCATCAAACTGATGGATCCGAGATATATCGAGGTATGGGGCAAATTTACCCCGCGGGGCGGCATTTCCATCGATCCGTACTGCAATTACGGTCGTCCTGGAACCAAATACGAGGAGATCGCCGCGAACCGTCTGATGAACCATGACCTGTATCCGGAAAAGGTGGACAACCGATAGGAAGCCTTTTGCGTGAAATACGTCAGTTCTAATTACCGTAATGATGATAAAAAGGGTTGCCCGCATGGCGGATAACCCTTTTTATCATTTCAACAAGAGGAATAAACGATTACATAGGGTATTCCATATTCCTAAGCCGGTAATTCAGACGACGCTTCTTGTAGAGCATTTTCCCTGCCTCAGCCACATCGCTAATCGTCCCCTTGTTGCTGATTGAACCGAATACAATCCCAGCAATCGGAATCAGCTGAAACAACTTCTTCATCCCGAAGTTATCGGTATACGACTGAACGACTTCACGCCAGCCCTGCAGCTGTGAGAATACCTGCTCCGTCACTTGTTCATCATCAAAACTGGCGAGCTCCTCAAGCACCGCTTTTTTCCCCACGATATCGGCGGATGCAAACTGCAAGCACTTCACGATAAACACCCGCTCCCGGGGATCGTTCGGATCATACCCGTAACAAAGCGCCATCTCCTGCAGCACTTTAAGCGATTGACCGAGCACCATCGGCAGATCGGCCGCAATCGTAAATATGCCCCCGATTCCCGTTGCTGCTCCTTGCGCTGCGGCGAATTTGACGCGTTTTACGGTTAGCGTATCCGCTGCGCTATCCATGACTTGGAGCGGTAGCTTCGCGGCAAATGCCAAGGTAAGCCCGGAAGCAGCCTCCTCCTCTCCATTCTCATCTTCCATGTATTCCTCCTGAGCGGACTTGACGGAAGGGCCGGAAACCGGGTTTGGACCGTCCAATCCCGCTGTTTGCGCCAGAACCTTCATAACCGACTTCTCGCGAACCAGATGTTTCCCGCCGCTCTGAATAAATCCGCCTACCTCATTCAAGGCACTTCCGATTTTCTCTTGTACAGCCTTGGGCGTGAGGCGATCCAGCAGCATAAAAGGAATTCTTCCGAGCTTCTCCCAGAACATGACGTCCTTCTGCTCTTTCTCCCATTTCAAAATCTCTTGAAGCTGTGACTCCAGTTGTTGTCGTGATTCCATCTCGGTCATCCTCATTACTCCTATCCGCAATTAAAAAATAACTATAAACTGTATACGCAGGGCATGGAAGAAAGACGCAATAATTTTCAAATTTTATCTTATAACATCACTCATAAGGTTAATAAAAAAGAGATCAACCCCCATGAGGTCGATCTCTCTCTTTTATTTCCACAATCTGTCATGAGACGGCAAGCATACAGATGTGAGATTTATTTTCCCAAGAAGGCATTCAGCATCCAGGAATGCTTCTGTACATTGCTGACCATGCCAGTCAACAGATCGGATGTAGCGTCGTCCCCTTCTTGATCCGCGGCTTCGATGCCCGCCTTCAGTTCGTTGGCAAGCTGCTCGAAATCCGAAACCAGCTGTCCGACCATCTGTTCAGCCGTATTCTCATCGGAAACCTCCTGCAGCGTGGACAGCTTCAAATATTCCGCCATGCTGGCTGCCGGTTTACCGCCAATGGCCAGCATCCGCTCTGCCAGTTCATCCACATAACTCGCTGCTGTATTGTACAGTTCCTCGAATTTCTCGTGCAGCACGTAGAACTGATGACCTTGTACATACCAGTGATAGTGGTGAAGCTTCACACCAAGCAAACTCCAGTTGGCTACCTGCGTGTTCAAAATTTGTAGAAGTTCATTGGTTGTTGTTCCTTGTGCTTGTTGGGTTAAGTTACTCATTTATATCGTCTCCTTTAATATTGCATTTAGACTTATTCTAAATCCTTGTATTAATCATAACAGATTCTTGTCTCTTTTGCAAAGGAAATCGAAACTCATCAGATGAAGATAGGATGAAGAAATTACCTCCTATTTATACCTATCCTAGTTTATTTTTAAGATCAACTGCAATGACAGGCATCATATCTCTCTGCCGTGAAGAACCCTAGGACAAGCCCAGGATCGTTTTCATTTCCTTCCGCTTTTGCTTTGGATTCATCACATATAAAGTGTCCCCTGCCTCAATGACCGTACTCCCCTTAGGCGTAATGATACGCTTCTCCCGAATAATAGCCGTAAAGAGGATATCATCTGGCAGATTCAGTTGCTGAATCTCTTTGCCGACAATGGGCAAATCTCCATCCACCAGAACATGGTTGATCTCGGAATCCGCTTGTCCAAGAGCCATTAACTCTAATAAAGTCGGTGCTTTGGCTTTATCCTTCTCCACCAGCGAAAGCTTTTGCGTAAGCGGAGAGATCGTAGTGCCTTGGATCACCGCTGAGGTCAACACAACAAAGAACACGACATTAAAAAACAATTCTCCATGCCTGATGCCCGCCAGAACGGGATATGTAGCCAGGACGATCGGAACGGCCCCGCGAAGGCCCGCCCATGAAATTAATATTTTCTCCCGCATGGCAAATTTGGTGAACAACAGGCTGCTGAACACGCCGATCGGCCTGGCAATTAATATGAGAATCAAAGACAATAACAGTCCTTGCCATACGACCTCCGACAGCTCGTTCGGGAAAACAAGGAGCCCGAGCAGCACAAACATGACGATCTGCATCATCCATGCAAAACCTTGGTTAAATGCTTGAATTGTCTTGCGGTACGTCAGCTCGGTGTTGCCGAGCAGCAAAGCCATAACGTATACGGCCAGCAAACCGCTGGCACCAAGCCATGCGGCAGCGGCATAAGTCAGTACGGCGAATCCCAATGCCGTCACGGGATATAAACCCGAGGAATCGAAATTGATGCGATTGATCACATATACAGCCAGCATTCCAATAAGAACACCGACAACCAGGCCCAATCCCATCTCCTTCACGAAGGAAAAAATAAGACCGATCAAATGTAATTTCGGGTGTTCGATCCATTCGATTAAGGACACGGTTAGAAACACAGCCATCGGATCATTGCTTCCGGATTCAGCCTCCAGCGTCATTCGAATCCGTTTCTTCAGATTCGTTCCGCCGAGAACCGAGAAAACGGCTGCCGCGTCCGTCGAACCAACAATCGCACCAATTAACAGCCCCTCTTGTAACGAAATATCCAGAATGAATGCGGCGCAGATTCCGACGACAACCGTTGTCAACAAGACACCAATCGTGGCAAGTGAAATGGCCGTCCCCAAAACCGGCTTGATTTCTTTGAAATCGGTCTGCATCCCGCCTTGAAACAATATAACAATCAGCGCAAATATCCCGACCAGCTGGGTGAGCTCCGCATTATCGTAATAAATGAAGCGGCTGAGAATCATCCCGATGGCGATAAACAGTACCAGGGCGGGCATGCCGAAGCGAGAAGAAAACTTGGTGGTGAGTACGCCTGTCAGAAGCAAAGCGCCGCATAATAAAATCATGGAATCAACAAAACTTGGCAAGCTCATCCCTCCGGTGTCAGATTCGTAAGTTATATTACCCGAAAACTAACCCTTCCTCGCACACAACAAGTGCTTCTTCAAGAACGGAGTACAACGAAGCCGGACAAACAAAGAAGTTGCAAACGTTTACTGGAAATTCCACACCCAATGACTTTATACTGGTAACAAGCGACATACATAGGGGAGGCGTAAATCGAGTGAACATTTCTATTATGAAAAGCGATCAACTGCATCAAGCTGTTGAGCTGTCCAACCGTATTTTTCTGAAGCAGCCGGAACAGCCTTCTATGGGGGTATCCTTTCCTCCAATATTCTCACCGGGAATCAGCCATTCCTACGGCGCCTGGGATCAAGACAAACTCGTCTCATTCATGGGATTCGTACCATTTACCATTCAAACTCGCGGTGCAAGGTTAAATGTCTATTCCATCGGCTCCGTCTGTACGGATCCGGATTACCGGGGTCAGCGACTCGCAGGCAGTCTCCTGGAACAGTGTATCCGTCATGGGGAAGCTTCCGGGGCATCCTTAATCCTCATTTCCGGCGGCAGATCCCTGTACACCCGGGCAGGCAGCCGTTTGTTCGGCCGTGCATTCCGGTTCCAACTTGACCAGGGCGCCATCGAGCCCTTGCGGACGGTGACGGGAAAACAAGTGCGCATTCGGGGGATGCAGCCGCGGGATCTATTCCACCTTCAAAGGCTAATGGAGCAGCGGGAAGCCGGTTATGTCACCACGGCTTCGGAGCTTAACAAGCTGCTAGATGCAAGCGCCTACTCCAACGTGATCCGCCTTGAGCAGCAGGTGCTTGTCGCCGAAGAAGACGGCGTGCTGACCGCATTTGCCATCATCGCGGTACCCGGAGTTGTGATGACTCCTTCGAGAGAGTCTACCCTTGTAGAATGGGGGGGAAGCCCTGAAGCGGCGGCACTGGTCATAGCCGAGGCAATCTCGTCCTTCAACCTTTCAGAGCTAACGGTTCCGCTGCCTTGGCAGGATAAAGAGCTGGCAGCATTAATCCAATCTACCGGCGTCATGCCTGAATATATTCAGAATGAGGGGACCGTTTATTTGGTTAGCGGCCCAGAACTGCTTCGCCAGTTGGCTCCTTTGCTGCCTGAGGGGCTGATTCAGGCAGATGGCGAACATGGTCCTTACCGTATAACCCTGAACAATGAAGTATTGGAACTGGATGATGAGGGGTTGCTCTCGCTCCTGTTTGATCCGGAATCATCTTATCGGGCAAACGGAAGCGTAACCTTTGATCCTATTCCTCTCCCGTACACAGCAGGTCTTCAGTATATTTGACTTTAGGTGGACACTGAAGGTGCATTTGATCCCTCCCCTTAGCGGAGAGGTCATTTGCACCTTTTTATGTGCTAGGTTTTATATCTGAATCGTTCTACCAGGCTGCACAGCGCTGTTATTCATAACCAACTATGGCCGTCCGCCTATTTTTGACAGGATATGTGCCCTTCTTCTCCGCTTCTACATAGGATGAGATAACCTATCAGATGGAAAGAGGTGCATGGCTTGAGACAACATCCTAAAAGAGGCCTTGGTATTCCGGGTCTCTATCCCGGATACCCATTCTATCCTTATCCTTACTATCCTCCACCTTACTACCCGTTCTATCCGTACCCTCCGTTTTATCCGGGATACCCCGGTGGCCACGGATTTCCTGGACACGGGCATGGCCCGTGGCACCCTGGCAGACCGGGACACGGTCCGGGTTCGTGGTATCCCGGGGGTCCTGGTGGTCCTGGACACGGGCACGGACCTGGCGGTCCCGGTTCGAGGGGAGTACAGAGACAGCGCAATAAGCGGTAAACACACATTAACGCGCATGAACAAACCGCCCGGATTCATCCCGGGCGGTTTATTATTGAAAATTCATATTTTAACAATAACCTTTATCGTCTCTTCGAAATTTCATTCCGATCCGGACTTATGGCACCGCCATTACCATCACCATAACCTTGATATAGGTTAGGGTCTGGAACTGCATCCTCGGTAGCAGCCGCTGCTTCAGAGCGTGAGTCTATCGGCGCACCGGTACCGCTATAAGTGCCTTCTTCACGGTAATGATGTTCATTAATGGCGCTATTGCTGCGGAATATATCATATACCCGGCCACCATTCGTTTCATCTGCATCCACCATGACCAGAATATGGCCTTCATCCACATAGCCCCCATATTCCTCTGCTTGCTCTTCCGGAATTCCGAGGCCGATCAAACCACCTACCAATCCGCCCGCCCCAGCGCCTACGGCTGCTCCTGTAAGTGTTGCCGCAATCGGACCTGCCGCGATGATCGGACCAATGCCCGGAATGGCCAATGCACCTAAACCGGCCAACAATCCGGTTACACCGCCTAACACACCGCCTGTGGCCGCTCCGGATGCCAAGCCCTCAGGTGCCTTGGTGCCGGTCTCGTCCTGAATATGAGAAGATTCACCGCGATCCTTGGCAATAACCGAGATTTCATCGGCTCTGAAACCTTGCTGCTTTAGTTCCTCAATGGCCCGGGTTGCTTCCTGCTCCGTCCGAAAAGCTCCTACAATTTTCTGAGTCATATGAATTCCTCCTCGTGGTCATTTTCGGTTTATCGCTGTACACCCCTAACTTAAACGTCAGTCGCCATAATCAAACAAGAAAACCAATGTACCGCCTGCAAAAGTACCCGCCACAGCATCAAAAATCCCATAATACCCCATTCAATGCAGCTGGTAATATTTAACTTTATGATGATCCATGTTAATATAGCAAGTAAGCACTTGGTTCCTTATAAATAGAATAGGTTGGTGATTCCATGAACTGGTTCAAGCCATTCGAGGACGATCTTGCTGCCGCATTCTCAGCCTGCGAAGCAAGGCTTTCCGAGCTCCCTGCTCCCTTGAATGAAATCGGTCTTTCATACTTGAGAAAGTTTGACGTGTTCGAGCAGGACAGTTCCAAAAATTACATATGTTATCTGCTTCCCTTCTGGATGAAAGAACTGACCTCACTCCCCGCCGATGTATACCGTCACCTCTCAGCGGCCAACATTATCGGCATGTTGTACTACTTCATTCAAGACGACATCATGGACTCGCCCTATGACAGTCAGTCTCCCATAGATCCTAAACACCATCTCGCACTTGCCAACCTGCTGTATTACGAGTTTCTCACATCCTATCAGCCCTACTTTCCAGCGAATTCCGACTTCTGGTCTTATTTCAAAAACTACACGCATGAATGGTCTGAAGGCGTCCTCCACGAAACCCGGGACGATTACTTTAAGCACAACAGGGCCATGATTGCAAAAAAAGCAGCTCCCGTAAAGCTGGGAAGCACTGCCGCACTGCTGTTATCTGATCAAGCAAGCCTCATTCCACGAACGAATGATGTGATGAACCAGGTTCTGCTGACCTTGCAGATGATGGACGATTGGACCGATTGGAAGCAGGATCTTGCGGATGGCAGCTACAACTGCCTGCTGTCTCTCATTAAATCGGAATTGGGACGACCACATGGCGAGATTCTGACGCTGCCCGAAGTTCAAGAAGCCATCTATATCAACAACATGATGAAGCCCTATGCAGACATTGCCGCAGCGACCCATACTCATCTCTTATCGATAGATATAGATGCCCCCCATCTCATCTCCTTTCATCAAACGTTGGTGGATGAGCTTCAAACCGAAGCGAATCATATCGAAAACAGCAAAGAAACGCTTTCTTATGGCGGGTTAAACTATTATTTGTCTATTCTAAGCAAAAAATAATAGATTTTATATTTGTTCCATGGTATTCTTTAAGAGTAAAAAATAACCAATTTATTTGAAAGGGTGATTCTTATGACGACAGAAGCCATCTTTCAAACACAATTGATTCAGAAAGCTTGGGAGGATCCTAGCTTTAAGGCAAAATTGCTCAGCGATCCGAAATCCGCCATCAAGGAAGTTCTTGGGGTACGGATTCCCGACCACATCGAGATTCGAACGCTTGAAGAGAACCCTAACGAGCTCTATCTGGTCATTCCTCCGAATCCATCAGGCGTGATCAAGTCAGAAGCCAAAGAAAGAGCCATCTGGTAAAGACTACATAACAGCGTGGACATTTCATAAATAGAAGTAATCGGTACAACGAGTGGGGACGATAACCGTCATCGCTGCCGCAGCTTAGCGAATTATTCGCCAGCTGCGGGAAGCGTAATAACGGCATCCGTCCCCACTCCTTTTTTACTCGTAAAATAAATGTCTCCATCCATCGCCTCGATAATGCGGAAGGTCACCATCAGGCCAAGCCCCGTCCCCTTCGTTTTGTTGGAGAAATAAGGCTCTCCCAGCCGTGCCAACACATCGGGCCCCATCCCTTCGCCATTATCCACAACATGAATATATACCTGGTCTTGCTGGCGATAGCAGCGGATATGGACCAATCCCTCTTCGCCCAGCGCCTCGATGCTATTCTTAACAATGTTGATAAAGGCCTGCTTGAATTTCGAGGAATTCCCCCGAATCGTAATATCCTCCGGAATATCTACGGTAATCTTGCCTCCTTGGAGGTGTGCAAGCGGGCCTAGTATGCCTTCAATATGCTTAAACTCCTCCGAAACTCGAAGCACGGTGTCTTTGCCGAATTCCGGTTTGGCAAAGGTTAAGAAATCCGTAATAATGCCGGAAGCACGGTCCAGCTCCACCAGAGCCAAATCTAAATATTCGCGTTCAGCAGCTTGGGCTTTTCCGGTGAGAAGCTGCAGGAAACCCCGCGTTACTTGCAGCGGGTTACGAACCTCGTGCGCAACCGATGCTGCTAGCTCACTGATAATCTCCATTTTCTCCGAACGCTGCAGTTCATTGTTGAACATCTCAAGCTCCTTGGAGTATTGAAGAATCCGTTCGTGATTTTTGGCAAAATGCCGTCCGAGAATGACAATCAGGGCGATAATAAAGCTGACAATCCCCCATTTCCAAAGGAAGAGATTATAGCTGCCCCGAGTGAGGAAAAATTGCAGCAGCTCACTTAAGCCCACAACAGCGAATACCGCAAAGCCTGCATTAAAAATAACAGCGTCCTTATTTCCCTTAACGGCATAATACATGGAGCTTCCGACCAGCAATACAAATTGAACGATCATCACAACACCCATGACATGAACGGAGAAGAAATAATACAGGTCGAACCATTGATTTGAACCCCATTGATTAGCAATCAGAAACAGCCCGCAAAACAGCGAGTAGACGATCTGGAACTTGCGGAGTTTACGCAGCGAACCCTTCCAGCCGGGCCCGAAGATTTTTTCAAAAAAGAGACTGAACGAAGGAAGTAAGATAAATAATGAGATGTCATATAAGTGAGTGTACATATTGCCATATTGATTAAAAATCGTATAAAGAAACGGGGAGTATGTAAACACCAGGATGCCTACAGATAAAATAATTAAAGATAAGGATAATACAGCGATCAAATATTTTCTGTTCAGAAAAATAGCGCAGATCAACATCACCAATGCGATAAATATGAAGGCGCTCCCGAGAATGATGTCCATCAAATTCGACTTAACAAACCGATTAAACATGTCTTGATAATCGCCGACGAGGACTTTCCCTTCAATTGTCACATGATCCCTAGCGGTCTCCAGCCAGATGTGAAGATCCTTGCCGAGCATATCCTGATGCAGAGGAAGCAAAATGTAATTAAGCTCATAATTGTACGTTCGGGTAGATTCGTAAATCTTCTCATGGTCCGCATAAACCGCAACCTTCTGCCCGTGGAGCTTATCAATCAAAATGCCAGGGGATGTAGAGGCGATCTCGGGAATCCTCATATAAATCCACGCGGATGCCTTGGTATGCGGCTTAAAAGGCTTCGAATCACCGACCGAAGTTTCCATCCAGTCATTGATGTGGACGGGCACGCTCTCGGGAATCCCTCGGGATTCCGACCAGAGGATTCTCCACTCCTTAATCGCTGCACGAGCTGCCGTTTCTTCGGTGGCAAAGACAAGCCTGGGAAACCCCTGGCTTAAAGTAAAAACGATGATCAGGAACACAGCGATTATCCATCCAGACCTCATTGACGCACCTCAAACATTATAATGAGTGAAACTCTTACTGTGTTATTCGATGCAACAAAACCTTCCACCTTCTAATATTCGGAAAAATGATAAAATTTTCTATTAAAGATATAACAAAGAGAGATACCGTTACGGCATCCCTCTTAAATTTATACTTCCCCCTCCTGCAAAGCAGGTACGGCCGGAAAGCGGATAATAGCCTCTGTCCCGCTTCCTTTTTCACTAACAAAATGAATGGTGCCATGCATCGCTTCGATGATTCGAAAGGTGACCATCAAGCCGAGCCCCGTCCCTTTGGACTTATTGGAGAAGTACGCCTCACCCAGTCTCTCAAGATCCGCAGCATCCATTCCGATGCCGTCATCTTTGATGTGAATGACCACTTCTTCACCCTTGGCATAGGCCCATATGCGAATAACCCCTTCTCCATCCAGTGCCTCTATACTGTTCTTGACGATATTAATCATTGCTTGTTTAAGTTTGGAAGAATTACCGGTCATGTATAATTCCTTCGCGACATCCAGCTCGATCGTGCCCCCGCTAAGATTGGCCAGCGGCAGTAGGATGCCTTTCACATGCTTCAGCTCCTCATACACATTCAGCTTGACCTCATTCTCCAATTCAGGCTTAGCAAACGTGAGGAAATCCGTGATGATCCCCGAAGCCCGGTCCAGCTCCTTCAGCGCCAGTCCAAAATACTCCTTCTCCGCCTGCTTGGAGTTCTGTGCCAGAAGCTGCATGAAGCCGCGCGTCACTTGCAGCGGATTGCGAACCTCGTGTGCAACCGAGGCGGCCAGCTCGCTGATAATCTCCATTTTCTCCGATCGCTGAAGTTCATTATTAAACATCTCTAGCTTCCTGGAATACTGCAGCACTTGCTCATGGCTGCGGACGAATTTACGCCCCAGCATGACGATCAGAGAGACAATCAGTCCGATGATGCCCCATTTCCATAGAAAGAAATGATATTGTCCGTCATGGTAATAAAAGGCCAGCAGATCTCCGAGCGCTGCTAACGCCATCATCCCGAAACCAACGGAAAAGATATAAGCGTCCTTATTCCGCTTGGAAGCATACAGAATGGTGGTACCGACAAGCAGCAGCATCTGCAGGATAATCAGAATGCCCAAGATCTTCACCGAAACAAGATAGTAAATCTCGTGAAATGAATGATCGCTGACCACCTGGGCAACTAGAAATATCAGGCACATTATGGAGTAGGCTATTTGAAATCTTCGGCAGTAGCGAATGACTCGATAGGGCCCGGAACCATATATTTTCTCAAAATAGTAATACAGCGCCGGCAGCACGGCAAAGAGTGAGATATCAAACACCGCGACCCACACGTTGCCCAGGTCTCCATAGAAGGTGTATAGGAACGGCGAATACGTAATAAGCATAGCCCCGCTTGCCAGAATAATCACACTAAGCGAAAGCCAACTGGATACCGTATGCTTCGGAAGGAACAAGCAGCAGAAAAACATGACCACCGCAATAAACAGAAACGAGCTGCCCAATATGAAATCTTCCAGGTCATTCTTGATAAAGCTTCCACGCAGATGCTCATATTCGCCAAGTATAATATCGCCATCGATGCCTAACGTCATATCCCTGACGCCGTTTGTCCATATATAAACGGTCTTGCCAGCATCATCCGGATGGATCGGAAGCAGAAGAGAATGACTCGTATACATATAGTCTCGCTTGGCTTCATACACCTGTTCATTATCCAAAAAAGCCAAAACATCCTGTCCCTTAATGCGGTCAATCATGATGGCCGAATGCTTCCAAGGGAGAGCGGGCAAAGTAAAACGATTCCATGCTGAATACACCCCATCTGACTTTGGGGGTCCCGTCTTGTCTGGTATTCCCGCCAACCAACTTCTTCCCTGCAGGTTGACTGGCGAAACAACATCCTGTTGTTCGTCATCCCACATAAACTGCCAATCGGGTATCACGGTTTGAGCATTCTTTGCTTCCGATTTTCCCGGTGATATGATCGATATAAGCAGCAGCAGCGGCACTACCAGCAGAAGCAGGAATATGTATTTGGGCATATCCTTCATCTAGTCAGCACCTCTAACCGTCTATAGTCAATAAAAGTCCGCATCTTCACCGTCCGGCTGATTCGACAAACTTCGTGTTCATTTACAATCAATATAACATGAAACGTCTGTTCCGTTTGTAAAATTTTTATTACATAAAAGGCAAAATAAAAAGGGATCGCTCTTAACCCTAAGGCTAAAAAGCAATCCCTTTTCGTTTCTAGTGTGTGGAGCTTGAAGCAAGGCCGACTTTATCAACCATCCGCTGACTTTCATCGTTCAACCCCACGAGCGTAATGGCTTTACCCGCTTCCTTGTACTTATTCAATACCTTGGAAATGGCATTCGTGGCTGACTGATCCCATACATGGGATTTGGAAAAATCAATCACGACATGCTCAGGGTCCTCATTCACGTCAAACAGGTTTATAAAATACATCATTGTACCGAAAAATAACGGCCCCCGGATTTCATATACCTTCATACCGTTTGGCTGCACATGCGGTATGGCCTGGATTTTTGCCATTTTCCAGCCGAAATTCAACGCGCTTAACATAATACCGGTCATGACCCCGATGGCCAGATTATGCGTTGCCACCACGATGATCACCGTTGCCAGCATGACAATGGCATCACCCAGCGGAACACGGTGAAGTGTGCGAAGGTATCCCCATTCAAACGTACCGATGGAAACCATAAACATGACCCCGACAAGCGCTGCCATCGGAATTTGTTTCACGACGTCGCCGAGCACAATGATGAGAAACAGCAGGAACACACCAGACACCAGGGTTGATAACCGGGTGCGACCGCCTGATTTCACATTAATCACCGTCTGTCCGATCATAGCGCAACCGGCCATGCCGCCGAAGAATCCTGTGATCACGTTGGAAACACCCTGACCGCGGATTTCCCGGTTCTTGTCGCTGCCGGTATCCGTCAGCTCATCGACTAGCGACGCCGTCAGCAGCGATTCCGTCATCCCGACGACAGCAAGAGCTAGAGAAATAGGCAATATCGTCATGATCATATCCAAACTGATGGTTACATTCGGAATGTGGAAGAACGGAAGAGCCTGCGTAATGTTGCCCATGTCCCCCACTGTTTGCACAGGAGCCTTGAACCACACCGCTATGATCGTCATTACGATGATGGCAACAAGCGCCGAGGGAATCGCTTTGGTAACCAGCGGCAGCAAATAGATGATGAGCAGCGTTCCGATGACCATCAAGTACATCGGCCACGATTCACCCTTGAAATTCGGAATTTGGGCCAGAAAAATAATGATGGCTAGCGAGTTCACGAATCCGGTGATGACCGGCTGGGGGACAAACGTAATAAACCGTCCGAATTTGAGCGCCCCCATCAACAATTGCAAGATTCCTGTAAGAATCGTTGCCGCATACAAATACTCAATCCCGTGCATCGCCACGAGCGGTCCCATTAATGATGCCATGGCCCCTGTCGCTGCGGAGATCATACCGGGACGTCCGCCGAATAATGAAATACTGACAGCAATCACAAAAGAAGCATAGAGTCCGACCATGGGATCGACACCCGCCATGATAGAGAATGCGATCGCTTCCGGTATGAGAGCGAACGCTACCGTCAATCCTGACAAAATATCTCTGCGTGAGTTGCCAAAGAAGCCTTGTTTAATCCATTGAAACAAAGTCCTAATCACTTCCTGTCCTATTGTAGTTGATTGACAATCCACTCTCAGGATTGTCCCGGTCCGATAGTCACTTTTTCGATTATAACGGGATCATTTCAAAATTTCATTATCTATTTAGCGGACCTATTCCACGAAATCATACATTTTCTCCCGTTTGTATTGAATTTCGTCCATTTTTCCTGTTTTAAAATTTTCATAATGCTGCAAATGACAGGGAAAGATAGAACTTGTATGGTTCATCATCGCCTGAACGTACCCGGGATTCATTCTTGCTTCAGCGGGTAAAGTCGAAGTATAGAAACCTGTTGTATTTTGAAATGTATTTGAAATCATAGAAGGAGATGGTCAATATGCGCGACGAAAACAATCGGAATACGCTGGCAGACTTGACATATTTGGAATTCGAGGCTAAGCGGAGAGTTGAGGATACGGAGATGATTCCGCAAGATGATCTAAGAGACGTCAACACCTACACGGAGCAAAGCCTAAGCAGCGAAGATGCGGACCATATCGCGTATGATCTGAATGAAGCGGCACCTGCGGATGCAAAACCGGAGGAGCGTATGGACCCGGATCACAGCGCCATCGATGCATGGGAAGCTACCGGTGCCGATCCCGAGCAGTGGACCATTGCCGACGAGAGAACCTTTTCCTCTTCACCCTCAGAGCAGGCAGAAGCAGACCGGATAGAGGGGGATCGACCAGTCGATGAAACCTACATTCGCGATGTCGCAGATGATGTAACGGATCGGGAATGGCGGGCCGTCGAAGGCGAACCCCCTTCTCGTCCCGGAGACGAAATTATCGGCCAATACTCCGGCGATACGGAGCGGCGGCTTGCAGCAGACGCATCATTAACCGGCAGCGGGACTGCGTTTTTAAACCAGGACATTTTTAAAGATTACCCGTCCGGAGAAGCTGAGTACCAGCCGCTGGAGGATGTACCGGATGCGGACGCTATTGCGGCCAATAGCCCGGTGGACCCCGCTGCCCCGCCGACGGAGCAGATGCACGGTATCGATCTACTAAACGGCAGCCATGGCGGAGACGACTAAACCTGCAAAACCCGCCTCTCCAATAGGAAGGCGGGTCTTATACTAGTATGGGTACGATCGTCTATTTTCCGAATATGATATCCAGCCAGCCGAGGAATGACATCCACAGCAAGATGCCGATCAAGGTACCCCATATGAGTGCTGTTAATATGTTTCCCTTTCTTTCCATGCCTATGCCTCCCATACAACATCTTTATAGTAAAACAGTATGGGTCGAGCTATCAGTTCTTATACTAGCCAACCATTTCAAAGACTAGATTCACTAGGAGGAACCGCCTATGAAGAAGCATTCTGACGAGAATCAACGTTTAGTGACCGAACGCGATATTGATGAGGATTTTGGTCTGTTTGTCGAGGATTCATATCCGGACAGTATCCCGATACCAAGGCAGCATTAAACACGAGAAGCCGGATGGCAGTGAAACGAGCAACCGCGGAAACTCTTCATCTTCCTGATCCTTCACGCGCCGGAAATGTGAACCTCTACGTTCACCCATGTCATACCTTCCAACATACACTACACTATACGACCCTGGAAGGATGATGCTGAATATGAAAGGATTGCCGCTCCATCCCTGCGGACATAAAATCACGCTCCAGCAGCGACTGGCCACTTTAACCGGTCATCTGGTTGAAGTCAACGCACCGAACACCGGTTTAGAACCCGGACGTTTACAGCGGGTATTTCCGAAAAATTTCATCAAGGTAAATGGCGAGCTCTTTATACCGTCCAGTCTCAACTCGGTTCGGGTATTTGATGTCAAGCCGCCGGGCAAAACGATGCTGGTAGGTGTGCGGACCACCTTCCCTACCCGTGGTGCCTTTAACCGGATCCGTCTGGTCAGAATCGGAGCCGATTTTATTGAATTGCTTGCCAAGGATAAGAACCGTTCCCGGATTCTGCTCCCTCTAAACAAAGTGGAGGGCATATTTCCGGCGAAGTAGAGACAGTTCAAAGTTTTCCTTCCCTTAAGCTTCCAGACTTGCTACAAGTCCGGAGGCTTATTTTTTGAAAATAGAACGAGAAGCTGAACCGACTCGATCATCGCAAGGAAATCATCCTCTATACGCGGTCTATCTTCTGTGAGATTACTTCGATGGAAGCTTTAGATATGTATACTCATCTTTTTCGATTTTCAGTACTTGTCCAACCTGTGATAAAATATGATACAGATTAAATACTTAAGGCTTGATAAGGAATAACACAGGAGGAATCAATGATGTTGAAACGCAGAACACGCTGGATGCCCGCCCTATTCGTCATCCTTGGGCTACTGCTCGTAATGACGGCATGCGGTCAGAATGACAAGGGAGCCAAAAGCGGCTCTGGCGGCGGAACGGGCTCGACAAACGGGGCAACAGCACCCGAAGCGGAACCCCCGAAGGAGCCCGAGGTTAAGCAGAATGTGCCGGACCCGAACGCCAGCCATCCTATTGTCACGATTGAGATGGAGAACGGCAAAACGATAAAGCTTGAGCTTTATCCTGAGGTTGCGCCGAATACGGTGAACAATTTCATCTCCCTGGTGGAACAAGGATTCTATGACGGGACAGGCTTTCACCGCGTCATCCCAGGCTTCATGATTCAGGGAGGCGACCCTGACGGTAACGGAACGGGGGGACCTGGCTACGCTATTCCCGGCGAATTTACGTCCAACGGCTTTCAGAATGACCTAAAGCATACGACAGGCGTATTATCGATGGCCCGGGCACAGGATCCAAACTCCGCCGGATCGCAATTCTTTATCATGGTTGCGGATGCTCCTTCCCTGGATGCACAGTACGCATCCTTCGGTAAGGTGATTGAGGGGATGGAAACGGCTGAGGAGATCGTGGGCTTGGAGCGGGATCAGATGGACAAGCCGCTTGAGGTGCCCGTCATGAAGAAAGTGACGGTTGATACGCTCGGCAAGGATTATCCGGACCCCAAGAAGCAGGAATAGCATCTCTTCGGATTAGGACTACGACGCGAATTCTAGCAATGGAACACATTACGGACCACTTGTGTACACAGTGACCATGGCAGATTAAACGACAACCAACGAACAAGGACCCGTACGCTATAACTAGCGTGCGGGTCCTCTTTTTTCAGTACAGCCTGTTATTGTCTCTTCTAGCTATGGACCGGCTTCTCGATGACGTACAAGCAAGTGCTGTCAGGCAGCGTCACCGGCTTCCCATCTTCATCCATGAATTCGATGCGATCAGCCAATGCCTCGGCATATCCTTCTTGCAGATAATGCTGCTGCACGCGGATGATCGCCTCGGGGCCTAGCGTCCCGCGTATGCATTCCGCATACTGCGTAGGCGTAAAGTAGCCAAACTGCTCCTGCACCTCATGCACATAGGCCTCGGCGCCCCAAGTATAGGTATACAGGAACTCCATTGCATCGTTTATAGTCATGCGCACTTCCGTCTCGGACAGCTGCTCGTATGTTATGACCCGGCCCTTGAAATCGGAGGTATACCGGGTCAGCCATTCCAGCCCATCCGCTTCCAGGAAGCGAATCCTTCTCCAAATGTCCCCGGGCTCGGTCATAATCCCGTCACGGATAATGATGCGGCCACCGGGTGCGAGTACTTCGTAGGCACTTGTCAGCGCGGCCTCTACAGTGGCCATATTGAAGCGGGTTCCGTCCATCTCAATATAAGAATACAACTCATGCAAGATCGAGGAGAAGATGACCGTATCGACACTTCCCGGCTCCACGTAGTCCCTGAGATTCAGCGCGTCCCCCTTCATCACTTCCCATGCTTTGTGCTCCAAACGTTTGCGTTTCTCCAGCGCTTCAATCACGTTCGAGGAGATATCAATCCCAACCGGACGCACATGCGGCAGCCGTTCCTCGATCAGGTCAAGCAGCACGCCGCCCCCGGGACCGATATCCAGCACCGCCGTTCCCGTAATATAATCCAGAATCACTTTTTTGTAATCTCCCGTGCTGTTCATATCACTCAAATAACTCTCTTCGTTATGAAACCTGTCGTAGGCGTCCCGGCGCAGGCCGAACAGGTCAAACAGGAGCAGGACCGCTTTCTCATAGAGCGGCGACTTCTCCGCTTCGATGCAAAATTCAATTAATTTCTCCGCCGCTTGCGAGAATTCGAAAGTAAAGAATACCGTATCCGGTAGCTCCGGCTTCCGTTCGATCCGATGGCTCAGATGCGGGTTGGCCATCACCGGCCCGTGAAGGCAAGCCGTCCAATCCGTTTGGCGCAAATATTGCTCAATCATTCTCTTCTTATATACGTTCAGCTTCTTGACGCCTTTATAATCGTAATACATATCATTCATCAGCGGCTCAAAGCTTAAGTGACTCACCGAATCCGGTAGCAGCTGATCTCGCTGTCCCTCGGTAACTTGCTGAGCCGGGCTCTGCTTCTCCGAATGGAGAGCAAGCAAAAGAACCTTCATGAACTCCTCCAACGAGAAATCCTGCAGGGCAGCCTCCACATACCAGAGCGTCATATCCTGAAATCCATGCAGGGCAGCTGATAGATCACACTGCTCACGAATCCCTTGAAGCTGCTTATCGAAGTCTTCTCCCCGGGCAATCGAAACGGACCGGAGACGGCGCAGCCTCTCCTCATAAGTCCATCGATCCGGTACGGTCCCTTCGGCAAGATTGCGAATAAGCTGCGTTATTTCTTCCTGAACGGAATGCCAAAGCTCTTCCGATACACCACCGATGATGCAGTGATTCAAAGGGATTAGCAGCCGGATCAACTCATCTGCGGTCAGCCGCCCTTCGTCCGTAAGCTTATGCAGCGGCAAATTTTCCTCGAAAGCGACTTCCCCCCGAATGTGTTGCCCAAGCAGTCCATGGGTAAGTATGAGTGTGTGTACCATCTCTTCATGCGGAGGCAGGGTTCCATTACCGTCCCGAATATGTCTCTCGTATAGCTGGGCGGACCCGATATTATGAAGGAACAAGTTGATGCCCGACTGCTGCCAGCGGAGGCGTTCCCGCATGGTTCCGCCCTTGGCCGTTTCCGCCCATACCAGTACTTCTTCCAGCAATTCTTTGATCCAATAGGAGACAGGGAGCGAATCCAGTATCTTCAAGGTGCGTTCTACATAATCCAGCACGGGGTTGGCATGGGCTAATTGGCCGATGGACGTAATTCGTTCCAGATTCACGATTCGTTCTTCGGCCGATACCAGTTTCATTAACCATGGATGCCTCTTGGCAGCCGCTTCATCCCCCTGCCGAAAAGCGGTTATGATGTCCAGCGCGTGCAGCATAGGTTGTTCCTCCACTTCCTGAAATAATAATGAACACGGTTATGTTTTTTCGCTGCTACGATTATAACAAATTCCTGTCGATGGATCGCAAGCATTTGGTAATAGCCGATGCTACAGGGTATACTGGTCAACGAAACCATATTTTTTTATTGATGTGAAGGAGTGAGTGTACATGAGCCTAAAAAATAAAACAGCCCTCATCACGGGTGCAGGTAAAGGGATTGGACGCGCCCTGGCGATCGCGCTTGCCAAGGAAGGTGTGCACGTCGGGCTTGTCGCCCGTACGACAGCTGATCTGGAACCGCTGAGCGCCCTGGTTGCTGAACAATATGGCGTCAGAGCCGTGGCCGCAGTTGCCGACGTTTCTGTACAGAGCGAGGCAGAGGCTGCTTTTGCAGCGGTAAACATGGAGCTGGGCTCGGTGGACATTCTAATCAACAATGCGGGCATTGCCCAATTCGGCAATCTGCTGGAGATGGAACCTGAAGCCTGGAAACGTATCGTCGACGTGAACCTGATGGGAACGTACTACATGACGCGCGCGGCACTGCCGGGCATGATCGAGCATAACAAGGGTGATATCATCAACATCTCTTCTACGGCTGGAGAGCGTGGATTCGCCACAGGCTCTGCCTATAACGCTTCTAAATTTGCCGTTATGGGACTGACCGAAGCCGTGCTGCAGGAGGTTCGCAAACACAACATTCGCGTAACCGCTCTGACCCCAAGCACCGTTAACACGGATCTTGCCGTCAATGCCGGCCTGAAGATCGGGGACGAGGACCGGATGCTGCAGCCGGAAGACGTAGCTGAGCTTGTGCTCGCTGCACTGAAGCTGCCGCAGCGTGTATTTGTCAAAACCGCCGGAATTTGGACAACCAACCCGCAATAGTGATGCGTCAACAGACGCTACTATTGCTATAACCATCCAAGGGTGTTCCCTGGGCGTCGGCCAAGGGAACACCCTTTTTGCGTGCAGCCCAGGTGTAAAGCGATTGGTTGTGACCAGCGACAATTGTTCTTTTTTCCATACGGAATCAAGTGTCAACTATCCTTTGTCATGATATAATGACATGGCGTCATACGACAGCCAGATATTTACCTTAAGCTACACTCATGGAAAGAAGATGACAACAGCATGATCGCCGACATTTTACTTGAAGTGGTACTTCCCATCTTTGTGCTGATAGGCTTTGGCATTATTATGCAATATGCCTTTAAACTCGATTTGTACACACTCGCTAAAATTAACTTTTACTACATTACGCCTGCAGCCGTATTTATGAGTATGTACGAGTCCAAAATGTCACCGCAGCTGCTGGGCATGGTGGCCTTATTCTATGCGCTCTATATCGGCGTCCTCTACCTGATCAGCATGCTGGTTGCCAAGCAGCGCAAATTCAATCGGGGGATGAGAGCAGCTTTTACCAACAGCCTTCTGCTCGATAATTCGGGAAACTACGGCCTTCCGATCAATGATCTCGCCTTCAAGGGTGATCCGATGGCCGGCTCGGTGCAAGCGCTCATCATGTCTTTTCAGAGCCTCCTTACGTTCACGTACGGAGTTATTTCCATTCAAGGGGCCAAGACAGAAGGATTATACAAACAGGCCATCATCGGATTCCTGAAAATGCCCGTTCCCTATGCCCTCGTCATCGGCATAGTGCTGCATGCCCTGGCGTTGCCGCTTCCGGTCTTTATCTCACAGCCGCTGATGTATGCGGATCAGTCCATGGTGGCGATCGCCCTGCTGACGCTCGGCGCACAGATCATCAAATATCCGCTCCGCCTGCGCCGGCTCGATGTCTACCTCAGCGTGCTGCTGCGTCTCCTGGTCGCGCCGGCCATCGGCATTCTGATCGTGCTGCTGCTCGGCTTAAAGGGCATCCCGGCTCAAGCACTCATCATTGCTTCAGGCATGCCGGTTGGCGTAAATTCATCCATCTTGGCGGAAGAATATCAGAATGAGCCGGATTTTGCTGCACAAACTGTCCTTATATCGACCATACTAAACGTAATTACGATTACCGGCTTAATCACATTAGCTAAATTTGTAGCTTAGCGCTAACTCATCTCTACTAGGAGGAATTTACATATGAATTTTGATCTTGCGATAGACCGAACCTGTACCGACTGTCAGAAGTGGGACAATGTTCCCACCATCTTCGGCGTGCCCGACGCGCTTCCGATGTGGGTGGCTGACATGGATTTTGCCGCTCCACCCGCCGTTGTAAAGGCGCTCCATCAACGGGTGGAGCATGGTGTATTCGGATATACGTTCCCGTCCGACTCTTACCGTGAAGCGATTTGCGACTGGATGAAGAAACGCCACAACTGGAGTATTCAGCAGGAGTGGATTCAATTCTGTCCGGGTGTCGTTCCGGCACTCAGCCTTATCGTGGATGCGTTCACCGAGCCGGGAGATCAAGTTGTCATCCAGACGCCGGTCTATCCGCCATTCTATAGCGTCGTTCAGGACCATGGTCGTGAGCTCGTGCATAATCCGCTGCTTCGAAGTGAGGACGGAGATTACTCGATGGATTTCGAGGACTTGGAGAAGAGTTTTTCTACCGGCAACGTCAAAATGATCATTCTGTGCAGTCCGCACAACCCGGTAGGCCGGGTGTGGACCAGAACGGAATTGGATCGTCTGGCCTCCCTCTGTCAGCAATACGATGTGCTTGTTGTATCCGATGAAATCCATGCAGATCTGGTGTTTGAATCTGGTGCGCATACGCCATTCGCCGCTCTGTCCGAGGATGCTGCCGAGCGTTCCATCATCTGCACCGCACCAAGCAAGACGTTTAATATCGCCGGTCTGAATACGGCGAACATCATCATCTCGAATGCGCAGCTGCGCAGCAAGTTCCGCAAAATACTGAACCGTTACGCCATTGGCTCCATTACACCGATGGGTGCCGCCGCCACCGAGGCCGCTTACCGTGAAGGCGGACCATGGCTGGATGAACTTCTGGTTTATATCCGCGAGAACATGGAGCTGGTTTCGAATTTCGCCCAGGAGCATCTGCCCGAGCTTAAGGTGGTTATCCCGGAAGCTACTTACCTGCTGTGGATTGATTTCCGCGGGATGGGCATGTCCCACGAGGAGTTAAACCGCTTCCTGGTTCATGAGGCGAAGCTTGGTTTAAACAGCGGAGCAGCCTTCGGCAAGGAAGGCGAAGGTTTCATGCGCATGAACCTGGCCTGCACACGCGCCACCGTTCAGGAGGCGTTGTCTCGCCTACATAAAGCGATCGAGGAATGGCGGAAAGCATAAGTAACAAACTCAATTAATAAAAGGAGCCGGGCTAAACGCGCGGCTCCTTTTATTGCTTTTTTAAGACGATGCAAAACTGCCTTAGTTGACACCCTCGTTCACCCTCATAAGCCTGACAAGACACCACTAATCCTCTACCTGATTTTTGAAGGAATAATTCTCCTATATTACTTACAACATAGAATCCATCTTACCGTAATGCCACACTTGAGCAGCTGCGCCTATGACACCTGCATCACTGCCAAAGTTAGCAGGCATAATCCTGCAGCAGCTTCTCATATACGAAGAAGTCCGGACATCGACCTCCTGATCGAGCGCCTGCAAAAAACGAGGACCCGATTCCGCCACTCCCCCGCCAATTACCACTACCTCCGGATTAAATGCATGAATATAACCGGCAACAGCCGCTCCCAGTGCTCGGATAACAACCCGCATCACCTCCGTGGCCGACGGATCATCCCGGTGCCAGGCCTTAACAATATCCCGGGCATTAGGTTCCCAATCATATGAAGCGCTTTCACTCTTCTGCATCTCAAGCCCTAATCTGGCAATGCCGCTGCCTGAAGCATACAGCTCAATACAGCCGTTATTTCCGCAGCTGCAGCGAGGACCGTTGATGTCAATACTGACATGGCCAAGCTCCGCTGCCCCGCCAAAGACCCCTCGAAGAAGACGCCCCGATTCGATAACGGCACCGCCAATCCCCGTACCAAGAGCAAGGCACACAAAGTTATCACAATCCTTGCCAACGCCGTACATTTTCTCGGCAATGGCTATAACATTAACATCATTGTCAACATGCACCCGGGTATCGTAACGTTCAGATACCTTTCGTTTAATCTCCATCCCCGTCCAACCTGGCAACGTATCTCCCGCGTATAGAACGGTCCCTTCCCGAAAATCAATTTGGCCTGCGCTGCCGATACCGATACCTTGCACCGCTTCCTCTGAACCGGCGGATTCCATCATCATGTCGATGCCAAGCAGGACTTTGTTCATAAGCTGCTCCGGCCCTTTGTTCGCCTCGGTAGGCATCAGATGCCGGTTTATGATCTTTCCTTCTCGATCAATGACTGCAAACTGGACTTTCGTCCCCCCAATATCAACACCGATCGCGTAACTCATAGTATGTAAACACTCCCTTCGTAATCAATAAAATGGAAGATCGATTCATCCCGTGCCCCCGCCCGAAGATGAACAGAAGTGTATCGATTCCCAAGGATCGATTCACTAATACAGCTTATCCACAACGGACCTCGCGGTTTTCTCCAACGACTTCGAGGCATCCTCTTTTTTCATCGTTAAGAGCGTTGTAAGAATGTTCAACATATACGTCTGCATGAACTTTGTTGCCAGGGCTCCGCCCTCTGTCGGCATTTCCCTGGAAGATACAGGGAGAACCGTATCCGCGTATGTAACAATCGGGGAACGGAGATGTCCGGTCAAACAGATGACGTCCGCTCCATTCTGCTTCGCTTCCTTCACCGGATCCACCAGGTCACGCGTGCTGCCGGAAGTGGAAATGGCGAATACGAGATCGCCCTTCTTGACCAAGGAAGCGGACATGGCAATAATATGCGAATCCCGGTGCGCTTCCACATTAAGCCCCAGTCTCATCAGCTGATAATGCAAATCCAGTGCGGTTATGCCTGAAGAACCCACGCCATAGACATACACTTTGTTTGCGGTCAGCAGCTTATCCACCGCCATCTTTAGATTGTCGGCGTTAACCAGATCCAGCGTATTCTTAAGTAAAATTTCATGCTGCATCGTCAGCTTGCGGGCCACCGTCATCATGTCATCCTGCTCATCGATAGCGGTATCCATTACGGATGGAGGACGATCCACCAAATCCTGTGCAACAGACAGCTTGAATTCATGAAATCCCCGAAACCCCAGCTTGCGGCAGAATCGAATGACGGATGTCTCGCCGACCCCTGCCCTCTCAGACAAATCCGTTACGGTAGCGAGCACGGTTTCCTCAGGGTAGCTTTTCACGTAATCAGCCACTTTTTTCTCCGTCTTGGTCAGGGAAGAATAAATGCTCGATATCATCAGCAGCGTGTTGGATTGATTCAGTCTTGGGCCAACTCTTGCCATTCCACATCCCTCGTTTCCTCTAACAGGCGCAAAAAGAATATTTTCTCCTTAATTATATATTAAAAAGGAGTTTTCTTTCAATCACTAAAAAAACGGATATTGACGCAGTTTCTCTAAGGACAGACTTCATACTAGCAGAAGGTTTTCGTGCTAGGTAAGGAAGGTAAGCACTAGTATTTATACGTTCATATCTCTTAAAAAAAGAAGCTGTCAGCATCCTGTGAATCGGATCTGCAGCTTCGATTATTGTAGTTAACTGTTATCCTGTTTCGATCCTCCGATCGAGCAGTCTTACATCATGCTTCCGGTTTCGTCTGTACCTGAAGTCAGCCCCTCAATCGTTACCGCTCCATTCAGACTGTCGCCGGTCACCTGTCCCCGCTCCATCTGATAACCTGCATCCAGCATCGAACCATCCAGCTGATGAAGCTGCTGGCTGACATGGTCCATCTGCTGGAACAGCTGACGATGTTGATAGGCTTCGGCGTACTCGCTCTGCTGCGCAGTCTCGTCCATTTGCTCGAATGCCGTTTTGTTCTCGCCCAGCACTTGGCGGTACTGCTCCGCCGTAGCGGTTCGGATATCCTGCACCGTATTCATCATCCCATGCAAAACCATCCGGCAATTCACCAGTTCCTGACGGACAGCAGCAGAAGTTTCAGGCGAAACTGCAGCCTGGGCGCTTTGAAGTTCAGCTTGGATCTGGCTGAGCTGGCTCACGATCATCCCGACTTCGTTCATTCCCCCGTTTTGCGCTGCCGTAGTCAATTCGCTTGATAGCTGGTTGAGCCTCATCGACATATTTTGAATATTGCTCATTGCAATCCCCCCTTTTTTTCGGATAGCGACCATTTTAATGAATAGGATGCGATAAACCATGGATTGCTATTCATGTCGATATCTGGTCAGGAAGTCCCCTCTGTTGGAATCCGAGGCGGGATGCCGATATAATAGAGTAAGCCATTATATGAAAGTAGGTAGATTAAAGAGTTCGCATGATCAAACGCAAAAAAACGACACTTTTCTTAATTGCTGCCTTATTACTCGCCATATTTTATATGCAGCTGCAAACCTCCATACCGGGATTCATCAACGATCTTGATTTTAATAGTAAAGAAGACCCTAAAGTCTCACAGCTCCACCCGTATGTATTGCAGCAAAAGAACGAGCTTGTCCGTCTCACCAAGAAAAAAGGAATCGCGATCATCATAACGGACGGTTACCGCAGTCATGAAGAGCAGACCCGCATCTACAATCAGGGCCGCAGCACCGAGGGCGACATCGTGACGAATGCCAAGGCAGGAGAATCCCTTCACAACTATGGACTTGCGATTGATTTTGCGCTAAGACTAAAGGATGGAAGTATCATCTGGGATATGGAATATGACGGGAACGGAAACGGCAAGGCCGACTGGATGGAAGTTGTGGAAATTGCCAAAGATTTAGGCTTCCAGTGGGGCGGTGATTGGGCCAACTTCCCGGATTATCCGCATCTACAGATCGATTTCGGACTGACGATCCGTGATTTGAAACGTGGAAAACTCCCTCCCATGGACGCTTCCGAGACTTTGGAAGCAAAGTGAACGGCTATAGCAATTTGTAAATATAGTTTACCTCCGCTTTTAACCGTAAATAAGAGCTCCCCTGTCTGTTACGGTGAGAAGAGAGTCTGTTTTTAACGAAATAACGTATTCTGAGTCCGTAAGAATTACTGGAATTTTGGTATTACGCATCATCTTTTATTGAGCATCGAGGCTCGCATACTTTAGTTATACGCAAGATAATGACTTACGCATCAGCGTTTAGATCAAGGTCGACCAGATCCTTCTGGTTGGCCTTTTTGACGTTGTTTTTTGGAAATGCGTGTTAATGGATTTGCGACATCCAACCAAATGCTTGACAATCGATTCACCTTTTGGTTATATAGTTATATATATGAGTATATAACCTTAACGAGACAGGCGGTGATTCTTATTGAGCGGTACCGTGCATCCAGATAATAAGCCCCTGTTCATCCAGATCAAGGAGAAGATCGAGGACCAGATCGTGAATGATCTACTGCTTGAAGGTGAACAGGTTCCTTCCACGACGCAGCTCTCCCAATTTTACAAAATCAATCACATCACGGTGTTAAAGGGCATCAACCTGCTGGTTGATTCCGGACTCATCTATAAAAAGCGAGGTGTCGGCATGTTTGTTGCAGAAGGGGCCAAGGAAATGCTGCTCCAGACCCGAAAGAGTGCATTTGCGGAACATTATGTGGTGCCTATGGTACAGGAAGCAGACAAACTCGGTTTGTCCACGAATGAGCTTTTTCAAATCATAACCCAGTTAAAAGGAAGTGACCTCCATGAATCTTGATGTTCAGTTTGACCGCGTATCGGTGGTATACGGTGACCTCGAAGCCGTCCGAAATGTTTCGCTTCATCTCCCAGCAGGCAAAATTTATGGTCTCCTGGGGCGCAACGGAGCAGGCAAAACCTCACTACTGTCTGTTCTTGCTTCATTTCGTGAACCCTCATCGGGATCGGTTACGATTGGCGGCGAGCAGCCGTTCGAAAATGCGAAGATCATGAGGGAAGTCTCCTTCATCTATGATGTAGACTACAAAGACGAGACGGACAAGGTCAAGGTAGCGATTGATTCCATAGCCAGACACCGGCCCCATTTTGATACCATGTACGCCCTTGAGCTCGCACGCAAATTCAATTTGCCCTTGGATAAACAGCTGAAGCAGCTTTCCAAAGGGATGCAATCCGCTTTTAACGTATGCATCGGACTTGCCAGCCGCTCGCCAGTTACCATACTGGATGAAGTTTATCTCGGCATGGATGCACCGTCACGCGAAATTTTTTACCGGGAACTGCTGAAAGACCAGGAGCACCATCCCCGTACATTCATTCTCTCCACCCACCTGGTTTCGGAGATGGATTATCTGTTTGAAGAAGTCATTATCATTCACAAAGGCCAGTTCGTGCTGCAAGACGATTATGAAAGCCTCACGTCCCGGGGTGTTTCCATTACGGGCCCGGCGGCAAAGATAGATGAATTCATCCAGGGCTTGAAGGTGCTCAACGTGCAGCAGCTCGGTTCTACCAAGGCCGTCATGGTCTATGGGGAATTAAACGAGGCATCCCAGCTAGCCGCACATCGGGCAGGACTTGAGATCGGGCCGATCTCGCTCCAGGACTTGTTTATCCATCTGACGGGGGAGGAATATTCCGCATGAAAAAGACGTCATCAGCCGTAACCAGAGTATCGACAGACATGTTTATTCAGCAAGGCAGCTGGGCCTTGGGATTTCTATTTATTGTGCTGCTGATCTATATTGGAGTCGGCATCGGTACTAGCGTTGGTGTCAATGTTCGCGAAGGAATCGCAGAGGAGGACTTCTTCTCTATCACGTACCGCTCAACCAAGGGCTTCATGCTGGTAATCGGTATTATTTCTGCTTATGGCTTCCTTAGCTACTATGTAAGACATGGAGTAACCCGTAAGGATTTCTTCAATGGAGCCGCTGTGGCTGCCGTCTATCTGTCATTGGCCTTCCCAGTCGTGGTGGGTCTAGGCAATTGGATCATCGGGATGGTGACATCCCATGATGCAGGCAGCACCCCGCTGATGCAGGAGTTTGATAACAGCTGGCTGCTGATGCTTGCCTCCTACGGCGTCCAAATCTTTATCTATTATCTGATGGGGTGGATGATCGGATCCGGATTTTACCGGTTTGGCTGGATTCGCGGCTTGGGGTGGATCGCCGTAGCCCTCGTGTTAATCGGCTTCATGGATGCATTGTGGCAATTTGAGCTGGCTTCCATATGGGAACAGTGGCTGCCAGTCACGACAGCCTTTTCCGTCACGCTGCCGGTTTCTCTTTCAGGGTCCGTTGCCGTCATCCTGATTACACTTATTCTGATTCGACTGATAACCCGAAGAGTTACGATTAAAATGTAATATATACGCAAAATAAATGGCTGATCCAAGGGGAGCAACAGATCTACCCCGGAGTCAGCCATTTATCATTTACATCGTTTTAAATTAAGCAGCACTGCTCTTCTTTTTATTGTAAATATCGAAGGCTACCGCTGCGAGCAGAACCAGACCTTTGATTCCTTGCTGCCAGTCGATGCCAAGACCTACAAGCGACATCCCGTTATTGAGCACGCCCATGACGAGACCGCCGATGATGGCACCAAAGACCGTACCGATCCCGCCGGTAGCCGAAGCGCCGCCAATGAAGCTCGCCGCGATGGCATCCAGCTCAAAGTTCGTGCCAGCTCTTGGCGTCGCCGCGTTCAAGCGGGCGGCAAAGATCAACCCGGAGATCGCTGCCATCACACCCATGTTGACGAATACCCAGAAGGTGACCTTCTTGGTTTTCACGCCGGACAGAGCCGCCGCTTTCTCGTTGCCGCCAAGCGCATAAATATGACGGCCCATCACGGTTTTGTTCATCACGAAGGAGTAGATGATGATCAACACCAATAGCAGAATCAGAATGTTCGGCAGGCCGGCATAACTGGCCAGCATGAACGTAAAGGCATTGATCACCGCCGCGATAAGTATAAGCTTCAAAAGGAACAAGCCGTTTGGCAATACTTCGAAGTTGTATTTTTTATGCGATTTTCGCTCGCGAAGCTCATTGATCAGGAAAATAACCGTAAAGACGATCCCAGCCAGAATCGCGATTAGATTGGTGCCGGTGTTACCGAAATCCGGAATAAAGCCGGAGCTCAATTTCTGGAAGCCTGAAGGAAAAGGCGCAATCGATTGACCTTCCAGCACAATCATGGTTAGACCACGGAACAACAGCATTCCCGCAAGCGTTACGATAAAGGCCGGTATCCTTACATAAGCCACCCAGAACCCCTGCCAAGCACCGATCAGGCCCCCGACGATCAGAGACACGATCACCGCAATGACCGGATGCAGCTGCATATCCACCATCATAATCGCGGCCACTGCACCGACGAAAGCAGCTACCGAACCGACCGACAAATCAATATGGCCCGTAATAATGACAAGCACCATGCCGATAGCAAGTACGAGGATATAGCTGTTCTGGAGAATCAGGTTTGTGATGTTGATCGGCTCCAGCAGCAGCCCGCCCGTAATGATCTGGAAAAATATCATAATGACAACAAGGGCGATGATCATCCCGTATTGGCGGATGTTGTTTTTGAACATTTTTTTGAGTGTTTCCATGCTTAAGCCCCTCCGTTCTTGGTCATGTATCTCATCAGGGTTTCCTGCGAAGCATGCTCTCTGCTAACCTCACCGGTTATCCGTCCCGCGCTCATGACATAAATCCGGTCGCAGATCCCTATAATCTCCGGCAGCTCCGAGGAAATGACAAGTACGCCCTTCCCCTCATCCGCCAGCTGGTTAATGATCGCGTATATCTCGTATTTGGCCCCAACGTCAATCCCCCGCGTCGGCTCATCCAGGATCAGAATGTCCGGCTCGGCATAAATCCATTTACTTAGGACGACCTTCTGCTGATTCCCCCCGCTGAGGTTTCCCGCCTTCTGGAGAATGTTCGGCGTTTTGATCTTGAGCTTCTTCCGCATGTCCTCCGCCACGAGTATTTCTTCCTTATCATCAATGACCATGTTCCTCGCAAGCTTGGACAGTCCGGTAAGCGAGATGTTGCGCTTGATATCGTCCATGAGGATCAACCCGTATTCCTTACGGTCCTCGGTCACGTAAGCTAAGCCGTTATCAATGGCTTCGGTAATGGATTGATTCCGGATTTCCTTCCCGTCTTTGCGCAGCGTTCCGGTAATATTCCGGCCGTAAGCCTTACCGAAAATACTCATCGCAAGCTCAGTCCGGCCGGAACCCATCAGCCCGGCAATGCCCACGACTTCCCCCCGGCGTATATCCATGCTCACGTTGTCAATCACTTTGCGGCCTGCTTGCAGCTCGTGATATACCGTCCAATCCTTAATCTCCAGAATGACTCCCCCGATCTTCGGTGTCCGCTCCGGATAGCGGTTCGTCAAATCCCGGCCGACCATGCCGCGGATGATCCGGTCCTCGTTCACCACGCCGCCTCTCATATCCAGCGTTTCGATGGTTTGACCGTCACGAAGAATCGTAATGGAATCCGATACCTTCGAGACCTCGTTCAATTTATGGGAAATTAGGATGCAGGAGATTCCCTGTTTCTTGAATTCCAGCATCAGCTCCAGCAAATTCTCGCTATCGTCCTCATTGAGCGCCGCCGTCGGTTCGTCCAAAATAAGCAGCTTCACCTTCTTGGATAAGGCCTTTGCAATTTCGACCAGCTGCTGCTTGCCGACGCCGATGCTGCCGACCTGTGTGTTCGGATTCTCGCTGAGTCCCACCTTATCCAGCAGCGCTTTGGCACCCATCATCGTCTCATTCCAGTTCATAATGCCCTTCTCGGCACGCTCGTTCCCCAAGTAAATGTTCTCGGCAATCGACAGATAAGGGATCAACGCAAGCTCCTGATGGATGATGACGATGCCCAGATCTTCGCTTTGCTTGATATTTTTAAATTCGCAGACGCTGCCTTTGAACAAAATATCTCCCTCATAGGAGCCGTGTGGATACACGCCGCTCAGCACTTTCATCAACGTGGATTTGCCCGCTCCGTTCTCCCCGCACAGGGAATGGATTTCACCTTCGCGAACTTTCAAATTCACGTTATCCAGCGCCTTCACCCCGGGAAACGCTTTCGTAATGTTCCGCATTTCGAGAATGTACTCTGACATCTGGCTTCACCTTCCTATCGTTTCATGTTCGCTGCCTTAAGACTATTTCAATCCGATTTCTTCCTTGGAGTAATAGCCCGTCTTCACAACCTCTTTCTCCACGTTGGAAGCATCTACGGATACAGGAGGGAGCAGATAGGCAGGCACGACCTTGATGCCGTTATCGTACGATTCGGTATCGTTGACCTCGGCTTCTTCTCCCTTCAGCACGCTCTCCGCCATCTTGACTGCCTGTTCGGCGAGCTGGCGTGTATCCTTGAACACCGTCTGGGTTTGCTCACCGGCTACGATCGATTTAATGGAGGCAAGCTCCGCATCCTGACCAGTAATGATCGGCAGGGGCTTACCTGCCGTCCCATAACCCACACCCTTGAGCGAGGAGATAATGCCAATACTAATCCCGTCGTAGGGAGACAGTACCGCATCCAGATTTTCGCTGGAATAGTTGGCGCTGATCAGGTTATCCATCCGCGACTGGGCCAAGGCCCCGTCCCAGCGCAGGGTCGCAATCTGGGCCATCGTGGTCTGCTTGCTCCGAACCACAAGCTTGCCCGAATCCATGTAAGGCTTCAGAACGGACATCGCGCCATCATAGAAAAAGTAAGCATTGTTATCGTCCGGCGATCCACCGAACAGCTCGATATTGAACGGCCCCTTCCCTTCCTTCAAGCCGAGCTTCTCTTCAATATAAGAGGCTTGTTGAACGCCGACCTGAAAGTTGTCGAATGTAGCATAATAACTCAAATGCTCGGTATTGCGGATCAACCGATCGTAGGCAATAACCTTAATTCCCTGATCATGAGCCTTCTTGATCACGTCGGTTAGCGTATTTCCATCAATTGAAGCGATGACGATGACGTCGACCCCTTTCGTAATCATGTTCTCGATTTGCGAAATCTGGTTTTCAATCACGTCCTCAGCAAATTGAAGGTCGGTTTTATATCCTTTTTCCTGAAACAGCCGCTCCATGTTCTTCCCGTCAGCCACCCAGCGCTCGGATGATTTGGTTGGCATCGCAAGGCCGACATACCCCTTATCAGCATCGCCGGTTTTGCTTTCGGCGAGGTTGCAGGCCGTCAGGGCCAAGAGCAGCACCGCGATCAGCAATCCTGGCAATCCTCTCTTCATCGGTAGTTCCCCTTTCCGAAAAATGGAATCGAGAGCGCTTACAACCGAAGGTTCGAAAAGCCTCTCTGTACTAAAAAGGATACATCCCATCGGGTGTAGGGGTCTTTCCACGAAAACAACCTTTTTTATAATTTTCATACTTTTGTTGTTTGGGTTTTACGCGAGTGTACATTGGCTGCGTAACTTTCCGGCTTAGTCACACCATGCCCCAAGCGGTTGCCGGCATCCAAAAGGGGGAGTCCCAAAAGATCTTAGATCTTGGGGGAGGCCCCCTTCTTCCTGTTAGAAGACGCTCCATGTACGAATCGTTCCTACCATCGCTGTCGCTTGTCTGGAATCGATTCGTCCTCTCCGCTACGCCGTGCGGACTGCCTACTTTTTTAGACGCAAAGAAACCGTTCTTCGGTAAAATGGAGGTGCTACCCAAACCATTTACGAAAGGAACGGTTTCTTTTGTACATTCAATATACCATGGGGCAACCCTGGCGGCAGTCTAGACAGCTACCCTCCCAAGATGCTCACCAAAGTCAACGTCTACGCTTACACACAACGGATCTACTCTTCTCGTCAGATCGCCAATGCCGTCCGCGAGAATGTCATGTTCATGTGGATTGCCGGGAGACAGCATCCGGATTTTTCGCACCACTAATCGCTTTCGTTCCGAGCGTATGAAAGACGTACTGGAGAAGATCTTCACGAGCGTGCTTCAGTTTCGCCCAGGAGAAGGTCCAGATCTGTACAGCAATTGGAGGCGAAACTGTAATCCCGGCCCAAGGACAAACCACTGAAAAAAGCGATACACTCACTCCGCAAAGATCTGCTCCCGCGTTTGCAAAAATATGAGACTCAGCAGGAAATGGCATAGGTTCGGGATATCCCCTTCATGATCCTCGCACACCGCCTACTCTTCCTGAACCGTCGCCCCTTTGCGGTACCGGTTCGGTGATACCCCCATTACTTTTTTAAAAGCCGTGCTGAAATAATGCTGGCTGTCATACCCCACCCGCTCCGCAATGTCCAAGATGCTTAGATCGGTGGAATTAAGCAGATGGATCGCCTTTTGAATCCGCGTCTGGGTCATAAGCGTAATAAAGGACGTGCCCAGTTCTTTCTTTAGCGTTCGGCTCAGATAGACCGGCGAAACCTGCAAAACTTGGGCAAATGATTCCAGCGTCAGCTCCCGAACGGCATACTGTTCCTGGATGAGCTGCCGGGCCCGCCGTACTAACGGAGACAGCTGCGCATCCTTAAACACCCCATCCCGGCAGGCCTCATAGGCTGCAGCAACCGCCCCCGCTCCTTCCGATACAAACTCCATATGAACATTGACAGTCAGCTTCAAGTACTTCTGAATGGATTGCTCGGCATCGGCTGCGATTTCCACATCCGTCTCACCCCATAAACAGATGCCAATCCATCCTGTATGATCACGGAACAAAACACAAGGAGCGGGATGGATCAGCTCGGAAATGATATTCTCCATCGCGAACAGATACAGCTGCCGGTCGCTTTCCTTCATCAAAGGCTGCGGAGCCGCCATCTCCGGCCATCTGGCGATGCCGACCTGAGTAGGCTTACTAGGAGGAAGCCCGAGAAACTCCAGCTGCTCCAGCGCCTCCTCCTCATCCAGCAGGCCATGCATCCATTCCAAGCAGAATCGTTCCCGCAGCAGCGGAATATTCTTCTCGATTTGCTCGGAGGCCTTCTTCAGATAACTCTCCTGGATTTGCCGGTCATTCAGTTCATCCCTTACGCTTCCAAGCACTCGAATCAGGTGATCCGCATTCACCGGCTTTAATATATAATCCTTAACCCCGAGCCGGATCGCTTCCTGCGCATACGCAAATTCGTCATGGCCAGTAATAATGACGAACCGGCATTCGGGACGTTCTTCCTTCATCCGCTTCATGAGCCCGATGCCGTCCATGAACGGCATATTCATATCGACCAGCATAATATCAATCGGCCGGCTGAGCGCAAGCTCCAGCGCTTCCTCGCCATCCTCCGCTTCAGCAGCCACCTCCATGCCAAGAGCGTCCCAATCCACCGCATCCCGAATTCCTTCACGGATAATCGGCTCATCGTCAGCAATCAGGACTTGATACGCTTTGTTCATAGCCTGTCTCTCCCATCATGATTGGAGGACGAAGGGGCGGTATGCAGCAGCGGATGCGTAATCATTACCGTGGTTCCCTCGTTCTCTATACTGTCAATTGCAATTCCGTACTCATCGCCGAACGTTAGCTTGATGCGTGCCTGCACATTCAGCATGCCATAGCTGCGACTTTCGCCTACCCTTTCTCCCGGAGTCGTCTCCATGGCCGTTACCGGATCGGCAAGCTGATTGCGAAGCGTCTCCAGCTGCTCCTTGGACATACCTGCCCCGTCGTCTTGTACGGCAAGCACCAGCACATTCCCCTCGACATCAGCTTTGATCCAGATTCGCCCCGGTCCTCTCCGGGCCTTAATGCCGTGGTATATCGCGTTTTCCACCACCGGCTGCAGAAGGAGCTTCAGCACGTATAATTTCTCAGCCTCAGGCGAAAGCTCCATCTCAACCTGCAGCCTGTCGCGGTAACGCGTCTTCTGTATCTGCAAGTAGCTGCTGATATGCATCCATTCGTCGGACATGGAGATGATATCATCCCCTTTGCTGAGTCCGATCCGAAACAGCCTCGACAAGGATTCCACCAGATCCGATACATCGTCCGCCCCTTTCTTGCGGGCCATCCAATGGATCGTATCCAGTGTGTTGTACAGAAAATGCGGCTTAATGTGGGCCTGTAGGCTGCGCAGCTCCGCTTCGCGCTTCTGCTTCTCCCGGAGCTCGCTCAGCTTCATCAACTTGCGGATCTGCAGAAGCATGCGGTTAAAGCTGCGTCCAAGCATGCCCACCTCATCCTGACGGTTTCCCCAGTAACGGGTCGTCAAATCCCCGGATTCTGCTTTTTGCATGAAGGACATGAGTTGCCAGATCGGTCTGGATATCGACTGTGAAAGCGTGTAGGATGCAGCTATACCAAACAAGCACACCACAAACAAGAAACAAATCATATAAAATCGAATCTCTCGGACCTCATACACCGATTCGCTGGTTGGAAATACGCCGATCGTCCGCCAGCCGGTAAAGGAGGAGGTGCCGTATATCAATTGCAGCCGCTCTCCGTTCGACTCACGGATGAAAGCACCGCTGTCCTCTTCCGGAAACCACGAAGGCGGTATGGACGGAATGATGGAATCCTCCGGCTTATAGATGCTGGAGCCGCTGGGTTCGGCCACCATCAAATATCCGCTTTTTCCAAGCGTGACATCCCGGACCGCTCTCGCAACCGCCCGCAGCTTCAAATCGATCAATACCGCTCCGGTTACTTCCCTCGTATCCGGATTCACAAACGAGCGAACGACCGACACCAACTCCTCATTGCCATAATGAACATGGGTGGTGACGTTACGATCTGCCGGATGCCCGAGCACTGTAAAGATTCCTTCATTTGAGGCAGCCTCAAGGTACCAAGCTTCCTCCGTCAAGCTGGCGGGACCGCGCGCATACATTTCGTTACTGATGTATTCCCCGTCGCGATTGACCAGAAGAATGGAGGCGATTTCCGGGTACAGCGTCGTGAAGCCTTGAAGATACCGCTTAATCTCATAATTTTCCTCATTGTCCTGCTTCACCGAGAACGACTGCAGGCCGGAATTACCCGTATCTTCGGTTCCTGCGGCCGGCTTATCCCCTTGGATTTCCCCTTGCAGAAATCGCTCCGTGCGCGGGTCAAATCCGATCAAATACGTAATGTTCTGGAGATTCTCCATATCATTGTCCAAAGTCTGATTGACCTTTCCGATCAATTGAATGGTGTTCGAGGTTACCTGCTGATCCACAATGCGGTTAACCGTCCAATTGACGAGGACGCCCAGCGCGATTGAGGGCAGGATGCCAACCATAAGGAACAAGATGACCAACTTGTATCTCAGCGGTAAATCCCCGAACCGCAGCCACCGCGAGATGCCTTCGCGCCAGGATTCCGCTCTGATCCTATTTTGCATAATAGTCATTCACATTCTCTCGGGTCACAATCGAGATCCCGGTGTCCACCCTTGTCGGAAGTGGAGACACGTCATTGCCGAGCGTCGGGGCCGGTACGGTAAGACCATGATGCAGATGAAATAAATACTGCAGCGACCAATAGCCCATGTTCCACGTCCCCTGAGCGATCGTTGCCGCGATGGTTCCATCGGAAATCCGGTCCAGCGTCCCTTTATTTGTATCGAATCCGATGATGGTAATCCGATCCGCTTTATTCGCGCCGATAACAGCATCCGCCACGCCCATTCCGCCGCTGGCCTCCGTTACGAAGATCCCTTTGAGATCCGGGTGCTTGTCCAGCATGTCTGCAGCAGCCTCTTTGGCAACGAGGGTATCCCCTTTACCTTCCCTGATCTCCACCACGGACATGCCCGGATATCGCTGTGCTAAAGTGTCCCTGAAGCCTTCGGAACGGTCATCATGATTCTGCTGCCCGGGCTGGGTAACAATCCCGATCTCCCCTTCCCGGCCGAGAAGCTGCGCCATTTTGTCCGCGGCCGCAACGCCAGCGTTGTAATTATTGGTCGCCAGGAAAGAATAGGCCTTACTGTCAGGTGCATCCGCATCGAACAGCACGACGGGTATTCCAGCTTCCACGGCTTTATTAATTGTCGACGTCAGCGCTTTGGAATCGATGGCCGACAAGGCGATACCGGCAGGTTTTTTGGCAATCACTTGTTCCAGAACGGTGATCTGTTCCTCCACGTCATATTGTGTAGAGCCTCGGTAATCGACAGTTACGCCCAGAGCATCCCCTCCATCCTCGAAGCCCTTTAAAATATTTTTCCAATATTCCATGCCGGATTGAAAAGTCACCATGACATAATTCTCCCCAATGCTGCCGTGCAGGCCGCCTTCCTCCCAAGCAGAAGAACGCTTGTCCTCCAGTCTGTACATGAACACATAGGTAAGAAAAGCCAATAGAAGCGCACCGTACACCAGCATCATCTTCTTCATGATTAAAACCCCCGATTCCTTGATCCTTCGTTCGCCATTTCCAGTTGCAATCGGTTACATAACGTATAATGAATATACTGCAATTCTTTGAAAAAGATCAAACCCTTGCTGGAATTCGGCTCTGGTCAACAGCAAAAAACAGGCCGTCCACGGTTAACCCTAACCATATCACTGCCTGCTTCTGATATTTTAATTATCTTTATTTTTATACATTAAATTTCATTGCCTTATGTAGCCCGCTTAGCCGGATAAATGCTGATGCCGTGCATAAATAAACTTACCACGTGACGCGCAAGATCCTCAGGAGTCCGCTTGCCTGTCAGAAGCTGCTGTGAGGTTAGTCTTTCAATGACGCCAACCAAGCACTCCGCAACGATGTGCATATCGAAATCTCCGTCAAAGTACCCGTCCCGCTGCTCAGCTTTCAGATTTTGCTCAATCATGGCTACCATTTCAGACTTTACGATGACAGCGTCATCCCCAATGAAAAAACCAATTTGTGTCAGGTCCGAATCTTTGCCAAGAAACGCGAACAACCCCGTCAGCACGCTCTGCAAACGACCGGTTACATGCTCCTCATCAATTCCGCTTTCCAATCTGCTTCCCTCGAGCAGGATCTTGAGCTCAGAGCGAAATTTCTCCACCAACTCCTTGAAAACGGCTTCTTTGCTTTCAAAATACAAATAGAATGACGGCTGCGTCAATCCAGCCCGGGAAACGATGGTGCTGATCTTGGTCTGATGGTATCCTGACTTTGCAAATTCATTGGCAGCGACAATCAGTAGTCTAGCCCGGCTTTCTTGTCCGTTCGCACCCTTCTTACGCAAAGCTATCCAACCTCCGAATCTAATCATGATGTATGTAAGTTACCGTTCATTATACTCTATATCGGAAAGTTACTGCTACACATAAAGTCCAGTCTTAACATGCACGAGACTTTACATCGCATCAAGAACGTTATAACGTAAAAGGATAACGATGTTTATCGTTACAGCCAATAAGGAGATTAATAACATGCAGAAACATACCCAATCCAACTCGGTGGATATGACCGAGTCACATAACTTGCCAGCCCCGTCTTCCAAGCGCGTGCTTATTGTTACGGCAGTCGATGCCGAAAAAGAAGCCGTGCAACGCGGGCTTAAGCGCGCACATGGATTTGATGTCATCGCGGGTGGAGTCGGTCCCGCGGCTACCGCTGCTGCGACTGCCCGCCAGCTGATTCAAGGCACCTATGATTTCGTTGTCAGCGCAGGTATCGCCGGAGGATTTGCCGGCCAGGCTGAGGTTAGCTCCATCGTCATTGCGGACACCATCATTGCCGCTGATCTCGGTTCTGAAACCGAAGACGGCTTCAGCAGCGTCCAGGAGCTTGGCTTCGGAATGGATCGGGTGCAGGCAGATCCAGCTTCTGCCCGCAAACTTGCGGAGGCCTTAAAGATTGCTGGCGCAGCCGTAACCCTCGGGCCCGTCCTGACGGTCTCCACCACGACAGGAACAGCAGCTACGGCCGCACGCCTCCTCCATCGGGTGCCGGACGCCGCAGCCGAGGCGATGGAGGGTTTCGGCGTGGCGACCGCTGCCGATGCAGCCGGTGTGCCCGTGCTCGAAATCCGTTCCATATCCAATCAGGTCGGCCCGCGGGACCGCAGTGCATGGAAGATCAAGGAGGCCCTGCAGGCGCTTGAGACCGCAAGTTCATTACTACCGGAGGTGTTACGATGAAAATCGCTTTTTCCCCTTGCCCCAACGACACATTTGTCTTTCATGCCTGGGTTCATGGTCTTATTCCCGGTGCTCCCGAGCTTGATGTATCCTATGCGGATATCGATATCACCAATCACTGGGCAGCCGAAGATCGAGAACATGATATCTTAAAAATATCCTATGCCGCGCTGCCCTGGGTGCTGGATGAATATGCCCTCCTGCCCTGCGGGGGAGCACTTGGTCGCGGATGCGGACCGCTCGTTCTGACAGCGGACAAGCTCACGGACGGAAAAACACCAGCCAGCCCTGCAGATTTGTCCGGCCGGCGGGTAGCCGTTCCGAGCGAGCGCTCCACTGCTTATCTGTTGTTTCGCCTGTGGGCCGCCCAAAACGTACCCGGAGGACTCGGCGAAATCGTGGTGATGCCGTTTGACCAGATCATGCCGGCTGTCCGCGACGGTGCCATCGATGCCGGACTGGTCATTCACGAAGCGCGATTCACGTACCCGTCCTACGGATTGAAGCTGATGACCGATCTCGGCAGCTGGTGGGAAACCGATACGAATCTGCCGATCCCGCTGGGAGCGATTGTGGCCCGAAGGTCGCTGGATCTGGCCAGCATCTCGAGCTGGATCCGCTCCTCGGTCGAATACGCCTGGGAACATCCTGAAGACTCTCGGGCGTATGTCCTCCAACACGCTCAGGAAATGGACCCGGATGTCGCCGATGCCCACATTGACTTGTATGTCAATCCATTTACCGCAGAGCTGGGCGAAGACGGCTATGCCGCTATTTCAGCTCTGCTGAACCGTGCAGCCGATGAAGGGCTTGTGCCGCGGATCGATCCTGCACTGTTGAAGCGTCCATAATATGGCGACCTAACCCTAAAGTATATTCTCAATAGATGTACTTTCAATAGAAGAAAAACTACAAATAGAATTTTCTTGCGGTAATCAGAAGATTTAGCTTCCGCTGAAAGCTTATGTATTCTATGTTCAAAGAGGAGCACCAGGAGTCCGACAAATCGGGTCTCCTGGACGCTCCTCTTTTTCATGATCCTCATGAATCGTTCTTGTCCAACTCCTCTGTTCAGAACTCATGCCTCGATATAAAATCATGCAATCGTCGATAAATTTCGATAATCTCATCCATGGGCATTCGTACCAGTCCACTGGAAGAAGGAGCAACAAACTCATGAACGCCGTCCACGACGGAGTCCTGCTGAATTCCCCAATCCGCTTTTGCTTTACCGCTAAATTCGGTGTACACGCCCTTGCCAACAAAGCAAGCAACCTCCGGTCTGTACTCCGCCAGCTTCTCCCGCAGCGTTTCTCTTCCGAGTTTGTACTCTTCGCGGGTAATGTCTTCGGCCCCCCGTGTAGGCCTGGCCACAATATTGGTAAACCCATACCCCAGTTTAAGCAATTCCCCATCCTCCGAGGCATCATATAAGCGAGGGGTCAACCCGGATTTATGCAGAATCCTCCAAAAATTGTTGCGGGGGTTGGCATAATGATGTCCGACCTCCCCCGATCGTAAACTAGGATTAAATCCGATAAAAACAACAGTCAATCCATAATCGAGATGATCGCTGACTTCGTTCATTCTGACTCCTCCTATCATCGTCTTATTCTGGGTTAACCTAAAACTTAATGAGAGCTCGATGCGGCAGCGCTGTTGTTGCGTTTGCGTATTTGGTGAATGCCCATCACCACGGTCACGAGTTCCCAATCTCCAAGGACGTCGCTCTCATTCTCCAGCAGATAGGCTCCGGCCTGAAGCCAGCCGCTAATACGGGAAAAATGGGCGATTCCCCTTCCGGTACCATCCATTATTTCATATTCATTGGAAAAAGCAGGCGAAGTGATCTCGTATACGCCCCGCGATCCCGCGTTGTATTCAAATTTTTTCGTAAAAAAGCTCATACGCATACGCAGCACGCCCAGCTCTTCCCCGCTGCCGCTCACGATATGCCACTTGTTGGAGAAGAAACGAAACGAGCCGCTGCATACCGGATCTCCCGTAGCGTTATACACGTCCAGCGAGGAACCGAAAGCACTCTTCAAATCCAGACTTCCTATTACACTGCCTTCCCTATCCATAATATCTGTTATACCCGAGCTAAAAAAGTTATCCTTAAAATATAAATGCATACGCCTTCCCCCCTTCCTCGATTCCTTGCATACCTGTTACTCATTACAACGATTTGCACGTTAAATTGTTTCAATTTTTTGGGGGGAATCTGGGAACCAATCCTATGTTCAATTGTCTAATATTTGAGGTGATGTGATTGGAGTACCTGAAACAAATGGTGGCCGTAAATGAAGCAAGCACGGTGCTGAGCGATTTAATGGAGTCCTTCGGCCAGGACGTGTGGAACTATGCGTTCTTCCTAACAAAACGCAAAGATGCGGCTGATGATATCAGTCAGGACGTATTCTTGAGTGCATTTAAGCACTGGAATGAGTTTCAGGGCCGAAGTTCTGTAAAAACATGGCTGTTAACCATCACCCGTAACCTTTCCCTGAACTATCTCAAATCTTCCTTTATGACGAGGGTGTCTTTAACCGGCTGGGTAACCTCCAAGCAGACTGAACCCTCTGCGGAAAAAGAGTTTATGGATGCTGCTGCCGTATCGCAGATTTGGAAATACGTGATGGAGCTGCCGCCCAAATACCGCGAGGTGCTCATCCTTGAATCCCATTACCAGCTGCCGCGAAAAGAAATGGCGGAGCTGCTCGGCATATCCGAAGGAACGATCAAATCCAGACTGCACCGGGCTCGCGCCCGAATGGAGAAGCTGTTGAAAGGAGAGGATGTCCAGTGAAGACCGAACAAGAACTGCCGCCCGATTGGATACAGGAACTCGCTTCTTCTCCATTCAACGAGCCGATGTTCACCGAGAAGATGAAATCCAGTGTAATGAACAGCGCTGCTAACGGCTCTGTAAAGAAGGGTCGAAAAAAGCGGAAATCTCCAACTCGTCTGCGTATAACCGCAAGTGCATTCATAATTCTTCTAATAGCGGCGGTATGGGGATGGCGCGAGTCCCCTGCGCTTCAACGGATGATCCCGATCCAGGGCTTGGGATATGCTGCCAAGTGGACTCCTCGCAGCGTATACACGGAGGATGGGGTGGATAAACTTCAGGCATTTCCGGGTGGGGATTATGCCGCGGGCTCTCCGGCCGGTGCCTGGTGGAATCTGCTAACCCCGGTCCAAGAGCTTGAAGGGAAAACGATCCACATAACCGCCGTACACCGGGATACGGGAACTACCCTTGAAGAACTTGTCGAGACGGAGATTACCTCCGATATGGCTTACGATAACTTCACCCGGGTTTCTTCCCGCTTTGCCCTGCCGCTCTCCGGGTTATGGCGATTCGACGTGATGGTGGATCAGGAGAAATACGGCGATATCGTGGTCGATATGCCGGACAGCAGCTGGGAGCCGAGTCCGAGCTTCGTTTCGGCTGCTTCTGAAGACCCGGTGGAGGCGATGCTGTCCTCCCAGTTTCCTCCCACTGAAATGACCGGCATTAAGGGACATCTCGGCTTTATTGATCCTGGGTTTATCTCAGGTCACCCCAATAAATATATGTGGCACTTTTGGGGAAGCAAAGAGGAATTAACGGGGGATCTGGTCATCACTGCCGTGAAACAAAATTCGTCAAAGATCATCGATGTATTTAAATCTCGCGTCACTCCTTATCCTCATAATGGCGCCGATGCCTCATTGCCGACAACGATGTCACTTCCTTCGCCTGGACTGTGGCGCATTATGGTCTCGATCAACGGTCAATTGTTCGGCAGCGTCATTGTCGAAGTTGCTAAACCATAAATTTGGCGGTGCCCAAAGATACATGAGCCGCTGGCCGTTAACCCAAGCACGCCTCACGGCAAGCCTCCTAGTCAAACAACGGAGGAAGCCGTTGCCTTGACCCTACCGTTGAAATGAAATTGTTCTCATCAAATAAGGCTGCCTCGGTCTGTAGAACATCTACAGAACCGGGGCAGCCTCTTCATGAGGAATATCAATCATTTCATATTCCGCTTATTTCATCAGTCAAATAGCATTATTCCGCATTCAATGCTTCCTTCGGAACTTCGATCTTGCTGATTTCGTTATGCTTGGAGTAAGTACTCTTCATTTTCATATCCAAGGATACCTTCTGACCTTCGGCTTCCATTGCCATTACCATGTCCAAATCGGTTGTTACAGGCAAGTAAGATTCCTTCTGTACGCCATAAACAATATGGATGCTCTTGATATCCATTTGATCCATCATGGCTTCCATCTGCGGATCGTTGCCCGCTTGGCTCATCATGGACTTGGCAAGCTCCTTCAGATTGTCGCCGGAGACATCCGCCGTCAGAACGTATGAGTCTCCGTCCTCCGTTACTTTGAAGTCCTTAGCGAGAGTCTTGAACTGCTCTAACTGCTGCTCCGGACTTGCACTGCTCGGATCCAGGCTGTCGCGGATCTCCTGCTCCGATTCCTTCGGAACCTGCATCCATTGACCATCCATAAGCATGTAGATACCGTCTTCCGTTATATACTGCTTCATCTCGATCTTGCCTTCCGGAGAATCCATCACGATGTTCTGCATCATCTCCACCGGCTCGAGCGTAAGTTCCGAATCAAGCGCCATATTAACATCTTGCTCCTGCTTCTCATCGCCTTCAACTACGATATGCTGTTTAACATCGGCTTTCATCGCAAAACTCTTCAAATTCTTAGAAGCTTCAGCCGCCTTCTGAAGAAGCTCGTCAGCAGTTGGAAGAGCATCCTTCTTCGGTTCTTCTTTAGCAGGCGGCGTCTCGCTCGTCCCTTGTTCCGCTGCTGGCGGTGTTGCGGCGTCGTCTGCTGCTTTGTTGTCCTTTCCGCATGCTGTCATGCTCATTACCAAAATTGCCCCTAGTAATACTGCTGTCCACTTCTTCAATCGAATTTCCTCCTAAAATATGTATTCCAAGATTACTCATCCCATTCTATACGATCTGCGACAAATATTGATCAATTTTTCAGAAAACGGTACACTAGACCTATTCTTTGTCAGGGAGTGTGCACAATTGGAAAACATTCTTGTTACCGGATATCGAGCTCATGAACTCGGTATTTACAACAACAAACACCAAGGCATTCCTTATATACGTCAAGCGATTGCCAACCGCTTGATTCCGCTGCTCGAGGAAGGTCTTCAGTGGGTTATCACGCCCGGTCAGTATGGCGTGGACCTGTGGGCCGTTGAAGCAGCTATAGAACTAAAGTCCCGATACCCTCACCTGAGATGCTCTATTCTGACCGCCTATCAGAATCCCGAGGCGCAATGGAACGACGATAAAAAAGCTTATTTTCAGGAATTGATGAAGGGGGTAGACTTCTATGCGCCTGTCAGCAAGAGCCCCTATCAGGGGCCGTGGCAATTTACGGCCAGAGACGATCTGTTACTCCGCAAGACCGATGGCATTCTGCTCGTGTATGACGAAGATGGCGGCGAAGCCAGCCCCAAGTTCATCAAAGAACGTGCGCTGAAGAAGCAGACAGCGGACGGTTACCGCTTCATCAGCATCGGTTCAGAGGAGATACAGGCTGTTGCAGACGAAGAGAACATGTCGCAGGATTTTTACTAGGCTTGCTGCTCCCCGGTTACCACTTCGATCCGCCAGAAGAGTTCCCTGCTGGCGAATCTCCCCAGCTAGAACCGCCAGAGGAGCAATGTGAAGAACCTGAAAGAGACGTCAGCTTAAAGGAAATATTTTCGACATAAGTCTGCCTCTCTGATGGATTATCGAAATTAATCATTTTATGCAACATTCCGCAAAAATCAAGGAAAAGAGAATATCAACTAACAAATGAACCTATGGCAATAGTACACATGAGAAGCGGTGGAGCATGCGAATTAACAAATATATAAGCGAAACGGGAGTTTTCTCGCGCAGAGAAACCAACCGATTGATTGCAGCCGGACGCATCACGATCAATGGCAAGGTGTGTGAAAAAGGGGCGGACGTTGAACTGCACGATATTGTGTTAATAGATGGGAAGGAAATTCCTCATCAGGATAGGGAAGCGGTTTACCTGGCTCTCAATAAACCTATCGGTATTGTCTGTACGGCAGCAGAACATGTCGCGGGAAACATTATTCAGTTTGTTAACTATCCATCGCGCATTTTTGCCATTGGAAGGCTGGATAAAGCCTCTGAAGGTTTGATTTTACTTACGAACGACGGAGATATTGTGAACAAAATGATGCGTTCAGAACATCATCATGAGAAAGAATATGTGGTGACTGTGGACAAACCCGTTACGGACGAATTTATGCAAGCGATGTCTCAAGGTGTTGAAATCCTGGACGTCATAACCAAACCATGCAAGGTCTATAGGCAAAGCGAAGATGTATTTCGTATTATTTTGACACAGGGCCTTAATCTGCAAATCCGCAGAATGTGTAAAGCCTTGGGGTACAGAGTGCTGAAGCTGGAGCGTATTCGGATTATGAATATTACACTGGATCAACTGGAACGGGGGAAATGGAGGCATTTGCAGGAAGCCGAACTACATAACCTCCTGTTCATGTTGAACTAGGCGAAGGCGAACTCGTGGTAGGAACAGTAAGGCAACATACAAAAGCCATTTTTCAACTTTGTCCACGCCGGCCAAGGAAAGCCACTCCTAAGGTTTACTTCATAAACCCCGGTATCGTGTCAAATTTGAAAAATGGCTCTACATGCTTAAAACATATTATTTCTATGCCAGCAAATAATCGTCAATGCTGGTATAAGCATACCCATGGGCCGCCGCAACCGCTTCGTAGGTTACCTTGCCGTCGATGACATTAATGCCCTTGGCAAGTGCTTGATCATGACGTGCGGCAGACCGAAGTCCTTTACTTGCTATTCTCAGTCCATAGGGTGCCGTTACATTGGTCAATGCCATGGTGGAGGTTCTGGCTACGGCGCCCGGCATGTTGGCTACAGCATAATGAATAACACCATGCTTTTCGTAGGTCGGGTTGTCATGCGTGGTGATCCGGTCAATCGTCTCGATGGAGCCCCCTTGATCAATCGCCACATCCACGATGACGGATCCCGGACTCATCTCTTTTACCATCTCTTCCGTTACGAGGCGCGGGGCCCGCGCACCGGGGATCAATACTGCGCCCACGACAAGGTCGGCGGCCTTCACCGTTTCCGCAATATGATACGGATCGGACATAATCGTTTTGACCCGCCCTTGGAACAGATCATCCAGTTGACGAAGCCGGCCGGGATTAATATCGAGGATGCTGACGTCCGCACCGAGACCCAGCGCGATTCTTGCCGCATTAGTGCCAACGATGCCGCCGCCGATAACGGCAACCTTACCTGGTGCGACCCCGGGTACGCCACTTAGAAGAACTCCCTTGCCGCCATGCGCTTTTTCCAGGAAATGCGCTCCGATTTGGATGGACATTCTTCCTGCCACTTCACTCATCGGTGTCAACAGCGGCAGGCTGCCATCCGTCAATTGTATCGTTTCATAAGCAACGGCACTCACCTTACGGTCAACCAGCGCCTTGGTCAGTTCCGGCTCGGGGGCCAGGTGCAGATAAGTGTATAGGATCATATCCTCTTGAAAGTATTCATATTCCTCCTGCAGGGGTTCCTTTACCTTCACAACCATCTCGGCTTTCCACGCTTCTGCAGCCGATGCAACCACTTTGGCTCCAGCCGCTCTGTAAGCTTCATCCGTAAAACCGATCCCAAGACCAGCCCCGGATTGTACAAGCACTTCGTGTCCGGCATTTCTAAAACTGACGACCGTACCCGGCGTCATGCCTACACGACTTTCGTTATTTTTGATTTCTTTGGGAACCCCAATTATCATCCCCATGCCTCCTTAATAGTGAATTTTGCCTATCTAATTGAATTGTAACCATTTTTACCCAAACTGTGTACCTGTCTAAGGTCAGGGATTGTCCATCCGAATTTATCTCTATGTATCCGTAGTATATGCAGATAAAAGATGAACTGTATGCAGAAAAAAACACTTCTGGCAGAGGGATTATAACGGATTTTTGTCCGTTATACCGTCCTCGCCAAAGTGTTTCAATCATGCGCATTCATGAAAACTCTAAGTACTTCTGTTGTTATATCCCTTCGTTATTGTGCAACCAGCTTAAACTTTTTCGCGATCCTTCCCTTTGTCGGATTCACCTGCGTTTTTGTTCGCCTTCTCCCGATCGAGCTGCATCTCCTCCACTGTCTTCACCTTGAGTCTGGCTGCTCCTTCATACGAACGGGTGGGGATCAGATTGTCGGATATTAGACGTGCTTTCGCTTCAGTGATCGAAACCGCATACTGAGGAAGCCACGCTTCACCGGCTACCAGCATTTCATCGACCAGCTGCCAGATTTCCTTCGGATTACATACCGCTCCAACCAGCGGATCCATCATAAATGCCTGACGAAGCAGCTTGTCATCTCCATGAACCGCCGCTTCGACCGCCAGCCGTTGAACGGATATGCTTACGCCACACACCGCAGCCGGCCCTAACGGCAAATTCCCTACATGCGGCATGGAAATGCCGTTGCGGTCTACGTAACCCGGCGCCTCAATGATTGCATCATTCGGCAGATTAGCGATAATGCCCTCATTCATTACATTAAAATGCCCCCGGTATACCCGGCCGGTTTCCAAGCCTTCAATAATGTAGGAGCCATGCTCCTCTCCCCGGTGCTCCGGCGTGTACTCCATAGCCGGATCTTGCATCCAGTTCGGGAAATCCGTCTCGAACCAGTTGCGTCCCTCGGTACAGACTCGCAAATATCCGCCTGTCTCTCCGTTTATCCAACTGCTGAGGTCAATCCACTCCGTAATTTCCTCCGCCCGTTTACGGTACCAAGGAACATATTCGCTTAGATGGCCGTTGGATTCGGTGCTGTAGTATCCGAAACGCCGCAGCATATCGATGCGAACCTTCTCTGTCCTGCTATACTCCGGATGCCGTTCGAACGCTTCCAGCAGTCCAGCCGTCAAGTCCTTGCCTTGATGTGAGGCTTGAATATACCAGGTTTGATGATTAATGCCCGCACAGACAATATCGACTTCCTGTTTCTTCAAGCCATAAACCTCGGCGATTTGGTGATGCCCATGCTGTACGCCATGGCATAATCCAATCGTCCGCACGCCGCCATACTGATTGCATGCCCATGTCAGCATAGCCATGGGATTGGAGTAGTTCAGCAGCAGTACATCTGGTGCGCACACCTCGCGAATATCCTGGCAAATGTTCAGCATCTCAGGGATTCCCCGCTGGCCATACATAATGCCGCCTGCACAGAGCGTGTCGCCCACGCATTGATCGATGCCATATTTCAGCGGAATGTCCACATCCGTACGGAATGCCTCCAGTCCGCCCACGCGAATGGTGCAGATGACATATTTTGCACCATGCAGGGCTTGTCTTCGATCCGTGGTGGACTGGATCGCAATCGACAGTCCGTTCTCGGTAATGTCCCGCTGACACAATTCCGTGACCATATCCAGGTTATGCTGACTGATATCGGTGAAAGAGACCTCGATATCCCTAAATTCCGGTACAGTCAGCAAGTCACGCAGAATTCCCCGGGTAAAGCCGATGCTGCCCGCGCCGATAAAAGCAACCTTAAATGACATTCTATCCACTCCCCAGCTGCAAATTAGATTGTAGTTATTGTAGCAGTCGAGTGGTAGAAAGCGTTATCAAAATCATGACCTTTTGGACTCTTCTGAGTCAAAAATCCTCACTTCTTATCTGATCTGGCATCCTGATCACCGTATTTCCAGGCATTCCGATCCTTCCGCAGCCGATATTCCACCGGAGTGGTTCCCGTATTCTTCTTGAACAACATATGAAAATATTGCCTGCTGCCAACACCCACATAGTCCGATATTTCATCTATGGGGATATCCGTCTGCTCCAGCAGCATTTTTGCCTTTTCCATTCGAATCATGGTCAGATACTCCGTTATTGTCCTGCCCGTCCCTCTGCGGAATACCCGATGCAAGTAGCCGGGATGCAGATTCACCTCGGCGGCAACGTCCTTTACCTGAATATGGCGGTCATAGTTCTGATGCAAGAAATCGACGCTTCGTTTAATATAGAACTCGCTCTGCTGCACTTCGCTGCGTTCCCTTTCTTCATACAGACGGGCGATACAGACAAGCAGCTGAATAAACAGCATATGCGTCATCATTCTCCCCTCCGTCCCTCTCTGATCGAGTTCAAGCACGAGGCTCCGCAGCACCGGATATACCTCCTCCTGATCCGCTAGCACCAAGTAGGGAAACGGCCGATTCAGGAGAAAAGACACCTCTTGCTCCTCACCTGCAATCTGCCTGAGAGAAAGCGTCCTCCCTTCATTTTCCATAAACCCGAATTCCACATTCAGCATTCGGCAGGAGACTGCCTGCTCAACGATTAACCGATGCGGGACATCGGCATCCAGCACCATAAACTCCCCTTTTTTGAGCGTGACGCTCTTTTCCGTATCGCCTACCTTCACGTCAATCCGGCATACCCCTTGGATCATATACATAATCTCGGTGGAGTCATGCTGATGGTATGGCATTTCATAATCTATCCACTGCTTATAGTAATAGGCGTAAAAGCGCGGGACATAATCCCCCTCTTCTAACATCTGCTGAAACAAGCTGCCATTCACAACACATGTTCCTCCCTTCGTCCGAGCAGTGCAGCATGATTTATGGACAAAAACTTCTATCGACGTACTTCACAGAAGACAGACCGCGTTTAAGAGTAGTTATAGGTGTATTAAAATCTCACAGCGTACATAAATCGTAACTTTATATATAAAAAAAGCCTGGCCCTTAGGCCAAGCTTATCATCAATATGCCAGTGGTGCTACGAGATTTTGAAGGCCGATACGGTATGGTTTAACTCTTCAGCAAGCTCGGCAAGCGATTGTGCCGTTGCAGCCGATTCCTCGCTTGTAGCCGCCGTTTCCTCCGTCGACGAAGATATCGTTTCAATCGCGGTTGCCACCTCGGCAGCCTGGGCTGCCTGCTCCTCGCTGGCAGCTGCAATATCCATTACTTTACCGGCAGACTCATTCACCATACTTGTAATGTAGGCAAAGGCTTCACCGGCTTTTTCCGTGTGGATGACGCCTAGATTCACCGCCTCCACGCTATCAGCCGTATTCTTCTGCATGCCCTTGATGATATCGGCGATCTGCTTCGTCGCTCCTCCGCTACGTTCGGCTAGCTTGCGCACTTCATCCGCCACCACAGCGAAGCCTCTTCCTTGATCGCCGGCGCGGGCAGCCTCGATCGTGGCATTAAGGGCAAGCAGATTGGTCTGCTTGGCGATATCGTCAATCACCTCGATAATCTCGCCAATCCGCTGGGAATCAGCTTCGAGTTTGGCAACCTGCTCTCGTACCCGATTCATGCCTTCCACCGACTGCTGGACGATACCGCTGCCTTCCGTTGCAATGCCGGAGGTCTGGTTTACAAGCTCGGATGCTGCTGATGCATCGCTCGCAACAGAATTGATGGCATTTGACCATTCATGGAACAATTCACTGACCGTTTGCACGGATTCAGCCTGACTGCTGCTTCCAACCGCAAGTTCCTCGGCACCAGCCGATAGCTGCTGTGAAGCGGCGGCTACCGATGATGCGTTCAGGTTCACTTTGCCGATCATCTCCCGCATGCTCTCCAGCAGCTGCGCGAATACTCTGGACAACGTGCCGATTTCATCGGCTCTGCGGAGATAAGCCGCAGGCACCTCCTGCGTGAAGTCTCCCTTCGACATGAACTCTCCGATGGAAACGGAAATGCCCAATGGTTTCACGATGGATCTCGTTAACAGGACCACGACAGCCGCCATGGCCACCAGAGTGGTCAGTCCGGCAACGATAATGGAGATAATCAACGCATCCGAATTTGCCGTAATCTCATCCATCGGGATAATGATAGCAGCAGACCATGGCGTTTCGGTCAATCCGGTCTTAATCGGGGTATACAGCTTGTACAGCTCGGAATCTTCCTCAGTATAGACATCTCCTTCCCGAATCGCATCCAGGATAAGGGGAACCGTCTTGCCAGGATAGGCCTCCTCCAACGTCTGCCCCATCACCCCGTCCTCCGGCGACGTTACGATCACGCCGGTATTCGAAAAAATATGCGCATACCCCGTGTCGAACAATCGGAATTGCTCCATTACGCTTTGCAAATGTGCCAGGGAAATATCGACACCAACCACGCCGACAGTCTTTCCGTTATCGATAATCGGAACAACGAGCGATGTCATCATGACATCTTCGTTGCCTACTTTGAAGACGTACGGATCCATAATGATTTCTTTTCCGCTGTTCTTCGCCAGGAGATAGAAGTCACCTTCCCCTTCGTGCTCGTAATCCTCGATTACGGAGCGTTCCAGGCCGGATTCCGTTCTTGCCCAGTAGGACATCAATCGCCCCGTTTGATCACTGCCCTGTTTGTTTCTGTATTCGTTGTCCCGGCCATCAAAGGCATCCGGCTCCCATAAGGTCCAGATCCCTTTCCAGGACGGATTGTCTTCCAGATTTCTTCTCAGTATTTCATTAACGGCTGCGCGATTCGTGGTATCGGTCCCTTTCATTCCAACAAAGCTTACAGCTAATGTACGTGCGGAGCTCATGACATCGTCAAGCTCTGCTTGTACCAGCGTGCCAATCTTCTCACTCGTTGTCACCGCAAGCGTCTTGGCCGAATCCAGAGCTTCCTCCGTTGTAGTCATACTGATATACGTCATCATGCCAGCTAGAAAAATCGTAATCGACCCCAAAATAATAAACAGCATACGACTCTGGAGTTTCATTGCAAACAGAGATTTCAAAGACTTCAATCGTTTCATTATGAGTCACCCTCGCTTCTTCCGGCTGTTAAATTCATTCCACTCTTCTTCAAGCTGCGCCAAAACTTCCTCAATCTCTTCCGGTGACAAGAGGTCATCGACACCATATTCAAATAGGTCCTTTGTCATGCCGCAGGTTACCACCCTTCCTACTTACAGACTACATCCATCCAGTAACATAAGCATATACACTTACTTACCGTTCGTAACCGAAATTCTCTTGCGTGCTCACGCAAGAATTTTGCGGATTGCCTTGCGGATATTGTCGAATAATAGCGAATTTATCTCGTGTCATGTCGAGGTAAACATACTTTATGATCTGAAACGTTAAAGAGAGCTAGCCGGTCAGCCCAGCTGGACAAAATCCGAATCCGAGAGGATTCCCATCTGCTTTGCCTTCAGTGCAGCTTCTATGCGTGACTTCACATTCAACTTTTGAAACAGATTGGTTAAGCAGTACTCCAGTGAACGCTGGCTCATGATCACCATTCCCGCAATCTCCTTGTTACTCTTTCCGCGAGCGATTTCCTTGAGAATACTATATTCTTTATCGGTTATAGACTGGGCTGCCGGCGCCCCTGCTGTCCGTTCCGGACCATTTGCGGTAACACGCCGGAGCTGCTTCACAAGTGTTAACGGCAGAACTGCTTCCCCTCGCAGCGCACATCGAACAGCCGTTACCAACTGCTCTTTGCCCGACGTTTTCGAGACAAAACCAGCCAGTCCGGCCTCCATAATCAAATTAAAATGATTGCTGACTTCAAAACCCGTATAAACCAGCATCACCGCGTTCGGAACGATTTGGAGGATCTGCTTGGCCAAATCAATTCCGCTCATGCCCGGCATATGCATATCAATCAGCATTACGTCAAAATGCAACGTTCTCACCAGCTCCAGCGCCTGCTCCGGCGTATTCGCAAGCTTCACGAACATATCCTTTTCCTGCTCAAGCAGCACCTTGGTTCCCTCCATCACCGAGGGATGGTCATCCACTAATAAAATTTCGATCATGGTCACTCATGGCTCCTTCAATCTGGTATCTTGATTACTTCACTGCCGGTGGAATGTTTACTTTGCTGTTATGGATATATAGACAGCCGTCCCACCGCTCTTCGATGAGTCGAACTGGATTTTACCGTTCATGCTTCTCACCCTTTCCTTCATGCCGCCGATCCCCATATGATTGAATTGATCCGGTTTCTGGTTCAAATCGATCCCAATCCCGTTATCTTCATAGCTAAGATTGACCTCATCACACTGAGTGGACAAACGGAGCTTTACCTCGGTCGCGTTGGAATGCTTCGTAGCATTGGCTAGCAGCTCCTGGACAATTCTGTACAGTCCGATCAAGTGATCGTCACTGATATCATCATCGAAGTTCGAGCAGTCGAACTGTATAGAATAATTGGTGCGGAGCTGGGTAAATTCAAACAATGCCTCCAGCGAACGTTCCAAACCCTCCTCCTTGAGCAGCGGGGGGCGAAGCTCGTTGCACGTAATTCGAATCTGATATATGACATCCAGAAGCCCCTGCTCGATTTCCTCCAGCTGTGGGCGAAGTTGCTCCGGCAGCTCAAGATCCGATGTAATCTGATTTAATTTCCTGTACCATATAATCTGTTCCTGGAGCGCAGCATCGTGAAGATCTTGGGACAATCGCTTCCGCTCATTTTCAGATAAATGCAGCATCAGTCGCAGCAGCCACAAGGGCATGATTTGCTGGGATGAATCCAGCTTCTCCAGCTCCCTCGTCAAATCCTCAATGACGCGGAAGTTATCGTACAGGACACTTGCATAGCGCGTAATGGTCTCCAGCCATATTTTTTTGGCCTGAATCATTAGCAAGGGAACCTCTCCGCCAATGCAGACAATGCTGCTATCCCCGTTCATTTCTCCAATCTTGACAAAATATCCGTCGGACATCTCAAACAGTTTACAGAATGGAATATGCTCGGGTCCGCATGTATGGATCGCATGAAGCACACCTTGCGGCAGAACTTTATGGCCCCCTTGGATTTTGATATGCAGGCTGTGGTGGTTGATCTGGATGAGGCTCACCCGATCCGTCACCAGCACCTTCTTGATTTCCCGCACGATACGGGCGTTCAATTCACTGATCTTCACCATCCCAAAAAGGTCGGAAGAGAATTGATCCAGGCTCATTTGCAGCCTAAAATAACGGTCCTCGCTCTCCCGAACTAGCCTTTCTGCCGCAATGCGCTCCCGTTCAGCCTGCTTCTGCTGCGTAACATCGCGAATAATGGTAAGCGCCGTGCTATGACCTATATAAGGAATAGGTGTCGTAATTGCCTCTATATCGATGATCGTTCCATCCAGTTGGACCAGTTTGTTCCCGGTGAGCTCCGAGGTATTCCCGCTTTCGTACACATGCTCAACCTCCGCAATCACGAACTCGACCTGATCCGAGGGGATTACGTCCTGGAGTGAAGTTCCCGCTAATTGTACGATATCCGCTATACCCAATAAGGAAAGGCCCGCGGGATTCGCATAAACATAAGAAAAATCGGAGTGCAGGAACATCGCAACAGGAGCGATATCCAGGATATGGCGGTTGATTCGGTCGCTTTCCATAAGGGCCCGTTCCGCGGATTTGCGGGCGGTGATATCCTCGAAGAAAATCTCAATCGCGTCAGATTCCGCATCATACAAGGCCGTTGTCACGACATCGACCCGCTCTCCGTCAACCCGCTTTATGGATAATTCCTCGGGAACGACCTGCCCTGATCGAATTAGCTGCATGAGCCGTTTGCGTTCCCACTCCTCGTAGGGATCCAGCACCCAGTCCCAAGGATCGGTACCCAGGATGTTCTCAGGCCCAGCCGCTCCAATGATCCGAAGTCCAGCGGGATTTACATACATCAGCTTGCGGTCCTTACAAACGGCAATGGCAATAGGAGATAGCTCTACCAGCCTGCGATACCGGTTCATGCTTTCATTGAGCGCTTGCTCCATCTTCTTGCATTCCGTAATATCATACAGCGCCTCCTCCATGCGGAAACGTGTGCTAATATCAACGGCAATACCATCTGTACGGATCATTTGCCCGGATTCATTCATCATCGGAATCATCTTCACTTGGACCCAGCGAACATCGCCCTCTGCATGAATAATCCGGAATTCAGTATGAACGGTCTCACCTTGTCGAGTTCTGTCGACCAATGATCGAAACAACGCCATATCCTCTGGATGGATCAGCTCTTCCCAGGAAAGACCGTCCGTGAAATCACGATGTGAATAACCTGTAATTTTATGAAAAGCCAAAGAAGTATTTTGGATACTCCTTGTGCCGAAATCGTATGACCAAATGCCAACATCAAGCGTAAGCAGCATATCATCAAGCAGTCGGAATCTGCCTTCGGCCATATCCAAGGCCTGATGGTTTAACTTTCGCTGATATGCGCTTTTGAACAAGAAAATCCAGAATGTGATGGTGAGGGCGACTAATACCAAGATGGTTGCCCCTAAGAAGTAAATACACATGATGTTTGATGGTCTCCTTATGAAGCATACACGCAGTCACGTCAGATGCTTTGCGGTATACCGAATGCGAACTGCGGGATGAAGCAAATGGCAGCCATATCATTTATCGGCAGATCCTTCACAAATGCGAAGATCAAGTACAGAGAAATTTTGCGTAACGATTCGGAGTGTCATATCCACGAAAATAAACGAAGCAAAAGGGGCTCTAAACAAAATAAAGCCCAAAGCGGCGTTTCGCTTCGGGCATTTCCATCATGACATTTCCATCGTACACATCGCTCATGCCAAATCCCACTCGGAGTGGATCTTGGGCACATCTGAAATTAACTGCTGGGTATAAGGATGCTGCGGATTCAAGATCACCTCTTCCGCTGGTCCCCGCTCCACAACTTTCCCCTGCTCCATAATATACAGTGTATCGCTTACATAATAAGCAAGCCCTACGTCATGGGTAATGAAAATAATTGTCATGTTGTTCTCATCCCGCAGCTTCAAGAGCATATCCAGTATCGTGGATCGTGAGCATGCGTCAACCATGGAGGTCGGTTCATCCGCAATCAGCAGCTTCGGATAAAGCATGAAGATCCGGGCAATCATCAGGCGCTGCATTTGCCCGCCGGACAGTTCGAACGGGTATTTATTATGCAGCTCTTCAAATTTCAGATTGACGAAGGAGCACGCTTCCTTCATTTTGCGGAATTGCTCCTCCTTCGACAGTTTATCACCCTGCAGCTTGATGCAGTCGAGCAGCAGCTTCTCGACTTTGTAGAACAGATTGAACGAAGAGAACGGGTCCTGGAAGATCGCCTGGATGTTTTTCCAATAACGCTTGCGGTCTCTGTGCCGCTTCAGTTGTCTTGGCTTGCCCATATACTCAATCGTACCGCTGCTCTCCTTCAGCAGGCCCATGATCATTTTGGCCAGTGTCGTTTTGCCGCTTCCGCTCTCGCCGACAATCGATATGATTTCGCCTTCATGGAAGGTAAAGCTGACATCCTCTACGGCGGTTGTCTTCTGCTTTCCGTAACCGAATACCTTGGTAAGATGCTCTCCCCGAATCAGAACATCATTCTTCTTCATTCGCATACCACTCCTTAAGCACACCCGGTTCTACGATGCAGCGATACATTCGATCCTCCACGGTCTGGCTCACAATCTTTCCCTTTCGGCAGGCGTCTTGCACATAGGAACAGCGATCCGCGAACCGGCAGCCCTCCGGCACATTCTTCAAATTAGGCGGGGTCCCCGGGATGGCGGCCAGCTTATGGCCTTTCATACCTTCCTCGGGCACAATGATGGAACCCATCAGCTTTTTTGTATACGGGTGTATCGGGTCAAAAATCATTTGCTCTGCGGTACCGCGCTCCACGATCTCCCCTGCATACATGACGATGATGTCATCCGTTACGTGATAAAGCAGCGGCAGCTCGTGCGTGATGAATACCAGAGACTGAATATAGCCCCGATCCAGCAGACTCTTCAGCAGTTTGATCACCGCTTTCTGCGAGGTTACGTCCAGCGCCGAGGTCGGTTCGTCCGCAATCAGCACTTTGGGATTCAGAATGGTGGAGATCGCGATAACCGTCCGCTGCTTCATGCCGCCTGACAGCTCGTTTGGATAAGAGTTCAGCACCTTGGTTGACAAATTCAAGGTTTCGAACCGTTCCGCCGCCATCTCCCACACCTGCTTTTTGTTCAGCTCAGGGCGATGCTCCTTCATAATATCCTCGACGAAATGAATGATTTTGAGCGTAGGATTCAGGGCATTCATGGCTGCTTGCGGGATATATGATATCTCTCCTCCGGACACCTGGGAACGGAGTTGTTCCTTGCCAAGCTTCATGATGTCCGTACCGTTGATGACAATCGAGCCACTGCCAAAATGCAGCGGTGGAAAATAAAATCCCATCAAACTGAGCGCAAGGGTCGATTTGCCGCAGCCGGATTCACCGGCAATGCCAAGCGTCTTCCCCTTCTCGAGCGAGAAGCTCACACCGTCTACGGCATAGACATGCTCCTTTAACCGGGTACGGTAATAGGTTTTCAATTCGTTAACTTCCAGTATATTTGTGCTCACAACACCCATCAGCTCCTAATCTTCGGATTGAATATTTCATCCATGCCGGTGTTCATCATGTACAAGGAGAAGGTGATGATGGCGATGGAGATCGCCGCCGGGATGAAGGCCCACCACGCGCCGGCAACCGGTGCTTCAAATACGAGCGCCCAGTTCATGATGATGCCAAGGGAAATCGTGTTGTACGGTCCCAGCCCCAGCATCGAGATGGAAGCCTCGGACAGAATGCCCGATGCCGTCTGCAGCACGAAGGCCATGACAACATAGGAAGCGATGTACGGCAAAATCTCCGAGATGATAATGCGCGGCGTGCTGTACCCGGATATTTTCGCGATATTCACGTGATCCCGATTGCGGAGCGAGGATGTCTGCGCACGCACGGCCCTGGCCGTCCAGGGCCAGCTGGTAATGCCGATGATGACCGCCGTGACAAATGAGCTGCGCGAATCGATGCTGACCGAGATCAGAATGAGGATGACAAAGGAAGGAATCACGATGAAGATATTGGTGATCGCGGTCAACAGATTATCGATCATGCCTCCGATGTAGCCCGAGGCTAAACCGATCACAAGACCGATCACAGTAGCAAATACGCCGGCAATGAGGCCCACCTGCAAAGAGGTCCGAATGCCGTAGATCAGTTCCAGAAATAAATCCCTGCCGAAGTTATCCGACCCCAGCAGCAGCTTCGAATCCGGCGGCTGGTACGCCAGGGCGATCATCTCCAGCGGGTCATTGCGGTTAAAGAGCGGGTAGATCAGCACCACGCCGATCATAGCCAACAGCATGCAGGCTCCGAACATAAACTTTGGCGATTTGATCAATATGCGAAAGGAACTGTTCATATTATTGATCCTCCATCTGAGCGGCCTTAATTCTTGGATCAATCCAGCCGTAGATTAGGTCAATCGTAAAGTTGGCCAGCAGCACAGCCAGGGCGATCAAGAGGGTACAGCCCGAAATTAACGGATAATCCAGCTGACGAATCGCCGTGAACATCCAGGTTCCGATTCCCGGATAACTGAATACGATCTCACAAATCAGCGAACCGCCCACCATCGTACCGATGGATAACGCCAATCCCGTGATCTGGGGCAGCATCGCATTCCGGAATACATACCTCGCGATTTTGGAATCCCGTATTCCGAGAAGCTTGCTGTACAGCACATAATCAGAATTCAGCTCATAGATGGACATCTCCCGCATGCCAATGGCTTGGCCGCCAATCGTAACCAGCACGATCGATAGAAACGGAAGCGTGTGATGCCGAAGTACGGAAGCGAAGAATTCAAAGCTGAGTGACGGCACCATCTGATAATCGTAGCCCCCATGCAGCGGAAACCAGTTTAGGGACAGGGCGAACACATACAGCATAATAATGGCTAGGGTAAAGAACGGAATGGAATTCACGAACAAGGCCACCGGGAATATCACTTTATCGAACACGCCTTTGCGGTAGGCCGCCACGGCGCCCAGCACATTGCCGATGATCCAGCCAACCAGGATGGCCGGAAGCTGGAGCCCGATCGTCCAGGGAACTGCTGAGGCCAGAATCTCCGTTACCGGTTTCGGATAGAGCCCGAATGAAGTGCCCAGGTTACCGGTCGCCAAATTTTTCAGATAGATGATGAACTGTTCCCATAAAGGCTTGTCGATTCCGAACTCAACGAGAAACGTCTCATAGACCCGTTTGATCGTATCGCTGTCGGTCATCCCCTGCGTCATCTCCGACACAATCATGCTCACCGGATTTCCCTCAATCATCCGGGGCAACAGGAAATTCAGCGTGACCGCAATCACCAGCGTCAGAAAGTACCAGAAGAACTTCTTGACGATATATTTTCCGTAAACGCTCAAGCAGCTCACCCCCATGGATCACACCCTGAATTTGGTGAAAAGAGACCTATATCAGGGGTGCAAATCCGCCAATATAGGTCTTGGTTCATTGAGTTATATCCATCAGTTATGAATCTGATACAGCGACTTGATGCCGGCTCCATCCATCGAAATTTGAGGCGGAATGTTGCTGCCGTCCCCTTCGGTCGGGAACCCTTTCCATACCGATTCATTGACGGTGTCGAATACCCATGGACGATACATGAGCGGAATCGACGGGATCTCCTTCAACCAGATTTGGGTCAATTCGGTGTAGAGTGCTTTCAATTCAGTCTCGTCCGTGATGGTTGGAATCTTCTCGATGATGGCATCCGCTTGATCGTTCTTATACCGGCCCCAATTGTAGAATGCCATTTCGCCCATTGGCGCAACACCCTTGGAGTACATGATGGTCATGGCACGGTTCCACGGCTGGCTCGGGCTGACCCCGCCAGCAGGCGTGTTCATGATGATATCGAACTTGCCGGTCTGGAGATCATTGGTCCATACCGGCGCTTCCGGAAATTTGGTTCGAATCTCGATACCGATTGCCTTCGCGTTCTGGGCAACAATCTCAAGCGCCGCATTCCAATCCGACCAGCCGTATGGACATTCGATTTCAAACGGGCCGAGGCGGGTTCCGTTCAGGACGCGGATGCCGTCTTTCCCCTTCGCGGCGCCGATGGAATCGAGGAGTGCATTGGCCGCATCCACATCTGTTGTCCATTGGAGCGGTTTGATAGCCGCCTGGTCTACATATTTCGCTTCGGCCTCCGTATTCAGCGTCAGCGACGGCTCCATTGGAGCCGAGTAGCCGCTGATGGCCAGCTCCGAAATTTTGCCGTAATCAATCGCCATGGCGATCGCTCTTCGGACATCCGCATTGTTGAGTCCTTCCTTCGACAAGTTGAAGAAGATCGATGGCATGGAGCCTGGCACATAATACGGAGGGTCTTTGATGTAGGTTTTAACCGGAGCCCCGCCCTCCCACATTTTCCATACCTGCGGAATAAACTGCTGCGATACGTCTACCTGACCGCTCTTGAATGCCAAATCGCCCGCTGCATTGTCTTTATAGATGACATGGGTGATGTACTTTGGAGCCGGCAGCTTGCCAAAGAGTGCTTGACCCCAGTAGTTATCGTCACGTACAATTGTGATCTTCTGATCATTGTAAAAATACATTTTGTAAGGCCCTGTTCCGATCGGGTCCTCATTGACTTCTTTACGAATGGTGGCAAGATCGTTATTGGCTTTCTTCTCGACCTCTTCCCATACATGTTTAGGCAGCATCGGCATAACCTCGATGCTGTCGAGCACCGTCAATTTGTTCGGATTGTCTTTATTCAGCTTAATGTTCACCGTTTGCGGGCCGTCTGCCGTTACGTCCTCAATATAGGTCCAGAAGCTGCTCCAATTAATGTCATACTTTTTGCCGAGCTGATAGGTATAGACGACATCATCGGAAGTAAACGGCTTGCCGTCGCTCCATTTGGCATCCTTGTTCAGTTCAATCTTCAGGGTCAGATCGTCGGTCCATTCATACTTGGTACCCAGCAGCGGCTCTAACTCGCCTGTCAGCTGATTGACCATAAACAAGGTTTCGTAGACGAGTTCTCTGGAGTTTCCGTAGTTAATCGGAAACGCCGGGTTTCCGCTAAGCAGGTTAAAATTCGTGGGCGCTCCCCATTGTAAACCGTTCACGTAAAGCGTTTCGTTTCTCGGCGTCGCTTTCGCGTCGCCCTGCGGTGCCGGCTCATCACTGCCTCCGGGTGTCTTTACCTCATCTTTGGGTGGCGGTGGATCTGATGCTGTCGGTGGCGTTACACTTTGGCATCCGGCAGCAAAAAAAGACGCCACCAACAAAAGAATGAATATGGGCCTCAGAACGGTTTTCAGCTTCACTTGTGAACCCTCCATTCATGGAATGTGTTCGTTTCTTAAATGCTGAGTGTCTGGGTCATGTGTGCTTCGATTTCCTGCAAGCGCTCTCCTGATGGATTTATATGTTTCTCGTTTCAATCTGAGTACGAATAATTTTTGATATTTTTATTCAACGTTCAAGGATTTTTCCAAATGGACGTCGAACTTGAATGGACATGGTTAATCTAGCGGACGATTCGATATCCTTCAAAGGGGTGGGCCTACTGCCTGTGATTAAAGATGTTTTGCTGCAGCTATTGTTTGCGTTGATGCCTTTTGTCGCATACAACATCTATTACAGAAAACTGACAGTCAACTATTCCCGCAATTTCATCATTATCATTTGTTCGCTGTGCATGCTGTTGTCTATGACCTTTGCTTCGTCCGTCCAAAGCGGGCTGATCTTTGACGTGCGGTATGTCATTATGTTCTTCGGCATGCTGTTCGGAGGGTTCGCGACGGGGGCAATCCTGCTTGTGGAATTTCTAATCTATCGGCTGTACATCGGCGGAGTCGGCATGATCGACGCTGTCATTATTTTGATCTTCACGTACCCGTTGTTCGTTTTGCTGTCATTTCTGTACCATCGGAGCAAACACAAGCTTTGGATCATTTTCGTAGCCGGCATCAGCTTCTCGCTTATCCCGCTCACGGTGCTCTATATAACAAAACCAGACTACATCATGAATTACTTTCTTTTTAATATATTAGCTATTCCCGTTACTAACTCGCTTGGCATATGGCTGCTTGTTACCCTGTTTAACAAATCCGTATCCGACAAGGAGCTTTACCTGCGATATATCCAAAATGAAAAAGCTGAAGCCGTGAATCATGTCGCCGCATCCCTTGCCCATGAGGTCCGCAATCCGCTGACCACCGTGCTGGGGTTCCTGCAATTGATCAAAAGCGGTACGTTTCCTCAGGAAAAGACCGAACGATTCCTAGAAATCAGCATGGAGGAAATTCGCCGAACCGAACAGATATTGTCCGAATATCTCTCGATCAGCAAGCCTCACTTGCCGTTTCAGCAGCGAATCGAGCTTACCGCCCACATCCAGTCAGTCGTTGAGCTTATGACTTCATATGCCAATATGAGCAACGTCACCCTCAGCACAGACTCTCTTAAGTCTAACCTCTACATTTCGGGGAGTCCCGCAGAGCTTAAGCAGCTGCTGGTTAACTTTATTAAGAATGCGATCGAGGCGTGCAAAGACGTCGACAACGGCATGGTCAACATTACCGTCTATGAAGAAACGGACCAGGTGGCCGTGGAAATCAAGGACAACGGGGTCGGCATGACCCCCGAGCAGTTAAGCCGTCTCGGTTCGATCTACTACTCCACCAAAATGAGCGGCACCGGACTTGGGCTCACCTTCTCCTATCAAGCCATTCGCGCCATGAATGGGAGTGTCTCGGTACGGAGCTCGCCACGATCAGGGACGGTGTTTCTCATCACGCTCCCGCGTGCGAATCTGAATCCGTAGGCGATGACGCACGAAGTCCGTTAACGAAAAAGAGAGACGCCTCTGTTGTTACCAGAGCGTCTCTCTCTTTTATTGTGCTTGCAGTTATACAATTTCTTTTGCTGCAAAACTTCTGTTATTTTTGCTTAAGCTGTATCAGCCTTATTGGTATTTAGGGAGCCAGTCTCCATGCGCCTCGATCAGGTCGTCGCACAGGCTCTTGATGTCATCGATGGACAACTCCGCAGCCGTATGCGGGTCGAGCATCGCTGCATGATAGATATGCTCCTTCTTGCCGGTTGCCGCCGCTTCCAGCGTCAGCAGCTGGGTATTGATATTGGTGCGGTTCAGCGCGGCACACTGTGGAGGCAGGTCGCCGACATAGGTCGGGGTTACGCCGCTGGCATCGACCAGACACGGAACCTCAACGCAGGCTTCCTTCGGAAGATTCGTAATCAGCCCCGTATTTATTACGTTGCCCCCGATTTTGAACGGCACATTGGTCTCAATCGCTTCTAAAATGTAGGAGGCATATTCATGGGAACGGGTGTGCATCAGATCCTGGTTGTTGACCAGATCCTCGCGCATCGCTTTCCATCCCTCGATTTGGTTCACGCAGCGACGTGGATATTCATCCAGCGGGATGTTAAAGCGCTCGATCAGCTCCGGATAGTTGCGCTTAATGAAATACGGATGGTATTCGGCGTTATGCTCGGACGACTCCGTGATGTAGTAACCGAAGTTCAGCATCATCTCGAGACGAACCATATCATGATGTTTCTCCTTCTGCTTCTCGGCCGCGCGCTTCTTAATTTCCGGATACAGGTCCACGCCATCCTTCGTTACCTCAAGCAGCCATGCCATATGGTTAATCCCAGCGATTTTAGCCTGCACGCCTTCCTTATCCATCCCCAGATTATCGAACAGATGCGGAATGCAAGCCTGTACGCTGTGGCACAGACCTACTGTTTGCACACCGCCCAGGGTGTTCATGGCATTGGTCAGCACCGCCATCGGGTTCGTATAGTTCAAGAACAGCGCCTGTGGACAAACTTCCCGCATATCGGCCGCAAAATCCAGCATGGCCGGGATGGTACGGAGATTACGGAAAATCCCGCCAATCCCCACGGTATCCGCAATCGTCTGTCTGAGTCCATACTTCTTCGGAATTTCAAAATCCGTAATCGTACACGGATCGTATCCTCCGACCTGGATAGCATTGATGACATATTTTGCTCCGCGAAGGGCTTCCTTGCGATCACTGTATGATTTGACGACACAGGTGCTGCCGCTGGTTTTCTTAATATTATTCAGCATGTTCTCCGAGTCTTTCAATCGGATCGGGTCAATATCATACAAAGCAAGTTCAAATCCCTGCAAAGCCGGTGTCTGCATGCAATCCCCCAGAACGTTCTTGGCAAATACGGTACTTCCTGCTCCGATAAATGTAATCTTAGACATCAATAAATCCCCTCCCTAAGCTCCATGAATTAATACGCTTTCTCAAGACTAACTATATGATAATCGGTCTTTTTTGAATATGGAGCAAAACAAGAGCGATATGGACATTTGTTGTATCATTAGGTAAGCTAATCCTAACACAGCATCCACTTCATCGATTGATATCGCACACGTTTAAGGAGGGCTAACGCATGTCCATTTTGCCGGACCATACACTGTACACGATTGGCATGAATCCTTCGCCGGGCGGTCATGACCTGAACATCCTGTTCAGCGGTGAGGGGACTCCCGTACCGCGCCACAAAATCGGTCCGATCATTCATGATTACTGCCTCATTCATACCGTCTTGACAGGCCAAGGCATATTTGAATGTGCCGACATCGTACATCATTGCCAGGCAGGCGATACCTTCGTGATCCTTCCCGGTGTTCTTTTCAGCTATGAAGCTGATGATCGGAATCCCTGGCACTATAACTGGGTAGCTTTACAAGAAAAAGGCACCAAGATGCTGCTGGCCGACATGGGTGTTACGCCGGCTAAACCAATTATCCACTGTACGGATGAAGCTGAGTTAAGCTCCCTGGTCGAGATGTACCGTCATCTCCGTCTGGGCTTTAACCGATCGGATCACCCTTGGCTTGAGGATCTCCAGGCTTCCGGATGGCTCCGATTGCTGCTCCATAAGCTGGCGATGTTAAACCGTGAGCATCTTCCGTCGAACTCCAATGACGTGCCGGATATCGAGCGAGGCGTAAGGCAGACCGAGCGCTGGATCTCGACCCAGTATCACCAACAGCTGTCCATTGATCAGATGGCCAAGACACTTGGTTATCACCGGGCACATCTGTCCAAAATGTTCAAACAGCATACTGGCCTGTCACCCATGCAGTATCTCATGAAGGTACGTATCGAAAAAGCCAAGTCGCTCATGAAATCCTCCTTCTCCATTCATGAGATTGCCTCCTCTGTCGGTTTCAATGATGCACTCTATTTCTCCAAGCAGTTCCGCAAATGGACAGGCATGACCCCAAGCGAGTTTAAATACAGTCTGGAGAAAAGCTCTAATAAAGCATGATTTATATACGGGCAAGGACGTAGTGTGGGTCGAACAAGAGCAGACGAAAAAGCCGCCGGCACTCCTGCCGGCAGCTCTTTTTGAAACGATTTAACTTAAGCCCGCGCCTCATACAGCTGCACGATCTCAATAATTGTTTGAACGGCCAATACCATATTGTCGGCGGATACATACTCATACCGCCCGTGGTAGTTCTCCCCGCCCGTGAAAATATTGGGTGTCGGCAGGCCCATGTACGACAGTTGAGAACCGTCGGTGCCCCCACGAATCGGCTCGATAATCGGCGTGATTCCCAGCTTCTCCATGGCTGTCTGGGCGATGTCAACCACTTCTTTGACCGGCTCGATTTTTTCGCGCATATTGTAATATTGATCTTTCATCTGAAGGATGATCCGCTCGGCTCCATACTTGTTTTGAAGCTCTTCTACGATGGAGGCCAGCTTGGCCTTTCTTCCTTCGAACAACTCCCGGTCATGATCGCGGATAATATAACGGAGCTCGGTCAGCTCCACATCGCCCTCAATGGAGGAGAGATGATAGAAGCCTTCATACCCTTCCGTATGCTCAGGCGCTTCTTCCGCAGGGAGCAAGCTGTTCAGCTCCATGGCGATTTTCGCCGCGTTGACCATTTTACCTTTGGCCGTTCCGGGATGGACATTCTTCCCTTTGCAGGTGACAAGCGCCGCTGCCGCATTAAAGCTTTCGTATTGAAGCTCCCCGAGCGGTCCGCCATCCATCGTATACGCATACTTGGCCCCAAAGGCCTCCACGTCGAATTTGTGCGGTCCTCTCCCGATCTCCTCGTCCGGCGTAAAAGCAACCCGGATTTTACCATGCTTCAGTTCCGGGTGTTGAATCAAATACGCCATCGCCGTCATAATCTCGGCAATTCCCGCTTTATCGTCAGCTCCAAGCAAGGTGGTGCCATCCGTTGTTATGAGTGTATGCCCCTTGTAGCCATTCAGCTCCGGAAAATCCCGCGGGGAGAGCACCACATTCTGCGCCCTGTTCAGAATGATGTCTTGTCCGTCATATTGTTCGACGATCTGCGGCTTGACACCGGCACCCGTAAAATCGGTAGCCGTATCGATATGTGCCAAAAAGCCGATGGTCGGGATTGGTTTATCCGAGTTTGCCGGAAGTGTAGCCATCACATAACCATTCTCATCCATCGTTACGTCCTGCATGCCAATTTCCTTCAGCTCGTCCACCAGCAGCTGACCCAGCGTCAGTTGTCCCGGTGTCGAAGGGCAGGTGTTGCTGTTCTCGTCTGACTGCGTATCCACTTGTGCATAGGTAATGAGTCTGTCGATTACTTCTTTTTTCATAAATTCTCAACTCCAATACGTATGGGTATGTAAGATGCACCTCTCAAATCCATCAAGAGTATACCATATTTGGCCGCGAGCAAAAAAATAACCGTTCCCCAAAACCTCGAAGAACGGTTAATGCGAACCCTAAAATTCGCGCTTTATTCAAAAGCCGGCAGCACACTCTCGGAATAGTTATCCTCGAAGAACTTCTTCACTTCCGGGCTGGTCATCGCCTTGGCAAGCTTCTGGATCGGCTCGGAATCCACATTATCTTTACGAGCCACCAGCGTAATGGTGAAATCGGAGTCGTTGCCTTCGGTTACGAGAGCATCTTTCTTAGGGGTAAGCCCCAGCGGTTTCGCGTATGCTGGCGTCATGGCAACCATATCGACGTCGTCGAGCGTACGGGCCAGCATGAGCAGATCAACCTCGGTGAACTTGTATTGGTGCGGATTATCCACGATATCCGCCTGGGTCGCTTTAATGCCAACGCCTTCCTTCAGCTTAAGCAGGCCGTTCTTCTCGAACATCACCAGCGATCGGCCGATGTTGGAAGGGTCGTTAGCAATCGCAATCGTCGCACCGTCCGGAAGCTCTTCGATGGTCTTATATTTTTTGGAGTAAGCCCCAAACACGGCATTATAGATCGGCGTGACCGGAACCAATTCCGAGCCGTTGTTCGCATTGTATTCTTCCATGTACGGTACATGCTGGAAGAAATTTACATCTACCTCTTTATGAGCCAGCGCATTGTTTGGCTGCACGTTATCGGACAGGATCCGGATATCCAGATTGATGCCTTCTTCCTTCAGCATCGGCTTCACCAGGTCAAGCACCTCGGTCATTGGCGGAATGAGCGTTGCGACTTTTAATGTAACTTCTTTCGTGGTATCGGGTGCAGCGCTCTCCGAAGCTTTGTCCTTAGCAGATTGCTGTCCGCAGCCTGCCAGTACCAGCAAGAGGGTCAGCAACAGCAGCATTAATTTCTTATTCATCGTAGGTTACCTCCAGGTAAAAAATAATTGGTGTACATGCGTTCAAAAACATAATTAAACTTTTCTCTTATCCAGCAATCTGGATGCCAGGTTCCCGCCGAACTGAATCGACTGTACCAGAATGATCATAATGATGATCGTAAAGGACATAAGCTCTCCCTCAAATCGCTGGTACCCGTAGCGGATCGCGAAATCCCCGACGCCGCCCCCGCCCACGATTCCCATCACCGTGGAGTACGAGATAAAGCTGATCGTGGATGTTGTCAGCCCGAGTACAAGGCCCGATCGGGCCTCCACATACAGGAATTTGTATATCATCTGAAGTGTGGATGCCCCCATGGAAGCGGCAGCCTCCATCACTTCCTTCGGCACCTCCAGCAAGGATTGCTCGACCAGTCTTGAATAGTAAGCCACCGCAACGACGGATAAAGGCACCGCAGCGGCAAGCGTCCCGAGGGAAGTGCCGACAATCCACCTCGTGACCGGAATCATAATGACAACCAGAAGCAGGAACGGGAAGGAGCGTATGACGTTAACCAGGGCATTCAGAATGGAGAATAACAGGCGATTCTCATACTGCTGGCCTTTTCGGCACAAAAATAGAAGTGTTCCGACCGGAAGACCCAGTATTATGGCGGCAGCAATCGATATGCCCACCATGATGAACGTCTCGCCAATCGCCCGCCATATTTCATTCTGATATTGCAGAACATAGGCAAAATAATCACTCAAATATGAAATGATGTCATTCATGGAACTAACAATCCCCCACTTTCCCTGCACCGTCCGTTGAAGATTCTGAACCCCGAGAAGCCTCTCCATCGCTTAGCTGATTACGGTACGTTCTGCTCAGACGCCCGTTCTCCATTACGGACACATGGTCGCAAATGCCGTTCACCACGTCCATCTCGTGGGAAACGATCACGATGGTTACCCCCAGCGTTCGGTTGATATGCCGGAGCACCTCCAGAATGTCCGCAGTTGTCTGCGGATCCAGGGATGAGGTCGGCTCATCGCACAATAGGACGGTCGGCGAATTGGCTAACGCTCTGGCAATCGCTACCCGCTGCTTCTGCCCGCCGCTTAGCTGAGCGGGATACGACTTCGCTTTATCCTCAAGCCCGACAAAACGCAGGACCTCCTGGACACGCTTCGCCCGCTGGGCCTTCGGTACCTTCGCCAGCTCAAGCGGCATCGACACATTGCCCCATACCGTCCGGTTGCTGACCAGCTGGAATAGCTGAAAGATCATGCCAATCGATCTTCTTGCCTCCCGAAGCTCCCTGCCGCCAAGCGAAGTCAGCTCCTGACCATTCACTACAACTCGGCCGGAATCCGGTCGCTCCAGTACATTCATGAGGCGCAGCAGCGTCGATTTCCCGGCTCCGCTCGTGCCGATGATGCCGTGTATGCTTCCCTCCTCAATATGAAGAGAGACAGTGTCTATCGCCTGATAACGGTCACTGCCGCTGCCAAAGCTTTTACTGACCTCTTGCAGTGAGATCATCATAATCCCCTCCTTGCACATGAAGAAAGCCCGCTTGGCTATACAGCCTGCGAGCATGTTATGCTGCAACAACTATTGAATCATACCATAATTTTGGACAAAATGTGACACCACTTATTCGCTGCCAGAAAGTGCAAGTTCTCAGGACAAATAAAGCTGATGCCCATACATGCCCGTTAACCGTTCTACCGCCTTATTCAGCAAACTCTCCTCAAAGCCCTCCAAACCTTCGATGGCTTGGATTTTGTCCGCTGGTGACATCTCCTTCTGAAGATGCAAGCTCCAGTTCACGATGGCCTGTACGGCATCCTCATGCTCGAACTGGCCGTAATAGATATGTGCTTTGTACAGATAACTGTCGGCATGCTCGGGGACCAGCTTCAGTACCTCATCAAAAGCAGCCAATGCCGCATCCTCATCCTGATCCTTGTAATAGATCTGTCCCAGTCTGAAATAAGCGCCCGGATGGCCCGGCGAAAGCTCCAGCACTTGCAGCGTATCTTCCTTCGCCTGTGCGTAATCCGCCATCGTATAATAGATTCCACTTCGCAGGCTGTACAGGCTGCCTTGCTCCGGGTTCAAGCTGAGCCCTTGAGCGCAGTCCGCTAATCCCCGCTCCAGCTGTCCGGTCTCCACAAAGCAAACGGCACGAAACTCGTAAAATCTCGGATTCGACGGATGCGCCTGAATCGCCTGGGAATAAGCGTCGATAGCGAGGTCCCACATCCCCATCTCCTTATATATATGACCACTGGCCGCCAGATACGTCGGATGCTCGGAGAAGGACTCCTCCTGCTTAACTGCCTCCTGCAGCTCAAGCAGCGCTTCCTCATTGCGTCCTTGAAGATAGAGCACGTAACTCAGCTTGTTGCGGATTTCAGTCCCGTCCTGAATTGCGGCTGCTTCCTTCAGCGCCTGCTCCGCAGATGGCAGATCATTCATCTCCATGTAAATATCGGCGCGCTGCACATAGTTGGGGGCATCATCATTCTCAAGCTTAAGCAGCTTGTCATTGATCGCCAGCGCCTCCTCCTGACGACCCAGCCGGTAGTAACAATCGGCCATCCAATAACAGGCCAGCGGGGATTCCGGCTGTCTTGCATACAGTTTCGAAATCAGCTCGTAGGCTTGCTCTTCCAGGCCATCCTCGCGATAAATCCGAGCCAAGTCGAAATACGCACGGTAATCGTCCGGCTCCGCTTCAATGGCCCACTCCAAATCCGCTTTGGCTGCATTTTTGTTATCAGACCGGTTGAAGACCTCCGCTCTCTTTAAGTAAAGCTCGTATGAATCCGGATACCGCTCGATGGCCTCCGATAAATAGTGTTCGGCCTGTCCCATGTCCCCAAGCTGCACGTACAGGTCCGCCATGGGCTTACGAAAGGAATACGCCTCCCGCACTTGCCGCTGAAACGTCTGAAATGCGCCATAGCTGTAATTGGTGCTGTCTGCAAACAACGCATATCCGCCATCCGCTTCCGCCTCATACCGATCAGCCAGCTGGATCCCCTCCTGCAGCACACCCACGGCTTCCTGCACATGATCCATCAGATCCAGGGATACGGACAGCATGTAATAATACATCGGGATGGCGCGTTCCGGCTTCTCGATGCTTAAGCGAAAATAGTGCGCCGCCTCCGCCGGGTTGCCGCTCTCATAAAAGGTCATGCCCAGCTCATAGTAAGTCGAAATAACCGTGCTGTCGTCCTCTCTCTTGATGCTTTCCTTCAGATCCCGGATCGCCTCATCATACTGGTTCAAATCCTTGTGGGCAATCCCCCGGGTATACCAATTCATATAATTGTCGGCATTCAATCGAATCGCTTCATTTAGATCCTCAATGGCCTCGCGCTCCCGGTTCAGCTCACGCAAAATATGAGCGCGCCGCTCATAAGCGCGATGGCTTCCGCTCGTATCGATCACGCGCCCCAAATAAGCTACGGCCTCTTCCGAATGGCCGCTGTTGTGCAGCAGTTCCGCATAGTGCAGCTTATCATTGAAACTGGTAATGGCACTTTCGCCTTTTCTCATATATTTAAGGGCTTGTTCAAAATCCCGCTTCTTCCTGTAATGGTTACCGATACGGAACCAGATCCGCTTCATCAACTTCATGGTGGCTCATCCTTTGTATGTAGATGTTATTCTTGGACTCGTATAATTAGAGCAGAGGACTCCTTCCTCTCATCTCTATATTATACTTCCTCTATGTCCATTTGCACCCAAATTAAAGAGGAACCCTGCAGGCTCCTCTTTAGGTGTGTATCCTATTATATTGTACGAGGTTACCAAAAATGTCCAATCAAAAGGAATACATGCGTTATTTAGTGAAATGATTTGCTTTATTCTGCTTACGGACTTTTCCAGCATAGTATGCTGCTGCCCCCAATGAAATTCCCCAGATCAGAAAGAGTGCGTACCAGAAGTATCCCCACACCGCCATGGGGCTTGCATCTTGAGTGGCATACATGGGGGCCGACTGAACTCGGCCGACCGCTAACAAATACTGCATGACGAAGTAAGTAAATCCCCATAATGACAACAAAACAGAACCGATGGCAGCAGGTATAATTAGCAACCATTTCGGTAATCGTAACCCCCATGGTCTGGCGAAAGCAAGCGCGAATACGGCTGCCAATAAGGCAAGGGTACCCATTCCCCAGTAACCGATCACGTGCGTCCAAAATTCATCAGGCGCTTCCTGGAAATCCCCCGGGAATGCAAACCCGATACCAAGTCCCCACCAATAATGGGGGAGGCCATACAGAACAGCGGCTATGCAAGCCGTATACCCGGCTTTTTTCATTCTTGAATTATTCATATCAATCACCTCAAGCTCATCATACTTAACGAAAAGAGCATTTAGATGACTTGAAGTATAAGTTTCGTTTAAATATGTGGTGGAGCCTGCGCGACTTGGTTCAGTACACCTTATGAATCACATCTTCGAAATCGGGATCTTCCATATCGATATCATCCAGCTCGCCCCAGCGGCCCAGCTCTTTAAAAATATCAAGCGTGTTCATTTCGCGGCGGTTCACCTCAATGGTGACGGTGTTATCCAGCGTGCTTGTCACCCGAATTGGGACGGAAAGATCGCCTTCGCGTAAAGATTGATCGGGAATAACAAAAGGACCGCGGAAAGTGACGGTGATCACGGTAGGCAGCCCGATGGTGTCGCGTAAAGACTGTACCGTTCCATCATAAGACAGCTCGCCGTTGTTAATGACCATCACCCGATTGCACAGCTGTTCGATATCATCCATGTCATGTGTCGTGAGCAGTATGGTCTTGCCGAATTGCTCGTTGATCAGCTTAAGAAAATGGCGGATGTTCCGCTTGGCGTTCACGTCCAGGCCGATCGTCGGCTCATCCAGGAACAGCACGTCCGGATCATGCAGCATCGCGGCGGCGAGGTCGGCGCGCATGCGCTGCCCGAGCGACAGCTTACGCACAGGCGTTTCCCAGAACGCCTGTAAATCCAGCAGTTCAGCAAACTGACCGAGCCTGCGCTCCTTGTCCGTCTGATCCACGCTGTACATTTTAGCCAAAATATCGTAGGAATCCTTCACCGGCAAATCCCACCACAGCTGGCTCCGTTGACCGAATACGACGCCCAGATTGTTCACGACGCTGCGCCGTTCCTTGTGCGGATTCATGCCTCCGATGGATACGTAACCCGAGGTCGGGTGGAGAATGCCGGTCAGCATTTTGATGGTTGTGGATTTCCCGGCCCCATTTGGTCCGATGTAACCGACGAATTCCCCCTGCTCCACTTGAAAGCTGATTCCCTTCACGGCTTCCTTCGTCCGATATTCTCTCGTAAACAGGGTTCGCACACCGGAGAAGCGCCCCTCCTTCACAACCGGCGTTTTGAATTCCTTGCGTATGTTGTGGACTTCAATCATTGACGCGTTCCTCCTTTTAGCTCCCTGTACTTTGATATTTGGTCAAACCAAACTGCCAGAATTTCAGACTTAAGTAGAGGCATACCAGAGCCGCTCCAGCCAGCGCAGGCAGCACCCAGGCTCCGAGCTCGCCCCGCAGTATGTATAATGACGGGATGTAATTAACTAAACCGACCGGAACCACGATCAACAGGATCGACGACATCCATTTGGGATACAGCGTGAGCGGATACTGGGCTGCTGTCCGGGCAGCGTCCTCCGTAATATTTTGAAGCTCGGTGATCCGGGTTGTCCAAAAACCGAACGTGGCTGTCGCGAGTCCGATCGAGAACAGGATGACGGCCCCCGTGACGATAATATACAGCGATTGCGGCACCGCGCTCCATCCGACTTGCCCTGCCGCCATCATGCCATGCAGCGACCACCAGAGCAGAAAACCGCCCTGCAGCACTTCGCCCAGCATAATCCGGAATTTCTGCGGCATGAGCGCCAGCAGTACCGGCATGGGACGAGTCAGCAGCTGGTCAAGCTCCCCGTTGACCAGATAGTGTTCAAGATGGTGCACTTCATCCGCAAACGTCCGGTAGAGCGTCTTCGATAAGGTCATAACGGCAAACAAATACCCGATTTCATGCATGGACCATCCCTGAATGGCCCCGAACTTGTACAGCACGATAGCAACCATAAGAAATTCAGAAATTTGGATCAGCGCCGCCAGAAATGAAGCCAGGATAAAATTGAATTTGTATTGCATGCGGCTTTTGATGCTGGTGCGGATCAGCAGCGCGTACAGAGATAGCCAGGATCTCGTGGTCATCCTCCTTGCACCTCCACCTTCCGTCTTAGGAAGCCTGTTGCCAGCAGGCTGGCCAGCGTGAGCAGCACGCACCATAGGAGCGTCCCCCATAGATAGGAAACGTCATCAAAACCCAGATAGATTCGGGTCGGCACATAGAGCAGATAAGGATAAGGCGACCACCAAGCCATCGTCTGAAGCCAGCCCGGCAGCCATTCAATCGGAATGAAGAAGCCTGCAAGAAGATTGATCATCGCATGGTTGCCCCAATACAACCAAGACGATTCCGTTGTCCATAATGCGGATGCGCCGATGAGATAGTTGATGCAGATCGATAAATAGGCGGCACCTGCGAGCGCAATGGCAACATAGAGGAAGGTAGATGCTTTTCCGGGTAAATGCAGGGAGAAGGCAAAATAATACACCAGGTAGATCGGGATTGATTTGTAAACGAGTTGGTAGGCGATTTGCCCCCATTCCTTGGCCATCAAATGACTGAACAAATGAACGGGACGCATCAAATCCAGAGAGATATGGCCGGTTCGCACGGCTTGGGGAATGCCGAGGCCATTCGTGACGAAACTGGAAACCCAGAGCGCAGCTTGCGTAAAGGCGATATAACCGACCATTCCCTGCGTTCCGTATTCTCCGAGCGCGTAGTCTGCACCGAGACCAATCCAGATACAGGCATACATGAAGCCGAACATCGCGCTGGCGATATTGTGCACCATGTGGGCGCCGCGGTACTGCAAATTGCGGGCATAGGCTTTGGAAGCCAATGTGAAATAAAGCATGAAGCACCTCCGATAAGCATTTTAGATGGCGGACCCATCCACTTCAGACAAGGCGAAAATGAGAGAAGGACAATAGCATACCAGAACGTTCCAGATCAGGCAAGGCTTTTTTCGGAAGGTAAATCGTGAAGGGATTCGGCATACAAAAAGGTCAACCAGAAGATTCTGGCTAACCTGATAGTACGAAAGAAGCCTTCTCCTCCCAGGCCAGTTTCGATAGAAACCACCAAGGGAGTTTGAAGACTTCGTTGTTGGAGTATGAAATTGCTCCGACGTCATCATCATATACGCTGGTACACGTTGTCAGATCACGTCCCTATGCTTCATCGGCCCCTGAAACTCGCCGAAATACTCTATCAGGAAGGACTGGAACTCCCTGGCTGCCTTAGACAGATATCGCCGCTCCAGCCAAGCTACGGTGAAGGTGCGGTAGCAGGAAGGCTTCTCGATGCGCACCATCGCGAAGGACGGCTGTTCATCCCCTTTGCAACCGGGTACAAATGCCGCTCCAAGTCCGGCGGATACGAGGCTGGCCAAAGCTGCAGGTTCATCCACTTCACAGACGACATTCCGGCTGATCCCGGCCAAACGGCAGAACTCCTCGTTCATTTTTCGAAACGGGTGGCCTGCTTTGTATTCGATGAATGCTTCCCCCGCTACCTCCTGAAGGGTTATGCTGGTCCGTCCCGCCAATCGATGACCGTGAGGCACCGCCAAGAACACCTCGGCATGGAGGACAGGGATCTCCCGAATGTTGTCTTCATCCAATGCTGCTGCGGTAAAGCATAGATCGACCTCTCCGTTCTCCAACATCTGAACCATCTCCATCATCGCGTCGGGCGCAATCTGGACAATGCGGAAATTCACTTCAGGATACCGTGTGCGGAAAGCACCCAGTGCTCTGGACAGCCGGCTTAGCGCCGTCGTTGCAATACGTATGCTTCCCCTCTCCATACCTGCCAAATCCGACACCTCTCTCTTGCCTTCCTCAATGGCCGAAAGTGCCGTATCTACGCTTTTCAAAAAAGCCTTTCCGAATGAATTGAGCTTGATTTGGCGATTCTGCCGATCAAACAGTTGTACTCCCAAATCTTCCTCCAACCGGGCAATCGTCTTGCTGAGCGCAGGCTGGGCAATTCGAAGTTCCTTTGCAGCTTTGGTCATATGCTCCATTCTAGCCACCGTCTGAAAATAATGCAGCTGAAGCAGTTCCACGGTATCTTCCTCCTTTATTGATAACCTAAAGTATATGAATGCATGTCATAATATATATTTTTATTTATTAACTATCGATTGTAGAATAAATCGTAACCAAAGGAAAGGGGGAAATAACATGAACGAACATCAGCAACAACCACCATCGGCTGAAAAATTAATACGCATTCTGGCTTTTACAATGATTCTCTCATCGATGAGCGCAACCATGTTTAATATCGTACTTCCGGAAATCAGCAAGCAATTCCAGCTTTCCTTTGCCCAAGTCAGTTGGGTATCTTCGATTTACATGCTGATATATGCCATAGGCTCTGTCATATACGGAAAATTGGCTGACACCTATAAACTCAAAAATCTGCTCACCTTCGGTTTGCTCCTCTTCTTTGTCGGCTCCATTACAGGCTTATCGGCACAAGCCTACTGGATGGTCCTGCTGGGCCGGATACTTCAGGCTGCGGGGGCAGCCGTCATTCCGGCAACAGCCATGATCATACCCGTCCGTTACTTCCCGGCAGAAAGCCGGGGCCGCGCGCTTGGCATAACCGCTACCGGACTCGCGATCGGAAGCGCAATTGGGCCGGTGGTCTCGGCTTTGATCGTCAGTGTGTTTCACTGGAGATGGCTCTTCTTCATCCCGGTGTTGATCCTCGTCACCTTGCCCTTGTACCGCAAATATTTGGGCAATGAACAAGGCCGGGGGGGACGGATCGATTGGCTCGGTGGCGGTCTTCTGGCAGGGACGGTTGCGCTGCTGCTCCTTGCGGTGACACAGGGAAGCTGGATATATGGTTTAGGCAGCTTCATGCTGTTCCTGTTATTCCTCCTGCGCATTCGATCGGCTAAAGAGCCTTTTGTTCAGCCCCGTTTATTCAGCAACAAAAGCTACTCAGTCGGACTAATGCTCGCCATATTCATCGTGAGTGTCGGTTACGCCCTGCCCTTTCTAACTCCACAGCTGTTGGCGAATATTAATGGTTTGGCTCCGGGGTGGATCGGATTTGTCATGGTGCCGGGAGCCATCGTCACGGCCATGCTTGGCGGAAGAGGCGGTAAGCTCGCGGATACCAAGGGAACACGTTATCTATTCTATATAGCGTCCACCCTGCTTCTGGTCTGTTTCGCTCTGTTGTCCACCTTCGCGGGCATATCGCCATTCCTCATTGCGCTGTTTCTGATCTTCGGCAATGTGGGGCAAATGTTTATGCAAATCTCGCTCTCCAAGACGATTTCCTTGTCGCTGCCCAAAGAACAAACCGGCGTCGGTATGGGATTGTTCTCTCTGCTCAACTTCCTGTCAGGTGCGATCGCCACAGGGGTATACGGCAAAGCCGTCGATCTTGGCGCCGGAAGTTCCTGGAATCCGCTGAATCTGTTCCAGGGAGCCTCCACCTACAGCAACATCTATATCGTCCTGTTTGCCTTACAAGCTGGAGTTCTCCTGCTGTTTATGCTGCAATTTGGCAGAGCGGGACAGCGTAAGCTTCAGGTTCAAACCACAGTTTCTAAGTAAGGAGAGAACAACAGATTAACCAGGTCAATAGAAAAACCACCGGAGTAACAATAGGCTTCTTCAAGCCTCTCCGGTGGTTTTGATTCTATTTTAATGCGTGTTCCAATATGGCATGATGCCCTCAACAGCGGGCCATAGTCTATGCCGGGTAAAACCTCATTGCGGAAACCGCGGCTGCAAGTGATGCTGGACGTTGATGGTACACTCCTCTACCTTGGCACTGGTGCAATATTACATAGCCGCTCGTTTCAGCTGGCCGTAATACAGGTCGCTGTAGAATCCTCCCTGCTTCAGCAGTTCATCATGAGAGCCTTGCTCCAGCAGGCGCCCATCCTTCAACACCAGGATGCGGTCCGCCGAGCGGATCGTATTTAGACGATGGGCAATCACGAAGCTCGTCCTTCCCTTCATTAACCGCTGCAATCCTTCCTGGATCTTGATCTCCGTTACCGTATCGATGCTGCTTGTCGCTTCATCCAGCACCAGCATGGAAGGGTTGGCCAGAATCGCCCTCGCGATCGCTAGCAGCTGCTTCTGGCCTTGGCTGATGCCGCTGCCGTCAGGCTTGAGTTTCTTGTCATAACCGTCCTTCATCCGCACGATAAAAGAGTGGGCATTGGCCAGCTTTGCGGCTTCTTCCACTTCCTCATCGGTGGCATTCAGCCGCCCGAAGCGGATATTCTCGCGGATCGTACCCTGGAAGAGGAAGGAATCCTGCAGCACAAAAGCCATCTGCGAGCGCAGACTCTCCCTGCGAATCGAAGAAATATCCCGCCCGTCGAGGGTAATGCTTCCACTGTCCGGATCGTAGAATCGGGAGAGAAGCTGAATTAAGGTGGTCTTCCCTGCACCCGTCGGACCGACTAGCGCAATCATCTCGCCGGGTTTCGCCTCAAAGCTGATTCCTTCCAGAGTGTCTCCATCTTTTTCATAAGAAAACGATACGTTGTCGAATTTCACCGCACCCTCCACGCTTTTCAGCGTGACAGCAGCTCCTTCATCCTTTGCTTCAACCTCTTCGTCCAACACTTCGAATACGCGTTCCGCACCCGCAATGGCTGACAGCAGCGTATTCCATTGGTTCGCCAGATCGTTCAGAGGTCTCGTAAACTGTCGTGCATAACTCTCAAATATAATGATGATGCCGATCGTAATATGTCCCTGGATCGCCATGATGCCGCCAATTCCCGCTACGATCGCAAAGCTCAAGTTGTTTAGCCCGTTCATCAGTTTCGGAATAAAGCCTGAGATGCTCTGCGCCCAGAAGCCCGAAAGGCGAATCCGTTGATTGCGCTCATCGAATTCGCGGACAACCCGTTCTTCCTGGGAAAAAGCCTTAATGATCCGCTGTCCTGACAGCGTTTCTTCAATATACCCGTTCAGATCCCCCAGGTTGCGTTGACGCTCTTTGAACAAGGGGCCTGTCCGTCGGGTGATCCAGCGCATCCCCATCATCATCAGCGGCACTACCAGGAAGGTCAGTAGCGTAAGCAGCGGGCTAAGCCATAACATGACGGATAATGTACCGATTAAGGTCAGCGCGCTCGAGAAGATTTGAATGGCTGAGCTGTTCAGCGTCGAGCTCACGTTCTCGATATCGTTCGTCAGACGGCTCATGATCTCACCCTGTTGGCGCTTGCCATAGAACGGTATCGGGAGCCGGTGCAGATGCGTGAACAGATCCATCCGCATCCGGTACACCGTTTCTTGAGCGATGCCGATCATCCAGACGTTGTGCAGCCAGGTGGTTAAAGCCTGAAGGACATAGACGGCGGCTAGGCCAACGAGAAAATACAACCAGGATGAGTTGATGGAGCTGTCCGGATTACGCACATCATCCAGAAATTTGTCCACCCCGACGCCGAGCAGATAGGGACCGAGCAGCGCCAGGCCCGAACTGAACATCACCATCAGCAGTACAAGTGCGAGCTTCCCTTTGCGGCGGGCAAGATAAGCCCATATTCTGGAGAGGGTAGCCGACCAGTTTTTGGCCTTGGCTTTTGGCTTACCGCCCTTGCCGCCATCCTTATTGTTGCCAAGATCGATCTTCGGTCTTGGATGACGAAACGGTTCAGTGAATGCCTTGAGCATGCTGCTGCGCCTCCTCTCCGTATTGGGATTCATAGATGCGTCGATACAGAGCGGAACTTTCCATCAAAGCGTCGTGGTTCCCTTTTCCAATCAAACGCCCATCATCCAGCAGCAGAATCAAATCAGCCGAAGTGGTCGAGCTGATCTTCTGCGTGATCAAAAACGTCGTGCAAGACAAATCCTTCAGGGCATCCAGCAGGGCACCTTCCGTACGGACGTCAAGGGCGCTGGTGCTGTCGTCCAGAATAAGGATGGCGGGCTTTCGTACGAGTGCTCGTGCAATGGACAAGCGCTGCTTCTGCCCGCCGGACAAGTTGACTCCCCGCTGGCCCAGCATCGTGTCATAGCCCTTAGGCAAATGCTCGATGGTATCATGGATTTGGGCTCTGCGCGCCGCTTCTTTAATTTCCTCCATGGAAGCATCCTCGCGTCCCCAGGCAATGTTCTCCCGGACCGTACCGGAGAAGAGCAGCACTTCCTGCGGCACATAACCGATGCTGCTGCGCAGATTCACCTCATCGATCGATCCGGCATCCATTCCGTCTACGAGCACGGTCCCCTTCTCTTCCTCGTAAAGCCGTGGAATCAGCTGTACTAACGAAGATTTGCCGGAACCTGTTGCTCCCATAATCGCGATCCGCTCTCCGGGCCTCGCTTCAAAGGAAATATCCGTCAGCACGTCGATGTCGCTGCCCGGGTAGCTGAAGCTCACTTGCTCGAACTTCACGCCCCCTTGAATTTCAACCTTTTTATTTTTATCCTTACCCGCGCTTGCTGCATCCTCTTCGGTCTTTAACACTTCCTGCGTCCGCTGGGCGGAAGCGCGCCCCCGGGAGAAGGCAACGACAACCCAAGACAGGGCGGACATGGCACCAATACAACGTAGAGAATAATTGACGACGGCAACCACTTCGCCGACGCTGGCACTGCCGGACGCGATGTCTTTGCGGCCAAACCACAGGACCGCCATAATCCCGGCATTCATAATGAGAAGTATAAACGGCATCGTTGTCTCCGTTAACCGCAAGGTCGAGACGGTGGTGCTCATCAGCTTGCCCGAGGTACGGCCAAAGCGTTCAATCTCGTGACCCATGCGCACGAATACGCGAATCAACCGGATCCCGGTCAAATTCTCCTGAATGACGCCGTTTACCGCATCCAGTCGCTGCTGCACATTGCGGAACGCATCCGCTGCCCGCTTCATAATCCAAGCGATAAAAATAAACAACAACGGCACGGTAAGGACAAGCAGCATGCCCAGCTTCACATTCACGACCAATGCCATGATAATGCTTCCTAACACAACTAGCGGAACACGCGTCATAAATCGTAAACCCATGAACACCGTATCCTGAATCTGGGTGACGTCACCCGTAAGTCTGGTAATCAATGATGAGGTAGCAAACCGGTTAAAAATCGAATAGGAGAAGGACTGCACCTTTTCATACAGCTGATCACGCAGATCATAGCCGAGTCCCTGACTCGTATGCGCCGCAAAAAAAGAGCTGGATATCCCGGCTATAAAAGCAATAATAGCGCTTCCAGTTAAAACGGCTCCCCACATCCATACGACGGACAAATCCTGTTTCTGAATGCCGTCGTCAATGATTTTAGAGATGAGCAGCGGCTGAATCAACTCAACGGTGAGCTCAATCAGCATCATGACCAGTGCCGCAATCGCTGCTACGCGGTACTTTTTCAAGATCGAGAAGACCATTCCCATATGCATTCCTCCGAGGCTGAAGACCTTTATCATGTTCTATCATCAATTACCCACTGGTCTTCATGTAGTAGCAATATTAGTTCGTACAAGAGCTGGATATGTCTATTATAATATATTTTCTCCTATAACTTACCGGCTGATTAAAAATATCACAGGAATTCACATTTCAAAACGCAATGGTTGACATGTGTAGGGAGCTGTACACCGGAGAGGAAAAAGAGAGCCTATTCTTCAGGATTGTCTCCTCTCGAATAGGGCTCTCTTGTTGAAACATATATCTATTCCACTGATTTCAGCGCTTCAATCATATCAATCCGCTTCAGTTTGTAATGCATGGAGGCCATGACAATGGCCGAGAACAACAGTGTCAGCAGTGCCGCATAGCCGTAACTGATTCCATGGATGGCGGGACTGAACATCATCGCGTCCACTTCCGCGGTCAGGAGAACGAACCGGTGCAGGAACACGCCTCCCAGACTGCCCGCTATGATCCCCAGTACGGTCAGAATCATATTTTCGCGATAAATGTACATGGTTACTTCCTTATCATAGAAGCCAAGCACCTTGATCGTTGACAGCTCCCGTATCCGCTCAGATACGTTAATATTCGTCAGATTGTACAGGACGACAAACGCGAGCGCTGCTGCAGATACAATCAGGACAACCACCACGACGTTCATGCTGTCCATCGTATCACTAAAGGCATTGCTTACTCCACTCGTGAAGCTGACCATCGCCACCCGCTGGCTTGCGGTTAACGTTTCTCCAAGCTGGTCCTCCCACTCCGAATCGTGATTGTTGTTGTCATACGTCAGCAATTGACTGTTCACTTCCGGCGTCCCATCAAAAATCTCTTCGTAATACAGCGGCGTCATGTACACGTAGTGCAAGGCATAGTTCTCCGTGATCCCCGCCACGCGTATTTCAAAGGGTTCGTTGTCGCTGTTCTGGACGGTGAAAGTACTGCCGATCTTGAGATCAAACAGCTTGGCGAGCTTCTCGGTAATGATCGCACTGTCATCCGTCAGTGACAGTGTCTTCTCTTGCCCACGGGATTTCAGGACGATAAAGGAATCGATCTCCTCCGGCGATTGCGGCACGAACAAACTCACATCCTGGGCGTTCACCCCGGGGGCGGTCGCGGTCATCGCCTCTTGGGTCACATTCAAAATCCCCGTAATCTCCGGCGTATCCGCAATGCGCTTGTTATAATCCTCCAGCATGCTGCTATCGCCGTTATCGTCTTGAAATACAACCGTCGCTTGATGCTGCATGATCTTTCCGTATTGCAGCGGTGCGATATCCCCGATGGAATCCTTGAGACCAAAACCGGTCAGAATCAGAGCCGTGCAACCGGCAACGCCGCAGACAGTCATAAACATCCGCTGCTTGTAGCGGAACAGATTGCGGGCGGTTACTTTTCCAATAAAACCGAGTCGGTTCCACACCCAAGGCACTCGCTCCAGCCATATGCGGGATCCGTTCTTAGGCGCTCTTGGACGCATCAGGACCGAAGCGTTGCTTCGAAGTTCCACTCGCGTTGCCACATAAGCTGTCATGGTCGTACAGAGCACAGCCACGACAATCGAGATAATGCTGTAGCTGAGATAAAAACGGGTTCGCACATCCGGCAGATTATATAAAGCGCCGTAAGCATCATAGATAATCGCAGGAAACAAGGTGAAGCCGATAGCCAGTCCGGCTGCTGAGGCCGCAACACTGGCCAGCGTCGAATAGACCAGAAATTTTTTCATCACATCCCGGTTGCTGTATCCAAGTGCTTTCAAGGTTCCGATCTGCAGCCGCTGCTCCTCAACCATCCGAGTCATCGTTGTCAGGCTGACGAGGGCGGCGATCAGGAAAAAGAACACCGGAAATGCTGTTGCAATGGAAGATAAGCGGTCTGCATTATCGCTGTACTCGGTATACCCCGGATTGACGCTGCGGTCCATAACGTAGACTTTGGGCAGCTCGAGCTGATCCAGCTCCTTCTGTCCCTCAGCCACTTCCTTCTCGCCATCCGCGATTTCCCGTTCAGCTTTTACTTTTTCTTCATTAAATTTCTTTAGGCCCTCCTGGTACTCCTCCTGCCCTTCGCTAAGCTCCGCTTTCGCATCCGCGAGCTTGGCTTCCCCTGCCTGTTTAGCCGCAGCAAGCTCCTCCGTTCCTTGCTTCAACGAAGCTTCACCCTGCACAAGCTGACGCTCGGCTTCCCGAAGCTTGGCTTGTCCTTCTTTCAGCTCTGCTCGGCTTGCATGCAGCTTCTGCTGAGCGTTATCCAGCTGCAGGGAAGCTTCGTTTAAACCGCTCTGGAACGCAGAAGCAGCCTTTTGCAAAGCAGCGCCATCCAATGTGCCTCCCATGAAACCCGTAGTAGCTGCTCCTAGTTTCGGATCGGCCGCCTGAGCCGCCGAGAGCAGTTCTTGCCTCTGCTCTTCCGGTATGCCCTCCGGATCTAAACCGGAGATTTGCTGCAGCGCCTTCGCTAATTGCTGCCCTTGTGCCAGCTTTGGTGCCAGCTCCGACTTCTGTTGATCCAGTTGACTTTGACCCATCTTAAGCTGAGATTGTCCTTGCTCCAACTGCTGCCGATTCCGCTTCAGCTCCGCTCTGCCTTGGGCAAGCTTTTTGGCCGCGGAATCCAGCTTGGCTTGCCCCTGGTCCAGCTCGGTTTGAAGCTTGTTGACGCCATCGCGGTAGGATTGCTCGCCTTCATTCAGCTTGACCTTCGCATCATTTAACTTCTGCTCCGCATCGGCCAGCTGTTTCTTGGCATCCTCGATTTTGTCCATGGCCTCATCCAGCTTCTTCTGACCGTTGACACGAATCTCTGTCAGCCGCTCCTGCGGCATGGTCTCCAGTGCCAGTTCTACCGCTTCTTTGTGCCGTTTGATCTTCTCGTCATACTCAGGCGTATAGGGAGCTGATTCAGCTGTGTCTTGAAAGGTCAGGTAGGCTTCCGTATATACAGATAGTTTAAAGTCCTTCTCCGGTATAACGGCGAACACATCCGCTGTCCCCTTGCCGATGCCGCTCGTTCCCCGACTCATGCTGCTGATGAACAGCGGACTCTTCGCCCTCCCCACAACCGTGTAAGTTAGGTGGTCAAACTTTTTCTTGAGGTTGACTTCCTGATTCGGATTGGTAAAGGTAATCTGATCCCCCAGTTTAAATTCATTTCCGCGGTCTCCTGCGTCGATGACAATTTCCCCTGTGGCCTCCGGCATTCGGCCTTCTGTAAGCACATATTGATTCAGATTATTTCCTGGGTCATAGGAGAGGACCTTTGCGATCCGCCCGCTGTCACCGAGGAATACGTCTGTACTATAGCCAGGTTGAACCTCATCCACTCCGGCAACCAACTTCAGCTTCTCGATATCGCTTTGTTCGAGACCCAAGGTGGACTGAATCTTAAGATCCATCAGCTTTAAATCGCTATAGTAGTGATCCGCTGTATCCAGCATGTCAGGACCCGTGGCTTTGATCCCCGCAAAAAAACCGACGCCGAGCATAATAATGGCAAAAATGGACAGAAACCGAGCTTTTGTCCGCGATATTTCCCGGAAAATATCAGTCCACAGCGCTCTTTTCTTCATGATATGTATCTCCCTACCACTCGATGTTGTCTACAGAAACGGGGTTCGGATTCAAAACCATGTTCCGGACCTTGGCATTGTTGATCTCGATGACCCGATCCGCCATCGGCGTCAGGGCAGAATTATGCGTTATGACGATAACCGTCGTTCCGGTATGGCGGCAGGTGTCTTGGAGCAGCTTCAGCACCTGCTTTCCGGTATGGTAATCAAGCGCACCCGTGGGTTCATCGCAGAGAAGCAGCTTCGGCTGCTTGGCGAGTGCTCTGGCAATCGCTACCCGCTGCTGTTCCCCGCCGGACAGCTGTGCCGGAAAATTGTTCAGACGATTACCAAGGCCGACATCCCGTAGTACTTGTTCGGCGTCCAAAGCCCGGGGAGAAATCTGCGAAGCCAGTTCCACATTTTCTTTGGTCGTCAGATTGGGAACCAGGTTATAAAATTGAAACACAAATCCGACGTCATTGCGCCGATAGCCGGTCAACTCCTTGCTGTTAAACCTGGCAATATCCGTTCCATCCACCAGCACTTGTCCCTCATCCGCGGTATCCATGCCGCCCAATATATTCAGCACCGTGGATTTGCCTGCGCCGCTGGGACCGACTATGATCGCAAACTCGCCTTTTTCGATCTCCAGGTTGATTCCATCATTGGCTACAATGGTGGTCTCTCCCATCCGGTAGCGCTTATATTCATCCTTCATGCTCACAAAAGCCATGTTACTCCACTCCCAACTCATGGTTGCAATTTCGGCTTGAATCGTTATGTAAACTTATGTAACCCAAATGGAGGCTTAACCGGAGATCTAGCCGTAGGGCTGTTCACCGTGTATTGATACGTCCTTCGACATCTGCCGCAATCATTGTGCTATGCCTCGTATCAGTGCATTTTCCGTTGTTAGATTCCTTGTTATAGCGTTCATTCAATGAAATGGTTCTTTAATCCAGTGTAGCATAAACAAATCGGCCAAAGAAAACGCAGCAGCCCCCGCGATGGCAATGTCACAGAATGTTCCAAAATCGAAATAGCCCGAGCAGCACAAAAAAAGCGCTTCTTCACCTGCGAAGAAGCGCTTTTCTGATGGATTTAAAAGTCAATCGGTATGTCCGGTCAACTTTGCTGCCGGGATATCCTTGCCCTCGACCCATTCCCTGAACGAAAAATCAAGCGCACTGCCCTGAGCAAGCGAAGTCATGACTCTTCCTTCTTCGAAGGCGTACGAAAAGGTATGCAGCGTTCCGAACAAATCGTCGTAATCCGTAAAAAACAACGGGGACTCTCGCTCCTTAAACAAACCGAATGCTTCGGTTTGGGTCAACTGTGTGGCATTCAGGCCATCGATGTAACGTTTACGCCCAAGGGAATGCTCGATGGAAGGCCTGTTCTTACCCGTCAACGCTTCGTAATGGTTAACGCAGGCGATTGCCGCCTCCCCGCCCGCACGGGTAATGACTTGATCCGGACTTGCTTCGACAACGGCCATGTTCCCTCGTGCATCTCCTATTGAAAAGTTATAGCAAGCCGCATGGGGAATATGGCGCAGCATATAAGACGCTTCTTCTACGGTAGCGCATGATTCCAATATCATCCGAACGCCGACCCATGGCGACAGGCCCGTCCGGTATCCGTCAAAGCTCACAAAGTGCAGCCCGGCGGCAAGTCCTTGTTCATTCACCCCGTCATGCCGACCTATGGCCTGCAAATTATAACCTACGGTCGCCAAGCCTTGTTCGGGTTGAGCCGCGGTAAAATAACCATCGTAAAACGCAGGCGTAAAATCGTAATTTCTTACGTAATACGAAGGGGTAATCATCGCCGAACAGCCCATGGCCGCGATTTTTGGAACATCGTATCCCCCTAGGAGAGCGGCGGCTTTGGGAAACGGCATTTCCAAGCCTTCCGCCAGTCCTTCAAGCTCCGATAGCAGCTGTGGGGCAAACTCGTTATAGATGCTCTTCAACTGTTCCGTATCGATCTCCGGTTTGGTGGCTGCTTCAAAAGCTTTTAATATCGGTTGATTTCGCAGGCTGCGACCCAGCTTAAGCCCGTTATGATAGTTATCTTCTCTAAGCTGCATGATGTGTACCGTGTAATCCGGCATTTTAACCCCTCCACCCCGGCGATTTCCATATGGGAATATATCCCTTACCCGATTATAAATGCAATTCATCCATCTTCCAATAAAAAAGCTCCGACCCGGCATGTTTACATGCTAGGAAGGAGCAGATTTATTATACGCGGGGCAATTGTTCAAATACTTGAACGTATTGCTCATATTTTTCGGACCAGGCCTCTTTGCGCGATTCCAGCGTCCTGCCATCCAGGAGAGCCCCAATGACGTCCAGACATACGTCCCAACCGGCAATATCCTTCGGTGTATGATCCGTAATTTTCGTTATCATCTCGATCAATACCAGACGACAGCCTTCGGCCTCGGGATGCAGCTCAAAACGCACCCGGTCCTCTCCCCACGTATACTCCATACCGATAACTCCCGATAGTCCGTAATTTCAAATTCTTCGAACGTTCCGTCCTGCATATCAAATGTAATTCTGCCGCCTTGGCGCAAATCTTCCACTTTAAGCTCCGAGAACCATTGAGTCAGCTTGTCATTATCCGTCAGATAGGACCACACCTTCTCCACTGAATGCTTCAGGCGGCGTTCAAATCGGACGGTCGTTCCGAACTCGTCTTGCTGTACAACTGCCAGCATTTTTCATCCTCCTCAAGAATGTATTATTCAACATGGGTTCTTTCAATCAAATTACATTCCGATGTTCAAGGAGCTTCATCCTCATCCAGCAGTCTCTCCAGATCATCCAGCTTGTTCGTCCAGAATTGACGATAAGGCTCCAGCCAGTCATGGATTTCCTCCAGAGGCTTGGCATTCAGGCTGTACACATGCCTTTGAGCCTCTTTCCGCAGAGAGACTAGACCAGCCTCCCTCAAGATGCGCAAATGCTTTGATACGCCGGGTTGACTGAGCTGCACGAGATCTACCATCTCGCCCACCGTGTACTCTTTTACGCGCAGGTGGTCCAATATCGTCCTGCGGTTCGGTTCTGCCAATACTTCAAAAAGGTTATCGTTCAACATGTTCATTATATTACTACACAGTTATATTTCTGTAAAGTTATATAAAAAACAACACGATCTTTGAACAAACATAACACCTTCCTTATATTGAACCTATCCGCCGCTGCTCCCTCACGCCTGCCATCCCGAGAATCCCGCCGACTGGAAGTACTCGATGATTTTTATCCATCCCCGGTGGCTGGGTGCCCCCCTTCGGACTTTGATTCCAATTCCCATCAACCCCATATGCCCATCCTGCATCCGAAATATCAAAACGAACGATCCCGGCATCTTATCCATTCCTGCAGGACACTGCTTTCAATAAAGGGAAGAAAAACAGCAAACCTCTGCTGTCTCTTCCCTTCTTTATGGTCAGGTACTAAAAAATATTTTTGTATTGCCGATGTTATAGTTGAAACTTTATTCAAGGCCAATGCGTCATATTGTAGAGGAAAATAATAACAAAGCTAAATTTCAGGAGGTTGAGTGTGTGAAAAGAATATGGACTGCCTTGCTAGCAGCTATACTGTTAATTCCCATGACATTCCAATCGCAGGCACAGGCGGCAGTGAACATCAGCGTCTTGATTGACGGTGTCAAGCTGTATACGCCTCAAGCACCTATCATGATCCAAGGACGCGTCATGCTTCCGATGAGATCCATCTTCGAAGCCTTGGATGCATCGGTCAAGTGGAATCAAAAAACGAAAACCGTCACAGCGACCAAGAATGGCACAACCGTCATTCTAAAAATTAACTCCAAGACGGCCACCATCAATAACAAGACGGTAGCGCTGGATGTTCCGGCGAAAAACTTAAAAGGAAATACCATGGTTCCAGTGCGCTTCGTAAGTGAAGCCCTCGGCCAAAAAATCGGCTGGAATTCCAAAACGAAAACGGTCACCGTCAAAACAACGAACAATTCAGGCGGCGGCGGAAATAATACTGGTATCGTACCGGTGAATTATGTGACCCTTCGGGACATCGGCAACGCCGGCGACGGCCGCGATCTGCAGGTCAGCTTCTCCAAATCGTCGACCGAATCATTAATTTCGCATTACCGCGTGATGATTGTGAAGCAGTCCAAGACGTTAAACCAATCAGAGGCACAGCGCGTGTCCTCCGCAGCTTACACAACGGTGTACCCGTCCGGCTCGGATCAGACTCTGACCCTCACGTCGAGTTCAAGGGACGTGGATAATGATCTTATCCGCGATAACCAGTCTTATAAAGCTTACGTATTGGCAGTCAGCAAAACAGGCGGGACATATGCCCTTTCCTCGGCTTCGCCGTCGTTGACGCTAACCAACACCAATTCGGTGAACGGAGCAACCAACGTGAAGGCAAGCGATGTGAGCGACTACGGCGATGGCCGTGATCTGCAGGTCAGCTTCACGCGTGCCCAGAACGAGAGCAATGTAACCAACTATCGCGTATTTGCGGTAAAAACGAAGGATGTTGCCAACTTTAATCTGGCGGCAGCCAAATCCGTCCCAAGTCAGAATTATACGACGGTGAGCAAAACCAGTACGACGAATACAACGCTGTCCACGACGCTGAGTTCCTCTGCTCGTGATACTTCAAATGAGCTCATCCGCAGCGGTGTCGCTTACACTGTGTTTGTCCTATCTGTCAGCAGCAACGAGAGTGTGCTTGCAAGCAACCTGTCTTCAGGTTCGTCTTCCATCACGCTCAACACGGGAACCGCAACGGTTCCATCCATTACGCAAGTGACGGATATCAGCGATTATGGTGATGGCCGCGACCTTCGGGTAAGCTTTAACAAGGTATCCAACGAATCCAACATTCACTCTTATCGCGTGTTTGTCGTAAAGGACAGCAATTACAGCAGCTTCAACTTGAGCAAAGCCAATGCTGTGTCCAGCTACAATTACACCCAAGTCAACAAAACCGGGAATAACATCAACAACTTGACGCTGGCGTCGGGTGCTAGAGACGTAGACGGAGCAACGATTCGCAATGGTGTGTACTATCGCGTATTCGTCATGGCCGTGGACTACAATAACCCCAATAACAACGTGCTGTCCGCTCCATCGAGCTCCATCATCTTGAGTTCCAGCACCAATCTGGGCGCAGTTACCAATCTGTCCGTCACTGACGTGAACAACTACAATGACGGACGCGATCTGCAGGTGTCATTCACCCAGCCGTCTGATCGTTCTAACATCAGCTATTACCAGGTATTCGTTGTAAAATCATCTGATAGTTATTTTGATCTGAATAGAGCCAATAACTTAAACAACAGCTATTATTACACTCAAATCAATAAGAACAACAGCAGCAACTACATTACTCAAACCCTGAATTCCAACAGCCGTGATATCGATGGAGAGCTGATTCGCAATAGTGTCAGCTATCGTGTATATGTCCTGTCCGTAGGATATTCGGGCAACAATGCATTATCCAATTACTCATCGATTACGCTTGGAAACAACAATCAGGGCAATGTAAACCCTGTTTCAACGCCAACCTTGTCCATTATCGGCAATAATGGTAACGGAAGCGATCTAAAAGTCTCCTTCAATCCAGCAAATGGTGAAAACTTCATCGACCATTATCGGATTCTCGTTGTGAAGTCCTCCAAGAGCCTGACTGTGTCCCAAGCTTATGAAAACGGGAATTATACCACGGTTAACAAAACCGGCAGAACTATCACTCGAGATTTGACCAACACGACCAAGGATTCTGATGGGGATCTTATTCAAAGAGGTTCAAGCTACCGGGTGTATGTCTTGTCGGTAGGCTACTCGAATTACGGCAGAGCACTTTCATCGGTTTCTAATGCCGTTACGATTCAAGGTGTGACGGAAGTTGGTAAGGTTACGAACGTTACAGCAGCTGATGTGAGCGATAATAATAACGCAAGCGACTTGAAAGTATCGTTTACCAAGGCTGCAAATGAAACCAACATTAAGGAATATCGGATCATGGTTGTGAAGCAAGCTAACGCTGGTAACTTTAATGTAGCTCAAGCTAACAATGTATCTTACTTCGACAGAGTACCGATCGGCTCCAATTTTGAGGATGTTCTGAGAGCTGGAACAAGAGATGTTAACAATGAGCCAATACGCAATTTGGTGGATTATCAAGTATTCGTATTGTCCGTAAGCAACAATGGTTCAATAAGCAATGCCCTGTCGGCACCATCTGCACCGATTAAGCTTACGGGTAGCGCTGTAACGGTTCCTTCGGACGTGTATGCCGGGATTGAAAGCACCAACGGCAACAGCAGCGACATTGTTGTCAAATTTAATCCTTCCTCAGGAAGTGTTAAAGAATATCGAATCATGGTCGTACCGAGCAACCAAAGTTTCGGACTGGACGACGCCAACAAAGTCACCAAGGAACAATTGTATACGAAGGTATCGCCATCTCCTAACAGAATCGAGCACAAATTGTCCGCAGGTTTAGCGGACGTCAACGGTGCAGCTATCGTAACTGGTACAAAATATAGGGTTTACATCCTTGCTGTAGCTGATGGCACTGTTTCTACCAACAACAGCATCTCCAATTCTTCTTCGGAGTTCGAAATCCCGAACCCGACCCGGACAACGGGCGTTACAGCCAAGCTGGATGCAAGCGGGAAGCTTCAAGTCGATTTCAAGAAGGCGATCGATGAGCGCAGCATTATGGCATACCGCCTGTTGTTTGTAGAGAAAGACAACATCAAGAACTTCGATCTTAAAGCTGCAACGGCAGCCGCTGCGAAAGAGGATAAGAACGCAACAATAAAACCCGATGGCAAAGATATCTCGACTCTGATTGATATCCCTGCTAAAGATGCCTTCGGAAAAGACATACAAGACAATACGGAATACGCCGTTTATGTCTTGTCGGTACTGTCCAAAGATAAGAAAATCGCTTCGAGTGCTCAATCCGTAACACCTTTATCCGAAGCATCCAAAACGCTTGTTTTAATTAAAAAGCCTTAGTCGAAGGTAGAATAACACTCTATAACATAAGAGCTGTTCCTCCTGTCAAATATGACAGGAGGAACAGCTTTTTTTATCCCCTTCCACCCATCAAGCCCTCTTCTGTAACCACCTGCAGCTCATAACTAATTTCTACATGATTTTATGACGAATTATCCGGGTACTTCCAAATGGGAAAATATGATAATTTAAAGCCTACCTTTTTTAATGAGGTCAGAGACGGAGATGTGATTCTCAAGTTCCATTTTTGGAGCGGTGAGGGCATCACCTACAATCTTACAAAGAGCGGCAGCAGCGTAACCGGTAACGCCTCTTAGGACACATATATCATTAACGGCCTGTCGGGAACCTTCCCGCAGGCCGTATTGCACTCACCACCCCTACGTCCTGCGACGGCAGATGGGCAGCTGCATAATACTATTTGATTCCTAATTATTCAGCAGTGGAATGAACAAAAGCTCAAGCGACATCACTTGAGCTTTCATCTGTTTAGGCTTGAGACATATTTCGCTCAGCCAGAAACTTATCAATAATGGCCGAAATAACATTCATGCTGACAGGCTTGCTTACATACTCGTCCATGCCCATCCCTAAATATTTCTCGCGATCGCCTTTGATCGCATGGGCCGTGACGGCCACGATATAAGGCTCTTTTTCGGATGATGCCGATTCTTTTATGGCGCGGACCGCTTCCGTTCCATCCATGAAGGGCATCTGAATGTCCATGAACACGATGTCATACGAGTAACGCTCGAGGGCTTCAACCGCCTCGAGTCCATTCTGGACGGTGGTCGAATTGTATCCCAGCTTCTCAATCATTTTCTTGAGGACTAACTGATTCACCTCATTATCCTCGGCAATTAAAATTTTCAGATCGTTTCCTAAGGAGTGATTCTCGTGAACGGCCTCATTCTCCTGTTTATTGCCAGCATTCGACTCAAACGAAAAAGCAATCGTAAACGTAAAGACAGACCCCGGCTGGTTCTGATTCTTCTCATACCAGATATCTCCGCCCATCAACTGAACGAGTTTTTTACAGATCGCCAGCCCCAGTCCCGTCCCTTCCACCTTGCGGGTCATATAATGGTCCACTTGATAAAAGGGTTCAAATAGCTGCGCAACCTTCTCACTCGACACACCTATGCCCGTATCCATAACGGAGAATTGGATAAGGGCCGAGTTCCCTTGGTTCTCGACACACTGCACAGAGATGGAGACGGCGCCATTAGGTGTAAATTTAATGGCATTACTAAGCAGGTTCATTAAGACCTGCCTCAGCTTCGTCACATCCCCATACACTTGATTCGGCACGTCAGAAGCTACAGAAGTGGTCACCTCAATATTTTTCTCCAGCGCCTTCGGAAGAATCAGGTTCAATGTCTCGGACAAAGCCGTTCTTAGGTTAAATGTTTCCTCCACCAGCTCTGTTCTGCCCGATTCGATTTTTGAAAAGTCTAAAATATCATTGATGATGTTCAGAAGGGTTGTCCCGCTTTTCTTAATGATCTGTACATAGTCCCGCTGCTCCTCATCAAGCTCCGTCTCAAGTATCAGGTCCGTCATCCCGATAACACCATTCATCGGCGTACGGATCTCATGGCTCATCATCGCCAGAAACTCACTCTTGGCTTTATTTGTCTTCTCGGCTGCTTCCTTCTCGATGATGAGCCTCTTCTGCTCCGTCATGTCCTTGGCAATGATGTAAAAACCCACATTCTTGTTATGAATGACAATGGGTGCCAGTGTAGCGAGCACTTCAACCGTATGTCCGTCTTTGTGATGGATGACGTTAATGCCCTTCTCGACAGCAACATAATCAGCTGAAGCAGAAAGTACGCGGGTAAGGTTACGTTCACCGATCAAATTCGAGATCTTGGTTCCAATTAATTCCGGAATCTTATAACCAGTCAACTGCTCTGCCATCTGGTTCCCGTTAATGATCCTCCCCTCCAGATTGAAGGAGATGATCGCATCATGGTTATACTTCTTCAGCGAAGTGTAGCGTTCAATACTCTCTTGAAGCTTTCGCTCGGCTATCTTGCTCTGGGTAATATCAACAATTTGCGAAATGAAAAATAAAGGGGTTTGATCCTTTTCGTCACGAACCAGAGAAACATGCATCGATGCCCAGATGCCATGGCCGTCTCTATGTACGAATTGTTTTTCCACCGCAATAGTTGAGGACGACTCGTCCAAAGACTGATACAATTTATCTTTATTGTTAATGCAATCAGAATAAATATAATCGGTTGCCGGCTGTGACATCAATTCTTCTTCCGTGAAGCCAAACATTTTGCAAGCCGCAGGATTTACGCTGATCCAATTTCCTTCTATCGTAACCAGGGCAATGCCAATTGGAGCACTTTTGTAGACATGTTCAAACAAAGCCTGATGGCCAAAAATGTTGATATCACTCATACCCTGCACCTCCTGATACCGATTATTATACATCAGCATCTTCGAAATGGGGCTTTTTCAGAGTATTTTTATACTGCTAATCATTAGCAGCGTCATATCGGTAAATCAAACAAGAGACGTCATCCCCTGCATAGTGAAAATCCCACCACATTACCAAGCGATTCGCTCTCGTTCACGAAAATACTCCCCGCTCGCTCCATCATCCGTGCCACATCGTTGATTTCATGGACATCCGCCACGTACAGCTTCACAAGGAGCCCATCTGCAAGCAATTCTTGAACAGCCAGCCTCCCCTTCTCTTCGTCCCGGGATGTAATGACCACATGAAGTCCATTGGCAGCAAGCTGTCTTGCAATCTCTTTTCCAATTCCGCGGTTGCCTTTTACGTGACAATTCACTAATATGCACACGCAGCAGCTCCTTCTCATTCGGTTAACCGCATTGTAAACCATCACATCATGTAAAGGTCAATCCGGAATTCCACAAGCAATAAGAAAAACGTCTATCGACGTACTCTCAAAGAAGACAGACCGCGTTTAGATGTTGTTTTTCTTGCGATATCAGGTAGGCTATGCTTCGAAGTTTATACTTTCTGATATCTAAAAAAAAGAACAGAGCTTAAGTCTGTAAAGACTGCTCTGTCCTTTATCCGAGACCTGACAAAATCGTTCAAGTTATTCTACTCTGTACATGATGCAATCCCACTATCTCAAGTAGTCCATGGCATAAACATAATCTTTTGCCCATTCTGAAAAGGTTAGCTGCGGATCCCAAGTGACTGCACCCATCGCTTTGGCACATCCCCAATCCAATATACGCTGATGGAGCATATGTACCCTAAATCGATCAACAATGCCTTCCCTATTTGCAGAGCCCTGTAAGTACATCTGTATAAAATGCCGCGCTACTTCCTGTTCCTCGAAATCCCAGTACATAATCACCATCTTAGGCAAATCCGCTGCTCCATCCCCAAAATATCCGGTTGTAAAATCAAAAATGCCGCTGATTCGCCACTCCTGACAATCCGTATCATACGCTACCAGCATATTTTCCGCCTTAAAATCCCCCATAACAAAAGTGGGTGAGCCATGCTTATCGAACTCATCCGCCGAGTCACGCAGTACCCCTTCTACCCATTCCGTATCGGTTGGAGTGATCTGGGAATATTGTTTGGCATCCTCCAACCAAAACCGAATTCGATGGTAGAGCCACTCTTTATAAGATCCCTCAAACGGGCGAATTCTTTGCGTTTTCGGATCGAGCTCGCCATACTGATCCACTTTCCAGCCGTGCATTTCATTTAAAATGTTAGCTGCTGAAGAGGCAATATCTATTCGATCGGCTGCATCAAGCCTTGCTCTAAGTTGTGGATCATTCATATGTACGCCATGAAGACGAGGCATGATCGCGTAGCTCCAGCCGAAAATATCGATGGATTCATCCAACAGATATGGGGCCGATAAAGGCAGTGATGTATACTCTTGCAAATAGTCCGTATAAAATTTCTCTTCAACCAACTGCCCTGTATAAAGGGGATTTCCCTTTAATACATAGCTTCCTTGGCTCGAGTTAATGAACAACGTCTGATTTCCTACTCCCTCAGACGTTTTCTCAGCTGAAATGAGGTTCCCTAGATGGTGTCTGTTCAGCATAGCTTGAAGCTGCTCATCCGTTACATGACCGATGGAGTTCGTTGAGAAAAAGATCTCTGTTGTCAATTAAAGCACCTCCTTAAAAAATTTTCGCTTCTGCGCCTTGCCAGGCATATATTTATTCACAAAAAATCCTATCATCAGATGATCCCAAACAGCTTCAGCAGCTTGCTACGGTTGCTATATAAGAATTCGATACACGGCGAATAATGCCCTCTACATCAATAGAAAACGCCTCTGTGTCATCAAACATCAGAGGCGTTTTCGCTCATTCATCGATTATTCAATTCTATGATACATAACGGCCTATCGCCGCTTGATACACACTCTTAGGCCGAAGTCCAATAAGTTTGTCTGCCGGTTCTCCGTTATGAAACACAATCACCGTCGGCATGGACATAATGCCGAATTGGGCGGCAAGCTCCGGGGATTCGTCACAATCCACCTGATAGACATCCAGGCGACCCGCTTCTTCCTGACTCAGCTCATCCAGGATGGGAAGCAGCACTTTGCACGGCGGGCACCATTTGGCTCCAAATTCAACAAGAGTGACTCCATTCTGTTTAATCGCGCTTTGAAAGCTGGCTGCATCTATTTGTGATAAACTCATTTGCATTCCTCCGCTTCTTCCGATTCTCGTTCATCCAGAATCGATTGCATGCGTTCCTCCAGATTCATCTTGATATGATTCAGCTGGTGAATTTGCGCCTCGATCTCGGCAATTTTTTGACGGAAAATCGGGAACACCTCCGCGCAAAACGCCTCTTTATTTTTCAAGACGCAATGCAGGAAACCAGCGATCTGCTCGGTGGACAACCCCAGATTCAAATACAACTGGATAGTACGCACCTGTTCTTCTGCGAGGCTCGAATACTCCCGGTATCCGTTCTCGTTGCGAACCGGCATAAGCAGTCCTTGCTGTTCGTAGTATCGAAGCGAACGGATGCTGACTCCGGTACGGGCTGCAAGTTCTCCGATTTTCATGCTTCTACGCCTCCTAGATGAACGATTCGATTTCATTGTAAACCCTGACACTAGTGTCAGGGTCAAGCAAATTCTGCGAATATTTTAAAAGTGATCGTATTAGAAACGACGGAGATCTCCATCGAATGTTATTTTCTTTTCTTGGATTTGCCTTTGGAGCTTGTAGAAAGTTTGGGCCAACGACTTGACGGCACATGCTGGAGCATCGTATGGAATACAGTTCCCCACTGCTCTTCGTTCAGCCTACTGATGGGGAGCTCTCGATTCACCCCCAGCAATCGGACCAGCTTCGTAATCTGGGGAGGCGTGAACACGCCCGCCAGGGCCACGAATAACGGCAGCCGCGAGTCCCGCAATCCGTAGGCTGCCAACGCTGTAAACCTCGGCTGATGCTGCGTGGCAATGAGCGGCTTCTTCCTCCGGTTGATAGCTAGAATAGCGGAATCCACTTTGGGAGGCGGCGCAAAATGTTGAGGCGATATGGTTCGCATGAGCCGAATGTCGTAATGCATCCTCCAGCTTAAGATGCGCGGATCTTGAACAGGAACTGCCGTAAAACGTTTGGCCGCACCCTTTTCCACAAGCAGCACGGCTCGCTGCAGCGGCACGCCGGGATGATCCAGCAGCCTCGCCATGATCGGCGTGGTGATCGAATACGGAATATTCGCCACGACGGCAAACGGACTTTTCGGAAGAGGAACCTCCAGGAAATCAGACTGCTTGACGCGAATGTTGCTTCCATCTTTTATCTTGCTGAACAGTTTATCCACAAACGCCGGATCGGTCTCGATCGCAAGCACATGTGCCGCCTTCTCTGCCAGCGGAAAGGTTAATGCCCCTGTCCCTGCTCCGATATCGAGAACGGTATCGGTGGATCGGATCTGGGCCAAATCGATCATATCATGAATCAGCCGTTTGCTGATTAATAAATGCTGCGCGGAAAAGTTAGACGGTTTCTTCAACTTTTCCCGATGATTTTTATTATTTTTGGACACAAAAAAGCACCTCATTCATTCGTATAGTAATGAAAAAGGCACAGCACAAATAATCCTTCGCATTTTTACATGAAAATGGATGGATTTAGATGTTCTGTACCTTCATTAACGAATACGTATGAATGCGATGCAACACATGTTAGGACAATCCTCCCTTAGATGAAACGGATAAAATAACAACCACAGTATAGCATAGGCATTCCCCTGCCTCACGGGTACATTCTTTTAAAAAGATTTTTTACCGTCGGTCCATGCGCTGGGTATGGTATGTTGAGGAAGATAGGGTTCAATGGTTCCGAATTCTAATGAATATCAGTCAACCGGCATACTAGAAGGAGCAAACCGATATGGAAATCTATTTCACGAATGAAGTCATAGCGTCAAAGAGTGAGGATAAAAATTATGTGAGAAATCAATTGATTGCGTATAATCTCAAACACTTCCCAGACGACTTAAAAGGCCGGTATCAGGAAATCAATTTATTGTTGAGGAATGCGGACGGTCAGATTTTGGGTGGGATTGTGGGGGAAATATGCTGGAACTGGCTCGAGATCCACTACTTATTCGTGGATGAACCATACCGTAAATCGGGGTACGGAGCCAAGCTGTTGAACGAGGTGGAAAAAATAGCGATAGAGAAGCAATGCGAGTTCGCAAAGTTGGATACACTTAGCTTTCAAGCCTTGGATTTTTACATCAAGCAGGGTTATGAGGTATATGGCAAGATCGAGAATGCCGGACGGCATACGCATTACTATTTGAAAAAGGAACTTTAAAAGAAGGCAGTAAAACCGCCTTCTCTGGTCTTCCATCTCAGCTCTCCACCGACTTTTTCCCTTTTGATTTGCTGTTTGCCTTTTGCAGGTTTTGCTCGACCCGATATTGAACGATTCGGCGTATCAGGTCATAGGGCAAAGGCTTATCGATGGGAAATTGCAAGGTACCTTTGGACTTATGATATTCCTTTAACTCATCTTGGAACGCCTCAATGCCGCTAGGGGCCGGGTAAAAACCGATATGCTTCTTAAATGCCGCAAAATGCACCAAATTTCCGTGATATTCGAAGGTCGGCATCTGATAGCTGATTTTTTCCTTCGCTTCCGGGGCCATCTCCTTAATCACTTGTCTTAATGTCTGGAGAATGCTTTGAACTTCGGGAGGGAAGCTTGAAATATATTCGTCGATCGACCCGTAAACGATTTTATCCTCTTTCATGGAATAACGTCCCTTTCACAGGTTAATAGGTTTTCATAAACGAGATCAGCGTTCATTTCCAGCCGTTTATCGCCTGTATCGCACACCAATCGAAACGTTCCGTAAGAATCCCGCTTGCCTCGCCAAATAAAACGAACGAATGGTTTAACATCTCACATACTTACGTTTGAAACCAAGCTTCCCTCTCTCGACTTCTTTTCTAATATTTTCGGAAGCGTTCAGGATCTTGCTCTTATCGCCCCGCTTCATCTCTACCGGTCCTACGGCCTTTACGGTCTCAACCGCCTTATCATGGAGCGGCAAATAAGATACGGCTACAGTGTACATGAAATTATTCATCGCGGATTTCGTTCGGTCCGGAGACTCATGGATGGTCTTTTCCACCAGTTCGAGCATGGCCGAGATTTTGCTTTCCGGGAACTCACGATCGGGTCTGCTTCCGAGCAGCCAGCAGTAACAGCTCCACCCCGCCGACATTCTAAGCTCTTCGCCGCTTGCGATCCATTGATCAGCAACGTCTTGCGCGATATCCGCCTCTGCCAACGTTACGGCAACCACATAATCAGACAGCATATAAAAATAGGCCGCATCCATCCAACGATCATAATCCGCTGCCGTCATCCCTTTAGGGTCTGCAATGATGCCGGCAAAGTACATGGCGTCATAGTTTCCGGTGGCGTAAAGCTGCTCAGCCAAAGGCTGATTGATTTTGATTTTCTTGGCAATCGGCTTCATGGCGCCTGTTGCTACGCCAAAGAGCGGTTCACGCGCCCCATTGGACAGGTACATTTTCTTGAGCCGTTCCTTGCCGAGTGCTTCAAGCTCCGACATTACGGATTCCACATTCATGGTTCGACACTTCCTTCATTGGCTTAGTATGCAGCTGCCGGGTAAGCGGTAGGCCGCACTCCACATGACTTGAGTGTACAATAATAATGACGGCCAAGCCTAGTCTCTCTTGATGGAAAGTTCCGGATTCTGTTCAAGGTTTTAAGCAAAAAAAACGGCGATTACTTCCCGATGGAATATCGGGAAGCAATCGCCGGCAGCAGAAGTTACATAGCCTCCGGTTCTTCCAACTGGACTTTCGGTGTCACCACTGACACGAGCAGTTCGTTTGCCGAAGAGATGAGCACGACGCCGTCAGGCAGTTTAAGGTCCCCGACATGTAAAGAATGCCCAATCTCCAGTTCGCTGATTTCAACAGGAATGGTGGCAGGAATACGGTCCGGGAAGGACTCTATCTCGATGAACGTGCTTTGTATTTGGACGACTCCTCCAAGTTTGGCTCCCTTGGCGGTACCGATGTAATCGAGATTCACTCTCGTGCGCACGACTTCATTTATATTAATACGTAAAAAGTCGACATGGATGTATTCACGAGTGATTGGATCACGCTGAACCGACTCCAGCAAAACCGGAAGCGGCTCCCGATCGTCAAAACGAAGCTCAAGGATTCCTCCTTTGCCGTTCCTTGCCCATTTGCCAAATTCTTTGGCGGACAGTTGAATCATCATATTCTCTTCCCCTGTGCCAAATACAATTGCCGGAATTCGCCCCGAAAGACGAAGCTGCTTAAGTCCGGTTTTGTTCATCGCGGCGCGCGTTTCTGCTCGTAAATTTACTCTCATCTCAACAACACTCCTCAGATTATCGTTATTTTGGGTGTACTCACCATCAATCATCCATAATGAACTACGGATTTCTCCCCCCGTAGCGGGGAAAGTAGGAGCACCATTGCATCACCTCCAGATAGACATTTAATGTAAAACGCTTTTATATATGCGAGAAGGCACCTCGTCCCATGGGAACGAAATGCCTAATTACTTGCTACCATATCATAGAAAAGGGGGGTTGTCGACCGCGGTGGTATGGGGGGTCCATTACAGGAAGGAATTCCGAGTGGTTATGATTATACGTAAAAGAGGAGCTTTCCGCCCCTCTGTGTAGTTCCATCAAAACATCTCATCTTTTTGTCCTGCCGTACGTTTAGCGAAAACCCCTTCAAAATTCAGACTCTTAGCGAGCCACGGAATCCCCTGGCAGCATAGTATGATTCCGCTCCATTGTGGTACACAAAGACAGTGTCGTAGCGGCGATCACAAAAAATGGCTCCGCCGAGTTTTCTAATACTGGCAGGTGTTACCACCCAGCTCGATGTTTTCAAATCGAAATTTCCAAGTTTTTGCAATTCCCGGTATTGTTCTTCCGATAGCAACTCTATGCCCATGGCGGTTGCCATTTCAACAGCACTATTCTTCGGTTTGTGTTCTTTTCTTGATTCCAGCGCTTCACGGTCGTAACAAATACTTCGGCGGCCTTTTGGACTCTCAGCTGAACAATCATAAAAAATGTATTCGCCCGTCTTGTTGTCATGACCTACAACATCCGGCTCTCCGCCAGTTATCTCCATTTCATGGAGTGACCACAGTTTTTCAGGATTTGCTACGAGCTTTGCTTGTACGTCATCCCATTCCAGGCCTATATGGCGGTACATGTTTTTCTCAAAACGAGCTTTCAATGTTGTGAGTAGTTCTTCACGTTGTTCTGTTGACAATTCCTTTGCCAAGTTAGATTCCCCCTCATACAATTATTGCGATACCCACCACGCCGTATAACTTTAAGCAACACTATCACATCTCATCTATTCTTTCCTCACCAACAACGTTACCGCTTCCACATGGCTTGTTTGCGGGAACATGTCGACCGGCTGCGCCCATTCGATTTCATAGCCGCCATCCAGCAGAACCTTGCAATCTTTCGCCAGGGTTGAAGGATTGCAAGAAACATACACAAACCGCTTTGGCTTGGTGCGGAGCACCGTCTCCAGGAAGCGCGGGTCTAGGCCGGTGCGCGGTGGGTCGGCAATGATGACGTCCGGCTTCATGCCCTCCTTGACCCAGCGCGGCAGCAGTTCCTCTGCCTGGCCGACGTGAAAGCTCGCGTTAGCACGTCCATTTCGCTGCGCATTGGCCTTGGCATCTTCGACGGCTTCAGGGATCGCCTCGATCCCGCGCACCTCCTGGGCATAAGGCGCAAGCCACAGCCCGATCGTGCCGGTTCCGCAGTAGGCGTCGATGACGGTTTCCTTCCCCGTCAATCCGGCTGCCCCCCGGACCGACTCATACAGCTTGACCGTCTGCTGCGGATTCAGCTGGAAGAACGCTCTGGGCGACAGCGAGAATTGCAGGTCGCTCAGCGATTCCTGCATGCTCTCGGCTCCCCACAGCGAAATCGTCCGTTCTCCGAAGATGAGCGAGGTTTTCTTCGGATTGATATTGAGTGAAATCCCGCTCACCTCCGGAATGGTAAGGCGCAGCAGACGAACGAGATCGTCCTGCCTTGGCAGCTTGCTTCCGGCCGTGACCAGTGTCACCTGAATCTCCCCAGATTGGAAGCCGTGGCGAACCACAATCGTCCGTACGCCGTCCTTGTTTCCATTCTCTTTGTGCAGCGGAATCCGCAATTCTTCGAGGACGGATTTGACCTTCTCCACCGCTTCATTCACCTTCGGGTGCTGAATCGGGCAGCCGCTAATGTCCACAATCGTATGGCTGTCCGCTTCATAGAGCCCTGCGATCACTTCATGGCCCTTCCGTTTCAGCTGCAGCTGTGCTTTATTCCGGTAATCCCATGGGTGCTCCATGCCAAGAATCGGCTTAAACTTCACGTCGTCACGTCCTGCGTATCGGCTGAATGCTTCACGCACGATATCCGTCTTGGCATGCAACTGTCCCTCATAAGAGATATGCTGAATTTGGCATCCGCCGCAAATACCAAACACCGGGCAAGGAGGCTCAATACGGTGAGGCGAACGCTTCTCTACTTCTACCAGCTGTGCCTTAATAAATTTAGGCTGGACCTCTTTTACCTCGGCTTTGACGACTTCGTTCGTGATCGCTCCGTCAATAAACACTGCCTTGCGGCGGTAATAGCCGACTCCTTCGCCGTTGATCCCAAGCCGTTTGATCGTAACGACTATAATGTCACCGGCTTGCAGCTCATCTGCGTGCTCACGTCCAGATGAAGGCCTTGGCCCGCGTACTTCTTGCTTATGTTTATCGGATGGTTTCGCCTTCGAATACGATGAAGACAATAACGAATCCTTGTTCTTTCTATGTTCACGCTTAAAAGCCGGCTTGGCCCCAGCTTGGTTCGCTGCAGTCCGCTCACTCGGCTTATTCCCGTATGCCGTTGATTTGTTGATTTTGGTTCCTTGTCCAGAACGTCGTTGTTCACTCATGCCTTGATTTCTCCATCCTTAATGGTATCGTGTCCAATATACCATGCCGAACCTGCGAATGCTAACGGGCCGTGTTCTTTTTCCCGATTTCATCGGTGTTCTTCTGCTTCCTTGGCGTCAACATCTTCACCGCGTAAAACCGCAAAAAAATATTTTTGCAATTCGGAAACCAGAGGTGATCCCCCGACGTATAATTCCATTATCATACATTCTCATATGGAGGTATCTTTTATGTCGTTTTTCAACAAAATGCTAGCCAGTGTAGGAATTGGAGCAGCCCAGATCGATACGCATCTCGAGAAATCCTCTTATTATCCGGGTGAAGAGGTACGCGGCATTATTCACATTAAGGGAGGGAACGTAGAGCAGACAGTCGACCGCATTTACTTGAAAGTGATGACGGAATATACCAAGGAAAGCGACGACAAGAAATACATAGAATCCTATACCCTTGCCAAAATCAATGTCTCCAGCCGCCTCACGTTGAAGCCTGGCGATCAACAGGAAATACCATTCTCTTTTCCCCTGCCGTTAGAAACACCGCTCACCATTTCACGGCAGCCGGTATGGATCCATACCGGACTCGATATCGATAATGCCATCGATCCGAAGGATCGTGATTTCATCGACGTTGAACCAAACGCGGACGCATCCGTTGTGTTTGACGCCGTGGAAGCCCTTGGCTTCAGCTTCAAAATAGCAACATGCGAATATCATCCTAGATTAGGCCGGGGTGTTCCATTTGTGCAAGAAATTGAATTTTATCCTGGCTCCTCCTATGCCGGCCATATCACAGAGCTTGAATTGATCCTCTATCCGGAGCAGGACGGCATTTCCGTTCTGGTCGAAGTCGACCGCAGAGGCAGAGGCGTTTCTGGCTGGCTCCAGCGATCACTCGATATGGATGAACAACATTCCTGGGTAACCCTGGATCAACAGGATCTGGATCAAGGTCCATCCCACGTGGCCCAAATGCTTGACCGTGTCATCCGCAGATCGATTTAATGAAAAATGGCCCGCAAGGCAGCTCACTTGCTCCCAAGTGACACTCCTGCGGGTCATTGTTTTTTAATGAATGATATCGCTTGTTAAATAAAATAATGCGGGTACTTCTCGCGTAAAATATCCTGCTCCACAACGACAAGGCGCAGATGACGCTCCATCACGTTCATGGCCTGCACCGCTTGTTTATTGACGATCAGCTGATATATTTCTTTATGCTGTGAGATGATATGCTCCCAGTTGGAGTCCTTGGACAGGCGAAGCAGCCGCAGACGGTTGAAATGAATATTCAATTGCTGCAGCATCTTCCAGGTCCGTTCTTTGCCCGTACCCTCAAACAGAATTTGATGGAACTCCTCGTCCAGCTCAAACAGCTTATAGAAATTATGGTTGCCCGCGCATACGTCCTGAAGCGCAATATTGGTTTCCAGACGGAAACGGAACTCTTCGGGGAAAAACTCACAGGCGAGCGCCACGATTTCCTTCTCGATCTTCTCCCGGATAAACCGGCCTTCCTCAACATGCCTGAGATTAATACGGGATACGATTGTCCCGCTTTGCGGAATGATGTCGAGCATTTCCTCCTCGGCAAGTTTCATGAACGCTTCCCGGACCGGCGTTCGGCTGACGTTCAATTCATCCGCAATTTCTTTTTCCGAGATTTTCGTACCCGGCTCCAGCTCCAGATGGAATATCCGGTCCTTCAGTAGCTGATATGAATATTCCCTGGTAGAGCCTTTAATCTTTTGCTCTGTTGACATATATACGTTACCTCTTTCTCCTATGCTCTATGTTCTCTTTGCTTACGTTATCCTCCCTCTATATTACCTGAATCAAGGGCACGGACGGTATATCATGTACGGGAATCTTCGGAAAAAACTCTCGCAGCCGCTCGGCCACGCAGACCATACCGGGCTCCTCGCTGGCGGCATGGCCAAGCAGGAGCATGGACGGGTTCCGGCCTTGGGCCGCTGCATCGCCGATGTATTCGGGCGTCTCCCATTCCGGGCCTTCGCCGGCGATAAGAAGATCCAGCCGCTCATTCACACAAAGGGGAATGGCGTGCGTTCCGCCGCCCCGGTAGCCAACGGTTATGCCGATTCTGGAGCATGTTCCTCTTTGGTTCCCGATATAACGAAGATACGGAAGATTCAGCTTTCTTTTTATATCTTCGGCAATATCCTGAACTGTCATTTCTCCGGGCAGTGTAACTACGGCCGCTGTCGGAAGGTACTTATCGATATATGGTTCCCAGTCCAGCGCCTGAACCAATCCCTGCGTAATCATGTCGGGAACGTACCTGTGAGGCGCATCATGAAACCGGTAAATCGTTAGATTGCCGGATTGGATCAGGTCTATTTTATCCTGGTGGACAGCACTTGCCTGCATCCCTTCCACTCCATCCTCATGGTGGCTGTAAAAGACCCCCTCATGGGTAATCACAAGGTTTGCTCCCGCATGTATGGCTCTCTGTAAAACCGAATGCGAGGCGGCGAACGTGACGGCAATGCCATGAACGATGGCATCCGCGCTTCCAGCTACAACCCTGTCCACCGTGGATTCAAAGTGTCCCTGTCCCGCCGGTTCTGTTAACCGGTCGATTACGTCTTGAACGGTCACATTCAATTTAGAACAACCTCCTTGTCGTGAACATGGCAGGATCATCGCGAACCGTCCGCACCTCCAAACAGGCTGCCTTTCCAAAAAGAAACGACAGCCTGTTGATCCGTTAATTATTGTTGCTCTTTATAATTTTTATAAGTCTTATTCGCAATCTCCAGGTATTGTCCCACGCCCTGGCTATCCAGCTCCTTCACGAACTTGTCGTACTCGGCGAGATCGCGGTCGCCCAGAATGAACTTCAGTGTGTTCTGATCCGTGTAGTCCTTCAGCGGCGTGCTCAAAAGCGTCACTCGCTCGCGTTCTTCGACCGAGTACGGAATCGGCGGCTCCGGCTTCACGACGGTTTTCGTTTCGCTCATGCTCTTCTGGAACTGCTGCTCTTCCTCGCTGAACATGGATTGAAGCAGCTCGGTTGTACCGCCGTATGCAAACACCCCGCCCGAGAAGCCATGCTCGATCCGCAGATCCTTCGTTCCCTTCGGATTCAGTCCGTTGTAGTTAATGTCGTCCATCAGCTTGCGTACGCCGCCTTCCTTGGTATACGTCACGCCTTCTACGCCCCACTTCGTAAATTCCTGTCCCTCATCGCTGTAATAGAGCCAGTCGATAAACTGCAGGATGGCTTTAAAGTGCTCACTCTCTTTCACCTTGGAAGAGATCATCACTCCGTTCTCGAGTCGGCTCCCGGACATCAGCTGGCCTGCCGGGCCGCCGGGAACCGTGATTTTGCTGATTGCATACTTGCCTTCGCCCAGCGTTTTGTCCATATCATTACGGTGCTGGACCACGGTCTGGGAGTTGCCGTTAATGATGAAGGATTTGCCGGTCACAAACTTTTGCACAGCCTGATCGTCATCCTGGGTAAAGCTCTCTTTGTCCAGCAATCCTTCATCCACCAGCTTGTGGAAGTAGGCCAGCATATCCTTATATTCATCCGTTACTGCCGTATACACAAATTCATCCGTGTCTTCCTCATACGTAAGTCCGCTGCCGTAACCCCATCCGCCTTTGGTGCCAAAGCCCGTAGCCGCGATGTTCAGCGTACTGTTGAATTTGAAGCGGTCGGAGAACGGCGTAACGTCCGGGTAATCCTGCTTCAGCTGCTTCATGGCCGTATACAGCTCATCCCAGGTGGTCGGAATCGCGATGTTATGCTTTTCGAAAATATCCGTACGAACGATCAGCGTATAGTCCGGCCACACCGCCTCATGCAAGCCCGGAAGCACATAATATTTCTTGTCCTGTTGGCGAAGTCCCTCCAGTTCGCTCTCCATATCCCATTTCTCGATCTTGTCCTTGAAATTCGGCATCAGATCAATGTAATCGCTAATCGGCAGAATTGCACCGGAAGCCACAAACGCGGATTCCTCCCCGGGGTAAGTCTTCGGAATGACCAACGGAGCGTCACCGGAGCTGATCAGCAGACTGCGCTTTTGACTGTAATCACTCATCGGCACGATCGTCGGCTTCAAGGTCACGTTTGTCATTTCTTTTAGTTTAGCAAAAAGCATCCAGTCCTGCTTGTAAGGATAAGCTGGCTGGTCGCTGTAAAGGATGGACAAATCGAAGGGCTCCGTCGCCTTGAACGTATCGCCTACCGCGTAAGTTTCCATGGCGCCCTTATCTTGATTCTCGGCCTCTTTGCCGCCTGTTTTATCGGTACACGCCGCCAATACCGCAACAATCAACGATATTAATAAAGCTTTGCCAGCAAACGAACGAGGACTTTTTTTCATTTTCCTATTCCCCCCAAAATATCAATAATGCCAATCGGATGGATAATCCTATTGCTTTACGGACCCAAGCATGATGCCGGTTACGAAATATCGCTGCACGAACGGGTAAATCGTCAATATCGGCAAAATGGTCAGCACCATGGTCACCGATTTGATATTGGCAGATATCTGCGTCAAGTTATCGGCAGAAGTGGCACCTGCGGAAGTCACGCCTGTCGCGCCCGCTATCATGTTCCGCAAATAAATCGTGACCGGGAAGAGTTCCTTCTGATCCAGGTACAGAAAGGCCGGAAACCAGGAGTTCCAGTGCCCGACTGCATAGAAGAGGACCATGGTCGCGATCACCGCTTTGCTTAAGGGCAGCACGATCTGGAACAGCATGCCATAGGTGTTCAGGCCGTCAATGGCCGCGGCTTCCTCCAGCTCTTCCGGCATATTTTCAAAAAAGGATTTCATGATGAGCATGTTGTAGATGCTGATGGCTCCCGGGATTACAATGGCCCAGATCGAGTTGCTGAAGCCGAGGCTGTTAATGAGCACATAGTTCGGGATCAGCCCTCCGTTGAAGAACATCGTGAACACGGCAAACATCGTCAGAAACTTGCGGCCTACCAGCCTTTTCTTGGATAAGGCGTAAGCAAAGATCGTTGTTAAGAACATGGATATCGCAGTGCCAACCACGCTGTAAACGACGGTGTTTTTGTAATTCGTCCAGAACATGGCGTCTTTGGTCACGGTTTTGTAGGTATCGATATTGAAGCCCCTGGGAATTAAGTTCACCTTCCCTGAGTTGATGTACGACTCGCTGCTGAAGGATTGAGCAACCACGTTCAGGAAGGGGTACAGCGTGATGAAGACAACGAACAGCAGAATAATGGCATTGCACACTTTGAATGCCTTATAGGATCTTGATTCCTTCATATAAGTGCTCCCTCCTTACCATAAGCTTCGATCCGTCAGTCTTCGCGAGATCGCATTCACGGAGAAGACCAATATAAGTCCGATCACGGACTCGAACAATCCGATGGCTGTAGCATAACTGAAGTTGTTTGATACGAGACCGACCCGGTACAAGTAAGTCGAGATGACGTCAGCCGTCTCATAGATGACCGGATTGTACAGCAGCAATATTTTCTCGAACCCTACCGCGAGGAACGCTCCCATATTCAGGATCAGCAGCGTCACAATTGTCGGGAGGATACCCGGAATCGTGACAAACAGCGTTTGCTTCCAGCGGTTAGCCCCGTCGATCCTCGCCGCCTCGTACAGGGATTCATCAATCGTCGTTAATGCGGCCAGATACAGAATCGCGCCCCAGCCCATGCCCTGCCATATTTCCGAAGAGATATAGATCGTCCGGAACCACTCGGCGCGCTGCATGAAATTGATTCGTTCTCCATTAAAGAACTCAACAAGCGAGTTAACAGAGCCATTAACCGACGTCAATTGCAGGATCATCCCGGCAACGATGACGATGGACAAAAAGTGCGGGAGATAAGAAGCCGTCTGGACGAATTTCTTGAATCGCTTGCTCTTCACCTCATTCAGCAGCAGTGCAAAGATGATGGGAACCGGGAACGTAAAGAGCAGGGACAACGCACCAAGAAGCAGGGTGTTCTTGAACACGTTCCAGAACGCAGGGTCATGGACAAACATGTTGAAATAGTGGAGTCCTACCCATTTCTCCCCGTAGATGCTGCCTCCGGGCATAAATCGCCTGAAAGCGATCACGTTGCCAATCATCGGTCCGTATTTAAAAATGAGCAGGTACATAACCGGCAAAATCAACAGGGAATACAGCTGCCAATCCTTCCGGACCAGGGCAGCGACGGTTTTAAGTTTGGGTGTTTTCTTTGCTGTTTTCACTGCTGGCAAAGAATGATTTACAACTTTTGGCTCCATCGACGTTATTCACTCCATTCCGTATGGCCTCTTCTCAGACCTCTTCATTCATGGAATACGGCCGTATTTCATTATCCATCTCCATTCAACACTTGCGGTGAAATCGCTTTCATTTATTGCGGCTATTAACAGGCTGCTACTGTTACGGCACAATAATGGGTAATATCCGGCCTCTATTGATCCCCCCTCCAATGTTAAACGCTTACAATTATGTTCAATAAATAGACTCCCGTATCTTGAACGTTTGACTGACAAAGTGAACCAGCTGCTTCTCCCACCTGTGTAGAGAGTCATTTTCACCATACTAGTATAACTAGTATGGTAGTTAGTTTCATTTTAATGAACGTTTGCTACAATTTCAATACATTTTTTTCTCATGTATAAAATTCGATCCCATGCCTAAAAAAAGCCGTGAGCGCATTCAGGCAATGGCCTGTTGCGTCACGGCTTTCGGATTCCATCCCTGCCTAGGTATTCATCATGCATAAAGGGCAGAAGTCTTCGCTTCTGCCCCTCGAGGTTTCCCCCCTGCCAGCTCAAGATTTACTTCAGCTCCGTCACGTTGCCGTCAATGCTGATACTCTTGATATCCATATCCCCCAGAAAAACAAGGTTATTCTTGCTGTCCAGATTATACAGCCATTGAAACCCTCTCATTGTCGTACTTGTCGAGCTAGCATGAAGGATCAGTTCTGATCCGTCCGCGGCGGTGACCTTAACCTCCGGCGTGTATTCCGGCAGTTTATCCAGCTCACCGTCCGTACGCTTGCCTTCGATGGCCACACCGATGGAAGATACGCTAATGGTGCTGAGAGACAGTGCTTCCTCACCCTCATCAATCGCCAGATTCAGGCTCTGCTCTCTTTGCTTGCCGGGAGAAATGGTGAATTTAACATCCCATGGCCCTTCGACGGTATGGGTGTCGTCCGCTGCCGTGATTCGATCGGCTGTAATCCGTGCCTTTAACCCGTCGAGGTCACTCACCGCATCCATCTCAAATACGCCGACAAGCTTTTTGTTATCGTCAAGAAGCTGCTGCCCCACCATATAATTCACACTATGTTCCGTTTTCAGTTCAAGTCCGGGTATCAAAACACCCGTAGGGAATGGCGTACCATCCTCTTTCGTAAAGCTGACCACCAAATAGCCGCTGTTACCGACATATATGCCTTCTTCAACATTCATGGTCACCCCGGACACGGTATCACTTCCTTGTATGGGTGATCGCTCATCTTCCGCAATGGACGCGGATTGACCGAAGAACTGCTTCAAACTATCCATGTATTGGCTCGCAAAAGCGGTCGTGCTAAGTATCATAATCATCGCCGCAGCGATAACGATACTCGCTTTATATTTTTTTACTTTCCTGTTTTTAAACACCATCGTTTCCTCCTCTTGAATACGGTTCATCGCTCGGTTCTTGATTCGTTCCATACTGATCTGCTGCGTCAACTCGCGTTCCTCTTCCTCCGTAAGGAGGAGATTGTCCAGCTCCTGATTGTCGATACTGGCCATAATATCTACAATTCGCCGCTTCACTTGCCTCCATCCCCTTTCGCTATCGATTTGAAGCTTCACTCCTATAGACACGATCCTTATAGAAATCCTACGGATTCTCGGTTTCATAATGAATGCGCAGTTTGTCCCTTGCCCGGCGGATCCGGGCGGTGACGGCTTTCTCCTGCATATTCAGCCGACTTGCAATATCGCGGACTTTCTCTAAATAGAAGTACCTGCGGATAAATATTTCTCGATCCGGTTCGCCCATCCCCTGTACCATGCCGCTTATCGTTTCCTTCTCCTGCCGTAGAATAGCCAGTGCCTCCGCAGAGGGACAAGAAACGGCGTCATCTTCCAATTCGGATTCAATGACCCGCTGCCTCTTTCGCAAGGCATTCAAGGTATGATTACGCGCGGCGATGGCCAGATAAGGCTTGAGACTATCTCCGCGCAGCATGATTTTTGTCCCGTCTGTCCACAGCTTGACCAGCACGTCACCGGTGATTTCCTCCACATCGTAGGAATTAAACCGTCCACCAGCCACCTTAGCGACCACCGCGGCTATGTAGCGTGAATAGCGGTCAACCAAAGTTTCAAAACATAACGGATCTTTCCTCGCAAGCCCATCCAGCAATGTCCGATCCTCCATGGACCCTCCCCCCTTTTATAACCATCTGTTTTGTTGAACCAAGCCATAGATCCGGTGCTACTATATAAGACACCTATAATTCCAAAAACCCTACACATCTTTCGAAAAAATGATCCCTTTGCAAGGGCGACAGGTCCATTGGACAACTTTGTAACGACAAAAAAGCCGATCCATTTCGGACCGGCTTTTTTGAAAAACTTTTATGAAATTATTGTAATTGTGGAGAAGCTTCGGATTGCTGTCTGGATATGATAAACAGCACGAGCCAGATGAGCAGGAATCCCAGAAGCTGAGGACCTGTCACGATCTGCTGGAATACAATCCAGTTGATGAGCACGCCCACCATAGGAAAACTCAATTCCGCAAGTGTTGCCACGGAGGCTTTGGTCGTGGTTAACCCTTTATAATAAACCAGCAAACTCAGGAGACCCGGCAGCAATGCCTGACCGATCAGATTCAGCGATACCAAGGCAAATGCCCCGGTATTCCAGGCCGGCATATTCCATGCTGCCCCCTCACTCCATGTAATGACGGTCAGGAGCGGCAGTGCCAGCACGAAACGCAGCGAGGTTACCGTCTCGTATTTCAGTTTGCCTACCATCAGGCGCCCCATGACCGTTGAACCGCCCCACAGGGCTGCCGCACCTAAGGACAAGAGGCTGCCAACTTGAATAAACTCGTTCCAATGGCCAATCGGAAGGGTTAGGCCAAAGGTCAGTAAATACGTGCCCGCCAAAGCGATAATGAGCAGTATCCCGAAATGGCGCGGAAGCTTCTCTTTCAGAAGTAAGCTGGCCAAAATGATGGCAAACAGCGGCTGAAGCTTCTGAAGCAGCAGGACGGCATTCAGATTGCCGCTCGACAGCCCCATCGTAAACAATACGGTAGCCAATGCCGAGCCGCCCCAGGATATAAACAGCAGCGCGCCGACATGATTCCAGCCAAGGCCTTTTAGTTCCTCGCGGTTCTTCCACAATACAGGGATTGCAATCAAGGATATAATGATGTGTTCAAGCAAAACGATCTGAGCCGAAGTCAGATTCTTGAGCAGAATGACCCGGAATAACGGGTCTACGCCCCACAGAGCGGCTCCCAAAACGACAAGCCAGAACCCTCCCTTAAAACGTCGACTTGCCTGTGCGTCGGAATCATAGGGTTTCATTTTGACCCCGGTATTAATATTACTCATCTTGCCCTCTCCTGTCTTGAATACGGAGGTCTTACTAGCAGAAAGCCCCCGCCATCGACATGTGTCGACGTATACGGGGGCTGATCAAATAAGCCTGCGCCCGAATGGAAAATTTCCCATCTACGGCAAACTCATCTTTGATCTTCTCCCATCCGGACTTTACCGTCGGCCTTGGAATTGCACCAAGTCAGTCGCTGCATTCATGTTCGTGCCAGAACGCAGCGAGTCGCGGGCTAAAGTTTCGTTCACGCGGAACGAACCATCACCGCCGGTTAGGAATTTCACCTTACCCCGAAGATCCATATTCATGTTTTATTTTTATCATACAATCATTCAATTAACCGATAATTCCTATAAGCTTAGTTGACGCATTGAAATTATAACATGAATCCTTTCATGTAAATACATCTATTTTCAAAATAAATGAAATTAGGCTTAAATACAATGAAAAATCTCACATTCAACCAAGACTTACTGAGAATTATACAGCAAGTATCGATTTGTTACCAGTATGATTTTTTGCCATTTTCCTTTTATGTTATATCGAATACCTTGAAGATGGACCGGGTACCGACTGCCCCAGCCTGAAGGCATAACAGATCGAGAGCTTCCTTGGTATTGAGGCTCATTCCGCCTGCTCGAGGCAACGACATCGATAGATCTGTTGAACTGGCGGCGGTTTCACTCTCGAACTGCTTCGTCTCGCTTAATAGCATTTTGCTCCCATCCGGCCGAACCATATACTGACGCAAATAACCGCCTTCTCTAACGGTTACCATCTTTCCCTTGCCCTCTTCTTCCTTCTTGTTCTTCTGGAACAGCTGTTCAAACCCTTCTTGGGCTGGTTCGGCTTTCTTCGATTTCACAGGGCTCCAGTATGTATATGCTGACTCAACGCGCATGAACTCACATCCTTATCCAATTGTTATTTTAACGCTTACTTCAATTATCGGATGCCTGGAGACTTCTCTTTAATCGCTCACAAATGACTTAGATATAAAAAACCGCCCGAAAGGTCTCTGATCAACCTTAAGGACGGTCTTATAATTTCTAATGTATTCCCGCTTCGCTTAGTTCATGAACTTCAATGCTGCCAAAGTCCGCTTCAGAACAAGTGCTGCTTGTGCACGGGTAACCGAATCGAGTGCTCCGAAATTACCCTGATTATCACCCTGCACGATGCCTTGCTCAGTAAGACTGGCTACATGGGCAGCCGCCCAGACTGGGATGGATGCCTGATCTTTGAATTCATTACCAGCATTCGCGCCCTGGTTTGGCAGGCTTGTCGGACTTACCGCTTCCATAGCCCGGGTAATCATCACAGCCATTTCTGCCCGGGTCATGCCGGCATTTGGTGAGAAAACACCATCTGTGCCGCCTTCGATCAAGCCGTAACGCAACGCTGCGCCGATCTCGCCAGCATACGCGGAGGCATCCTGGACATCCTTGAATGCTCCGCTCTCGATAACTGGACTAAGTCCCATCGCACGGACCAGCATAGCCGTAAACTCTGCTCGCGTGATTACCTTGCCCGGTGCGTACGAGTTAGCGTTAACTCCGTTCACGAGAAGCTTGGAAGCCATAGATTCGATTTCCGCTTTCGCCCAGTGTCCGTTTAGATCCGCAAAGGTTTTCTTGTACTGCAGCAGCGCATAAATGCCGTTTCCGGCATGCTTCACTTCGATGGCCGGTTTACCGTTCCATGTCGTCGCTGCAGCCGGTACAAATCGGAAGGTTCCTGCATCGGCGTCATAGATTACAGCAGTGACCGAATTCGGAGCTGTTCCTGCCGGCAGCGGCAGGATGCGACTGACCACACGCTTCCCGAAATCCTTTACTTCTTGCTCTGCGCCCGGCACGCCAACCGCTACGCCAAACTGAAGTGCTCCATTCGCAGCCATCACGGCGCCCATGGAAGCTGCCTTGCTTGTCATAGCATCCACCACGCTGCTACTAACCGGGGTCATGGATATTTTCACTTGGATGCTGCCGGAGCCTTGTACAGACTTCAAAGCCTCATCCAAATGCAGAGCCGTTACCGGAAGACGGAACGCACCAAGTGCGGTCTCCAGCACCAGGATCGTATTCGAATTCCGTTCCATGGCCTGCTTCAGACCAGCTGCCGAAAGGGATAGATCAGCGGCACGGTTCAACTCAGGGGCCCGAATAATGAGTTCCTGCTGCCCGTTCGCAGATAATCCGGCAACTGCCTTCTTCCACGCCTCTTCCTTCACCGTAATGTGGTCCACAGCTCCATCTGCAGCGATTATATTCAGATCCTTGCCTGTCATTACGTTGGGCAATGATGTATTTCCACCCGTGGAAGGAGGGTTAGGCTGCGTTGTCGGCGGTGTTACAGAACCGCCTTCCGAACCGCCTGATCCTGAACCTGATCCCGGAGAGGAGCCGTCGCCTGGATTCACCGGTTTCTTCTGCTCGGTAATTCGTCCCTCGACCTTCGGCGAGACCTTTCCGCCAAGCTTGGTCACGTATTCCATGAAGATTTCATAATCCGGATAACCCAGATCCTCGTTATATTTCCCTTCGGCAATCGCTTCGGCAAAGGATTTATATCCGTCCCCGCCTTTGGCCACAAAACTGTTCGTTGCCATCCTGTACGTTTCGGTCAATACCAGGGGTTTATAGCTTCCGCCCTTCATAATCTGTACATCGTACACTTTATTTCCTGCCGGAGCGCTAGGATCCCATTTGAATTTCATCCCGGCGATTTGCGGGAATTTCCCCGGCAAATCGGCCAATTTCGCACCGCTAATTCCGTTTTCCAATCCGTCCTTCAGCTGCTGTCCTGTGACGTCCATGACAAACAGCGTGTTTCCGAAAGGCATCACCGTGCGCAGCTCGCCCATCGTGATTTCACCTTCATCAATAGCGGCGCGAATACCCCCTCCATTGGTGAGGGCAATATCGGCGTTCTTAAGCTCCTTGGCTTTTGCCAGCATGCCATCCGCAATTAGATTACCGAGATTCGTTTCCTTGGAGCGGACATTCTCGCGCTTACCGTCCAGCAGAACATCTGCTATACCGACTACCTGCTTCATGAGCTCTTCTAATTCGGCATTATAAGGGGCCAGCATATCCTTGGCCTGCTTGTCTTCCGCCACATTGCTATCCACCGGAATCAGCTTGCCGCCGAGTTCGCCTTCTCCGACGAGGACCTTGCCTTCCTTGTCAAATTGCAAGTCGACCCGGCCGAGGTATTTCCCCCATTCATTCGCTTGCACGATGACGGTTGGTGTACCGTGTTCATTGTCCGTCACCACTTCCGGTGCATTGAGCGTCGTGTGGGTATGGCCTCCAACAATGAGGTCGATGCCTTCAACCGCTTCGGCAAGCGCCTGATCTTTGGCGTAGCCCAGATGCGACAGACCGATGATGATGTTAAGTCCTTCCTGCTCCATCGCCTCCACCGTTGCACGAGCTGAGGTTACCGCCTCGTTGAATACCACATCTTTGCCCGGGCTGGACGTCTCGGCTGTATCTTCAGTGGTTAAGCCGAATACCCCGACCTTCTGGCCGTCAACTAGCAATGTCACGTATGGATATACCCCGCTATGTGCCGTCGTCTTAGGCTGATCGGTATCGATCACGGCCGGCTTACGGATCAGGTGCGAAATGTTAGCATCCTGACTAAGATCCACATTCGCGCTGACGAGCGGGAATTGTGCCTTGCTTACGAAATCTGCTAGCGTCTTGGTGCCTTGATCGAATTCATGGTTACCGAACGTCATCGCGTCATAACCCATATAGTTCATGAAGGCCAGATCGGCCAATCCAAACCATTTGGTAAAATACAGATCGCCGGAAAATACATCCCCTGCATCCAGCAGCAGGCTGTTTCCGCCCTCGCTGCGGACCTGCTTAACCAGTGCAGCCCTTCTGGCGACTTCGGACAGATGCGCATGCGTATCGTTCGTATGCATAACCGTTAATTTCCATGGCTCTCCTTCCGGCGAACCATCCGTTACCTTAACCGGTACTTCCGCTGATCCATAGCCATCCTTGCTCAGAACGGTGATCACGGCTTCACCTACGGATACCGGTGCAACCAGACCGTTCGGATCTACGGTAACTACCGTTTCATCAGAGGAACTCCAGGCCAGCTCGCTGGATCCGCCCTGAGCGGGATCAACGCTCGCTTGCAATTGTACCGGGGAACCGCCCGGATTCAGCGTGAGCGAAGAGTGATCCAACGTAATTTTGGTCACCTGAGGCTCCAGCAGTGCCACCGTTCCGCTGACCTCATTCGCAACCAGCAGCAGCGGGCGTCCTGTCTTGCTGTCTGCGGCCGGAATAAAGTCCAGTCCCTCCGGGCCGGAATCCGATGCAATCCCTCCGTTAAAATCCCGTGTATTGATGTAGTTCAGAAACGCCGGATCGGATGGGTTCGACACATCATACGTCATTACCCCGCCAATGCGCTCCAAGCCGACAAAAGCCAGCGTCTTCTGTCCTACCTTACCCACCGTTACATATTCGGGCTCTGGTCCTTTCTTGGAGCTGCGGCTGTCCAGATCGGTTTTGTCATTGCTGGCATTGAAATGATTCGGTAAACGCTCGGCTGTAATCTTCTCAAAATCACTGCCGCTGTCATACACCTGGGACATATCGGCTGCATTCCATATGGAGAATGAACGACCTCCGTACAGGTACAGTCGCTCATTGCCCATATCGCTGGCAACTTCAACCTTATCGTAGGCGGTTCCTTTGTCTGCCAGAAATTGTGCTGCCGGAGACAACGGATCCAAATTAGGTTTCATTTTGCCAATGTTACTTTCATTGCTTCGCTCATCCCAGCCTGTTGCGTCCCCTTCATTCGCGGACAGAATGTACTGCTGTCCATTCACGCTGTAGGTCGCGATTCCGTCAGGCATATACATTCCGTAAAAAGGAACGTTCTCAAACTTGATTTGTCCATCCTTCAGAAGGTCAAGCTGATTCTCTGGTTGATTGAAGTCCTTATACCCGAGTCCCTTAACCGCTTGAATACGCTTCGCGGCGATATCGACCACGGCGATCGCATTATTCTCCTGCAAGGCGACGTATGCCTTCTGCTCATCTTCGGACAACGAGATGTACTCGGGCTCAAGATCATGAACAGCATCGTCCTTATTTCCGGTGCTGCGAATTTGCCCGTCCGCTTCCACAGGTCCGCGAATATGTACCTGATCGTCAATGATGGACGGGTCATCAAACTTCAGATAACTTACTTCGCCCGATAGGGTGTCGATAATCGTAATGCTTCCTTCCGGATCAGAAGCAGTCTCTGTACGAGGCTCGCCTTCATCCGCTGTCAGGATATAACGGCCATCGGAAGTATACTTGACCATGTCCGGCTGGATGCCGGTTTCATAAGATCCGATCAAACCGCCGTCATAGTCGAGTACCAGAACCTTGCCGGCTTTTGCATGATCCTGCTCCTGAACAGCGACCACCACCTGCTTCGTCTTGGTGTTGATATCCACGCTGGTCAGGTCCCCATACAGAAAACCGCCCGTGCTTGCCAAGTCTTCCACATTGATCTGCTTGTCCTTTTGCAAGCTGCCGTCAGCGCCAAGCGACACGATTTCGAGACTAGCCGGCTGAGTTGAACCATTGACCAGATAGAGCTTCCCGTTATCCTTGTTGTATTTTACAATTTCCGCAACGCCGCCATCCTTATTGGAGGTCCCTACAGAATAATGCCCGATCATCTTCATGGCTAGCTTGTCAGCCACCGGATCAGGCCGTTTCCCCAATACTTGCAATTTCACAGTCGATTGAGCCTTTGCAGGTACGGCTGCACTATCTTGTACCATTACCTCAACCGTATATTCGCCCTCTTGTCCAGCAGCAGGCGTACCTGTAATGAATCCTGTATCGGACTTAATGTCCAAACCTACCGGTAGACCCGTCGCTGAGAACGTATACGGTGCTTGTCCGCCATACACATCAACGGTTACCGTATATGCTTCTTCTGCATGTGCATCCAGAAAAATTTTATCGGTAATGCCGAAATGAACGGCAGCGACAGCTGCATCTTGTGATGCTGTCTCCATGCTTGCCGTCCGGAGTATCTCCTGTCCCTCTTCAGCCATCACGGTGCCCGCCGAAAATAGAGAGGCCATCGTGATTTCCGCCGCCATTAACAGCGAGACTACTTTCATGCTTTTATGCTTCAACTCCATATCCCCTCTTCTATCCTTATTTAATTTCAAGTGTAAGGAAGAAGTGTTAACGCATCCTCAATAAAGGTCACGGTTTGTGTAAAATGGACGCTACACAGCAAAAAAAGCCGCGACAGCCATGCCGGGCTTCTGTAAGCGGCAGCTGTGTCCGAGCTACCTGCCGCCTTGAAATTACCTTCATATATGCTTTGTGATACTCCACTTATCAGAAGAATTACCCGCTTTCTCATCGCCTTTAATCAATGATTCCAAAATGCCTCATCGTGGCTATGGTTATCAATATACACCAACGTAGGAACAAGATGGCCCACATGAGCAGAAAGCCCTGAATCAACCGCTCAACCATCCATTCAATCTTCTTGTTCGAAGTATATCTCCGCCTCTTGCTTAAAAAGCCATACCGCGAAGACCTTGGGAATATCTCTGAATGTCGTCTTCGGCTCCATCTGCTGCGTCTTCCTCTTTGTCACATTTCCGACAATATTGTAGTCAAATCGACATGATGTCTGATAAACTAACATAAAGAATTGCTATTTGTAACAAACACTTCACAAGAATAACAGCCGAAGATCAATTCATGACTATTCGAGGCCATAACGTGTGAATCGTTTATGTTTGCCTAGGAAAGAGGAACCAACATGAATCGTAACTGGTTTACGCGGATGCTCATGCTGTATATCCCTGTCTTTCTGATCGTCCCCGCCTTTTTATTTTTTGTCTTTTCCCAATCATTGAGCGAGAGCAACCGAAAGGATGCCGAGCGCTCCAATGCTTTCGTAACCCAACAAGCGATGCTGATGATTGATACGTCGTTGTCTTCGCTGGATCAGAAAATTTCGCTCGAGATGCTGCGTAATCGAAAGGTCATATCCTTTTTCTCCAGAAGCACGGAAAAGGATCTGCCCCTTCAGGTGGACGTGATGAATCTTTTGCGCGATTTAAAAATGACCAACCCCCTGATTCATTCCATCTATATGGTTCAAGCGGATCATAATCAAGTCCTCAATGAAAGCACGAGCTATCCCTTGGATCAATATGCCGATAACGCCTTCATTCGCTCCAAGCTGGAAACACCCAACAGCCATTGGTCGGATATCAGATCATACAAGGAGCTGCCCTCCGACAAAGGAGTGCCGGTCGTTTCACTGACGCGCAGCGTTTCCATCTTCTCGAAGCATCATGGGCTAATCGTCGTTAATGTAAGCGCTGACGCCTTGCAGGGAATGCTTCTTCAAATGCACGATCCGTCATCCCGCATACTAAGCCTGTATGATACCCAAGGGAACAGCTTATTTGATATGACAAAATCGAAGACTTCTGTAAGCAAGCCTGTAACCAACAACGGCGCCCTTCAGTCAGAAGCGAATTCCGAGTATACGGGCTGGCGCATCGTTAGCAGCGTTCAAAGGGCGGATACCTTCAATTTCATCATTAGCTTATCAAATATATGGTTTATTGCCGGTTTGCTTCTATGTGCCGTTTCGGTTGCCTGGATCGTCTACGTGACGCTGCAAAATTACAGACCCATTCAGCGCCTGGTCAACCAGCTGCAGCAGCTATCCTCCAAGGATGACGTCCCGGAGGAAATCCATAAAAACGAATTTACGTTCATCAATTCCAAATTGCAAAATATGATTGATCAGAATAAAAGGTTCCAGTTTCAGTTCGAGGAGGACTTGAAGGCTCAGCAAAATTTTTTCATGTACGAGCTGCTGGAAGGGACGCGCTCTTTCGATCTGAAGGAATGGGAGAAGGAAGCAGCCAAGCACGGCCTGCCTGTGCTGTTTGGCAAGCCATTGGTTTTTGTCCTGGAAATTGATCATCGTTCAGAGTGGAGCGCCAACTACGGTCAGAAGCAGCATCGCTCCCAGCAAAAAGCCATTGAAACGATCATCCTGGAAGCGGCGTCGGATCACGCCTGCGAGGTAAAGCTTCTGTGGGTGTCCTTGCACCAGCTTGCTTGCATTTTGGTCATATCGCCACAAGCGGAGAAACAGGGATTCGAGGCACTCTCCTTCACCGAAGAATGCCAGCGCCGATTTGCCGATGCCTTATCGTTCACCGTATCCGTCGGCATCGGGGAGCCGGTTGAGCATCCGGATAATCTGCATGATTCCTATCACGAGGCATTGGATGCGCTGCAAACGAAGCCCGTAAACCGAAGTGCCATGATCATTCCTTATTCGTCCGATGCCTTGTCGAAGGATCACAGCTTTCATTATTTTCAACAGGTCGACCGGATCGTTGACGCCTTCCAACTGCAAGAAGTCAAGTGGAAGACACAGATGCAGGCGCTCTTTCAGAATATGCTGGAAGAAGGCATATCCCGACGGGGCGCAAGCAGCGTACTGCATTACCTGACGTACCATTTGAACAAGACGGCTTCCAGTATGAATGACGAATACTACCTGCTCTGGAAAACGGAAACGATGCCGGCACTCGACCGGGTTCAGAAAGAAATCGACCTGCCGGAAGATTGGACGCAGATGGTGCTCCAGCTTCTGGAGCAATTTGCCCAACGGCTGGATAAGCAGCGGAATCTGCGAAGCCAGGGAAACCTCGTACAAGAGGTTAAGGCTTATATTGAAAAGCATTATACGAAAGCGGAACTATCTCTTGACTACTTGCAAGACAAATTCGGGATCAGCGGCAAATATCTGAGCAGATTATTCAAGGAAGAGTATGGCTTGAAATTTGTGGACTTTTTGATCGATTTGCGAATTCAGGAAGCGAAACGACTCCTTACGGAAAGCGCATTGTCTGTACAAGAAATTACGGAACGGGTCGGTTACAGCAGCCCGATATCATTCGCCAGGACTTTCAAAAAAATTACCGGCGTACCCCCAATGGATTATCGTAAAGGCAAATAAAACGGCGCAGACCCCGATATCAAACGAAGCCGAGGAGGACATAAAAGTCTCCCTCGGCCTTCTCCCGTTTATGTCTTGGTTGCTCCTACCCGCGCAGTGATGCCCTTCACTGCAAAGTAGAAAATAGTTTCTCGTAGAGAAAAGTTTTTTGTGATTAATATTACATACAATTTCCAGTGTTATTTAAATTGCCATCGCGGTAACGTTTACACTAACACTGTATTCACCTTTCGGTTTGTTTTACGAAAAGTGTTTGTTGTCCTGACTTGGCACCAGGTGTTTTTATTAAGGGCATAGGAACGGCGCCTCACCGCGCTTTCCACAATACTAAAAAGCCAGAAGGGGATGAACTAGCATGGTAGACAAGAACAGAAAGAAAAAGGGATGGACGGCTCTTATCGCTGCAGTCCTTACGTTATCAACCGTATTAAGCGCATGCTCGGGTGGTAAAGACCCGGCATCGGCAAGCAACGACCCGTCCGAAGGTGATCAAATTACGATCTCGTTCGAGACGTCGGTGTATGCGGAAGAACCTCATAAGAAGGCAATCGATGCGCTCATTGCCAAATACAATGAATCCCACCCTAACGTCACCATCAAAGTTCACGGCACAGACTACGAGAATTACTGGGATAAACTGACCACGGAGATTCTGGCAGGTACACAGGGGGACATCGTTCAGGTATACCCTGAGAATATTGCCACCTATAATGCGCTGCAGAGCGGCGGCACTTTCGTGAATCTCGACGAAAAGATTCAAGCGAGCGGACTTGAGGACAAGCTTGTCGGACAGGAATTGAGCAAGGTCGACGGCTCCTATTATGCGCTGTCCAATTACGCATGGGGATCAACCGGCATTTTCTACAGCAAATCGATGTTCGAAGCGGCCGGAATTGATCCTGCCTCCATTCAAACGATGGACGACTTCAAAGAAGCCGCCATTCAACTTGGCGGTGTTAAAGACGGGCAATACGGGTTCTCCAGCGTCATCGGCACGCATCCCTTTATCGCCTCGGAATGGTACAGGCTGCTCGCTCGTCCGGTATCAGGAGGAATTTACTTCCCAGACGGCGAGGCAGGCCCTTACGAAGCCGACCGGATTAATGTCAACTCGGCACCGAACGTTTGGGCAGCGGAGTGGTGGCAGGATCTAATCAAGAACCCGCAGGCAACGCCTCCAGGAACCCGCGACAAGAAGGTCAGCCGCGAGATGTTCTGGAATGGGCAAGCCGGCATGATGATGGATGGCCCCTGGTTTATCGGCATGACCAAAGAACGCGATGAAGCTTTAATGGACGACCTTGGGCTCATTCCGCAGCCTTCCGTCGTATACGAAGGCCAAACCTATAAACCGAACCCGCACAATTACCCGATCGTATCGATGATTTCCAAAGACAGCAAGCATCCTGATGAAGCTTGGGAGTTCCTTGAATGGATGACATCCCAAGAGGCGCAGCAGATTATCGCCGGCTCCGGCATGATTCCGAGCAGCAAGGAATATGCCGAATCCGAAGAATACAAATCGGAGAATCCGCTGGCTGCCCAATTCTTCGATTTCCAGGAGAATGTATATGCGCCGGCCGTTATGGACCCGCCAATTCCCGAACTCGGCTCCCTCTCCCAAATCCTGATCAATGCCGCGCAGGAAATGTTTGTTGGCATGAAAGACGCCAAGACAGCGCTGGACAGTGCAGCTGAGCAAATGAAGGACACGATGCATTAAAAAACATTCGGATGATCAAACGTTTGAAGCCGCCTGGCTTCATGGCCGGGCGGCACTTACATCATAAGGAGGTAGGGGAATGAATCCAACGCGAACGGATGCGACAAGCAGGCAAACTCCCTTGCCATTGAAAAGACCATCGAGGGCAAAGCGTTTATGGCTAGAGGAAAAACGACATTTCAAAAAAAATATAGCCGCATATTTATTTATTGCACCGCTGGTCATTACCGTTGCTCTTGTGCTCCTCTATCCGATTCTGAAATCGGCGCTGATGAGCGTGCAGTACTGGAAGGTTGCCAAACCGATTGCCGAAGGCAATCCCTTTGTAGGATTGGACAACTATACAGCCGCGATCCAGTCGGGGAACTTCCTGAAATCGTTAGGCATTACCTTTCTATATATTATCGTGACGGTGGCTCTGCGTTTCCTGCTCGGAATCGGTACTGCTGTCCTGCTGAATATTCCCTTCAAGGGCCGAGGGCTTGTAAGAGCACTGGTGATCATCCCATGGGCCGTACCTGAAGTCGTTGCATGTCTCGTATTTATTCTGATGTATGATTACCAATTCGGCGTGATCAATGATCTGCTGCTGAAGCTCAACCTGTTGGCCAATCCGGTCGCTTTCCTCGGCGAAGCCGACACCGCGCTCTGGGCAGCCATGTTCGTCAATGTATGGAAGGGCTTCCCGTTCGCGGCCATCATGCTGCTGGCCGGTTTGCAAAGCATATCCAAAAGCTTGTACGAAGCAGCGGAAATCGACGGTGCCTCGAAATGGCGCCAGTTTCTCAGCATCACCTTCCCGATGTTGAAGCCCGTATCCGTCATCGTGTTCCTGCTGCTTATCATCTGGACCATTAAGGATTTCGGCATCGTATACGTCCTCACCGGGGGCGGACCGAGCCGGGTAACCGAAATACTGACCATCTTCATCTACAGGGCAGGCTTCAAATCGTTTGACTTCGGTCTGGCCTCCGCTGCAGGGATGATCCTGCTGGCGATCTCCATTGTGTTCACCGTCATGTACATGAAAGCGACGAAGGCTGGTGAAATGTCATGAGCAAAGGCCCAAACAAGATTCTAGTATATGTATGCGCTGTTTTTATTTCGTTGTTTGCCGTGTCTCCTTTTCTATGGATGATCTTGACTTCGTTGAAGCCTCAGGCCGAAATCTACAGCACGCCGCTGACGTACCTGCCACATGAACTTAATTGGAATGGTTACAAGGGAATGCTGAATCCCAATGCGGATGACAGCGCCAACTTTATGAAATGGTTCGGTAATACGGCGCTAGTCTCGCTGCTAACAACGGTGTTCTCCCTTGTCATCTCCGCTTTTGGCGGCTATGCGATGTCCCGTTTCGGCTTCCGGGGACGGATGTCGCTCGGATATATCATCTTGTTGACGCAGATGCTCCCCGGCTCACTGCTCATTATTCCGCTGTACCTTATCATGAAGGATTACAATCTGCTGAATTCCCATCTGGGTCTCGTAATCGCATATACCACGTTTGCAGTACCGTTCTGTACATGGATGCTAAAAGGCTACTTTGACAGCGTGTCCCAGTCCATCGACGAAGCTGCGAGCGTAGACGGCGCCAACCGATGGACAACCTTTATCCGGATCCTGCTTCCGCTCACGCTTCCCGGGCTCGTGGTAACCGGCGTCTTCTCCTTCTTAACCAGCTGGAACGAGTTTATGTTTGCACAGACGTTCATCAGCGATTACGACAAATGGACGCTGTCGGTCGGCATCGCCAGCTTTCAAGGACAGTATGTCGTCAACTGGGATTACCTCATGGCGGGCTCCGTCATAACCACACTTCCGATCGTGATTGCGTTCTGGCTGCTGCAGAAACATCTGGTCAGTGGAATGACAGCCGGAGCAGTTAAATAATTTAACCATTCGAGGAGGGTTCACAATGATAAAAATCGGAATCGTAGGCATGGGGATTCGCGGGAATATGTTCGCCGATACCCTTAGCCAAAATCCCTATGCGGAGTTGGCCGCGGTCAGCGATGCTTATGAAACAACACGAAACGCCAGCATGGATAAATACGGGGTTCCCGGTTATCTGCAGGTTGAAGATATGCTGGCAAGCGAGGCTTTGGACGCCATCGTTATTGCCACGCCGGATTTCCTGCATAAAGAGCCCGTTATGCTTGCAGCACGGCAAGGCATTCATATCATGGTTGAAAAACCCTTCTCCACCTCCGTCGAGGAAGCCGAGGACATGTACGCCGAGGTCGAGAAGGCGGGCATTAAGTGCCTCGTCGCATTCGAGAATCGCTGGAATTCTCCATTCGTTGCAGTTAAGGAAGCGGTCCAAAATGGTGACATAGGCAACATTCTGACCATCAACACCCGCTTAAATGACACCATCTACGTGCCCACCAAAATGCTGAAATGGGCCGGGGAATCAACACCCGGCTGGTTCCTTTTCCCTCATGCCACGGATATTGCCTTATGGCTGAAAAGCGGGGTTCTGCCGGTGAGCGTTTACGCGGTAGGCACGAAGAAGAAATTAGTCGCGATGGGGATCGACACCTACGATTCCATGCAAACGATCGTGTCCTTCGATGATGGCACGCACGCTACATTTACGACCAGCTGGGTGCTGCCCGAATCGATGCCGCTTATCTACGACTTCAAGGTCGAGATCATCGGCGAAGACGGGGCATTGTATGTCGATTTATCCGATCAAATGGTCCGTAAAGGCGGCAGCGTGTACAGTCATGTCCATACGCTCGGTACACCGATCAACGGCCAATATACTGCAGCACCCAATTATATGCTCCATTCCTTCGTCGATCATATCCGCCTGGATACGATGCCGGAATCTGGCGCAGCTGCCGGTTTGTTGAATACCAAGCTGGTGCATGCCATCCATCGCTCCGTCTTAAGCGGACAAGTAGAGCAGGTGTGACATGGAGACATGCCCAGCAGTTGAACGATGTACATTTCTTGACATGCCTGCAGTTAGGGCCGAGAATGATCGCTTATCCATGACGGTGGTTCCGGGCTGGGGGAGCAGCGTCATCTCGCTGCGGTGGAAACCATCCGACACGGAATTGCTGCGTATGCCGCCTTCCATGACGGAATATGAGCGGACACCCTTGTTATATGGCATTCCTGTTTTATTTCCGCCCAACCGGATCGAAAACGGGAGTTTTACTTTTGAAGGCCGGCCCTATCAATTCCGGATCAACGAGCCGAAGCATCATAATCATGCGCACGGGCTTGTTCATGACCAGGCATGGGAAGTCGGACGCTGCTGGACAAAAGGGAATCGGGCCGTGATCGAAACCGTGTTCTCTTCAAGAGGCCGTCCAACGATCCTGTCGCAATTTCCCCACGAGTTCACCATCCTTCTGCGTATGAGCATTGATGGGGCCTCGTTCAGGCAGACCGCGGAAATTCGCAATAAAAGCACAAGCTCTTTTCCATGGGGACTGGGATATCATACCACCTTCCGCTTTCCCTTCGGAAATGAATACGGTCAGGAACGCTGCACGCTGCAGGCCCCTGTCGGGAAACGATGGGTCCTTAATGACCGCGTGCTGCCGACCGGCGAGCTCGCCCATGATTTCCGCAGCAGAGGCTTACGGGATGGCATCTCCGTCAGTCAGTTTCCGCTCGATGATCTGTTCCTTGCCATGCCGGAAGACCGTAATGAAACCGTATTAACCGATTCGGCGGCAGGCCTCCGGGTTACATACCGTGCGGATGACGCATTCAAGCAATGGGTGCTGCACAATGGCGATGGAGCGAGCGGTTATCTATGCCCCGAGCCTTACACATGTGCTACCAATGCCTTCAACCTGGAACTGGATCCGGAAATCACCGGCATGCAGGTGCTGGAGCCCGGCAGAACCGCCCTGCTGTTCTGTACCATCCATGTAGAAGAACTCTGTTCCTCATCCGATTAAACCATAACAGAAGCGGTCCGTAAGCAAGGATGTTTCCTTGAACGGGCCGCTTCATCATGTAACCTGTTTCACCAATTATTTGGATTAGCAAAAGACGCGATACGGAACCCCCCGCACCGCGTCTTTCGATTGTCATATCTTCCGATTACTCCGCCTGGTAGCGGTCAAATGCAGCCTGGTAAACCTCCATATATCGGTCCATCCCCATCTTGTTGAGTGTATTCACATACTCTTCCCATTGGCTGAACGAGGCCGAACCATTCACGAATTTCGCTTCCATTTCCTTCACGTAATCCTCGATATCTTTACCGATCGAGGTCATGACGTCCATTTCCTCCAATGTAAAGTTAAAATTGTACAGGATCTCCTTCACGGCATACGGCTCTGCTTTTTCAGCAGCGGCCATTGCGTTAGGTCGTGTCTCCGAGGCTTTGAACCATCTCTCCCGCACAAATCCCGGATAGCTGCCCCCGAGCCAAGTGAAATACTTGGCCAACGCCTGATCCTGCGTTAATCCATTTGGATTTTCCGTAATTTCCTTCACATACTCCAGTTGACCCTCAGCGTTCTTCGTGTAAGTCTCGCCTTCTTTACCCATGAAATAGAACTGGGCTCCCTCATCCCCGTAGAAATAATCCATCCAGCGGATCGTTGCTTCCGGATTCGGGTTCTTATCAGTAATCGCAAATGCACCTACGTGAACCATCGGAACTTTGACATGAGAATAGAGTTGATCTCCATGCGGTCCCTTAAGCGCCCCGAGCCCGATGTATTCTTTTCGTCCCATCACCATCTCCGGATTCGGCACAATCGTGGCACCGAGCAGGCCCTCCTGCCCTTTCGCATTCAATGCGCCGCCCTCAATCGTGAAGATCTCTTTATCGAGCAGTCCCTCTTGGTGCAGCTTGTTTACGAACTGCAGCATTTCCTTATACTCCGGCAAGGCTTTGGTAAAGCGCAGTTTCCCTGTATCCGGATCTATGTCTACCAATTTATGGCCAAGTCCACTTGTACCAAGTCCCCAAGAGCCTTTCAAGTGATCGATGATTCCGGTAATGCCTGTTGAAGCGAATGGAATCTCATCATGCTTACCGTTACCGTTCAGATCGGTTTTCTGGACCGCCTTCAAATACGCATAGAATTCTTCGGTCGTCTGCGGCTCCTTCATCCCGAGCTGATCCAGCCACTCCTGATTAATCCATATCGGTGTACCAATCAACATGGAGAGCAGCGCAGGATCGTAGAAAGAAGGCAGGGAATAAATATTGCCGTCCGGCATCGTCAGCCCTTTTCGAATATCAGGGTATTGTTCCATCAGCTTTTTGAAATTCGGTGCATATTGATCGATCAGATCATTCAACGGTATAAATACTCCCTGCTCCCCATAACGGGTTAATTCTGCGGAGCTGACCCTTGCGGAGTAGAATACATCCGGATAGTCTCCACCTGCCAGTGCTAGGTTCCGCTTCTCTGTAAGGGTGTCGAATGGAATGAGGTTCCAGGTCACATTCACATTCGACATCTCTTGATAGGTTTTCCATACAAGCGTTTCCTCGAATTTGCTCCCGTTTGATGGCGACTTGCCCGTGAAGAACGTCAAGTTAAGGGGCTCGTTCACAATCGGCATGCCGGTCTCGTTAACATTGGCTTGCGGCGTCTCCCCCTTATCTGCTGCACCTTCGCCGCTTTTACTACCGCAGCCTGCCAGCAATCCGGCTGCCAGTACAGCTGCCAATGTAAGTGAAGTCCATTTTCTCATCACCATAAAATTCAATTCCTCCTCATGAAATATCCGTAATCAACCTTTAATTGCGCCAATCATAACACCCTTCACAAAATACTTTTGCAGGAACGGATACAGCAGCAGCATCGGCAGATTTGTCACAATGACCGCCGCATATTTGATCGCTTCCGCATCCATTAGACTTCGTGCCAGTGAATCATCACTGATATCAACCATCTCCTGCATTTGTCCCTGAACCAGAATTTCACGCAGGAACAGCTGCATCGGATAATTCGCACGGTCCGACAAATAGATCAGCGCACTAAAATACGAATTCCAGTGGCCCACTGCGTAGAACAAAACCATGACAGCTAATATCGGTCCGGATAATGGAAGCACAATCCGCAGCAGCACCCGCATGTTAGAGGCCCCATCGATAAACGCCGCCTCCTGCATTTCCTTCGGAATGGAGCTTTGGAAGAAGGTCCGCATGATGATAATGTTCCACACCGATACGGCCGAAGGGATAATGATGGCCCAAATCGTATCCAGCATCCCCAGTTCCTTCACCAGCAAGTAATTGGGAATCATCCCCCCGCTGAAGAACATGGTGAATACGATGATCGCCGTAAAAATGCCGCGGCCGTTAAAATCGGCTCTCGATAATGGATAAGCCGCTGCGATCGTCATCAGTACATTCAGCGCTGTGCCCGTCGTGGTATAGAGCAGCGTGTTTAGAAATCCCCGCATGAGCTCCGAATTGGCAAATAACCGTTCGTAGCCGACAAACGACAGTTCCTTCGGCCATAACCATACTTCCCCCCGCATCACTGTTTCCGGAGCGCTGATGGAAGCAATCAGAACAAAAAATAAAGGATACAGTACAAGGAGTGTAATAAAAGATAGTATAATGTAAATAAATACTCCGGCTATTCGTTCACTGCGGCTTTGCGGCATATGCCATCATTCCTCCTTACCATAGGCTGTTCTCGCTGACTTTTCGGGCAATCCGGTTTACGGTAATCAGCATGATAAAGTTGACGATGGAGTTAAACAGGCCGACCGCAGCCGAGAAGCTGTACTGGGCACCCAGTATACCGCTCCGGTATACGTTCGTGGCGATGACGTCGGACGCTTCCATATTGAGCGAATTTTGCATCAGGAAGATCTTCTCAAAGCCGACGCCAAGAACGGAACCGATGTTCAAAATGAGCAGAATGGTCATCGTTGGCGCGATCCCCGGCAGATTAATATGCCAGATTCGCCGGAGCCAGCCCGCACCATCCACCTTGGCCGCCTCATGCAGCTGCGGATCAATCCCGGCAAGTGCTGCCAAGTAGATAATTGAGCTCCAGCCCATGCCCTGCCACACGCCAGACCACACGTAGATGCTCTTGAACCAGGAGGGCTCCGTCATGAATGCGATCGGCTCTCCGCCGAAGGAGGTGATAATCGAATTGACTAGGCCGCTGACCGGCGACAGGAACATCATGATCATGCCAACGACGACCACCGTAGATAAGAAATGGGGTGCATAAGTTACGGTTTGTACAAATCGGCGGAACCGGCCCGATCTGGCTTCATTAATCATCAAGGCCAGGATAATTGGAATCGGAAATCCGACCACCAACTCATATAACCCGATACCCATCGTATTTTTAATAATCCTCCAAAAATAAAAGCTGTCAAAAAAGCGTTCAAAATGCTTGAAGCCCACCCATGGACTATCCATGATCCCTTTGTTCGCAATAAAATCCTTAAATGCAATCTGGACGCCATACATGGGTACATAATGAAATACAATGAAGTATAACAGAACTGGTGCAAATAAAGCGTAAAGCTGCCAGTTTCTGCGAACCTGCATCATCCAGCTTCGCCAAGCACTTTTCTTGCGAATGTTTGAATGCGCTTCCACGGTGTTAAGATGACGTTGTAAAATCGGCAATCCCCCCTCTTTCGTCTATGCGTCTTCGTGTGTCCCAAAGGTCCACGTCTGCATCATAAACGACCCGAACGCATAAGGGGTATTGACCATTTTAATGATGTCTCGCCTTTCATTGGATGACTGGGCAGAAGCGCCATTTTCCTAAAGCATTGCTTAAAATCTAAAATATTGACTATCCATTTTTTACGAACGATTAACACGAATCGGGCACAATCCTTAACACTTGTCCTATATAATGTTGTGAAACCTTGGACGTCAGAAAAATACAAAGGGGGGAAGGCTGTGAATTGGATCAGACATAAAAGCCGCAGTGTATTCTTTAAGATTTTTCTGAGCTTTCTGGCCATCATCGTGTTATTCGGATTGTTCTATATGGTCATCTTCCAGCTTTTTAAGACCAGCCTGCAAAAAGAAATCATCGACACCAGCCAGCAGGCCGTTCACGATACGGCGGAACGGTTCACCAATCAATTCAGCAGGCTTCAGGTGCTGATGTTTGATATATACAATCAATCCGAATTAATCGGCTTCAATAATCAGCTTCGCAACCAGGCGGGAAACGAAGTGAATTACTTGAAAGCCCGAGATGTGATGATGCAGATGCGGAGCGATATCTATAACCCGTTATTCTTTCTGGAGGATACCCTGATTTATCTCCGGGAGTTTGATTTTGTACTGAGCAAATCCGGAAGCGGCGATGCTTCCTATATGTTCAATCGTTCCTATGCAAGTTCGATGTATCCTTATTCATTCTGGAGCAGCTACGAAGGCCATCAGGAGTCCTTCAAACTCCTCCCTGCATCAACCTATCGAATCAACAACGATTTGTCCGAGAAAAAACTGATGCCCTTTGTCTATAAACAGCCGGATAGTCCTTATGAGGTCATTGCCCTCATCGATATCGACAAGGCTGCCCAGTCCTTCTTCGGCGAGTCGGTTGATCGTGCACTCGCCATTCTGAATGCCGAAGGCCAAGTGCTGTATACGCTAGGCTCCATGAACCAAGATCAGCTTCCGTCGTTTGAAGCCGGACAGAAAGCCGTGCTGAAGGATGGAACCTACTATTTTGCCGAAGCCGGATCCGACGGACTGACCTATGTCTCGGCCGTACCTTACAGCCATGTCTCTTCTCAGTTGAGCCGGTTAACCGGCGGTTTGCTGCTCATCTTCTGCCTGTCGCTTGGCGTGGCCCTTGCCGCTTCCTATTTCCTCAGCCGCAGATTGCATAAGCCCGTGAAGCAGATTCTAACCACCGTGCTGAACAGAGCCAACAGTACATCCATGCCGGAATCCGGCAGCATCACGGAATACGATCTGATCCAGAACCGTATTCAAGAGCTGTTCCGGGAGAAGGAAGAAATACGGGAGCGCATGAACAAGCATAAATCGGTTCTAACCAGTTACTCTTATATCAGTCAGTTGAAGAGCATCAATACCGATATCAGCGAGTGGGAGGACTTCCTGTCGGATGACGGAAGCTTTATCGTGGTTCTGTATCACATCCGTTTCCGGATGAATCCGGTTTATGAGCTCCCCCTCCAGACCGATCAGGCTGTCCGCCATATCCTGGAGCATATTCATCTGATCACGGCTGAGCGCTATCCGGGGTCTCATACGTTCCAGATCGAAAAGAACGAGATTGTATCTATCTTTAAACGGGAGGAAGCCGCCCGCCTGGAGGATCTTCTGCTGGAAATCAAGGACATGTTAAACGAGGAAAAGGAATTGTTCCTGGTCACCATCGCCGTCAGTTCCCAGGTGAGCCATTCGTCCGAATTCAATCAAGCCTACCATCAGGTCAAAGGACTGGCCGCGCAGGCACAGCTCCTGGAAGAATCCCAGATGGTAACCAAGCAGCGGGTTCTTCCAACCACCGTCAATCTGAGCCCGCCACAGGAAAAAGGACTGCTGGACGCCCTGCAATCCGGCAGCGACAGCCGCTCCTTGCAGATCATCGACCAGGCGCTCGAAGCAATGCAGCGTAAGGAGGCGGGCATCGCGCAATTTCGTTTCTTCGCCGATTCGGTCGCTTCCAAGATTCTAAGCTATATGGAGATGGCCCAGATAGATAAAACTTCTGTCCAATCCTTGAAGCGGTGGAGCGCAAGGCTGGCAGAATGTCATTGTTTATCTGATTACCAGGGGGTATTCCGTCAGCTCGTCGAAGCCTCCTGCGCCCTCATTCGCAAGAAAAAGGATACCGGCGACGAGCCGCTCATCGCCATGTTCATGAACATCATCCATAACCAGTATGCCGATGATCTGTCTCTCGACTATTTGTCAGCCAAGCTGAACTTGTCGAGCGCCTACCTCTCCGTCTATATCAAGGAGAAGACCGGTCTTAACTTCAGTGATCATCTGCTTGGCATCCGCATGAACAAAGCGAAGGAACTGCTGGCGTGCACAGACTTGACCGTTAATGAGATCAGCCAGCGTGTCGGCTATCTCAACATTACTTCCTTCAACCGGACGTTCAAGAAGGCCACCGGCATAACGCCGGGCGCTTACCGCCGGCAGCATGTGGTGCAGACCCATGCGAGCGGTTAAAGGTCTATCTTAACAACAGGGCCCTTCGTTCCGCTATACAGCGGAACGAAGGGCCCTGTTATTCTAATATGGATCGCTATCCTTTATCCAACCCGATGCCTTTCCCAAATCGCTTAGCTTCGTGATAATAGTAACTGGCTATGCCAATATCGAATACCGCTAACCCCATAGGGTTGAAGAAAACCGTTTCATGATCGTCGTAAGCCGCCAGGCCGTCACGACATAGAATATCTGAAAGCGTCAGGACGTCGGATTCCTGCAATCCCGTCATCAGATGCAGTTGTTCCACATCCGTGTTCTCACGGCAAACCTCCATCCATTCATCGACAACAATGGCCTTGACCCCGGCTACGCTGTCTGTTGTATAATCCCGCAGCGACACATTGAGAAGCAGCATCCCCTTCGATGGCTTCTCATTGATATATCGCTCTTCCGAGACGGTGCATGTGGCAAGAACATCGGCGTTTCGGTAGACAGGCTGCCAAGTATCCGCAATATCTGTGATGTTCCGAACCTCCTCAGGAACGGTTGCCGGATCGATGCCTTTGAGATCGTATAGATGCACACGTTCCAAGCGATCCCCCAGCAGCGCCCTGCACATCGCGAGGTGCATCTGCCCGACTGGCCCCCAGCCAATGATACCAATCCGTACGCTCTCGAGCCGCCTGGCTTCAATGAAGGCTTTCAGCATTAACCCGCTTACCGCGGCTGTCCTCAAACCATTCAGCAATCCGCTATATATGACAGCCACGGGCTCACCGGTCAAAGGATGATTAAGGATTATCGTGTTATGCGCTCTCGGCAGACCATGCAGGCTATTGCCCGGGAAGCTTGCGATCCACTTGATGCCGGACATATTTACATTTCCTCCAACAAAAGCTGGCATGGCAATGATTCGATTCTCGGGGGCGCGAAAGCGTAAATACGGCTTTAGCGGATGAACGCAGTCCCCGTTCTCTTTGATCCTGATGATTTCATCTATCTTTTGAATCAGCGTTGACCAATCCATCCCGATTTCACGTATGTGTCCGTCATGTAAATAAATCATGATCTATCCTCCAAAGAGAAAGAACCGGGTCCACACCAAACTCCTGCTGTACCCATATATCGTTATACACCGTGTCCAAATACCTTTCACCGCGATCAGGTAAAATTACCGCACATAACGCTCCTTCAGGGATGCTGCCCGACATCCGCTGGACTGCTGAGATAACCCCGCCAGATGAAGCGCCGGCGAGAATCGACTCGTACCGAACCAGATCCCGGCAGCCCCGTATGCAATCTAGGTCCGACACGTACTCTACGCGGTCCGCTATATCCTCGTGGTATAAAGTCGGCGTTATGCCGGCACCTAGTCCAGGCAATTTCCGCGGACCTTTCTCTCCTCCAAAAATAACGCTTCCCTTTGCATCTACAGCCACAACTTGGGTAGACCACTGCCGATCCGCAATATACTCTCTGCATCCCCGGATCGTGCCGCATGAGCTAGCCCCGCAAAACAAATAATCAATCTCACCCAACCGTTCAGCGATTTCCTGCATGGTGGTTTCTTTATGGGCCAAATAGTTGTCCGGATTACCGTATTGATTGGTCCAGTAAGCATTAGGCATACGGTGAACCAGTTCATTAACCCTTCTTATTCGTGCAGGCAGAAATTCACCGGTTTCCTTGTCGGGCTCCGTGACCAGTTCAAGTTCCCCGCCAAAACTGCGAATGATGCGGCGATGCTGATCGGTTGTGCGCGGATCAATGACACAGATGAAACGCAGCCCCAAGTAGTTGCAGAGTTGTGCCAGGCTGATGCCTAGATTGCCTGAGCTGGATTCAATGACGACCGTGCTCGGCGTGATCTCGCCGCGGCGCATGGCCTCCCGAAGCATATGAAGCGCCGGTCGATCCTTGGTGCTTCCTCCGGGATTCATCCACTCCAGTTTTCCGTATACATCAAACGAACGGTTGTTAAACAATCGACTAAGGCGGATTAATGGAGTGACACCGATCACGCCTGCAATCCCGTCTTGAAGTTCCAAGGTCATTCTCCTTATTTACTCGTACCATATTTTTTTATGTTTAACCGATGTCTTACCTGCTCCTGGCTCACCATCTCCGCGAATCACCTGGATTTCGCCAAGGATTCCGGACTGTATCATCGTACCGATCTCGGGAATCTGCTGCTCGATATCATGCTTGATCCTCTGTAATATCGCTTGCTCTGCCGTGGAATGGAATATATACACGATCAAGGCGTTATGAGCCACCTTCACCTGAACGCTGCCCGCATGCAGATGGCGCAAGGCGACATTTTCAATATCATAGATGCTGATCTTCTCTCCATGCTTCAGATCTGGTCCGATTCGCTTAACGATGCTGCTAAAGCTTTGACGGAGTCTTCCATCCACCATCATTGGGCGCAAATCGCGCACTACGTCGTAGGTGACATAGCGAATGGCGGGAAACGCTTCCCGATAACCCGATGTCAGGACGAGCACGGATTCCTCCGGATTGGCAAGCGGTTCGAGATCAGCGTCCAGTTGCTCCGGGCGTACTCCCTCGGCAAGCAGTCCGTCCGTCAGAAGATATCGCCCGTGTTCATGGGAGTAATAAGCAATCGTGCCAATCTCGATGGAACCGTACGTATCCGTAATATGGTCTGCACCGATTCCGAGCCGTTTGGCGGTAAGCTGAATCCAGGCAGGGGAAGCCATTTCGCCAACCAGTATGACGTGACGGATGCCATATACGGTCGCGTCAATCGAAGCGTTCAGGATGCGATCCAGTATCGACGGCATCGTATATAGCACCTCCGGCTTGCACAGTGCGAGCCGCTCAAGATGCTGCTCAATCGGCGCCTGAAAGGGGATCGATTCGGCGTTCATACCTAAGCGGCGGAACACCTCGATCGACGTTGCCTCCGCGTGCCCGGTACCCATATCCGCAATAGCCGATCGATATTGGCCGGACCCAAGAATCTGCCGGTACACCTGGAGCTTAAACCGAATATAATCCTCTTCATCGGCTTCAGAATAATAGATCGCTTTACGCCGACCCGAACTCGTGCCGGAAGTACGATAATAATGAACATCACTTCGAGCTGCCAACGGATTGTCGTCCGTATAGTATAACTCCTCCAGCACGGTGTGCGTCATCAGCGGTAGATGCTCCAGTTCTAACCTCGGCTCCTGAGCCATCTCATCGAGCGCTCTTCCGATGCTCCCCCGTACCCAGCCCTCATACCATGGCATATAACGACGCGAGCGGACCAAGGCTTGCTGCAGAATGTTGGAATCCCGCACTTCGCTTCCCCCTTCGACAGATTGGAGTCCACTACCCCTGACTATAGTCTATGTCGCTTCCTTCATTTCGTTCGATTCCCCCTATAGAAAAAAAACTGCACGGTTACACTTTGACCGCCAGCTTCGTACAATAACACCATATCTTCCTGAAATGAGGCACATCTTATGAAAACCTCCCGATTCACGGTGAAGAGCAAGTGGACCAAAACAAAACTTCTGCAAAGCCAACAAGAGTTGGCGAAGCTGGTTCCACCCACCCAGCTGTTTTCACGGAACCATCTGTTTGACATGCTGGAGCGCTACGGCATGGTATATGTGAAACCCGATGCTGGTTCACAAGGTAAAGGGGTCATGCGCGTGGAGAAGAAGGGCTCGGCATATCAGTATCAAAACGGCATAAGAACGTTGACTTGTCGTTCTTATCGAGAACTGTACCGATCATTGAGTAAACAAATAGACAGCAAGCGCTATCTGATCCAGAGAGGAATACATTTGCTGACATATGATCATCGCCCTTTCGACCTTCGTGTCATGATTCAAAGAAACCCGGAGGGGGAATGGGAGGCTACCGGAACGGTTGGACGTGTCGCCCATCCGAGAAAAGCGGTTACCAACGGCAGCCAAGGCGGTACGATTTATGCCGCAGACCGACTTATTCGCGCAAGTGCAGATGATGCGAAGACAGACGAACTCCTTCAAGAGATTGACCGTATTGCCTTGGCAGTGGCTGCTGCCATGAGCCATACTTATCCTGCATTGAACGAATTGGGACTCGACCTCGCAGTAGATCGCGACCTTACGCTCTGGATACTGGAAGTGAACACGCTCCCTGATCCATGCCCCTTCACCAAACTTAAACAGAAGGACACCATTAAAAGAATCGTGTCCTATGGAAAAGCGTACGGGCGCTACTATCCCTTGAACTGTAAAAAATCGAAGCAGGGTATGTAAGACATATTCATTTCATGTAAGGAGGAATAGCAAAAACCTTCGGTTACCGCAGCCTGCCGAGCCTGGGATTAGGAAATGCCCAAACTCTATCGGCCGCGGTCCAGAAGGTTTTTTCTCATGCATAAATGGGCTTATTTGATATCCTTAGTCTTTAGTCTGCCTTTACGGATTTCTCATGAGGGACATGGGCGTTGAGCGCTCTCCTCTTCCGGCTGGCAAGCCATTTCTTACTCCAGCGCGACAGCAAAGATAAGACGTTAACGTCCACCAGCCGGTAGAATACATGGGCAGCGCCAAAGATCACCGGAACCGTGATTAGACTCGTCACGATTACATTCCACCCATAGGAGAGAAATGTGCTGAACAGAAGAAATAGATGGCATCCCAGTGTACAAATGATCGTGAAGTGCACTAGATAGAGCGAGAACGATATCTTTCCCAGATAGGCAAATAACTTATGATGAAACAACGCTTGCAGCCATCTCGAATTCAGCAGGGCTATCAGAATCAGAAACGACCCGATCACATGATAAAATGCAAAAAATTCGAATCCATCCGATTCCCACACGAGAATAGAATAGATTGTTCCCTCCGGATCCAAGTATGGATAGGAGCCAAGATAAATGCCAACCGTGATCCATATGAAGGTCATCCATGGTGCATTGAAGTAAGACAGCCAATCCCGGTCATTATGCTTCAAGTCTGCGAGCAGCATCCCCAGCATGAATCCCAGGTAGTAAGAATCGTTGAAGACGTAGATCAGGAGAACATATGCAGTATAACGGATCACCCGTCTCCCACACAGGACAAGAAACCCAAAAATCAGAAACGATCCGAACAGCTCATATGTCATGGTCCAGAGTACAGGATTATACTGCGATCCATACGTGAAAAAGGTATGAAACAAGCCTTCCTTCAGCATGACCAGCAGATTGTCGCTAGCCATAAACGGATCGGGCATCGAAGATAACGTCATTCCGCGTATTTTGTCGTATGCTCCGAGATCCAACACGATGATCAGATAAGCAAGGAAGACGGATACCAAGGCGGGTGCGGCCAAACGAAAATAGCGGCGTATGGCAGACGAATAAATGATGAGCCTGTCCCCGGTTTGAAAAAAACGATAGCTGAGCACATATCCGCTCAACACAAAAAATAGACAGACGGAAAAGTTGCCGTTAAACAGCAGATTGAACGGTGTTCGCGCGGCAATCCCCTCGAAAGCGAAATGCTCGATCTCCTTCCTCCCCTCAAAAACAGACGGTGCAAACACCTGAAAAAAATGAGACACAACCACAATCAAGGCAGCTAAACCTCTCAAACCATCCAAATATACAATTTTCATAACAACCCCACATTCCCCTAGAAATAGGATGTTTGCGAATGCGAAACATATTTCAAAGGGCAGGAAGAGGAATGCTGTACACGATTCGTTTTTCAGGGATAATCATCTTTAAGAAAATGGCTGACTCATAAACTGAAAGCGTTTTCTTAAATCAAAGGAAATCAATAGGGGAGGGTAAAACATTGAGTATTTATTGGAGTCAGGTTGATATTGAAGAACTAACGGGATCAGGTGTCGTTTATTTTAACTCAAAGATGGAAATGTTGGAAGGTCTTCCGTGCAAAATGTATAAATTGACCTATCAACAGAGCTTGTGGACGCATTGTCATGATTATTTTCAGATTTGGTATGTGGCGAAAGGAGCATTCCAACACACCGTTAATCAACAGGCGTACAAGATCTCCAAGGGCGATATTTTTGTTATACCTCCGTTTACCCTGCACAGCGTCAGCATTTCACCCGATGAGGACATCGAGATTTACGGATGCGAGTTTATGCCAGCCTTCGTGAACGAGAGATTTCAGGAAATGCCAACAGATCATACTTTTTTCGATGTGGGGTTTCTGGAATACTTTCTGCGCAAGGAAATGAACGCCCAATCCAAAATAACGCTGGACAGCGTTACCGACGTAACGGTCCAAAATGTCTTGAAGGACATGCTGATTGAATACGAGAGACGAACCCCTTTTTTTCAAATCTCGCTCAAAGCGAAACTGCTTGTCCTCCTCTCGATTCTGGTACGGCAGGTCAACGGTGAACTGCTCAGAGAAGGGTTCGAGAAATCAGAGAAATACCGGGGAATCATGACAAGAGTCGTTGATCATATCCATAACCACTACCAGGAAGATATGAATCTGAATGATCTATGCACCCTATCAAATTTATCAAGGTCCACGTTCTGCATCCTCTTCAAAGAATGGACAGGCAAAACATTCAACCGGTATCTCACCGACCTGAGGATTCTGCAGGCCATGATGATGCTGAAGCAGCCGGAGTTAACCGTTACGGATGTTTGCTACTCCACCGGATTTAATGAACTCTCCTATTTTTGCAGAATCTTCAAAAAATACACGGGCATCTCCCCCACCGACTTTCGTAAACAAGCGATCAAATAGAACGTTCAATGCCATACGATAATCCTATTTTTGAACACGATAGTGAAATGAAATGATTTTTTTACATGCTACGATATCCATAATTCTTACAAATAACTGGATCAGGGCCGGTTGTTTAGTCAACTGTTTTGGGGAGGGAATTGATAGAACTTTGATTACGATTACACGATTGTACACGATTGCTCAAGGGGAGGAAGAGGAATGAAGAAGAAACATTTGATATGGAGTCTTATTCTATTGTTCTCTATCGCAACAGGATGCTCTGGCGGTAATCCGTCGCAATCGGGCAGTGATGCTGGTGACAAGCCATCCGATAATCCGCCTGCCCAGGATGCCGTTACACTCGACTTCTGGTACGGATGGACCGGACCGGAAGCGGAAGCGCTGGAACGATTGATTGCCAAGTGGAACTCGGCCAATCCCGACATTCAAGTAAAAGGCCTATCCCAAAGCGACTATCAGAAACAGCTTACCGCGATTACCGGGGGCAATCCTCCGGACATCGCATCCCAATTCGGACAGAATGTCGTGCCATGGGGGCTGCGCGGCGCCATGATGCCGCTGGATGATTATATAACGAAGGACGGCTTGGATCTTAAAGACTTCGTGCCGGCTGCCCTAAGCACTTCCCAGCATGAGGGCAGGACGTATGCGATCCCGACGGCCATGCATGTATCCATGCTGTTCTACAACAAGGATATTTTGCAGGAAGCCGGTTATGACGGTCCACCGGAAACGATAAGCGAGCTTAAAGAATATATCAAAAAGCTGAGCATCGTCGAGGATGGCGGGCGCCTCCAGCGACTCGGATTGTGGCCCGGAATGGATGCGTATACGTTCAGCTATGCCTTTAACGGATCGTTTTATGATGAATCGGCGCAGCAGGTGACGCCGGACCATCCCGGGATCCAATCAGCGATTAAGCTCTCGAAGGAGATCTGGGATCAATACGGTTCCGATAATCTGGATCGATTCTCTTCTGGGCTTGGCCAATACATGTCAGCACAGAATCCGTTCTTCTCGGGCAAGTATGCGATGACGATCGATGGAGAGTGGCTGCCCACCTTCATCAAACAATACTCGCCTGATCTGAATTACGGAATTGCCCCGATTCCTTATGATGAGAACAACCCGGAACTTCAAAACTCCGGAAATGTGACTACCAGCGTATTCTATATCCCAAAAGGCGTCAAAAACCCGGACGCTTCCTGGAAATTCATTAAATGGATGACCGAACCGGAGCAAATGGCCGAATTTACGGCCGCCCTTGGGAATCTCCCAACGAGAAACTCTGCTTTCTCCAATCCACTCTATGAAGATGTGCCCGGATTCAAGGAATTCCTCGACTATTCGGGAAGCGAAAACCTGAGGTCCTTCCCGGCTTCCTCCTACGCGAACGAATACATGACGGAGTTCAGCGCGCAATATGATGCTATCCTCCGAGGTACCGTCAGCATGGAGGAAGGCTTGGACAAGGTAAAGGCAAAGATTCAGCCACTGGTGAAATGATGAGCTAAGCAGGCTCTGTCCAATGCAGCGATGCATTGGGCGGGGGTGCATACTAAATACTTAAAGTGCGTGTTCAAAAAGGTCGATTTTCAGCACCGAGAAGGTTGGATGAAGCTAGGGACGTCAGGAGCGGAGCGTACGTTTTGGGTACGTGAGCACCGGAGGGCCCGGCTGAATTCAAGATTCGATGCCGAGCTGCTTCCTGATTCGCTTCGTGATCAAAAGCGGACTTTTTGAACAACCTCTTAAAGCGGAAGGAGAATCGCGAAGATGAAGGTCTCCACAGCAGCGAATCAACGAAAACCCATATCAGGCTGGTCCAGGAAGGAGCGTCATTATGTATATCTTGGCCTGGCGTTCGCCTCTCCTTGGATTATCGGCTTTCTGGCTTTTACGGTCTATCCGTTCTTCGGTTCGCTCTATCTGAGTCTGACCGAATACGATTTATTCAGCCCTCCCAAGTGGGTAGGGCTTCAGAATTACGAGCAAATTTTTGCGGATGACCGCTTCTATAAGTCGCTCGGTAACACCTTTTTTATGGCGTTCATATCCGTGCCGATCACGCTGGCCGTCTCTCTGCTGATTGCCGTGATGCTCAATTTCAAAGTAAAGGGGATCAATTATTACCGCACCATCTTCTACCTTCCATCCGTAATACCGATCGTTGCAAGCGCTCTATTGTGGACATGGATGCTGAACCCCGACTTCGGTTTGGTTAACATGGCACTTCGCACTCTCGGTTTAACGGACCCGGCGTGGCTGCTGGATCCCCGGTACACAAAACCGTCTCTTATCCTGATGAGCCTGTGGGGCTCGGGTGCGGGCGCATTAATCTTCCTGGCCGCCCTCCAGGGCGTGCCGAGGCAATATTATGAAGCGGCTCAGGTGGACGGAGCGAACTGGTGGTACCGGTTCTGGAAGATTACGGTCCCTGCCCTGTCCCCGATCATTCTTTTTCAGCTCATCATGGGTTTAATCGGAGCCTTTCAAATTTTTACGGAGTCTTATATTCTGGCAGGAGGCAAGGTGGATGGAAGCGGCTCTTTGGGCGGTCCGGAACAGTCTCTGCTGTTCTATGCGGTCAATCTGTATCAGGAAGCCTTTGTTTTTCTGAAAATGGGATATGCCTCGGCGCTTGCCTGGATTCTGTTTATTATCGTATTGCTGATTACGTTCATCCTGTTAAAAACGTCAGGCCGCTGGGTCTATTACGGAGGTGAGTAACATGGCTGTCAAGTTGCGAGTGATCTTACCGCATGTAGTCCTTCTTCTATTCGCTGTTATCTTCCTGTTCCCATTTGTATGGCTGGTGATGACCTCGTTGAAGACGCCGGAAGAAATACTCAAGTTTCCGCCGAGTATTCTGCCTGAAACGTTCCAATGGTCGAATTATAAAGAAGCCCTTCAAGCCATTCCTTTTACACGCTATATGATGAACACGTTTCTGATTTGTATGGTGAATATCATCGGTCAGCTGTTCTCTGCACCGCTGGTAGCCTACTCGATTTCCCGCATTCCCTGGAGGGGCCGGAACATCATCTTTACCATCGTGGTGGCGACCATGATTCTGCCGGCTCAAGTGCAGATGATCCCGCAGTACATCATCTTCACCAAGCTCGGCTGGGTGAATACGATCATGCCGCTGACCATCGGCGCATTCTTCGGAGCTCCGTTCTTCATCTTTTTGCTTCGGCAGTTCCTGCTTGGCGTACCGACCGAGTTGTCAGAGGCTGCCAAAATTGACGGGGCTTCGGAGCTGCGAATTTATGTCCAGATCATCATGCCGATCCTGAAACCGGCTCTGGCTACCGTCGCTTTATTTTCTTTTGTGTGGTCTTACGTGGATTTCATGGGACCGCTCATTTATTTGAACGATTCGGCAAAATGGACCATCACCGTCGGCCTGCAAAGCTTTCAGCAGGATCACGGGGCGCAGTGGGAGAAACTGATGGCGGCTTCCACCATCATGGCGATTCCCATGATCCTGATCTATTTCTTCGGACAGAAGTATTTCATGAAATCGGGATCGGCGTTGACTGGGTTTAAATAAGCTGGACCTTCGGAATACATGCCTTCTCTTCCATAGTGGTTCGGTCCTGCTGACCGACCGGCTATGAACACGGAAGAGAAGGTTATTTACGTTTCCAAATCGAAATAAAGGGATGTGGAAGAAACCAATATCAACAAACCCAAAGGATGAGAATCATGCCTCTTCGTATCGCGGCCATGACCGAAACGTTCGCCGAGCAAATTATGGAATGGAACTATGAACCTCCCTATGACTTCTACAACAGCGAGCCGGATGAGGAGTTTCGGAAAGAACTCCTTGAGTATTCCTATTACGCCATACTGGACGAAGAAGGGCAGCTGTTCGGCTTTTGCTGCACAGGCTCATCTGCCCAAATTCCGATTGCGATCCCGTTAGGTGCATATGACGAGGATTTGCTGGATTTCGGACTTGGCATGAAACCGGAATCGACCGGACAAGGCCGGGGAAAAGAGTTCCTCTCGTTCGTGCTGTCATCCATCGCTGAAATTCACAATTACACATCGTATCGGCTGACCGTTGCCAAATTCAACGAACGAGCCATTCGCTTGTATACCCAGCTGGGTTTCTCGGAAGTAACATCGTTTGATTATGGCGGCACTACTTTCATAACGATGATTAAGATGCCGGTCTCTGGATAGTGAAATAAAGAGGGTGACCCCGCTGCGGGATCACCCTCTAGTTCGTTATTGGCAAATATAGCTAACTTCCGGATTGGGTTATATCACCCGGATTAGTCGTTTCCACTCCAAGCAATGGAGCAGTAGCCGATTCTTAACCGCTATTCAATAGCGATGTAAACGTCCACCATGGTATGGGCAGGATCAAACTGCTGCATATCATAGCGTTCGTAATCGCCGGTATACGTCCTTTTTTCGGCTGATTGCTGGAAGTAACTCCAAATTTCATACCACACCTCAGGGACAATTTCCATCAAAGGGCCACGTCTTGTCCGGAATACCATGTACTTGGCTGCTGGGACGGACGCTTGCTCCAATTCCTCCGAAGAAGCTGCAGCAGCCACGTCTTCCTCTATCCTGTTACCGATAATCAAGGTGTATTCCCCGGATGCGTCGCTTTCGTAATCGGTATACAAAGCATATATGGCTTGATCCTTATCAGATATCTGTGCCTGCAAACCGCTTTGGAAATACCGGTCCCATAACTGTGGTATCTTGCCTTGCGGTCCTGCCTCCGCTTCATTCGTCGTTCGAACGCCGACACCCTGAATGGACATGGCGGGTCTAACTTCTATAAATCGTTCACTCTGATTCTGATTGCTATCACTCATGTGTATCCTCCTTAAAATGAATATATCTCTATTCTAAAGAGGTAACGTGGACATCTATCTGTCCTAGTTATCGTAGCGCTGCATAATCAATTGTGCTCTTCGCTTCACTTCCTCGGCTGCTTCGCCCGGCTGCTCAACCAGCACCTGATCACCAAAGCTTAGAATCATGCCGTAAAACCAATCATCCAATTTGTATAACACGTGAACGCGTAAAGAGCCGTCCGGGTTGACGGTTACTTGTTCCGGCGGAAAAATATCCGCCACCCGCTGACGCGCGGCTGCTTCGAATAACAGCACAGTCTCCTGCTCCTGTGCGCTCGACCAAGAAGCATCCCATTCTAATCGTTCCATGCTCGGTATCATTCTTGTCTCCGAAGTCTCATCCAGCATCTCGATATGCTGCATGCGCGATAATCGAAAGATTCGATCGTCTTCCCGCTCCAGACAAAAGGCTTGTACATACCAAATATTGCCCTTCAGTATCAAGGATGCCGGTTCAATGGTTCTTCGCTCCGCGTTGCCCTGCGTATCAATATACTCCATCTCGACCCTGCGCTTTTCTTGAATAGCCTTTTTGAGCAAGCCCACGGTGGGTTTCAGTCCTTGACGCTGTCCCCAAGGCTGAAAGTCCATGACCACAGGTTCCCTCCGATATTCATCGCCAAGCCCCTGCTCTACCCTATGCAGCAGCGCTTTTACCTTCTCAAGCAGGATGCCCATCTGCTGATCATCCAGTGCACTGCTCATCCCTTTGACGGCTGTAACCAGCGCACTCATCTCCTCAGCGGACAGCCAGTACTTGTCAATCATATAATGCTCCATAATTTCAAACCCGCCGGATATTCCCTGGTGGGCAACAATCGGGATCCCGGCTTGGCATAGCGTATCCATATCGCGATATATGGTTTTGCTCGATACTTCAAACCGATCGGCCAACTCCTTGGCGCTCAGTCTCCCCCGGTTCAGAAGCAGGACGGTTATGGCTAATAGCCGGTCTATTTTCATTGCATGCGATCCTTTCGCCTCTCGATCATTCATGTTCTTCCTTAACTCAAGCTTAACAGATTTGGCATGTGTTCATGTAACCGTTAGGTCAGGTTCAGATGCTCGTTAGCCTGTTATGCTACAATGATAGGCACGGCAATCAAGTCAAAGGACGGGATGAAACGATCCATCCCCAAGAACGTAGACATACATAAAAGATGCAAAATGTACGAATCTGTAACATCAAGGAGGAACATACATATGGACAATCGACTTGACGCCATGCGCAGGTGTCACCCGGACTCCGTAACGATCTCCCGCATAACGGGTTTCATTACGGATGGGGTTATTCTACTCGCTGCAGCAGCCTATCTGATTATGGCTGCTATATTCGGGTGGACCCTGATACCGGGCTGGATCACCATCGGACTTTTGGTTCTCGGAGCCTGGTTTACTTGGGCCGTGCCCTCTTTCACCTACAAACAATTCGGCTTCAAGGTAAGCGAGGAAGAATTGGAGCTTCGCTCCGGCTGGATCTGGCTCAGTGACACCCTTGTCCCGATGACGCGGGTACAGCATGTCGAGCTGGAACGGGGACCGCTCCTTCGTAAATATGGCTTAGCCAAGGTAAAGGTCGTTACCGCCGCTACGACTCATGTCATTCAGGCGCTCAAGCTGGAAGAAGCAGAGGAATTGAAAAAACAGATCGGCGAGCTGGCCAAAGTGGTGGATCACGATGAATGAACCGACAAGACTTCACCGGCTGTTCATCCTGTTCCCGCTCGTAAGCAGCGTTAAATCACTCATTCCGATCGCCGCTCTGGTATCCATCAAATTCCTTAACGGAAAATCGCTGCGCGACATCCCCTGGTACTGGCTGTCCGCCGCCATCGTCATCCTGGTCTCGCTTCTGCTTCTGTACGGGTATCTGAAGTGGAAACGCTTCGTCTATACGTTAGAAGAAGACAAAATCCTCATCCGTCGCGGCGTTCTGTTCCGTGAGGAATTGTCCATCTATACGGGCCGCATTCATTCCATGAATATGGAGCAGCCCTTGCTGCAGCGTATATTGGGGCTTACCCAGGTCCGAATCGAAACGCCGGGCAAAACGGAAGGCGGGGGCATACTGCCTGCCATTACCAATAGCGAAGGCGAACGGCTGCAGCGCTGGCTACGCGAGCAAACCCGAACAAGGCAGACGCAGCGTGAGGTTCACCAAGCCCATGAAAGCCCCGACCCATCCGATCAGAGCCTTCCCGTTCAGACGGAGGGGCCATCTGTTCAACCGCCGGAAACCCGAGAGAATTACGAATCCATTCAACCGTCGAATCAGAACATGGGATACGGAAGCGATCTTTTGGAGGATTCCGATTCGGGCGTCGTTGGCAGAAAGAATGCAAACGATCCAATCACCGTACAGGAAGAACGCAGCACGCTGCTGCAACTATCCTCCGGACGCCTGCTCATTGCCGCACTTTCCTCACCCAACCTGTCGCTGGCTTTAGCCTTTGTGGGCGGTATTTTATCTTTTGCCGATGACCTGCTCCCGGATCGGATGTACCAATTGCTGTTTCAATCGGCAGGGAAGCTGCTGCCCGGCAGTTGGATCAGCATTGCTGCTGTGGCGCTCATCGTATCCTGGCTGCTCTCCGCCGTGCTCTACACGATCAAATATGCGGGATTTACCGTCGAGCGGATCGGGAAACAAATCTCAGTCAGTTGCGGTCTGCTGGAGAGAAAGAGACTGCTCTTCTCTCCCGAACGAGTGCTGGCCATCACCGTTAAAGAAGGCGTATTCCGGCGCTGGTTCGGTTACGCTGAAGTGAAGGTTCATGTGCTTACGTCTGAGTCTGACAAGCATTTCATGCTTCACCCTCTACTGAAGACTGGAGATATTCCGGCACTGCTGAATCGGGTTACGCCTCAATTCAGCGCTCAGACCATTACCGCTTCGCCGCCGCCCCGCGCAAAATGGATGTACTTGCGGTGGAAGCTGGCTTTTGCCGCGGTAGTTAGTGCCCCATGCATTTGGTATTTTGACAAGCTCGGTTTGTTATCACTTCTGCTGCTTCCGCTCTCGTTAGCTTGGGGACTCCTCTCGCACCGGGATTCCGGACTTAATGTAACGGATAAACAGCTAACGATCCGCAGCCGTTTCATTGCTATGTCCACCAGGTATATACGCAGGCCGCAGATTATCGCCATGGAGGTTAGCGGTACCCGCAGACAGCGAAGAAGGGGGCTTCTATCCCTTCAAGTGAAGATGATATTCAGCGAGATCAACGAAAGTTTAAGCGGAATGGATCAGCGAGAGATCGAGGCTGTTCGGGCTTGGTTCCAAAAGAAAAAGGGCGAGAACTCCGCATCTGCTGAACGGAGTGGTCCCGCCTCATCAATTGAACACTTATAAACGTTCGGTCTCCGTTCTTCCTGAACGACCAAAGCCCGACAATCGGTAAACCATAAGGGTTATCACAAGAAATACGCCATATACGCCGATGGTGATGATGATGTGGGAAGGGTCTGTCATGAGATGATCCCCCACCATCGAGAACAGCAGCATGGCTGGGATTTTGCCTAACGCGGACGCGATGCTGTATGATGCGAACGTTACCTTGCTGAGAGCCGCGTACACATTGATGACAATGGAAGGAATAAACGGGATCAACCGGGTAAACAGGATGGTCAAAAAGGCGTTCCGTTCGAACATCGTTGTCACTTTTCCCAGCCTGTTATAACGGTAAAGCACCCGGTCGCCCCATTCCTGATAGCCGTATCGGATGAACATAAACATAAGGATGGAAGCGGCGGTGGAGCCGACCCAAGTGACAATTCCGCCGATGACCGGCCCCAGGGCGGCACCGATAACGCCTCCTACCACCGGATAAGGGATCACCGGAAACAAGGCCATGATGACGGCCATGAACATCATCAGCATGATACTGTCTGTCGATCGAATCCATACCAATATGGCATCGCCATAAAAGTAAACAAGACCACCTACGGCGGCGTAAACCAATGCCATTCCTAATTTCTTGAACATGCACCACACTCCAGGTCGTAATGCACCTATTGTATCACGCATATCCATTGGAACAAGCGCAAAAGGGACATCCCAAGGCTATAAGCCGGGATGTCCCTTTTGCTTGAAATGGGCTGGTCGTTCCCTGAAGCTACATGTTGCTAGGGAAGTGGAACAGCCGTTAACCGGTATGGATTAGATCCTATCGCGCTCATGTCAACTCACGGTCTGCTCGGTTTCCCTGGTGGATTCACCGGGGGCTTTCCAGGCTTACCACTATGCTTCACTTTCACCGTGACCGGTTTGCTTGGGGCACTCTCATTATGCAGACGATCAACTGCCGTCACGACATACGTATAGGTTTGTCCCTCCGCTACGGTATGATCGACAAAGAATTGCATCTTATCGGCTGTTTTTCGGAGAGTCCCTAACAAATGCGACGGATCTTGAACACTGCCGGCGTCTCGGCCATCATAACGATAGACCGCATAATACGTCTCGTCACCTGTCGACCTCCAGCTTAGCTTCACGCCTTCTTGCTTTTGATCAGCCTTTGGCTTCTTGGGCGAAGTCGGCACCTCCGAATCGATCCAAGGCATCGCCGGGATCAATGCCGGATATCGATACAGATCGTTCTTCAGTCTATCCGTAAATCCGAGCGCATTATCCTTAAACCATTTGGAGCTGAAGTATATGCTGCCCCGGACTTCCTCAAAGTTGCGGTTGTAATGGATCTGGTTCGGCATCTCTTCGGGGTTGGACCAATCGGCATTCGACCCGATTTTATATACGGCTTGTCCGCTGTATAGATGAACGTTCTTGCCGGACACGATCCCGCTCCACCAATCGATCAGCTTATCGTAAGCGGCAGCGGAATAACCGATATTCCAATAAATCTGAGGTGTGATATAATCGATCCACTCTTCTTCAACCCATTTCTTCGAGTCGGCATAGATGGCATTGTAACTCTCAAGACCATTGGTTTCAGAGCCGGTCGGATCGCTGGATTTATTTTTCCAGATACCAAACGGACTGATGCCGAATTTCACGTAACTCTTCTCTGCCTTGATGGCTTCGTTCACGTTCTGAATGAATTGATTGACGTTATTTCTTCTCCAGTCTCCCTTATTCGTAAAGGAGCCTTTGTATTGGTTAAAGGTGTCCGTATCCGGGAAATCCACGCCGGTTACGGGATACGGGTAGAAGTAATCGTCAAAATGCACGGCGTCGATGTCGTAATTCCGAACGACCTCCATGATGCCGTCGATAATAAACTGTTGCGCTTCCGGTATTCCTGGGTTGAAATACAGCTTGCCGCCATATTCTTCAACCCACTCCGGATGCTGCCTGGCCGGGTGGTCTGCTACAAGTTTGTTAACGTCTCCTTGAAGACTGATGCGGTATGGATTAAACCAGGCATGAAACTCCATGTTTCGCTTATGGACTTCCTCCAGCAGGAATGCCAGCGGATCGTACCCCGGATCTTTGCCCTGAACTCCCGTCAGCCATTCTGACCATGGCCCGTAATTGGACGGGTAGAATGCGTCCGCCGTCGGCTTGATCTGCATAATGACCGCATTCATTCCCGCATCCTCCAACTGATCAAGCAGACTGATAAACTGCTGCTTCTGCTGATCCGGATCGGTGACTCCTTTGGCTGGCCAGTCAATATTGTCGACGGTTGCAATCCAGGCCGCTCTCATCTCGGCTTTCGGATGCTCAGAAGCTTTGTTCACCGTGATGTAGAGGGAACTGGTCTTTCCTTGGAATGTCGCTGTTACTCTAGCGGAACCTATCTTCAAGCCGGATACCACTCCTTTATCATCGACAGCGGCTACATCCGGATGACTGCTGGTAAACGTAACGCCTTCCGTTATGATCACCGGCTCCTCCATCCAGGAGTAGGTTGCGGACACCGCCGTCTCGAAGGAGTCTCCAACCGTAACCGCTGTAAGTCCTTGAAGTTCGATGCTCTGCAGAACAGGAACCGGGTCCGTCACCGTAATGGCATGCTGTGCGGTTATTCCACGGTACGAAGCCGTAATGTCTGCCGTTCCTGCGGAAACTGCTGTCAATTGACCGGCTTGATCTACAGATACAACGCCCGGTTGATGGCTTGCATAGCTAATTCCTTCAGTCAGCCATACAGGGTCCGTCTGGTTTCCGTATACGGAGTAAACCACACTGGTTCTCATGTTGCCGGTAAGACTGGTCTCCATATGAAGCGGCCCGGATAACAGCAATTCTCCAGGGGCTGGCACATCCTGCGTAATATGAAGCTCATACTGAGATTTTGGTCCATCTCCGTATTCTGCCGTTATGGTTACCGTTCCCGGCGCCAATGCTTCAATAGTGTCGTATGTAGCGCCCGTGACAGTAGCGATGTTATCGTCACTGCTGGTGAGTTTCACGCCGGTTGTTAATAATGCAGGTTCCGTATGTCCTTCATAGGTTGCATATACCTGGGGCTTCGCCGTTTCTCCTACGCCCATGGGCGTCAGCCCGCCAATGTCGAGCCCGTACACCTGGGAAGCCGTATAGAATGCGGACAACCTGTCGAAGTATACGGTACCTTTGTTTTTATTCGTGTCCTTTAATTCGGTGATATAGATTTGATTCACTTTGAGAGGAGCCTTGATGGTAGAGGGGACGTTAAATTTGACGTATTTCCAGCCCTTCCAGCTAAAACCGGAGGTAGAGGTTAAATCCACGGCATGCTTGCCGCCGGAAGCGTCCTGAAGCTGGGCACGGAGCCAATGATTCCCGCCGTCGCCGTAAACCCATAAACCGAGTGCAGTCGGTGAACCGGGGACGCTTCTGCCGGTAGAACCGTCCGGATCTTTGAAGTTGAGATAAGCCGCCGAGGTACCGGATTCGCTGCCCACAAAATCATACGTTAGAGCTGCAGCGTGATGTCCATAATAGATTGGTTCCGGCCTCCCCACTACATCCAGCTGAGCCTTTCCCCTTACGGAGGTTGCGGACAAATTGGTTACCGATTCGAAATTTTCAATCACAACAGCGCGTGGATCTCCGGCGTTTGCGTCTGCATTAACGGAACTGCTGCCCCATGCAGAAACAGCTGTACTGAACATCATCGCTAACGCCAGCGTCATGCACAGGATCGACCTGCTGCTTCGATAGACATGTCTTCTGGTTTTCATTCACTAATTCACTCCCTACTTTTATGAATGCGCTTACTATTCGTTGAACCCAAATACGATTACGATTCGAATCGGCGCCCCCCACCTCCTATCTCTGTCGCTAAAAGTAGATGATCGGCATGGATTCGAACACACGCGTTCATCTCTACCTCTATCATATTGAAATTTTATTTCAAATTTCAATAGTTTTTATAAAATATAATTTTATATTTCGAGCAGGAATTTAAGCTGCCATGGCGTATGCAATCGCAAAAAAGAAGCCAATACGGGACAATCCCCCGTTTTGGCTTCCTGATTCATTCAGTTCACGTGTTCAAGAAGTCCGATAATCAGCGTCACGGCTTCCGCCCGTGTTGCGAATTGCTGTGGAGCGAAGCGATTGTTACCCACACCGCCCACAAGTCCTGCATCAACCGCAGTCGCAATATACCGCGCAGCCCACTTCGGAATTTCCTTCGTATCTTTAAAGGTCAATTTCGCTACCGAGTCGGGATTTATTCCGCTGGCACGAACGATCATCGCTACCAGCTCGGCCCGGTTCAGCGGCTTGTGCGGACCGAAGGAGCCATCCTTGTAACCGCTGATGATGCCTGCTGCCACGCCTTGCGCTACAGCATCCTTGGCCCACGAAGGAATCTTGCCTGCGTCCGTGAACGTAAGCTTAGTCCCGCCTTCGGTCAGATGCAGCGCGCGGCCCAGCATAGCCATGAATTCAGCCCGCGTAACCTGTTGATTTGGCCTGAAGGTTCCGTCTCCATACCCGTTGACAAAGCCTGCTGCCACGGCCTTATCGATGGCTGATTTGGCCCAGTGCCCCGCGGTATCCCTCAGCGCCGGTAGATTCCCATTACCCGAATCCGTACCAGGGTTGCTTCCAGGCTGAGAACCTGTTTCCGATCCGTTACCCGGGTTCGTTCCATTCCCGGCACCTGAACCGTTCCCCGAGCCTGATCCTGAGCCACTTCCTGAACCGGAACCTGGATTATTGCCTGAACCAGAGTTGCTTCCTGATCCTGGATTGGATGTGCCAGGCCCCGGATTCGGTGTTCCTGGACCTGGTCCCGGACCTGGAGTTCCTGGATCGGGATTCGGCGTTTGAACATCCTTCTTCACGATACCGAATTGATCAATGATAAATGGCTGTGCACCATTGAGGTTCTGGTCAATTTCATAGCTGACCGCGGTCAGCTTGCCGCCATCGATCGTAATACCGACGAAGTTTTGTACCTGGCTGCGTTTCGGACGCCGGTTATCGCTCGGATCCGGTCCGTATTTGGCCGCATGGTTTTCTTCCGCGCGTTCAAACAGTCCGTAGTATGCATCCCCAAGCTTTTCACTCGGATTCTTATAATAAACTTTCGGTCCTGCGGTTGCCGGAATCAAATAGATCGTACCGTCCGGATTAACCGAGTATTCCAGCTTCTCGCCGTTTAGCATCTCCGTAATCTTCTCCGGCTCTGCCGCTTTGCCGTCAGCCTTGATCGGTTTGGTGCGGGCATAAATATGATCATGACCCTGCAATACAAAATCAATGCCGAGCTCTGCCATTAACGGAGCAATCTTGGACCGCACGCCGTTAGCTCCCATAATATCGGAGTCCGTCGCATGATTCGAAGTAGTGTACGGACCTTTGTGAATATTGACGATCACCCACTCCGCTCCGGCTTTTTTAGCCTTCTGCACATCTTGTTTGAGCCATTCCACCTGCTCGACAGAGAAATTATCGTACACGTCCGAGTCCTCATTGGAATTCAACACAACGAAATGCGCGTTGCTGTAATCGTATGAGTAGTACGCTCCGGTCTCGGTTGCCGAATTATCCGGCTGCTGTACATTGAAATGTTCGATGAAGGCGTAGTTTTCATCCTCGTGGTTACCCGCAGATGGCACCAGCGTCGTATGGAGCAAGCTTTCCTGTGAATGACCTAACAGCCAATTCCACTGTTCTTCCTTGACGCCCTTGTCTACAATATCGCCGTTATGGACAACGAATTGCGCTTCCGGCACGGTAGCCAGCGCCTTGGCAAGTGTCTCGGATGAAAGCACCGCTTCATCTTCTGCCTTCGCCTGCGTATCGGCCAAATCAATGAACGTGAACGCTCCTTTCTCCGGCGCAGTCCGGAAGGTTCCCGTCTCACTCCAAACCCCAAGCGCTGCATCTCCTACGCGGAAATCGTAGGACGTATTGGGCTTGAGTTTCGTTGCTTCCGCTTTATGCACAAGTTCTGCTGCTGAATTAGTAGAAGCAGCCGAACGTCCTTGGAACGTGATCCCATTCGTAAAGTCAGGAGCGACAGCAGACTTCTCCACGATCTGAAGGTCACTGCCTGTCACCTGCTGGGATGTATACCAGGTGAAACCCTTGGATGTTTTGGCATCGCCGTGGAACGTAACCGTCACTTTGCTCACTTTTTCCTGAACAGGATCCGGCTTCGTCTCCTTCATAATTCCAAACTGATCCACGATAAACGGCTGCCCGTTCATCTGATTCTGATCGATTTCATACGTCACAGCTGTCAGCCTGCCACCGTCGATCGTAAACCCGACAAAGTTCTGAACCTGGCCTCTGGCAAGGCTGGTTGTATTTCCGTACTGGCGGGCGTGGTTCTCTTCGGCGCGCTCAAACAAATTGAAATATGAATCACCCAGCTCCGGCTTCTGGTTCTTGAAATAAACCTTGGCTCCTGCGGTGGCAGGAATCATGTAGATGGTTCCATCCGGCTTAACTGCATATTCGATGTTCTGCCCATTAAACATCTCGGTAATTTTCGTGGCATCCTCGGCGGTTCCGTCGCTCTTGATCGGCTTTGTCCGCGCATAGATGTGATCATGGCCCTGCAGCACCATATCAATTCCCAGCTCGTTCATCACAGGAGCAATTTTGTTCCTTACTCCGTTCGCACCCATGATGTCACTGTCGGTTGCGTGGTTCGAAGTTGTATACGGCCCTTTATGGATATTGACGATAATCCAGTCTGCACCGGCAGCCTTCGCTTGCTCCACATCCTGCTTCACCCACGCGACTTGCTCTGCAGAGAAGTTCGCGTACTCGGGCGAATTCTCATTGGAGTTAAGCACGATGAAATGCGCATTGCTGTAATCATAAGAGTAGTACGCGCCAGTAATCGTTGCAGCGTTGTCTGGCTGCTTCACATTAAAATGCTCGTAGAAGGCATAATTCTTATTCTCGTGATTCCCTGCGGAAGGGGCAATCGTTGTATTCAAAAGGCTGGATTGCGAATGACCCAGCAACCAGTTCCATTCCTGCTCCGATGTGCCGTTCTCCACCACATCTCCGTTATGGACAACGAATTTAGCATCTGGAATAGTGGCAAGTGCTTTGGACAAGGTAGCTGCCGACAGCATCGCCTCGTCCTCTTCCTTCGCTTGTGTATCCGTCAGATCGATAAACGTGAAGGCACCGCTGACAGGTGCCGTCTGAAAGGTACCCACCTCGCTCCACACATTCAGGCTCTGGTCCCCAACTCTGAAATAATAGGAGGTATCCGCCATTAAACCTGTCGCTTCCGCTTTATGTACATGCTCTCCCGGAGAATTCGAGGAGACGGAAGTACGACCGCTAAATGCTAGCGCCTGACTGAAGTCCGGCCCGGCCCCGCGATTCTCCACAACCTGGACATCGCTTTGGGAAGAGCCCAGCGGCGTATACCAGGTAAAGCCTTTCGCGCTGGTCGCGTCTCCATGGAAGGTTACCGTTACCTTGGAAATATCCAGTGCCGGTGCCTGCGCTAACGCGGCAAGCTTCATATCGAAATATAGATCCGAGCTGCTGTCGCTCTGCTGATGGATCTCGACCGCAATTTCGTTATTGCCGTCCTGCAAATATGTTTTCAGCGGCTCGGTCAGGTCCACGTCCCCATATATAACGGGCAGGTCCTTGCTCGAGGTCGCCTTCATGTCGTACATGATTTCGCCTTCCGGCATGCCCATGCGTCTTACTTCATGGCCATTGACGTAGAGCACGGCGCCGTCATCAATGCCGAACGTGCCGAGAATCTGGCCGTAACTGTCAATTTGGTCCTTGTTGACTTGAAGATTCGTTCGGAAATACGTCGTGCGGTGCTTGAGTTTTTTATCCGTACCATAGTCTACTATGGTGCCCAGCGGACCAAACTCCGTGGTTGCTATGCTGCTTCCGTTATCTTTATAACCGAAAGGAGCGAATCCGGATTCCCATGAGGAATCATCATAGGTGGAACGCCATACGGTTGTTAAATCTTGGCCCTGATCAAAATACTTCCACTCCGCATTGCGCTGAAGTAAGATATCAGGCTGATCCTGCGTTGCTGCTTCAACAGTGGATAAGGATCCGATTCCTGCAAATAATCCAAACACTAACGCTATGGATAACAGCATGGATAATAGCCTTTTGTACAGATGAGTAATCATGTATTCTCTCCTTTATGATGTTGGATGTGTGTGAAGCAAGACTGTCAAACAGCTCCAGCATAACAAGGGGGTATAAAGGGCTTGTCATCCCAACGTAAAACTTATGTAAATAATGACATTGAGAACGCGTAATAATTCTGTTCACGTCATCTTAACTATAGCAGCAACAAAAAAAGCAGGGCGAGATGTTCTCTCGCACTGCTCCCTTATTTGCCAGACGGCTTAACCTTCCGAAGGATACTTCAGGCCCCACTGTCCCCGAATCTGATCCAGCAGCCTCATAATCGCAAGCGACTCATCAAGCGTCATCACATCGCTCTCCAGCCGCCCTTCCATTAGACACCGCCCCACTTCATAAGCCTCGAAGCTATACCCTTTCTCCTGCCGGTCATCTGTAACAACCACCGGTTCCTCGCCATCTACATAAAGCGCAGCGGATGTTGCATTCAAGAAGGACGGAATGTGAATATACCCGTTGGTGCCATAAATATAAGCTTCATTCGTCAATCCAAGCCGGATCGCCCCGTTTAACGAAGCGGTTTTGCCCGATTCATAAGATAGAATAACCGAGAACTGCTCATCTACGCCCGTCTCACCGATATGCGCGGTACTCCATATCTTCTCCGGCTCGGTTCCAAAAATCATGGATGCAAACGACACCGGATAAATACCCGCATCCAGCAGCGCGCCGCCGCCAAGTTCCAAATTGAGCAAACGGCCCTGCGGATTCCAGCCGCTGCGAAAACCAAAATCGGCCTTCAGCAGCCGAACATCGCCGATAAGTCCGTCGTTCAACCATTCGCGCACCTTCCGAATCGGGGGAAGGAAACGCGTCCACATGGCCTCCATCAGGAACAGCTTTTGCTCCCGTGCAGCTGCCACTAATTCCTCCAATTCATCCCCGTTAATCGTAAAGGGTTTCTCGCACAGGACGGCTTTGCCGGCCTGAAGACACATTAAGGCATGATCCCGGTGCAGCGGATGCGGAGTCGCTATGTAAACAACGTCAATATCGGGATCCTTCACGAGTTCCTCGTAACTGCCATAAGCCCGCGGTATATCGTATTTAGACGCAAACTCTCCTGCATTGCTTGCCGTACGAGAGCCCACGGCCACAAACTGAGCGTTCTCCACATACGCCAGATCGGCTGCAAACTGCTCCGCAATCCAGCCTGTCCCTATGATTCCCCATCTGATCTTGCCCGGATTCTGTATCATCATTTACTCCTCCTCATCATCTTCCTGGATTAGCCTTGCCTAAAGCTTGTAGAAGCTGTCCCTCTCCACTTTGCAAATTCGTAAACCAAAGCTTTCATACCACTCGTTCTTGCCCCGTTCCTGGGCTACCTGATGAGCAGCATTCTCCTTCCATAAACAAATGGCCTCCAGGGAATCCCAGTACGATACCGTGATCCCAAGGCCCTCATCCCGTGCAGACTCCACCCCCAAATAGCCGGGCTGCTGCGCGGCGAGCTCTGCCATTTTATCGGACATCTCCCCATAACCCCGGTTACCCTCTGTTCGTTTGGACACAAAAATGCAGGCATAGTAAGGTGGCTTCGGCGTATTCGCGTATTCCGTTATTCTCTCTCCTCCTTTCCGGTTTCCAGATTAGCCATTAATTCGATTCACATTCGTCCATTGACCATGTAATCATTATATCGGAACTTCCACCGTTCTTTAACCTGTAAGAAAAATGTCTTTTGACGTTTATGCCGTAAAGACAGCCCTCGGTTAGTCTTAAGAAAAGAAACCGCCTCTCTCCTCTGTGATCATCTACAGGAGAAGAGAAGCGGTAGTCTGCCTTCTAGCCTTTACTTCAGTTTGTGCAACAGATTATAGATGACCTGCGCGCTTTCCGCACGCGTGGTCAGGCCTTCCGGTTCAAAGCGGCTCGGTGTACGGCCCTGAACAAATCCGAGGGCATGCGCCGTTTCTACCGCTTCCCGAACCCAGTCCGGGGATGAAGCAAGATCGGCAAAATCGCTGCCCGCGCTGATGTTCTCCTGCTGTAGTTTCATCGCGTGGGCATAAGCGCGCACCAGCATCGCCGCCATTTCCTGACGCTTGATCGGGGCATCCGGATCAAAACGGTCTTTGCTTATTCCATTCACGATGCCCGACCCGGCAGCTGCGGCCACAGCTTCTGCGTACCATTTGCCTGAATCTACATCGGCAAACGGCGCAGAGCTCTCTGCCTGAAGATCGAGCAGACGAACCAGCATCGCCGCAAATTCAGCCCGGGTCACTTGCTGAGCCGGTGCGAAGCGTTCCGTGCTGACGCCTTCGATGAGCTGCTTCGCTGCCAAGTCGGTAATCACTTCTGCAGCCCAGAATGAAGAGGGCACATCGGCAAAGGTTTTCTCATAATCAAGTAAACCATAGGCGCTGAAATGTCGGATCCCCGAAGTCATGCGGCCATCTTTTTCCACTCCGCCTATATACTCCAACTCACCATTATCGGACAAATAGTACATCGCTATTCTTTTGCCGTTAGTGTCATTAGATAACGGCAGTTCCAGCGTAATCGGATGATCGAATTCAGTTAAGTTGTAAGCTTTGCCATCCGCTGTCGTTAATCGAAGCTGGAACTCCAGCATGGCTCCGACTGCTGTCAGCTTGGCCCCGGAGACGCGGGCAGCTTGCGCGATTCGCTCCTTCATCTCCGCATCCGATAACGTGGCGGCACTCAGTTTCATCGTGCTCTTCTCAAGCTGGCCAGGATATGCAAGACCACCCAACTGGCGAAGCACTTCGGCCGGGATCGTTATGGCCACATTCTTCGCTTCAATATGGATCGAACCATCCTTAAGTATGTCTGCTGCATTCCCTGGCAGCGTGATATCCGTAAAGCTTCCATCCATCGTGATTACAACCTGCCCGTTCGACAGCTGAGCTGCCAGCTCGCTCGCTGATAAGGTGACGCTGCCTGACGGCGGTGTCACAGGTGGGGTGACCGGTGGTGTTACTGGCGGTGTTACCGGTGGTGTTACTGGCGGTGTTACCGGCGGCTGTACCGGAGGGTCTACCGGTGGCTCCGGTCCCGGATCAGGATTTCCCCCGCCCCGGGTGGTCACCTTCAAATCATATTCCGACTTGAACCCTTCGTAGGTTGCCGAAATCACGGTCGCCCCTTCGGCCAATGCCCGGACTGAGCCTAACTCATCGATCGAGGCGATCTCTGGCTTACTGCTCTCGTAGGTTACACCTTCGATTAAGCGGATACGGCTGCCGTCGGTATAAACCGCCTCCGTGACGGCCTGATCGGTATCCCCGACCTTCAGCTCGGTTTTACCACCTAGGGCGATCGACTCCATGCTGCCGTTCGGAATTCGGTCCACCGTAATCTTCACATCTGCATAGACGTCCGGTGCTACCGTGCTGGTCGCTCTTACGACCGCGCTGCCCAGACCTTGAGCCGTCACGATGCCGTCTGCAGATACGGTGACGACATCATTCGCCGGTTCGGAACTGTATACGGACCACACAACGGTTCGTTCAGCCCTGCGCGGCTTCACTTGAGCCAGCAATTTCTGGCTCTCGCCTACAGCTAGTGTCAGCTGGCTTGGCGTTACTTCAATCTGCTGCGGCTCCGGCTTCGTATCCGATTTCGCCAGCGTAAACTCATCCACGACGCGTCCGTCAACCGTTTTGGTTACATAATAAAGCTCGTCACCCTCCACTTCCACGGAAGCATACATCTGAGTGGGTTCATCGTCGACCACCTCATGCCAGCCTCGCTCCGTGTGAGAGTAGAATTTAGGTCCTGACGATCCCGCCACAACGTAGGTTGTGCCCTTACCGTCCGCAGCAATCTGGTTGTTCATCATCGGATAGGAACGAATATAAATATGATCATGTCCGTTTAACACGAGATCCACACCGGATTCCTCAAGCACCGGCGCCCACAGACTGCGTACCTCGGCGGAGTCATAGATGCTTCCGTAAGGTCCGCGGTGGAACATCGCGATGGTCCAATCTTTGTCATTGCCAGCCAGATCCTGCTGGAGCCACTTTTTCTGATCCTCCAACTGATACTCGCTGTTCAGCATAATAAAATGAATGTTCTTGTAGTCAAAAGAGAAATTGGTTCCCTTCAGGGTGTCCAAGCCATTGCCCGGCTGGTTAAAGTGAGCCAGGAAGTCTCCATTCTCCTTATTCCCCATCACTTCATGGTTGCCGATGGCAGACACTAACGTCGTATTCAGGAAATGCTTCTGGGCTTCAGCGAACCAGTAGTTCCACTGCTCCTCCAGGAATCCCTTGTCGACCATATCGCCGGCATGGACCATAAATTCGGCGTCCGGATGCTCGGCTGCCGCCTTGTCGATCGTATTCCCCCACAGCTCGAACTCCTTCGCTGTGGATGCCTGGGAATCGGCAAAATACAGGAATTTCGTTGTATCTCCCGTAAGCTCCGTTGTGCTAAAAGAGCCTTGGGCACTGTAATGGCCTTGTCCATCACCGACACGGTACACATACTCTGTGCCTGGCTCAAGTCCGGCTGCCGTCGCTTTATGGACACGAACGGTGCCGAGATCCAAGGTATGGTACAGCTCGCTAGCACCATTGAACTTCTGGACGTTCGGCGCATCGAAATCCGTAAATTCGGACCGCTTGGCCAGTTCCACAACGGTCCCATCCGTCGCCGGGTCCGTGTGCCAGTTCAGCATCCGCGACGTGGTCGGATCTTCGCCCATGCCCACGCTGATGTTGAATGGAGTAGGACTTCCAGCCAGCGGCGAAACCTTAAACTCCAAGGCCGGGCTATATTGATTATTCTTTACGGCTTGCACGGTATACGTCTTCACCTGGGATGTTAGCGCCGCCGTCTTCAGGATGCCCGCAGCATCTGTTTTGCCCACCGCCGCTGCGTCAGCCATAATCTGAACGCCTTCCACAGGCTGATCTTGGGCATCGGTCACTTCAAACACGGTTTCGTATCCCTGTACGGTTCCTTCCTCATTCCAGTTCAGCGCATAATGCGTTGCGATCTGCGATTCTATCGGAAGACCGTAGAACGAAAATTCGGTATTGCCCGTATCGGCAAAGGATACCGCCCCGGACGTGAGTGATAGAATGCTGCTGCCAGTGGCGTTCTTTTTCACGTCATACCGGATTTGGCCGATCCAATCCGTATCCTGCAGGGATGCGGTATGGATGTCCTTCCAGGTCACTCTCACCTTTCCAGTTGTACCGTCGATGTTCCCGCTAACCTGGGTTGGACCCAGCTTGTCTCCCGGTATGAGCTCCAGATTCTCCACTTTGGTGGGATCGAATTGGAAATCGACATGCCCGCCGCGAATTTGGGAGGTCTTCACTCCGCCGATATCGAGCGTGTAGCTGCCGCCTGCATAGATCGTATCCGGCGTATTGTATACCACCTTGGCTGCGCCGGTATTTACGGTGAAGTTCCATTCCTTGGTCGTTTGGTTGCCCGCCAGATCACGGACGGTTACTTTCGCCTGATGAACGCCATCGGCAAGCGGAACGTTCGGCGTGTAATGGATTCTTCCTTCCGGCGGATACAGGGTGTGCTGCACCGGACTGCCGTCCAGATAGAATCGGATTTTGTCCGGATCAATTAAGGTGGTTCCCGGGTGTGCGACAGGATCATAACCTGCATCCTCGGCATACACGGTTATGGTCGGCGTATTCACCTTGATTTCCGCACCGTCAGCCGGCGAGAATTTCTTCAGAATCGGCGGTTCGATATCGTCATTAGCCGGGCCGTACAATGCCCGAATTTCGTCCACGTAGATGGCACCGGCGTCTTTTTTCGCGGCCTGGGTTTCCATATAACGAACAGGCATGTCCATCACCAGCGGAAGGGTTCTTCCTTTGGGAACGGACGCTTCGAGATACTTCCATCCCTTGAAATCAACGCCAATCGTCTGATCGGTAAAATCGAGCGGGATCGCGCCCTTGCTGTCACGAATCTGGGCACGGAGCCAGTGCGCATTGCCGTCCCCGTAGACCCACATGCTGATCTTCTCCGGATAACCAGGAATTTCGATATTGTCCGCTGTGCCATTCGTCTGCAGATAAGCGCCGGAGGTGCCTGTCATTCCGGTAAAATCATACTCCAGCTTCAATGCGCCATTCCCCGAGCGAATGTAGGTCTCATCGGTTTCAATGGATACCTTGGTCGACTTATACTGCGCTCCAGCACTTGGTTTATAACGGCTAAGGCCGTTCTCAAAATCCTCGAGCATCACCGGAGGAAGACCGACATTCACATCAATGGAAGTTTCAACATTTCCGTATTTCACATGGATTTTGCCGCTGACATCCTGCTTGTCCGTGGCGGTAAACGTTCCATTTGCGTCAATCGTCCCGATCTCGCCTTCGGTTCGCCATTCAAAACGACTGTTATCCGCCTGAATCACCTGTCCATTGCGAAGCGCCGTGACCTCGAGCGTCTCGGTAGAGCCGGAAGAGAAGGTCTTCACGGCGTCGGAGAACTTGAGCTCGGTCAGCTCATTAACGACTTCCAACGCGGCTGTTCCGGTCAGATTGCCGGATTGTACGGATACTTCGGTTACACCCGGTTGATCCCCTGCCGTAAACGTACCGCTTGCGTCGATCTTCCCATAAGCAGGGTCAACGCTCCATGCCGCAGCCTCCGTCATTTTCGCCGGATGCAGGTTCTGGTCCACGGCTGCCGCCTTGAAAGTTGTAGAGGAGCCCGTCAGCACTCTCTCCAGTGTAGGTGCGACGACCAGTTTATTCGGTGCTCCTTCAGGCGCCTTGTTCACCAGCAAAATACCGTTGGCCGTCTTGCGTTCACCGCCATCGGATGGCGAGTTGAGCACCTTGCGCGTGGCTTCTCCCGGCAGGCGGGCAACAAAGGTAGCTGATCCGCCTCCATCCAGATTCAATGCGTTTACCACACCAAGCTCTTGCAGCATTTCGCCAAGTTCGATGTAGTTAAGCCCTTCACTGAAGCCGGGCTGACGACCATCGACCTCGAACAGCACAACGGTTCCGTCCGCTTTGGTTCCCACCACCGTTCTTGGATGCACGGCCGGATCGGTATGCTGCTGGACTACGCCATCCTGCACCAGCATCACCGTACCGCCAATCGCCATCGTGACATCCTTCCACTCGTTGTCCAGCTCAAAACTTGCCTTTACTTCATCCCCTGCCTGGAGTCCGGCAAGCTTGCTCCGCTGTGATCCCGATGCGGATAGTACCACCTGGCCTGGGCCAATCGGCGAATTCCCCTGATCTATAAGAACAGAGGCCACCTTCATCGTCAAGATCTCCCCACTGGCGACCCTGCCGCTCACAATATCCAGAATCACCTCGTCTCCAAGGTTATTGGTCATCGTGGTGGCATTAAATTTTTCGGTATAAAGAACAAGTGCGTCCGTCCCTCTGAGACGGTTGATGGATGATAGACTGCTTACCACTCCGCCTATCGTCACGTTTTTCGTCAATTTCGGACTGCCGTACAGGCTGGTCCCGTCCGGCTTAATGCCAAAGGCGTTCCGGCCACTGGGCGGATCCGTTAATAACTCCCCGCCCCCCATAAACAATCCGAGCGGAATTCCGGTGGACATATCGTAAAAATCCCCATTCACTGCCGCGATGACGCGGTTGCCTGCCTTGTCGGCATCGGATGCCATTTTGCTGACTCCCTGCATGCCGTAGACCTTGCCATCGGTGAGGCCGGGCTGAAGCTCCAGATTCCCTTGCGATGGATCAAACTCCACCATGTGGACCTTCTGCTCTCCACTGCCCTTTTGCATATTCGCCCATGTATATGTAGCCCCTGGCCCAATCTCCATCTGCCGCATATCAATGACCGATGACGCAGCGGCGACCGGGTCGGCAGCAGCTTGTCCTGCGGGAAGCAGTAGCGAAAGAAACATCACTCCGCTGAGCAGCGACGATATTCTCTTTTTGCTTTTTATCATGTACATTAATTCCTCCTTCTCTGTGCTTGGACTCTTGTTTTCTCCCGGATGTTTGTCCGTGAATGAAAGACCTACTCGGGAGTATAACGTTAGCTTGTTAATTCCACCTCCGATCTGTGTTAAGACGAAGTTAACTCTGCCGCTATCGCTGTTACATTCCGTCATTAGCTGGAAGGGCTGCAAAAATGTATGCTTCCGCTTCATATTCACCGCTACCACCAACGACCGAAGTTAACCCGTCTTCTTTCCCTTATCATATTGAAATTTTATTTCAAATTACAATATGTTTTGTAAAACTTTATTTTATTTTTCGGAGCAGGAATTTCTGGCTGGATGGAGTAAGTGCGGATTTTGTCGAATGCTGAGAATGAGAAAAAATCCATACCGTTTCTGACATTTTTTGCGAAGGTCTTCCCCAGCGCACAAAAAAACAACCGCGTCCTATGGTTATGGCCGCAGTTGTTTATAAACTTCCTTTTATTTTTTGGTGACATTGCCGTTGGCATCAATTTTTGCATTATAGGAGAGTTTGTTCAGTTTCGCGATGATGTCTTTGTTGTACTTCTTGTCCATCAGATTCGGTTGACCTTGAATAATTTTCACCGGCGTAATCCGGCTCGTGATCTTGGAACCCTGGATCTCAAAATGGACCATCATCGACAGCAAGGTATTGTCACCGCCCCGTGTTGAGCGATTAAACACGAAGTTGCCCAGCGAATAATAAATCGGTTTGTTCTTGTAATACTCAATGCCCATCAACGTATGGCTGTGGGAACCAATAATAATGTCGGCACCCGCATCGATCATCTTCTTCGCCATCGTGCGTGCATATTCTTCCGGATAGTCGGAAAATTCCTCATTCCAGTGGATATACACGATCGTATAATCGTTTGTTTTTGCCGATTTCTTAATATGGGTTAACATCGGCTCCATTGTGTACGCGGAAGCAGCGCCCGGATGGTTCTTGCCCGCGATCCAAGAATTACCCGAGAGGACCCGGCTGACGCCCAGCACCGCAATTTTCTTCCCATCAATGTTCTGAACGTAAGGCTGGAAGGCCTCGTCAATATTGCGCCCGGCTCCCGTGTACCCGATCTTCTGGCGCTTCAAATGTGTAATCGTATCCAGCATCGCATGCTGCCCATAGTCCAGAATGTGGTTGTTAGCCAGCGTTACGCCGTCGATTCCTGCATAGACCAAGCCTTCGAGCGTATCCGGCTTCGAACGGAAAGCAAAGGTTTTGTCCGCAGCCTTACCCCGAGTGGAGACCGGTGTCTCCAGATTGGCAAACGCCATGTCCGCTTTTTTCAAGATGGGGGCAACCTTCTTAAATGGGTATAGGTTCCCGAATCTATCAATCTGACTCCCCACGTAGCCGTCCAACAGAATGTCACCTGCAAAAACAAGATCTATCGGTTTGCTCTTCGACTTGGCTTGAGTGGTTGTGCCCGCTGTATCCTTGGTCTCCTTGACCTTGCTCTGAGTCTCTTTCTCATTCGTGCCCGCTGCCGAAACGATGCTGACCGGGAGAATCATAACGATAACCAGAATGAGGCAAAATAATCTTTTCATATCGATGCCGCCTTTCCAAATAAGAACTTCTAAGAAGCTAGTTATTTACCACGTTTATCCTATCATAATTTGATATAAAAGGGTAATTCTATAAAATGAACCATTTAATAGAATTACATAATGGATTCTAACCAGTTAGCCCTTTCAGCACTACGCATGCGGATTATTCTTCCGATCCCCTAATGCCCCCAGATTTTTTTTAACGGATTAAAAGTGGTTGTAGATCCAAATAAATCAAATCTATCTTTTTCTATCCATAGTCTTAGACTTGAAAAGCGGACAAAAAGTTTCAAACTTTGCAAATCAGATTGAAAATATTATAAATTGCTTATATATTTAAACGTATCGCAAGTATAACCTTCATTTTAATTACGTTTTGTAATAATTATGTCGGCTAACTCTTACATATAAGTAAAACCAAAGGAGCTGCAGCCCATGAATATTCATTCTTCCGGTGAAAACGGGCCTCCCCTGATTGATGATACGGACCGCAAAATCATTGCGATCCTCGGCAAGAACGGGCGAATCTCGTACACGGATTTGGCTAAGGAGATTGGGTTGTCCCGCGTTGCCGTACAGGCTAGGGTCAACGCCCTAATCGATGACGGCGTCATTGAACGGTTCGCGGCGGTCATTAATCCGGAGAAAGTGGGGATTTCGGTGTCTGCTTTTTTCAATGTGGAGGTCGAACCCAAACATCTACAGCAGGTAGCGGACACATTGGAGAACGAGCCGTATGTAACAAGTCTGTATCATATGACCGGTCCCAGCAAGCTGCATATGCACGGACTATTTACCGATCATAAGGAAATGGAAATGTTTTTAAATGAGAAGCTTTACCCGCTCCCGGGCATTACAAGTGTGGATACGCAGATCTTAATCAAGCGTTATAAAAGCCGAATGGGCATCCGACTTTAACTCTTACAACAGAAAGGACTCATACCTTGCCTGATAAAACTAGCAACCCATACATGGAATTAACGTTCGGAATGTTCCGAACCGGAATACTCGGCTACGGCGGCGGTCCTTCAGTTATTCCGTTGATCCGTCACGAGGCCGTCGTTCGTTACAACTGGCTCAGCGACGATGAATTCGGGGAGGTGCTCGCGTTAGCCAACGCGCTTCCGGGTCCCATCGCCACGAAGATGGCCGCCTATCTCGGTTACCGGGAAAAAGGGGTGCTTGGCGCCATAGTTGCCATTCTCGCGCATATCCTTCCGACCTGTATTGCGATGATCGCGCTGTTGTCGGCGGTGACGTTCCTTAGCAGCTCCAAAGTGGTGGCAGGCATGATTGCCGGCGTTACGCCGGTCATTGCCGTGATGCTGGGAACGATGGCTTACGAATTCGGCGAGAAGGCTGTAAAGGGGCTCGGCATCTACGCCGGGATCGGATTTTTCGCAGTATCGTTTCTTCTGCTGGAGAGTTTCCAGATTCATCCGGCCATTGTCATTATACTGTTCCTTGCCTACGGCACCGTACATTTCAAAACCGTAGCCAAATTAAAAAAACAAAGACAGGATAAGGAGGGGTCCGCCTAATGGAAGAATGGCTTCAGCTGCTGATCAGCTTTTTCGTCTCCAACGTGCTCGGTTATGGCGGCGGTCCCGCTTCCATCCCGCTCATGTACAAGGAGATCGTCACGAATCACGGATGGCTGACCGATCCGGAGTTCTCCAACATGCTGGCCCTTGGCAACGCGCTTCCCGGGCCGATCGCCACCAAAATCGCCGCTTTTGTCGGGTACGACGTATCCGGCTGGATGGGCATGACCCTTGCCCTCGCGGCTACGGTTATTCCTTCGGCGGTAGCTCTCATCTGGCTCTTGAATCTGCTGCAGAAATACCGTACGTCGCCAGTCGTCAAAGGCATGACCCTGTTAGTTCAGCCGGTCATCGCCATCATGATGCTGACCCTGACCTGGCAGATGGGCAAAAGCTCGGTCATCTCCATCGGCCTTCTGCAATCCCTCGGCATCGCCGCCATCGCCTTCTGGGCCATGAACATCCGCAAGATCCACCCAGCGCTGGTAATCCTGGCCGCGTTTGCTTACGGGGGATTGGTGTTGTCGCAGGTGGTGTGAGGGGGATTGTATAGAACAACTATAACCCGTTCGGGATAATCGCCATGACTAAAAGAGCGAGTGTGTGGGACTCATTCCCACAATACTCGCTCTTTTTTTCAGTCGATAGCCATCCAAGCATGCCCCGGATCACGCACCTTACCTGTCCCCCGCTCAGACTGATAGGGCAATGAGTAGAAATTCACCTGTGAACCGGACGGTATATGATCGCCATATCATTTAATATGTCCGAAAGTCCTCTTATTCGTCGTGAAGACTTCCTAACGGACACAGAATACCTTATTTTGTCCAAAACGACCCTTTTGGTAACTTTAGCGGACCCAGAGGACCTTATTTGCTGTCTTTATTGGTATTGGCACCCGTAATTCGCACAATAGCGGATCTGGAGTCCGGTACTTTGTAAATAATCGGGTTGTGATCTTAAATAACGGATCTAGAGTCCGTTAAAAGCTGACACAAGTACCTTGAGCGCCCATGGTTGGCAATGAAACCTGCAGTTTCCCATTAAGTAATCCCAAGAAGTGGCGCAAGGTCACAATAACCAGGAGCAGGCCAGGTAATTTGCCACATCCGCCTTAACCGGACGCCCAAAATACGATCGCCATATCATTTAATATGTCCGAAAGTCCTCTTATTCGTCGTGAAGACTTCCTAATGGACACAGAATACCTTATTTTGTCCAAAACAGCCCTTTTGGTAACTTTAGCGGACCCAGAGGACCTTATTTGCTGTCTTTATTGGTATTGGCACCCGTAATTCGCACAATAGCGGATCTGGAGTCCGGTACTTTGTAAAAAAACGTAGTTTTGGACTTAAATAACGGATCTAGGGTCCGTTAACAGCTGACACAAGTACCTTGAGCGCCCATGGTTGGCAAAGAAACCTGCAGTTTCCCATTAAGTAATCCCAAGGAGTGGCGCAAGGTCACAATAACCAGGAGCAGGCCAGGTAATTTGCCACATCCGCCTTAACCGGACGCCCAAAATATGATCGCCATATCATTTAATATGTCCGAAAGTCCTCTTATTCGTCGTGAAGACTTCCTAACGGACACAGAATACCTTATTTTGTCCAAAACAACCCTTTTGGTAACTTTAGCGGACCCAGAGGACCTTATTTGCTGTCTTTATTGGTATTGGCACCCGTAATTCGCACAATAGCGGATCTGGAGTCCGGTACTTTGTAAATAATCGGGTTGTGATCTTAAATAACGGATCTAGAGTCCGTTAAAAGCTGACACAAGTACCTTGAGCGCCCATGATTTGGCAATGAAACCTGCAGTTTCCCATTAAGTAATCCCAGGAAGTGGCGCAAGGTCACAATAACCAGGAGCAGGCCAGGTAATTTGCCACATCCGATTATATCTCAATGCCACACCAATGTAATAGCGACATCTCGTTATACCCAACTCCCAACGAATGTGCCTTGATCGTCACCTGCATCCATCAAGTATCCAATCGTCACCTGCATCCAACAAGTATCCAATGCTCGACGGCCCCACGTCTGTTCACATTGGATGGAGTCCCTCTGTCCTTAATGATACTCTTTCAACTCCCCACCTACTTCCTCCCCATCACCACCCCGATCTTGCCCTCATGTATCTCTACCTTATACTTCTTCACCCGGATGCGGTCGCTGAACAGCGACTTGCCGGTCTGCAGGTCAAACTCCCAGCCATGCCAGGGACAGCGGACGATCTCGCCTGTCCGGCCGTATTCGTAGTCGTATACCTCCGAAGGAAGCGTCGTACCGGAGACCAGTCCTGCGCAGATCGGCGCCCCCTGATGCGGACAGTAGTTGAGAATCGCATGAAACTCGCCGTTGATCCGATAGATTCCAATTTCGCGTCCCTCAATGTTTACGACCTGGTGTCCGCCCTCCGGTATGTCCTCCTCCGCCAGCACGTAATGTACTCCCATTCATGCACCTCCTTGCCTGTGCGCCCAGTTCGTTGTTTGTCTTTCACCGCGTGCTATTCATCCAGAGTACCTTAGTTGACTCCAGTCAAATTCATTAATCCCGGTTGTCGAGTTACCCTATCTGCCCGGCCACTCCCTATCATATTAATTAATCCAATGGCTCAATTTAGCTAAGGTATTCTATCCAGCAGTCCAAATCATCGAGTTCATAACCTACTCCTGCTCAGTAAAAAAGTTGCCAGTTATTGACGTTCATCGTTGACCAGTTTCAATCTAGCAAGCTAATCTCATCTAGTAGGCTGGTTTCGTTCATGCGAGCTAGCTTCGATCATGCAAACTTGCTTCGATCATGCGAGCTAGTTTCGACCATGCGAGCTAACTTCGATCATGCAAGTTAGTTTCATCAAATTGGCTCTACGTTCATCATCCATCCGCTCAATCCAATCTGTACAGCTGCTTCGCATTCTCGTAAAAAATCTTCCGCCGGGCCTCCGGCTTCAGCCCCCGCAAAATATGGCTTGGCGAGTCGAAGTCCCAATGCGGGTAGTCGCTGGAGTAGAGCAGCATGTTCTCGGCATCGATCATGTTGAAGAGATCGATGAGATGCTGCGGATTGTCGGGCTCCTCAATCGGCTGCGTGGATAAGTAGCAATGATCCCGGATGTATTCGCTCGGCATTCTCGTCAGCCAGGGCACGGTTGCGCGCAGCGCCTTGTAATTTTTGTCCAGCCGCCACATCAGGCCCGGCAGCCAAGCCACTCCGCCTTCAACCAGAACGACCTTCAGGTTCGGGTACTTCACGAATACGCCCTCGCATACCATGCTCACCAGATGCGCCATGAACATCTGGGAGAGGCAGGTGTGCCACTCAATGTAGCGGGTCGGGTAGCCGGCCGCGGTGGGAGCCGTCGAGCTCCCGCCGCCTTCCGCTCCCGGATGGATCCCGATTGGGAGACCCTTGCGCTCCGCTGCTTCGTAGATCGGGTGATAATGACGCTGACCCAGCGGCGAACGCGCCGCGCTGGAGATCATCACCTCCACGATATCCGGATGGCCGCCGATCCGGTCGATCTCGCGTGCCGCCAGCAAAGGGTCCTGAGTCGCTACCGCCATTGCGCCTTTGAATGCTTTATGTTTGCCGAGCCACTCGGCGATCAGATAATCGTTATAGGCCGAGCATATCGCGGCTGCATAATCCGGATCATGGGTGGAAGAGATGTTGTAGACAACGCCCGTCAACACGGCGTAGTCCAGATTATAGCCCTCGATCAGCTGCTTGATCATATAATCGGGGTCGGAACCGGCTTTGCCACCCCCCGGAGGGATCGAGTCCTTTTTCATCACGCCGATTGGCGAGTAATACCCTGAGCCTGCATAACCGATGCCAGATGCGGCTACCCGGGAGCGCCAGGGCTCCTGCAAATATGGAAGCAGCGCCCTGTCGTCCTGCTCGTTATGAACGTCGACGTCGATAATTTTCATATCGTCCATTGCCTGATTCCTCCAATCTCCATAAGTAATTACTTACCGCCGTACGTGCGCGTGTAGGCGGTGTTGTACATAGTAAGGAGTTCATCGGAGCCGAGTTTCTTGGCCTGGTCAATAAATTGCTGATAGGTGGTGTCGTTAATCGGGGTTTTGCCGGTCACGAACTCCGTCACCTTTTGCTCAAGGAATTTGTTCAGATTGTTCAGCTTCGATTTCTCGAGCTCCAGCTCCTCTTCCGTCTTGACGATCTGTTTCGGTGCCGGGACAATGTACTGCTCGTACCGGGCATTGATATCCTTGCTCTTCTCGCTTAAACCACGCTCCCATACTTCACGGGATTTAGCGTTATTCAGCGTGATCAGGTCATACCATACGCCCCAGTCCTTGCGCAGCGCATTAAACGGAGACTCGCCAAATTCCTTGTTATATACCGCTTTACCGTCCTCCATCGTATACGTTTTGCCTTCGATTCCCAGGGACAGATAATTCGTTCCCTCTTCGCTGACCAAATAATCAAGGAATTGAACGGCACGCTCTTTATCCTTCACTTTGGCCGATATCGCTCGACCGACAGTGCCAACGACCGGACGGGAAAACTGATAGTTCTTGATCCCTTCGGCGGCAAAGGAAGGAATCGCGTCGAGTTCATACTCGGCCGTACCAGCCCCCCTCGCCTTCGCTACGAGCGACTCCAGGTCCGCCTTCCAGAAAAACGTCACCAAGGATTTGCCGGTTAGTATTCGCTCCTCCCACTGCGCTTGCGTCAGCAGCGAGAATTCCGGATCCAGCAATTTTTCCGCATACAGCTTATTCAGATAGACCAACATATCCTGATAATTCTCATGATATGGGGCAAACGCGTATTGATCCGTGGTCGGATCCAGATTGTAGAAACCGCTGATCCCCGTGAATATACGCCCGAAGGTCGTATACAGCCCTGTATCGCCAACGATGGCGTTGGATATGAGCGGATAGGAATCCGGAACCTTCTCTTTCAATGTTTTCAGATACTGATAAAATTCGTCCACGGTGGTCGGTGCCTTTATCCCATGCTGATCCATGATATCCTTGCGGGCATACCAGATAAAGTTGAAGCCCTTGCCCTCCGCATCCCCTTCCAACACGGGTACGGTGTACAAGCCTCCGTCCGTGCCCGTTGCCAGCGCCTTGGCCTCAGGATATTTGTCGTAAAAGGCTTTCAGATTCGGCGCCCGATCCAAGTAATCATTGAGATTCAGGAACACCTTCTCCGGTCCATGCTCCCTGCCGTCCTGCGTCGGCACCTGGATAAAATCCGTGGCGGTATTTGTGGCAATCATGATCTGCCTCTTCTCCTCAAGCCCCTCCTGGCTCACGATCTGGAACTTCACTTTGACGCCCGTCTTCGCCTCGATCTCTTTGAAAATCTCCCAGTCATCCCGAACCTTTCCCTCGACCCGGTCGTATACCAGCCAAGAAAAAGTAACCGGTTTGTCAGGACTTAACGTTCCCGAATCATCCTTGCCCCCGCCGGAGCATCCCGCAACCAGCATCGCGCTGAGCAGGATCATGGCAAGCGCAGTTCTGAACCCCTTTCGCCTCATTCCCTAACCTCCCTTTTATCTTCACAACGTATAGAGACGGATTTGCTTGAAATCCATAACTACCCCTTAATGCCGCCAATCATCGTGCCCTGTACAAAATATTTGTGGATAAACGGATAGACGCATAGGATCGGCAGCGTACCGATCATGATCATGGCGTATTTCAACGTCTCCAGATGTGTCAGGTCTCCCTCGCCCTGCACATTCGTACCGGCGATCAGGATGTTGCGCATCATAATCTGCAGCGGGTACATCTCCCGGTCATTCAGATAGATCAAAGCGCTGAAAAAAGAGTTCCATTGATTCACGGCCGTGAACAGGCCGATCGTGACCATCACCGGTACGGATAAAGGCAGCACGATCCGCACCAGAATCTGCATGGACCCGCATCCGTCGATGGCAGCCGCGTCCTCAAGCTCCTCCGGCAGCGCCTCGAAGAATGTCCGCATGATAAACAGATACCATGTGCTGATCAGTGACGGGAGCACGATCGCCCATATCGTATCGAGCATCCCCAGCCTTTGAACGATCAGGAAGGTTGGAATCATGCCGCCGCTGAACAGTAGTGTGAACGCCGCCATCAGCAGAATCACTCTTCGGCCGGGCAGCCATCGTTTCGCAAGCGGATATGCCATGGCGGAGGTCGCAATCAGCGTCAGTACCGTCTGAAGGAAGGTATAACGGATCGTATTCCAATAACTCACCCAGAGATCCGGGTTATAGATAAGCTGCTCGTAAGCGATCAGCGTGATCTTCTTCGGCCATAGCAGCACGGCGCCACTCGCGACCATGGCATTGTTGCTGATGGAAGCCGAGAATACGTAAACCATCGGATAAGCCATTACAATGATCAGCACAATCATGAACAATACATTGAATACGTCAAACAGCTTCGAGGCGAAGCTTTCCTGCTTTTTCATCGCGCACCTCCCTTACCACAGGCTGGTCTCCGAATATTTGCGTACGATCCGATTGGCCGCAACGACCAGAATGAAGCCAATCGCCGATTGGAACAGGCCCACCGCGGTGGCGAAGCTGAAATCGGCATCGAGGATGCCCCGCCGGTACACAAAGGTGTTAATGACATCCGAGGTTTCATAATTCATCGTGTTGTAGATCAATAGTATTTTCTCGAAGCTGGCCTCCATGAAATTACCGAGCGATAGTACAAACAGAATAATCATGACAGGCACCATGCCGATGAACGTAATATGTCTGACCTGCTGCCACCGGTTCGCCCCATCCATCTTGGCCGCTTCATACAGCGTCGGATCGATTCCGGCAATCGCAGCCAGATAGAGAATGGTGCCCCACCCCACCTTCTGCCATATTTCGGAGCCCACATACACCGTCCGGAACCACTCAGGCATGCCCAGAAACATGATCGGCTCGATGCCAAGCAGCTTGACGAGCAGATGGTTCACCACGCCCGTGGTGGGAGACAGGAAGGTCACGAGAATGCCCGCGATCACGACGGTGGATAGGAAATGCGGCATATAGCTGATGTTTTGCACAAACCGTTTGAACCATTTGCTCTTCAACTCATGGAACAGGATCGCCAGAATGATCGGCGCCGGAAAATGAAACAGGAGATCATACACATTCAGCATGATCGTGTTGCGAATCAGCTTCCATGCATCGGGGGTGACGTAGAAAAATTCAATCAAATGCTTGAATCCGACAAACTGGCTTCCCAAAATACCCCGGCCGATCGAATAGTCCTGGAAGGCAATGATGATGCCGTACATCGGCGCGTACTTAAATATCAAGTAGTACAAAATGCCGGGCAGCATCAGCAAGTACAACGCTTTATGTTTTCTCAGAACATAGCCGATCCGTGATAGCTGCGCCAATAATCCCCACCTCCGATTGAAAGCATTTACATTCATTCGTTGTTGTCCCCACTATACGAGCTGTGCTTCCTTCGCGTAAAGCAAACATCTTTTCCTTAAGACACATGTTTTGCACTGCCTGTGCCGCAAGGCTTTCAGCCTGTTCCATGCAAAAAAAGAGACTTCAGAAAATAATGCAGTCTCTTCTTTCCTATTGGTGAAAACTCCGGTATTTGGCGGGCGTAATGCCTTCATATCGGCGGAAAGCCCGAATCAAAGAATTTCGGCCCCAATACCCAACCTTCTCGGCAATTTCGTCAATTTTCAAATCGGTTTCAAGCAAAAATTGCTTCGCCTTCATCAGCCGGTACTTCGCGATATATTCCACGTATTTCTCCCCGACCTCCTCCTTGAAGGTCCGGCTGAAATGCCCGATGGACATATTCAACATACCGGCAAAATACTCGATCGACATCTCTTGATCATAATGCTCATGAATGTATTCCACGATCTCGCTAAACTGTTGACTCCGGCTGCTGGAAGCCGGCTTCCGGAACAGAAAACCATGAATCTCTTCGAAACAGCACGTCAGCTCGTCCCATGTCATGCAGCGATTCATTCGTTCGAACAGACCCGAGTAATACGGAACGTTGAGTTCATTGCGCTCCGATTCCACGGCCCGAATCCAGGTGTTTAGCACATCGGCTAGCAGATATTTCATCTGCATGGCAGATGCATCCTTGCCCTCTCCCTCCTCCAGCAGAGCAAGCACGGAATGAAGCAGCTTGTCATACTCCCTCGTTTTGTACTGATTGAGAATCCGCTGAACCTCCTGTACAGATAGAAAAGAATCCCACTGCTGCAGCTCCCGGGAAGGCTGACTGCCGCAAATCTCCACCGCAGAATGCAGCCCCCGGTACTTCAGCATGGCCAGCGCATGCTCATAAGACTGGTGCAGCTCCTCAATGGCATGAACGGTCTTTCCGATACCGATGGTCGCTTTATAATAAGCACCGTATTCCAGAAAAACGTGCCTTATCTGCTCCGCTATTTGTTCCGGATGGTCCTCGCCCTCCGTAATGGAACCATGCTCCACGATGCAAGCTATCAGATCCGGCCTTGTCTGGCAGATCCAGACCATGCCATGTGCCAGCCGATGAATCTTGTCCTTCAGCTCCGTCAGCAAAAAAGTCTTGGTGGATTCCGATGCCGACTCGTAAACGGTTGGATCATAATGGAACGAGATGCACAGGACGGTTCTTGCCGCCTTATGGCTGTAGGCAAACTCAATCTCCTTGGCGTAGTACTCAATCGATAAGGCATCGCGGTATTGCCCCAGCAGGATTTTCGTAAAAAACTGCTCATGGACAATCGGCAGCATCCCGTTCACCATCTGGAACAGCTCTTTATTCTCCGTAATAATGAACTGGGAATAGCGTTTGATGACATCAAACTCGTTTCCTTCGTGGCCGACCTCCCCGTTCGGAGTGTGATGCAGCTTCAGTCCATCCTTAATCTCCCGAATCGGCCGATATAAGCGCCGGCTTAAATAATACGAGGCGAGTGCGCCAACAATGAGAAAGAATAGGAGGAATAACCAACAGATCCATCGGGTCATATAGACCGGCTTCATCAATGTACCCAAATCGATCATGCTGATATAATGCCAGGACTCGTCAAAGCCAGATGCCATGAAGGACAGCCCCGTCTTGTCCGATATCGTGAATTGCGAAGCAATGCCCTCTGTACGTATTCGCTGCTGCAGGGCAAGCTGGTCCTGCTCGGTCAGTCCGTTCTGGGCGATCACTTTGGCCCTATCATCCACAATCGCCGTGCCCGTAACCCAGCTCTCCGGAATATGAATCTGCTCCTGAAGCTTGTCTCGTTTCACTTCGACCAGGAGATAGACTTCAGGAGCCGCGGTATTAAACGGGTAGCTCATGGAAGCCGTCAACGTGTCGGGGGTATCCATAAAGTCCATCATTTTTTTGCCGGATAATTCAGCTTCCAGCTGATGCCGGCGGTTCAGATCCAAGGGATAATGGGAATGGAAATAATACGCTTTATTCGTGTAGGTTTCGGCATCCATCATCAAATCCTGGTGAACAAAATAATAATACGCCCTCTCGACGAGATCATCCGATTCCAGCTGCTGCAGCTGCTCCCGCAGGGAATGAAGCAGTTCCGGAAGCAGCTGGCTTTCCGGCGAAGAAGCCATGGGAGCGAGAAGCACGCTCCGTAATCTGGAGGTGCTGAGGATATTAATCATGCTCGTTTTCAAGGACTGAAGCTCGGTATCCGTCTGCTCGGAGAATCGATTCATCATCACTTGGTTAAAACGCTCGGCATCCTTTTCAATGATGCGAACGACCAGCACCTGCGCAAGAACCGAAGCAACAATGACGGGGATGAGAATGAGGAGAAAATAGTTGGCAAACAGCCTCCAAAACAGAGTGGTCCTTCTGGGAGGCAGAGAATCGGTATCCCCCGGCTCAGGTGATCGGTTAGGCGGCGTCCTTCGCTTCATGAATGTCCCCCCCTTGGTATTTAAAATTGCAAGTAAACAAGGTTTGCATTTACGTCTACTATATTTTGATGTAAGTTATAATATTCGCTGCAACTTCTGTGCATGGAGTTTGCACAGAAATGACGTTTACCGGACATGTTTGCATCCATAACAAAAAGAGCCAGGAATCTCCTGGCCCTTATCGGAAACGAGAATATCTTTTTTCCTTGCTTGTGTTCACTCACTCGTATTCAAATACCGCATCCGGCGTCAGGGTGACATTGGGTGCATAACTCGGCATCTGACCGGTCTCTTGCAGATATTGCTCAACAATACGAGCGGCATCAACCAAGGAGCTTAGCAGCCAATCCTCATAAAGCTTACCGAATTTCTTGTGGAGCCATTCAGAGGTATATTCATTCGAAAGGGTGAACAGAGAGTAGATTTCACGGACGGTATTGGTATGCTTACGGCCGTAATCATCCGTCCAAGTCACCTTTTTATTCAAATCCACCTTACGGATATCCTCCGTTTTGGTCGACAGGATGCCATTCTTGTATTGGTAATAAATCCGCAAGGATTTTTCATATTCATGGCCTTTTAACAGCCTCCAACCAGCCATGCTTCCGGTCGCAGGGACCGATGACATTTTGCTTTTCCCGGAGTTTCCGGTGTTACCGCTGCTCGTTGCTTTCTTCGGCTCGCCCTTTACAACGAATTGTGCCGCGCCCAGCGTCACGGTCATTTGCTGTTTGGATGCGTCCCATTTCAGTTTTGCACCCAGTGCTGCGGTCAGCAGATCCGCGGATACGAGTGTCTCCCCTTTGTTCTGGATCGGAGCACCTTTCATATTCACGGTTTTTCCGTTGATCTTCGCTTGCTTGCTTCCTGCCTTGACGGTAAGCTCGGTCTGTCCTACGGTGATATCAAAGGTTTTGGAAGCAGCCTGATATTGAACCGAACCTCCCACGGCTTCAAACACCGGCTTCAGAGGCAGGTAGGTAATTCCCTTCTCCTGTTTAGCGTTCTCCAGCGGTTTGCCAAGTCCTGAAATGATTTTCACCGATTGCTTCTTGCCTGCAACTTCCACCGTCAGCGTGGCCTCACCCACACCCATGATTTTATAGGTGCCTTTATCCCCTGCCTTGACCAGATGAGGCTTATCTACCGATAACGAGATCATATTCGCCGGAACCTTGTGTTTCTCTCCGCTGCTGTACTGAAATTCAACCGTTGGCGTGATCGAGCTCCCCACCTTCGGCTTGCTGTTCGATACCTTAATAGTGACGCCGGTAATGCTCGGTACCGCCACATCGTATTGCTGTCCACTATCATACTCCGTCCAAGTACCATCCGATAACCGGGCAAAAAAGCTTTTGGAACCTTCGATTCCCACAATCTCTTTCACTCCGCTGATCCCGTTCAACGGGCTCATTTCGAAGGTTTGCGTGAATACATCCAATCTCGCATTCCACACCGTTCCATCTTTTTTAACGAAAATCAGTTTCTGTTCTTTCCCAAAAGAGATGTCAGCCCCGTCAGAAATCAGGTTTTGGGACAGATAAGTCGTGCTGCCATTGATTCGAAGCGTACTGAACAGCACAAGTCTTCCGTCATTGTATAAAATAGCGGCGTAATCGCCGGCAACCTTGATTTTGCGAATGGCGTTCACATCCGCTGCTTGACCAAGCGTCACAGGTTCCGGCGTATAGGCACTATTATGATATAAGATTGTTCCCGACTGGGTAACACCGCCGATAATTCCCTTATTCTCGTCAAAAACGCTTATTCCCTCAAAGCCTTTTACATCTTGCGGCTTGGAATTAACCATACGTTGAACATTGCCGTCAGAGGTCAACCAGTAGCCTTGTCCAACCTGTTTCACATGGTTCACACCCGCTACAGCCTCATATCCCGATTCCCCCCACATAACGAGTCCACCCGCGTTATTGACGCCGAATCCATATCCGCTGGAGCCCGCGATGAACTTCAGATCTCCACCCAGCGGAATCGGGATTTGGTTGATTGGAAGGCGGCTGTACGTAACCCAGACCGTGCCATCCTCCATCAAAGGTGTACCATCAGGCAATAACATTGCAATCTTCGAGCTTGACTTGCCCGACTCCCCATAAGCTGCCCCGGCTGCGTTCGGGATCATCACGCAAACCGCCAACAGCAGAACCCACATTTTCTTGAACATGAATGAACCTCATCTCTTATCTGAATGTAAGTCTTTCAGATCTAGTTAATTTGAACCAGGAATATTATACCACCCTATAGAAATGAAACAATATCAAAATTTGCAAGATTGCAAACCAAAAAAACGCCCCCAGCATCTGTTTCCAGACACCAGGGACGCTTATCTCTTGATTCATTCTTTATTCCATGCGTTCAAACAGTTCATCCAGACGAGCCTTTAATTCTTCCGCATCATAGCGAATGAACGCTCCATTCACTGTTCCGACCAACACCTGATGATCCGTTACGTTCAGTGCACCGTTTCTGGCATATTGCTCTCGCAAATCCACGTTGCCGGTAATCACGTTATGCAATCTTCCCAAGCTTCTGCCGTCGTCCTTGTTCAACACCACAAGATCGCTTCCCAAGCTCAGAAGCAGGTAGCGGTCCAGGATTCCATAACTGCTGCCAACTAGATGGGATAGATCGTCACTCGCTTTGGAAATGGTCTCCATCTTCCAAATTACGCTACCGGTTTCTTTATCTACCGCTGCCGGGATGCCGTTCAATGTAAGATAGACTCGCTCTCCCTCAATGGCGCCGCGGGCAGCTTTGCCTTTCACGGTCCATAATTCCCGATCTTCCAAGCTGTCATACAATACGCTTTCGTAAGCGGTAGCCCCGCTGAAATACTTCCCGTTCAACGCGCGCTGCACCAACAAATACCGCTCATTTAGCACCTCGAACCGTTCCATCTCACGTGCTGGATACACGCCTTCGCGTTCGCCAGTTTCCGTATTGAGCAGAACCCACTCCTTGCCAAGCAGCATCCATCTTGTTGTCATATCCGCAGGAGATACCGGATTGTAGCGATAGCCTCCAGTAAAATACGGATCTTGGGTCGGATCGTCCATGAACTTTTTCCCGACTTTGTAATCCCATACGGCTTTGCCGGTTTCGGGATCGTAAGCGGTAAGCTGTCCGTTCTGCTCGATGAGCACGTACGGATCGTCCGTGCCCTGGTTCAATAAGCGGTGTTCGCCGGACAACGTCTTTTTCCAACGCAGCTTTCCGGTTTCCTGATCCAGCACGCTCAGCAAACTTTTGGTTTCGTTCAGATCGAGCGGTTCATCCAGAACTACCGTGTCTTGCGCAGCCGTCATCGTCAGTCCAAATTCGTTCTTCGGCTTAACCTCCCATAACACTTTTCCATCCGACAACTGGATATGCCGCACGCGGGCTACATAATCCTTTACCACCGGGTTATAAGCCGAGAACATCGTGACATACTCCCGCTCCTTATCCGTGACGGCTGTATACCAGCCAAATCCCGCATCCTCCTGCCACAGCTTCATGCCGGTGCCACGGTCAATCGCATACAAGGATGAATTATCGTGCATCCCTCACATAAGAAGAAGGGGTGCCTTTCTTGAAAAGAAACTCCGTCAAGTTGCGTACCACATCCGTCGTTATTTCCGAATTCCCATCGAGAAGCCCGTCAGGCATCGCCTTCTTGGCCGTCACGTCACTGCCTCGCACCCACATCATCGCCGGACGGTAGATCCGGTAATCTTCCTTCCACTTGGCAGGACTGATCATGACGCCATACCAGTCCTTCCACTTCGCTACGGCGATAAGAGACGTTCCCGTTTGGGATATTGGCCATTTCACCGTGCTGCCGGGAGTAAGATATATACTGCCGCTGCTGCGCAGTTGAAGCGAGAGCGGAGAAATTTCTTTTACTAGGGCAGCTTCCTTGGACACATACCATGTCGGGAGCCATAAGTCTCCCCGGGAATCGGATTTGATTAAAGCCAATTCCCCTTTCACGGAGGAAAGCCGGAGCGTTTCCCCCTTGGTGCCGTAATAGCTCACCTTGAGTTTTGTCAGATTGCTATTCTTACTAAGCGTATTAGGAAATAAAGCAGCCTTCTGCTGAATCGTAACGCGTTGGCCGGATGTAAAGCCCCCAGTTTCAGCAGCACCAGCGACTACGATACGAGTGCTCATCTGTATACCCTGAGCCGGTTGCCCAACAAGTGAAATACAGACAGCTGCCGTTATTCCAATGAATAGTCGCTTTCGGATCGATACGCGTAAACTCACTGAAACCATCCTCTCCCATACAAGCATACATCATGTAAACGCTATTATAAGACAATCTGTTCCAAAATCAAAACAAAAAAACTCCCTTCCAGGAAAGGGAGCTGTCCTCATTTTCTTTATTGTCGTCTACATTCACGATAGGATCTCGTTAAAATGACTTCTGCAGCATATTCACAATTAGCCGTCTTCCCTGCATTATCGTACCTCCATACGCCAACTCGCTTCGGATAGGGTATGGCCCGGCGTTTGCCTGCCTGTCATTTTTCTGGTGCGATTCGTCACCCCGTCTGATATTTCCCCCCATAATTGCTCGAGAAAGGATGCTGGTGCCATCGATGAGTTTCTATTGGCTGCTGCCGCCCCTCCAATGGTTCGATTCTCAATCCGGGTATCTTCACCAGAAATCTTGAACTCTGCGCACCCCGATAGTAGCAAGACCCCAACCAATACTATGATTGCTGGCCATACCATAGTAAGCCTAATGTTCCGTTTCGCATGATGTATGGATCCCATCCCGACTGCCTCCTTATGTACTCTCTGAAGGAAAGTATAAGGAACATATCTTATCAATCAGTGGGGCAAGTTCTTAACGAATGCTTAAATAAAGCTGAACAATTACCTTCGCTTATGCTGAATCAGATCTTCATACATTCGAAAAATATGCTTAAATCCATGTACTTCCCTCCGTCTGAAGGGGTTAACAGCCAGAGCGCAATCCGGATTGACTTTAAAATGCTTGGAAGATTGGATTGAAAAAAATAAATGATTTATGGTTGTAAACGGAATGGAAAATTTACCTATATATATGAAGGCCAATCAAACCATAAATAAGGAGAGTTGACCAATGAAAAATGTATTGTATGTACCCTTGGATGATCGCCCAGTAAACCTTGATGATGTAATCAAATTGGGACAAGCTTCGGGCTTGAACCTGATAACTCCTACTGCTGCAGTTATTCGTAACCGAATCGATTCGGTCGCAGAAGCCTCAGGCAGCCAACTTACAGGCACCTCCGCACCTACTTTTGGTAAACCGGAGGATATTCGTCAGTTCATATTGAATCATGCCTCTTCCGTCCAGGGGTTTATTATTTCTATCGATATGCTCGTTTATGGGGGGTTAATCGGTAGTAGACGCTTGCGAACAAGCGGAGGCGGGACGTATCCCCATTATGATTCAGGGACAACAGACTTGCTTGACCTAATCCGCGAGATTAAACAACATTATCCCAGCAAGCCAATCTATGTGTTTGATACCATTTTGCGACTCGCTACGACCACTTATGTGGAGGGACTCTCTTATAACGCGTACACCGAGTCTCGCAGTTTCATGGGTATAGCTCGCAAAAAATATACAGACTTCAGCGATATTTTGAACGGCTATAATATATCCAGTGATGGCACCGAGCTGGGCGATACCGTCCACTTCAATAAAACCCATTACTACAACACAAGGCAACATAAGTTTAAAACCAATCATTATGTATTGGACAGGCTTGTACGTCAGGGCTATATTGATTTCCTGGCCGTTGGAGTGGACGATGCGAAAGTAGAAGGTGTGCAAATCAATGAAATTAAATTTGTGGAGAACTACATCGATCGTTATCTGGACGGTTGCGAGGGGCAAAATCCGAATCGTGCCATTATATTGCCTGATGCAGATGGCTTGGGTCATTCTCTGGTAGCACGGATGGCTAATCAATTGCATCGAGAAGGCAGCAAAACGCAAATTTCGCTGCAATATTACGGCCCTCATGGATCCACGATCATCAACGACTATGAATACATGACTTTACATCAGAATATTCTTCGTCATATTGATGTGGTTGGCGGCCAATATGTAACTTGCGAACCAAACATAGAAATTCTGGCAATCACAGACGAAACACAGGTATCCCATGCCGTAAGCCGTATCCATGCCAATGGAGCAAACTTCGTAGCAACCGTGGTTATGGATTTCACCGGGAAAGGCTCTGCCAATCCAACAGTAACGGAAGCGCTGCTAGACAGCCAGTATACGGGACGCCTATTAGGTTATAGTGCATGGAACACTGCCGGGAACCTTATGGGCATCTCGCTTGGCATGGGGCAAGCAAGATATGCTTTTTTGGTATCAGAAACCTCTGCCTCCAAGTTGAATATGGCCGTTAACGCTCATGGATCACTACTCTTTAAACGGTTTTTGAAGGATTACTATTACAAGAGGCTTGCTGTCGTCGATGTCCGAAGCTATTCCAGAACTCCAAGCCATATTCGTTACGATAATCTTCAAGCCTCGTTCGCTGATCAGAACATGCGTCTCTTTAACACAGAATCAGCTTACCAGCAAGTGTTCACGATCCTTCGAGATCAAATGCAGATTCACCAAACAACGCTGGCCGGAAGGGACGCTTTCCTGATTGGCACCTCCGCTCCGACATGCAATGTCAAACAAATAAAGGGGTGTTCGTGGACATTGGCAGAATACAGCAGTGCTTCGCTGGCTTATGACAATCCTGATTTCATCTGGTGGCGAGCCTTTGAGATCACACTCAATCCTAGGGTCACACTCCAATAACATGAGAATGAAAAAGGACAGCTCGGTCTTTATCGGAGCTGTCCTTTTTCTTTTGTCCGTTTTTATGAGTGGATTCAATAGTTCAACTTATAGAGTACCATTTCACAATAGATGTAAAAAATGGTACAATAAAATAGGAACAAACGTTCTTATTTTTTTGCGGCTCGTTAACTTCTCTTTTTCCCCTAAATGATGAATACGATTATAGACAGGCATAGGAGGGATGCGTTATGAAGAAGCATATAACAGCATACGAACGCTATAAAACAGAAATTTATCGAATTGGTTGGAGAATACAATATCAGGCTAAAAAGCTTAGAAAACGAGAAACGCCGTACCCTGATTTTAGTACCGTGCAGACAGGCTCATTTCACGCAAGATCCGATGACCGCATTTGGATTGGTCAATTACTGGATTCATTACCCCCGCAAGGGAGAACCATTATATATAAACTCTTCATAGAAGACCTCACTGAAGCGGAAGTAGCCAAGCAGCTCCATATCTCTCAACAGGCGGTGAACCGATGGAAAAGAAAAATGATCCAAAAGTTATCTCAGATCGCGAATTCATGACTTTGCTGCAAGCTGCAAAGCAGAATGATGATCAAGCCATTCTGCAACTCATTGATTTATACAAAGACGATATTTTGAGAATCAGTCAATATATCTATATGCCTCAAGAGGATGCCATATCAACGATTGTCCTGGAGTTTATGGAAGTGATTCGGGAGAACAATAATACCTATGAGACAGAGTAACTTTGCAGTTTCAATTATGGCCTCGATATTAGTGGGTTTAATCCCTAGAAAAATTTCTTTCTTTCCAGTATACAACAAACCCAGTACCGTCGCGGTACTGGGTTGTGTTTTACATTGTAAAAAAAGATGTAGTACATACAGGCAAGTTGAAGCAGCCACTATACGACTTTAGGAAACCGCGTTTCAAAGGTTGTCCTCTGCCGGTCGCTCCGTACCCGGATTTCACCGCCTTGGATCTCCACAATGCTCTTCGTAATGGCCAATCCCAAGCCGGTACCCCCTGTCTGCTTCGAACGTGAGGTCTCCACACGGTAGAAGCGATCAAAGATGAACGGCAAATCCCGCTCAGGAATCGGATCTCCGTAGTTGGTGAAGCTAATGCTCACCTGATTACCATCGCTGCGGACGGCGATGTCGATCTTTTTGCCCGAATCCCCGTAACGGATCGCATTGGTTATCAAATTCTCGTAAGCTCGGACAAGCTGGGCGCCATCTGCCTGAATAATGAGGCCTTCCTCTGCCACAAGCTTGCATTCCATCCCGGATTTCTCCAGGGCAGGAACGAATTCCTCGATCAGCTGTCTAATGAACTGAGCCATATCGATCTTCTGGATATCCAGCGGAAGCCCGTTATTAATCCGTGTGTATTCGAACAAATCATCAATGAGCTTCTTTAGATTTTGCGCTTTCTCATAAGCGATATTCACGTAATATCGCAGCTCCACTTCATCCTGGTACCGGTCTTCCTCAATAACTTCCAGAAATCCCAGTATCGATGTAAGCGGCGTCCGCAAGTCATGGGAAACGCCCGTAATCAGATCATTCTTTGTTTTCTCCGCGTTACGCTCCTCCAGAATGGATTGGTGAAGCTGCCTGCTCATTTGGTTGATGCTCTCCGCCACCTCACCCAGCTGGCTGCCTGACTGCACCGGAATGTCGGTGTCGAAATTCCCCTTGGCAATCTCGCGAAGCCCATTCCTGATTTCCTCCAGATAAACGTTCAGCTGTTCGGTCATGCGGTTTATGCTGGTTGCGACGACGCCTAATTCATCTTGGGATTTAAGCTCGATTCTGGAATCGAATCGTCCCGCCGTGATGTCCTGAAGACCGGTCTGTATTTTCTGCAGATCAAGGACAAACCACTTCGTGCTCATATAATAGCTGGCAAAAAAGAGAATGATGCCCGTAACCAGTATAACCGGATCCGAGCCAATATGGTTAATGATCCAGACGAGCGGCGGCTTGATTGCCGGAATCGAGAGTATTAGCGTACTTAACGCATAGAGTATGATAAGCAGGGCTGCCGTAATGCCGATGCTGGCAAGCAGCATAAACAGCATCTTCAGGCGGATGCTATGAAGCTTCATTACTTTCAAGTTAGTCACCTCTGCTTAAGTTTACTCTATTTTGTAGCCAATCCCCCACACCGTCTTAATATATTCCGGCTGCTGCGGATCCTTCTCGATCTTCTCGCGCAGCTTGCGAATATGTACCATGACCGTATTTTTCGATTCCATGAACGGTTCGTTCCACACCTCGGTATAAATCTTGTCCATGCTAAGCACGAGTCCGCGATTGATGGCCAGCATATGCAGCAGGGCAAACTCGCGCGGCGTCAGCTTAATCTCAACGCCTGCCACCGTTACCCGGTGGGAAGCGACATTCATAATCAGCTCATCGATCTGGATTTCGTTCTCATCCCTCACCGAGTTGCTGTTCAGCTGTTTGTATCGGCGGAGCTGTGATTTGATTCTAGCGATTAATTCCAGCGGGCTGAACGGCTTGGTCACATAATCATCCGCGCCGATGCTGAGCCCGGCGATCTTGTCAATCTCCTGACTCTTGGCGGACAGCATGATGATCGGCGTGTTGTTCTCCTCCCGAATTCTCATACATGCCTCAATGCCATCCATCTGCGGCATCATGACATCAAGGATGATTAAATCCACTTTATGGGTTCTTAGAATCTCCAGCGCTTCCAGGCCGTGAGATGCGGTGAGCAGCGTGTAGCCCTCATTTCTGACGTAAATCTCCATCAATTTCAAAATTTCGGTTTCATCATCAACCATTAATATCGTAACTCCAGACATGGCTCCTCCTTGTTCCGAATGCGGCCGTCAGCACAACATCTGTACGTCGTCTTTCTTCATGGATGTCAGACCGCGTGGTGCGGTAATTGATGTTTCTTCTCCATAGCCATGCCCTCGTCTTCGGATGCGTCCTGGTTTGCGATGAAACCGACTACGAACCGGAAAGCGGCACGGACGGCGAATCGACTGGCTTAACCGATTTCTTCGCCTTCGGAATATTACCGAATATCACCCATGAGCCCGGTATATATCGAACCGTCAATTCCACAACGATCCATGAACAGCCTAGCGCTGCCGCAAAACCTCCTGCATACCACAGATGGGTCAGCATCGAGCTCCCCGTGGTTAGCGGAAACTCCCGGTAGACGAGCAGAAAGAATGGATGAATGAGATATATCCCGAAGGATACGGCCCCCAGTCTCTCCAGCGCTGGTGTCCATCCGCGCACCCCTGCCCGATAGAACAGAATGGCAAACTGGAGCAGGACAAGCGCCCCAAAATAAGTATGCATATTCCACAATAGCTCATACAGCGTTGAATTATATCCGGTTCCGTGAAGACGGTTGTTGTAATAAATGTACACATGGCCGAGACCGGCAGCTGCCCATGCGATCCATAGCACCACCCAGGCGGCGATGCGGTGTGGTCGTGCGTTCGCGCGGCTAATGACAAGCCAGGCCTTCAGTTTCGGGTAATAGATGCCGATAAATGCTCCCAGCATGAAATAGGCAATGTAGGACAATGCCCAGCTCCCTTTATTCGGTACCTGCCAATAGTACTTATTCATTAGTATAAACGTCCACTGGATCACCAGTCCAATCGGTATCGACCATTTCGCAAGCTGGGGCACCTTCTTGAACAGCCACAACACAAGCGGAAACATTACATAAAACTGAATGCTAATAAATACGAAATATAGATGCGTATACGCTTTGCCCGTCAACAACTTTTGAACAAAGCTCTCCATCGTCTCGCCAAACGGTCTGCCCTGATAATATAAATAGTGCAGCAGCGCGAAATAGAACACAGAGAACAGCGTATATGGAATGATAATATACAGCAGTCTTTTCTTGTAAAATCCACCGATCAGCTTTTTCGTCGTAGGACGGTCATAGTAATTATAAAAGAGTACCAGACTGCTCAAAAATATAAATGTTGGCGTTCCGTATTTCATGAAGATGTTCATGAAATTGTACATAAAAAAGTATTTGGAGTCTGTCATCGCAGATACAGCATACGAAGTGGAGTGCACGGACAGCACGCCGAGGATGGCAAATGCGCGTACCAATTGCAGCTCGGGAAGACGCTCCCTTGGTAAAGCGTTTATTTTGTTCATGGCAGTACCCTTTCATGGTTTTTAATCATATTATTCTCGTTCCTTGCGAAACAGATTTATCTAGTATAGTAAACAATTCTTAACGCCAACACTTCCAAATTCTTATCATTTGCTTAAGATTATGGTCCTTCCTCCTAATAAAATTCTCCTTGATTACGAAGAATCCTTGGACTTACAATAAGAAAAACGTCTATTGACGTACTTTCTCAGTAGACAGACCGCATATAGCGGAAGTTTTTCTTGCGAGATAAGGATACTATGCCTCAGATGTATATCTTTCTTATCTCAAAAATAAACTTTTCAGAATGGGGGTGAATGGGATGTTGCACTTGATCCGTATCATTCGAAGTAGCTAGGCTCGGGTTCACAGAGGACCGGGCCATGCCAAAATTATAACTCGTAGCCATATGAGCTGCATTTTGCTATATAACATAAATCAGCTGCCGGACAGAAAGGGAGTCGTCCGTTCCTATGGACAAGTTCTCCTGCTCTATAACCAAGAAGTCTGCCGGCTTTTGGCTTCGATCGAATGAGGGTCAATCGGTTTGCAGCATCCCATTTTATCTCATATGGAAGGTGGACAATATAAATGAATTCACAGGAATACAAGCAGTTTTATGATATTGTAGGAGCCTTAAACGGCTGGGACTTCAGCCAGGTCCGATGTATCTCGGAAGGTGTGGAGTGGGATTTTTACGATGAGGTCGGCAAATGTTGCACACCATCCGATGTTGTGCTCGATATTGGCACTGGTGGTGGAGAGAACTTGTTGTCCATCGCCGACAAAGCAGCCTTGCTGGTCGGGATCGATCTTTCGCATGCGATGATAGAGACAGCCCGGCGGAATAAACGGAACGTACCTGTTTCCAATGTACGCTTGATGCAGATGAATGCAGAGTCTCTTCAATTCCCGGAGGCGTTTTTCAATGTAATCTCATGCAGACACTCCCCTTTCCGTGCATCAGAGGTGGGAAGAGTACTAGATGAAGATGGCGTGTTTTTGACGCAGCAGGTTCGCGAATGTGATAAAGCCAATCTGGCTCAAGCCTTTGGCAGAGGACAATCCTCCCGTGAAGACGGTGCCTTAAAGGATCAATATATGAAGGAACTTCGGCTTGCCGGGTTCGGCGATATCCAATATGCCGAATACGATGCGGTTGAGTACTATGAGCGTGAAGAGGATCTTATCTTTCTGCTCAAGCACACGCCCATCATCCCCGGGTTTGGACAGGAGGAATTGGATTTTCGCATCCTGCAGCAGTTCATCAGAGACCATCACACAGATCGTGGGATTCGGACGAATTCCGCACGGTTTATGATAGTGGCCCGGAAATAACCGGCCCCTCTGGAATTCCATAACCCGCAGCATCCCGCTGTTAAACAGAAAAAGCGCACAAGGGACAAAGCCCTTGGCGCTTTTTTTATGCAAAACAGATTCGTATATTATCCCTTGGATGAATAGGTTGCCCATCGCATAAAAAAGCAAGCCCCCCACAAAAGAGGAGCTTGCTTTCGGTATGGTTTATCATCGTATCAACCAAGGAGCGCTATTAACCGTTAACCAGCAGTTCTTTCAGCTGCTTGATCTGCTTGCGCTCGCCCGCTAGTACCAGCGTCGATCCCGCTGTCAGGATGTCGTCCGGACCCGGATTGATTTTCTGCTCTTTCTTGTTCACAATCGCTAATACATTAGCACCTGTACGTTGACGAACCTGAAGCCCTGCAATGGATTGTCCCACGCATTTGTAATGCGGCTCGATGCGTGCCCATTCGATGATCAGGTCTTCAAGTGTCACCTCGATCGTCTCGAGCGCTTTCGGCTTATACGTCATGCCGCCGATGATGCCGGCAATTTGTCTAGCCTCATCATCCTCTAATGTAATCTGGGAGATGGTCTCCTCAGGATCGTCATCTTCAAAATGGTACAGTTCTCTACGGCCATCGTCATGAATCACAATAACCAGCTTATCCCCTGATCTTGCCTGAATAAGGAATTTCTTCCCGATACCCGGCAGATCAGATTCGCGAATAATACTCATGTGAAAATCCTCCGTTCTGGGGTTAATTCAATCTCTAGATTATATAGATTAGTTGGAAGAAAGTAAATCATCCCAGCATCCTCATACTTTCCTTTTTTTTACTTTCTCCACAGGTTCGCTCCATTTAAATATTTTATTCACGCCACGGTAGACACGTTTTGACTCCTTGGCTAGAAGAGGCCCAAGGATCGCTAGAATCAGAACATATAGCGCCGAGAACGGTTTCAGCACGGCGGACAGTCCGCCAGCGAGTCCCAGATTCGCAACGATGATCGTGAACTCCCCGCGCGCCATAATAGTCAATCCGATGTTAAGCGACGACTTATGTGATAGTCCGGCCTTGCGTCCCGCGATCATGCCTGCTACAAGGTTGCCAATAATAGTCAGTCCCACGGCACCAAGTGCCAGCCATAACGCATTCCCCAGCGTGGTCGGGTCGATACCGAGACCGAAACTGAAGAAGAAGATCGCTCCAAAGAAATCACGGAAAGGAATAACCAACTGCTCGATCCGTTCGCTATGATCTGTCTCGGATAAGGCTAGTCCGAACAACAGCGCGCCAATCGCTTCAGCCACGTGCAGCGTCTCTGAAAATCCAGCAATAAAGAACATTGACGAGAAAACAACGATAATGAAAATTTCGCTGGATGTAATATTCAGCAATTTGTTAAGTATAGGTGGACCTTTTCTCGCAATAACAAAGAACAACAGCATGTAACCTATGGATATACCTACGGAGATAATCGTTGCCCCTACCGATGTAGCCCCGCCTAACAGCAGTCCCGACATAATCGATAAGAACACGGCAAGGAATATATCATCGAACAAAATCATGCCAAGAATAAGCTCCGTCTCAGCATTACCGGTGCGCCGCAGATCCACCAGCACTTTCGCCACAATTGCAGTAGAGGAAACGGACAACATCCCTGCAATGATTAACGTCTCATATAGCGGCATGTTGATTACAAATCCGTAAGCCAGGCCCAGTGCAAAGTTTAGGATGACATATATGGTTCCACCCACCACTATGTTTCGTCCGGATTTGATTAATTTTTGAACAGAGAATTCAAGGCCAAGGTAAAAGAGCAAGAATAGAATACCGATTTGCCCCAGAAAATCGATGATTCCCTGGCTCTCGATAAATTTAAAGTCAAGAATTCCTATCGTTGGTGCATGCGGACCTACAAGCATCCCGAGTACAATCAAGAACGGTATAATCGAGAACTTGAGCTTTCCTGCAATTATGGAGGCTATAGCAACCAGAATCAGAGCAGTTCCAACCTCAAACATCATATGGTCCATAGAAGACCTCCTCCTCCTCAAATTTGACTTCGGGCAATCATTCCTATTATACATAAAAATGCATACATTTACAAAGCAACAGCAATATTCTTGCTTGATAGCCCAATAGATACTACATTATTTACATAAAGTACAGGCTTAATTTTATTAGTGATTTTATGGTTTCCAAAAAATATAAATTATATCCAAATAATTTACCACACAAAAGATAATGAATATTTATGCATAAAAACGAATAATACATCAGGTAAAAAAATACATATATCGCGAATCAAAATGGATTTTCCAGGCTATCCCTTGCTCTTTATCCACACGAAAAAGAAGCCCGGTGGCTGCAACCACGGGGCTTCCGGCTATATTTATTTAATTATTTAAACCAACCTTTTTCTTTAAAACGCGTGATTGCTTCGATCCGGTTGCTGACGCCAAGCTTATCAAGAATAACGGAAATATAATTCCGCACGGTACCTGTCGTAATAAACAGCTGGTTGGCAATTTCCTTCGTATTCTTGCCGTCCGCTATCAGGCCCAGCACTTCCTTTTCCCGCTCCGTCAGCGGATTCTCTTCACCGGAATACGCTTCATCCACCAGCTCGGAGGCGTATATTCGTCTGCCTGCCATAATGCTCCGAATGGATGCAGCCAGTTCCTCGCTTGGGCTGTCCTTAAGCAGGTAGGCGTTGGCGCCGGCCTTCACGGCACGCTCGAAATACCCCGGCCGGGCAAAGGTCGTCAAGATCATTACCTTGCAGCCAAAGCCCTTTAGTTCTTCGGCAGCCTCAAGTCCGTTCATCATCGGCATCTCAATATCCATGATACAGATATCCGGTTTATGAAGTTTGACAAGCTGTACGGCATCCTTCCCGTTCCCTGCCGTCCCGACCACTTGCATATCTTCTTCCAGATCAAGCAGTGAGGCCAGGGCTCCAAGCAGCAATCGCTGATCTTCGGCTATGACAATTCGGATCATATTCCCGCCTCCTTATCCGGCATTCTGAGCACATTAGGTACACGAAGGACCAGCGTAGTCCCCTCGCCGGAAGTGAGCTCCATGCTTCCGTTTACGAATTCAAGCCGCTCTCTCATTCCCCGCAGTCCATTTCCGCGGTTTCTCGCATCGGTCACGAACCCTGTTCCATTGTCCTTCACCCTCGCAACCAGATCCGTTTCCGTGGATTCGATCACAATGGAGCACACCGTAGCATTGCTATGTTTCACTATGTTATTCACGGCCTCTTTCAGGCACATGCTGATCACATTTTCATTCATTAACGACAGATTTTCCGGCTCCAACGTTCCCTCAAAATTTAATTCAATCTGGGCAGCCTTTAGAATTTGCTGAATGCGGAAAATTTCATCCGTGAGCCGGGTCCCCCGCATCCGTGTCACCATCTCACGCACTTCCTGGAGTGCCGTTCTGGCCGTCTGGCGTACATCGTTGATCTCGGCCTGAGCTCTTTCCGTATCTTGCGTCATCAATTTACCGGCCAAATCACTTTTGAGGCCGATGAGAGACAGCTTCTGTCCGAGCGTATCATGCAGATCGCGGGCTATCCGCTGACGTTCCTCCAGCTTCACCAGTTCCGAAATCCGTTTGTTGGCATCCTCCAGCTGACCCTGCAGCTGATCATTCTTATTCCGGTTATAGTTCGTCACGGGCAGCAGAATCACCCCGACTACACTGACAAGCATAAATGGCAGCTGTGTGATAAAGAACGGATTCCGCGTTAACAATCCATAATTGACCGTAATGATGGTCGTGACCAGATGGATGGAGTACAGCGTGATAAACCCCGCTTTATTCTTGATATTCCCGATGAAAAATGCGAGGAACAACGAGAAATAGATATACCCGAATACCAATGACATCGTAATCGATATTAAAATTTGCAGACTCGTCCAGAAGTAGACGAGCCAGCCTTTGGCCAGAAATGAAAGCACATAGAAGGCGAAGAACATCACAATCATCAGTGTTCCGAAGACAACCTGGTAGGTAGAGGTCGAACGGAAGATGAAATAAAACGGAAGGATGTAGAAGACGACCCATACATAAGGGCTCAGCCCCGTACTTTTATGAAATATCTGATACCATTTCTGCATGGAGTCCCACCTTCTGTCGGTTCAAGCTTTAGTCCTCATTTCTACATAACGGACCCGTATTCTTATTCATTTCTATTATAACCTCGTCTCGAACGGAATTACTCGCCCTGCACTCTAGGTCTGCTGCTCGCCAGGCTCTTCTCGGCTTTCGCCAATACCGATTCCTGCGGTTTACGGAGCGACTTCTTGGCTTCCCTAAACGTGACGAACACCTTTTTCTCTTCATCCCACAGACGGAAACGAATAGACTTCAGACTGGTCTTGAGCGTAATCGTTGTTGCCTTTTGCAGCGGAGGAGCGGCTTCATGGGCCTTCTCCAGGTTATAATTAGGAACCTTCGGACTAAGATGGTGAACGTGATGGAAGCCGATGTTACCCGTAATCCATTGCAGAACCTTCGGAAGTTTGTAATAAGAGCTGCCTTCTACGGCTGCATTGATATAACTCCACTCTTCATCATGCTCGTAGTACGTTTCTTCGAATTGATGCTGTACATAGAACAACCAAATGCCAAGCATCCCCGATACCATAAAGATAGGAGCTTGAACGAGCAGAAACGCCTGCCATCCAATCGCCCAGCACAGCAATGCATACAGCGCAACAATCGAAATATTCGTTATATAGTTACTGATCTTCTCCTTGCGTCTCGCGCCTTTGCGGTTGAAACGATAAGATACCAGAAAAATGGCGATAGGACCCAGTCCAAACATCACGATCGGATTGCGGTATACCCGGTAGTATAAACGCTGCCAAAAAGAAGCCGCTCCATACTCTTCAACGGTTAATACCCACATATCGCCGATTCCACGCTTATCGAGATTGCTGCTCGTCGCGTGATGAATCGCGTGCGTGTTCTTCCATTGCTCGTAAGGGCACAATGTAATTACGCCTGTAATCGTGCCGAGAATTTTGTTCGCCTTGCGGCTTTTGAAGAAAGATCCGTGACAGCAGTCATGGAATATGATAAACGTCCGGACAACAAACCCCGATGCAATAACCGCTATGGGAATGGTAAGCCAGTACGATACGGATAGGCTTAAATAAGCTGCATACCATAGCAATATCAAGGGAACCAGTGTATTGAAAAGCTGACCAATACTCGCCTTTGTGTCAATTTCCTCATAAGGGGCAACGTTCTTCTTTAAGCTGGATAGTTTGTTATCGGGTTTAGCCATAGTTGTCTTCCTCCTCGAAATGGCGCAAGGACGTTATACATGTATCACGCACTTGTCTAACTTAATTATAGTTAGAATGTCACGCGTGTCGTAGTCATAAACGTCATTTCGGGAGTATGACAAATATCATATATTGGTGCGGGAATCGGCCGGATACCGCAGTCCTACCTGGCGTCTGGCTTCCTGCATGATTTCAGCCGTAATGAGTGAGTTGGCATGGGTATTGATTGCACTTTCCCTTTCGCCGCATTGGATTAAATCGATAAATTCCCGAGCTTCATAATACATCGATTCATGGGTCTGCAGTTGGGTGACGTTCTCAATGGTGCCGTCTCTGTAATGGATCTTCACATCGTAAGGCTGATTGATCTTGTCGATAATCATCGTGCCGTTCTCGCCCTGAATTTCGGCAGGGGCATAGGAATCGCTGATCTTGGAGTGCATGATAACGGCATCCATCTCGGGATAGGACAACAACAGACTGCCCTCGCCATCAACCCCGGAGGATAGCATATAACCCGAAGCTTTGACGGAGCCCGGTTTACCGAACAGGGTGACCATCGGGTACAGGCAATAAATCCCCAGATCCATGAGTGAACCGTTGGAATATTCGGGATTAAATGCATTGAGTACCGTCCCCTGCTTGTACGCATCATAACGGGAGGAGTATTGGCAATAGCTTGCAAAATAACGCCGAATCGGACCCAACTTGTACAGGTTGTCCCTGACGGTCTTGAAATTCGGCATCAACGTCGACTTCAGGGCTTCCATTAGCAGAACGTTGTTATTCTTCGCAGCTTCAATCATGGCGGACACTTCGACTGCGTTAGAAGCCATCGGCTTCTCGCAGAGAACATGCTTCCCGTGGTTCATGCACAATATCGCCTGATCGACGTGATAGGAATTCGGGCTCGCAATGTAAACCGCATCAATCTCGTCATCCTGCAGCATCGTCACAAGATCCGTGTACACTTTGGGATCCGCGTACTTGGCCGCGAAAGCCTTTCCCTTCTCTTCTGTACGAGAGTATACGGCAGCAAGAATAAATTCTTCCGTCTCCAGAGCGGCTTGGAGAAACCGCTCGGTAATCCAGTTTGTGCCGATAACGGCAAAACGGATGTTCATCCCTAATCCCTTCCCTTCTTATCTGATTATGATTGATCTTTCGCTTTTCGTTACATCCATCCTTCAAACGTCGAAATTCGCTCGCGTGCCGAATCCGGAATTGGCGTGCTCTTGCCTGACGCGGTATCGATGAGGACAATGGTTCCGCGACCGGCCGCTTTTAAGGTGCCATCCACCACGATCGCATATTGGACGTCCATGGAGGAACGCCCGATCTCAGCCACCCGGACATGAAGCTTAAGCGGGTCCTTCAGATACATTTGAGCAAGATACTGGCATTCCAGATCCGCAACCACCGACACCTTTTTGTCGCTGAACAGATCCTCGGTCAATCCCAGGTTCTCGAAGTACTCAATGCGTCCCTGCTCAAAATACATGAAATAACTGACGTTATTGACATGACCCAGCATATCCGTTTCGCAATACCTTATCTTTATCGGAATTTCAAAGTGAAATGTGTCCAGCCAAGTCATGGGATCCGGTTGTATGAAGGTTGTTTTTTTCATGATGAGTCCCCTTTCTCTTTATAGGAGGTCCAAAAAGTCATCTTTTGATCACGAAGCAGTACAAGAAGCTTAATCGACATCGAATATTGAATTCTGCCGGGCCTTCCGGTGCTCACGTAGGTTTTGCCTACGCTCCGCTCCTCAGTCCCTAGCTTCATCCAACCTTCTCGGTGCTGAAAACCCGACTTTTTGAACACGCACTGTATGAGGCAAATGTATGTACGATTTATTCAGTCTTCTATCAAGGATAATGAATACAAGTTGGGTCCGTCAACTAAATAACCAAATCATGGATAATCCGCCGAATTCGCCCGTAGAATAAGGCTTGAAATTTTGCTTATCCCATAGGTTGTCTAAATGCTGCTAGTCATGAAAAAAGACCACCCACTCCGAAGTTGGGACACTGGAGGGATGGTCTCGATAAGTATGAATGGAACAAAGTTCGGTTACAGAAAGCGCAGCTTAAGCGATCAATGCCGCTTCTTATAGTAGGTTAAAGCAAGCGCCAACGCCAGCACGGCGCCCTTCACGATATCCATCGCATAATACGGCACGGACAGCATGATCAGGCCATTTTGCAATATACCGATCAACACGGCGCCGACAAAGGTCCCGAGCGCATTTGGCTTGCCGGCTCCGAATACGGAGTATCCGATGAAAGTCGCGGCGACGGCATCCATCAGATAAGGTCCGCCGGAGTTGACTTCGGCCGTCATGACGCGTGCCCCGAGGATAATGCCGCCGATGGCGGCAAACAATGCAGAAACCAGATAAGCAAGCAAACGGTATTTGCTCACCGGAATCCCGGATAAAGCCGCCGCTTCACGGTTGCCTCCGATCATATACATATACCGTCCGTGTTTCGTATAGGTCAGGAACAGATGGACGACGAGGACGACGAGAACCATAATGATAATGATCCATGGCACTTGCCCAATCTTCTCAAACACCGCCGGAATTTTACCGGTGGCAAAATCTCCGCTCGGCAGGATCATATTCTGGGAAATGGTAGCGCCGCGGGTATACGTGAGCGCAACGCCTTGAAAGATAAACATCGTGGCCAACGTCATCAGCATATCATCAATTTTGAAATTGATGACCAGGAAGGCGTTGATCAATCCCACGACCAGACAGAACAGCAGCGTGATACCAATGCCGATGCCGATATTTTGCCCATGCCAGACAAACATGGAAATGACCAGCGCGTTCGCCAGGGAAGCCGTCGAGCCGACAGACAGGTCAAAGCCGCCAACAGCCAGCGATACGGTCAGCCCTACGGCAATGATCGTCACGATCGAGATCGAACGGAGTATGTTAATAATGTTACTTGTATTCAAAAAGTTGTCGGCGACGGTCCCGAATACGAGAATAAGTACAAATACCGTAATCAATGTACCGTATTTATAAAGAAAATCAAAAGCGAAACTAGCCGCCGGCTTCTCCTTAACAGGTCTTGCTGTATTCATGTCAACCCGCCTCCTGTGCAATAAAACAATATTTCCTCTTCGTTGGATGACTGCGTCGTTAGCTCCTTCGTGATGCCGCCGTCATACATCACATATACCCGATCCGTGATGCCAACGATTTCGGACAGCTCGCTTGAGGCGTACAGCACGCATTTCCCCCGCTTGGCCAGCTCGGCCACCAGATGGAAGATGTCCCGCTTCGCGCCAACGTCAACCCCTTTGGTCGGCTCATCAAAAATATACACGTCCGCGTCGACCAACAGCCACTTGCCGATCGCCACCTTCTGCTGGTTGCCCCCGGACAGGTTTCTCACTCTGGCCCGCTCATTTGGGGTCTTAATGCCGAGCGACTGAATAATCTCCCTCGCCGCTTGCTTTTCCTTGCCGAAGCTAAGCCAGGAGCCCCATCTGGAAAAACGGGACAGCACCGCAGCCGTTAAATTGACGGACACCGCTTCTTCCACGAAGACACCTTCGCGGCGGCGCTCCTCGGGGACCAGCGCAATGCCCTGCGATACGGCATCATGCGGCGAGCGGATGCGCAGCTTTTTCCCGTTCAGCGTGATCTCGCCGGTCGATGTGTCGGATGCTCCGAATATTGCCCGGCACAGCTCGGTTTTCCCGGCCCCGACCAGACCGGCCAGACCGACGATCTCCCCTTTGCGGATGTGCAGGTCAACGCCGTTGATTTTGCCCGGGTCAAACATCTTCTTCACCTCGAACCAGGTGGAGCCGATGTCCCGCTCGACGTGGGGAAACTGCTGCTCCATCTTGGAGCCCAGCATGTACTCCACCACTTTCGGCTGATCGATATTCGCAATGCGGTCACTCTTCACTAGCTGACCATCCCGCATGATCGTAATATCATCGCAAATTTCATACAGCTCCGGCAGCCGGTGCGATATGAAAATAATGCCGACCCCATCCTGCTTCAGCTTGCGCACCAGCTTGAACAGCTGATCCGTCTCGCTGTGGCTGAGCGGCGCGGTCGGCTCGTCCAGCACCAGAATCCGGCACTGCTTGGAGACGGCTCTTGCGATCAGCACCATCTGCTTCTCCGCCAGCGTCAGTTCCGAAATCAGCTTCTTGCCGGGAACCCGGATATTCATCCGTGCAAGAATCGATTCGGCTTCCTGATGGAGTTCTTTCCAGTGGATCAAGTGCCGTTTGCCCATATCGTGAACCGTCCGGTCGAGCATAATGTTCTCCCCGACCGTCAGGTTCGGGATGAGCGCCGTATCCACCTCTTGATAGACGATCTGAATGCCCAGGTCCTTTGCTTCCTTCGGGGAACGAATGTGCACCTTGCTCCCATTGATCCAAATCTCGCCCTCGTAATGGTTGTAAGCTCCCGATAGAATCTTCATTAATGTAGATTTCCCTGCGCCATTCGCGCCGATCAACGCATGGGCCGTTCCCGCCGTCGTCTGAAAATCAACATCGGTCAACGCCTTAACACCCGGAAAGGAGATCGAGATATGCTTCATTTGAAGTAAGGGTGCCGCACCCGACACGTCGGTCGATGTGGCAGTTGTTGGCTCCATAACGCTTCGCAAGTGCATTCTTCCCTTCAAATAGGATAGGGCGCCCTTATCGATGACCGACAAGAGCGCCTGTATGAATCATGCTGTTTATTTGCCGCCTGCTTCTTTCAACGCCTTCATCCAGTCCTCTTCGAATTCGGTGCTTGTTCCCCAGCTAGGGATAATATCCGCCAGGTTGACCATGTTGACCGCTTCGGTTGCACCGGCAAGGCCTGAGCGCTCGATCAATACAGGCTCCAGATTGACCGTAGCAGGCGTTTCCTCGCCGGCAATCTTTTTAGCAAGCAAACGGACGTTGATCGCGCCGATCGTTTTCGGATCCACGGCAGCCGTTGCCACCCATGGGCTGTCTTGCTTCTGAATCAGCTCCAAATCTGCATTGGATACGTCAATGCCGTAAATCTTAACCTCGGTGCGTCCCGCTTCCTCTAGCGCTCTGGCTGCACCGATGGCGAAGGCATCCCAGGTAGCGAAGATCGCATCGAGCTCACCCTTCGGATATTTCGTCAGGATGGCGGATACTGCATTTTGCGTTTCCAGTGAAGTCTGGTTACTCGCTACACCGAAACGCTCCAATTCCTTGATGCCCGGGTTGTTCTTCAGCGTTTCCTGGTATACGGCATTACGACGCACCATCGGCGGGAATCCGTCTACCCAGAGATAGACAATGTTGGCTTCCGGCCCTTGCTCTTCGACCAGTTTGTCCAGTGCCAGCTTCGCCAGCTGCTCGTCATCCTGCGATGTCTGGGTTACCCCTGCAATGTCGCCGATCTCCGGCAGGGAGTCAAAGGTGACGACAGGAATCCCTTTATCCGTAATCTTCTTCACGTCTTGAACCGATGCAGGATCGTCTCCGTGCGAAATGATAAATCCATCGTAATCACTGTCAATGGCCTGGGCGATCGCATCATGGAATTTGGCGGAATCCCCGTTCGCCGAGAAGGTATCTACCTTAAACCCGAGTGCCTCGCCTTCCTGCTTCGCGCCTGCCAAAAATTGCGCCGTATGATCATCGCCCCCGATTTTCCGGACGACCATCAATTTCACAGGATCCTTCTCCGCGATGCCTGCCGGCAGGTTCTCGACCTTGTCCGCCAGATTCCCGGCTCCGTTACCGCCACCGCTGCCCGATTCGGCACAACCGGTTAAGACAATCATAAACGCGAGCACCAGCGTCGTTAATTTCCTTACATGTTTACTGCCTTTCATGTTCTCTCTCCCCCTGTTTTCCGTTAAAAGGACTATATCAATTAATACAAGTAATCCTATAGGATTTAACAGGAGGCGTCAACCTTTATTTTCTCGCTTTAATGCATTACACCACAAAGGCAAAAAAATGAAAGTTATTTCTAACTCTCGCTTCAGCCTTCAGAAAGCTATCCTTCCAATAGCCAGCCTCTTCATGTTGATATGTATCGGCAGCGGCTTGCCCACATTTCATATCTCATGCAAATTCTTATCAAAAAAGAGCTCGGAAAGGCAGTGATTCACCCCCGAGCTCTTTTGCCATCCTATTCGATCAGCTCATCAGAGCTTATCCTGCAGTACTGCATTCCGCTTTTCGCTGATAAATGAATTAATCCAAACGAACGCCCATCGTTTCAAGCCAAGCCTTCGCGATCAGGCCGTGTCCGGCCGGCGACGGATGCACGCCGTCCGGCGCCCAGAAAGCAGCTTCGCGGCGCACCGACGCCGCAGCGAACAATCCGTCCAGCGGCACAAGAAGCGCCCCGTATTCTACCGCCAATTCACGAACCGCCGTGATTTTCGGATCCAGATCCTCGCGCCAAACTCTGCGATCCTCCGGATGCGGCAGCACGAACGGTTCAACCAGAATCAACTTGGCGTCCAGCGCCCCTTTGGTGCGTTCGATCAATCGACGGTAGCCAGCTTTGTAATCCTCGGTGCTTGTCGGGTCACCGCTATCATATCGGCGCCAAGTATCATTGATTCCGATATAGATGGATACCCAGTCCGGTTTCAGGTCCAGGCAATCCTCCTGCCATCTGTCATTCAAGTCAACGACCCGGTTTCCACTGATCCCTCTATTCAAAAAGGTTACGTTTAACTCAGGAAATTTCATGCCGAACAACGAGTCGATCAATAGCGGGTAGCCGTTACCCAAGCTGCCGGAAAAGTTCCGGTCACGACCGCAATCCGTAATACTGTCCCCTTGAAATAATACGACATCCCCTTGCTGCAAACGATTCATTCCACTTCCTCCTTATCGGTATGTTGCTAATGTACGTACAATTGGAAATTCGTAGGCTCATTTCTCGTGAGAACGCTTCCTAACATTTAAATATTTGCCGTTCAGGGCTCAATTCCTTTTTTATATACCACGCAAATCGTCGATTTATGAGCGAATTTTTTGGCATGTCCCGTTGAATGAGAACAAAGTTGATCGGGCGTACTTTCCCAGAAGACAGACCATATCTAGCGGAAGTTATTAGCGAAAGTTTTTTTGACGAGATCAAGGCGGTAAACTTCTGAACTTCATACTCCTTATTCAACAAAAAACCTGCCCCGACTCCGGTCGGGACAGGTTCTACTATTGTTCGTTAGGCTCCGGTTGGCATAGCCACCCAGTGGCCTTCCGATACTTCCACAAGCTCCGAATGCTCGAGATTATATTTGTCCTCTCCGGTGCGCTCTTCCAGCAGTACCCGTTTCTTCTTGGATTCGATCTTCGGATCGGGTACCGGAATCGCCGCGAGTAAGGACTTCGTATAATCATGCTGCGGATTGGAGTACAGCTCTTCACTTTCAGCCAGCTCAACGATTTTGCCCATATACATAACAGCAACGCGGTCGCTGATATGCTTCACCATCGACAGGTCATGCGCAATAAACAGATAGGTCAAGCCCAGACGATGCTGCAATTCCTCCAGCAGCTTCACGATCTGCGATTGAATCGACACGTCGAGCGCGGAGAGCGGCTCATCGCACACGATAAATTTCGGCTCTACTGCAAGCGCCCGGGCAATCCCGATCCGCTGGCGTTGACCGCCGGAGAACTCATGCGGATAACGCGTGGCATAGGCCGGATCCAATCCGACCATATCCAGCAGCTCCTCGACCCGTTTCTTCCGCTCCTGTTTACTGCCAGTCAATTTGTGAACATCCAGCGCTTCGCCGATAATGTCCACCACCTTCAATCTCGGGTTGAGCGAAGCATACGGATCCTGGAAAATCATCTGCATATGGCGCCGCATGGCCTTCATTTCCGAAGGAGAAAGACGATTCACAGACATTCCCTGATACAGCACTTCTCCGCCTGTTGGCTGGTGAAGGCGAAGGATGGCTCGTCCCGTCGTCGATTTTCCGCTGCCGGATTCCCCGACGACTCCAAGCGTTTCCCCAGCCTGAATATGAAAGCTGATATCATTCACCGCTTTAAGCACATTTCCTTTACCCATATCAAAATACTGCTTCAAGGATTTAACCTCTAACAGAGGTCCCTTGTAATCCGTGCTTGGAACGATGATCGGAGCCGGCTTAACTTTCTTCTTCTCATCCAGACGCGGAAGGGCGTTTAACAGCTTTAAGGTATAAGGATGCTGAGGATTCTCGAAGATTTCCTCCGTCGTGCCCGTCTCCACGATCATGCCGTCCTTCATCACCGCCACGCGGTCGCACATGCCCGCAACAACGCCGAGGTCATGCGTGATCAATATAATGGAAGAACCGAAGCGCTCCTGCATATTTTTCATCAGATTGAGGATCTGGGCCTGAATCGTTACGTCAAGCGCCGTTGTAGGTTCATCCGCGATCAGCAGCGCAGGACTGCACGCCAGCGCGATGGCGATCATGACCCGCTGCCGCATGCCGCCCGAGAACTCGTGCGGGTATTGATTATAGCGCGCTTCGCTGTTCGGTATGCCGACCAGCTTCAGCATCTCAAGCGCCTGCTTCTTCGCTTCCTGCTTGGACAGCTTCTGGTGTTTAACCAGGCTCTCCGATATTTGTTCCCCGATTCGGATAGTCGGATTAAGCGAGGTCATCGGGTCCTGAAAAATCATCCCGATATCGCGTCCGCGGATGCTCTCCATCTCTTTCTCGGTTTTCTCTGCCAGGTTCTGGCCAAGGAACAGGATCTCCCCATCCTTCATATAAGAGGGCGGGGACGGCAGCAGCCGCATGATCGAGCGTGCAGTGACGCTTTTGCCGCTCCCGGATTCCCCAACGATCCCGAGCGTTTCCCCTTTCTTCACTTCAAAGCTGACCCCACGCACCGCGTGAAATTCTGAATCACGGGATTGAAAGGCTACACTCAAATTTTTAACCTGCAATATCGGTTCCAACTCTGCTCACCTGCCATTATGCGTTTATGTCATTAAAGGAATATCATCTACAACTCTTATAATCTATTGACTTTTAAAATAGGCTAAAATAAAATATACTATATCACTCGGAATAATGCAATTTGAAACAAGGAGGAAAGGCAGCTTATGGGGGGGACAGAAGCAGCAAGACCAAACAGACTCATAGGTTTGATAAGCAGCACATACAGTAAGATCCTTCTGAATCCTTCTTATAGATACTTACTATTATTATTGGGAGCGCCCGTGAATCTCGTGGTCTTCCTATTTTATTTGGTTCAGAGAAAGAAGGATGACTACACAGCGGCGGAGAACCGCATACGCAGCGAGATGCTGGCTGCCGGATATCTGGAGGCCCTTCGCTCCGAGATTATGGAGCAGCAGAAACGCAAACACGACTTTTTCAAGCAAAAAGTCAATGAGGGTCAGCTCCGGCAGGAAGTCGACAAGATCGTAGAAGCAAGGTTCCATGAAGTCCTTAAGGAACGGACTGCCAAGGAACTGAAGCTGAACAACCGGAAACGGTTGACCATGGCGGATACGTTTGGTTCTCTCATCGAGAATCCGTTGTTCTTCATTATATCACTTATTCCAGGCTTGCTGATGTACATCCTTATTTTTTTGTACAGCAATCCTTACCTGAAATATATTATGGAGAGACTCGTGATGACGGTCTTCGTTATCTTTGGGGTAGCCGTGCTCGTCTTTACGATTCTCCACTTGTCGCCGTTCAACCCTGCAGCCAACATCCTGGGCGAGACGGCAACGCCGGAACAGATCGCGGCTTTTAACAAAATGCACGGTCTAGACCAAGGGTACCTGGCCCAGCTGTGGAACAATATTAAAGGAATCGCCTATTTCGATCTTGGCAAATCCTTCTCTGGCAACGAAGAGATCACCTCAAGCATCGCCAGAAAGTTCCCGATCACACTGACGCTCACGGTCATTTCCCTGATCATTGCGATTGCGATCGCATTGCCAATCGGGATTATCTCGGCTACGAGACCGAATTCATTCTTTGACTATACCTTTATGTTCGTGGCTCTGCTTGGGCTGTCCATTCCGAACTTCTGGCAGGGACTGATCTTCATCCTGAATTTCTCGATCAAGCTGCATTGGCTGCCCGCCACCTTTAATCCGGAGAATTGGTTGTCCATGATCATGCCAGTGATTGTGCTCGGCACAGGACTTACTGCTTCGGTAGCGAGAATGACGCGCTCCTCTACCCTGGAGGTTATTAATGAAGATTACATGATCACAGCCAGAGCGAAGGGGCTCAGCAAGGGCACCATCCTGATGAAGCATGCTGTCCGCAACGCCATCATTCCGATCATTACCGTCATTGGACTTCAGTTCGGCGGGATGCTTGGCGGTTCTGCCGTTACAGAGAAGGTGTTCAACATCAGCGGTATCGGCAGCTACATCGTCGATAAACAATTCATCCCTGACATCCCGGCCATTATGGGCGGCGTGGTATACACCGCCATTACCATATCGCTGGTGAACGTCATCATTGATATCTTGTACGCGTTCTTCGATCCACGGATCAGGTCCAAGATGAAACAATACTAAAGCAGGTGTACTCATGATCAAGAAGCTTCTTTCTAAACAAGAAACCAAACACCAGCTGAAATCCTCACACGAGTACAGTCAAGCCAGCTTCACATGGGTTATTTCTTTGACCTTAACGGTGATCCTGCTTCTGAACAGCTTTGATTTCACTGGGGGAACCATCAAACCGTGGGTGTTCACCGCCTTTGCGGTATATGCATTGTTTACCATCATTCAGATCATCATCACGCTGTTGATCCGAAGAGACCTTCAAAGCCAGGGAGAAATCCGGCGCTCGACGAGGATCCTGGGATACATTCAGCTGCTGAGCATCGTCACAGGAAATCTGTTTACCGTCACGTTCGGTTTCAATCTGATTAAAAAACAGAAGCCTCCTGAATATACGATTGCCGTCTACATGCTGTTAACCCAGCTGTTTGTTATCGCGGTATCGGCACTGAATCTGTTCAAGCCTTACGTCTCGAATACATTCCTGCCGGCGATGGCCGCGCTTCTGATTATTGCAGTCATTCAACTGGTCGCGCTTATACTCGTTGCCCGATATGTAACAACGAATTATGCACATCCCAAAATGGCCTGGCTTGCCTTTCCGGTCATTCTGACTGCAGTGACGGGTAATATTTTTGCCCTGGTGCTCGGCATCAACCTGCTAGCGAAGATACGCAAGAACGGCAATCCGGCGATGACTCGCTGGGGCGACGTGTGGGTGAAGCTTACCGCTAACTCCACGGCCATGTCCGGACTGTTCTTTGTGATCTTCCTGTTCTGTCTGTCGGTAAGCAGCCTGTTTACTTTCGATTACAGCATCGCAATTGATAACAACTACAGTGCCATCCTGCAGCCGCCAAGCCTTGTGTACCCCTTCGGTACGGACAACTTCGGCCGGGATTTGTTCTCCCGAATTGTGTTCGGGGCCCGAATCTCGCTGATCGTCGGATTTGCCTCTACAGCGATCCCGGTTGTCATCGGCGGTGTTCTCGGTGCCATCTCCGGCTACTATGGCCGCCATACCGATAACATCATCATGCGTTTGCTGGATGTGCTGTACGCCATTCCGGGTATCTTACTCGCCATTGCGATCATTGCTGCATTCGGAGCCAACACCATCAACCTCATCCTGGCACTCAGCGTAGGGGCTATCCCGACATATGCGAGAACCATGAGGGCGAATGTGCTCCTGGCCTCTACCTTTGAATACGTTGATGCGGCCAGAGCTTTCGGCTCGAGCAATTTTTCGATTATATTCAAGCATATTGTTCCAAACTCGCTTGCACCCATGATTGTCAAATCTACGCTAACCATTGGTGCAGCCGTCATCTCGACGAGCAGCTTGAGTTATCTGGGTCTCGGCGTTGAGCCGCACATCCCGGAATGGGGTAATATCCTTAAGATCGGAAGCACGTATCTTGAGACACATTCCTACTTGGCCATTTATCCGGGTCTCGCGATCATCGCGCTTGTCCTGTCCTTCAACTTCCTTGGCGACGGACTGCGGGATGCCCTAGATCCTAAGCTGGATTAATGAGCTTCAGTGCCCATGGCACACTAACTAATGGTTTCAAAAGTATTTTATATATATACAACTCAGGAGGGTATCACAAATGAAAAAGAGTTCCTTGCTGTTACTGTTCCTCTCGCTAGTCATTGTACTGGCTGGATGCAACGTAACAACCAAAGATGATGCACAGCAAAATCAGCAAGAACCATCGGATACAGCTACAGATACATCCGCTGTAAATATTGAACTGCTTGGCATGAGCTCTAACGAATCCGATGTCAACATCATTCGCGACCAGCTCACAAAGAACGGCTTCAACGTGAAGCTGAATCTGCAGCCGGATTACGGCAGCTACAAGGCACAGCAAGATGCCGGAAATTACGACATCGCGCTGTCCAGCTGGACAACCGTTACGGGTAACCCTGACTACGCTGTACGTTCCTTGTTCAAAACGGGCGGCGACTACAGCATCATGTCCGACGAAGAAGTGGACAAACTGATCGACCAAGCGGCAACACAAACGCCTGAGGACGCTGCCGAAACCTACAAACAGCTTGAACAGCGTCTCGTTACGGACAAAGCTTACATCGCGCCATTGTACATTTCCCTGAAGAGCCAAGCGTTCAACAAGGATGTGCTGGACGAAAACTCCGTCCGTCTCTCGAAATCCCGTTCCCTTCCTTGGGAAGCTGTTGATTTCAAAGACCAATCCAAGCGTGCTACGCAGCCGCTGATTCTGTCCCAATCGATCTCTGAACTGACTTCTCTTGATCCAATCAAGGGTAACGATGGTTCCATCAATATCATCAACACCAACATGAACGTACGTCTGATCAACCTGACCGATGATGACAAGATCACATCCGAAGGATCGCTGTCTTATAACCATGCCATTGGCGAAGGCAACTCGGAGTACTACTTCATTCTTAGAGACGATATTGACTTTGCGAAAATCACAAATAAAAAGGCTGAAGATTCCGGCGAGCGCGTAGGCGCTGACGATGTCATCTTCTCCATGAACAGAGCCAAAGACAAAAATTCGGTACCTGATCATCGCACCTACACGCTTCACGAGCATATCAACACGGTTGAAGCTGTAACCGATCTGAGCACACTGGAGAACACTAAAGTGTCCGGTGGCAGCGAAAGCATCAAGGATGCACTGGAAGCTGGTTTGGATACCAAGATCACTTCCCTTGTCGACGACAAGAATCAAGCAAGCACGAAAGATGGTAAATACCAAGTCATTAAATTGACGACCACCGAGCCGTTCCCGCAAGTGTTGAACTACCTGGCTCACCAATCGGCCGGTATCGTATCGAAGAAACAAGTGGAATCCATCAACACATATGATGTTGAGAAATTCGATGTGAACAAAGACATCCCTTACGGCGACCAAAACACGGTAACCGAAGGCGACAAATACAACAACACGCTGTATGCCAGCGGTCCTTACATTCTGTCTTCCAAAACTGACTATGAAGCGACCTTCTACAAAAACCCTGGCTATATGAAGGGTACCGAGCACGAACCGAAAATCGAACAAGTGAAAGTTCGCTTTATCAAAGATGCGGACAGCACGCTCTCCGCACTGCGTAGCGGCGAAATTCACCTGTACTACGGCGTGCCTGAAACGAAATACGATGTGGTTAAAGGCGACAGTAAGCTGAAGCTGCAAACCATCGAAAGTAACGCCGTATCCTACTTGCTGTTCAACACGAAAAACCGTGATGTGGCAACAAGCGATGATTTGAGAAGAGCGGTGCTCTACTCCATCAACCAGGATGAAATCCTGACTTACTACAACAACAACAAAATTAAAGCTTACTCCACCGTCAGCCCAATCGTTAAAACCGGCAACGAGCTGGTTGCCGATCCAGCGAAGGTGAAGGAATACTTGAGCGCATATAAAGCGAGCAAGTAAAAAAAGAGGACGACATTAGCGAAAAGCTGATGTCGTCTTTTTTGATGCGAGCTTTATATGCGCCACGTTAAAATTATGGCTCCCATAGCATTGCTATGTTCGCAGGTAGACCCTTTGCATCGCTCCGGCTGTTTTTTTCATCGCTCCGCATGCGGATGTTTCTTCCGATCTCTGTTGCCCCCAGATTTCTATGAATGAATGGGCCAGAGTAGAAATCCGGGGGCAAAGGAGACCGCTTCGCTTCTCCAGAATCATTCCGCCTTCTCCGCTGGAGCACTACCTTAAGTAGTCCGTTGTTAGCTCATGCTTCGATACATCTCACATTAGCCATAAAAAGGGACGAACGATAGCCGCGGCGCAGCTACTCTCGCCTTTTTTGGGGAGGGGGAGTGAGAGGAAGCCGCCCCCTGTAATTAACATGTACAGGGGGGCTTTCCAAGATTGAAGACTTAGATTATATACGCTTGATATCATCTACAAGCTCGGGCAAGCCCTCGCAGAAATAGTGATCGTCGCCCTCGTATTCTCGGGTGACAGCTTGGGGGAGTTGCTTCGCGTAGTGCTGAGCGTGCGCGAAAGGCACCACGGGATCGTGGCGGCTGTGGTACAGGTACAGACTTGATATGCGAGGCAGCATGGTGGCGAAAGAATCAGGCAATCTAAAATCTTCACTCTGCCACTTATCGTCTTTGCCCCAGTAGGGGGCTGCGATCAAGAACAGTCCGGAGACTGTTCGCCTGCAGCCTTCTTCCGACAGAAATTTTAGCAACACCGAGCCGCCCAGGGAATGGCCTATGAGGAGAACCTCCTCATCCAATGCCTCGATTTCATTAGCGATTTGCGCTTTCCACAGAGCGTAATCCGGATCCGGCATGGCCGGGGATGAGACATGATAAACTTCCCCGAGCTGTTCTTTTAGATCTGCGATTAAGTCACAGCTGCCTTGGTCTATACCTTGAGGGCCGGCACTATGGATGAACAAAACTTGCTTTTTCATGTTTAGTCTCCTTCCCGATCTTTGCTTAAGGGTATGGACATATCTCAACAGAATGTCTACCAATCTAGGGTAATCGATAGTAGAGTGCTGGACTTCTTTTCATTTGCTGACATTTAGCCGGAATCGGACACCCTATACATGCCCTCATCACATGGAGATGAAGATACCCCTAGGTTACTGTTGCTTATAATCAAACCATCGAAGATTGGTTTCTCTATAAGCCGCACAGTTCCTCGCTCACAGCGCGGAATTATTTGAAAAAGCAGTCAAAGTCAAAGAATATCCTGCATTTTCTTGTTTTCATTTTTACAAAGCAAAAGCTGCCCTCTGGTTATGTTCAGACCAGTAGGGCAGCTCTTCCCTTGTTAACAATAAAATAATATTACGGTCTCTCCACAAGCAGCGTTTCCCATTGCAAGCCTTCTCCGGTGATTTCAATCCGCAGGTCGGAGATGCTCTTCAGTGCCTCCTCGCGTCGTGTCTCAAGGGTGATCACCGTTTCCTTGTATAGCTCGCCTATCTTCTTCTGCGTACCGCTTGCCATTTTCGTTATTTCGGATTTTCTTGCAGCATTACCCTTGGAGATCGCGGTTGTCTGTTCCTTAAACAGCTTGCTGTATTGACTCTTAGCTGTTGCTTTGCTGATTTTCCCCTGTTTGTACTTCCACATCGGACTGTTCAGGTACGACGTACTGGATCCGTTACGAAGCTTCCACATCGGGCTGTTCAAATAGCTTTCACTGACCATTTTGCTGAATTTCCATGCGGAACTGTTCAAATAGCTCGGGGTGATCGTCTTCTTGTATGTCCACATCAAGCTGTTCAAATAATCCTCGTTCATTGCTTTGCTCAGCTTCCATAGGGTACTGTTCAAATAATCCCGGTCTGCGGCTTTTGCATACTTCCACATCGGACTGTTTAAATAACTTGGATTGATGAACCGTTCATATTGTGTCAGCTTCTCCTTTAAATCACGGTTCCCTTCATACTTCAGCTTCAGCTGATCCAGATCTGCTTGAAGCTTCTCGTCCCACTGCTTTTGATCCTCCAGCACTTTTTTCTCCAGCTGATCCAGGGACGCATGGCTCGCATCATAAAACACCTGATATTTCTTGTCTACTTGTTTCTGGTAATTGTTATACGCATTTACCGTCTTCTTGTTATAGGATTTATACTCGCTCCATACTTGATTCATCCATTTCTGATCCGCTGCGTGAACCGTTGTTTGCGGAAATAGGACCGAGACTGCAAGCAAAAGGCTGCATAGGGTCAATACGGATTTTCGCACCAATCTCATCGAATTTCGCCCCTCTTCTATAGATAGTAAACAAGGGATATTTTACCTAATGGCTTGGTATCTTCCAATAGGAATTCCGAACCCCTAACTTTTAGACTATAGCCTGCTTGCTCCGAGTCAATTATTTCATGGTACATCGTACTCCATTCCCTAGCTCTTTCGCGAAAAACATGCCTTTCTTTCGCAAATCCATTTTTCAAAGTGAAGGATATATGCACTTCCTTAGTCCTGTAGTCACTAAGTATCGATTAAGTTAGTTAGCTAGTTATAACAGCCCATCTTTGACCAGAAGCGCTTTCAGACGCTTGACCGGTCGAAAAACACACTTATACAATGTATTTTGTAGTATTTTAGCAAATTATAGATGGAGGATTGCAGATGTTGAAGTTCAGGGCACTATGTGCGCCTATACTCCTGGTTGTCTCTTTATTCGTTGGGGCTGGCAGCGCTTCCGCCGGGGTTACGTTTCGGGATATCGATAACCACTGGGCAAAAACGACCATCGAATGGGGCGTCGACAAAGGGATTGTCAACGGCTATGCCAACGGAATGTTCATGCCCAATCAAAATGTGACCGAGGCCGAATTCATCCGCATGCTGGTTGTCGGCATCACAGGCAAAGACCTGCAGGAGAACTATTTGACCGAACTATGGTCGGATAAATATTATCATTTTCTGCACTTCAAGAACTATCCTGTACACGGATTCACTGACAAAACCAAGCGGAGCCAATACATAACGCGGGGCCATGTGGCCGAGCTGATATCCAGCGCCGATGGCGTGAACTACGATGGAAATCAAGCGGTTCAATATGTTCTGGGCAAAAAGTACGCGCAGGGCCGGATTAAGGGCGAAAATACGATTGAAGGGTATGTAGGCAGCGGCACCATCACGCGCGCCGAAGTGCTTCAGCTGATCAAGAACCTGACCGATCGTGGAATGTCGAACCTGTACGATCGTCCTACCGTGCCAAGTGCGGAGGCCATGCTTCCGAAGCTGCCAACGCCTTGGGATGTGTACCGGGATGAAATGTATCTCGTGATTCGTCAGAAGGTATTCTCGAACTACAGCGGCTACAGGATCTATGACGACGGGTCGAACAAAATTGTGATGACCAGCACGAAGCAAACCGGCGAAACGGATTATGCCGTGTCCGTTCAATTCGAGCCGCAGATTATGCAGTTCAGCGGAATCGCGCTATCCAATGCCACCGATAAAACGCAGCGCAGCATGCTGATCGAGCTCCTCCAGCTGTATGGCTTCCAGGTCGATTCCTCCTTCCTCGCGAAGATAGACTCCGCCGAGAAAAACAAGAAGGTGATCGAGTTGAAGGTAAGCGGCAAGACACTCGTTATCGATCCGCTAGTGGCAAGCCCCGCCGGGCATATCCACATCTACTATAAGTGGTGGGATGGAACGCGGGCGTAATTTAGGAAACTGGATTTGCTATAAGCGAAAAAGGGCCCTGACGGCAAATCGTCAGGGCCCTTTTTATTAGGTATAGAATCTATTTCTACGCTTCAACTTCGGTTGAGATATTCCAATTTACGCCATATTTGTCCTCAACGATCCCGTAGGCCGGGCTCCAGAAGGTTTCCTGCAGCGGCATAACCACCTTGCCACCCTCCCGCAGTGCTTCATATACCTGCTTTGCACGCTCGGCTGCATCGGTCATGATGCAGATCTGGACCTGATTGCTGGATTGGACCGGTTGCCCGGGAAACGTATCGGATAACATCAAAACCGTCTCTCCGACGATAAGATTTGCGTGGGATACCCGATCCCGCGCGCTCTCCGGCAGCGGAAAGTCCGGGTTAGCCGGCATCTCGCCGAAAGTCTGAACCATGACGACTTTGGCGTCCAAAGCCTTCTCATAGAATTGAATAGCTTCCTTAGCGTTCCCGTCCATAAAGAGATACGGATTCATTCGAAGTGTCATGTGATCGTTAACCACCTTTTTTTCATATTATCAAAGATAACTCCTATTATCTCCCACTGTGGACACTTTAGTAAAATATGACGGAAATCTAAGGCTGGAAAAATACCTACCTTATTTCCATCCATACAGAAGTGTGAAGTCGGCGGTTATCTCCATCTCTCCACCTGACATCCGTTCAATAACCTCAGACGAAACGCTCCAGGATAACGGCGTCATATGAATCAATTGCTTCATCTGCTCGGAATCCAGAACGACGCTATACCGAATTTCTTCGAACTCGATCCGTTCAAAGTGACGGCTGAACAGCTCCATGGTGCCGTCATTGGAATACGTCTCTTTACCTGTACCTGTATAGAACAAAGCTCGAAGCTCCTGCAAATACAGGCTCCCCGGAATTACCTTCACCAACATTCCGTCACTCGTAAGCAGTCGCCGGAACTCCGAATAATTAGAAGGAGACAGAATATTCAAAATGTAATTAAACTGTTCGTCTGCAAACGGGCACTGAGACAGGTCGGCCACGCACCACATAGGGTCCGAATATGTCTTGGCAGCCAATACGACTCCCTCTTTGGCAATATCCATGCCCACACCAATAACGTTAGGCTCATGCCCCTGCTCCTGTAGGTTATGTCCAATTGCCGAGAGAGGGGAGCCTTCCCCACATCCTGCATCGAGCAGTCTCAGAGGCCTGCCAGATTCCGACAGCTTCTGTTTCTGCATCCGGATCAGACTATTGGAAATTCCTTCAATCATCGGGCCAAAGAACCCGCTGCTGTTAATCATTTTTCGTGCCTCAAACAAAGCCTTATCATATTTAGTTTTGGCTCTATGGGATAGCAGGTTGACGTACCCCTGTCTGGATATATCATAGCTATGGAGCTTCTCGCACACCAAGTTTGCCAGCTGTTGAACCTTCATAGAACTGCCGCAAATCGGGCATTTAAACATCTTCTCATGTTTCGATAGCCATTGTGCTTTTTTTAATAACCTTTCATTTCTGGACACAGCAAAATCACCCTTTCATTCGATCATACGCAATGAAAAAGGCACAGAAAAATAAACTCAAGCCGCAGTCACAAAAAAAAGGGCCGAGCCTACTTGGATCTGTACCTCACATTAACGTAAGCGAACGAAATGGATCATGACCATGGCAACGAACACGCTCCTGTTATCAATTCGGGCAAGAGAGCTGCCCTATTCCAATTTTAACACGCTGAGAATGGTTGTAAACCCACTGGCCAACTATGCAGCTTAGCAAAATATATCAAGAAAAAGGCAGCCCTGTGCGGTATGATGTTTAACCGGGGATGAATATACTTTTATTTCCCAAATTGACTAATATTAAAATCAAAATGACATATATATATTGCAAAAAGACGTAAATACTATTACAATCCATGTATCAAGAAATCTAAGGAACGATTGTTAACCAAAATGGAAGGAATGATGAGTGTGAATTGGTTCAAGAAGAGCACGGTTGAGGATGAGCGTATCGTCAATCTGAAGAACAAGTTATATAAAGAGGTGTATACCTTGATCATGATCATTTGCAGCATTTCCGTCATTATTAAATCTTTTGCGCTGCCCGGAACGGAATCCGTATGGCTGGAAATGCTGATCATGCTGGGAGGAAGCATATATTTCGGCATCCGCAGTGTGGCGATGGGAATTTATTCGGATGAAGTGGAGGTCCATGACCAGCGAAGCAAAGTTTCATTCAGTAAGCGTACAGCGATATGGGGACTCGTTATCGGTATCGCACTTGCTCTTTTTTTCGGTATCCGCAGCGCGATTCTGTTTGGCAATAACAGCAGTGCGACCGAGATCAAATACTTCTTTATCGTTTTCTTCGTCTCACTGATCATCTATATCCCCCTCTTTGTTGGAGTGAATTTGATGATCCACTATGGTGCCAACAAGGTGAGCCAGAAAATGTCGCAGAACGATCCGTTCGACTCGTAGAAAGGGATATCAGGGTGACTGCCGTATGAAAAACATCAAACTGAAGATGGCCCGGGTTGAGAAGGATCTATCGCAAGAAGAATTAGCCCAGATCGTGGGTGTCTCCAGACAAACCATTGGTCTGATCGAGTTAGGTAAATATAATCCGTCCCTCAGTCTGTGCGTTGCCATATGCAAAGCGCTATCTCGTACTCTTAATGATCTGTTCTGGGAAGAGGACTAAGGCTAATACAGCAGTGCAGTTCTCCAGCAAAATCACGGTAACTATGTCTATATTAAGGAGGTGATGCTGTGTTCCCCAAGGTAATCATGACGATATCTTTTTTTGCTATACGTCCATTCAATTAGAAAATCATACAACAAATCATCTAAGGAGTGATCCTGCATGCCGCTACATAACGCTAGAAAAGCATTCACCGTGTTTCTGCTCACCGCTTCCCTTGTGGGGACATCCCTAATCCCTGCCGGAAAAATTTACGCTTCCACCCCGGATACCATCCAAGGTCAGGTTACAGAAGTGAAAACGGCCCGAACCTCTGACGAAAAGATTGCCAAGTGGGAGGACTGGGCTAAAGACCACGTATACCGATTGGATACGATTCAGCCCGCCGACACGGCGGGCGGTCCAAACCAATATAAGGATCTGGCAATGCTAAAACCATTGCTGCAAGATAAACGTTTTGTGTTCCTCGGCGAGAGCTCCCACGGCGTTGCCGAGTTCAATCTGGCCAAGACCCGTTTAATCCAGTTCCTGCATCAGGAAATGGGCTATAACGTGCTTGCCTTCGAAAGCGGACTCAGCAATACTTCTTTGGCATATGGTAAAGCAGGACAACAGAGCCCCGAGTCGACCATGAAGGATTCCATCTTCGGTGTCTGGTGGTCCAAGGAGGCTTTGCCGTTGTTCGACTACATGAAAACAGCACAAAAGAGCAAGCAGCCGCTCATGCTGACCGGTTTTGACATGCAGCTGCAGCACCCACTGTTGGATGGGCAATGGCTGCAGGATCAGACCATGGCTAAGCGCCTTGCGGAAGCTGAGAAGAAATTGTCAGACTACTCTCTTGGTACGGATCTTGCCGCTTATCGCAAAGAGAAAAGTCAGCTGATCCAAGTATACAAGGATGCTATAAAATCCTTAAAGATGGAGGCAAACGAGGCTCATTTGAAGCAGCTATATCCGGATAACCCCAAGCTGTCCTTGCTGCTTGAAAGAAGTTTGAACGACCGGATTCGGGTAGCCCGGGAGTATGTGGAGCTCTCCATTAAATCAACCCTCGGCATGGAAAGCGGGGATTATGCACCGTTCCTGGAATCGATGGAATGGCGGGATCAGGCGATGCACGATAATCTCATGTGGCTGGCTACCGAAGTCTATCCAACGGAGAAATTCATCGTCTGGGGACATAACGACCACATCCGCAAGGCTCAAACTGAGGTCATGGGTACGCCATATCCGGTTACTCTAATGGGAGAAAAACTCTCGGACGAAATGAAAAAATACAGTTACGTACTCGGCTTGTATCCGGCCAGCGGACAAACCGCAGATAATATGGGCAATGTGCATGACGTTCTGCCGGCAGAACCAGGCTCCATTGAATCGATCCTGTCGGCCGCAGGTGCGCCGTATACCTTCGTTGATTTGCGATACCAGAAGCGTGAGGCGGGTAACTCCTGGATGTTCGAGCCGCGTTTTGCCTACAGCTGGGGCATGATCCCCGAAAGTCTGATTGCCCGTGATCAATACGATGGTATTCTGCTTATTGATGACGTAAACCCGCCGCAATATATGAGATCCTCCGCTTCATCCAAGGCTTCTGTACCTGCTGAAGAATAAATAAGTGCTATCATTCTTCTTTGTTATATAAAAAACTTGAATAGGTTAACATGCCAAGCATCCTCTTATGGTCTGCTTCAAGAGTCGTAAAAGCTGTGAACTCTTGCAAAGGACGAGTACGGGGATGCTTGTTTTTTTCTTAAGCTCTGTTCTTGCATGATTATTTTATCGAGATGTTCCCCGAGGAGGTTTTGAGCTTCACCTCATGCTTGCCATGACCGGATCGCCCTTCCGTCTTCCGATTGCTCTCCTTCCTGTCCTGGAGCAGAACGGCAATGGACCGATGTCCGCTTCCGGATTGCAGCATCCATGTCACATCAGGCGTTTCTTCATCCAGCTGGATGTTCACGTTTCCACTTGTCGCCGATACCTCCACATCGTTATTCAAACGGGTGAACGCAAGTGAGATATTCCCGCTTTTCCCCTTCACCTCGAGGCTATGATTTTGCAACCCAGTTCCCGTTACTTTGCCGGAAGAACCATCAATTACGACCTTCCCTGCATAGTCCGCAGGAATTCTCACGCTAAGCTGCGGCATCCTGCCGATATTCAACATCCGCGTGATGTCGTTATCTAAACGAATCTTTACCCGATTGCCATCCTGATCAACAACAGCCCCAGCGGACTTGGTGTTTCTGAGCAGCGAAACTTCCAATGCTTCCACATTCGCTGTCTCGACGAACAAGGTCGTGCTGCCATGGTCAATCTCCAGCACTTCAACCTCCTCAAGCGTTACGCGTTGAAGAGCCTCCTCTTCGTCCGTGGAATTGCATGCACTGAGCAATAACACGCATAGGACACATAGAATTGCAGCTGCGTATCGTTTCATATCTTTCTAACACCCCTTTTCAACTTTGAAACCATTGTACAAGATGACGTTGCGTCACTTTCAAGTGATTTTTCAATTCTGGTAAAAGACAGGAAAAGGACACCGCCTTGTGGCAGTGCCTCCCGATAGGTCAAGGTATGGACCCTATGGTTGTCCATATTTGTTGTCGTACCACGATCGTGTCGGACGGGTTGTAGGGTATCCGTGCTCCTCCCTAAATTGCTTACGCTCTTCGCTGAAATCATGCCAGCTCTTCCCGCTTTCCGGATGATTGGCATGATGAACAATGCAGCGAAATGCATCCTCTACGCAAGGATCCTCCCAGAATCCGCTGCTTGCCTCCATCCGGTCGGTTAACGCGGCGGCGTCTTCATTCTTGATTTCTTCCAATGCGTAATATCCCATCTTGACTACGCGTTCAGCCACTTTCGGTCCGATCGAAGGAACCGTCTGAAACTGCGCCAGCCCCCGGACATATTGTGCACGGCTATCCGAAATGCCAAGCACGCCAGACAATAACTCGATATCCATGTGCGCAATATCGATGAGCTTCATTTTGTTTGACCGCAGCTTCGCTCGCTCTTCTTCGGTTAACGGAAGCTTCGGCGATTTTCCCAGTACATGCCGCTGCATCCTTTACCATCCTTTCGCCTCAATCATCCTGCACCCGCAGTTTAATATAAATCGAACATGCTCACTTCATAGCCCTGGGCTTTCAGGTAATTGAACATTTGTGCCCGATGATGCTGGGCATGCGTGACGATTTCAATCAGCCACTTGGCTTGCGTTGAACCGTGCTCCAAATAGAAGGGTTTAGTTTTCTTTTGCATAAATTCTTCATCCGTCAACCCATTCATGTATGACTTTACATCCGCAAGTCCCTTCGTCATCCAGGAAATCAGCTTGTCCTTGTCTACGCCGTCTGCAGCAATGCTTGCCTCCAGCTCCCGGATCTCCGCTTCACTCTTCTCTTGCAGAATCAATAAATCGGTAGCAGGTACCGAAACGAGATGGTAAACCAGCTCCTGAAGCGACCTCATATTGTGGGCAGGTCTGTAATCCCAGTGTTCTGGCGAAATTTTGCCGATCAGATTCGAACTGGTTCTAACGATAAGCTCCAGTTCCTCAAATAACAACTGCTTCATTTCATTCAATTGACTCACGTTTCATCACTCCATTTTTTAGTTATAAGGGGTCTCTGGGTTCTACAGCCAGTATAGCGTATAATGGTGACAACTATTGTCATAGTCATCAAACGATACGGAGCTGATCTTATGTCCAAATCCAAACGTCTCATGGAGCTGATGATGACCGTGAACCGGATGCGGAAATTCACGGTAAGGGAATTGGCCGATCAATTCGGCGTGTCCTCTCGGACGATCTTGCGGGACCTGCAGGAGCTAAGCGAGCTGGGCGTTCCACTCTATTCCGAGGTAGGACCGCACGGCGGATATCAGGTTCTGAAGGAACGAATTCTTCCGCCAATCGCTTTTAGCGAGGAAGAAGCCGTCGCGATGTTTTTTGCCAGCCACGCCCTGCGTCACTATCTATTTCTTCCCTTTGAAGCCGAGTCCTCTACCGCACTTCAAAAATTTTATTATTACATGCCCGGGGATGTGCGCGACCGGATTGACCAGATGAAGAACCGGGTGGATTTTTTGACGCATACAAGGCAGCAGAAGGTTGAATCTCTCGGCGTTCTTCTGGATGCCGCCGTCGACCAGCGGGTCGTTACGGTGTTATACGAGAGCAGGGAAGGCTATGCCGAGCGAAGTATCCAGCCCGTGGGCATTTATGCAAGCAATGGCTTCTGGTATTGTCCCGCTTATTGTTTTCTGCGCGATGATTTTCGCCTGTTCCGCTGTGACCGCATGAAGTCCGTGGCTTATGATACAACCGGAATCGAGCCGCGAGATCACCGCCATATCCATCTGGGCAATTGGAGGGAATACGGGGCAGAGAAATCGGTCTATGTCCGGATGGTGGTTGATCTGAGCCGGGAAGGCGTTCAGCGCTGTGAATCCGAATTGTGTCCTGTTCCCCTCATTGACATGCGGCCGGATGGAAGTGGACGGCTCGATCAGAATGTCCCTGCGAGCGAGCTTTTGTATTTTGCTAAATTTTTTATCGGATTAGGAAATGAAGCCACCGTGAAGGAGCCGCAGGAGCTGGTGAATCGCATTAAGGGGATACTCACAGAGATGATGGCGAAATACGATTAGAGGCAGCCAACCTTATGGATTATTCAAACACTTTCGATTAGAAAATCAATATTGAATATGATTCATCAATTATGTTACGATGGCGTAATACCTATTTTTAAATAGGTCAAATTTCAGGAGTGATAAGCATGTTAAAACAACATGAAGAGTTTATTCAAAATCTTATAAAGAAGATAAAAGATGACGAACGATTTGTAGGTGTACTTGCTGGGGGGTCAATGAGAACTAATACGATGGATCAGTTTAGCGATCTTGATTTGATTCTTGTCTATGATCCAACCTTTAAAACGGACATTATGATGAATAGACTGCAAATCGTTGGTGAATTTGGTCACCTTTTATCCGGGTTTACTGGTGAACATGTAGGTGAGCCACGGTTACTCATTGGCTTGTACCATGGCCCTCTTCATGTTGATTTTAAATTTGTAACGATCGAAGAAATAAAGGATGGAGTAGAAAAGCCTGTTGTGGTATGGCAACGGAATTCCTCTTTGGAACAGCTTCTGAATGAAATCAAGTTTTCTTATCCTTCCCCTGATCTTCAATGGATTGAAGACCGTTTCTGGGTTTGGATACATTATGGTGCTACTAAACTCGGCAGAGGAGAGTTATTCGAAGTCATCAGTCTTCTTTCATTTGTTAGAGAGGCTGTTATTGGTCCATTAATTTTAATGCAACACAATTCACTTCCAAATGGGGTACGGAAAATTGAAAGACATGCTCCTGAACTTATCGAGGAACTGGGAAAAACAATTGCTCTTCATGAAAAAGAAAGTTGCTATAACGCGATTAAGCATACGATATCATTATATGTAAATCTAAGACGAGGATATGAAAGCGATATACAAATAAAATTTGAGGCACAACAAGTATCCATTAAGTATTTAGAAAAGGTATACGAAGAAATGTAACGATAGTTCTATCGAACAATCGATAAATATTCGTTTAATATAAGAATAGCGGCAGATATACCCAACGCTGCGTTTCAATCTGAATCGTAGTTCCATCGTGTATGTACTAGACTGCTTTTATCCATTTCCTTGTCCTCCTTGATCTTGATGATGCGGCCCTCTAACCGGCTATCATCTTATCATGATGTTCAAGGGATTTTTACTCATAGCTATAAGCCTTCCTGAACCCCCGGTCGAACCGGGGGTTTTCTTATACAAAAAAAGCCGCCAACATCGTGGCGGCTTACAGGCTGAAACTTCACTTTACCATTTTAAGAACATATCTCAATCCAAATCCAAAACCCTCAGAAAGGATCCTTCGTTCTCATTGGTTGGGGGAGCTGACTTTTCAAGCTTTTTGGCCTTTTCCTCCACCCGCTTCATGAGCCTTTCACTGAATTCCAGTGATGGCTTATATGACCCGTTATAACCGATACCGAGCAGCGCCTTGTCATATCGTGAGAAAGTCATCAAAGCTATTTCCCCATCTTCGCCTTTGATATCAAGTGAAATCGTCGGATCATTGTCGCTGTAGCCTTGGCCGTTATATGCAACCGACTTGATTGGACCGTGAACAACGTTATATTTCTCCGCCAGTTTCTTCGCCAGCGCAACATATTCCTGCGGGTTTTTATCAAGTGCCGGATCAAAAGCTACTGAAACCTTTTTATCTAGCGTTCTACCGTGGACAATGTCAAATAATTCTCCTGTTACCGAATCCACAGAGAAAGAATAACTACGCTTACCGTTCACGAGCACATCAGCGTACCATCTCGAACGGGGGAGACTTTCGGCTGGCTGCTCGTAGCCCATTTCAATCACCTGACCCTCCAGGTTCAGGCCGAATACTTCCCACAGGGCCCGTGCGCCAATTTCCGCCGCCTCTTCTTTTGGCATGTCCTTGCTGGTCGGCTTCTGGTTGCGGTAATATTCAAGATCAATGGCTCCTATCTTGTAATTCGCTTTTTGGTAGCCTTTCGGCAAGCTGTTTGGCACCGCTTGGGATGATCCGGCTGCATAATTCGAATAACTTGTAGGGATCGTATTTGTTTTTTTGAATTCCGTCGCCATCGCTGCCTGTGTGAATCCCTGGAACAATAGTGTGCTGGCCCCAATAACCGCTGTAGCCGCTAATATGGTTTTTTTAAAATTTTTTCTTTCCGATCTGTTTGTTTTCATCTGAATTCACTCCTCCATCGTTTTGGTTTGTGATCACAATAAGCAGTATAGAATAGCCAAATTATAGAACCATCACCAAGTCATTATGAAGTTGTAAAAATTACTTTGACTGTCGTTCCTTCCCCGGGATGGCTCGTAAACGCAAGCTCCGCGCGGTGACGCAAGACGATCTGTTGACAGATGGCCAAGCCTAATCCGGCGCCGCCGTCCCTGCGGTTTCGTGATTTCTCTCCGCGATAAAAAGGTTCTGTAATATGCCGGAGTATTTCAGCGCTCATCCCTTTTCCGTTATCCTGGATATAAACCGTCTTCTTTCCGGCCTCTATGGCGGCACGCACTACGATATGTCCGCCCGTGCTGCATGCCTTTATCGCATTGTCAATCAGATTGACAAACAGACTTTGCAGCAAGCAGGCGTCTCCCCACACAGCATCTATTTCACAAATAAACTCGATTTGTATATCTTTTTCCGTGATTTTACTATGCAGTGTCTGTTGGACAGATCGAAAGAGACCGGTTACTTTCTGTGCTTGCCAGCCAATCTCATCGTTTTTAAGATTCGCCAATTCGAGTAATTGATAGGACATCGTCTGCATACGCCGGCTTTCCGACATGATATAGCTGATCGCGGACAGCCTCTCGTCCTCAGTCAGGGCAGCCTTTTGCATATATTCGGCGTATCCATAGATTGCGGTCAAGGGTGTACGGAGTTCATGGGCAAAATTATCAATAAACTGCTGCTTTTTGTCCGCGGCGTCGATAAGCTCCGTCATTTGACGCTGGATTTCATACGCCATATGATTGAAGCTTTGTGCCATTTCGGACAGCTCATCACGCCCGGTTACCGGAAGCCTGGTTTCATATGCACCCGCTGCGATATTACGGGAGGTTTGGGAAATCTGCGACAGTGGCTTGAATATTCGATTAAGTAATAACATAAGACCAAGCGCAAGCAGACAGGAAAGAATAAATCCTGCGAAAAACAGCACATTTTTCATATGTTTCCATGCGGTGATGGCATCTGTCGCATCATAAAGATAGACCATGGTATAGGAATCATATGGCGCAGGAAGCTTCCCCGAAACAATAACATAGGAATGGCCACCTGTTTTTTGCATCGCAACCAAACGATTTCCGTCCTTCGGCGGCTCCAAAAAACGGCTCGGCAATACCATTTCCAGCCGATTGGAGTAGGCAAGCTGTTCGCCCTTGTAAAGCGCCAGCTTAACCTTCTGATCCCCGGACAGATAACTGTAGGGTTGGAGCAGAGAAGCCAATGAACCTTCAATATGAACTCCGCGGCTTTCCACTGCACGAAAATCCTTTATAAGCGCAGACGTAATAAAATAATGTTCGCCCAAACTTCTTTCTTCTGCTCGATGAACCGTATCTTTGAATGAAGCGACAGAAATGATAAATATCCCGAGATTGAAGGAGAACAGAAAAAGCACAAGCGTCGTTAAAAAGGTTCTATATTTCATCGGCTTACCTCCAAGCGGTAACCCAGCTTATAGACGGTTTTGATCACGTGCTCCCAACCTAATTTTTTCCTCAGTCTTTGGATATGAACATCAATCGTCCGGGTTTCGCCTTCATAATCATGGCCCCACACGAGCTCTAGAAGCCGCTCCCTGGACAATGCAATATTGCGGTTGTTTACAAGCACTTCCAGCAATTCATATTCTTTCGGTGTGCATTCCACAAGCTCTCCCTTATAAAATACCTGACGGCCATCAAAATCAATCCTCACCTCTCCCGCTTCAAAGCATTTTTTATTTTTTTGGGTTCGCCGCAGCACCGCTTCGACACGAGCCAAGAGCTCCAACATTTCAAAGGGCTTGGTCAAATAATCGTCAGCCCCCATGGAAAAGCCTGTTATTCGATCCGATAAGCTGTTACGTGCCGTTAAGAAAATGGTGGGAGTGCCATGTACTTCTTTAAACACTTCAAACCCGTCAAATTCAGGCAGCATCACATCCAAAATGATCAGATCATAGTTATGGCATTGTATTTCAGAAATCGCAGCTTCACCATCCAAAACCGAAGTGCACTGATGCCCCACAAGCTGCAAATTTCGTTTAATCAATTCATTGATTGATATTTCATCCTCAACTATTAAAATCGCTGCCACAATTGTTCCCCCTCCCCCTACTTCTACAATCATATTATTATTGTTTTGTAATAGAGTTGTAAAAGCGAATCTAAAAAAAGCACCATCCGCCCACTCGGAGGTGCCAAACTAAATATTGATGGTTAGAGCATCATCTTATGCGAACCGATCGGATTCATATTGTTCCCGAGATAATTCCCATCCCCTCCACTGATAAAGGCTATAGACCCCGCCAACCAATAGATATTCGATGATCAATAACTTACCCGTAGCTGCCTCTATGTTGGTACACCAACATGCCCTCCTATGGACCCAGCATTAGATATCCTAAAAAAGTGTAGATAAAATAAGAGAATAACGCAAGCACATTGCAGGCTATTAATAGCAGGTCCTTGTTCGAGTCTGTTATTCCATAGGAACGTATGGATAGCGCGATCCCGAATGGTGGAAGAAAGACAGTGGACAGAAGTCCGTAATAGCGAAACCAGTGCCCGTCGCGGACAAATAAAATCTCAATTGTGAATAAGAGGATAGGCAGAATAAACGTCCATGCTGAGATTTTACGCATAATGGGAACTCTCCATTTCAATGTCATGTCATCTCTCCGCCTTGTGCCGTGATAAGGAAAAACCCAGATCGCAATCTGGGTTTTTTGGTTTCGTTTTCTATATTTTAACATCTAACATTCCCTTTGGTAAACCGAATGGCCTCCCTTGACCGTCTCCACAATGCGAAGACTTCCCTCTTCCTTCTCCAACACCACGAAGTCGGCCTGCGCCCCTCTCTTTAATCCATAATGGTCTGCTTTCCCCATCGCCTGCGCTGGCAGCGTTGAAGCCATGTCCCAAGCTTCAGGAAACGTGCACAGCCCTGACTGAGCCAGCCGCCATACCGCATCGGCAAGCATCATGGCCGAACCGGCCAACAGCTCAGGCTTGCGGGCGAGATGCAATCGGCCTTCGGGTGTTAATACGACATTGCCGCCGATATGGGTCTCGTATTCGCCTGGCGGCATACCGCTTAAATAGACGGCATCGCTGACGAGCAGCGCCTTGGACGACTTGGCGCGGAGCATCACTTTGATGACCGAGTCCGGCAGATGGTACCCGTCCGCGATGATCCCTGCCCACAGCTGATCTTGCGCAAGCTGCTCCCATATATAGTTCGGATGGCGCGGCAGCGTCAGATGCGCGCCATTGCCAAGATGCGTGGACATCGTCGCTCCTGCTTCCACGGCTACTCGAATTTGCTCAGACGTCGCGGCGGTATGCCCGATCGATACCGTGATCCCCACCTCTACGCACGACCGGATAAACCGGGCAGCTTCCGGCCACTCTGGCGATAGCGTCACGATCCGAATCCGATTTCCCGATGCCGCCTGCCATCTTGAAAACAACGCCCAATCGGGCGCTTTGATGTACCGGGAATCATGGGCTCCCCTGGGCCCTTCTTCCGGAGAAAGAAAGGGTCCCTCCAAATGAATCCCGCCAATGGTGGAACCGACCGCTTCATCTTCCAGGCAAGCGGCGTCGATAACCCGCAGCAAATGTTCGATCTCTTCATCGCCATTGGTAATGACGGTTGGGTAGTAAAGCGTTATACCCTTTTCCCATAAACGCCGGGTTGCCTGGATAACCGTCTCCGTTGTGAGCGGCAAGGAATTGAAATCATGGCCGTACCCGCCGTTAATCTGAAGATCAACAAGTCCGGGAGCGATCCAGGCGTCCTCGTCACCATCGTGCGGAAGTATCTGCTCGATCCGGCCGTCAGGAGTCCATGTTAGCTTTATCCGTTCACCTGTTGTGTAATGACGGCCCACACGAACAAGGGCATGGCTATCCATTCCGGATTTCCCCATACGACTCCCGGTCCACGTACAGCGTGCAATCCGCATGCCTTCGAAGAATGCTGGCAGGACAGGCCTCGTGTATATCGCCGTGCAGCGTCCTTTGTACCGCTGCCCGCTTGCTTGCACCCGGAACGACGCAGAACAGATGGGCACCTGACATTAACGCCGGAATGGTGAGCGTAAGGGCGTATTCCGGAACCTCCTCCAAGCTTGCGAAACAGCCGTCATTCACCTGCTGTCGGCGGCAATCCTCGTCCAGCTTCACCCGCTTTACCCATAACGGATCCGCAAAATCGGCAACGGGCGGATCGTTGAAGGCGATATGCCCGTTCTCGCCAATACCCAGGACCACCATATCGATCGGCGCAGCGGTAATCAATCCGCTGTATCTGTCGCACTCCGCCTCAGGATCATTCATGCCGTCGATCAAATGCACCTCTCCTGGGGATACCAGATCAAACAGCTGCCGAGACAGAAAGTTCCCGAACCGCTGCGGTGCCGACGGAGGAAGGCCGATGTATTCATCCATATGAAAAGCCGTGACCCGACTCCAGTCCAATCCTTCCGATTGAACCAGCGCCGCAAGGCATTCATTCTGGGATGGGGCAGCCGCAAAGACGATGCGAATGTGCTCTTTCTCGGCCAGAAGGCGCTGCATGGCCGCGCGGATATCGGCGGCCGCCGCTTTCCCCATCGCTTCGCGCTGGTCATAAACGTGGACCTTCAGTTGATCTTGAACTTCTTCAAGAACAGGCTTTATGCTGCGCTGAGACATCATAAAGTCACCTCCATCCCCTACAATACCGGTGTTTCGGTCTGCAGTTTGATTTCCTTGTGCTGCCGGGAAGCTTCGTATGTGCCGAGAATAATCTCGAGTGAATGTCGGCCGTCCTTCCCGGTGACTACAGGCTCGCGGCCTTCGCGAACGGCAAGCGCCATATCTCGAATTTGCAGCCGGTGTCCGTCAGGTATAACTTTAAACGGTTCGAATTCAGGCAGCTGAACTTGCTGGCCATCGATCTCAAGAGCTACGATCGTATCTTCTTCAATGACGAGCACACCCTTCTCTCCATGGATGACGAGCCGCTGCCCTTTCCCGTCGCAGGCCGTCGTCGTGATCTCCAGCACGCCCAGCGCGCCGCTTTCAAATTCAAGCGCAGCGATAACGGTATCTTCGACTTCGATATTGCGCAGCACGGCTTTGGCTTTCGCGGACAAGGACGCAACAGGCCCAACGAGCCATTGCAGCATATCCACCGTGTGAATTCCCTGATTCATCATAGCCCCGCCGCCATCCATCGCCCATGTCCCGCGCCAGCCCGCACTGTCATAATAGGCTTGATCGCGGAACAGCATGACATACGCCGAGCATAAGCTAAGCTTCCCAAGCCGTCCTTCTTGAATGACCTGCCGGGCATACCCTGCCTGTGGGGACATGCGCCTCGGAAAGACGGTTGCCAGCAGCACACCATTCTCCGCACATACCTCGATCATGCGCTCGACATCGTCAAGATTGATCGCCATCGGCTTCTCCGCCAGCACATGTTTGCCCGCCCGTGCGACCATCGCCGTCTGCTCTGCGTGCATGCCGCTTGGCGTGCAGATACAGATAACCTCCACATCCTCGCGTGCCAGCAGTTCTTCCAATGTATCGCAGATATCTCCTCCGTACTTTGCAGTCAGCTTGACCGCAGATTCCCGTTTCGTATCAAATACGGCGGCAAGCACGGCTTCCTCCGTGTTCAAAATGCCCTGTGCATGAATGTCGGCAATAATTCCGCAGCCAATAATTCCGAATCGAACCGGCAATGTTTCCTCCGTCATGTATCCTACGCCTCCTCGTTACGTTCAGTTTGCAGCGAAACCGCATGCTTTTCCCTATTCCCGAATCAGGATCCGTGCTTCCTCATCGGCCGTTACCGTCGCCTCCGAGGCTTTGTAAATATCGTCATGCGTGATGAAGCCCGCTTCTCCCTCCACCCGGTTCAGAAAATCCTGCGAGAGGGAGAACGGCGGCTGCGCCAACGGCATGGAGCGCAGCTCCTGATCGGTGATAACAAGTACAGCCTCATCACTCGAGAGCAACGGGTCTCCTTCCAGCCGAATTTCCACAATGCCTCTTGTCCCCGTAATGAATATCCGTCCGTCTCCCCATGTCCAGCAGCCTGCCGGTGTATGCCAATCCGCGTAAAGCTGTGCCGTTATGCCGCCAGCCATGAATACCTGCACGCCGGCCGTATCATAGAAGGTCGGATGTTCAGGCAGTATATTCTTCGCCAGATAACCGGATGTCGTCTCCACTTCCCGGCCCGTCAGCCACCGTAACAGATCGAAGTCATGCACGAAGAGGTCGTTAATGATGCCCCCGGATTGTGACTTGTCAAAATGCCAGGCCGGCCTGGCTTCCGGATTCAGCCGATGCGGTTTACGCATCGAGATATGGACAATGTCCCCCAATTCACCCGCCCCGATCATCCGCTGAACGGTATGCAGGGAAGGACGAAAGCGCTCGGTGAGCATCATGCCTACCTCGATCCTTCCCCGCTCCAGAACGCCGCGCAGCCGGGTCAGCCCCGCCCGATCCGTCACGGCGGGCTTGTCGATCATGATTGGTTTGCCATGGAGCTCGCACAGCTCAATGACATCCATCTTCTCATGGTTAATGGCCGCGCAGCCGATAACACTCACTCCTTCATCGCTCAGCAGCGATTCCCGATCCCCCGTCAGTTCCAGGCCGTACCGGTCGGCAAGAGTACGGGCTAACGGCTTATTATCCGGTTCGTATACGCCTGCACATTCGTAGCCCAGGGCCAGCATCTCCTCGATAAACATGCCGATGTGGGCATGCTGACAGCCAATGATTCCAAAACTCCGCGCTTTCCCCGTCATCTTGTCGACACCTCCACAGCCTGCAGCCATTCCTTGATGACCGACAGATCATAAGCGAGCCGTTCCTTCGGCGGATAGGGTGCTGCGCATTCCAGCGTAAGCCAACCTGCGTACCGCTGTTCCCGAAGTCCCCTGAGCAGCCCGCCGTGATCCACTTCTCCCTCACCAAGACGGCACTGCAGGAAGAACTCTTCCCCGTGTCGGGTCAAATTCTTGAACGTTCCCGGCGCGCCCCCTTGCCCGATCCGCCGTTCATCCTTGATGTGCACATGGAACAAATAGCTTCCGAGCTGCCGGACCGACGTTTCCCCAAATTCCGTGTCCGTGATGTACATATTCCCTGCATCATGAATCAGGCCAACCTGATCATCGCCGATCAAATCCAGCAGTCGCAGAGCGCTATCTGTCGTCTCTACCAGGCTCTGATTGTGAATCTCCAACACGATCCGTTTTCCCGCAGCCCGGGCTTCCTCCGCGCATTTCCGAATCCAGAAAGCCGCCTTGGCATAATGATAATCCTCCGCCAGAAAGGCATTCGGCCCTCCCTGAAAGATCCGGATCATGCCCGCCTCCAACATCACCGCGCGTTCAAGCAGGCCCATAAACTGATCATAAGCCTCAGCGCATTCGGCATCTCCGCTTGTCGAGAAATATCCCATATAACCTGCCAATGCCGGAATCTCCAAGCCACGAACTTCCGCAACAGCCTTCATTTCGCGAACCCGCGGCAGCGAAGCTTCCGGACTTAAGTGCGGTTCGCGGCAGGCAATTTCGATTCCGTCGAAACCAAGCCCGGCCGTGATCGACATCGCTTCATGGATGCTGTAATCGATTAACGATCCACTGAATGCCGCTATTTTCATCTTGTCTTTCATCCTTTCCTTCACAGACATGGCCCCTTCCCGGGCCGATGATAACACTCCATTATTTAATCCCGGCCATATTGTGGTTCTGCACAAAATATTTCTCGGCAAACAGGAATACCAGCAGAATCGGAACGAGACTGACCAATGCGGCCGCGATCATAAGCTGTTCATTGCCGGTCCATTGGCCCGATAAGGAGAGAATGCCGATGGGCAGCGTATACTTCTCATTCGAGGTCAAATAAATGACAGGCGTCAAAATCTCGTTCCACTTGCCCATGAATGTAAAGATCGCCAGCGTCGCCAGCGTAGGCCTGGCCATCGGAATAAAGATCCGCAGATAAATCTGGAACGGATTGCATCCCTCCATCTTGGCCGCCTCCTCATACTCTTTAGGTATATTCATAAAAGCCTGTCGCATGAGGAAAATGCCAAACGGCTGAGCCAACCATTCGATAATCCACAGCGGCGTGAGCGTATCCAGCATGTTCAACTTATTAAAAATGATGAAATGCGGGATGATGATGACCACCGCCGGAATCATCATCGTTCCCAGCACCATCACAAACAGCGCACTTTTTAGCGGAAAGCGCAGCCTTGCGAACGCATAACCGACCATCGAGCAGGAGATCAGGGCGCCGACGACGGACAATACGGCTACGAAGATGCTGTTTAACGTGTAGCCGCCAATATTCCCAAGCTGAAACACCTGCGCGTAGTTAGACCATTGGAATACCTCGGGAATCCAGCGGGGCGGAACGGTTGTATATTCCTTGTAGGTTTTCAATGAATTCATGAGCGCCGACAGAAACGGCACGATCATGATGAGCGAGCTGATCCCGATCAGCACGTAACCGATGCTTTTTCCCAGCAGCTTTCTTCTCATGTGAGGTTCCTCCTTCCTCCGATGCGGTTCCACATCTGCAGTTCCATCTTGACTGCTTGATCAGTCATAGTGCACCCACTTCTTCTGACCCCTGAGCTGTATCAGCGTCAACAGGAAGAGGATCATGAACAGCACCCAGGCAATGGCGGAAGCATACCCCATCCTCATAAACGTGAACCCTTCACGATATAAATACAGCATCATGACCAGACTGGAGTTATTCGGGCCTCCCGCCGAGCTGATGTCGCCTCTGCCGGTTAGTACATAAATCTGTTCAAATGCCTGGAAGGTGGAAATCGTGCTCATAATGACAACCAGGAACGTGGTCGGCGAGATCAACGGAACCGTAATGTAGCGGAATTTGCGCAGAGCTCCTGCGCCGTCGATCTCTGCGGCTTCATACAGATCCCCGGGAACGCTCTGCAGACCCGCCAGATAAATGACCATAATATAGCCGATCCCTTTCCAGACCGCGATGAAGACAAGCAGCGGAATGGCCAGCTTCGGATCCTGCAGCCAGCCTTGCCCTTCCAGCCCCAGCTTGGCAAGCAGCGTGTTCGCCAGACCGAAGCGAGGGTTGAATATGGCGTCGGCGACGTACAGGATGACGGTCCATGAGGAGATCACCGGAATAAAATGGGCCATTCGAAACCATTTAAGCCCTTTCAAACGCTGGTTTAGCGCGACAGCCAGTACTAAAGCGAGAAAAGTCTGGAGCGGTACGAACAGAACCGCAAAATACAAGGTGTTCCACAGAGAACGCCAGAACATCGAATCCTCGGCCATGCGCCGGAAATTATCCAGTCCGCTCCACTCGGGCGGATTCAGCATATCGTAATCGGAAAAGCTGAAGTACAGGGATGCGGCGAGAGGACCTGCCACAAAGATGATAAAGTGGAGAAAATAGGGGGAGGCCATGAGCAGCCCCCATCTCCCCTCATGATCCCATTTCCGTTTTCGGGCGGGCTTTCCGTGCGGCATCGGATCGGCTTTGAGTGCTGCATTGTCGTTTAATGTATTGCCCATTTCACTCCCGCCTTTCTTCCACCCTTGTTTTATTTTTTATAAAAATCATCGAGAATCGATTGAACGGCAGCATCCGCTTCGCTGAGCGCTTGATCGATAGTTGCATCCCCAAGGAAGGCACGCTCCGCATGTTCGTTGAATTTGCCTACCCATTCTTCCCAGACTGCGTTATTGTCGAGTGTCTGTGCGAACTCCAGGCTATCCAGGAAGGCCTGGCGGTTAGCCGGCTGCTCTCCCGCCTTGAGGAACACTTCGGATTCCGCTACGGATTTTTTGACGGGCACGGCTTCACCCAGTTCAGTCCACTGCTTCTGCACATCGTCTTCCGTAGCCCAGTATTTAATCCACTCCCAGGCAGCCTCGGCTTTCTCGTCGCTCGACTTCTGATTAATCACCCATGAGTTGGCGATGACCGGGGACACTCGCTTGCCATCAGGTCCCTTCGGCAGCAGCGTCACATCATAATTCAGGCCGGCTTCATTCGCTGCCTGCACCCGGGCATAGATGCCGATCCGCATGGCTGCAGATCCGCTTGGGAACACGGCGGTATTGCTCTGGAAGCTCTTCAGGTCGACCGGATCCGTAATGATGCCGCGCTGCATGCCGTCGACCATCCATTCGAACGCCTGCTTGTTCTCCGGCGAATTGATGATGGAGTTCTCCGCTTTCTCGTCAAGGACACCGCCGCCGTAGGATTTCATCACGGAGAACCAGCCTTCGGTAATGCTGAAGAACGTCAGCCCGAACTGATTCACGCTTGCAGCGTCAAACCCGCTGTCCTCGGCGGTTTTTCCACCGGCATCCACCGTCAGCTTGGCTGCCGACGATTTCAGGTCGTCCCAGGTCCATTCATCCGAAGGATACGTTACGCCTGCTTTATCAAACAGCTCCTTGTTGTAAAACAGCACGCCGACCTGAATGCCCTGCGGCACGCCCCAATAGCGCCCGTCCGCGTCCTTATTAAAATCGAGGCCGTAGTATTCATCGGCTTTCAGGTCTCTTGCGATCCAATCCGTCAGATCCTTAGCGGCGCCCCGCTGGGCGTATTTCATGACGTAGACGCCGTCGGACAGCCATACGTCCGGCGCTTGGCCGGCCGCGATCTGCGTATCCAGCTTCTGATAGAACTGCCCGTATGGCGCGCTTTGCGTCTTCACCTTAATGTTCGGATGCTGTTTTTCGAACTGCTCGATCAGCTCCTTCATCTTCGTATCGGAGCTGTCGCTGGAATAATACCCGAGCAGGATTTCTACCTTTTTCCCTTCATCGCCTCCGGTACCGGGTGTGGCAGTACCGCCCTTTCCTTCATCAGCATTGCTGCAACCGCTTACTATAACGGTTATCAGCAATAAGGCCGTTAACCAGCTGTAAAGCCCTTTTCTCTTTTTCACAAATCCTCGCCCCCTATTGTTTGAAATGGATTAATGCGATTGTAGTTGATAACGACCGAATGCGCCCATGTGCTTTCTTAGCCCACTTGTGATTTCTTGCTGCGGCATCATGGTTTTTTATTTACAACTTGTGTTTTTTTGCTACAATGTTCCTTACATTCCTTACTTCAATGCGGAAGGCGGAAGAGCGATGAACATCCAAGGCGTTTCCACCGGTAATCTGACCATTAACCAACGTTTGTTCGTTCTGATCATCCTATTCATTGGCCTCCCCTTCTTTCTGCTTGGCAGCTTCTGGTACCAGTCGTCTACCGATGCGATTGAACAGTTTGCCGCAGGCGCTAACAGGCGTATCATCGAGCAAACCAACGTCTCACTGGATTCGTACATATCCAATCTGGAGAATTCCACCTATCCCTTTATCCACAACCCGCAGATCCAGCAATTTCTCTCGACCACCCAGCTTACCCCCTATGCGTACTTTCAGCTTGCCAAAAAAGTCGAGGACGACTTGTTTGCCCAGATGATCTACGGCCGGTCCGATATTATCGGAATTTCGCTCGTCGCCGAGAACAAGAGACAAATCACCGATTACGAAAGCGCGCCGGGGCTGCTCGATATGAGTGAAATCCGCAAACGCAACCGGTCCTTTCAAGCGCAGCTGGATCAATTCAACGATTTTCAAATCATCGGCCTCAGCCGGGTAGGAAACACGCCAGCCCTTACCGTGGCCCGGAAGCTCTATGACAATTCTTCCTTTCTCTATAAAGGCTTATTGATTGTCGATCTCAATCTGAAGCAAATCGGAGCCATCTGCTCTAATGATTCGCTGGGCGGCTTTGATGTCTGGATCATGGGCAAGGATGGGCAGATGATCTACCACCCGGATCCGAGTCGGGTCGGAACCCAAGTCGAACCGGGGCTGTTAACGCATATTCAAAACCGGGACTCCTCCTTCTTCCGGCATCAAGACGCAGCTTCCAGCACCGAAAAGATGGTCCTGCATGAACGCTCGCAGATCACTGGCTGGACGGTCGTCGCCGACCTGCCGCTGAACAATCTCATCGGCGGTTTGATCACCCAGCGTAATTACTCGCTAGCGGCCGCAGCCATTCTCTTAATCATTGCATTGGCGCTTGTAGGCGGATTCTCCTTGTCCTTGACGAGAGCGCTATCCATGCTCCAGAAGTTGATGGCCCGCGTCGAGCGGGGTGATTTTGTGCTTCCTACCAAAATGAACCGGTTCCGCAACAATGAAATGACTGCCGTATTCCAGAGCTTTTACAGCATGACGGGAGAGCTGAAGCGGCTGATTCGGGAGGTCCAGGATTCCCAACTGAAGGAACGGGAGCTCATGATCAAGCAGAAGGAATCCGAGCTCCGCTCCATGCAGTCCCACATCAACCCGCATTTTTTGTACAATTCACTGGAGATTATTAATTCATATGCCATTGCGGACGATCATATGGAGATCAGTCGCATGACGCGGGCGCTGGCCCATATGTTCCGTTACAATATCGGCCATGCCGGGTCTGTCGTGCCGCTGCGGGAGGAGATGACGCATGTCCAGTATTATCTCGATCTTCAAAGCGCCCGTTTCCGCAGACTCCAGATTGATATGGATGTGAACGAACGGGACCTGGATCGCGTAAATGCCGTCAGACTGACGCTGCAGCCGATCGTAGAGAATGTGTTCATACACGGATACCGAGGCAAGAAGCCAAGCTACCTCGGGATAAGCACCCGTGCGGAGGCGGGCTATTTTGCCATCATGATCCGTGACAAGGGGATTGGCATGGCAGCGGAAACGCTGTGGCAGATCAGCAGCATCCTGCAAACCCGGGAGAAGCCGGGTGAAGGCATGCTGCGAAACGGCGGGGAGGAACCCACGAGCGGCATCGGGCTCTTGAACGTGCATCAAAGACTTCAGCTTACCTTCGGTGACGAGTATGGCCTGCATCTTGTGGAGTCCGTGCCCTTGGAAGGCACGATATTTGAGATTAGACTGCCGTATAGGACTAGCGAGGAGGGACACCATGTACCGGTTAATGATGATTGATGACGAATACGCCATTCATTTGAGTTTGCGAAAGCTTGTTGAGAGGTCCGGTCTTCAAATTGTGGTCACCGGCGAAGCCGAAGACGGGGTTGAAGCCCTGCAGATGCTAGAGAGCACCCGGCCAGATATTATCGTGACCGACATTTGCATGCCTGAAATGGATGGACTGGAATTTATCCGCTGTGTCCGGGAATCCCATCCACAGATGCATTTTATTATCCTCTCAGGCCACGACAACTTCGAATTTGCACGTCAGGCCCTGCGCTATGGCGTTTCGGATTTCCTGCTGAAGCCCATCGACCCGGCGCAGTTCCATACAACACTGGAACGTGCCTGCAGGGAGCTGGATAACCGGAAAGCGCGATTCTCCCGGCAGACGGAATGGACGCTTGCGCAGCAGCGCCATAAAGCCAGGCTCGCCCAGCTGCTGTATTCTGCCGATGAGCAGGGAGCATTGGAACAAATCCGCCAGATCATGGCTCTTTTTGAGACGAGGGGACCCGAAGAGGTGAGCTTATCAAGATATGCTCATATGCTGATGCAGGATCTGCTGGCTGCGCTTGAAGAACGCGGTTTGCTTCTTGCAATGGAGATCGGCGAGGATCAATGGCCACAGGATGACCCCATGGCCTGCCGCCGTCAAATCGAGGATAAGGTCAAGGAAATGCTGGCGCTGATTAAGGGTTCCCGAAATCTAGGGTCTCGCCACAATATTCAGAAAGCCAAGCGATACATTGAAGAGAATTACGCGATGGAGGATTTGTCCTTACAGGAGGTGGCTGATTCAGTGGGGATGTCGGTCACGTATCTAAGCCGTACCTTCAAGAGCGAAACGAATATGAACTTCGTGAAATACTTGGTGCAGGTTCGCATGGAAAAAGCGAGGGAATTGCTGGCGGAGTCTGAGCTTTCCGCCGAGGAAACGGCCTACCGCGTCGGCTTCTCGGACTATGTCCATTTCAGCAAGACGTTCAAAAAATTTCATGGCCTCACCCCTTCCGCTTACCGAAAGCAGTGCAAGGCCATGAATGGAGGATAGAGTTACCAGACGCTTATTCGGATTGCACACCATTCATCCATACTTTCGCTCTAGCAAGAAGCTGCTCAACGAACGCATTCTTCTCATCGGAATATCGGAGCAAGGTCCGGGTTCCTTGCAAAACGATACGCTGTTTGATCTCACTGTAACGCTCGGCTTCCACGGCATGTGCTCGCAAGTACTCCCGGATGATGATGTTATGATTCCAAATGTCGCCACGGTATAACACAATGTGAACATTATAGGCATGCTTACCTCTTTTGCGCAGGTATAAACGGCCGGGAATCCCGGCTTCGCCCAAGTCCTCGTAACCCATAGCGGTCAGTTTGGGGATGATTTCATTCGTATGCAACGCGTTCTCCACGCCCACCAGAATATCGATGATGGGTTTAGCCGTCATCCCCGGTACGGATGTACTTCCGAAATGTTCGATGGCGGACGTATAAGCGCCGATCTCCCTGATTAACGTCTGGTGTTCGTCGCAAAACCGATCCGCCCACTGCTTGTCGTAGGACTCCAAATGAATATCTTCATCAATCGTCATAAAGCTTCCTCCCTCCAATTTGGTGCGCATGTGCTTATGAAGCTGCCTCGAGCTAATAGTAGCGGGCCCCCATAAAAGAGCATAAGAACTGCTTCAGGTCATGTCATATATGACTCTATCATGCCCTTAATGGTTTCGGCCGGCAAGAGCCAATCTTCTATCGGTTAACGGAGAAGCGAGCCTCAGTATCGGCTTTCGGCTGCAGGTGCTAGAACCTGATTGGCATATCTGTCGGCCTCCGCCTGGAGGGTTTCATCGCTTACCCGCTCCACGTTATAGGTCGCGAAGGCCGGCAAATAACGGACTTTACACCGGTCCAACGTGGCTTGAATCGGACGCAGCAGCTCACTGACGGTGTACCAATTGTCCCCACCTGCCTGATACTCCTGTTCCGTGCCTGCTGCCGTCGTGGCCAGCATAAACTCCTTGCCCTTCAGACTGTTGCCTTCCGGTCCGAACGCCCAGCCGAAGGTCAGCACGTCATCGAACCATTTCTTCAACAGTGGCGGGCAGCTGTACCAGTAAAACGGGAACTGGAACACCACCCGATCATACTGAAGAAGAAGCTGCTGCTCGCGCTCGATATCGATATTCCAGTCCGGATACTCCTTGTAAAGATCCCGGATATCTACATTTCCATTCGCATACAGCCTGCTGTGCTGCATCAGCACTCGATTCGCACGCGAGTTGTCTAAATTCGGGTGAGCCACAATCACCATGATTTTCATATTCAGGTCTCTCCTGTCTCATTTGGTTTGTTTGACACCCCCATTATGTTTCGGATCGGCTTCGTTGAAAAGTACGCTCTTTTTATGTACTTAGTCGGTTTTAGCGTACCTATTCATCCCATGCATAGTACGATAAAACATACTAAGTACGAATAAGAATAGTACTGGGTTTAAACGGAATACTGTGCTACATTACTAACATCACATGAACAAAGACCGATGACACCCTTCCTATGGGAGATGAGAATATGAGAACAAGCGATCATGAACGGCCTAACACCGAAGGCATCCTGACAACGCTGCAATTAATCGGAGGCAAGTGGAAACCGCTGATTTTGTTTATACTGCTGCAGGACGGAACCAAACGGTTCGGGGAGCTCCGGCGGCTGCTTCCGGGCGTGACCCAAGGCATGCTCACAAATCAGCTCCGCGAACTGGAACAGGATGAGCTGGTCGTACGCAAGGTATATCAGGAGATTCCGCCCAAAGTAGAGTATTCCATCTCGGAGCACGGAAAGAGCTTGGGCAGCGTTCTGACCGACATGTGCACCTGGGGGTTTCAACATTTGGATTATGTCGAGAAGAACAACGGACAACAAGGTGAAAGTCATGGGAAAAACGCAGGCGGACTGTAAACGCAGGAAGCAAAACCCTTAATGCTCATGCTGGGCACTGCTCGCCTATACGAACGCATGCATTTACTCCCTGCTGTGCACCACGAATCCTAGTCTGCTATATTCCTCAATTTGCAATTGACCTCCATCCCCCTCGCGCACTCTTCGGCCGATCCTACTCAGATCGGCTTCATTTGTTAGGTCCCCTCTAAGCTGGTAGTTCTAACAGGGATCAGTTTTTACAAGACTCCGTTTTAAACCGCTAATCCCTCTCTTCCTATTTTTTGTGTCTGACGCAGATTAAATGTATCGCTCCTCTTGCTTCACTTCATCTATCACTATCTTAAAGCGCCATGTCATAGTTACCGTCGTTTGGAGAACGATTGCAAAAAATCTTTTCCAGGTATTGCATATTTATGTCGTTACGATATATATTTATATCGTAACGACATATTGTTGGAGGCGCTCATATGTATGAAATTTTTGTGTTGGGTGAATTGATGACCGGGGATAAACACGGGTATATGCTTCAAGAGATATTAAAAAATGCAGGGGGTCCTTACCGTCAGATTAGTTCCGGAACGTTATATCCCCTGCTCTCCCGGATGGTGGATCACGAGTGGATCCATCTTCGTCTGGACGAATCCGGCGGAGGCAAACGCCCCCGCAAAATCTACGGGATCACCGATTCCGGACGGAAGAAGTTTCTCGAGCTCATGGAGAACCCCCTGGAATACAACATGGATACGGAGCAGATATTCCATTTTAAAATGGTCTATTTCCGGTATGTTCCGAAGAAGGTTCGGCTCGATTGTCTAGAGCAGTATTTGATTTATCTGGAGACCAACCTGAAACATGTGACGGACTTTGAAGCGGAGATCACGTTTTATAAACCTGATCCTGAGAAACAGCGGCTTCAATTGCTGCGGGTACTCGATCACCGGAAGCAGATAGGAATGACGAATATCGAGTGGATCCGGAAAGAAATATCGACTGTTAAATCCGAAGAAGACTAGAGTCCAGATGTTTTCACATTGAGAAATTCGAAATAAGGAGGGATACAGGATGGAACGTTTATGGACGAAACCGTTTATTCAGATGACGGTCGGGATGTTATTTCTGTTTACGGGCTTCTATCTGCTGCTGCCCACGCTTCCGCTATATATCAAGCATTTAGGCGGCTCCGAATCCCAGGTGGGCTTGGCGGCCGGTGCGTTCACGCTGACGGCGGTCGTCTTTCGCCCGATGGTCGGGGGATTGGTGGACCGATACGGCAGAAGAGCTTTTTACGTTTGGGGTCTTATCTTCTTTGTTCTTTCGATGTATCTCTACGATTGGGTTGGCAGCATTCTGCTTCTGCTTGCGCTGCGGATCTTGCATGGCGCGAGCTGGGCTTTCTCGACAACCTCCATCGGAACGGTCATTACGGATTTAATCCCAACCTCCCGCCGCGGGGAAGGCATGGGCTGGTACGGTATGGCGATGACGGTTGCGATGGCCATCGGCCCCATGCTGGGTACTTTTATCGTCAGCGGGTATTCGTTTCGGACGTTGTTCCTTGTCGCTACCGGACTCTCTCTGATTGCCTTCATACTGGCCTACATGACCAGAGCCCCTTATCAAGCCAAACCGTCGGCAGGGCGAATTCAGTTAGTCGAGAAATCCGTTCTCCCTGTCACGGTCGCAATCTTTTTCCTGGCTGTCGCATACGGGGGGATCACGACCTTCCTCCCGCTGTTTGCCGAGTCCATCCGGGTCAATCCGGGAACCTTTTTCCTGGTGTACGCCGTCGCTCTTACCTTGATCAGACCCTTTGCCGGGAAGCTGTCGGACCGTTTCGGCGAAGCGGCTGTCATCATTCCGTCCCTTGTCGTGACGGCGGCGGCTCTGATCGTCTTAAGTATGTCAAACGGATTGACCGGGCTGATTACGGCAGCCATTCTGTACGGTATCGGCTTCGGCTCGGCCCAGCCCGCGCTTCAAGCAGCGACCCTGCGCATTGCTCCGGAGAACCGGAGAGGAGCAGCCAACGCCTCGTTCATGACGGCATTCGATCTCGGCATCGGACTTGGCGCCATTATACTCGGCTTGGTTTCCGAGCGTATCGGCTATACGTATTTGTTCACGGTTACAGCAGCATCGGTAGTCGTTTCCTTAGTCATATTCACGATCTTTGTAAGAAGATTGCTTACGTCTGGCGTTACAGACAAGGAGTGAAGGCTTGCTGATTTACAACAAACATGCCCGCGGCCTTGGACTACCGCTGTCGCATTGGAGCGTTCTTTCGCATTAGAGCTTTCTTTCGCATTGGAGCGTTCTGCCTATCCGAAGCCCTTCTGCCGGGTTGACGGAGCCTTAGAAGCCTCCAAGTCTCAAGCCTCCGCTCCTGCCAACTTCGTAACCTCTGCGTCCGCTTCCGAATAGGCTAACGTATCTGATGTTAGATTGGAGCGATTGTACGTATGGCGCAATATGTACCCCCGGCAAGTATCCATACCCTTACGCATACGGCACCCAGTCTCGTGATTCATTATCCGCAAGTACACGGCCTCATGGATCCGGGGGCGGAAGAAGCCATCAACCGGGTCATTATTCTTCAAATCCAGGACATGCAGCGAGAACAGCAGCAGGTTCAGACCGGCACCAACCCGCAAACGACGGGCACCTTTGAGATCAAAACGAACGAGCGCGGCATTCTTAGCCTCGTGCTGACGAACTATACCTACTCCGAACATATGGCGCACGGGTATACGGTGACGAAAGGCCTGACCTTTGCCACGGCCACCGGAAAATCCTATGCCTTATCCGATCTGTTCCGCCCAGGCTCGGGCTATCAAGCCATCTTGGCCGTCGAGGTGAACCGTCAGATCAAGGAACGCGGCATTCCCGTGCTGGAGAACCGTCCGGTTACCGTTTCGCCGAACCAGGACTTCTATCTAGCGGATAAGTCACTGGTCATCTTCTATCCGCTATATGCCATCACCCCATACTATGTCGGCTTTCCGATGTTCCCAATATCGGTGTACGACCTTTTAGGCCTGGCAACCGAGAACGGATTGTTATCGGATCTTGCCGCGGACGTAGTGTAACGATCTACACTGCACTGAGATTAGATGTACAAAAAAACAAACCCGATTCCCTGGTACCTTACACCAGAGTTTCAGGTTTGTTTGTTATTATCTTATAATCCAGCTGCGCCGGTTACACCATGATTTTGCAAATATCGTTCGTGAATTCCACCGGATCGGCAATCGGCAAGCCTTCGATCAGCAGCGCCTGATTGTACAGCAGATTCGTGTAAAGCTTCAGCTTATCCTCATCCGCTTGCTGAGCTTTCAGAGATTTAAACACCTCATGATTCGTGTTAATCTCCAGCACCTTGTCGGCTTGGATATCCTGTCCGTTCGGCATCGCCTTCAGGATTTTCTCCATCTCAATCGAGACATCACCTTCCGTGGACAGGCATACCGGATGGGATTTCAATCGTTTGGAAGCTTTAACGGATTTCACCTTGCCGGCCAAGAGGCTGCCCATGGCTTCAAACAGTTCCTTATTGTCGTTCTCTTCGGCTTCATTCTCCTGTTTGTCCGCCTCGGAATCGAGGCCAAGATCGCCGCTGGATACCGACTTGAATTCCTTCTCCTTGTATTTCATGAGCATCTTGATCGCAAACTCATCAACATCATCGGTGAAGTACAGGATTTCATAACCTTTATCGAGCACCATTTCCGTCTGCGGGAGCTTCTCGATCCGGTCGATGGAATCACCGGAAGCATAATAAATATACTTCTGATCCTCCGGCATTCTCGATACGTACTCATCCAGCGAAACCAGCTTCTTCTCCTTGGAGGAAGTGAACAGCAGCAGATCCTGAAGATCTTCCTTGTTCATGCCATAATCGTTGTAGACGCCGAATTTCAGACCTCTGCCGAAGGAGGCGAAGAACTTCTCATAGTTGTCTCGTTCGTCCTTCATCATGCCCTGCAGCGCGCTTTTCACTTTGCTCTTGATGTTCTTCGCGATCAGCGTCAACTGACGATCATGCTGGAGCATCTCGCGGGAGATGTTCAGCGACAGATCCTCGGAATCGACCATCCCTTTCACGAAGCTGAAGTAATCCGGCAGAAGGTCGCCGCATTTGTCCATGATCAGGACGCCGTTGGAATACAGCTCAAGCCCTTTCTCGTATTCCTTGGTGTAATAATCGAATGGCGTATTCTCGGGAATGAACAAAATCGCGTTGTATACAACAGCGCCGTCCGCTTTGACATGAATGTGCTTGAGCGGTTTATCGAAGCCGTAGCGCTTCTCATTGTAGAAATTCTCGTAATCCGCGTCGGTCAGCTCGCTTTTATTCTTGCGCCAGATCGGCACCATGCTGTTGATGGTCTGCTCTTCCTGAACTTCTTCGAACTCATTCTCGGCATCTTCTTTCGGACGCTGCGTTTTCACATCCATCTTGATCGGATAACGGATGAAGTCCGAGTACTTCTTGATGATCGCTCTTAGACGATATTCTTCCAAATACTCGTCATACTGATCGTCTTCCGTGTTCTCTTTGATCTTAAGCACGATCTCGGTTCCGACAGAATCCTTCTCGGCCGGCGTAATGGTATATCCATCCGCGCCTTCCGATTCCCACTTGAATGCTTCGTCGCTGCCGAGGGCTCTGCTGGTCACGGTAACGACATCGGCAACCATGAAAGCCGAATAGAAGCCAACGCCGAACTGGCCGATAATGTTGTGGCCGTCCTTCGCTTCGTTCTCACTCTTGAATGCAAGGGAACCGCTCTTCGCAATGATGCCGAGGTTGTTCTCGAGGTCTTCCTTTGTCATCCCGATCCCCGTGTCGGTAATGGTCAGCGTACGGTTTGCTTTATCTGCGGTAATCTTAACGTAGTAATCTTCTTTGTTAAAGGTCAAGTTGTCGTCAGTCAGCGCTTTATAGTAAATCTTGTCGATCGCGTCGCTGGCATTTGAAATCAGCTCACGCAGAAAAATTTCACGCTGCGTATAGATGGAGTTGATCATCATCTCGAGCAGCCGTTTGGACTCAGCTTTAAACTGTTTTTTCGCCATGAAAAAATCTCCCTTCCAATCTGAACGAGGTTTCTTTTAGCACTCTTTACAGCAGAGTGCTAACACTTCTTCTATTTAAACATGTACCAATTTTTGATGTCAATATGTTTAAAGACTTTCCCTCGAACAAATACGGGTTCAACCTGTAACTGTGAAGCCGACGCCGTAAGATGAATATGAAAACAGCATGCTGCAATCAGCAAAAAGGCCGCCTAAAAGGGAATTCCCCTTTTAGACGGCCCTTCATTCATGGCTCGATACCGCTGTTTAATCTCTTGGATAAGACCGGACGAATCCACCATACGTAATACAGGCCGCATAGGAGCAGCACGCCGGCCGTGGCCAGAAAGGGGAGCCGATAATCCTGCCTGGCCAGGATCAGTCCGGCAACAAAAGTTGCCCCGGACGAGCCTAAACTCCGAAATACCGACCGCATGCCAGCATACAGATTACGTTCCTTCTCATTGAAAGCCGACATCAGCAGACTGTCCAGCAGATTGGACAGCATGGTCACGCCACCGCCCCGCAGCAGAAACAGCCCGACAAACAGCCATACGGGGAGAATCATGTATAGAGCGGCAAACAGCAACATATTAACGATAAATACCGAGATAATGGCCGTGTTATAACCGAACCGCTCCATGACGTACGGTGTCATCAATGAGCATATAAACAGAAGGATCGCGCCGATGGCAAGAATTAAAGATACCTGGTCATCCATCCAATCCAGGCGGAACTTCACGATGACGTTCAAGAATGAGCCAGTCATGGCGATACAGCCACCGAGCAGCGCCGTAAACACGGCGAACAGCCATAAGGTCCCGGACGACAGAGGCCCCGTTAACCTGGATATTCCCTTAGAAGATGAAACCGTCGGCGCTTCCTCATCCAAGTCCCTGCGCTCAGAAGGCAGCCAGAACGCCCGGATGACGCCATGAAGCACAAGCACCAGCCCGGTCAGCAGAAGGGACACTTCATAGCCCCTGCTTCCTTCAAATCCCTTCGAGATATATCCGGCAGCCAGCGTTCCGAGACCCGTGAAAGCCGTAAAGACGGCAAACATCAAGGAAAATGCACGGGCCTCCTCCTTACGGGAACGGCAATAATGGAAGAGAAGCTGAATCTCCGTCGTTTCCACAAGCGTCAAGCCGGTAGACACCAATATTTGAGCGGCATAGAACCACAGCAAATCATCGCTGACAGCAAACAGCACATTGCCTGCGGCGATAAAGAATACGCCGGTAACCAGCAGTTTTTTCCTTCCGGTCCGGTTGGCGAGCAGAGATACCGGAATGGCGAGCACGCCCATAATCAGAATGCCCATCGACACCAACGCGCCGATTTCGTCCTCCCTTAGCCCCCGAAAAAGCAGATGCAGATTCAGGACGAGTGTATAGAGGCCGATTCCAATGCCATAGAAGGCCTCGCTTATAAGGAAGCGGCGCACCCCCGTAGACAGCTGCAGCAGGTCTTTGATGTAAAAGGACATGTTATTCCCCTTCTCCAGAAAATCCGATCACGATCTGAAATGAAATCAGTCGGTTACTTGTATAATTCCGCTTCCGAGCGCATCCGCCGGCTCAGTCTTACCGGATCGGTATCCTCGGCAGCGTAAGCCTTCAGGAGAATGCGGAACGAAAACGGCTCCGGCTTGATCGAATGCTCCGGAGACTGTGCCGGACCGCAGCTGTTGCTGCCAAGTCCGTTCTGCCGGTAATCCAGATTCAGCGTAATGAAACTGCGTGGAACAAGGTCGCTGGCATGCGCCGCGGACTCCACATCCTGGTCGGTGTACCGGCTTGCACTGAAATTCAGGACAGGCTCGCCAACGGCGAGGAGCCCCAATCCAGCACCATCCGCGAGCGAGATCCAGCGGACATCCGATCGGTTCCCATTCTCCTGCGGATAAATATACGGCGTGAACAAGCCGTCCACAGTGCTGCGGTATTCCCCGAACCGTCCCGCTTCCAGGCTGTCCGGATAGCTTTCCCCAGGTCCTCTGCCGTACCACCGGACATGTTCCATGTCTCCCGCAACTTGCATTTGCAATCCGATTTTCGGCAGCATGGCGGGCGGCGTGCCGATCGGCTCACCCTTCACATCCATGATAATCAGGCCGCTGGAAGTGATCGTATAGGTCGTTTCGCAGCGGAAGCCCCAATCATATACCGGCGGCGCAATCCGGGAAATCCGCCGCACCTTCACGCTGTCTTGGTCCAGTCGCTTCCATTCGAAATGATCGATCCGCTCGGAGAGTCGGTCCAGATGGGCCTTGCGCCAATCCGGAAGCACGTACATATCATTATCAATCGGCGGACGCCAGAAATTCAGCGCCGGTCCGCCAAGCGTGATTCTTTTGCCATGCAGGAATAAGCTCTCAAATCCGGAATGAAGCGAACCGAGTGACAGCTGAAAGCTGCCATTTCCCACCTTAAGCTTGTGCTTCTCCTCGGTGAGCTGTAATGGTCCCCGCCGCGATGCGGCCGTTTGCTCGAATTCAGGCTTGGACGATTCCCGCAGCAGAAACTGGGACCATGCCACCTCATGTCCCCGTTCCGCCCAGCGGCAGTCCGCAGCCAGGGAGAGGGATACCTCAAACCACAGCTCGGCATAAGGACTCACGCCTATTGTCGCTTGCTCCAAAACCTTCTGGAGGCTTAACTCCGTGCTTGTGCCTGCATCGATGCGGGGAAGCTCCAGCGCTCCGCTATGGACAAGCTGTCCATCGGCCAACACCCGGTAATGGGCCACCAGATGATCCAGCGAAATGAAATCATAGCGGTTCATGATATGAAGCACACCGTGTCTTCGCATCGACATGCGGACCGGTTCAATGACCTTTTTGTATTCCAGAAGTCCAGGTGATGGCGTCCGGTCCGGACGGACCAAACCGTCAATAACAAAATTGCTGTTGTTTGGAACATCGCCATAATCACCGCCGTATGCATAATCCATCCTGCCGTCCGGCGTCCTTCTGCTCAGCCCGTGATCGATCCACTCCCACACGAAACCGCCCGCAAGGCGGGGATGCGCTTCAAAGGTATCGAAGTAGGGACGCAGACCGCCGGGCCCGTTGCCCATCGCATGCGCGAACTCGCACAGAATATGCGGCTTGGGATGATCGGTCATTTTGCCGAATCCCTCCATCTTCTCGACGGAGGAATACATGGTGCTCACCACGTCGCACACCTCGGCTTCGCGGTCCTCCTCGTAATGGATCAGCCTCGTTGGATCATTCTCCCGGCACCATTCCGCCATCGCGCGGAAATTGCAGCCGAAGCCGGATTCGTTGCCGAGGGACCAGAACAGCACGGACGGATGGTTCTTATCCCGTTCCACCATTCGGCGGACACGGTCCACATAGGCTTCCTTCCACTCCGGATCATCGCTCAAGCGGGAAATGTTGCCGAGCGGCTCGAAGCCGTGGGTCTCCAGATCCGTCTCTTCCATCACGTACAGCCCATACACGTCGCACAGCTCGTAGAACCGGGGATCGTTCGGGTAATGAGCGGTCCGTACAGCATTGATGTTGTGCTGCTTCATCATACGGATGTCCTCGAGCATCGTGGACAGGGTGACGGTTCGGCCCGTATCCGGATGATGGTCATGGCGGTTGACGCCTTTAAGCAGGATTGTCTTGCCATTTACCAGGAGCTGTCCGTCCTTCACTTCAATGGAGCGGAAGCCGACGCGCTGCGCCACCGTCTCCAGCGTTCCCCCTTGAGCATCCTGCAAGATGATCACCAAGTGGTACAGTGCCGGGGACTCGGCACTCCATAAATCCGGACCGGCTACCTTGATCTCAAAGTCCTCCACGGCGGAGTGCGAGACATCCTTCCCGGCTGACCCTACTTCCACTCCGGCTCCGTTCAACAACCGCAACTGGACGGAGCCGCGCTCTCTTCCTTCCAGTTCCAAACGCACGTTCAGCTTGGCATTCAGATACTCCGCATCCAGATCGGTCGTTACGCGGAAGTCGTTGATGCGAAGCGCCGACGGCTCGGCTACCAGATACACATCCCGGAAAATGCCGCTAATCCACCACATGTCCTGATCTTCCAGATAGCTTCCATCAGACCACTGGTATACCCGAACCGATATCTTGTTTACGCCGGTCTTCACATAAGGCGTCAGATCAAACTCGGAGGTCAGCCGGCTTCCCTGGCTATAGCCGATAAACGACCCGTTTAGCCACACATGAAACGCACTGTCCACCCCGTCGAATTTGACGCAAATCTTCCTGCCATCCCAATGCTCTGGAAGCTCGAACTCGCGTACGTAACTTCCGGTCGGATTCGCATTTGGCACATGCGGCGGATCCACCGGGAACGGATAGTACAAATCCGTGTAATGAGGATGGCCGTAGCCCTGCAGCTGCCAGTGCCCCGGAACTGGGAGGTCATCCCAGGCCGATACATCGTAATCTTCTTCATAAAAAACTTCAGGAGCTGTCTCCGGCTCCTCGGCATAGTGGAATTTCCACACCCCGTTCAGTGATTGGTACCAAGCCGAACTGCCTCTGTCATAGCTTAACGCTCCGTCCGCATCCGCGAACGGAATGAAATAGGCCCGGCTTTTCGCCCGGTTCCGTTCCAGCACGCTTAGGTCATCCCAGTCGCGGCCGATACGATGGTCTTTCATATATCTCTCCATCCTTTCCCAAGCAGTCTAGTCTTCTAGAGGTAGTTCAAAAAGTCATCTTTCCATGACTTTTTGAACACGCACTTCTATGTTCTGATGCTGTTTCATGCTTCATATCAATCGTGGATGCCTCTTATCATTGGCACCGTTTACCCCTTGATCCCCGTCGTGGCAATGCCGCCAACGATATAACGCTGCGCAAAGAAAAATACGGCCAGCGGCGGGATCGAGATCAGGCAGGTGATCGCCATAATGGATTGCATATCGACGCCGTGCATACCCTTAAATTGGGATAACCCCAGCGTCAGCGTATATTTCGTCTGATCATTCAGGAAGATGAGCGGACCCAGATAATCGTTCCAGCAGCTCATCATATGGAACACGGCCACCAGAATGAGCGAGGGTCCCATCAGCGGCACGATGATCCGCAGCAAAACCGTCATTTTGCCCGCCCCGTCAATCGTTGCCGCTTCATCCAGCTCCTTCGGCAAGGTCATGATGAACTGGCGCAGCAGAAAAATGAAGTAGGCGGAACCAAACCAGGACGGTACGATGAGCGGTTTGAGCGTATTGATCCAACCCAGGTAGTTGAACTCCATATACTGTGGAATCATGGTCACTTCCCACGGAATCATCATGGTGGCAAGCACGATCAGAAATAGCGCATCCCGTCCCTTGAACTGAAACCGTGCGAACCCGTATGCCACCAGCGTGCACGATATGAGCTGCCCGAGCGTCGACAGCAGCGTCACGATCAGCGTATTTTTCAAAAACAGGTTAAACGGCTGAATGCTCCAGGCTTCCGCGAAATTGCTGAATCTCCACACGGAAGGCAACCATTTTGGAGGAAACAGATACAGCTCCTGCTGCGACTTCAGTGCTGTCGTGATCGCCCAGAAGAGCGGCGCAATGAACAGCAGGGAGCACAAGATGAGCAGTGTGTACGTGATTACTTTTTTCATGCGGAACGCCCCTCTCTGCCGGCAGGTACGCCTGCTTTGTTACGCTTTGGCTTCGCCTTCTCCTTCTTCATCTCGCCCTCATAGAACACCCAGGCCTCCGAAGACTTGAACACGAGGAACGTCAGCGTCAGCACGATCAGGAACATGAACCAGGCATTGGCTGCGGAATAACCCATCTTGAAATACTTGAACGCATTCTCGTACATGTACATCGCATAGAAAAACGTCGACTTCAGCGGGCCACCGCCCGTAAGCAGAAGCGCCAGCGTCAATTGCTGGAAGGCCGCAATGATGGACGTAATCAGGTTAAACAGCAGGGTCGGCGTGATCATCGGGATGGTCACATTGAAGAACTGCCTGATCTTACCCGCTCCATCTATCGAGGCCGACTCATACAGGTCCTTCGGAATGCCTTTGAGACCCGCCAGAAAAATAAGCATCATCGAGCCCTGTCCCCACAGACTTGCAATAACCATGGCGACCAGGGACCACTTCGTATCGTTCAGCCAGTCCGGGCCTTCGATGCCGACAAGCGATAAGAAAAAATTCAGGATCCCGTAATCCCCGCTGTACACCCAAGACCAGATCATGGCGAGGGCAACGCCGGAAATGACCGACGGCAGGTAGAAGGCGGTGCGGAAGAACGCGCTCCCTCTCACCTTTTGATTCAGCAGCATGGCGAGTCCCAAAGCCACGATGATGTTCAGCGGAACGAACAAAGCCGCGAACTTTAACGTAACTATCAGCGATTTCCAGAACAACGGATCGTTCGAGAACATCTCCACATAGTTGTCGATGCCGACAAAAGTCACTTGGCCTACGATCGGCCAATCAAAAAACGAAATGACGAGGGAAAACAGCAGCGGACCAAGCGTGAAAACCAGAAAACCGAATATCCATGGAAAAATGAAGAGGTAGGGCACGGCCCCACCCCAACGTTTTGGTCCAAGTCGCTTCGGGGCCGCTGTCTGCTGTTGTGAGTAAGGCACTTCAGTATGGGCCATATTCGCGAACCTTCTTTCTTCGTTTATTTCAAATAGCGTTCGCTATCCTTCACCGCTTGGTTCAGAACCTCCTGGGCATCGCTGCCAAACATGACGGATTCCACAGCTGCCGACAGCTGGCGGTTCACTTCGTTCCATTTCGGATTCAGCAGGAAGGCCGGCGTATTGTCCGAACGCTCCAGCATCGTGTAATACGGCTTGTAGAGCGGATCCTGATCCTTCTTCAGCTCGTTCACCACGCTGACCCGGACCGGAAGGTCGGCCACGCGCATTTTGATCGCTTCGTCCGATACGTAGAACTTAATGAACTCCCAAGCCAGATCCTTGTTCTTGGAATCCTTCGCTATCGACAGCGCGGATTCGGCCAATACGCCCTTTACAGGCTTGCCCTCGAAGGCTGGCATTTCCACCGTACCCACGTCGATTCCAGCTTCCCTGAAGGATTCCAGAGGCCAGATACCGCTCTCCCACATGGCAATTTTGCCGGCTTTGAAAATATCCTCCCCGCTCTGCTGCCCTTTGCCTCCAGTCAGGACGGCTGAGCCGTTCTTGAGCATATCGCCCAGCATCTGAATGGCTTCCGCCGTTTCCTTGCTGTTCATGTAGCCTTCAATCGTTGTGCCGTCCTCGGAAATGAAGGAACCGCCGTTGCTCCATACGAACCCTTGGAGGTCATACGTATCGTTCTCGGCTCGTACGCCGAAGCCATACTGCTTCTTGGATTTATCCGTCAGCTTCTGGGCATTCTCCTGGAATTCCCTCCATGTCCATCCATCGCTCGGATAGGCGATGCCCGCATCGTCGAACATCTTCTTGTTGTAGTACACCACCCGGGTCGTAAAGCCCGCCGGGATTCCGTACAGCTGATTATCGATCTTGCCGTAGTTAAACAATCCTTGGTAAAAATCATCGATATTCAAATCCTCATCCTTGGACGCGTAGCCGTCCAGCGGCTCCAGAGATTGGTGATACGTCGGAAAATCCCACATATACATCACGTCCGGCGGATTGGCTGCGCCAAAACCGGCGGCCAGCTTCTGATCGAATCCGTCGGCATAAGCCTCCACCTGAACCTTCGTGCCGGGATGCGATTCCTCGAACTTCTTGGCGATCTCCTGCTCGATCTTCAGCGCATCACCCGTATCCCAGGTAGCGAAGCGAAGCGTTGTCGCCGCGCCCGATGCATTGCCGTCCGGCTCCTTCGATGCTCCGGTCCCGCCGCTGCCGCCGCATGCGGCCAGCAAGGATGCCATTAACGTCATAACCGAAACCAACGCGATCCATGACATTTTCTTTTTCATATTGTCAGCTCCCCTAAAGTATTGAGTTGATATGAATTGAACCGCTTTCATCATAACTCGGATGAAAGCGGTTCAAAACGTGCGCTGATTCGCAGATGATCGTATTTTTGTTCGAACTTTCGTCCTCGGGTGTTCATTTGTTTACAATGATTCCCCTTTTTGTTCGGCACGGTATTGGCTTGGCGTCTGGCCTGTGCAGCGTTTGAACCATTTGCTGAAATATTTGCTGTCGCCAAGCCCGGTCTTCTCGGCGATCTCCTGCATCGTTAAGGAGGTTTCGCGCAGCAGGCCATAGGCGAGGCGGAGCTTGCGTTTATATTGGAATGTGATGAAGCTGTCGCCAACCGTTTTCTTAAACAGGATCGAAAAATGGCTGCGGCTCAGCCCCACCTTCTGGGCCAGCTCCGCTGCCGACCACTCGTCCGCGGGATGTTCATGCAGGAGATGGACCGCGTGCAGAATCGGCTCAGGCCACTGCTCCCCGCTAAGACCGTACACCCGTTCCAGCTCGGCTTCCTTATGCAAGGATTGAAAAGCTGCCTGTACATCCTCCGAATCGTGAAGACATTCCCGCGAATTCCATGTGAGCTTCCCGCACCGGCTCTTGATCTCCACCAGCAAGCTGTCCGCCGCTCCCTTAAACTCCTCCGGTACGGCCCAATAGCAGCTGTCCGCGCCGTAGTGAATCAGCTTGCTGCAGCGCAAACCCGGCTCGTCGGAGCCCTGTTCCTGAAGCAGCCCCTCCCAATTGCTGCTGCAGCCCGCCGTCTTGATCAGGTAGAGGGAGATGGGCTTGCACTCCCCCTGCCCCACACGGCTGCAGAGCTGCCGGAGTTCTCCCGGGAATCGATCGCTATGACCGTTCAGCCAAGCAAACAGGTGAGCAGAAATCTGCTCTGCCAACTCGTGCGCGTAGGACGGCGTATCGGACAGCTCACGCTGGAATTTTTCCAGCATCGCTTCGAGTTCTTCGTCCTCGAAGGCGGTTTTCAGCAGATATCCCGAGGCGCCAAGCCGCATCCCCTCTTGGGCATACTCGAAATCCCGGTGGCAGCTGAGCAGAATGATTCGGGTTTCCGGCGCGACCTCCTTCACCTTGCGCGAAAGCTCGATTCCATCCATCTCCGGCATGACGATATCCGTAATGACGACCTGCGGGCGAAACTCCAGGAACGCCTCCCAAGCCGCCTGACCGTTGGGGCTGTCCGCCACAACCTCCATCCCGAATCGGTCCCACGGCACCGTGGAGCGGAGTCCCTTACGCACAATGCTCTCATCATCGGCAATCAACACCTTAAAGTACCCTGCTTTCATCATTGAAAGACTCCTCCTTTTTCGGCCAGCGTATGGTGATCGTTGTTCCTTCTCCCTTAATCGAATGTACCTTCAGTCCGTATAGCGGACCAAAATGCAGCTTGAATTTCTGATCGGCGTTCCGCACGCCAAGCCCGCCGCGTCCCTTCCGCTTCATCTCCGGCGAGAATAACTGAGCGAGCTTCTCCTCCTTGATGCCGGCCCCGTTATCGCGAAGCGTAAGCACCAGCTCGTCATGATCCTCCTCGACCTTGACATGTATCTCTCCCTGACCATCGGTGAAGGCATGGAAAAAAATGTTTTCAAACAGCGGCTGAAGCGTCATCCGTGGAATCAAATAAGGCAGAAACGCCTCATCGCAATCCAGCTCATAACGGAACACCTCGCCGTACCTGATCTCCTGGATTTTCAAAAAGTGACCGATCATGCGCAGCTCCCTGTTCAACGTGACCAGCTCCTGCGAGATATCCAAATTCCCCTCCAGCACCATCGTCAGATGATACAGCATCTGACGGATGTCCTCCGCGCCTTGCAGCCTGGCTTTCCACTGGATGGAGTTGAGTGTATTGAACAGCAGATGAGGGTTGATCTGATAATGGAATGCGCGCAGCTCCGCCTCTTTTTTCAGCCGCTCGCTCTGCTCCACTTCGCCAATCAGTGTCTGCACGCCCGTAACCATCCGGTTAAAACTCATATCGAGACTGCCCAGTTCATCCCTGCCCTCGATTGGCGTACGGGTATCCAGCTTGCCAAAGCTCACCTTCTGCATCGAGTCCTTCAAGGTTCGAATTCGTGAGGTGAACCGGGAGGAGAACAGATAAGCAATGCCAAAAGCAAGCAAGCAGGAGACGATGGCAACAACCATCGTGTTCGCCCGGATAACGCCCGAGGATTGATAGAAAGCCTTGGCCGGAACTCTGGCTTCCATGGTCCATTGGTTGACGCCAAGAGTCCGGGACCAGGTCACATCGTTGTCATGGGGGGTATACGGAGCATCCGTCTCATACACGATCGTGCCGTCCGGCGATGTAATGAGCAGGTGGGCGTGCGTGTCGGCCTCGAACTTGGCATAACTGCGCAGCAGCTCCTCGGCACTCTCCTCAATGAGGATGATGCTGCCGTCCTGAGCCTTGTCCGGGTGGTGGATCGGTACGGCGAGCCCGATGACCGGCACGTTATCGCTATCACTGCTCTTAATGGAATGATCCTGTTTGTAAAAACCGAGCCAATACGTCCCGGCATAGGCCTTCGGCCTCGTGCTCCACATCGGGATATTGCCGAGTTTATTCACATCCAGATTGTTCTCCCCATAGTAATAGCCGGAGGTCGTAATGATATAAATTCCCGCTGTCAGCTGCGTCCGAAGAGACTTCAATAACGATTCGAAGTCGTTCTTCTCCATAATGTCGCCGTATGTGGATGGCGTCCCGGCTCCGATCCCCGAATGGCTCGGGTCCAGTAAATAGGAATAAATTGTTTCCGCCGTCTGCTTCATCCGCCCTAATGCCGAACTGGTCTGCTGCTCCAGCTGCGCTACGGCATTATCGCCGTATTTGCCGAACTGGGAGTTAATCACTTTAGCGGATTGATAATAGGAAAGTCCGCCAAGCGAGAACAGCGGAATCAGGGTGACGACTAAAAAACAAGTAAGCAGCTTCGTTCGTATACTGTGATAGGTGCCGGTGAACAGCCGGCCCACTCGATCTTTGATCCCCTGAAGATTCATGGTTACTCTCCCCGTTGTCGTATCGTATCGTGAAACTTTCGTCCACTCGTTCGCCATGCGGCAGGACTGCTAACCAGTCCGTGATACCGCTTTCATTATAAACCCGAACAAAGGGCTTGTAATTAGGCGGCAACTGGAAACGGAGAGGAAACGGAAAAAGCACCTCCCCCACAAGGCAAAAGCCCGGGAAGAAGTATTTGTCCGTCATCGTTATAGGGAGTATTCATGTCCAAGAATCAAAAATACACTGGAGGTCCAGGTGAACGCCCGATCACGAAGCCCCGCTCCGGTCAGGGCATCAAAATTCTCGGCCATGCCGCTGAGACTGACCATCCGGCAGTACCGCTGCGCAATCTCCGTCGCCAGCTCCATATCCCCAGCTGCCGCTACCCCTTCGACCAGCAGCATCGTGGAAGGAGCCCAGATCGGCCCGCGCCAATATCCGTCCGCCTTATAATAGCGGCTGCTTACGCTCTCGGTAGCCCAGCCGTTGCTTGTCAGGAATCGGCTTTCATCCCGAAGTCCTTCCAGTAGAGCCTTGCGAATAAACTCGGGAAGGCGTCTTCCCAGCAGGATGGGAACGAACAGCAGCAAGCTGTCTCCCTCGGATACCTCATGCGTTCCCGAGCGGCAGGCCGTGAACCGGCCATCCTTCCAGAAGTGTCGAATCAAACGCTCCAGCGTATCGTCCGCTCTCTGTCTCCATTGGCTCGACTCCTCGGTCAGGCCCAGCAAACCTGCGATTTCGGCCAGCGTCTCCATCTGAATAATGAGATAGGCGGCAAGATCAGGGCTCTCGACGGGAATGCCGTTATTAAACGCCGTGCTGTTGTCCCAGCCTGAATCGTTGCCGTGGTTGTACTGGGGAATGCCGTCGCCGTCATGGTCCCGGTGCGTGAACCACCACTCCGTCCATTTGGATAACGGGCCATAGACCTCGCGCAGTTGGGTCTCCTTAATGAAATCGGTCCGACGCATCATCCAGGCCAGTGTCCAGCCGTGAATCGGTGGTTTGTTGCAATTCCAAAGCTCGTATTTATCGTTCACGAAGTCAGGGATCAGGCCGCTCTCATCCTGCCGGTCAAAAAAGATCATGAACTGATCCCAGGCCAGCTCCGGCTGATGCCGCACGAGGGCCATCGCGTTAAAGCAGTTGTCCCAGCTCCAGATGTTGGTCATCCAATTCTTGGACATATACATGGCTGGGCGGGTCAGACAGCCTTCGGCCGGAACCACGCAGGACCAGGTAATATAGGCCGCGAGCTCCCTTGCTTCCTGCCACCGCTCAGAGACGGTAAGGGTGTTGTTCAGCCATGCGGCATAATCTTCCCGGACGCTATGAACCGCCTCGTCGAAGGACTCCCATTCCTTGCGTGGGGTCATGACGGTCATGAACTCCTCTACCGCAAATTCCGCTATATTGGTTAACGCGTCCATGGAGAAGTCGGCGGTCACCCGCGAGCTCTTGATCTCGTTCCATTCGACCTCCATGCCCATCTGGCCTGCAAGCCGGGTCAGCATGAAGCGGCAGCCATGCGTGAAGCTGTTCACCTCCCAGCTGTCCGGATGGGTCTCATAGGCGTAATCATACGCTGCTGGAAAAAAGGTAAGCCGGATGCCGCAGCCTTCCGAGCGGAATCGGACGGTCCGGGAGTCCGATAAACAAATGTCCGCATGACCCTCCGAATCGGAGGCCTTTAGCCTGATTTTGTCGGGTGATGCCATAGGTTCAAACGGAACCGGCTCGCTCTGCCGGTTTAGCAGCTCTATCAGAAACGCCTCGCCAAACTTGTCATCTCCTCCGCGGACGGTTCGCAGGTAAAGTCCTGGTCTGCGGTCCTTTGCCGCGGGCAGGAGGGAAATTGCCAAGAAGGACTCTCTTCGGCTGAAAGGTACGATATTCAGATCAAAATTCATAAGACATCTCCTTCGCTGAGGTATCGCTTTCATTGTAAGACTTCTCATGGGAAGAGAGGACTGCCGGATGTCTTGCCGATAGAGGGATATTGTTTGCTGCAGGCTCGTCTAAGCGGGTGAGGTGTCATTTTGTTCGATGAGAGGGGGAATAAATGTCATGGCAAACGACAGTGACGCGAAGATCCATTAAAAAACCGCCGATGATCGCGGCGGTGGCGTGATGAGTGTGTGTAGCGTATGATCGGGACAATTACGACTGCTTCCTAAGGCCGTTAGGGCCGGCGGCCGTGCTGCCGCCAATACTGTCTTTTTCCGTCATCCCGTACCGTAATTCCCAGCTTCGATAGTTCCCGGCGCAGATCGGCTGCATCTTCTTTATCCTCGTTCTCCATCGCCTTCTTCCGTGCCAGGAAGAGCGCGTTCAGGCTGGGCGTCAGTTCCGGCGAATCGGCAACCCATCGGACATAATGATCGGCGAACGGATCGCGGTCTCTCCAGGAGTAACCGTGCCGCTTGAAGGCTTCGGCTAAGGCATCCCGCTTGGCTTCGGGTTTCTCCCGGTAGAGTTCCTGCCCCTCAGTGCCCAGCAGGACCAACTGCTTGCCATCCAGAAAGACCGCAGAAACCTCGTCTCTCGTAAACGTTTGTTCGGCATCATGCATGCGGAGTCTGATCTCTTGATCCGACAGACGAACGGCAAGGCTTTCTTTAATGGCAATATGGGAGAGTACCATGCCCGCAAGCAAGCCCAGAATAGCGGTTACGATGACGACCCAAGGTCCTTGTATAGATGCGATTAACTCCAGCGGTCCTTGAAAAGGCACCCAGGCGAGGCCCGTTGCCCAATCCGCGATTGCAGGTATAAACCAGCCGACAACCGCGCCTAATAACGGCGGTACCGCCCAAATCAGGATCCGGTCAGAAGAGGATAATCCAAGGTCACTGTATTCCATCCCGTGATTCAAGTATATCCGCCCCTTTCCTGAGGGTACTGTTCACCGCTTCCCTCCATATCGCTTGGTAATCCAATCGAATATCCATCATGATATAACTCGTGACATTATCAATGACCAGTGCCAGAACATACGCTTTGGAATCTGCATTCTGCCGCTCAATGATCCCGAAGTCTGCTCCTAACCGCATCAGTTCCCGAAAGCCGTCCAGGAACGATTGCTGCATAGCTATCACCCGCTGGCCGTAATTGGCACTCCGGTTTGTGGTCAGCATGAACTCATTCAATAGGCGCATGACCGGCACAAAAGCCTCTTCCTCCTCCGGAAACATGCGCAATCCCCCTTGGTACAGCTTCTCCGCGAAGTTGTGCTCGTTCATTTCGGTCAGGGAGAAATAATGATCGAAATGATAATCGCTGAACATATAATCAAAGACGCGCTCCACCAGTTCATCCTTGGATGCAAAATGGTAGTAGATCGACGGTTTCGTAATACCCACCTCGCCGGCAATCATCGCAAGGCTGGTCTTCTCGATGCCATGAACCGCAAACAATCCGATGGCGGCCTCAACGATCTGCTGCGAGGTTAAGTCTTTCTTTTTCAACGTATGATCCCACTCCTTTTTTAACTACCGATAGGTAGAATTTTAAATCTAAGAATGGGAAGTGTCAATATTTTTTAACTATCGGTAGTTAAAAATAAAAAAATCGCCGACGCTTATCGCATCGACGATTCGTATAGATTCGTTTGGTGCCATAACCGGCTCAACCGATTAGAGCATTCTTCTTCCCATCATGATGATGGTATTAAGCAGCGACTTCCACTTTCCATCGACTGTACGTGCAGTCGTTGCGGTGTTGGCCGCTTGATTGCGTTTAGATCGCAATTTCGTTGCCATCCTGCATCGTTCCAATTCCTGACGGAGATCGCGAACATGCTGTTTGGCAATATCTTCATTATTGATATTCATGGTTTCATTCCTCATTTCTTTTTATAGCGACAACATTCCGACATTACCAATACCTGCAAGCGCCTCTTCCGTCCCCTTCACTATGATACTTCCATTGTTTACTCGAAGGTAAGGGTACAAAATGCCTTTAATTCTTTTTTCCCCTACAACGACTTCGCCGAAAAGATCCAGGGAGGACAGCGAAGCCTTAATGTCTTCCTCAGTCACGTCATCGTCAAAGGTCAGCGTCCCGTCAACGATAAAGCTAGCCGGCTGCCCCAAAGCCAGCAGTTGATCCCTCGACCAGGTCTCCTCGCCGTTGATGAAAACAAAGAGCCGCTCATAACTTACGATTTCCGTGTTCAGGTTGGGACAGCGCTCCCAAACCAAATCCTCGATCTCCTCGCTGCAAATGATGAACGAAGTCGACTGTATCTCTGACAAGGCCTGGCTGAAGGCATCCCGGGTCACGTCCGCCTCGAGAATGAGCGGCTTATTCGTGTAGAGCTTATGGTCTTTAAAGCGCCGAGCGGTTCTCGCGTTTAGCCTTACGGGTTTGGTTACATATTCGAAGCCTGCCGGGATCACCTCGACCAAGCCGTTTATCGTTTTCAATTTTTCGTAGAAATAAGGAGATTGATGTTCATGAATAACCGCCTTGCCGTTAACGCGGATACTTTCAATTCGGGCCGTGAACTGCTCCATATCCAGTTCCTTATCCAGTTGAACTATGCCGTTCAACACCAGCTCCATGGGCTCGTTGCTGGAGGCCAGATACGCATTATTCAATTGAACCTTCCCGGACTCGAACCTGGGCTCGTATTGATACGCGTGTATTTCCGCGCTGGCTCCCCCCGCTTTGATCAACGCAGCGGTAACAGCTCCGGCCAGATGCCGGGGAGCATAGACCTGGCCGTTGACCACCAGGTGCAGCGTACCGTTCTGGAATACTTCAAGAGATACTTCTTTATCGATAATGACCGTGCCGTTAACGAACACGCGGTCCGGCTGCTCCAGAAGCTGAAAATATTCCTCGTCCAATCGCAGCGTACCGCTGTAATAACGGTGCCCCTCCGGAATTTCAAGCGTCTTGCCGATATTGCCTGCATTTTTCAACAGCGTGAGCAGATGTGCCGTCTCTGCCCGGTAGATTACAAGTCCCACGTTTCCGATCCGTTCGATGCTTGTTACGGTTTCCTCCGTTGCCTGCGTAAGATCCAACATCCCTACATTCTCGATTATTCTGCTCATTTCATATCTTCCTCCCATAGTTTTCTCAATTTTTTGATGGCGGTTTGCAATTTGTACCGAACCGTGGCTGCCGGCATGCCCAGTTGCTCACCGATTTCCTGGCTGGACATCCCGAGCCAAAAGCGCTTAAACACGATATCGCTTTGCGATTGCGGCAAACGGGCGAGCCATTCCGTCATTTCAATATTGCGGCTTGAAACGGGGAGCTCTGCGACGTCCAGATCATCCTCCCACGATACGAGCCGCTTCTCCCGGCGGCTAATATCGATCATGCGATTTTTGACGACTCTGAAGAACCAGGCCTTTTGCTTGTGAAGGGGCAGAGCTGCCAGATTCGGCTCCTTGATGGCCTTCATAAAGGCATCCTGGACCAGATCATCCGCTTCATAAGCATGCTTGGCAATGGATCTGGCATAACGCCGGACATCCTCCTTCAGATTTTCATAGAGATCACATACTTCCATTAGCCAACCTCTCACTTTTCGTTTTGTCTTTTCTGTTAATATAACGTTTGGGCAAATGAAACTGATGGATATTCTCGAAATTTTTTTCGAGCCCATAAAAAAAACACGCCAACCGTCTACGCAGTCAGCGTGTCTGCCTCTATTTAATCCCAATCAATATTATTGATTGATCAATTACTACTTTTCGTAAAAAACATCTGTAATGTATCGTTATATCATGGCTGCACTACCCTTTGCGTCTTCAGCTTCTCGAGCACCTTTGCCCATTAAACTCCTCATCGTTGCCGTAATTGCCTGCTCATGGGGCGTCCATTGAATCGGCCCTATCAAGCGTTCATATTTTTCACCGCTCAGCACCAGAGGCTCCTCGGTCAAATACAGCATCTCAACCACCTCTTTCATCACCGGATTGAATAATCCAATCAAAGATAGCCCAATTCGTCCCAGCGGCATCACAGTCTTGCGCTTTCCGGCAGCCTGCTGCGCAATCCGCACCAGCTCATGACCTGAAATAACGCCGGGTCCGGGGATATGCCAGTTCTGCCCATAGGACTCCTCCCTTGTTGCAATCTCCACAATCATCCGGGCGGCATCGGGCAAATAGACGTACTCGCGGGGAACGCTCATATTGCCGATGAAAGCGGTCGGTTTGCCTGGCGCAATGGCTTCCATCGTTACCGATAGGTAAGATGCCTGCGCAGAGGGACCGTAATAATCGGGAAGCCGTACGATAAGAGGCTTTGCCTTATGCCAGCGCGACGAGAATAACAATTGCTCGTAGGCCAATCTCACTTTGCCCTTGCGGGTATGCGGTTTTTTGGGATGATCCTCCGTCGCCTTTTCCATTAATCGTCTACCATAAGGATAGATTCCATCAACGACAACAACCTTTGCACCCAGCTTCTCTGCTGCTGTCATGACCGATTCACCCAGCGGCAGCAGCCTGGACTCCATCTCGTGATAGGGAATGTTGGCACTGTGAAAAATAACGTCAGCTCCTTCCCCGGCTCTTAGAATATCCTCGGGTTTAAACGCATCTCCAATTTCCAGCGTAAGCAGAGGAGAATGGTCCAACTGCTCCGCCAGCTCATTCAGCTTCGTCGAGGAGCGGCCGAAGGCCACCGTTTGGACCCCACGCTTTACCAGCTCCACGGTTAATGGAGCTCCTACCCCACCTGTTGCACCCAAAACAATCGCTTTTTTCATCATCAATCTCTCCCTTATCTCATATCGTTATTGATTGATCAATTACAATTTCTTTTAAAAAAATGCCCTTCTTCCACCGCGCACTACCCATGCGGTACGCGGTGTGGCACAAAACGCGCCTGGACATGATCTATCTTATAGGCATCATATTCGGCATATCCATCGCCATGGCTACATTGCACAGCATGCCCCGGGCCAGAAAATCGGAGGTTTTCTTATCGGCATCCTCAAACCCCGCCCGCACAAAGGCATTCTCCACGAGATCCTTCACCTCATTCATTCCCTGCTGCATCGCTTCGCGGATCGGCGCTTCCTGAATCGTCTGTGCCTGCATCTGGAGCAGGATCTCACTGCGATGCGACTGCACAATCCCTTCGTAGGCCTGAATCAAACCCAACTCCAGATTCTCTGGAGAAGCGGATTCGATCACCGCTTGAAATGCCTTCACGATGCGCTCCCAGGAAACAGCCAGCGATTCCACGAGCAGTGACTCCTTGGTAAAGAACCGGTAGACGTAAGGCTGGGATATCGCTGCCCGTTCGGCAACTTGAGCCGTGGTCGCGCGATAATATCCGATCTCTGCAAACACTTCGATGGCTGCCGCCACGATATCATTCCGCCGATTCGCAGAGGTTGACGCTCTAGCCATTTCTACCACCCTCCTTCACTCATATCGTTTTATTATTGATTGACCAATCACTAATTGAACTTAGTATATACGGCCTCCTTTCTTTTTGCAACTGCTTTTTCCAAAATGATCAAATACAACATCTGGCTATAACTTGCGATCGGGAAGGAATCCGCTATTACTTATCGAACTGTTTTATGAACCGTGTATAAGGCGGGCGTATATTTAAACACTTTATTCTGCAATCGATCAAGGAGGAAGAATCATGAGTCATGAAGGTCAACAGCAATTCGAACGATGGCATAGACACCGTACGGTCTTGTTGCAACTGCTGCAGGACGTAAAGAGCGAGCATTTGGATTATAAACCGTGGGAGAACGCCTATACCTTGGGTGCATTAGCTGTTCATATTGCGGCGTCCTCGGATATGTTCCTGCGCTCCATTGCAAAAGGCTCGTTCTCTCCGCCTTCGATTTCCACCAAGTACGAAACCATCGATGACATTCGAAATATCGTGCAGGCTTCGACCGAATCGTCTACGGCGGTTTTTAATGAATTGTCCGACTTCCTGCTGGAGCAGCCGCTGGACTTTAACGGGTTCGTTGTCCCAGGAAAAGTGTGGCTGGGCAACATGGTCGATCACGAAATCCACCATAAAGGGCAATTATTCACTTACGTGCGGGCTGTCGGAATCGAAAAGGTTCCCTTCTTCACGGTCCAGCCGCCAAAGCGGTAACGATAGGTACTGCTGGAGTTGCTGCTGCAAATCTCTAATGCTCCCCCCAGATTCATCATACTCAAAACAAAAAAGCCGGATTTCCTGCAGCTTGCTCTCAGGTAATCCGGCTTGCTTGCCCTTACTAACCCTGCTTCGCCAGTTTCACCACAGCCTGCAAGGCCGTGTTAATCTCGCGTTCCACCGCGTCGGCGACCACATTCGTGTTCGGGTCGTACTCGGCCGCGAGATCAGCGTCGGCAAAGCCGTCCATTGCTACAATCGCACCGGCGCGAACGCCGCGGATCGACGCAACGACGTACAGCGCCGCAATTTCCATCTCTACGCCAAGCGCTCCCGCTGCTTTGTACTTTTGGTGCGGTACTTCTTCAACGCCGTTAAAGAACACGTCCAGGGTTACAGTAATCCCCTTACGCACCACGCCCTCACCGATCGCAAGGGCGGATTCGTACAGCGCTTCCGCTACCTGGCTGTCCGCAACTGCCGGAAAGCCGTCTGGCACCAGCTGTTTCGTCAGGCCATCCGTACGGATCGCCGCCGTGCTGACAACAAGGCTTCCCGCAGGGGTATCCGCCCGATACGATCCGGCCGTGCCCACGCGAATCAGGGTCTTCGCCCCCGCGCGGATCAGCTCCTCGAAACAAACCGCAGCTCCCGGACAACCAACGCCGTGGCTGGTTACCGCAAGCTCGACGCCTTCATACGTCCCCACGAAGGTGCGGTATTCCCGGCTGAACGCGAGTTCGCGCGCGTTTGTAAGCTTGCGGGAAATGGTCTCCGCACGCTTCGGATCGCCGCAGACAATCACAAATTCAGGTATATCCTCTGAGTTCACTTGCAAAATAGGCATCAACATATTAGTCAAACTCCTTATGTGTCCATTCGTCTTCAGGTATATCCAGTGCCTCGCCGCTAAACCGTTCTTCCTTGAACGGGTCCGCTTCATTGTGGAAACCGTTGCGTTCCCAGAAGCCTGGGCGGTCTTCCTTCATAAACTCAATGCCGCGCAGCCATTTGGCGCTCTTCCAGAAGTAGCGATGCGGCACAACCGTGCGCAGCGGCCAGCCATGCTTGTCCGTCAGCGGCTCGCCGTTAAAGCGATAGGCCAGCAGCACATCGTCCTTGAGCAGATCCTCGATAGGTACATTCGTATCATAATCCGGATCGGCATGAAACATGACGTATTTGGCATCCGGCTTGATCTTCAGCCCCGCCAGGAAATCCCGGAACAGGACTCCCTCCCAAACCGTATCGAATTTGGACCAGCGGGTGACACAGTGAATATCGGTATTCACGGTCACCGTTGGCAGCCCCATGATATCTTCATAAGAAAACGTCCGCTCCTCTTCGACTTCGCCGAATACCTTGAGCGTCCACTCCGACATGTCGTAATGAGGAACCTCCCCTTCGTGCAAAATAGGGAATTTCTCGGTCAGCGTCTGCCCCGGCGGCAGCTTGGCACGCTGCTCCTCGGTCAGGTTGCCCACCGCCACCGGCTTCATTTTTTTCAATCGCTCTGCTTTTTTGTGCACCAAGTTCATCTCCTTTACGCTTTGTCGGCTTTCGCATCCGCTGATCGTCTAAGATGGCGAATTCTCTTGTTGTCACGGCGCAGCATGCGCACCTATCTGGAGCTTGAGCCCTGCTTCAGTGCATCCTGCTGGAAGCTTTTGTCCTTAAAGAAGAACATCGCCAGAATCGTGACGACATAAGGCAGCATCTGCGTGAAATGCGTAGGCAGCGCCAGTCCCTGGAACCTTATGCTGAGCGCATCCATAAAGCCAAACAGCAGGCTTGCGGCCGTTACTCCAAGCGGACCCGATTGGCCCAGCATTGTAGCTACGAGCGCAATAAAGCCGCGTCCAGCCGTCATGCCTTCCGTAAACATCGTCACCTGGCCAAGCGACAGCTGCGCACCGGCAAGGGCACACAACACACCGCTCGCCAGCACGGCTCCATACTGATACCGTCTTACACGGATTCCTACGCTTTTGGCAGCGAGCGGATTCTCACCGGCAGCCAGGAACCGGAAGCCGCTCTTCGTGCGATAGAAATAATACCACATGAGGCCCGCAATCAAAAACGACAGATAGACAAGCGGCGTCAAACCCGCCAGTATCGGACCGATCACCGGAATATCCTCGATAATCGGAATGTTCCATTTCGGCAGCCCAACCATCGTATTGTCATAAAATGCACCTTTTACATCAAAAATAGCCCGTAAACTAAATGTGGTCAATCCAGCCGCCAACGCATTCATCGCGATACCGACCACGATGACGTTCGCCTGCAGATTGATGCTGAGATAAGCAAATATAAAAGAGAATATCGAAACGATCACAATCGCGAACAAAATCGCATAAAAGACGTTGCCGAAGAAGTGGTTCCCCACCACGGCGGAAAAAGCCCCAAGCAGCATAAAGCCTTCCAAACCGACGTTGAACAGTCCGACGCGCGAACACAGGGCACCGCCGAGGGCCGCAAGCAAGATCGGAGTGAGCACCCGGAGGGCCGAGTTGATTAAGGCAAGATCAAACAGCTGTTCCATCGGATTTGTTCCCCTTTCTGCGCTTCAGGAAGCTGTAAGTGAATCGGGCGGAGATAAACAGAATCAGCACGGCTTGGATAATCGCTCCTACCTCAAGCGGCACTTCCGTATTCCGTTCCACGCCCATACCGCCTGTCTGCAGCGCGGCCAAAAAGATCGAGGCAATCAGCGTGCCGATCGGATGCGATCCTGCCAACAATGCAGCCATAATGCCCGTCCAGGCATAGTCGGCCGTAGATAATGCACCATCAATATAGCGATACTGAGAGCCCAGAATTTCAACGGCGCCACCAAGACCGGCCAAGCCGCCGCTGAAGAACATGGCGCCAAGCATCATCGGTCCGCGCTTAACGCCGCCAAACAGGGCAAACAGCGGATTGCCGCCAAGCATCCGTACCTCGTAACCGATCACGGAGCGCTTCAACAGTACAAATATAATCAACGCGGCCAGCACCGCGAGCACAAAGCCTACATGCAGCGGCATACCGGAGATTAGCTTCGGCAGCCAGACGCTGTTATCGAGCATTTCAGATTGCGCCATCGCAGCTGAACCCGAGCGGTCCTTCAGCGGATAGGCGACCAGATAACCCGCAAACAACACGGCCACATAGTTCAGCAGCAGCGTGGAGATCAGCAGGTTAACCCGAAACCGGGCATCAAAATATCCGGCCATCACCGACCATAATCCGCCTGCGATCACACCGGCAAGAATGGCAACGATACACACCAGCCAGCCCGGGCCCGGCATGTACAATCCGACCAATGCGGCAGAAAGCGCGCCAAACACCATCTGACCTTCGGCACCAAGGTTAAAGAAACCTGCGCGGAATGCAAACGCCGCGCCCAGACCAATCAGAATAATCGGGGTCGCCCGGGACAGCGTATTCGTAAAGAAATACATGCCGCCGAAGGCACCCTTCCACATCTCCGCGTAAGTCTGCAGGATATCGCCGCCGGCAATCATGATCGCGATGGCTCCGGCAAGCAGCCCAACAATGATGGCGGCAATCGGCTGGAGCAGCGGAAGCGTAAATTTTGTCCATTTATTCATTACAAGGCTCCTCCCGCCATCAGCAGTCCCAACTTCTCTTCTGTCGCTTCCTTCGCCGACAGCTCGCCCGCGATCCGGCCTTCAAACATAACCAGAACCCGGTCGGACAGCTTCAAAATTTCTGTTAATTCCGAGGATACCAACAGAATTCCCGTCCCCTCTTCACGCCGCTTAAGCAGCTCGCCGTGGATCGTCTCCATGGCTCCGATGTCGACGCCCCGCGTCGGTTCGGCAGCGATCAGGAACGGGGTTCCCTGTTCCAGTTCCCGTGCGACGATCAGCTTCTGCAGATTGCCGCCGGATAAATATTGCGTGCTGGTCTCCAGGGAGCCCGTCTTGATCGAGAACTTCTGAACCCATCCGGAAACTAACGAACGAATGTCCTTCAGATTAAGGAAGCCGCCCTTCTGCAAGCGGCGGTGGTGCCCCATAAGCCCGGTATCCATCACGGTTGCCGTTCGATTAGCACCCCATACATAGCGATCCTCCGGAATATGGGCTAATCCGTGCTCCCGTATCTCCCTTGTCGACATGCCGGTTACGTCCTTGCCCGAAACGGCAATCCGGCCGCTGTCCGGCTGAGCCAGACCGGAAATTACCTGAAGCAGCTCGGACTGCCCGTTGCCGGAAATACCGGCAATCCCGACAACTTCGCCCGCACGGACTTCAACATTCACTTCGTCCAGAACCGGCTTTCCTTTCGTTCCGCGGATCGAAACGTCTGATACTTCCAGCACCTTCTCACCCGGCGTGATCGGCTTGCGATCTAGTTCTATCAGTTCGCGGCCGACCATGAGACGGGAAAGCTGATGGGCATCGGTATTTCCCTTCTCCACCACGCCCGTGACGGCACCGTCACGGAGCACCGTGATGCGATCGGCCACGTCAAGAACCTCGTTCAATTTATGACTTATCAGAATAAAGCTCTTTCCCTGTTTGGAGAGCTGTTTAATGGCATCCAGGAGCTCCTGCACCTCGAGCGGCGTCAGCACGCCAGTTGGCTCATCCAATATAATGATTTCGGCGCCCTGATACAGCACCTTCAAGATTTCAACTCGCTGCTGCACGCCAGGCGCGCTGCTGCTTACGATTGCGCGGGGATCCACCTTCATTCCGTATTGATCACAAAGCCCCTCAACAATCTTCACGGCTTGCTTGCGGTCAAACCTGGCACCTGATCCCGGTTCATTGCCGATCACGATATTCTCAGCGATTGTAAACGTAGGAAACAGCATGAAGTGCTGGTGCACCATACCGATGCCGCCCTGAATCGCGCCCTCCGGGCTTGCAAACGAAACTTCCTTGCCATTCAGCCGAATCGTACCCGAGGTTGGCTGCTCCATCCCGTACAATATCCGCATCAGCGTTGTTTTGCCTGCACCATTCTCCCCGACGATCGCATGAACTTCACCCGCACGCAGCGAAAAATCAATGCCGCGGTTTGCGCTAAACTCGCCATACTTTTTCGTAATATTGTCCATCTGGAGTAGCATCGAGTCATGCCTTCCTTTCGCTTCTGAATGAAAGACCGACTGCTCATGGGCAGCCGGTCCAGGTGAGAACTAATTTTGTTCCAATGCGTTGGTTACTTTAATCTTTCCGGCGATAATATCGTCGGAAATCACCTTAAGCTGATCTACGATGTCTTGTCCAATAAATGGGTTAAGCGGTGTTTTGCTCTCATGGGTTACGTAAGTAAGACCCACGCCGCCTTCTTTCAGACCATAATCACGAATATCGAATGAGTATTTGTCTTCTGCAAAGTCTTTAACCGTTTCGTAGACAACAGCGTCTGTACCTTTCAATTGAGCAAGCACAACGTGCTCGGGATCCGTGCCCGTGTTATCCGTATCTTGTCCTGAAGCATAGAAGCCTTTCTCTTTCGCGGCTTCGAATACGCCCAAATCACCAACAGCGGAAAGGCCTGCAACGAAATCGGCACCTTTAGAGTTCTGCAGGAGTGCGAGTTCCTTCGCTTTAGCCGGATCTGTGAAACCGCCGACGTAGTTAACGAAAATTTCAACGTTAGGGTTTACCGATTTTGCACCTTCTGCAAAGCCGGTCATATATTTATGCATAATCGGAATGTCGTCTGCAACCACGTTGCCAACCTTGTTGGTCTTCGTAGCCAATCCAGCTGCTGCACCAAGCAGGTAAGCTGCTTCATGTTCACGGAATACGACGCTGCGGACATTCGGCAAATCCACTACCGTATCGATAATGGCAAAAGGCACGTCCGGATTCTCCGGTGCAACCTTCTTCAATGCATCTTCCATTTGGAAGGTGGATGTGATAATCAAATCATATTTTTCAGCAACCGCCGTACGCAGGTTTTGCTCAATCGAGGCCGGGTCTGTCGATTCAATCGTTTTCACTTCGACATTGAAATCGGCAGCAGCCTTCTGCAATCCTTCGTCCATCAATGCAAAGAAAGGATTCACGCCGATCTTCTCAGGGAGAACAAGTGCAATGCGTTTCTTATCTTGAGATCCTTCTGAACCGCCATTAGCTGCACCAGTGTCAGTAGACTTATCGCTATTGCCGCAACCTGCAAGCAATCCAACGGATAATACGAGTGTTAATAGAATTGACCATGTCTTTTTCATTTCCTGACCTTATCCTCCTAAGTGAGCACTTTTTATACTATTATCCTATGGTATAGACAAGCAGATGTCAAAACAAAAATTTTAGCGTTTTATGTAGTTTAATGTGTTTTTTAGCAAATATTTGGCGGAAAACTGCCGATATCACAGAACATTACCTTATCAAAATGTCGATAATGTTCGGAAATTGCCAACATTTGAGCAAGCGTTTTCTGCCGAGATCAGCATGAAAACGCATTAATTTCAAATTGTTGGCAGCTTATATGCTACTTTTCCTTTTCATTCACGCAGAAAGGGATGCCTAAAGGCATCCCCTGCAAATATATGAAATGTTCTAAGATCCGACCTAGTTAATCCCGCTGAATCAATCGATCAGCTCTGCTGCCTTCAATAACCGCTGCAGCATGACGGCCGCCTCGCCGCGGGACAGCTTCTGCAGCGGCTTAAGCCCTGCGTCGGCTCCATGGACTATTCCTTGCTGCACAAGCGCGGCAGCAGCCGGTTTGGCCCAAGCGGACAGCTCTTGGAGGTCTTGAAAAGATGAAAGGATACCAGTTGATTCCATCTCATTCACTGTAGTTGTTATACCTGCCAGTTTCATCACTCTACCCATAACCACTATGGCCTCTTGGCGCGTAATCCCTTGAGTTGGCCGAAAACGGCCGTCCTCATACCCCTGAAGAAGCTCATACTGTACGGCTTGTGCAATGACGCCGCTATACCAGTCGCCTGCGCTGACATCCTGAAAAGCAGGAACTTCTCCCTTCACCTCGTGCAAACCGAGTGCCCTGACGATCATGGCAGCAAACTCCGCACGATTCACATGAGCGTCCGGAGCGAAACGGGTCCTCTCGGGCTGATTCGCACCTGGGTTTGTGGGCTCCTTCACTCGGCCGTTTCCATCGAGGATCAATCGCGAAGCCAGATCGTTCGCGGCATCCTTGGACCAATGAAACGAAACATCGGCAACGCTCGCTTGATGAGATATGAGAGCAACGGTTCCGGCGGTGAGGCGATGCAGAACGGCCTCGCTGCTTCCATCTTTCTTCATCTCTATTCGCGTCGGAATATGATGGAAATCTCCATTCTCATCCACCCGGGCAGCTGTAGTAATATGGCCTGACACTCCATGTGACCATGAAATCCGCTGCTCCACATACTGTGGAAACGGATCTAATTGCAGGGATATGTCCTGAACTTTAGCTGTAATTTCAAAATCGACAGGCAAACCGATAAGGGTTATGCCGGATTGCAGCGCCGCCTTCTGTACAGCCTTTGCCTTAGCTGCATCGCTGGCAGCCATCGTCAGAGTCACCAACATTTGATCCGCCGCTATCGACTTATCCAAACTTCCCGACTTCTGCCAGCGCGATGATGCCATCACGGCAGCAGGGACATGGAAGGTACCGAGAACGGATCGGATTTCAATGGCGCCCTGCTTAGTATCAAGAAGGTCAATTGCAGCACCGCTTATTTCCAGGTAGACATGATCCGCAGGCTGTGCAAGCGCAATGACGATGACCGGATTGTAGTCCACGGTCTTTAAACGGGCTTCCAGCTTTGCCGTATCCAGCTTCATCGAAACGACGGTACGTCCATCTGTCTCATGGAACAAGCCTGTAACCATCCCTTCCTGAGATTCATCGTTTAGCGTAACTCTGACATTCACTCTATTCTCTGCTGGCGTGGCACTGCCTGATGAACCTGAATTTGCGTATCCTGAGCCGGAGCCAGTACCTCCAGGAGATAAACCTCCTCCCGGTTCTTCAGGCGTTACACCTCCGCCTCCGGTTGACGACGCTCTTGTCACCATCACTCTATATTTCAGGTGCTGGCCTTCCGGCGCCGTCACAACGACCTCGATTATATGGTTACCGACGGAAACCGGGAGTTCCGGGCTCTCCTGACCGGAGAAAATATCGATCGGCCCCACTTCCAAATCCCCGGCTTCCCCATACACGCTGACCGTTACCTGCACACGAGCGTCATACACCTGGGCAGTCACCGTAAGGCGATCCGTTTCATTGGCTACCTGTGCCTTGTAATCATAATGATATCTATCGAATTCAGGGCTCAGACCCACTTCCGCTCCAGGTGAGATCAGCGCCAATGCTTGCAAGGTGGCATCATACGCCGGGGCCGCAGGCTCCCTGACCGTAAAGCTCCAGGTATCCCCGCCTTGAATTCCGGCAAAATAAGTACCCGAATGGTTACCGGTAAAAGCCCCCGATTCGATCTCGACATAATAGGTCTTTCCATAGTCGAAAGCAGTCAACGGGTTTAGGGTCACCGCGTTCCCGAGAACCGAGACCTTACCTGCATCGGCGGCATCGATGGTCTCCACAACACGCTGATCCGAAGCTTGCCTAATCGTAATCGATTTACCGGACACAGCCGTCACGTCTTCATTGAAGACAACCTGCAGGGTCGCATCACTTTCAACGCCGACAGACTGATGAGCCGGCGTATACGATACCGCCGTAAGTTCGGTTGGTGCCGGGTTCGCACTCCATTTGGCATACAGCGTGACATCCTGCGTACCAAATATAAGCTTGCCTCCAGCCGGATAATCGATCCCGCTTCCATCGGCTTCCGTATTCCAGCCGACGAAGGTATACCCATACTTGCCCAGTTGGCCCGTATTACCCGCCACAACCGTTTCGTCGCCTCTGGCAAACAAACCACTGCTTGCCGGAACATTCCCCGTCGTATTTCCGTTGCCATCATAGATTAACGAGTAGATTTGCGGCCATTTCGTTGTCACTTTCAGCATGCGGTATGCGCTTTTCCTGCCGACGGCATCTTTGGCGATGACATTAAAATAATAATCCGTGCCTTCCGCCAGTCCGTTTACCACAAGTGCGGTTTGATCCGCCGTGTAGCTACCGATCGGCTTTCCGTACCTCTCCATTTGACTTACGTCCCCGATATTCGGGCTGCCAGACGAATATAAAAGATACTGCAGGTCGTGCTGCTCCGTCATATTGTCCCGGGCCTTAGGCCACTCCAATTCAACGGAGTCCGCGGTAATGCTGTACGGATTCAAGACCCCACTTCCTGTATCCGGGGACGTGGTATCCAGCACGGCCTTCGACAGGGTAGGTATTTCCCTCGTGTTTATCGTTCCGTCTCCGATTTGCCCTCCGGAATTCAAGCCCCATCCCCAGACGGTCCCATCCTTCTTCATCGCCACGCTATGAAAGCCGCCGGCGGAAATTTCGCGTACATGCTTGATCCCCGGCACAGGGGCTGGAATGAGGCTGTAAGCATTCGGCAGGCCAAGCTGCTTCTGACTATTTTCCCCCCAGCTCCATACGTTCCCTGCTTGGTCTACTGCTAGGCTGTGGTATCCTCCGCCTGCAACCGCAACAATGTGCTCCAGGTTTCTAACCTGCACCGGTGTCGTTCGGTTTGTTCTCGTGCCGTCCCCAAGCATGCCGTATGTGTTTTTTCCCCATGCCCAGACGGTGCCGTCTTGTTTAACCGCCAAACTATGAGACCCTCCGGCGGCAATGGCAACGACGTCTGTCAGCCCCGCCACCTGTACCGGCATGTATCGATCCATCCTCGTTCCATCGCCGAGTTCCCCGTCTCCGTTCACGCCCCAGGCCCATATGGTACCGTCGGATTTCAAGGCAAGACTGTAATATCCTCCAGCCGCAATAGCCTTCACATCGCTTAGACCGGTCACGAGAACCGGGGTGTTTTGTTGTATCGTCGTTCCATTGCCCAGCTCGCCGTTGTCGTTTTTCCCCCAAGTCCATACGGTGCCGTTCTCGGAAAGCGCCATGCCGTGATAGCCCAATCCGCCTGATATGGCCCTAATCCCGCTTAAACCTGCAACTTGTACGGGAGCGTTCACATTCGTTGTCGTTCCAATTCCCAATTGTCCGTTCTCGTTCGCCCCCCACGTCCATACCGTTCCGTCCTGACGGAGCGCCATCGAGCTGCGGACGCCGGAATGAATGTCAATGACATGATTCAAACCCTTCGCCATAACGGGAGTGACCCGGGCACTCCAGATGCCGGCACCTAGCTGCCCCCTGTCTCCAAACCCCCATGAGTAAACTTCGCCGCTGCTTGCAAGCGAAACGGTATGATAATAACCGGCCACAAGCTTCGGTGCAATCGCGGTGGCTGCGAAGGCTTGCCGGTATCCAAATACCCAATCCATCTGCATCAACAGCAAAGCTATACATAGCAGGATTTTCCCTGAACGCCTTAACATAAATCTCCTCCCTCATTTCATCAGCGCTTATAAACCACAATCCCGGTCGGGACCGCGGTACTATGGATGCTATCAAATAAATGGAAGGGAAACGATTGACAAACGTTAACTTTTCATCATTTTTTTCATATAATCTAGTTATCTTGACTCAAATTTCGTAAAAATAACGTTCGTATATAGCGAGGGTATCTATGAAATTACTGACTGATTCACCTATTCTGAAAATGAAAATAAGCCTTCCCGGGTTAAAAAAGCATCTCATTCACCGGGATCGGCTTATTCATGCGATGACAGCAGGCCACAATGGACAACTAACTACCATTATTGCCCCTGCCGGATACGGCAAATCGACGCTGCTGGCCCAGTGGGCCCATGGAGCCAACGAGCGATGCGCCTGGGTGTCGCTGGATGAACGGGATAACGATCCCGTCCGCTTTTGGCGATACGTAACAGCCGCCTTGGCTTCGGTTCTTCCAGAACTGCAAGGAGATCGGCTTATGAACCATACGCATCTGCTGCCAAGCGCCTCGATTGAAAGCTTTCTGGATACGCTGATCAGTGAATTATACGAGGAGCATGAACCCCTCAATCTCATTCTCGAGGACCTGCATAGCATTCACTATCATGCAATCCACGCGGGGATTTCCTACTTGATTGATTACCTCCCTGAGCCTATTCATCTATTCATCTCCTCCCGAACCGAGCTCCCATTCCCCACGATGAAAGGGATGGTTAACCATGAGGTCAACCATATCGGAATGAAGCAGCTGGAATTCACCTCTGATGAAACCGAGCGCTTTTTCCGGCATGAATCAGATAGCAGTCAGCCCCGTCTAACTCCGATGCAACTGGATGCATTGCTTAATCGAACGGAAGGCTGGATAACCGGGCTCCAGCTTGCTTCGCTTTCCCTGCGAAACGGCCGCGATCTGGAGCCATTCGTCGAAGATATGAAGGGAAATCAACTTCTGATCTCAAAATATCTGTTCCAGGAGGTGATAGGCAGGCTATCTTCCGAGGTGTTCACTTTTCTGCTGCAGACCGCAGTCCTATCGGAGCTTCATCCACAGGTGTGCGATGCTGTAACCGATCTCAGCGACAGCCGCCCGATGCTGGAGGAGCTGCAGAAGCTGAATCTGTTTCTGGTTCCACTGGATGAACATCATACCTGCTATCGCTATCATCATCTGTTCTCGCAGTTTCTGCTGGACCTCCTGCTACGTGAAGATAACGGGGAGTATACGAAGCGTCATCGGCTTGCCGGGCAATATTACGCTTCTGCCGGTTCTATGGATGAGGCCATTGACCATATGTTCGCAGCGCAGGACATTGAGGGGGCCGTGAACTTGCTGGAGCAGCATATGCAAACCGTGCTTGAACGGGGGGAAATTGCTACCTTGCTAGAATGGTTTGACCGCATCCCATCCCCATTCTCGATGAGACTTGAAATGTCATTAGCGCATGCCTTTATCATGGTTCTGGCAGGGGATCTGGAGCGGTCTGAGCGCATGCTCTCCCAGATTGAAGAAACGTGCGCCGCACTCGCGTCATCAGATCGACGGGAGCAGCTCCGAAGCAGCCTCCTGTTCGTGCGTTCCAATCTTGTTTTTCTGAACGGGGACTTCGGCAAATGGTTTGCTTTTAGTGAAGGCATCCTCGACAACGCTATGCCCGACAATCCGATCTACTATCAATTCGATTACAACCGTCAGGAGCCTTACGTAAGACGTACACCGCTTGGCATGAAGGGAGCTCTCTCCGCTGATACGGAGAAGATCGCACATCTGTTTACCGGCGTGCTGGAATCCCATGGATGGGCGCATTCGCTCATGAATTTATATGTAAAGCAATCCTTGTGCGAGGGGTATTATGAATGGAATCGGCTTACCGAATGCCGTCAACTGCTGGTACAGATTCGAAATGCGCCCCCCGCCAAAGAAACCATGGGTTTGTTCGTGCCGCTTCATATAACCGAAGCCAAGCTGTACGCTGCGGAGGGCAAGTTTCATCTGGCCCATTATGCTCTGGATGAAGCATGGACCGCTGTCCTCGGCAGGAAAGCGAGCCCATGGCTTGCTCCATTAAAGGCTATACGATGTATGCTCTATATTCGGGAAGGGCGTATAACCGAAGCCCGCAAGGAAGCGGCCGGCCTCCCGATTTCCGTCAAGGACCGACCAACCTATAGCCGGGAAACCGAATATCTGGCGTTCGTTCGCCTGTTAGGCAAACAGCGCAGGGAAGCCGAGGCGCTTCACCTCCTGGAGCTGTTAAAACCCCAAGCCGAGCGCGAACAGCAACGATCCAGCATCATCGAGATCACAGGCCTGCAAGCGCTGCTGGAATACCAGCGTGGTCAACGAAAGCAGTCCCTTCATCTCCTTGGCGACGCATTGCGTATTGGAGCACAGAACGGTTATGTCCGTTCCTTCCTGGACGAAGGAGAGGAGATGTACCAGCTACTGAAGCTGTATGCAAACCACCAAGGACAAGAAAGCGGCTTACAGCCGGAGCAGCATCAGCTGCTTGAATATGTACGCATCCTGTTGGAGCATTTTCCGGATTATCCCCAAGCGGACCCTTCATCCGCCAAGCTATCCCCGTCTGTTCTCCCGGAACAGCTGAATCGGAATGAAATGAATCTCCTGCATCTGATCCGGCAAGGTGCCGCCAATAAACAGATGGCCGCTGCACTTGGCCTGTCCGAAGGAACAGTCCGGGTATATTTATCCAGGCTGTATGGCAAGCTCGGCGTGACTACCCGCACGCAGGCTCTGGTTAAAGCCCAGTCATTAAACCTGCTAGAGGATTGAACGTAACCATACAAAAGAACCCCGGGACACGCGTTCCTGAGGTTCTTTTTTTACTCTATGGATTTCTTACCTTAAGACAACCGTCCATCCATCATGAGCTGAAGGATCGTATCCATTTGAATCGATTAACCTTTACGATCGCCACAAAACACTTCAGTATCTGATCGGACTTCAAGCAAATGAATATGGCGAGTGGTGATAAATGGAACACGAACGCGCATAATGCCGAGGAGGGCAGCACGATCAGCCACATAAAAATCAAATCGTTGTAAAGGACAAAGCGGGTGTCTCCGCCGCTTCGCACAATGCCCGTTAATGCCGGCATCTGATAAGCCGTTCCGACTACGGTGATCGACAACACTGTCATGAAATGGAGCGCGAGTGTCTTCGCCTCATCGGATATGGAGTAGAAGCCCAGGACGAAATCCTTAATTACAAACAGCACAGCGCCCGTCAGCAAGCCGAGCAGGATATACAGAATCTGCAGCGTTTTGGCATAGGATATGATTTTGTCCATCAACCCTTCACCGATGGTCTTCCCAATCAGCACAGCCGTTGCGCTGGCCGAAGCGTAAACGATGACTGTCACCATCTGGAAAATCGTAGTCGCAATACTGTTGGCCGCGATTGCCGATTCTCCCATATGCCCCAGAATGGCAGTTTGTGCCGCCATGGCAAGTCCCCATATCGTGTTCGACAGCAGAATCGGGGAGCCTACGCGAATGTACTGTTTGAAGAGATCCATATCGAACTGCAGGAAATCCTGCAGCTTCAGCAAAATTTTGCGATCAAATCGTTTAATGTACACCAGGACGATCACACATTCAATGATTCTAGCCGTCAGGGTAGCGATAGCCGATCCGGTCACACCCAGTTCAGGAAAACCTAAATACCCGTAGATGAGGATATAGTTCAGGCAGATGTTGATAATCAGGGTCGATAACGATACCACAAAGCCGATTTTCACCGTTTCCACGCTTCGCAGTGAAGCCAGCAAGGAACTGGTGACGGCAAAGAAGATATAAGAGAAACAGATGATTCGTAAATATTCCACACCTGCGGCTATAACATTCTCTTCCTTCGTAAACAAGGACAGTACCTCATGCGGGAAAAAGAACACGACTATCCATAACACAATACTGAGGAAAATGGCCATGCGCATGCCGATGCTTGCTGCTTTTTTGATGGAGCCTAAATCCTTCGCTCCCCAGAATCTGGACGACATGATGACCAATCCTTCGCATACGCCCATAACCAGCATGTGCAGCAGGAATTGGATCTGGTTCGCGAGGGCAACGCCCGATAGCGCCGATTCACTGTATCCTCCCAGCATGACGTTGTCCGACAAATTCACGCCGACCGATATCAGGTTCTGCATCCCGATCACAAGCGTCAGCCAGAAAAAGCTTTTGTAGAACCCTTTTTCGCGAACAAATAAACTCATGTCAGTTAACCTTCTTCGTCTATAAGATGATGAATCTCTAATATGTATGAAATTACACAAATGAACAGAACATTATGAAGTGAAGCATTCTTTCCATAGATCAGTAGATTGATAGAATCAAAACATAATAACATTATAATGTTTTTACATTAAAAAACTAGTCATCAAGTTGGAGGACACTGCGAATGCCGGTATTTGATCTTCGACGGCATCTTTAGCGATTCCACAGCAAATCCCCTGACTATCGTCACATCTACCCCGCTTGGTCGCGCCAGAGGTTCCCCTTCAATGTCAACTGCGCGTTAAATCGTGGGATTTCCTGACTATGTACAAAACAACATACCGTATATATGATGGCAGTGTATTCCAATCCCAATGATACAGAGGAGAATGTGTATGACCGTGTGGAAATATCCGTTATCCCGCAAAATGATCCAGCGAAGTATGATTGCAGCCCTCGGCGCTGCGCTCCTCATGACCCCGCTTCATGCCTTTGCAGCCGATGAAGCGCCCCAGCCCGAAGCATCTTCCGCTCATCCGGCAGCCAGCACCAAATCCAGCACCTCAGCTCCAGCACAAATCACGGAGAATCTAGGCGGTTCCCTAGCGATCGGGGAGCACCGGCTAATCAGTCGTAAGGAGATCGACCAGAATTGGGATGGCCTCGATCCGGATTACACACCGGAGAAGGCGATCGCCGCTGTTAGAGCACTGCTCTCGGAGGAAGACTTCGAGGCGTTGTTCCCTTACCGGCTAGGCTCGGCGGAATGGTTTAAAATCGCCAATGGCAAAGAATACTATAAAGCCGATCAGACCGACTATTTCTCATACGACAATCTCATCAACGCGGTCGCGGAGGTCTCCAATCTGAAGATCAAGATCAACACGCGGCAAGGAACCCCTTCCGCGCAGGAGATTTACCGATTAGACAAGGACGCCCGCGTTGAAACACTCGTTGTGCGTTCAGCTGACTTCCATTCGGTTGAGAACCTTAACAAAGATATTGAAACCGTTATCATTGATGGCGGCACTTTCCTGAAGGAAGGGTTCAAGAAGGACCGCAAGCGTGAACTGGCCGCCTTCCTCGCCAATCTGTCCCACGAAACGGGCGGAGGCTGGGCTACCGCTCCGGGAGGACCGCTCCGTTGGGGATTGTTCTGGAACGAGAACATCGCCGGCCGGACTGGTGTCAACAAGGATGCTTTCGTCGATCCTGCCAGCGCGGTGCTGTATCCCGGAACACCAGACAAACGCTATTATGGACGGGGACCGATCATGCTCAGCTGGAACTTTAATTACGGCCTGTTCAGTTCCATCATCTATGGAGACAAAAGCGTGCTGCTGGACCATCCGGAGATCGTTGCCGCTGACGGCAAAATCGGATACATGACCGCCATCCTGTTCTGGATGACGCCGCAGGACCCGAAGCCTTCTGCCCATGATGTAATGGTTGGCAGATGGAAGCCTTCCCCGCTTGAGAAGTTCAGAGGGCTGGGCGATCCCGGCTTCGGTACGACCGTGATGGTCTTGAACGGCCTGGAAGCTAACCTCGGTGAAACCGAGGGCAGCCCGGTGCAGCGCCGCGCCGGTCACTATCGCGATATTACAAGCCGTATGGGCGTTGATATTACCGGAGAGAAAGTGGATACTTTGGGCATGAGACCATTCTGATACGAAACCGCCCAGCGGATGGGTTGAACTAGGTTTGATGGTACCATCTAATAATCGCCCTCTGGCAAGTGGCTGTTTATCTGCCTCCACTGTGCCACAGGGCGATTATTTATTTCAGCAGGCTTCATACCAGCCGCTGAGAGATCGCAACGCGCTGAGCCTTCGGTAAACTCTTCAGCACCAAATCATAGGAATGATCAATCATATCCTGGAGGTCCGCTTCCGTTAAGGAGCCATCCACGGTAACGGTATTCCAATGTTTTTTGTTGAGATGATAACCGGGCTGCACCGCGTCATGCTGCTGGCGCAAATTCTCTGCAATCACCGGATCGCATTTCAGGGAAATATGACTAACCTTCTCTCCTGCCGTTATGGTAATCAGGGCAAACATTTTGCCCCCGACTTTCATGACGATCGGAAGCGGGCCGAACGGATAATCCTCGGTTGCAGCTTTCTTCGAAAGACAGTAAGCAATGAGTGGGCTTCGCACCTGGGAATTCTCTCCTTCTAGATCAGATCTATTTGATTATATTAGATGATGTTTCCCTGTTCAATTCCGGTTTATATTTTGTTCACGCTCCGTTCATATAACTCTTGTATATTGGGACCGATTCAAGATGCAAGGGGGGGAATATCCATTGGTAAAATATAGTAAGTGGCTGATGCGCATCGCGGCAATCTATACACTCTTCGGTGCTTTGATCGGAGCGGACATGGCAGGGAGAAGTAACTACAACATGGTTGCAGGCCACGCCCATATTCTGGTGGTAGGCTGGCTGACCTTATTTGCCTATGGCCTGTTCTACTACGTGTTTCGAGAAAAACTTAGTATGAAGAAGACGGCCGCGCTGCACTTCTGGACGAGCATCCTCGGGGGCGGGATCATGCCGCTCGGCATGCTGATGTATTATCAAATGCAGAATACGGCAACCCTGCTGGCCTTTATCATACCGGCGTCGATACTGCTTGTCGCGGCAGCTTTATTTATCACCTTATTGTTTTTCGATAAAAAATTGTTTTCAAACACATAGCTTGGTTCAAGGCCATCGTGGAGGCTTGCTCTACTTTTTTGGCATATGCTGAACAAAAAAGAGGGGTGAGCCTCTTAGCTATGAAATATAAAAGCAGCACCATCAAAAGCAAATGGAAGAAAACGAAATGGTTAAACGAAGATTCTTATTTCAGACAATACGTACCGCACACATTGCCGTTTAGTAAAAAAAACCTGAACGCTATGCTGGCGGACTACACTACGGTTTTCTTCAAACCTACGGATGGTTCAGGCGGCAATAACATCATCCGAATCCGAAAAACGGACGGGGGCTACCAAAGCCAGCTGAATACCAAGAAAACGTCATACACCAGCTCATCTCAATTGTACCGTGATCTGAACCGCTTTGCCGGGAGCAGACCCTACCTGCTGCAAAAAGGAATTCGTCTGGCCAAAAGCAATGGCAAGCCATTTGATATCCGGGTAATGGTCCAGAAGACTAGGCAGGGAGCCTGGGTCAGCACCGCCCTGTTCACCAAAGTCGGCAACCCTAACAAAGTCGCCACCAATTATAATCAAGGCGGCACCATTGGCACGTTCCGCAAGACGATGAGCGGCGCCAATTTCGCCTCGGCCTTCACCCAACAGCTGGAATCCGAGCTCAAAGGACTTGGCGTGGCGGTAGGTAAAAACTTTGACCGCCATTACAAAGGATTTAACGAACTCGGCCTGGATGTGGCAGTCGATTCCAAGGGGAGGCCCTGGATTCTAGAGGTCAACACCAGACCCCAAGTTTATCCGCTCAAAAACTTGAAAGACAAAAGCCTGTACCATAAGGTGCTGTCTTACGGGAAGCAATATGGGCGTATGAAATAAAAATGATAACCCCTTTTCACACAAAAAACTGCCGGGTTTAGTGCCCGGCAGTTTTATTAAAACCTAATGATGTTCATATCCCTAATTCAGCACATTGAAGGACGATGGGGTTACGACTTGCTAGCTACCACTTCAATCTCAACCAGCCCATCCTTCGGCAAACGGGCAACCTCCACGGCGCTCCGTGCCGGATATGGCTCTGAAAAGAAAGAAGCATATACCTCGTTGACGGCTTGGAAATCATTCATATCCTTTAAAAAAACCGTAGTCTTGACGATATCCTCCATACCAAAACCGGCTGCTTCCAGAATCGCCTTCACGTTAAGCAGTGAGCGATTCGCCTGCTCTTCTACCGTCGGGGCGAATTGCCCCGACGCATCCATCCCAAGCTGACCGGATGTAAACAGAAGATTTCCGTATTGCACCGCTTGCGAATAAGGGCCTATGGCTCCGGGTGCCTGCTGAGTTGCGATGGTTTTTCTCTCTTGTTGTGTCATGGTGTTCTCTCCTCTTTAGCGCATACGTTCACGCATTTATATTGATGATTTCTTGCCTTGATCCAAGAAATATTCATCCTGCATTAATGGACAGATGCAGCACCTGCATCATCCGCATGAGGCTTGTTCTGACTTCCTTTATGCGGATTGTCGTATTCCTTCAACATTTCCTCCTGCTGCTCGGGCGTAAGCTTAGCGATGCCGAACCCGGTAAAACCCCAGATCGTTGCGAAGATAATGCCTGTCCAGCACAATACTGCCCAAGGTAAATAAGATAATGTCGCTACGCCCAGTGTACCGGCCATATAGGCACCTGCTGCCGTCCATGGCAGAATCGGTTCGGTAATGGCCGCGGAATCCTCCACCGTCCGCCCCAGGTTCTTCGGATGGAGACCGCGCCGGATGTAAGCCTCACGGAGCATCTCGCCCGGCATCAGGATGGAGACCTGTCCGTTGCTGGTTACGCCGATCATGGTCAACCCTGTTGCAATCGTAGCCAGGATCAGCGAGCCGGTGGAACGCACATGCTTCAAGAGCTTGTCCACAATCAACTCCAGCGATTTGGTCAGCGATATCGTGCCGGCAAACGTGATCGCACTGAAACAGATGAGCAGTGTCCCCATCATGGAGCTCATGCCTCCCCGGTTAATGAGACGCGGAATATCAGCAATGACGGTATTGGGATCAAAGCCGCTAACATGAACCATCGCGATATCGAATCCGCTTACAACCGAAGTCACAACGTCATGCAAAGTGAAGCCATGAAATATCATGCCGTTCGCCATGGCCACAATGGATGACAGCAGCATGACAGGAATCGTCGGTTTCTTGGTGATCGAGCCGTACAGGACGATTAATACCGGCAGGATCAAGAGCAAATTCCAATCGTATATCGTTGTCATCGTGTTCATGATCTCGGTGACCTTCTCAGGAACCCCAACGCTGGATACATGTGTGTTCAGTCCTGTGACCACATAAACGATCCCCGCCACGAAAAAGGACGGCAGCGTCGTATACAGCAAATGGCCGATATGTTCGTACAGATTAACGCCAGTGGACAAGGCAGCAATATTGGTTGTATCCGAAAGCGGCGAAAGCTTGTCCCCGAAGTAAGCACCCGCTACAACTGCACCCGCCACCGCGGCAAGATTGGCATCCATTCCAGCGCCGACCCCCATGAAGGCAACCCCGATGGTCCCGGCAGATCCCCAGGAGGTTCCCGTACATACGGATACTACAGATGTAACCAGAAAAGCGGTGATCAACAAAAATTGCGGATCAATGATTCTCAGGCCGTAGTAGATCATCATAGGAATAGTTCCACCGACCATCCACGCGCCGATCATAAATCCGACCACAATCAAGATGAGGATGGCGGGCATGGTTTTCGCAATTTTTTGCGAAATGGATTCCAAAATATCGTTGTAGCTGTAACCCAGCTTAATCGCGATCAGGCCTGCGACAATGGCGGATGCAATAATCAGCGGTTCGGGCGGCAGCTCAAATAATACGTAACCAAGGCACAGCAAAATCACCATCGTAAAAATCGGAAGCAACGCCAGAAACATGGTCGGCTGCTTTATCATTCGTTCCTCTTTTGGTTTAGCCATCATGGATTCCCCCTGGATGTAAATAAGAAAATGTCTATCGATGTACCTTCTCAGAAGACAGACCGCATATAGCGGAAGTTTTTCTTGCGAGATAAGGATGGTAAGCCTTTGAAGTTTATTCCTTCTGATCTCTTAAACTTTGGTTGTTAACGCTGTAGCGGATAAGCCGCGGCAAGCCGCTCCAGGCCTTCCTGTAATATATGACGCGGCGTGGCGATGTTGACCCTGATGAAGCCTTCACCGCCAGGACCGAAAGAAGAACCGAAGCTAACGCTGACACGCGCCTTCTCCTGAATCCACTCCACCAAATCCTTTTCATGGCAGCTCACGGCCGTACAGTCAATCCACAGCAAATATGTCCCTTCAGGTTCGATCACGGCCAGCTCTGGCATATGATCAGCTATGAATGTTTGGGCATAAGCCATGTTATCTTTGATATAAGCACGAAGTTCCGTTAACCATTCATCACATGCTGTGTATGCGACTTCCAGCGCAGGCACGGAGAAGAAACTAGGATTATGAATTCCGGCCTGCAGCAGACCGTGCTTAAACTGCCCTCGCAGCTCATCATTGGGAATGATGGTATTAGCGATTTCGAGACTTGCCAGGTTAAAGGTTTTGCCCGGTGACGTACAGATAATGGAACGATTCGCAACCTCTTCGGACAGCTTCGCAATGACGGTATGCTCGTGTCCCTCATGAATGAAATCAGCATGGATATCATCGGACACAATCAGTGCGTCATACTGGATGCAAAGCTCCGCCATCTGTTCAAGCTCATCCTTCGTCCATACGCGGCCAACCGGATTGTGCGGTGATATGAGCAGGACCACTTTAACCCCTTCCCGCATCCGCCGCTCCATATCTTCAAAATCGATCTCGTATCGCCCGTCCGCTAGCTTAAGCGGACTTTCAACCAATACCCGATCGTTTAACGTAACCGCTTTCGCAATAGGCTGATAAACAGGTGTATGGACAAGAATCCTATCTCCGGTCTCCGTAAACTTCTGTATAATGACCGAAACGGCTTGCACAATGCGCGGACAAAATACGATCCATTCGGGCTCGACCTGCCAGTCATAGGCTTTATCAAGCCAAGTGCGGACAGCTTCGAAGTAAGGCGGAAACGGATCGGTATATCCGTAAATACCGTGACGTGCGGCCTCCGCGACCTTATCCACCACCATAGGCGGTGCCGGCAGATCCATGTCCGCCACGGAGAGAGCGATCATGTCGCTCCCCATGCTCTGCGCCATCCCGTCCCATTTCGCACTGTTCGTGCCAAACCGGCTGACCACCTTGTCGAAATTAAATGTCATGATGTCACCTTCCATTGTCTCAGGATGCAATGCATTATTATTCGGTTGACAGCCGCTTATTTCAGCTTCTGCAAATAGCGATACACGGTAGGCTCCGATATGGATAAAGCCGCGGCAACCTTGGATACTCCGCCCTTCAGCAGAAATACCCCCTGCTCATTCAATTCCTTCACAATCTCGATCTTCTCGTTAGAAGATAAACGGTCCGCCGGAATGCTGATTTTGCTAAGGACGGTCTGGACGATATGCTGCAGCAAATCGTCCACGTTCCCCTGCAGATATTCGGTGGACGGTTTCTCCTCCTTGGATGCATCAAGAGCTGCTGGCGGCGTCAGCGATCCTCCCTGCAAAATGCTATTGATCCAGTCGGCCGCAACCTCCATATGCGTAATGTCGATGTTTAGGCACATCAGACCGACCAGCTCGCCGCTGCCGTTTTTAATAAAATACGTCGAAGATCGAAAAGTCTGACCACGGGCGCTGGAAGCTTTGTAGTTCGCGATGAACTGCTCTTCTCTGTAGGCCTCCGCCTTCAAAATTTTCAATACGAGGTCTGTGGATGCATCGCCGACCCGGCGTCCACTAATATGGCCATTCTCGATAAAAATGATGGAGCGTTCCGGATCGCTGATATCGTGCACAACCACCTCGCATTGAGGTCCGATGATCGCCGCGATAAAAGAGGCAATCGGAAAATAGCTTTCAAGCAGCTGCTGATTTTCATTCATGAAGAGCTTCTCCCTTCTCTGTTACGCCATTATTTATTTTGGATAAGCCATCATTTGTTATGGATATCATCCCTTACGATATAATAATTAATTATCATGATAATATTATATTATAATAATAAAACGTTTTCAATACTTTTGTCTAAAAAAGTCGAATACTTCTCAAAACACTCTTCAATGGACCATTACAGTTCGCCTTACGACAGAATTTTGGGTTGAATGCTATAAAAAAGGCTCTTCGCGGGCGGTCCGATATGACCGCTCGCAAGAGCCTTTTTGCAACCATATGAGAACGCGTAGTATCCACGTGCTAGCTGCATATGTTTCCTATGTTTTAGCTAACCATTTCGTGACTAACGCCGTTACGATTCCCTGCCAGCTTGCTGCTGCAGGTCCCGCCATACTTTCTTGTTGCTGTATTGTTTCTCCGTGCTGATATCTTGTCCAAACCACGCCGGCGGCACAAAGCCGTCTGCGGCTTCAATGGAAGGAAACTCTACCTCCAGCACCAGCAAGTGAATCTGCGCATAATCGTCGATTTCGATGATCGTGTCCCCTAAGCGGGCGGTCACCCGTCTCTTGGTCAGCGGAATCGCGCCATGCGCCTTCACCACTTGGTCATAGAGTCCTTCGGAAATGGCGAACTCTATTTCCTCCCTGGCAATTCCCCATCCTTTTTTGAACGTATGAGTGAATTCAACCTGACCCGATTTCAGATCCGTTATTTTACGGACCCGAAGCTCCTGATCCCCATCCAGCGCCAAATACGTCTGCTCGATGAACTGCTCCTTCTCGACCACGATGGTTCCTTCCGATATCAAGTCTTCCGGATAAACCTCCAAAAGGTATTTGCGTTCGATTTCAATCGCCATAACTATCATATCCTCCCATCGATGATCCCATCTGTGTTGATTCCATTATAAGGATCGATCACCGCAGCGACAAACAAAAGCGATAGAAGGGATGCGCGGGGGCACCCTTCTATCGCTTCGTTTTCATCTTACTTTATCAATTTCTTATAAGACTTGATCACCTGCGTGTGCATACCTTCGTGATACATGCTGAACGTAAGAAACTCGCCAACGGTTTGGAACGTCACGGGACCGATGGTCAGCGGATGAGCCGAATCCTGGTCGAGGCGATTCGAGAAGGTTTCACGGATCCGGGTCGTTTGCTCCTGCAAAAGCTCTACTAGCTCGGAGAGCGCAGGCGGCTTCGACGTCCAATCGGCCGGCTTGGTTCCGGTTGCAAACCATGCCTCGAATCCTTCCGGAATACGGGGCTGCTCGCCCGCCGTTGCAAAAGCAAACTGCTCATGCACGGTGTAGATATGGCCCAGGTTCCAGCGAATGCTATTCGCAAATCCTTCCGGGATGATATCGGCCTCTTGCTCCGTTACATGTTCTACCGACTTTAAGGTCGCTCCTCTGGCAAAATCCAATTGATTAAAAATCGCTTCATTCATAAGACAATCCCCCTTCCAAATGGTTCGTAACTATCCTATCGTAATATTCAGCCTATCGCAAGGAGTCCTAAGGCATTTTGCACAACCTTTAGCATTTGTCCACAAACCGCTTCATCGATTAGACTAGAGGATATAATATAGTAAAGGCGATTGCGGGATCATGTTTATACTATAGGAAATCTATACATAAAGGAGTGGATCAAGATGAACTACCGCCGTCTTGGCAACAGCGGACTGAAAGTTTCGGAGCTCGGTCTTGGCACGAACGCTTTTGGCAAAAGAGCCGATCAAGAGACATCCACCCGCATCATAGACCATGCACTGGACCATGGCATCAATTTCATCGATACCGCGAATATTTATGCAGGCTCGGAATCCGAGCGCATCATCGGGGAGGCGCTTGCCGGCAAACGCCATAACGTCGTATTAGCCACGAAAGCCGGACTCGTGAACGGCCAAGGGCCGAACGAACGCGGTTCCTCCCGCTATCATCTGCAGCAAGAGCTGGAGAACAGCTTAAAGCGGCTGAAAACCGACTATGTGGACCTGTATCAGATCCATACGTTTGACCCGAATACGCCCCTTGAGGAAACCTTGCGCACGCTGGATGACATGGTGTCGTCGGGCAAGGTACGATATATCGGCGCTTCCAACTATGCCGCCTGGGAAATCATGAAGGCGCTTGGGATCAGCGAGCAGCGCGGATACGCCCGGTATGTATCCACCCAAACGAGTTATTCCCTGGCCGACCGTACGCCGGAGCTGGAGCTTGTTCCCCTCTGCCTCGATCAGGGCGTTGGCATCATCCCGTATTTCCCGCTTGCCGGCGGCATTCTCACCGGCAAATACGGTCAAGGCGCAAGCACGCCCTCCGGCTCCCGTGCGGAAACGGACCCTAACTTCAACCGCTTCCTGGAAGATCGCAATCTGAAGCTCGCACAGCAGGTCAGCCAGTTGGCTGCAGAGCATGGTCATTCCCCGAGTGCCCTGTCCTTAGCCTGGCTGATGAATCGTCCTGCCGTCTCCACTGTCATTGTCGGAGCTACGAAAACCGAGCAGCTGGATGATAACCTGAAGAGCCTGGATATTGAGATCGATGAAGCACTGGGTTCCAGCCTGGATGAAATCAGCGACGACTTTGTTTATTCCAAGCCCTTCGCCACTTACCGGCTGGGGTAAATAGCGTTATTTCAAATAGAAGAGCTGCGCCAGGAATGAATTCCTTTTGGCGCAGCTCTTTTTTTCTATATTCGACAAGCCATTATTTAGCAGGCACATTTCCAATCATCCCCGATGCGGAAAGCATCCGCAGAAGCATGATTGCCGTTTCCGCCCGGGTCATATTACTGTGCGGCCTCAGCTTGCCATCATAACCGCTCATGATTCCACTTCCGACCACATCCGCTGCAGCCGCCTTCGCCCAACTTGCCCATTCGGCACCGTCTTGGAAGGAATCTAGCGCAGCATCCGAATCCAAGCTGCCGGATATCGGGGCAACCCCTGCGATTTTTTGGGCTCTTGCGAAAATGACCGCAGCCTCCTGCCTCGATATCAGGTTATCCGGCAAGAAGGTGCCGTCGGCATAGCCGTGAATAAGTCCACTCTTGCTTGCCGCCGATACGGCCCCCAAGTACCAGTCCCGGGAAGTTACGTCTTGAAATGTGCTGGTGCTTCCCTGCTCTGTTAAACCGAGTGAGCGAACCATCATGGAGACGAATTCCGCACGGGTGACTGGTGCATCCGGATGGAACCCGGCAGCATCTCTGCCGCTTACAATGAGGCGTGAGGCCATCTCGTTCACCGCTGCCTCGGCCCAATGGCCTGTCATATCCGGTAATCCTTCGGTATGGCTGACCAAGGCATACGTACCATTATTCAAACCTTGGATGATAGCGTACGTTTTGCCTTCACGTGTTGCCAACCGGGTTGGCGCGTGATGGACGTTTCCTTTTTCGTCCAAAAACACGGCGGTTGTCACGACTTTCGCGGCGGATTCTTCTTGAAGGGGAATCTCGAGCACCACGTAAGCAGAATAGGAATCTCCGCCCAACGGCTTCCCTTGATCATAGGCTATAATCCTAACATCAATGAAGCCATAAGTTGTACCAAGATCATTCGCATTCCCGGTTTGCTTCAGCTTTGCGCTGAGCGCTATTTCGCTTTTGGTAAGTACAAGATGAAGTGTTCCTTCTTTTGTTGCCGCAGCTTTGCCGAGCTGTCCTGAAATAGCCTGAGCTGGAATACGGGCGCTGCCTGCCGAGGTCTCGAATTCGATCATCGCGCTGCTTCCTTCAAGCGCTTTTGCGGACTGGTTGTCCAGGACCAGCACGGCTTGATCGAGATCGTCCGTGGCGTGAAGACGCACAATCGGTCGACGGTTCTTCTCTTTGATCAGCAGTGATTGCAGTCTATCTCCGTTCACCTTGACAGTCAACACGGCCTGCCCATTCTTCTCTTTCGTTAACGTTGATGATATCATGCCGTTCTGTAATACATCATTTATAAACGACGTTACGCGGCTGCTCTCTGTGGAGCTCTGCCCCGAACCTGACCCTTGACTTGCTTGGGAACCCTCACCACCGCTTGGTCCTTGACCTCCAGGAGAGTCAGATCCACCGCCTGGCGTACCAGGATGGGGTGGATTCCCAGGTTCAGGCTCAGGGGAAGCGGCTGCCTCTCTGTTCACGTCCACCGTGTATGTCTTTGTCGTTCCATTCTGAGCCGTAACCACGAGATGAATGCTGTTACTTCCTACTGCTAGGCTGACCGGATCTGACGGCTGCCCGGCCGATACGGCCTTGCCGTTCATCGTCACCTTTGCCTGAGGATCGGAAACGCTCGGCGTTATGCTGATCTCCGTTATACGGTTTCCAACCTGGCTAATGTAGCTTGTGACAGCAGGGTTGAATGCCGGAGCGAGCGTTCCATGCGATAATGCTAATCCGCTTAAATCCGCATCGCTCGGAACGGGAATCTCAGCACCGGCCGGCCTTGCGCTCACTTCTTCTGAAAATGCGCTGGAGCCCCCATCATTTCCTGCTTTAACCGCAAAATAATACGTCGTTCCATTCAGTAAATCACCTGCTGAATACGTAGTATCCGTGACCGTTGCGATCGGTGCTGTTCCATATACGCCGGATTCCGTCCCGGAATAAATATCGTAATAGGTAGCCCCCGTTACGGTAGACCATTGCAAGGTCACTTCACCATCTCCAGCTCTAGCACTCAAGCTTGCAGGAGCAGGCGGCGCTGAAACAGATTCTTTTTCCGTTATAAAGCTCCAATCTTGAGGACCCTTCATGCCTTCATAGAAGTTGCCTGCAGCGTCTTGAAATGCATCCTCCTCTATCTCTACATAATAACGCGTAAAGTACGACAGACGTTGAGACAGACTTACCGCTACCTTCTCATCGACCACCCTGACATGAGAACCGTCTGTCACTTCGATCGACTCGATCTTGTGATGGTCCTCCGCCCTCATAATCGATATGTACTTGCCACTAACTCCGGTTACGGGTTCATTGAACTTGAATTCAAGCTTCGTTTCGATCGACACCTCATCAGCCAGATTCGCAGGCGTCCGATCCACCACGACAGGCGAATCCGCATCGATCCATTTGGCATACAGCGTCAGGTTAGCCAGAATCGGTGCCGCGAAATCAAATGGAAGCTGGAAGGATTGATCCATATACCATCCCCCGAAGGCATAACCGGGTTTCACTGGATCGACGGGCTGTGTTACGGTCGTAGCATAAGGGACGACCGCATCCACCACGGGCGAACCCCCGTTGCTGTCGAACGTCACGGTTTTTGGGAAATAGATCGAGAAATGAACCTGAGTCTTATTCCCAGCACGGTCGGTTACGACGAGGTTAAATCCCCCTTCCGTGTTTACCTTGTCTCCGCTCTGGAACGCTTGCTGATTGAGCGTCGCGCTCCCTTCATTAAAGAAGATTTGCCGCTCCCGATCATACTGGCCTCCATCTGCCACGCCTGTAACCAGAGGTGCGGTTTGGTCGATCTCAAAATCGGCCTTGATCTTTTTGCCGCGAGGCGACTCGACGACCAGCTTATACTGGCCATCTTTGCGGATGGTCGTGCCGCTGACAAAAGGCTGCCCGTCCAGCGTTCCCGTGCCATTGGTATAAACGGGCGTCACTTCGTGATTATATAGCCCTCCATCGGTTACTCCGCTTATCGTCGGCTCAATCTCCGTAACGTTGATGTTAACGATGGCTGTGCCACTGCTCTTATTATGATTGCTCGCTATATATGTAAAAGAATCTGTACCAACAAAATCGACATCCGGTGTATAAGTAAACGAGCCATTCTTATGAAATGTGATCTTTCCATGAGCAGGCGGATTCAATATTTTGGCTGTCAGAACATTGGAATCATTACTCATCACCCCAGGGGATGGTACCGTTAATGGTGTGGAAACATCTGTTGTATATTGGTCGGAAACAGTTACAGGCTGAACTTGCTGCAGGGTTGGAACGTATCCGTAATGGGATACGTAATACTGCGTCAAAGGTTTGCCTCTCAGATCAGGAATTCCAAAGGTTTGGTTCGGAGTTCCCCCAAACTTGTTGCCGATTAACTCATAAAGTGCCCTATTCTCTGCAACATTTACAAGCTTGCCATCCGCCTTATAGGATGCTAGCCCAGGGATTTCCAAAGGAAAAATGCGGATCTCGCCAGCATACACCTCACCAGCGCTGCCTGGATGTATCCCTGCCTTGGCGGCGTAATACCGGATGTTGGGCTGCACAGGGTTAATCTGCGGTAATTTAAAGCTACCCTGACTGTCTTGGCCGAATGTAGTACCGTACACACTGTATAGAGGATCAGAATCACTTAAAACGGTGCCATCAGTCGTCACCCAGTTATCATTCATCTCCATGTTGTAGGGAAAAAGTCGAAGCTCCCCCAGCATCGTATTGTCGGTCAAGCCACTGCTGCCTCTCGGATATAATCCCTCAGCCGCGATATAGTATCCCATGCCCGGCACCGGTTCTTCCTCCCGTAAATCAGGCAATGCAAACGTCTTGTTGCCATCTCCGCCAAAGTTGTTGCCCAATAGAGTATACAAAGCCGAATTTTCCAGACTTATCGTTAACACTTGCCCTGCACAGTATATCCACCCTTCGGGACCGTTCTGGTAAGGAAATAGACGGATCTCGCCCAGATATTGAGCGTCTAGAAGATTAGCCCTAACCGTCTTCGGAGACGCGAGCACACCCAGTACAACCTCTAAACCTATTAGAATGGACAACATCACCTTCAACCATTTCGTAGATGCTATTCGCCTTCGTTTTTGCATATTGCTGCTTCTCCCCCTAATACATTTGTCCTATTTCAGTAATATAATACTAATGAGTAGTATAACATTACTAGAAAGTATTATAAATGGTAGACGATATAATTCAAGGAGAAAATGTCTTCTAATAGAGGGATTCATTAGCTAAAGAGACACGCAAAAAAGATGGCCCCTGAACCGAGTCAGAAGCCATCTTATATACATCTTTCTACCTGTCCTCGGATTCTCTTATTCCCAAGGATCCATGCGATAAACGTCTTAGTTCTTAGTCGATTTACTTCCCTATTTCAAAATCTCTTCAATGCGAGTTTGAACCTCTTCGCTGAGCTCAATGCCGGATGCCTTCGCGTTCTCGCTAACCTGCTCCGGACGGCTTGCGCCGACAAGCGCACTGGATACGTTCGGCTGGCGCAGAATCCAGGCAAGCGCCAGATTGCCTACGGATACTTCAAGCTCTGCCGCAATCTTCTCCAGCTCGCGAACCTTCGCGATTTTCTCCTCGGTAATGCCTTTACGCATCCATTCCAGCTTCGCGGCACGGCTGCCTTCTGGAATATCGGAAGCTGAGGTATACTTGCCCGTCAACAGACCTTGCGCCAGCGGAGAGAATACGACCTGCCCAATGCCGGAACGCTCGCTCAGCGGAATGATTTCCTTCTCAATGTAACGTTCAAACATATTGTAGATGGGTTGATTGACCACGATGCGGTCGAGCAGGTAACGATCCGCTACCGTCAACGCTTCTGCTATTTGCGATGCCTGCCACTCGCTGACGCCGACATAGAGGACCTTGCCCTGGCGGACAAGGTCGTCGATCGCGCGAAGCGTCTCGTCAAGTGGCGTTTCCGGATCATGACGGTGGCAGTAGAAAATATCCACGTAATCATGGCCAAGCCGCTTCAAGCTGGCATGTGCCTGCTCCATAATGTGCTTGCGGGACAAGCCGCGATCGTTCGGGCCATCGCCCATAGGCCAAAAAGCCTTTGTCGCCAGCACGTAAGTCTCGCGCGGATACGCTTTCAGGGTTTCGCCAACCAACTCTTCGGCTGCACCTTTCTCATATACATTCGCCGTATCAAAAAAGTTAATGCCCAGATCATAAGCCGTTTTAATTGCGTTAACCGCATTCTCGCGTTCAACATAACCACCGTATGTAAGCCAGCTTCCCAAGCTGATCTCACTGACCTTGAGACCTGTGCGTCCTAATCTTCTGTATTTCATGGTAACTCCTCCTTCAATAGAATTACTTGAATGCTACATTTGCTATTTTAAAGTAGTTCCTATTCTCAGAGAAGAAGTGAAATGTTCTTCACTATATTATAAGAAGGATAGCTGATATACTTGAGTATAGTTAATAGAAAACCGGAAGGAGCCTACCGTTATGGGAAATAAATCGAGCAGTTACATACCGAAAACTCCCGAACATATCGAATGTAATATCGAAAAAACGCTGCTGGTCTTAGGCGGAAAATGGGCATTTCTCGTCATCCGCGAGCTCTTTGGCGGCACGAAACGATTTGGCGAGCTGCAGCGGCAAATCCCGAATGTCAGTCCGCGGGCACTGACCACGACGCTTCGCCATCTGGAGGAACAGGGCGTGCTTGAACGCGAAGTATTCCCTACCGTTCCGGTTACAGTGGAATACACGCTGACACCCAAAGGCATGGACCTTCATGTCATCTGCAAGGAAATGAAGCTGTGGGCGGCTCGGTGGACTTGAATTCAATGCCTAACAGCGTCCGGCAAACGCCGGGCTCGGCGGTTACGGTTAGCTCAAAAATAAAGCAGCGGCGGTTCCCTTTGAACGGAATCCGCCGCTGCTTTTTAAAGCTTGCTATTTTTTTATGATTGTTTTTTTATGATTGTAGATTTCATTTAATCGTTATTGTTTTGATTGCCGCGGGATTCTCCGCCCTTGCGGCCGATTTCCTCATAGAATTCCTTATCATGGGACTCTGATGTGGCTTCTCCGCCTTTACGGCCGATTTCTTGATAAAACTCCTTGTCGTGATTCTTGGCCGTTGCTTCGCCGCCCTTGCGTCCCACTTCTTCTCTGCTCATTTTGTTACCGTTGTTGTTAGCCACTGTTCATCACTCCTAAGTTGTTTTTTTGTTGCTGCTATGTCATGTATTTAACCCTTCCGATAAATTCTAAACACCCTTAAAAATGATAAAAGCCGCGACCCGCGCGGCTTAATCACCCTATTTACGTCAGATGCGCATACGCCTCCGCAGCCGCATGCAGATAATAAGCCAGCCCCGTTTGCTGCTCCTCCAGCATCCGGAGATGAAAGTCATCATTCAGGAAAAACTTCGTTTGACCCGCAAAATCCGCAGCCGTAAAGGCGTGGCCCTGCTCATTCATAAACTGCAGATGATCCCGAATCGAATCCCGTACTCGCACATCATCGTACTTAATCCCCGTTTTCAACGCATTTGCCATGCCTGCCATAAAGGCAGCCGCTTCCCTTGCCTGCTCGTTCATGCTTGGAACATCAACGGGTTCGCTCTCGAGCAAATCCACATCATACTGCCCTTTCAGATGCTCATTTTGCTCTGCTAAGGCTTCCTTCCATTCTTCTTCGCTCTCAAAACCTTTGAACAATTCCTGAGGCTCCATGCGCTTGCCCTCCTCCGTACTGGTTAAGGATATTCTTAAGGTTTTCAGAATCGTATCCAATCGATCTGCGCGATCCATCAGCTGCTTCTCCTGTTGTAACAGCATCTTCCGCCGCTCAGGGGCCTTCTCCATCAGTGCCTTGATTTGATCCAACGAAAAATCCATTTCCCTGTAAAACAAAATGTGCTGCAATCGCTCCAGCTCGGCAGTACCGTACAAGCGATAACCCGCTTCACTGATCTCGGCAGGCAAGAGCAGGCCGATTTTATGATAATGATGCAGTGCTTTGATGGTCACCCCGGACAGCTCCGAAACCTCTTTTACCGTGTATAACATACGCTGGTTCCCTCCTTCGACTTCCAGTCTAAGGTCTCCCCTTGGAGGAGAGTCAACCCGTTTATCCGACCGGAATATATCGACTTTGCCGAATCGTTTTTCCGGGAAAATATGATTTTTGTTCATTATTTTGCTAGAATGGTCAATTATGCAGTTAGTAAAACAGAAAGGATGTTATAGGAACTATGAAAAGGAAATGGTTAAAATACACCATGCTCTTATTATCCGTTGGAATCTTGGGGATTATCTCGTACTATACCTACGCTATTATACAATTCTCAAACCAAATTTCGACCGCTTCGAATTCGGCGGAGCAGGTGGATACTTCGGGCGCCGCGTCGGAGGAAATCATCGAGATACCCAAGTGGGAGGGTAAAGAACGCATTAATATTCTCCTGATTGGAGGAGACTCCCGGGGAGACGATGCCGGCAGATCCGACACCATGCTGGTTGCCTCCATCGATCCTGTCACGAAAAGAGCCCATTTGTTCTCGATTTTGCGAGATACCTATGTCGACATCCCCGGCCATGGCAAAGGACGGTTGAATTCGGCATTTGCTTACGGCGGAATCGAGCTGACCAGACAAACCATCAGCGATTTGTTGGACATGCCCATACATAAATATGTTTACACCGATTTTGTCGGATTCATAGCCCTGGTCGACGCCATTGGCGGAGTCGACATTGAAGTTGAGAAAGATATGTATTACACAAGCAAAGCGGACAAGCATATGTACGACATCGATTTAAAGCAAGGGCTGCAGCACCTCGACGGCAAGATGGCGCTGCAATACGTCCGGTTCCGGCACGATGCAAGATCCGATTTTGCCCGTACGGAACGACAACGGATTCTTATGACGGAAGTCGCCAAAAAGATGCAGACCACAGGCTCTTTGTTCAAGCTGCCCAGCATCCTGGATTCAATCGCGCCATACATCGAAACCGATCTAAGCCCCAAAGAAATGCTGAAGCTGATGGCTCTCGGTTTTGATGTGAATATGGATAAAATCGACCAGCAGCAGCTTCCGCCGTTCTCACTGCTGACAAACGAGAAGGCCGGACGGGCACAAGTGCTCGGCGTAGATAAAACGAAACTGCGGCAGTATGTGAAGCAGTTATTCGAAAATGACGCTGCTCAATAAAGTAGCAAGTACCAGAAAGAGGGCGCAGCCCTCTTTTTTGCGTTAAACTTCCTAGATCGTTCGTGGACGCTCATGCAATAAATCCGAAGGAGCGCTGCCCGTGACTCGTTTATAAATTCTATAGAAATAGGAGAGGTCCTGATATCCGAGAAATACGGCAATCTCCTGTACCGTCAGCTGCGATTCCGTTAACAAATACACTGCCCGTTTGATCCGCTGGGCGTGCACGTACTGGCTGATGGTCTGCCCCGTAACACTCTTAAAGAGTACCGCTGCGTAATTGGGGGTTTTGCCGATGGCATCGCCCAGCTCTTCTTTCGTTATCTTCTCACGGTAATGCCGCTCAATATAAGACTTCATCCGTTCCACATGCAAGTGCTTCTCCGGCGTAATGACTCCATTGTCCAGCTCACGACTGATATAAATCAACACTTCTGTCAATAATGCTTCTATCATCAAGACATAATAAGATGGGCGTTCCTGCCACTGCTGATGGATCACCTTCAACCGTTCGCGGATCAACTCATAACAGCCGGGTTTATGTTTTAATGCTTCTTCTCGTTCAAGCACCGATAATCCCGTCGATAGCTGGTCTGTCCACTCAACGGCGATTTGCGTGTGCGTCACGGTAGGGATGCTTTTGCCATAATACGGAACATCGGCTGGAATAAGCAGCAACTCCCCTTTCTCCATAATCTGCTTATCCCCATTCACCCAATATACACATTTTCCATATGTCACAAGGCTTAAGCGCCATGCTCGCTTCTCATTGTCAGCTTCTTCATACCAATCGACACCGCTAATTTGTTTTACTTCTACCGGAGTGATCATAACTCACCTCCATTGCGATACTATAATCCATCCATTGTACTATAGTTCATATCATGATTCGACAAGACAGGCTACAATGTGATCATTAGGGTAGTTTGAATGAGCTCGAATGCTGCAAAAAAGCTGAAGAGTGCAAATACAAAGGAGGAACAAACAGCCATGCTAAAAACCAAAATCATTTGTACGATGGGACCCGCATGCGATTCCATTGAGCTGTTGAAAAACATGATTCAGGAGGGAATGACCGTTGCCCGCTTGAATATGGCACATGGAGAGCCGGAGGATCACGTGACCCGGATTCGGAACGTTCGCCAGGCCGCATCCGAATTAAACACGTATGTACCCATCATGATGGACATTAAAGGACCCGAAGTACGGATCGGCAAGCTGAAAGAGGCTTCCTGCACGCTCAAACCAGGTGAGGAACTGATCCTGACTACCGAAGAAATTCTGGGAGACGCCCAGCGCATCTCGGTCAATTATGCCGAGCTGAATCTAGTCGTGAAACCGGGCGACCGTATCTTGATTGATGATGGCCTCGTAGACCTGAACGTTCTCCGTGTTGATGGGAAGGACATTCACTGTAAAATCATTAGCGGCGGCGTGCTTAAACCGCGTAAAGGTGTCAACCTCCCCGGAATCAAAACGACACTTCCTGGGGTCACCGAGCGTGACGTCATGCATATCGGCTTCGGTCTCGAGAACGACATTGAGATCATTGCCGCTTCTTTCGTGCGCCATGGCGATAATATCCGCGAAATCCGCAGCATTCTGAAGGAACGCGGCGCAGAGCATGTGCAGATCATCTCCAAGATCGAGAATGAAGAGGGCATGCAGAACCTGGACGACATCATTGAAGCCTCCGACGGCATCATGGTTGCCCGCGGCGACCTTGGCGTCGAAGTGCCGATCGAAGAAGTGCCTATGATGCAAAAAGAAATGATCGATAAATGCAACCTGGCCGGCAAACCGGTAATCGTGGCAACGCATATGCTGGAATCGATGCAGGTCAATCCCCGCCCGACCCGCTCCGAGGTGAGCGACGTGGCTAACGCTGTGATCCAGGGAGCTGACGTTGTCATGCTCTCGGGGGAATCCGCTGCGGGCAAATATCCGGTAGAATCCGTGCGTACGATGGCCGCAGTTGCCCGCCGCGCCGAAACGATGATCGATTATAAAGACCAATTCGCTTTCAAATCCAGACAGCAAGTTGCCGATATTACCGAGGTTATTAGTCAGGGTGCGGTTAGCTCCTCCCTCGTGCTGAATGCCAAAGCTATCATTACGTCAACGGAGAGCGGATTTACGGCGCGGATGATTTCGAAATATCGGCCAGAAGCACCGATTATCGCGGTTACACAGCATGAAGAAGTGCTGGCCAAAATCTGCTTGCTCTCCGGCGTCATTCCGGTAAAAGGCGACAAGGTCACAACGACGGACGAAATGTTCGAATCCGCTACTCGCAATGCCATCAAGACAGGTTACATCGAAAAAGGCGACATTATCGTATTGTCTGCAGGCGTGCCGATCGGTCAATCCGGTAACACGAATCTGATTAAGGTTATGCAAGTGTAACGGGTACTCTGAAAAAAGACCTCTTCGTAAATATTTTCGGTGCCAATCCATCCCTCTGGGCATATAACTAACTCAGAGGAATCAGCGCGAAGAATGAATTACCGCTGCCGTAATGGATGAACCGAGCATGTTATCGGGAGGTCTTACAAATATGCGTATACCGTATCATTCCATGGAGGACCAGTGGCCGCAGCCTGCCGCCCTTCATGATAAGCAAGCCCATAGCTATACAAGTCCGTACCAGATCCTCTTCCATTGGAACCGCCTGGACTGGAACTTCCCGAATGCTGCGATGAAGCAGCGATTCGAGGAGCATCAGTATTGGAAGCACTGCATGCCCGCAGGCGTCAAAGTGGACCTAAAGGGACGCTTCTATGTATCGGTTCCGCGCTGGGCGGAAGGGATTCCCGCTACGTTGAACACCATTGTGATGGTGAACGGCAAGCCCGTACTGGAGGCTTTTCCAAGCTGGGAGTGGAATACACCAGGGGATGTGCGAAAGCTGCAATCCGTCCTTGGCTACGAAATTGATGAGCATCATCGGATGTGGATTCTGGATCAAGGAAAAATCGCATACGATACTTCGCCCGAAGGCTCGCAAAAACTGGTCATCTGGGATCTGAACGCTAACCGCCTGCTCGATTCCATTGTCATTCCGGATGATATTGCCCCTCCCCGAACATCGTTCCTGAACGACATCGTGGTGGATAACCGAAACGGCTATGCCTATATCACCGATTCGGGCTCTGGCTGGCCGGACCATCCGCTGTATGGCGGAATTATCGTCTACAATATGAGAACGAAGAAATTTCGGCGTGTGCTCGACAGTCATTACAGTACGCAGGACGTGCCCCGATTCCGGTTTGAAATTGATACCGAGCCGGTATACCGCGACAAGCCGATCCGGATCGGCGCCGATGGCATAGCATTATCCGCGGATCGCGGAACTCTATTCTACTGCCAGGTAACGGGGCGCAATCTGTACGCTATCGATACAGGACTGCTGCGGAATTTCAATATTCCCGATTCAATCATCCGGAATTCCGTTCAGACCCTGGGCAGCAAAGGAACGACAACCGACGGCATGCATGCCGACAATCAAGGCCATATATTCTACACCATGCTCGAAGGCAAGGGGATCGGTTACTATTCACCGTACACGCGCTCGTTCAACAAGCTGCTGTCCGACGACAGGATGCTGTGGGTAGACGGGGTGGCTTTTGATCAATGCGGCTCCATCATCTTCAACAACAACCGCCTGCACCGCATGTTTGAAGAGCCGCAGCAGATCGACTGGGACGATCCTTACAATCTGATCATATGGAGAGCCTACATCGGGCAGGACGTGAAGTCCTATTTGTATGGTTGATGTTAAAGAAAAAAGGGTTAGGCAGATCGGGTGTTCATGCCCTCTGCCTAACCCTTTTGTTATATGCCTGCAACGCTTGACCTCAATGACTGGCAACCTTTGCAGTCATTGACCTGCGTAAGCGATATGGTTGTCTGGCTCGATTATCCTAAAGCGACTGGTTCCTTCACTATGATCGGGCCCTTACCACGGCTCCCTGAACCCCTGCCTATCATTCTCGCAGATGCGCAACAGCTTCATTCGAAGCCCCTCATACCAAGGGGGAACATCCGTCAAATCGCTGTCCTCCAGGGAACGCAGCACTCTGGCAAATCCGTACAGCCGCTCGAATCGGCGAAATCTTGCAAACTCCGTCTCCAGCTCGTTATCCAAACTTCGGATGGAACGATACCCTCTCAGGAAAGCCCGTTTCTCTTCCTCCGACTCGGTATCCGCAAGAGCCGTCACGATATCCATCGCAAACCAGTGGTACATTGCATCGTCAAAATCGATAACGTGGAAAGAACGCTCCTTCGCTTCATAAAAGACATTATCCAACTGAAAATCATAATGGATTAAGCCATACGTCTGTCTCGACGATGGCATGAACTGCAGCCAGAGACTAACCCGGTGAAGCTCCTCAACAGCATCCTGCTCCTCGGGATGCCGCTGCAGAACCTGATCGATCATGCGCAATATGTCCTCTGCGCTTCGGCGTCTTACAGTTCCGGGTTCGTATTGGCTGGATAGCGTATGCAGCCTTGCGAGCGATTTCCCCCAGTCCTTGAACTGGGTGGTCGTGAGATTGCCATCTAATGCAATCCCTGCAGCAGCGGAAAACACAACGCCGTGGTAATGTCCCTCGGGTGCCTGAATCGTTTCGATCCAATTCCCGTTCACAGAGGAAACCGGCGTGACAGAAGGATAGCCGTTCTTAACCAGATACCGCATAAATTCCAGCTCGGCGTTTATCTGCTCGATCTTGCTCTCCTCTTCATCATTAAACCTAAGAAAATATCGATCTCCGCTATGGTTAAACACATACACAAAGTTGGAGCTTGCCCGCCAGAACTTCAATGTGCCCTCGTCAAACTCCCAGTTGCGGATGAGTTCGTGGGCTACCTTGTCTGCCGTTAATCCGCGAACCATCGTTGTTAACTTCATCATCTACTCTTTTTCCTCCCACTACAGCCTAAGAGGACTTACACTTCGGCTTTAGTAACCAGCCCTCTCATCTGTACACCATTGTGAATATGAATCGTATTCAACAACGTCACCCCTTTCCGCACATAGACGCAAGCATGAGTCTTGCCTAATAGGTATTGTACAGGAGCCATAAGTGGAGTGGATGGGAGAGAATAAGTATAGGGGAAGTTTACGAAGAACATGGAGACCGACATATTGACGAAAACGGTACCTTCCAGCATGAACGACTGGACGCTTACATGATCACTTTGGAAGCAGGGCTATACGGGGAGACCAATATCCCGTCAAGAAGTACAGATTTACAAGGAGAAATAACCGCTTGATTATATAGATGACCTCCCGTGTTAGAGATGAATTAATAAATTTTTAGCATAGTGAACATGATGCACGGGATGGAGCTTGAAGATCAGATGGGGAAAAGTAAGGGAGAGAATAGAATTAAGCCCAAACAAGTCGTCATAGGCTAATTGGGACATTTTATGATAAGTTTCATCAGTAATACGGTTACTTTGTGGACTCAATACATGATTCCTCCTGTGCAGTATTTAGAGACCAAGCGTATTTCTATCTTGGGTATTATCGTGTGTTGCCAAGCCTTAAATCCTTTTCACTCTGCACCCGTCTCGGCAAAAGGATCATACCCCAAGTCCCGAATCACCTGCTCCAGCTTAGCACTCATCACATAATTCGTCAGTTTGTCTTCTTCATAGTCATAGGAAATGTTAAATCTTTGCTCCTCCTGTCCAATCACATGCCCCTTCATCAAAACATGCGGCATGATGGACGCATCCATTTTCTTCGACTCCGTCATCTCGACATCCAACTGATACGTATCTTTAAAAAATTGAATGGCTTTGGACTCCGCCTGAGATAATAATTCCTGTTCTTTCGGGCTATTCACGTTCTGACATCCTCCAATAAGTATAATAATGACCAGCCACAAGCAGACTGTCCGCATCCACAATCGTGTCATACAATCCTCCTTTTATAAATAAAACCGATTTGTCCTATACTTGAAAAAGGTCTCAAACACCTCTCCATTCATTAAACACTATTATTGATTGGAAATATACGGGATATATTGAGCGATTTATATAGTAATTGAAACAACTGTCCCTACAATACCGAAACGGTTGAACATTCAACTTTTTGATCTAAAGGGGGCCTCTCCATTAGACAATCACTAATCTTAGTCTGTTAAAGCAACCAATCCTGCAGATGCTCTGTGTTTTCATTCCATGAAGGCTTTATAGAGAAGAGTCAATTATTCGTTGCGTTGGTTTAACCCTTTCCGTGTTCCAACTCAAACAACCGCGCGAATTCACCGTACCCTTCCCGAACCATATCTCCCTCAGGCACAAAACGCAGCGCCGCAGAGTTTATCTGGTAATGCAAGCTGCCAGGCGGAGGGCCGTCATGATACAGGTGACCGAGGTAAGAGCCGGACAACCTGCCATAGAGCGCGGTGCGTACCTTGCCGCCGCGAAGATCTCCTTTTTTGCTGATATATCCCTCATACAGAGGTTTCATAAAAGCCGGCAATCCCGTCCGGGCATCATATTGGTCGGTTGAGCTGAATAACGGGTCTCCATTCACCACGTCCACGTAAATCCCCCGGCTTTTGTTATTCCAATAGGGATTATCATAAGCAGGCTCATCCAAGCCTTCTTGCGTCACTGCATACTGGAGCACGGTAAGACTCCTATGGAGCTCTTCCCTGTCCTGTTTCCGATTCCAATGCCGCTCGGCAAAAGAAGCTCTGCCGGAGCCCTCATAATACCGGTTGTAGTCATAACGGTGGGTATTATAGTAATTCTGGTGAAGATCCTCTGCAGGATAAAAAGGCCCTGCCGGCAGGATCGGCGTCACGATCTTTCTTTTGAACCGCCCGCTTTGCTGCAGGTCACCCTTGGAGGCTTCCGCCTCCACACGCTGCTCTTCATGATGAACAAAAATCGCAGTCCGGTACGACGCCCCGCGGTCCATGAACTGGCCTTCCGCATCCGTTGGATCAATCAGGCGCCAGTAGATGTCTAGGAGCCTTGTGTACGGGAACACATCCGGTTCAAACCGGATTTGCACAGCTTCGTAATGACCCGTCGTCTCTGTTCCCACTTCTTCATAGGTTGGATCCTCCGTATGGCCGCCCGTGTAACCCGAAACCAAGGAAAGGATACCGGGAAGCTCGTCAAACGGCTTAACCATGCACCAGAAACACCCGCCCGCAAACGTCGCCAATTGCGTCTTTCCACTTGCCTGATTCAAGGCAGTCCCCCCTTTCATGTTTGTCTATTTCATTATGATACTAGTGTAGTCTTGGGGACTCAATCGCAGCAAGTATCATAACTTTTCACTAGTATTTTGTGCAATCGATCCGTTATTGAGGTCTAGAAAGGGGTATGATAAGATAAGAATAGCAATAAGGAGCAGCCGGCCTATGGCTACTCCTTTGTACAAACATCTTGAGTAGGATTTCTCCTCCAAGATCAAGTCAGGAATGAGAAAGTAACCCACTTAGGCGCCAACCTTAGGAGTGGGTTACTTTCGTCGTTTATCGATGTAAGTCAGCAATGCCAGCAGGAAAATCCCGAAGGTTATCACTTCACCGAACGAAACGTTCATCGCACCACCTCCTTTACAGAGGAGTGCGCCCACTCAAGGTGTGTATGTACAATCCAAATTATAACATTATATTTGTTCCCTCACAGATAGATTTCTCCATTCTTTTTAATTAAACTTATTCTTCAACCGCTTTATATGTCTCCTCCACAGACCTTCCCCAGCTACAACTGGCACCCTGCTGCATCAAGAACGAGTAGCAATACGCTCCTCCGGATATCGTGGTACTCGTTAGCATAACCTCTCCAAGCCGTTTCTCCTCTATGAGGACAAGCGACGAACGGGACCATAGCCTGCATTCGCCCGCCCTGTCGGCGCGAATCTTCACCTGGGCCAGTTCACCTTCCTCCCAGCACATGTCGACAACAAAGCCGCCCCGGGCACGGAGCCCCTTCACCTTGCCGCTATTCCACTGCGGGGGCAGGGCCGGGAGCAGCCTTAACCCTCCTGTGTGCGACTGCAATAGCATTTCTGCAACGCCGGCAATCCCGCCGAAATTACCGTCGATTTGAAAAGGCGGGTGGCAATCCAGCAGATTCGGGTAAGTTGAGGAAGCCAGCAGATTCACCAGATGCTCATGCGCTTCCGCGCCGTGCTGCAGCCTGGCGTAATAATTGATGATCCAGGCGCGGCTCCAGCCGGTGTGACCGCCGCCATGCGCAAGCCGGAGCTCCAAGGTCTTGTAAGCCGCCTCGGCAAGCTCCGGGGACTGAACGGGATCAATTTGCTCTCCCGGATACAGGGCGAACAGCTGCGAGATATGCCGGTGTCCGGGATCGGCCTCCTCATAATCATCCAGCCATTCCATGATCCCTCCATGCCTTCCAATCCGCGGTGCCGGAATTTCTTGCAGCGCGGTTTGAAGCTCTTCAAGGAAGGTGTCCTTATCTCCAACAAGCTGGCCTGCCGCAAGACAGGCCCGAAACAAGGCCGTCGCAATCTGCGCATCCATAGCGGGTCCCATGCAGAGGCTGCCGACGGCTCCGTTCGGAAGCACAAATCGGTTCTCCGGCGAAACGGAAGGTCCAGTTATTCGTCTCCCTTCCTCATCCACAGTCATATAATCCAGCAGGAATACCGCCGCTTCCTTCATGACCGGATACGCTCGTTCCCGCAGGAAATCCGCATCCCCGCCAAACCGGTAATGCTCCCATAGATGAAGGCACAGCCAGGCGGCTCCCATCGGCCATACGGTACAGGTCATCAATATTCCTTCAGGCCGGGTCTCTCCCCAGAGATTGGTATTGTGATGAGCTGCGAAGCCACGGCAGCCATACATCTCGCGAGCCGTGTCCTGGCCATTCGGGAGCATGCGGTGAATCAGGTCGAACAGCGGCTCGTGGCATTCCGCCAGGCTCAGCAGCTCTGCCGGCCAATAGTTCATCTGAATATTCACATTGATTGTATACTTCGACTCCCAGGGCGGGGTGAAGCTGTCATTCCATATGCCCTGCAGGTTCGCTGCGAGAGATCCGGGTCTGGAGCAGGAGATGACTAAATAGCGCCCGTACTGTACGTATAGGGCAATCAATTCGGGATCGCTGTTTTCCGCAGAGGCACCTTCCGTCTTCACTCTATCCTTCAACAGATTCAGCCGCTGATCGGTAGACAGGGATGATAGATCGTCTTCCGCTCGGTTCGGAGTTTCAACTTGATCTGAATCGAAGAGTCGATCCTGCCCATTCGGAATGATATTTCCACTTTCGGTTAGGCCCGCTCTATTCGCATCCTTCTTACTGGAACCGAGAGTTAGCGAGAAGCGTTCAAACTTCTCCCGATATTCCTCCAAATGACGTCTTTCCAGCTGTTCGAACGACATGCCTGCCGTACGATCCAGCTGCTCCAGACATACCTGGCCCGGCTGCTGACACCGAAAGCTCGTCTGGGCTGACAGCAGCAGCGTAACCGAGTCCGCGCCTTCAACCGAGAGAAAATCACCGATGGTTCGTACGCTTCCTTCCCCAGCGACAGCACGCAGTGCCGTGCAGAAGGAAATGCCGTCCACGCCGCATTCGCCCTTCATCAGCAAGGTATCGTGCCCTAACGACTCTGTTCCGCTGTCAAAAGGACGGCGCATCAGGTTTGCCGCAAACGTCAGCGCCCCGGGCCGATCGGCAGTTAGGCGAATCACCATCACGCCATCCGGCGCACTGACAAAATACTGCCTGCGATAGCCTATGCCGCCCGAAGAATAGGATACGGTCACCATGGACCGCTCCAAATCCAGCTCTCGCTCGTAATGCTCCACCGCTTCGGCATCCAGGAATTTGAGAAGCAGATCGCCCAGCGGCTGATAAGGCTGCTCGTATTTCGGGGATGAAGTCATCGCCATCCGGGCTAGATGCTCGGCCTCGGCCTGACGTCCATCCCGCAGCATCCCCCTGATCTCGCTCAAATATTCGGTGGCGTCAGGGTTGGCTCCCCTTCCCGGACCACCATACCAGAGGGAATCCTCGTTGAGCTGCACCCGCTCAAGCGAGGTCTTGCCAAAAACCATGCCGCCCAAGCGCCCATTCCCAATGGGCAATGCTTCATTCCACTTGTCCGCCGGGGAAGCGTACCATAATCGCAAGCGCCGACTTACAGATGTGTCAGGCTGCCGCCATGCTGTTTTATCACCTACCGCTTTGATCTTGCCGTACTGCCCTGCACGATCAAGCTCCGCATGATGTCTCCGGTGAGAACGTTCCGTATCTCTTCCTGTTATCTCCCTCTCCACCTTCATACACGTCTCCTTCTTCGCGAAGAAGGGGACGATCAGCGTTTCCCCTGATAATCCCCTGTTCGCTATATATAATTAAGGCTGCTCTGGTATATCGATCGCACCGCCGCCCACAGGCGTACGGGCCAGATTATCCACCGCTTGCTGACCCAGACGGTCCGTCAACTGCTGGACGTATAGGCTCTGGAGCGCTACATGCCGGTCGGCGTATTCCCAATAGCCGTCCTCACGCGGTCTTGAATCATAATCGTTTGGAACGAGCGGTTTCACGTTCAAACCGTCTTCAGTCGGGATGTGACCGATGACATAGTTTTGTGCCGTTGGAGGCTTCTGCGCAACAAGCCCGCCTTCGGTGTTCCACATGACGTAATTCGCTCCCGCCCAGCCATGTCCGCTGCCCAGCCATCCGCGGTCGCGGACGCTGATGCGCGCACTGACGTTGTCGTACAGGCCGCCGGTGGACCAGCGGTGGTGCGGCTCGCTTGTATTGTATTCGCGAGTGGCCTTATTGTCGTACATGACATTCGGTCCTTGTACGCGGCTCTCAATGACATAAGCATGACGTGAAGTTTCCGTATAATTGCGCTGTACCAGATTTAATTGCCCCTGGATGAAAAAGCTGTAACGACGACCGCCCGTAATCACGCTGACCATGTCGTACATTTCGCTGTCCTGCACGGTGACCCATTTGGCCTGCCGCCCGACCTGCACCAAGGCGTAGGAGAAATGGTAGCCGTCCACCTCGCGCACCCAGGCATTCTTCACGCTGTTCATCATAATGAAGCGCTCCGCATGTGCCTCATCGGAATAATACGGGGTATCCAGAACATCGTTATCCATCTTGGTATCGGTCTTGCTCGGATCAAAATCGGATATGGCGCGCATATTCTCAATCCCAACCTGTTCGATTCGAGATTCATCCGTCGCCTTGAACAGCTTGCCTCCACCCCATTGACGTTCAATGGCATTCGCTAATGGAGCATCCACCGTAATTTGATTGCCATCGATGGCCGTAATGACGCGGTCAAAATCCAGATTGAACGAGGACCACTGCTGCGTTTCCCCGGTCCCTGGCCGCATGTAGATATGATCCATCCCGATCTCATGAATCCAGCGGTCATTACCGATTCTTCGAACAATGACGGAATCGCCCACCTGATAGCCGGAGGCATTCTGCACATGGAACGATCGCGATCCTGCCGGAACGTACAAATCCTGAATGTCCGTCTCCGTCCCGTCCACAATAGCGGCACCGTTCGTTCCACCGACAACAATCAAATTTCTGGCCGTTGTTCCCGTGCCGCGGATGATGGTACCGTCCTCACTCTTGCCTTCACCCCGCAGCACGACCCCGCTGGCCTGAATGTTCAGGGAACCGTCGACCAGATACGTGCCTTTCTTCAGCAGCACCGCCCCCCGGAAACCATCTGCGTCACGCGGCAGCCGGGACACCTCATCAATCGCCGCTTGCAGCATCGCCGTATCATCCCCGCCGGTCGGCTGTACGGCAATCCTCGCCTGAACATCGGGCAGTTTCACACCCCCACCCATATAACCGACGTTCGAGAAATCGATGATCCGGTTCCCCTTATAATCGGGAACATACACCATCCTTCCGTCTTTTCCGGTATAGGCGATTTGGCTCTGACCATCAGGAATTCCCTTCTTGGGCATGACGGTATAAAACAAGCTGTCGTAGTAGGTTCCACCGTCAGCGGCTTGGAAAGTCATCCGTACCTCGTACGTGCCCGGTACCTTCATCCCACCCGGAAGCGTTAACGATTGCACTACCCCTGCCTGCAGCGCCTTCGTGCCCAGCGAGCCTCTGGATTGACCGTCCTTGAACCATCTGGCAGATACGGTTCCATCTGTATTCGGAGTGATCGTTACGACCGGCAGCTCCTTGCCCTCCTCCAAGATCGCCGCCTCGCCAATCTTCTGGATCAACGCCTTATGCGCGAACGAACTGAAGGCAATGTATTTCGGATCCTGGAATTCCTGATCATCCTTCACCACAATCCAGAAATCCGGCGTACGTATCGTTTGACCGTTGATGCTGGTTTCCGCATATAACCGGGTAGCGCCTACCTTGATCCCGGTTACCGAACCTTCGGAAGTAACCGCTGCGCTGGTTCCCACCGCATGATATTGAACCTGGCCTTGAGGCAGCGAAATCCATTCCCCGTTCCCCCGTTTGCCGCGCGCCTCCACGGCAGATGTGCCTCCAATGTCCAAGGTCAGTTCCTCATTGTTGATATAAGGGGTTCCATCAGGCTTCACGAAGGCCAGCTCCGTTACATCGGACGGAATCCCTTGATCTCCATTGCATATAAAGCTCCAACTCCTTTAGCTGAACATTGAGATTTCGGCTTAGCAGCAGCGTTACCCGAATGTGGGAAGCGCTTACGGAATCAAACGTCATCACTTCCTGACCGTCCGCTCGAATGCCCCCATTTTTCGCATAGGCTCTGCTCCAAGACTCACCGTCACGGGAGTAATCGATCTCGATACTTCCCAAATGATCTCCCCGGTTTAAATCCAGGACGACCTGGTTGAAGGACTGCTCACTCCCCAGATCCACCTGTATGTATACATTCATGTCCTCACGGTCTGTGCTCGCCGGCTGCCAGTAGGTATCACGGCTGCCGTCAACGGCTTTCCCTGCTTCACGCCCGCTGATCTCGGAACTGGCCGTCGCCTGCTTATTCCATGCCAGGTTGACCCGCTCCATTACATCCTGAGCGGCCGTTTCCCCCTGTATTGGCGGATTGCCGAACGAAAACAGCAGAATACCCAATAGCAGTATAATTCCTCCTCTTCTTACCTGCCTGTTACGCTTGCGTACCTGTCTCATCAATCATCACCCATCCTTTGTCATAAGTAGTGATTACGATCCACCCGCGATTACCTGATGCCCTCCTTTCAAACGCCTCTTGATATGCTTCTATGATAAAACAGCCGCTGCTCGCCGGACCATGCCGTAACTTGCGGAATGGCCGTGTTTTTTTATGGAGTAACACAACGTAAGAAAACACAACCCGGAGCGAACGGAGCCGTATGCTAAGCCTCTGCATTGTCCGTTACAATGAGGCTGCAATGGATACGTCATTCTTGGAGCGACAAGGAAGGAGTTTCGTTTATGGATCATGAGCTATCCCAGTCTCTGTCAGCGCCGTTTCATGCACAGCTTCATTCACCTGACGGGAATCTGCATATCACGCTGGAACAGGAGCATAACGGCCCCCTTTTTTACACGGTGATGAACAATCGATATCGCGTTCTTGAAAGGTCGCCGCTCGGGCTGATCACCAACCAATACAAATTTCAGCAAGGCATCTGCATCCAAGGGGTTGAGCACAACACGATCACGGAGCGTTACGAGCTTGTGACCGGCAAGCAAAAATCGCAGTCTTACGAAGCAAACGAGTTGGTGCTTCTGACTTCGGTAGAGAATCATCAGGTGAGAATCCGTTTCCGCGCTTTTCAGGACGGCGTCGCATACCGGTATGAGCTGCAAGGAGAAGGGGATATTCGTTTCGAGAACGAGCTCTCCGGCTTCCATCTGCCGGAGGACCGAATGCTCAATGTCTGGGCTCAGCCGTTCATGCGGTGTTATGAACGAACCTACGACCATGCCATGCCGGATCATCTTCGGGGAGGGCATTTCGGTTTCCCGCTGCTGGTCCAATCGGCAGGGGATCATTGGCTGCTGCTGACTGAAGCAGCTGTGGACGGGGGGTATGGCGCCAGTCATCTCGAAGCGGATGAGCAAGACGGCCGGAAGCTCCGCATCGCTTACGCCCCGGATCAGGAAACGCCGATTGCCGCCAAGCTTCCGCTCTCGACGCCCTGGCGTGTCATGATCATCGGATCGCTCAGGGATCTGGTGTCTTCATCGGTAACGACTCACTTATGTCCTCCGCCCGTGCTGGAAGACACCTCTTGGATCTCTCCCGGCAGAGCGGCCTGGTCCTGGTACGCGGAAGGCGATTCCTGTGGCGATATGGACATTCAACGGCAGCATGTGGATTTTGCCGCCGAGATGGGATGGGAATACAGCGTTGTGGACGGCGGCTGGGAGGGTGTGCTGGATGCGCCTCAGCTCATCCATTACGCGAAGGCGCGCGGCGTCGGCATCTGGCTGTGGACGCATTATAAAGGGCTGAATACGAAGGAACTCCGTGAGGAGAAGTTACGCCTGTGGGCATCTTGGGGTGCCGTTGGCATCAAGGTCGACTTCTTCGACAGCGACAATCAAGAGACGCTCCAGGTCTATGATGCCATTGCAGAATCCGCTGCCAGGCATCGGCTGATGGTCAATTTTCATGGATCCACCAAACCAAGCGGCGAGCACCGGACATGGCCTCATGTGATGACAAGAGAAGGCGTTTACGGTGCGGAATACTACCGGGCACAGAGTGAAGGGCCTAATGCGGTTCACCTCTGTACCTTGCCGTTTACGCGGAACCTGATCGGGTCCATGGATTTTACGCCGGTCACGTTCAGCAGGCGGACCACGACGACCCAAGGGCTTCAACTGGCCCTGGCCATCCTCTTCGAATCCGGCATCCAGCATTATGCCGATGCGATTTCCGTCTTCGCGGATCATCCAGGCAAGCCGCTGCTGGCCGCCGTTCCCGCCGTCTGGGATGAGACGCGGCTGCTGGAAGGTTATCCGGGCCGATTCGTTACGATAGCAAGACGATCGGGTACGGAATGGTTTGTCGCCTCCATCTGTGCCGCCGGAGGACGAGACGTCCGGATCCCGCTGGATTTCCTTGAAGATAACCAAGCCTACCAAGCCGTGATCTATCAGGAACAGGCGGAAGCGGACGAATATCGATATCGTTCCATTCCTCCTTCCATTGAGGTCCATACGGAAACGTGCTGCGCCAAGGATACCATCAAGATACGCCTCAAGGTGTACGGCGGCGTTTCCATCCATCTCATGCCGCAAGTGGAGAACAAGTAAAGTCTATCATTCTTGCGAGAAAAGAAGGGGGAAGTCTCTGAAGGTTAACCTTCATTATCTCTTTAAAAACGTAAGGCCTGACTTCCAATCCGGAAGCAGGCCTTGTGCTAAACACGCGGCGGACATGGCATGACCATGCGGATGGTAGTTCCTGTCCCCTCGCCCGCCGAGGTTACACGAAGTCCGTAACTCTCGCCGAATACCAGCTGAATCCGCCGATGCACATTCAGCAGCCCGATACCTCCGGTACCGCTAAGGTTCAGGGAGGACTCAGGCACATGATTCACATGATCGTACTCGTAGGACAGCCGTGCCGCAACCTCGCGCAGCTGTTCATCGGTCATGCCGATGCCGTTATCCGTCACACTGACCCAGAAGGCATCATCATCGCATCCGGCAGTGATCATGATGTACTGCGATGCTTCGATGCCGTCCGGAAAGGCATGCTGGAATGCATTTTCAATTAAAGGCTGGAGCGTCAACCGCACCATTTTGTACAGGAGCAGCTCATGGGGAACCTCAACCCGCAGATCAAACTCCAGATCGTGCCGATGCTTCATGATCGTCATGTAGTTCAACACGTGCTTGAGCTCATTCGCGACCGTGATCTCCTCCAGCGACGTCAGCAAGGAGTACCGCATCATAAAGCCAAGAGAGGACACCATTTCGGTAATCTCCGATGAGCCTTCAACCTCGGCATAACACACGATGGTCTCCAGCGTGTTGTACATGAAATGCGGATTGATCTGGAGCTGAAGCGCCTGGAACTCGGCCTTCTGCCGTTCGATAATCGTCTTCTGCTGCTGCAGTTCAGTCTCGTATACCCGCTCGATTAATTCCGACAGCCGGGTCACCATCAGATTGTACCGCTGCATCATTTCCGTCAGCTCGTCCTCGCGCTTAGGAAGCTCCAAGGGAATCCACCGCCCCTGCTCCGTCTGGCGCATCCCGCGGATAATCGTCTGGATGGGCTGGGTAATGGAACGGGTGAAACGGTAAGCAAGCAGACAAGCAGCAATGAGGCTGATCAAGCCGATCGTCCAAACCGTAGAACGAATGCTGGCAATCGGTTTGCGCCACTCCTCCAGCGGTATCGAAGCAACCAGACGCCATCCGGAATAGGGGGACATCCGCGTCATGAACACCCTCTGCTCTCCATTGGCCGTCGTATATTTGAAGGATTCCTCGTCTGCGCCCATGATGGCGGCGGTCAGCTTCGGATCCTCGGCCGGAGACGAGGCTTCATGCTCCAATCCCTCAGGTTGATAGACTACGTGGCCGCTGGCATCCGCGATATAGAAGTATCCCCGTTCGCCCAGATCAATTCCTTTCCAGAGGGAGGATAACTCCTGGGAACGCACCTCCATGGCCAGCACGCCTTTTTCCGCTGTGGAGGATAATCCCTTAATCAGTCTCGTCATGCGTACCACGCTGCCGCTGCGTCCAGGTATAATGCTCTCCGTGTGAATCATGAGACCGCTTTCATCTTTTGTGGTATTACGGAGATCCGTCAGCTGCTTTGCTTTCTCCTCTGCACTGAATACCGGAGCCGTAAAATCAGAACCGAAGCTGTATGTGGCATTTCCGTTATAAGACAGGAGATACATGGTCAGCAGCTCGGGCCCCCGTTCCATGAGAGGACGGAATACCGTATCCTTGATTGTGGAGCTGATGTGATAGTAATCATAATGGTCCGCCGGGTTAGGTAAATCCACGAATTTCTTCAATTCCCGGTTGGTCAATAAGGAGATCATCGTACGGTCGTAGGATTTAATGTACAGATCGGTATGGTTCAAGGCGTTCTGCACGATTTGCGACATATGCCGGTCCAGCTGGCGGTCCAGCTCAGCTGATGAGCGCGTGTAGGTAACGATGCCGATCAACAAGGAAGTTAGCACAATGATGGATACAAAGTACAGAAACAACTTGCGGTACAGTTTATTTTTCATCCGTTAAAGCCCAGCATCGTCCGATATTCCGTCGGCGTATGTCCCGTTACCTTCTTGAACATTTTCGTAAAATGGGGATAATCCTCGTAACCGACGTTCGCCGCCACGTCGATGATCCGCATATGCGGCAGAGCCAGCAGTTCCTTCGCCCGCTCCATTCGCCGGTGAATCCGGTACCTTACAAAGGTATCGCCCGTCATCTTCTTAAACATCGCGCTAAAATACGTCGGCGTATAACCGGCCATCTCCGCCACTTCCTCAAGGGTGATCTCCTCGGATAGATGCGTGTCGATATACGATTTCACTTCATCCAGCGGATTCTTGAAATTCCCCCACCGCTGCGTCACCAGATCCGCGGTCATCTGCTTGACCCTTAACTCAAATTCGTTCAACAGCTGCTCCTGCACCGTGTGGTAACCAATCGGTTCAATCACCGAAACCTCCATATACCCCTTCGAGACGAGACGACGGAAAATCATGCCCACCGCGTCATCCAGCAGCTGCTGGAGCTGTGGGACGCTGAGTCCCGCCGCTTGCAGATGCGCTCTCCAATCGACCAACAGCCGATCGAGCTGTTCGGTCTGCAGCATCCAGATCTCCTGCCCGATATTTTCAATCCAATCGACATAGGAAGCCAGCGAGACAATGCCTTTATTTCGGTGTTTCACAATCGCGTCAAAGGTTTGGTGCAGCACCACGCCGGTAACCGGCTTTAGCAGATAATGCTTCACCCCGTAAGCCAGACATTGCTGTGCATATTGGAATTCGCCATAACCCGATATGACGATAATTTGAATATGCCCGTACAACTCATGAAGCTCCTGACACAGTTCCAGTCCGCCCATTCGGGGCATCCGGATATCGGTCAGCAGTACATCCGGCTCGAATTCCTTGATCAGGGAGAGCGCATGCTCACCATTCACGGCCGTGTCAATGGCATCAAACTGCAGACGGTAGGTCTCCGCCATCTTGACCAGCCCTCTTCGGATTACAGGTTCGTCGTCAGCAATAAGCAACCGCATATCATTTTAGCCTCCTGTATGTAGAAGAATAAGGTATGAGGCAAACATCGAATGGAACAATAAGGTATCCGCAGCGGATACCTGTGATGGTAAGACCGGCGGATACCTTGATTTTTCATCCTTCGCTCATTTGGGTTAAACGCTTACATTTCGGATCTATTGTACACGATATATGGAACAAACAGGAGATGCCCTACTTCCTATCTTGGATATTATCTCGTGCGGTCTACGACGTTCTCCTTGTTCTTCCAACGCTCCGTCGCTTCCTTGATGATCTCATCCCCGCCCTTGGCACGGTATTCCTCCAGCACCTTCGGCCAATCGGAGATCGGCTGCTTGCCGTAGATCATCTTCACCATGCTGTCCAGGATGAATTTAGGTCCCGTATCTCCGGTCGAAGCCAGATCCGGGAACTTGGAGAAGCTGTTCAGATTCGCCATGAACGTAATACCGCCGCGGCCTTCATTGCTCAGCACATCGCTGAAAGCCTTGATCACGTCCTGGCCATCCTCGGTAAGGGCCGTCTGCTTCTTATTATAGGTCAGCTCATGAACGAACCACAGCTGGTTGGCTCGGAAGCCCGCTTCATCCACCTCTTGTTTGGTCACAGGCCATTTATAGTTGATATTCCCGTTCTCCATTGTGTAATTCTCGCCTTCAATCCCGAAGGAGAAGAACATATCGGCTTCCTCCGTCAGCATCCAATCCAGGAATTTAATGATTTCGATGGCTTTCTCTTTTCCCACCTTGTTATTGATATAGTACGTGGTCGATACCGAACTGTATAAGCCGAGTCCGCCCTTGCCGTCCGGTCCGGTCGGGGATGGGTAAATATCCACCTTCATCGAAGGATCCACTTCCTTCAGTTTGGTGCGGAACCCGATCAACCCCTCGCCGTTGGAGGCCCACATCCCGGATTTGCCGGCATTGATATTGCGTCCGTAATCCTCCTGAGAGAGCGAAGCGAAATCCTTCGGGATCAGACCCTCATCGTACATCGTCTTATACGTCTGGAGCGCCTTGCTCATGTTCTCGACATCGAAGAATTTCGGAACGACCTCCCCATTCAGCTCCATGAACTGGAACGGCAGCACATCGTATGCCCCAAGGAAAGTATCCGCATATTTAAAGCCCTCACGGTATTGGTACGGGTGCTCTACACCCAGCTTCTTAAAGGCACGCAGCATATCCAGGTACTCTTCCACGGTTTTAGGCGCTTCCTTGATGCCGGCCTTCTCCATGAGATCCGTGCGAATGAATGTGGCGCGGCGCGACGGATTTTCCAGCCAGGCCGGGATGCCGTAGATTTTGCCGTTATAGGATACTTCTTCCCACGCGGCCGGGGTGACCATCTTCATCAAATTCGGAGCATGTTCCTTGAGGAGATCATCCAGCGGCATGAACACCCCGGCTTCCACCGAGCCTGACATGGACCCTGTTGTTGGACCTCCCCGCATATTTCCCACAACGTCCGGGATTTCGTTGCCTGCAAACATCAGACTCATCTTCTGATCAAATTCCTTGTGGGACATCAAGCGGATATCGAGATCCGTGTTTGTCATCTCTTCCAGCTTCAGCACCCATTTGTCCTTATTGATATCGGGTGACGATTCAATGTAGGTGTTGCCGCCCGTGGAGAAAGAAATCGAGAAGGACAGTTTGTTGGAGTCTGTACCTTGCTTCGTTTCTTCCGGCTTGGGACTGACAGTTCCTTCTTCCGGTTTCCCCCCGCATCCAGCGAGCAGTGACATCATCATGACGCTGATCAGTAAGACCGTCCAATTTTTTTTCATCAACCTCTCCCCTTTTTCACAAAAATAGACAAGTGGCTCATTCATGAGGTAAGCGCTTTCGTTAAATCCATTTCATCGTAGCTCATAACCCTCATATGCAGTATTGGCGTTCTTATTATGGGATTGTGTTCTTTTACGATCAAGATTTGATCGAACCGATGAGCATGCCCTTAATAAAATATTTCTGCAGGAACGGGTAGACCAGGATGATCGGCAGCGTAGCGATCACAATCGTGGCCATCTTGATGCCCTCCGGGGACATGTTCGCCAGATTCTCAAACGTGGTGTCCATCTCTCCCATCTGATCGGTAATGACGATCTCTCTCAAACGAACCTGGAGCGGAAACAGTTGACGGCTATTGATATAGTATAGAGCGGACGAGTATGAATTCCAATGCGCAACGGCGTAAAACAACCCCATCGTCGCCATGACCGGCTTGGACAAAGGCAGCACGATGCTCGATATGATCCGCAGCTCCCCGCACCCGTCGATCCGGGCCGAATCAATAATTTCGTTCGGCAGATTCATGAAGAACGAGCGCATAATGAACAAGTTGTACGCGCTAATCGCCCCCGGAATAATCAGGGCCCATACGGTATCCAGCATGTTCAGCGATTTAATGAGCAGATAATTCGGAATCAGGGGCGCACTGAAAATAAAAGTGATCAGCACAAGCATGAGAATGACTTTTCGTCCCCGATATTCATTGCGCGACAGCGGATAGGCCAGCGAGGCCGTTGCGATCAGGTTGATCCCGGTCCCCACGACGGTCACGAATACGCTGATCATAAATGAACGCCATACGGAAGTATCGTTCAAGACGATCGCATAGTTCGAGAGCGTGAACTCCACCGGCCACAGGCCAACGTCTCCCCGTGAAATGGCCACATCACTGCTGAGCGATTGTGCCGCAACGTGCAGAATCGGGAATATCATGGCAGCCGACACAACGGCCAGGAAGATAAAGTTGAAAATTTCGAATACGGATTCACCTTTTGATCTTTTTATCATGTTTTCGGTCACCTGCCTAGTATAAGGAATTTCCGGTCGTTTTGCGGCTTATGGCGTTTCCGCCCACAATGAGCAGCAGCCCGATGAGAGATTTGAACAGCCCGATGGCCGTGGTGTAGCTGTACTGCTGTCCGAGCAGACCGACGCGGTAAATGTATGTATCCAGAATGTCGCCCTTATTCTCGTTCAAGGCATTCAGGAACACAAACACCCGCTCAAACCCGAAATCAAGGAAATTGCCGATGTTCAGCAGGAACAGAATCATAATCGTTGGCAGAATCGACGGAATCGTTATCGCCAGAGTCTGACGCCACCGGTTTGCGCCGTCTACGCGTGCAGCTTCATACAGGTCCGGATTGATCCCGGCCAGCGCCGCCAGGTAAATGATCGTCCCCCATCCCGCTTCCTTCCAAATGCCGGAGCCGATCAGAATGCTGCGAATATAGCTTTCCTCACCAAGGAAGTAAATCGGTTCGAGTCCCACCCACATCAGAATCTGATTCATGATGCCCGTGGTCGGAGACAGAATGCCTACCGCAATCCCCCCGATAATGACCCAGGACAGAAAGTGCGGCATGTAGATAACGGTTTGCAGCACCCGCTTGTACAGGACAAGACGAATCTCGTTCAACAGCAGGGCCAGAATGATCGGGATTGGAAAAGCAAATACGATGCTGTACATCCCGATCAGAAGGGTGTTCCAGAAGATCCGCAGAAACTCTTCGTACTGAAACATGCGATAGAACTGATCCAGCCCCACCCATGGGCTTTCCCATATGCCTTTGAATAAGTTGTACTCCTGAAAAGCCATGGCGCTGCCGAATAAAGGGACATATTTAAATACCAAAAAATAGAGGATGCCCGGAATCGAGATGAGGTATATCGCCTTGTACTTGCGAAAGCTGGATAACCATTCCCGGCTCCGCGCTGACGGTGTTAGCCGCGTGCTTGGGTTGATGTTCGCCATAAGGACCTCCCGTTGTAAGTTTGCCTTCGTATTCATCGTATAAGCGGAGGGCCTTGCCAACAATGGTGGCATTTGTTTGTCGATGTGTTTTTTTACGATTGTGTATAAGAGGTTGTTCAAAAAGTCCGCTTTTGATAAGAAAACCAATCGAGGCAAATTCAAGGCTGAGCGACCGCGATTCAGAAGTAGGTTTTCTTGCGATATAGAATTTCATCAACTCCGTTGATAACTTATAAATCCTATATCTAACACGAAGCGAATCAGGAAGCAGTTCGGCATCGAATCTTGAATTCAGCCGGGCCTAAGTAGAAGCTTCCGAAGCATGTTTCCTGCGGAAACATTTCAGGTGCTCACGTACCCAAACCAAGCAGATGCTTCCGAAGTCGTTTTCTACGAAAACGTTTAGCTCCGCTCCTGACGTCCCTAGCTTCATCCAACTGAAGCGTTTTGAAAAAACGCACATCGGAAGCATAAACTTCGGTGCTGAAAATCGACCTTTTTGAACACGCACTTTAAGATGGGGATTTGAGGCGGAATAGAGAAAAAAAGCCCTTCTGCTAGCATGGTCTATCCGGCCATGTAAGCAAAAGGGCTAGCAAGGTGAAGTAAACGGGGAAGTAAAACGCTGCCGTACATGAGAGCATGGGCCGCTGAGAGTAATAGGCATTTCTCTCTGCGCGCACTCCCCATACATGGTGCATGCATCGCATGACGGTGGTCGACCTTCCGTTTTTGGTGCTGTTTATCATGCTTCGAGTCGGATATGGATCGCTCTTATTCGTCGTCGTTCTCCGTAATCTTCAGAATCGGAATCGCCATGTTCCAGGTCTCCGTACAATCGTAAAACCCGCGGCTCCCGTCTGAAGTCGCAGCAAACATCCAGGCCGGACGACCGTCCTCCATGAGCAAAAACGGGCGTTCGAGGTTACCCATCAACCGTTCCGTGCCATCGTCCCACCGTACTCTGCGAGAGTACACGGGTTCCCCTGGTTTGGTTGTCATCCTCCACTGTTCCCCGTTCGCTGACCACGCATGGACTCCGCTATAGCGCTCCCCGCAGATGGAGCCGTCCATGTCCTTGGCAATCATTTCGTACCCGCGTGCCGTACGCCAAATGAAGGGGTCTTCAATATGAATCGCTGGGGGAAACAGCGGTTCAGGCTGACGGGTATAAGGACCGTACACCGATTCGGCGCAGGCCAAGCCCAACTGCATGTTGCCATAGGAATGCCCTTCATAGGGACGAGATTTATAGATGAGCTTCACCGAACCGTCCTCATGAACACAGGGGGCAGGATTAGACACCAAGAAGCTGTCAAAATGATTCGGACGCGGCAACAGAACCGGATGGTCCCTCCGTGTCCAAGGGCCGGTTATGGAAGGAGCGGTCGCAACCCCGATCCGTTTGTTCGCCCTGGCAACCACGACGAGCGGATCATTCGGAAGCAGCGGCTCCCCTTCTTCAGGGAGGGGAAACGGAAACGTCGTGCCCATGTAATAGAGGACGTATGAGCCCTCAACCTTCACGATATGCGGGTTGTGCACGCTGCATCCGTCCCAATAGGCCGGGGATCTGGCCCCGAGTACCGTCTCCTCGTATACATACGGTCCGGCCGGATGGTCGGAGACCGCACGGACAATTTCCGAGGTCGCAAGCCAGCCGGGATGCATGGGCAAGCATTTGGGCCAGCGCGAAGCAAACATATGGTACCGGCCATCCTCACCCTGGATAACGCTGCCGCACCATATCCAATATCCCGGCATTCGAAAGCCTCCTGCAACCGGTGCAGGATCAAATACGATTTTCATTGATTCCTCACTCCCTCTCCATTGGCAATAGCGTAACCTTGCGCAAGTTCATTAATGAATCAGAAACCAGCGATAGTCCCCGTACTTCAAGATGATGTACGCCTGCCGAGAGAATGGTCAGTTGACCCATTTCACATTCTCCCCAGCATCCGTCCCCACCCGTATCGTAAGCGGTACAAGTCAGCTTTTGTTCATCCAGAGACAACTCATAACGTCCTCCTGCCTGATCCGCTCCGGCGGCCAAGGTGACGATCACTCGGCACTGGACGGGCACTTCTTCCTCCGAACGGAACGTCCATTGAACAGCCGCATTTGGAGCGGTCCAACCGGTAACGCCATCATGACCACGTTTTCCATTATCGTATCGCAGGCCATCGCCCTCGATAACACCATCATATGCCCAGAACGTATTCGGCATTGAAGATATGAATCTAGGAGTCCCGTTGCTCTCCAACTGCTCCCCGTTAAGCTTCAGCTCAATCACAGTAGCATAGGCGTCCTGAGGTACCGAACGTACATCAATCTGCCAGTCCCACGGCCCAAGCTTTCGGAACGGCAGGTGGCCCACCTTCGCCTTTGCTCCGATAGGCCTCGCATATTGAACTCCGCTAGCGAGACCAGGCAGGATCAAGAAACCGTCCTGAGGCCATTCTCTCACCAGCAGGTACAAGAGATTCTCATCCGGCTTCCATGTGCAATAACCCCACTGCGGCGTACCGATCGGACTGCCGCTCGTGCCGTATATCGCCTCGCCGTTCCGTTCCAAGAAGCTGCCCACCGTCTCCAGCAGACTTCTCGATGTATCGTCAATCGCTCCGTCTCCGAGCGGCCCGACATTCAGTACCAGATTACCGTTCGTGGCTGCCACGCGCAGCAGCTGTTCGATCAATTCGTCCGGACTCTTCCAATGGTCATCATCATATCGGAACCCCCAGGAATCATTCAGCGTATGAATCGATTCCCAGTCCCGCTGCACCGGATGGAACCGGAGCTGGTTATCATGCGGATTGCCGTAATCCGCAAATCGGTCATCCCGCAGCCGCTTGTTAATCAAGCAATCCGGCTGCAGCCGGCGTACCAGATCATAGAACCACACGGCATGCTCGTCGCTGATCTTATGACCGCAATCAAACCACATCAACCCAATCGGGCCATAGTCGGTCAGCAGCTCCTCTACTTGAGGAAGGGCTTTCTCGTGAAGGTAACGTTCGAAGCGTTCCCGCTTATCGTCATCTCCGATCCATTCCTCCAGTTGATCCCATGCGCCGATATTCCCCGGGTAATCCAGTGCGTTCCCCTGCGAATCCGGGTGATGCCAGTCCATGGCATGGGAATAGTAGATCCCAAGGCGAATCCCCTCCTCTTCGCAGGCCTCTGCCAACTCCTTGATCGGATCTCTCGGAAAATGGGCGTGACGCGTAATCGAATAATCGCTGACCTTGGAATCGTACATCGCAAACCCATCATGATGCTTGGCCGTCACGATAACATATTTTGCCCCGGACCGCTTGGCCAGCGATACCCACTCGTGCGCATCAAACGCTTCCGGGTTCATCCCGGCTGCGGCCTCCGCATACTCGGTCACCGGAATCTTTCCCCTTAACTGGATATGCTCCGCATAATTCGCATCCACCCGTTCGCCGTTCCACATCCCGCCCAGCATCGAATAAGGCCCCCAATGCACAAAAAGCCCAAAGCGCGCTTCCCTCCACCAGGCTATCCGACGGTTACTATCATGATCACTTACCAGCTTATCGCTTATAAGAGCATTCGACCTTTCCTGCTCCAGTCCTGCCCCGTCCATATATTCATCCCGCTTCATGTTTATCCCTCCTCACCTGCCCGTCAGCGGTCCGACAGTCTAGTAACCTCTATTATAGAAGGTGCGCTGGTGCAGCCTCTTTGTTTTTTTGGGTTGGGGTTGTGTTTTGTTGAGGTGGGGGAGGGAATAAAGTTCCTTATCTACTCGATGAATGAATTTATAAGCGGAAGTAGCTGATTTAATGCAAGTCGGAATAGTCTACTAGATGGGATAGGAATTTCGTTGCATACAGTTCTAAAGCAGATCCTTGTATATTAGCTAAGTTAATTCTACTAATGTTGACGAACGTGAAGAAATGAGAGAGATTCCCTTTGTTGTACAGCGCTCAAAGGATGGATTCCAATACACGTTTATAGAAGAGATTATATTGATATGGATTAGCCTTGATTTCACTGTTAATCAAAAGTGATGATCATATTCTTTTTTATTTTCTGTAGTCTTATTAGTAGATAAAGCCCAATAATTTGAGTGACTAAAGAGAAAATCGAGAGAGCATCATGAATAAAAATTAAAACTGGTGAAAATATTATATATCCAAATACAAACCACTTATATGTCCTTCTCTTATATCTAACGTTACTCTTTAACAGACTTAAAACTGCTAAAACCGCTATTGCACTTATAAAAATTGATGTTAAAAAAGATCCTACAAACAATTTAGAATACCAAGTGTCTTGAGATTGATACTTAATGTAGCCCAGCAACAAGAACCATACAAGAAGCCATATCATCATGATCGGTTTGAATGGATCCGATAATCTCTTAATAAAACCTTCAACATCGGTATTGCTGTTATATTCAGAAAGTCTTTTTTTATCTTCCTCTAACTTCCTCACATCCACTTCAATAAAGGCTAGCATTGTTTCCAAATAGGCCGAATCTCCATATCTGTAATAGTCCCTTACTACTCGCCTGACATCTTCACTTAAGAAGGGACTAAAATCTCCAATTTTATTAATAAGGATAACTTTTAATTCTCTGTGCCCCTTATCATGAAGTAGACCTGCGGTACTCGCTTGTAATTGACTATATACCTTTATTTTCTCGTTGATATTATTGATCTTCGCCTTGTTATTCTGATTAATCATTTCCTTGAACTCTTTATACATCCAAATAGTCGATGTACCTGCAATAATAATCACAAGTGTCATTATAGGATTAGCTCCTATTAATTTTGATATCTCAGACCACATTTTGATGCCCCTTATTAATTCAATCTAACTAATAGTTCTATAGACATATTCAATAATTCAACAGTCCAATCCTTCAATTGAAAAGACTTTATTTTATGTTATATCCCCATAGAAAATATCGTTTCGATAATTCCAACGTACATGATCTTGCACTCACATTGTTAGAAAATATTCATTGCTTTCCCGTTTTATTGTAGAATTTTGTATAATAAACTCATACATTTTGCATTGGTGGTGACTGAGATAGGTTACAAAGCAAGAACTATTCAAATATTTTTGCCTGATGGTTCACCTAGAGGGATAAAAATAGCAGAGATTACAAGTCGTATTGTTAGGGCAACCTTGATGCCCAGAAACAGATTAAATGATGCGGGACAACGCGAGGAAACAAAAAGTGTAGGCTTATATTTTTTGTTTGGCCAAACAGATGATCTAAAACCTCAAGTTTATATAGGTGAAGCGGAGAATTGTTACTTAAGAATTAAACAACATAACAAAGAAAAAGACTTCTGGGATACAGCTGTTGTCATTACAACGAACAATAACTCATTTACAAAAGCTCATATAAAGTACTTAGAATGGTATTGTTATGAGCAATGCATTGCAATAAATCGTTTCAAATTACAACAAACAATTCCCACTAAACCATATTTACCCGAACAAGTCATAGCCGATTTAATGGATATTTTTGACACTATAAAAATTTTGATTTCTACCCTTGGTTATCACCTATTTGAAGAGGTGCGAGGCTCAAACGAAAGCGACAATATATTACAAACTGATACATATTATTGTAAGTCTAAGGGCGTAGAGGCGCTTGGTCAATTCACTGACGAAGGCCTCGTGGTTTTGAAAAATTCACAAATGGTATTGGAAGCTGCTCCAAGCATGAAATCGTATTTGGCTTTAAGAAACAAACTGATTTCCGATCGAATTGTTGAAAGATCTACCTCACATTATATTTTTGTAAATGACCATGTCTTTAAATCCCCAAGTGCTGCAAGTGCTGTTGTTCTCGGAAGACCTTCGAATGGCTGGGCTGATTGGAAAGACATAAACGGGAAAACTCTCGATGAGATTAAGAGAGGGAATTTATAAATTGATGAACCATTGTTTGAATTTTATAGATCCTTAAATCTTAATACTGATTAATCCAAGTATGGTGTACTGGAAACCTAATCGATAAACGACAGGGCCTCCACTTACACCATACTTTGCCTCGAATTTTTATGGAAAAGGATGCTCTAGTGACAATGAATCCCTTCCCTTTAATAAAAGTGAAATAAGAGATCTAAGATCCCCCAATACCATGTGTAAATTGCTGAACTAGTGGCGGCTCATCAGGCGTGGACTCAGTAGTATGAACAGGAACATTAATAAAAATAACCACACATAATACAGTCAAAAATCTCATCATTTTTCTTTTCATTTTATTTTCACCTCACTGATTAGTGAATTATATCTATTTTGTATTTCCACAGATGCGACATGTCTGAACAGCTCAAAAGATTGAACACATTTCAGAATGGCGTCACCTTTATGAATATCAATAGCGACTGTTAAGCTATCTAATAAGTAAATTAATCCATCCTCGTTCCTTTGTCTGTTCAAATAATAGGATGCAAGTTCTATCAAAAAACGCGAATATCGATCTTCTCCCACTTGATGGGTGTATGTTTCCGACTTACCTTTTATCTCAGTAAGGGAAGAAATCTTGCTTCGAAATCTCTCTAATATATGATCTACGTTAAAATGATACTGATTAGCAGCCTGAAGAATCTTGGTCAACGCTGGAAGAATTTCGTCTTCTTTTGATTCAATATAAGCCACATAATCCGGCAAAATCTCAACCTGCCCCAGCATCAATTGGTACAAATATGTATTTGCTACTGCCCACATTTTATATTGCTCAATAATTCGACGAGCTTCTTCAGAATCCTCCTGAACCCAACTCAGTTCCGAATATAGTGATACATATCGTAACGCCTGTTCATAATCTCCTCGTTCATCACAAACACCCGATCGTAATAAATAGGAGTATATAATATATAGAAACAACGGACGTTTGGGTTCCTTCTGGAGACAATGCCTTTTAGTTTGTTCATATTTATATGTATATTGGATAGTTGCCTTTCGTCCCATCTTCTCTGCAAGTTCCTCAACCTTACCCCAATGTCGAAGAGAACTATAAATATTAGCCAAATCCTTCAACGCATCAAGTTGATCCACTTCATCTAAACGTTCGACGAATCCTTCAAATTTGGTAGCTGCCCGAAGATTTTTTTCCTGGTCATGACCTAGTGAGATTGTAAACAGTCGATAATGACATAGAGCTAACCGCTCGGAATGTTGATATTTCTCACTTTCAGCTACGGATTCAAAAATAATTGCGGCTGCTGAATTTTTACCCTGATTAAACAAATCCTCTGCTGTGTCAAAAAGCATCGGCACATAAGCTAGATTATCCGTCATGTATCGAACAACCATCTGAATTAACTCCAGCTTATCCAGTTCGGCACAGCGGTACAAAAACGGCTTTAGTCTTCTCCAATTCAGCGGATAAGCAAAACATTCATCTGCATACAGCTCATAAAAGCTGCCTTCGGGAAGTCCCATCGCCGATACCATTCGATCTAATTGCTGCACAGCAATGGGCCGTACACCCTTAATAATAGTGCTTAGCGTCCCTGAGTTTATTTTTGATTGTTCCGCAAATTGATTTATAGTTAATCCGGTCTTTTTCAGGTGAACATCCAATTCTGATCGTATCGTGGTTGTATGTATCAATTCAACAACCTCCAATAAGAATATCCGCATTCGGAACATCCATAATTTAGTACATCCATATAATAATAGTAATAGTATAGATTAATTTAACGCCTGTCAATTAAAGTATGAAGCTACTTCCCGCACAAAACCTACTTTGTTAGGAAGCACCTTTGGGAATCATCCACAACTATATTTGAATATATTTACAATTTATCAAATAGACCTTCCAAGAACCATAGCCTTTTAAGGACAATAATTAATATAAATAAACCTTTTAGTGACTCCAATATTGACTGCCTTTTGTCTACACTTCTTATATAAGAGGAGTCGATATATATGGATAAACCGATTGCAGAGAGATTGGGTATTGTGATAAGAGAAATAAGAAAAAGCCAGAATTTAACTCAAGAGGAGCTTGCCGAAAAAATCGAGTCCTCATTTAGCTATATAGGTAGGCTGGAAAGAGGAGAAGGCAATTTCACCGTGCAAACCCTCGAAAAAATTACAAAAGCTCTGAACCTCGACTTCTTTGACTTTATATCATTAGGTAAAAAAGATAATGAGATCATATTAGAAATTAACTCGCTGCTATTACAGCAGGATGAAGAAAACCAATTAAAAGGATTGAACATCCTTAAAGAGTTGTATCGGAAATAAAGAATGAACATTACAAAAGATATCTATCTTCCTTCCTTATACTTCAGCATTTCAATACGCTCTAACTAACTCCTGATTATACGGGAGTTTTTTTGCTTTACCGAATTGATACTTGAATAAAAAAGAGAGAGCTTGTTTTGAAAAAAGATTGATCAAAACAAGCTCTCTTATTCATTGAATCAGATTTTCTTAAAACTTTAGCTTTACCTTTTAAGAAAGGATATTATTCCGTTTGTTCTATCATTTTCCCCTTCGTTTGTTTGATGCGAAAATTTCCTGACAAGTACAATCCGAAAAGCACAACGATGGTGGCTACGACTGAGTACCACGTAAGCGGTTCACCCAGTATGATGGCTGCCAGGATATAGCCCGCGACAGGATTTAAAAGTAGCCAGTTGTTTGCTTTAACGGCATCTTGTTTCAATAAATAAAACCAGAGACCCATGCTAAAAATGGAGAGACCGAAGACGGACCAGATCAAGTATTCGACTAGATGCGCGTCCACATTGACCGGATTTCCAGACTCTAGGAAGAGAGCCGGAATCATAATAATCATTCCGCCAATGAATACCTGCCAAGCGTTGATCACAAGATTAGGCAACTGAAGATTGGCCTTTTTAAAGACGAGACTTCCAACAGCCATCGAAACCATCGCCAAAACAAGTAATAAAATGCCGCTTAAGGAGGCATGACTGTTTGCCAACGATGGGTAGGTTGCGATGAATAGACCTATGGCGGAAACAGCCATACCCGTCCATTCTTTTGCACCAATGTTTTTCCCCATGAAGATTAGAGAAAAAAGTGCAAAGACAAAAGGATTGATGGGTAGAAAGAGATTGAATATCCCGGCGGAAATGGTTCGAAGCGCTAAGTTGCCTAGACCAACAAACAACGAGGTATTCAGCAAACCCAGAAGCAGTAAAACGCCCCACTCTCTTTTGTTAGGTAAAGGGTATTTCCCCTTTCTAAATCCATAAATAAAGACCAGTAGCAGCACCCCGGCGATCAGAAAACGTAATGTGGCTAATGTTAATGGAGACGCTGAGAGCAGACCAATTTTCATGATAATGGCCCCCGAAGCATATAAAACCGTAAAAAGTAACCCAATGAACAACCCTTTCAAATTCATGACTCAACATCCTTCTCTCTGTTCATTTTGTGCCGTTCGAACCTTGCCCAAATGAATTGAACTTAACACGGGTTTATAATAGAATATATATAAAGATTTGAGAAGTACGCATAATTTTATTATATAGTATTAATTATTGAACTATTGGGAGGGATAAGGGATTTGAGCGATGGTAAACATAAGAACCATGTGATTCCAAGTACAGAAGGGTGTCCTGTTGAAACAACTCTGGAAGTTATCGGGGGAAAATGGAAAGGTATTATTCTCTATCACCTCATTGAGGGTCCGAAAAGATTTAGTGAATTCCGCCGCCTGTACCCGGCCATTACGCAGTTCATGCTCACGCTGCAGCTTCGGGAGCTTGAGCGGGATGGCATTATTCATCGCGAAGTATATAAACAGGTACCACCTAAAGTGGAATATTCGCTTACTGAATTCGGAAAGACATTGGAACCGATCATTTTATCCATGAAGAGTTGGGGAGCAACTTATAAAAATAGAATTGTTGATATTCGTTTACAATCGCAGGATCCTGAAGAGGATGGTCAAAATAGCCAGAGCGATGGCTAAGCGACCTATTAAAAATCCAGAATCAGAAAATACAATTCAAAACCAAGCACCCTTTTCAACAACAGGTCAAGTTCTTCTAGCGATCTAAGGGTCTACTCACATCTACTCGTTATTGTGGCTGCACTCTATTGTATTGACAGGTATAGCAGCCAATGTTATGATTCAACGTATCATTTATGAGGAGGCTCGTGATCTATGTTACATTCCATGCGTATAAGATAAGTTGGCAATAAAAAAAGCGGATTTTCCAAACCACAAGTGTGGGCTTTTTTTGAGCTGCTTATTTCCTGCGTATGTAGACATAGATTGCGACACGGTTAGCTTGTTTGCTATGCCTTTGTATCGCCATCTTCTCTCGTTATCCATGCAGATTTAAGCCCCATTGTGGACTCGGATCTGTATTTTTTATTGCCAAAAAACAGCCGGACGATAAAAATAGCAGAAAAATAAATATGTAAAGGGGCAGATCTTATGAGATCCATGCATTGGTACTTCTTTATTTAAACCTCTCTTCTTCAATCGCAGGAGATCCTGCGAACAGAAACTGCGATTTTTGAAGGAGGAAACAATATGGAATTATTGATGAAAGCAAAAGATATGGTTGTGGAATATTCGGGGCGCGATGTTCTGGACATTGATGGACTGGAGCTTTACGACTATGACCGAATCGGTCTGGTTGGTGCGAACGGAGCAGGAAAAAGCACACTGCTAAAAGCCCTGCTGGGGGAAATTCCTTTGTCCCATGGTACAGTCATTCGGGAAGGCAACTTCAGTTATATTCCCCAATTGGATGATGTCATGGTACAAGAGATTCAAGATTACGCTTTAATCGGCAAGCTGGGAATTGAGAGCTGTGAAGCGGAGAATATGAGCGGTGGTGAAGAAACACGGCTAAAAATAGCCCAGGCCCTCTCCGGAGAAGTGCACGGAATTTTTGCTGATGAACCGACGTGTCACCTGGATCGGGATGGCATAGACTTTCTGATCCACCAGCTTAAATATTTTTCCGGCGCCTTGCTCATCATCAGTCACGACCGTTATTTCCTTGACCAAGTCGTCGACAAGATCTGGGAGTTGAATGAGGGGAAAATCACGGAGTACTGGGGCGGATATTCCGATTACTTGCGTCAGAAGGAAGAGGAACGGCATAGCCAGGCTACAAAATATAAGCAGTTTACTGCGGAACGGGAGCGGCTGGAGAAAGCCATTACCGAAAAGCTTAACCAGGCTCGAAAAGTGGATCAAAAGGCCAAGGGCGCTTCACGAAAAAACAGCTCCGAAAGCGGAGGCCGCCTGGCTCATCAAAAATCGACGGGCAGCAAACAGAAAAAGCTCCATAATGCCGCTAAAAATATGGAGCATCGAATCGAAGCGCTTGGTGAGGTGAAACCCCCTGAAGCCATGCGAACCATCCGTTTTCGGCAAAGCAAAGCCTTGGAGCTTCATCATCCGTTTCCGATTACCGGGAAAGACATTTGCAAACAGTTTGAGGGCAAGGAGATATTCGAGGAGGCCTCTTTCCAGTTTCCATTGGGTGCCAAGATCGCAGTCACCGGTGCGAATGGATCTGGCAAAACGACGCTTCTCAAGATGATACTCCATCGTGAACATGATATTTCCGTATCCCCTAAAGCGGAAATCGGTTATTTTTCCCAAACGGGTTACAAGTTTGACCGTGATCAGGGGGTTATGGAGTTCATGTTGGAAGACAGTGATTATGAGGTATCGGAAATTCGAGCCGTTCTGGCATCGATGGGATTTTCTCAGCAGGACGTACGCAAGGCATTATCCGTGTTGAGCGGCGGAGAAATCATGAAATTGCAGCTTGCCAAAATGCTGTTAGGACGGTACAACATCCTGCTGATGGATGAACCCAGCAATTTTCTGGATCTTCCTGCGGTGGAAGCACTGGAACAATTAATGAAGAACTATGCGGGAACGATCATTTTCATTTCGCACGATATCCGTTTGATAGAGAATGTAGCCGATACCGTATATGAAATCAGGGACAAAAAAATCATTCAGAGGGCTTAACGACTGTTCGGGTCTTCGAGTGGGTAAGCGGGGTTCAAACACAAAGAAAAATTTGAAGACAGCACCAATTAGGGCACCCATATGGGTGCCCTATTTCAGTTGCCCCAATGGCCACTGGCGAATCTCAAACAGCCCGTCCTATCCAAGTCCTTCGAAAACAACGCGCAAACTTATGAACCGATTGAATACAACGGTGGTGCGGCAGAGCAGCTTTGCTCAAATGATGGGCAGCCACCTCTCCGACTGTGTTGCTACTTGTCTAAACGGGTTTGAAAGTTGGTATTTGTAGCATAACCACTTAATGATTGTCAAACAGGACATCCGCGGTGAGCTGGATGTGCGCTCTAAAGATCTGTACAGCACGATCACTGTCGCGGCTAAGAATTGCATCTGTTAATGCCTTATGTTCAGCGAGGCCATCGCGAACTTGCTGTTTAGGGGGCGAACAATGTCGATAAAATTCGCTCAAATCCCAAAGGTTGCTGCAGATATTCAGGAGAACCGGATTGGGACATGCAGCTATAAGTTCGTAATGAAATTGACGGTGGATCTCGGACCACTCTTCGCGAACGATAAGCTTTTCATTTACTTCCTTGTGCTCAGCCGTCTGCGATAATTTGTGATGAACGGCGATTACATTGGACTCCCATGTGAGATCGCCATAAGCGATGGATAGGCGTAAAGCTTCGGATTCATTGATTAACCGTGCTTGTATGATGTGATTCAGCTCTTCTTCCGACGCCGTCTTTACTGAAAATCCGTGGTTAGGGTTTTGCTGTACAAGACCTTGGGTCGCCAATCGGGTCAGCGCTTCTCGAACAACGGCAACCGAGACCTCAAAATCTCTGGCTAATTCCGAAACTTTCAATGGAAAGCCGGGTTCATATTGTCCAGTTAGAATATCGGACTGTAGTTTCTTCGTGACATTCTCGCTTAAGGTGGACGAACCGTTCCTTTTGGCCATGAAGCAGCACCTTCCTTCATGCACATTATAATTATCCGTATTTCGATAGTTTACACCGAAATTTATAAAAAAACAAAGACTAAATTCAATAATGGACACATAAAACGATTATACTTTACAGAATCGATTATGTTGTGTATTATCGACATTGTAAAATAAAAGGAGGTAATATACAGTGAACAACAATCCATTTTCCAAGTTGCCAGAAGTCGCAGTCTTTCAATTGACGAGTAACGACATTGCGGAGGGCCTTCCTCTACAGCCCCAGCAATACTCGGAGATGTCAGGATTGGAAGGCAGTAAAGATCTTTCGCCCCATTTGAAATGGTCGGGTGCACCCGAAGGGACAAAGAGTTTTGCCGTAACCGCGTATGATCCGGACGCCCCGACCGGATCAGGCTTGTGGCACTGGGCCGTCATCAACATTCCTGCCAGCGTCACCGAACTGCCGACCGGTGCAGGTGACGAGCATAGCAGTGGTTTGCCGCAAGGCTCCTTGCAACTGCCGAACGATTTGCGACTTGAACGGTTTATCGGTGCGGCGCCTCCAGCGGGACACGGCCCTCATCGGTATTATTTTGTCGTTCATGCGCTGGATGTCGAGAATATTGGCGTCGCCCCTAACTCCACACCGGCTCTCCTTGGATTCACCATGCTGAGCCATACGCTGGGAAGAGCCGTTCTCATGGCAACAGGGGAAATCAAGTAATCCAAGCTGTTGAGGCATGGGAGACGATGGTATGAAAAATTTTGGTGTTCGTATACAACAAGAGCTGAAAAGTCTAATGCTCCAAGCGACGCAGCATCAAAATATATGCCCCAAGTGCCAGCAGCCCATTCTAGTTTTGAAGCATACGATCATTTGCGGCTGTGGGAGCAAGATCAAAAACAAATTCAAATTCAAATTGTCCAAAGTAACAGAAAAGTCCTCAATTTTGAGGACTTTTCAGTGTTTTGGCGATGAGCATCTACCAAGCAAAGTATTTAAAGCACCCCCCTGCAATGCTGTTTTATCCTATAGAAATGAGGCATTCCAATGCAATCCAATCAAAGCGTTCAAAAAAATAACAGAGAGTTATTACTTGGTTTACTTGTCTTTACGCTCATTATTTCCGTCATGAATGCAACCATGTTTAATATTGTACTTCCTAATATCAGCGAACAGTTTCAACTTTCTCCATCGCAAGCGAGCTGGATCATCACAGGCTATATGATTGTATACGCAATCGGCTCGGTAACCTACGGAAAATTGACAGACAGATACAGCCTGAAGAATTTGTTGACGTTTGGCCTGCTACTTTTTGCAATTGGATCTATTGTAGGCTTAGCGGCTATTCAATATTGGATGGTCATTGTGGGTCGAATTGTGCAGGCAGCTGGTGCATCGGTCATTCCAGCGATTGCAATGATCGTCCCGGTTCGTTACTTCTCTCCTGAAAGCCGCGGTCGTGCGTTGGGTACCGTTGCAATCGGATTTTCACTCGGTTTGGCAATGGGTCCGATCATTGCTGGAGTGGTAAGCAGTACGTGGAACTGGCGGGTTTTATTTGTAATTTCGCTTTTATCGTTGCTTACGTTACCGATGTATCGGAAATATTTAGATGAAGAAAAGGGAGTTTCCAGAAAAATCGACTTTATTGGCGGATTGCTTTTAGCAGGCACAGTGGCCATTCTGTTACTGGCTTTAACAAACGGAAGTATCTGGTTTGCCTTGGTGGGTACTATTACTCTCATTTTTTTCTTATTACGTATACGATACACTTCGACGCCATTCATTAACCCGGCTATATTTCGAAACAAACCTTTTACATTTGGTCTAATTATTACTTTCGTAATGATCGGGATTAGCTTTGCCATTCCATTCATTACACCTCAGTTGCTTTCTTCTGTAAACCATTCGTCACCTGTTTTCATCGGAATGGTTATGTTGCCGTCATCTTTAATGGCCGCATTTTTGGGTCGGCGCGGCGGCAAATTAGCAGATGAAAAGGGAAATCCGTTCCTTGTTTATACAGCAGCGGCACTTCTTCTGATTGGCTTTATCTCTTTGTCTTCCGTCGTTGGCATGCCGCCAGTTTTTATTGGGATCTTTCTTATTTTCGGTGCTGTTGGTCAATCGTTCATGCAAATTGCGATGTCGAACACCGTTTCACGAACGCTATCAAAAGAGCATATAGGAGTAGGTATGGGATTATTCTCCATGATCACTTTTATTTCTACGGCAACATCAACTGCTGTTATCGGCAAGATACTGGATTTGGGCACATCGACCATTCGCTTAAATCCGATACCACAAAATAGCACGACTATCATCTATAGCAATATTTTTATGGTGCTTGCCATTCTTATCGTTGTGGTAGCTGCGTTTTATTATGTACAGTTTGGGCGTGCAGTTAAAATGGATGCGGACGAAAAGATGAATAGCGAACCCGTTACTTCGAAACGTTGATATTGAAATGCCCAAGTCAGATCGGGTTAGTTGTACGCAAAAAACAGAGCGCTGATAAAATCAGCGCTCTGTTTTTTCAGATTATTTTTTGAAAGTCACCTTTTTAGATAATCCATCTTCCAGGTTCATTTCACCTTTATGGCGAACGAATACATTTTGGTTTCCTTCAAATTTTGGAGGGTTCTTCGGATCATAGTCAACCCAGCGACTATTCCCATTCCCTTTTCCATTTCCATTTCCATTCACAGAGTACTCCATGTACTGGGTAGCACCAATAAGCTCATTTTTCTCATCATCAGCTTCAACATGAGGTGGTAATTGAGCAACCGTACCATGATGCACACCCAGCTCTTTAATAACTTTATCTGTTTTATAATCATACGCTTTTATTTTCACATCATTTCCGTTCACTTCAACCTGAAGTCCCTGTTTAAAATCAATGCCGGTTTGCACTTCGCCACCATTAGGACCTGCCGATGCCCAGCCCATTTGAATACCAGCTGTGTTCACAACAGTAAAACCACGCTTATCTCCACCTTCAACTACCTTTTTACCTGCCCAATCCGGAAGATTCAGATCCCAGTGACTGTGGCTTGTAAAGAGAATGACTTGTGGGTAATCCTTTAAGATTCCTTCTAATTTATCCTGGTCTAAGTAATCACCTGTGTAGGGGGATTGATTGGAGCCTGAAATACTATCCTTGAGGACATGATGACTAAAGAGAAAGATGGGTTTATTGGGATCATTCTTTGAATATTCTTCAAGATTCTGCTTTAACCAATCAAGCTGCTCATCACTAAGATAAACCTCATCCCACAAGGATTTATCATGATAATGCATATATTTTTCGGTTCCTATGAAAAGCAGCGGATATCCGTCTAACTCTTTTTTATGATAGACTTTCTCTTCGCCCGTAAAGTTATAAAAATTTTCGAACATTTCGGATTCCGGCGTATTATTCGGCCACGTGTTTTGCGCTAATTTGTTCGGTGTTGCCCATTTCGGTTTATAAAACTCATGATTTCCTATGCTGTACCAAACATGTTCTGGACGAAGATTACTATCTAACACCTGTTGTACGGCTTGATATTCAAAGTCCCACCCTCGGTCTGTAATATCACCATTCACGATTAATGCTTTTGAAGCAGGGTTTACCTGTTTCATATCGTTAAGCACATGCTTAAAGTCGTTGTAATCCCCTTGAATGTCACTAATGACATCAAAAGTAAGACCTGGATCTTTGGAGAATAGAAGCTCATCCAGTTTTGCTTGCGCTGATCCTGAAAAAGCACCCATATTGAAAATAATAGATGTTGCCATAATGCTTGTTAGTAGCTTCTTCACAATTATTCCTCCTAGTTATCATCATTTCAGAATATCATCCGCAAAACGATATAAGTTTCTATCATATTGTAAACAGGAAATATTAAGGTAATATTCTACTGGAGTAAATAATGAACAAAAAAATGTAAATAAACCAAAGCTGTAGCAATATTTATATAAAATAAAAACACATTCGAATGTGAATGTGTTTTTTATAACTACTCCTGATAAATATGTGGAAATCGTAGTAAATTAATTATCTTAGATACTTTTTCTGGTATTGACCCAGCTTTGTATTTATAATGACAGCCATTTTCTTTTCTGAATAATTGATCTGTACCATTTTCCACAAATACCATGTCAGGGTTAAAAGCCATCAACATATTGCCGAATATATTAAACAACACTTCTAATCCTTTATCGAATGATTTCCCAAATAATTGGATTCAAATCTCTGCATTAACAACATAGTGAAGTTTAACAAAAAAGAGGGGCTCTCCGCCCCTCTTTGCTAGTTCCGCCAATGCGTCTCCGGTTTAATTGTCCATTCGCGCTAACAGTGAATAGTGCTCCCATGTGTAGGGGAAGCTGATTCAACACATAACAAGGTGGGAAGGGGCCGGAAATCAGTGCCTTCCCGCTACGTAATATCGTTTAACTTTAACAGGATACGGCCTTAACTTCTCCGCTTTCTTAAAACTTCGATGTGCTTGATCAGCATAAGCAGCAGCTCACGATCCAGCAATTCATTTGAGGAAGTTATTAGGTAAAGTAAAAACTAGTTATTGTTGCTATCTGTTTCTTGTATACCCGGTATAATTGAAACTGGTGACGAAGACCTGCTGTATCCATCTTCATTCCTCGCAACCACCCGAATGTAATATTTCGTTCCGTTTACTAATTTGGTCACTGTTTTGTTATTATCAATTGCGGATCCAACATACTGATAGGGGCCCTCTTCCGAAGTCGCAACATTCACTTCATAATTGGTTGCATTATCCACTTTATCCCACGTAACCATTGCTTCTTTGTCCCCTGGTACTGCTTGAACATTTATAGGCGTGCTCGGCCGGATTAAGGATACCTCATTTGAGTTCGGGCTCGTTTCCGATCCGTTCAATGCCGTTACGACATAATAATAATCCTTATAATGATTCTCATCACTGTACGTCTCTTCATCTAGATACCCTAACCAAGGTCTTTCCTGAACAGTAGCAATAGTTGTATAAGGACCCCCAGGTGTCTCGGATCGTTTCACTTCGTAATGAGTCGCTCCCGGAACCGAGTTCCAATATAAAGAAATCGGTCCATCTACTATCTTTTCAAGATGCGGGGCATTTAATGACTGATTTATACCCGGTATAACTGAAACTGGTGACGAAGACCTGCTGTACCCATCTTCATTCCTCGCAACCACCCGAATGTAATATTTCGTTCCGTTTACTAATTTGGTCACTGTTTTGTTATTATCAATTGCGGATCCAACATACTGATAGGGGCCCTCTTCCGAAGTCGCAACATTCACTTCATAATTGGTTGCATTATCCACTTTATCCCACGTAACCATTGCTTCTTTGTCCCCTGGTACTGCTTGAACATTTATAGGCGTGCTCGGCCGGATTAAGGATACCTCATTTGAGTTCGGGCTCGTTTCCGATCCGTTCAATGCCGTTACGACATAATAATAATCCTTATAATGATTCTCATCATTGTACGTCTCTTCATCTAGATACCCTAACCAAGGTCTTTCCTGAACAGTAGCAATAGTTGTATAAGGACCCCCAGGTGTCTCGGATCGTTTCACTTCGTAATGAGTCGCTCCCGGAACCGAGTTCCAATATAAAGAAATCGGTCCATCTACTATCTTTTCAAGATGCGGGGCATTTAATGACTGATTTATACCCGGTATAACTGAAACTGGTGACGAAGACCTGCTGTACCCATCTTCATTCCTCGCAACCACCCGAATATAATATTTCGTTCCGTTTACTAATTTGGTCACTGTTTTGTTATTATCAATTGCGGATCCAACATACTGATAGGGGCCCTCTTCCGAAGTCGCAACATTCACTTCATAATTGGTTGCATTATCCACTTTATCCCACGTAACCATTGCTTCTTTGTCCCCTGGTACTGCTTGAACATTTATAGGCGTGCTCGGCCGGATTAAGGATACCTCATTTGAGTTCGGGCTCGTTTCCGATCCGTTCAATGCCGTTACGACATAATAATAATCCTTATAATGATTCTCATCACTGTACGTCTCTTCATCTAGATACCCTAACCAAGGTCTTTCCTGAACAGTAGCAATAGTTGTATAAGGACCCCCAGGTGTCTCGGATCGTTTCACTTCGTAATGAGTCGCTCCCGGAACCGAGTTCCAATATAAAGAAATCGGTCCATCTACTATCTTTTCAAGATGCGGGGCATTTAATGACTGATTTATATATGTTATTTCATTTATGGCTACCCATGAATTACGACCATCAATATTTATTTTAATCGCATCGTAGTTGCCTGGATTAACTGGAATAGACTCCAGTACAACAGGTGTACTTTCGGCTGAAGCAAGAACATTTCTTATCGTAGGCTCACTTATTTGTGTCCATAATCCATTTTTGAATCCAAAGACCGTGTACTCCTCATCCGTTGTGGGAGTGGCAACTGCTGCTAGTTGCACTGCAGAAATATTCAACTCCGTTGGGAAATCAAGTTGCAGCGTTGCTTGGTATGTTGTTGCGTTCCATCTTGTTTTTAAATCTTTATCGATTACATTTGCGGGAATATACGAATCCGCTACGCTGCTAGCTGTTGCGATAGTCCCGCTTGGGAATGAATTACCCTGCATTTCTTTTACGGATTCCCCATAGGCATAAGTATCTAATAATACAAATAATAGAATAAAAATACTTAATCCTGTAATTTTTTTCATAAAATTTAATCATCTCCTTTTTATATTATAGACTCTCTTTTATTATCGGATATCTCGAAATTCTTCTTAATAGTAAATTATTTGAATCTTTAGTCTTGTATAGTAAGATTAAAGATTCAAATTAAGACTCTGGAAGTATCTAAGGCCTGAAAATAAAACCTACATACTGTTGATATAAATACTCTGTCATCATCAGCAACTCATACTACGAATCTTGTCTGATAATGAGGAATCAAAGTAGTTTCTAAATGTTTCACCCATACTACTGTTATCCTCATAAACGTAGTAATATCTTACGAAATTTAATTAACTGCGGTATATCCGTAGCTTTTCGAAACAGCACGATTGGCTTCCTTTCTGTTCAAAATTATTCAAATATAATACCATATAATAGAATTAATTTAATTGTCTCGTTTTATAGTTTGCAGAGTGTCAGGCTGGATGCGTTCGGTCATTTGAGCCAACTGCAAACTGTCTTTTGGATGTAGCCCCCCCATTGTAATCATCCTCTCCCTAGAAAAAAAGCCCTCTCCATCAAGAGAGGGCATACCCAAATTAACTTCACACACATTTTCCCGTTCCAAACTAGTAGTGAACAGCATTCCACATATGCGTATGCGAGAACATATCCACCAGCGTAACCCTACCGTCCGATACCCACCATTTCATGCCGCAATGCAGCTGATGCTCGCGGCGAAAGCGATGGGGCCCAGATAATTGTTCTTGTCATTTCATTATTATCCTTTTCTTTTTCTTCCTTCTTATTTCTTAAGCAGATTAAAGAGCGCCTCAAGCCGTATGCTATGATTGCATGACTCGCAGGAATATTTCCCTTTCTGGTTTTCCTTGAAATTTTTATATCCCGTGCTTCCTTCGTACAGCCGAAATGTCTTCTTGCAGCAAAAGCACTCCACCACATAATAAATCAACATGCTCTCTCCTCCTTGGGAGCGTTCTTATTTGCGCGTGGCGTGATCAAAGATCGTAATCAGTTCCTGTACATAAGCCTTTACGTGAAGATCGGGGTTTCTCATCAATTCCAGGCTGAATCCATCGATGGCATGCCCGATAGCGAGCGCCATGACTCGGGAGGATAACGGGGTGAATTCTCGAAAGCTTCCTTCCTTCGCCCCTGCATGCAGAATCGCCTCAATCGGTTGAAACACACCTTCATCCGTATCCGCCGAAAACCGAGGCTTCCCCTCCTTCGTCCTCATGCCCGTCACGATTTCCACAACGGCAAAAACCATCTTCCGATGATCCGCGATAAACTCCAAATTCGCTTCAATATACTTCTTGAGCCTGTTTTTCGGAGAAGCTTCGTCACGCAGGATTGGCTGCATAAAGGACTCAAAGGCGATATAATACTCCGTCACCACCTGCTCCAGGAGCTCATCCTTGCCTGCAAAATGATAGGAAATCACCCCTTTGCTAACGTTGGCACGCTTGGCGATTTGACCTATCGAAGCTTGGGCATAACCGTCCTCGGCAATGGTTTCGATCGCACATGCCACGATCTGCGCACGGCGGGCCTTCTCAATAAAAGACATTTCCTTTTGGTCATTCATTTTATTTTTAGTATTCATGGTTATATTTTAGTACGATCGTACAAAAAAATCAATAAAAAGCCTGCCCATCTTTTCGGAAATGGGCAGGCTTCCGCCTGAACTCATATAGATTGCTGGATCCTGACCGTCCGCGATGCAAAGTAGTAATCCGCGCTACATTATTTACGCAGGCTCAGATTTGCTCACGCGGTCCGTGATCACTGCGATTGCTCCATCTCCGGTTACATTACAAGCCGTTCCGAAGCTGTCTTGCGCAATATAGAGGGCGATCATGAGCGACGTCAGCGTTGTATCGAAGCCCAGCATGGACTCCAGCAATCCGAGTGCTGCCATGACGGCACCTCCAGGGACTCCTGGAGCGGCAACCATCGTGATGCCCAGCATCAGAATAAATGGGAACATCATGCCGAGGGAAGTTGGCATCCCCGTCAGCAGCATCACGGCCATCGAGCAGCTTACCAGCGTAATCGTGCTACCGGATAGATGTATGGTTGCGCACAGAGGGATGACAAAATCAGCGACCTTCCCGCTGACCCCGTTCAGCTTGGTTTGACGCAGCGTAACCGGAATGGCAGCGGCAGAAGACTGCGTACCTATCGCCGTAAAATAAGCCGGCAGCATGTTCTTCAGCATGGCAAACGGATTCTTGTGCGTGACTTGCCCCGCAACCAAGTATTGTATGATCAGGAACAGCACATGCAGGACAATGATCATAATGAATACTTTGGCAAAGACCGACAGGATCGTGGTCACTTGCCCGCCATAGGTTAAGTTGGCAAACACGCAGAGGATATGATACGGCAGCAGCGGAATGATGATCGAGGCGATCAGCTTCTCCACAATCTCCCGGAAATCAACCATGACCTTCTGCAAGGTTTGTCCCTTGATTACAGCCGCTCCCAGCCCAAGTGTAAAGGCTAGCAGTAGAGCAGTCATTACCCCGAAAACAGGCGGCATGTCAACTTTAAAAAAAGGCTCCAGCAGCGCCTCTTCCGGATTGGAGTAGGAATTAACCAGACCACCAACCTCCAACATATACGGATACAATAGCGTCGCTGCCAAGAACGCCAACAGCCCCGCGATAACAGTGGAGAGATAAGCAAGGCCCGTGGTCACGCCCAGCAGGCGACCGGCCCCTCTTCCCAGCTCCCCGATCCCGGGAGCAATAAATCCGATGATAATTAAAGGTATGGCAAAACCAAGAAAGTTTCCAAACAACCCGCTAAAGGTAGCTAATCCGGCAACCAGCCATTCCGGTGAGAACGATCCGATCGCAATGCCGAGCAAAATGGCTATAAGGATTTTCGGCAGCAAACCGAGTTTTTTCATGTTCATGCTGTTATCACCCACAGATCTTATTTCCGTTTATTGTCCACTCCAAACGGACACAATCCATTGGACATGGAACGAACAAACTTTATCATATTCTGGATATCATTGTCATTATGCAAAATATGACAACGTAACATACCAGTAACAGATCAGATGACAGAGATGGACACCAAATAAATAATGTAACGGCGAAATGCCTACTCCGATTCAAGCATGCACAAAAAAATTGAAGCCAGCCCCGCTCATTTCTGTGTAGGGGCTGGCTTCATTGGAATGGTTCCATAGAACCCTAATATGATGAGATAACGGCAGGATTAATTCCAACAGATCAGCCATTATCCTTCTGCTATAAGCCAAGCTCTTTGGCTACTGTTGCCCACCGAACCAATGGCTAGGTGAAGTCACTCGGTGGCTTGAATTAATGCACCTGATCGAGCAATTGGTAGGCCTCTTCCTTGGTGGTCACCGCCAAGAGCGCTTCTCTGAAATCATCGTCCATCAGCTTGCGGGACAACATTTGCAGCACTTTCAAATGTGCATTCTGTTTACTATTCCGCGGCACGGCAATCATAAAGATCAATTTGGCTTCACTGCCATCCAGACTCTTCCAGTCAACACCATCCTGCTGGATACCAAAGACCACGCTTGGTTTCAGGACAGCATCCGATTTACCGTGAGGAATCGCAATATTCATGCCGATGCCTGTGGAGCTTTCTTGTTCCCTGGCTAATATGGCCTGTTTAAAATCTCCATCAGCTCTTACCGCCCCATTCCGCTCCAATACACCGATCATTTCGTCAATAACAGCATCCTGTGTCGTTCCGGTCAGATTCAGATTAATAAGATCCATTGTTACAATGTCTGTCAATTTCTCGACGCGGATAGCAGGTGCTTCGGTTGCTGTATCGTTATGGGTCACGGTTGAAGTCACTTCCGCTGAGTCCGCAGCCACGGGTGCAGCTGTGTCTGCTGCCAACTCTTTACGTGCACTGGCCGGTGTTTCTTTCGCTCCTTCTCCAACAACTGCCGGAGTCACACCTGCAACATCTTTCTTGAGCAGACTCACCATGATAATGGATACAGCTGCGCCGCCTATGACAGCGAGGAAGAACATCAACACATTATCAACGGCACCGAGTACGGCTACAATCGGTCCGCCATGGGCTACTCTGTCACCGACATTACCAAACATTGCAATCATCGAACCCGTCATCGAGCCGACCATGATACTTGGAATAACGCGTAGAGGATCTTGCGCCGCGAATGGAATCGCTCCTTCGGTAATCCCGAACAGTCCCATTGTAAATGTTGCTTTTCCAGCTTCGCGTTCCGCAGGTGTAAACTTCTTTTTGTTCATCATGGCTGCCAGTCCCATCGCAATCGGAGGAACACAGATGGCAACGGCAATTTGTCCCATGATCACATAATTTCCCTCACCGATCATGGCCGAGCCGAACAGGAACGCAACCTTATTCACGGGACCACCCATGTCAAAAGATATCATCGCGCCCAGAATAAGCGCGAGCAGAATCGAACTTGTGCCCTGCATGCCCGCGAGCCAGACCGTTAACGCTTCAAACAGATTCGCAACTGGCGCACCAACTACAAAGACGAAGATTAACCCTACAATTAGAGAAGCCAGTACCGGAATAACGATAATGGGCATAATCGGCTGCAACGACCGAGGAACCTTGATCTTTTTAATAGCAAGTGCAACATAACCCGCCAGGAAACCGGCAATAATCCCGCCGATGAATCCCGCTCCCGCTTCACTTCCATAAAAGCTGCCGTTCGCAGCAATGAACCCGCCAACCATACCTGGTGCAAGACCCGGTCTGTCTGCAATACTCATGGCGATAAATCCCGCAAGAATCGGAACCATAAAGGTAAACGCAGCCCCGCCGATACTCTCAATCGTTTTCCAGATCGAATCTTCCGGTATAACCAGTCCACCCGGCGTTTTCACACCGCCCATCGTCAGTGCGACTGCGATGAGCAGCCCGCCGATCACGATAAACGGCACCATATAGGATACACCGTTCATCAAGTGACGGTAAATCGGATTTTGTTTAGGTTTGTTCTCTCCTGTCATATCTTCAGCTGACTTGGACTGTGCCTGATAAACTGGCACATCCCCTTTTATCATCTGTTGGATTAGCTCTTCTGGACGACGGATACCATCCTGCACACCAACGACAAGCAGTTTTTTACCGACAAACCGGTCCTTCACCACCGTTTTATCCGCAGCGATAATAATACCATCGGCTTCACGGATATCCTGCTCCGTAAATTGATTCTCCACGCCAATGGAGCCTTGAGTCTCGATCTTCAACTCAACGCCCAGCTTCGCGCCTGCCTTCTGCAGATTCTCAGCAGCCATATACGTATGTGCAATTCCGTTAGGACATGAAGTAATCGCTAATATTTTCATGATCGTCATTCTCCTTTGCTCTCATGTTCCCGCTTACATTTATAGTGTACAGGCTAAAAACGCTGTTATCGGATGAACTTTTTACCGGAACTTCCGGAAAAACAGGTTTATATCGCAATAAAATGTCCCCACCAAGTGGAGCCTCTACGATGCTTATTCCAAATACTTTCCGGGGACCCCAAAAAAGAATGTAAAAAGCAGGACGTATACGTCCTGCTTGATCATCAATGTTTCTAAGACTAATATTACCCTTTTAACGTACTCAGCAATCGCATCGCATCCGTCTCCTTAGATAACGCACTGACCAAAGCCGGCTGCTCACTGATATGCGACAATTCTCTGAACAGCTGCCTCATCTCTTCCCGCTCATCGTGCTTAACCGCAAGCAAGAACACAAGCTCTACTTTCTCGGTTCCCCAGGTGATCGGCTGTTTCAGAGTAACAATCACGATGCAGGACTGTTTAACCCACTTCGGGCTGCCATGAGGGATGGCAATGCCCCCGCCAATCGTCGTAGCAGACATATTCTCACGATCCAGCACACTTTCCGTATAGCCTGCCTCGACATACCCTTTGTCCTCCAGCATATGCGCAAATTTGGCGATTAACTGTTCTGGGCGCTCTATCTCCTGCTGAGGAAAGACGAGAAAAGGTGTCGTATATTTCAAAAAGACTGATTCCTCAGCCGCCCTGCAATCCGGCTCATCAAGCCGCCGGATCGCTTGCTCCAGCTTACGCTCGTCACTGGCCTCGAGCAGTGGGGAAACGAGGATGTGAGGTGATTTTAGCTTGGGCAGATCCACCGTTGTAATAATAAGATCCACCTCATGAGCTGCCAGATAATCCTCCACTTCCGCTTTGGACATCGTTGTCTCTACATGCACGGACGGGAATCTCCGTTCCACCTTCGCGAGAAGCAATTGGGACATCCCGACGCCCATATGACACACGATAATGGCCTTCTGAGGATGGCTTTCATTCTGGTGAAGCCGTTCCACAGACGCCTGAAAGTGCAGCGTCAAATAGGCGGCTTCCTCTTCGGGAAAATACAGCTGGAGCGCTCCCCCTACCTCTTCCAATGCCATGATGACCCGATCGAACATGTAGGGGTACATCTTTTTGATCTCAGCCAGCATCGGATTAGACACAGCCAGACCATAATGAAGACGGTTCATGGTCGTGTATAAATGCACTTTCAACCCGTTCAATAATACCTGGTCCTTGGAGAAAGGGATCATATTCAACTCCGACATCCGCCGAATCAATTGCTCAACCAATTGGGGCAGCAGGGGGTGGCTGTCTGCCAGATCACTCCGCCGGGCGCCTTCATCCTCCTGCGTGTATCGGAACTTCCCGCCAAGCAGGTGCAGGGTTAGATAAGCGGTTTCTTCCTTGGAAAAAGGTACGGCGAACAGTTTTTGCAGCTTCTTCAAAAAGTCTATCGCCCATGCAAATTCCGCTTTGTTCTCCAAAAAGGCTATGTCCTGCCCAGAAAGCGAAATCGGCTGTCCCAGCTTGGTCCGTTTGACCATAAGCAGAATATGCAGCATCAGACTTTCAAAGGTTTCATCGGTGAAGCGGAGCTGATGTTGCTTTTGCAACGCCTTCAACTCATTGAATACGGTTGCAATCTCATGCGGTTCATACTGCTTACGCATCATCTGTCCCGTCAACTCCGGACGATTGATCAACTGGTTCAACCGCGCCAGCGCCATCCGTTTGTTCTTCTCCGAGCCTTCAATCATTAAGCCCACACGCTGCTTAGTCACTAAGTTCAGATCAAAGCTGTGCAGCCAGCCCTCAATCTTCTCCATATCTCGACGAATAATCGTCTTGTTCACATAAAACAAAGAAGCCAGGTTCTGAATGGTTACGGGCTTCGCGTTCATCAAGAGCCGGTAAGCCAGATGCAGCACCCTTTCCTCATCGGATACATGCTCGGTGGAACTCTCGTTTGAATACAAACGTTGGAATAAATCAGTCTGATCTGCTTCCCCGATCTCCAGATAAACGCCGAGTCCCGGCCTTTTCACCAGATTACCACTGGAGTGCTTAACTATATATTCATCAATTACCTTCAGATCATTCCGGATCGTCTTCTCCGAGCACTCGGTCTGATCCGCCAGATCCTGAACGAGCCACAACCGGTTCGGTTCCATTAACAAATTGCGAAAAATCTCTTTTTGCCTATTATTCATTCCGATCTCCTATTCAACTTATTTGGAGAGCTCTCTAAATGTGGAGCAGGTACATAGTCCTACGTATATCATATCCAGGTCTGTATAGCAATCTGATCTGGGATGCTGCACGAAAATGGATAGATGCGGATGGAGCAAAAGAATGGCATGTTGACGGAAAAGCTGAGCATATACCGTTTTTTTAAAATCTGACGTTAACAAAACAAGAGTGCCGCAGAAACTTCGGCACTCTTGTTCATGATCCGTATTATAATCCTCTTACATCTCAAGAAATTCGTTCGGTTGCACGGCATATCTTTCCTATAAAAGCCTCCACAGCCTCCCGCGCCGACTCCGCCTCCGTCACGGCGGATATCACGGCGACACCATCCGCACCCGCTCCCATGACTTCCTCCACGCGCTCCACGGTAATCCCGCCAATCAATAGGTATTTATTGTTAATTTTGGTCAATGAGTCCTATTTAATTTCATATATTGTAAATCTTATATTATTATTAGTATAAACCCAAAATTATTTAAGAAGCGCGGCAGCTAATATCTCAAGCTGTACACATAAAACATTCGAGTTTTATGTTATGAATTGGAATTCTCTCCTTTCGCCTCTTACTGGCAGTGATGTAACTAATTCAGGTTCAGTAAATATACTAAAAAACAAATGACTAAAGGAGGAAGCATCTTAATGAAGGTAAAAAAAAGAACTGCTATAATAACTCTCGGTCTAGCATTTGCTATATCAGGTTCTAGTGTTTATGCGAGTGACTCATTAACAAACATCTTCTCTTTTAATACAGAAAATCAAGAAGAACAACAATATATTAAAAACGTAGAAAACAAACTTGTTTCTTCATGGAATTTAGGGAAAGAAACGATCCTACATCATTCAATTAAATCCGTGACATTGACAACACAACAAGACTTAAGCGAATGGAATATGATAAGCTCCATCGAGATTGAAGATAAATTATACTCAAAATTCAAATCAGAAGAGAAATCGTCTTTTATTGATGCATTTTATGGCGAAGAAAGAAGAGCAAACCTAGAAGTAGGGGATTACATGCCTGCTATTCTAATAAACTCCGAGTTAACGGAAGCCAAGCAGTTTTGGCAGAAGTATGATGGCTCTTATATTGTTATTAACATGAAAACGAAGAACTCAAATGGATCAAAACAATGGTATGTAGAAGGAAAAGCAGAACACTTAAACTGATAAAATTTACCCTATAGTTGTAAAGAGTGTCGAAAAATTTCGACACTCTTTTTTTATAGTAAGTTCTATTAATTGTTAACATCCTTTCACATGAAAAACATCCACTACCTGAAGCTCTTATCTACAATAGCCTCCACAGCCTCCCGTATCGACTCCGCTCCCGTCACGGCGGATATCACCGCGACGCCATCCGCACCCGCTCCAATCACTTCCTCCACGCGCTCCACGGTAATCCCGCCAATCCCAACGATCGGCAGGTGGATTCCAGCTTCGCGAAGCTCATGGAGAATTGCTGGGCCTTGCGCAGTCTTGGCATCATCCTTCGAGCGGGTCGGATAGATCGGCCCGATGCCAAGATAATCGGCACCGTGGAGAATCGCGCGCCGCGCTTCCTCCACCGTGTGGGCGGAAACGCCGAGAATCCGGTTGCCGATCCGCTCGCGGACGGAAGCCGCGGATTCGTCGTCCTGGCCGACGTGCACGCCGTCGGCGTTCAGCTTCAGTGCCAGCTCCACATCGTCATTGACGATGAAGGGTACGCCCGCTTGGCGGCACTGATCCTGGATCCGGCGAGCCAACTGGATCATCGGCACGCCAACAAGCGAGCCATGTCCCTTCTCGCGGAACTGGACCATGGTTACGCCGCCAGCCAGTGCTTCCTGCACAATCCGGCTTGGCTCTTCGATACAGTTCACACTGCCGAGTACGAGGTACATCCGTAGATGCTGCCTCATCATCTCGGGTGTCACTCTCCCCGTCATCGCAGCACCTCCTGACGGCGGCGACGATACGCCCAATGATTCGTGGGGCCGTGTCCCTGCCCCAGGTTTAAGCCGTCCTCAATGGCGGCCTGGATGAATAAGCGCCCGCTCTGAATCGCATCGAATGCACTCAAGCCTTTGGCCAGGCCTGCAGTGATGGCGGCAGAGAAAGTACAGCCGGTACCATGCGTATGAACGGTATGAATTCTTTTGCCGTATAGTTCGGAGAAGGCAGTGCCATCGTATACGAGGTCCATGACCGGAGGACTTTCGGCATTACCGAATCTGTCGTCGGTCTTGATACTAGGAGAGCGTCCCTCACTTAACTCCCCGAGAGGGTTGGCAGTTCTCGTTTGGCCATACGTACTTTCGGACTGCGGCAACTCTTCCTGCTGCGTACCCGCCGCTATATCTGCTCCTCTGTCTCTTTGGTGATCCGAACCTTCACCGGCGACGCCCGGCATTCCCTCGTCATGGCCGCCTTTGATCACCACAATCTTGGGCCCCAGATCATGAATACGTCTCGCCGCTTCCTTCCGATCTTCCATCGTGCGGATACGCATCCCCGCCAATACTTCGGCCTCCGGTATATTGGGGGTGACGATCAAGGCCAGCGGCAGCAAGTCTTCTCTTAAAGCCTGCACCGCTTCGCTTTGCAGCAGCTCCGCTCCGCCCTTGGCAATCATCACGGGATCGACAACGACCTTCCCCCAGCCGAATGCCCGAATCCGGTCAGCAACCAGCCGAATGACCTCGGCGTTGAACAGCATGCCCGTCTTCAATGCATCTACTCCGAGGTCTGAGCCAACCGCTTCCATCTGCTCGGCTGCTGCCTCTGGGGGAAGCGGATATACGCCGTGAACCCCCAAGGTATTCTGCACCGTGATCGCGGTAATCGCCGACATGCCGTATACACCGAGTTCCTGGAAGGTTTTCAGATCGGCCTGAATGCCGGCGCCGCCGCCGCTGTCGGACCCGGCAATCGTCAGTGCCCGGGGCACGCGAGTCTTGCTCATCGTGCGCCACCGGCGGCAGCCGTTCCCGCTTCCCGGACAGCGGCATATCCCGCCAACGAGCCTGGATGAAGTTTTGCCAGCTCATCCAAGAAAGCGATCTGGAAGCTTCCCGGTCCTTGGTCCGCCGTGCATTCCGCAGCTCTCGCCGCCGCGGCCCCGTAGAAGGCCAGACCCGCCGTACCCGCAAGCAGCAGGTCTGCTTCCACTGCGGCAAAGGCACCCAGCACCGAGGTCAGCAGGCACCCTGCGCCAGTCACCTTCGTAAGCAGAGCATTCCCTCCGGTAATGATACACACCTCTGTTCCATCGGTAATTACGTCCTCTTCACCGGTAATGGCCACGATCGTGCCTAATTCGCGTGCAGCCCGCACGGCCAGCTCAGCATGATGACTGCCAGTGCTGTTGCCAGCGTCTACGCCCTTAATCTCTCGGGCCTCCCCGACAAGATGAGCGACTTCAGCCGCGTTTCCGCGCACGAGCGAGACCTTCACCTCACTCAGAATCCGCAATGCCGACTCCGTCCGAAAACGGGTCGCTCCCGCACCGACCGGATCCAGCAGAACCGGCACACCGTGCGCATTCGCCGATTGCCCGGCGAGAATCATCGCATCCACCAGCTCGCGGTTCAGCGTGCCGATGTTCAGCACGAGCGCGCCCGCTATGGCGGCCATATCCGCCACTTCCTCCGGCGCGTAAGCCATGACCGGCGACACGCCCAGCGCGTACAAGCCGTTAGCCGTAAAATTCGTAACCACCACGTTTGTCATATTGTGAACGAGGGGGCTCGTCTGCTGTACCTTCGTTAAAAGCGCCGAAACCTCTTTTTCCCATGCATGCATATGAATCGCCTCTCTTATCTATATTGGAATTTATGTGCTTATTATGACTCCTTACAGCACCGCAGCCTCAAGCTGCACCGGCCATTCCTCCTGCTTGTAAGCCATGTCCCAAAACATATACTCCAGCTGGCAGCTCAGCATAAAATGCTCCTTCATCCGTTCCCGCTCGGCGGCCGTCGCATGCTCTGCCCATTCATCGACACGGTTGCAGAACTTGGCTGTCGCGTCTTCCCCACGGTTGCCGTAGAAATAAATCCAGTCATAGAACGGATGGGATGCATCCGGCTTCACTTCATCCAGCAGCTTGCGGCCAATCTCCAGATACGTCCATGGGCAAGGCAGCAATACGGCCATAATCTCGCCCAGACTGCCCTCATGCGCCACCGTCAGCATATGTCGGATATAATGATGCGCGGACGGAGCCAGCGGATAGCCCTGAAGCTCTTCGTAGGTCACCCCGGCGGCTGCGCACAAATTCTGATGCGGGTGCACCTCGCTGTGCAGGATGAATGATATCTGTTCGTTAAAGGTGGCGATCTCTTCCCTGCTGGTCGATTTGGATATGGCGATACCGTAAATCCGCATGTAGGCATTCAAATACTCAAAATCCTGCTTCACATAGTGAATCAGCTGTTCTCGCGCCAGGTTCCCCTCGGCAATGCCTTTTACAAAGGGATGATCGAAGATTGCTTGAAAAATGTCTCCCGCCTGCTGACGGAGCGCTTGCGTGAAACTCATTTTTGTCCCCACCTCCAACATATTGAAGAGCAGGAAGTCCGTAAGATACGACTTTTCAGACAACGCTAAAAAGCCGCCCCCGAAAACTGGAGCGGCTTCGTCAACAAGCCCGGGTGCGCCAAAAAAGGCGCACCAAGACCTCATATACGAAGGCTCCACTTTCCTACGCTAGTACGAACTAGATCAGGTTCAAAGGGTCCAAGATACGCTCTTGTCTCAGCCGCCAACGGCTCCCCTAGTGGACTTCCTATTCTTTTGTCTAATACTGTACATAGGTTTATGGATGCTGTCAAACATTAACTGTTCGTGAACGAAGCCCCACGTTCGAAGCTTTCCCATGAGTGGGGATTAGGATGATGTACGGTGGCGGAGGTCATTCGCAAAAACGCCGGCGGCCGAAACTTGTTACGGGAACACTGACGCTCGGCTGTCATGTATTCCCCAACATAATGAGTACATAAGCGTTGGGTGTCTAGGGGTATGCATGGATGGCTGGGATTATAATCGATGTAGGGGCCGGCGGGAACTCAGAGTAGCTATGGTTTAGAGGTAGATTCCGGGGTAACACAGCGTGTATAGCTGAGGCTGCTGCTGGTATTGGTGCTTACTGCCGGTCTTGTTACTACTGCTGGACTTGGTGCTACTCCTCGAGCGTAACGGACTGAGGATACGTTATTTGGCTGAGTAGGTGTGATTTTTGATAGTTATCGGACACCAGGTACGCTATTCATAGAATATGATAGCAAATGGGCCGGTAATTGTGGTAATAAGGGATCCTGTGTCCGTTAGATTTAAAAATCGAGGGCAATTTGAGAAATAAGGGACCTGGAGTCCGTTGACAGGTGGTCTTATCGCTACTGCTGGTCTAAGTGCTACTATTGATCTTGTTGCTACCTGCTGGCTTGGTGCTACTTGCTGGTCTTGGCTACTACTGATCTTGGTGTTACTGCTGGTATTGGTGCTGCTGCTGGCTCGGTTCTACTACTGGTATTGGTGCTACTGCTGATCTTGGTGCTACTTGCTGGTCTTGGCTACTGATGATCTACTGGACTTCGTGCTACTCCTTGAGCGTAACGGACTGAGGATACGTTATTTGGCTTAATAGGCGTAATTTTTGAGAGTTAACGGACACCAGATACGTTATTCATAGAATATGATGGCAAATAGGCAGTTTATTTTGGTAATAAGGGATCCTGTGTCCGTTAGATTTAAAAATCGGGGTCAAATTGAGAAATAAGGGATCTGGAGTCCGATAACAGTCAGGGGCAGCGGCACGAAGTAGGGGACTTGGTTAAGCTGTGCTGGCGTGCGGTGTGGCATGCCTTATAGCGGCAGTACTGGCGATGCTGTGATGCTAAAAAAGGAGGCGTCCCTCAAGATCTGAGATCTTTTGGGATGCCTCCTTTTTTAGCTTTTTCCTTGCATCATCTGCTATACGATAATACTACCCTGTAGCATTCGTCTTCATTCATTACTGAATGCCGTAAAACTCCTGCAACTGGTCAATCATCAGATTGGCCGCCAGGATGCCGCCTGCTGTATTCCAGATTGCATCATCCACTTTGTGGGCTTGGCCGTTCTTGACGACGTTCAGGTTTTTCCATAATGGATCGTTGATCCATTCCTGCTCGGTTTGGTTGGCGCCGCCATCCCCGGTTTCATAAGTGAAGTAGAAGAGTCTGTCGGCATCTGCCTCAGGCAAACGTTCCTTCGTGATCTCGTCAACGAAATCGTCCTTGGCGTTCTTGGTCATGTCGTTGCGGGCGATGCCGATTTTATCGAAAATGACGCCCGAGAACGTATTGGTATGGTACACGCGCGTCTTGCCAGCCATGAAACGGACCACGGAAACGGTCTCGTCCAGCTTGCTTCCGGCCTTCTCTTTGAAATCCTGAATCCGCTTGTCGTATGCAGCCAATAGCTCTTCGCCTTCGGATACCTTGTTCAGCGCCTTGGCATACAGTTCAAAATTGTTCTGCCACTCGCCGCGAAGATCCTCGGCAAAAACGGTCGGCGCGATCGCCTTCAATTGCTCGTATACTTTCTCCTGACGCATCTTGTTGCCGATAATCAGGTCCGGCTGCAGGCCCGCGATCAGTTCGATGTTCGGCTGGCTCTCTTCCCCGACAACGGTAACGCCTTCCATCTGGTCTTTAATATGTGGATACCATGGGTCACCTGTCCAGGATCTAACAGCGCCTACTGGCTTCACGCCCAATGCGAGAAGCGCCTCGGTTCCTTCGTTCGTGAGAACCACCACTTTTTGAGGGGTTCCCTTGATTGTTTCCGTACCCATCGCATGTGTAACTTCATAGGATTCGCTTGCTGCGCTACCATTGTTACCACTTGCATTATTCGTCGTGTCGCCGCCAGTATTGTTTGTATTTTCTTTCGCTGGGCTTGCTCCACAACCGGCAAGAATCACGATCATAATGAGAGCCAGCAAGCTAAACTTGAGGCCTCTCGTTGGTTTATTTGCCATTCCTTTTCCCATTCCTATCTAAATCCCCCTTGTGTCATATCCTTCTACTTGAAAATCATTATCAATCACTGATTCAAAACTATAAAGGGTTTCCTGAAAAATATCAAGATATTTATGAGAATGATTATCAAGCTCATTGACAGATCGGGTCCCTTCACCTAAAATTCATATGAACTTAATTATTCATGGACTTAAGAAAGTGAGCATATATGCGCGTATTCGGACTATTCATATCGCTATTGGCGCTGGCTGCTGCCGTCATGGGCAGCATCGCATTCGGAGTAACAAACGTACCTCTTCATCAGGTATTGGAATCGTTCACTCACTTCAACGGGAGCAACGAGCATCTGATCATTCTCACAGCAAGACTGCCCCGGGCGCTCATTGCACTTGCTGTAGGAGCAAGCCTAGCTGTTGCGGGTGCCCTCATGCAGGTCATCACGCGCAATCCGATTGCATCACCCAGCACGCTGGGCGTGAACTCCGGTGCAGCCTTCTTCATTATTATGTCAGCGGGTTGGCTGGGTATAAGCGGACTCCAATCTCTTACCTGGGTCGCGCTGATCGGAGCCGCGGTAAGCGGCGGTATCGTGTTTTTCCTAGGCAGCATCGGCAGGGACGGCATGACGCCAGTAAAAATCACCCTCGCGGGTGCCTCCATAGCCGCCTTCTTCCATTCCTTAACGCAGGGATTCATGCTCTCTGACGGCAAAATGTTCGATCAGGTGCTGGTATGGCTTGTCGGCTCGGTAGCCGGACGCGATTTGAACCAACTTGCAGCCGTGTGGCCGTACATGACCGTTGGCATGCTGGTTGCACTCCTGCTGGGCCGCCATCTGAACGCCCTCTCCATGGGTGATGACATCGCCCAGAGCCTCGGGCAAAAAACAGCCCTCATCAAGTTGTTAGCGGCAGCGGCTGTTATTTTGCTGGCCGGAGGTTCTGTTGCCGCTGCGGGCCCCATCGCATTCGTCGGGATTATCATCCCGCATATCGTTCGGCATTTAATAGGAAATGATTATCGCTGGATTCTGCCTTACAGCGCGGTGCTCGGTGCACTTCTGCTGGTGACGGCCGATCTCGGCTCCCGATATATTGCCATGCCGAAGGAAGTCCCGGTCGGCGTGATGACCGCAATCATTGGCGTGCCGTTCTTCGTGTACATAGCCAGGAAAGGAAGACGAGCACAATGAATAAACACCGCATATTCCGCTCCAGGAACGCTAAAGTATCGTTTATGCTAGAGAGAAGAACACTATGGGTATGTCTGATCCTATTCGTGCTTTGCATCGCCGCCATGATTATTAGCACAGGCACAGGAAGCCAGTTTGTTTCGCCGCTTCATGTCATGAAGGCATTGTTCGGTAACGCTCCGCCCATGGAGCAGGTTATCGTTATGCAGCTAAGGCTGCCCCGAATTATTATCGCCGTGCTGATCGGCGCCGCTCTCGCCGTGGCGGGGGCTATTCTGCAGGGCGTCATCCGCAACCCCCTGGCCTCCCCCGACGTCATCGGTATAACGGAGGGAGCATCACTTGGAGCGGTTCTCTTCATCTTCATATTCACAGGCACCGTATCGATCCATTGGATGCCGCTATTCGCCATCCTTGGTGCTTTTTTCATAACCGGACTGCTGTACGTGCTTGCTTGGAAAAATGGCGTATCACCGCTGCGGCTAGTCTTGATCGGAATCGGAGTATCGGCTGCAATCAAATCGATCTCCTATATGCTTATCATATCCGGACCGCTGCAGTTGGCCGACCGCTCCCTTACTTTCATGGCAGGCAGCATTTACGGCATGTCCTGGGATAAGGACGTTTTGACCCTGCTGCCTTGGATAGCTGTACTTCTACCGCTTACATGGCTGCAGGCCCGCAATGTGAACATCCAAGCCTTGGGCGACGACGTTGCCAGCAGCACGGGCGCCCAGGTTCAGAAACAGCGCCTGATCCTAATCGGACTCAGCGTAGCTCTGGCCGGAGCAGCCATCTCGATCGGCGGCGCCATCGCCTTCATCGGTCTGATGGCACCGCATATGGCCCGCAGGCTGGTGGGTCCCTCCTTCGGGAGCGTCCTGCCGGTCAGCGCTCTGATCGGTGCGATTCTGCTCCTTGTCGCGGACTTGGTAGCTCGGACGGCATTTCTGCCGCGCGACGTTCCGGCAGGCGTATTCACCGCCGCAATCGGCGCGCCGTTCTTCCTCTACTTGCTGTATCGTAACCGCAATCGATTCTAGAACCGAAAGGAGCTGGCGTCATGAATACGCTGGAAGCAAAGGGATTGGGTCTGTCCTATGGGGGAGACTTTATATTCGAAAATCTGGATTTAACCGTGCCTATAGGTAAAATCACCGTGTTTATCGGCAGCAACGGCTGCGGCAAGTCCACTTTGCTGCGCTCCATGGCCAGGCTGCTGAAACCGCAGCGCGGCTCGGTTGTACTGAACGGGGCCGACATCGCAGGCTTGTCCACCAAGGACGTGGCGCGTAAGCTCGCCATTTTGCCTCAAGGGCCTACCGCCCCGGAAGGATTAACGGTGATGCAGCTGGTAAAGCAAGGACGCTATCCGTACCAGAGCTGGCTTCGTCAATGGTCACGCGAGGATGAGGAAGCAGTCACAGCGGCGCTGGCCTCCACAGGTTTGACCGAACTGGCTGACCGTACGGTTGACTCGCTATCCGGCGGCCAGCGCCAGCGGGCCTGGATCGCGATGACGCTGGCACAAGAAACGCCAATCATTCTGCTCGATGAACCGACCACCTATCTGGATTTGACGCACCAGATCGAAGTGCTGGATCTGCTGTATGAATTAAATGTTCAAGAACAACGGACCATCGTCATGGTGCTGCATGATATCAATCTGGCCTGCCGTTATGCCGATCATATCGTTGCTATTCGCGACGGAAGCATCAAGGCAAAGGGCAAACCGGGAGATATCATCGATTCCGAGCTGATGCAGACCGTGTTCCAGCTGCCGTGCGAGATTATTCCGGATCCGCTGTACGGAACCCCGATGTGCGTCCCGCGCGGGAAGGGCATACGCCGGCCTTTAGCCGTCAAGCCGGAACCAGCGGAACCCAAACAACCAACAACGCCGACTCCAGCTCCTGAGCTGGCACCCGTGTAGCATAAATTGCAATCAAGCCGACTCCCTTTCGCATTCAAGCGGTGGGATCCGGCCTTTTTTATGTGGGCTTGACGCGAAGAGACAAAAGACCCCCATGCAGTGAGACATGAAGAAAGACATGCAGTGAGACATGAAGAGGACACACAAAGAAGACCACCCCAAAACCATGAGGGTAGCCTTTGTATTTGTAATAAACGCTATGAACATATGTTTTGTCTTCCATTGCTCACATGCTGTTCCACTGACGGTTCTGTTAACGACAACTTATGACCATTTACCTACACGCGGGACTTTATTCCTTTGTCGAAGCGGAAGTCCTTTGAACAGTTTGGACTTTTCACGCTTCCGTTGTTCCAGCAGGTTCTTTACCCCTCGCATCAACATTCGGTACCGCATCTCATCCTCGTGGCCGTATTTTCGCATTTCATCAAAATACTCGTCTGTCATCCTATCACTCCAGCTGTATAAGTCTATAGAACTAGAGTATAGGACCGAACTATACAATTTCTAAACAAGACTCGGTTACATGCAAAGCTGACGGCCCCTGCATCCTGCATGGCTGAGCTGACGGCAATCTCCACGGCTCGCCGTCTTCGCCGAAGAAGTAGGCCCTGCGGTTCCTCTCCTCGGAGGCCGCTTACGGAAAACCGGAGATGGGAATCCACTTGCTCATTATCCGTCTTATAGCCGTATTTCAGGGGTCCCGGGGACGCGGCATCGCGACGCTTATTTATTATATGTACATTTATGCGCCTGCCATCGTATTCGCTCGATTCGTTCCAATGTTGTACAGCGAATATTCGTTTCGCATCGGATCGACAGGTATTATACAATGAACAAAAAAGGGGGCGTCGCTCATGTGGAGTAAATTCAGGTTGAACAGGCCAGTATGGGCTGGCATCACCACCGGCATTCTCCTCGGGCTGTTCCTAAAAATCGTAGAGCATTTCACCTCATTGAAGGTTTACACGCTGCTCCTAAACATTGACTACGTACCTGTCCTGAATGAGCTGAAGCTCTCCGAAATTATCGAGTTTGCGCTGCACCTCATCATCTCCGTCCTGCTGAGCATCGCTCTGGCTGTCTTTCTGAAGCAGAAGAATTGGACCCGCTGGCGAAGCTTGTCTTGGGTCTCCCTGGTCTGTTTGGCCGTAGGGCTTCTCCTGTATCTGACCACCATTTTGTCTGACCGTACACCGGAGTTATCTGACCTCGCTGCTCTTCTGTTCTGGCTGGCCGGTCATCTACTGTATGGTATTGCATTAGGCTGGCTGCTGACGGGTTCACGCGGAGCCTCCGCCTAGATCGGGAAAGCAGCCTTGCGAAAACGTCGATTATGGATAAACGCAAAATGACCGCCCCACTTGAATAGGAGCGGTCACGCTATGATACCGAATGCGCAAATGCCGCACTCATGCTATGGATCTTCATTTGGCAATGCTAGCGTCCCAGGGACAAGTCCTTGTCCACTTCGCTATCGGTTTCCTCATCCTCGACGTTTGCGTCGTCACCGGATGCCGCTACGCCATCCATGAAGTCTTGAATCTGACCGCTGTTGCGGGTCAACGTAGCAACGGAAACCTCATGCTTCTTCGCGATATCGGACTTCGTTGTTGAAATGTTCAGCGATGAAGTTACTATATATTCCAACGCACTTGCATATCCGCCCTGTTTACGGTACTTCGGATTGGCTTCTCTGGAGAAGCTGTTCCAGACCATCAGGAGGCTGAACACTTGAAACAGCTGCTGATCATCCTGCAGCTCATAATCCCGGCAGATCTGAGGAAACACAGACTCGGCAAGCTCGCGATGCTCATCAGCGTTCCAGTCCATCCATCCCAGCTTGTCGTTAATCATCTGACGCAATTGATCGACCTGCAGCTTAGGCTCTTCTGCTCTCGCACCAGGGAACTGGATGACTTTACCGTATACCGTGCGTTCATCTTTTTCAAGACAACATCTTTTGTACTTTTTCCCGCTTCCGCAGTGACATAGATCGTTTCTTCCTAGCTTTTTCATTTCCTAGCTCCTATTTGAATGATTTCTTCTATTATACATGGAAAATATGAAAATGCGCATCTCAAGCCTGTAAACCCTTAAGGCATGCCGGCCTTCCGCGTCATAACACTCTCTTACAGGGGGGGCTTCCGATAAGAAGGTGTCCAGGCAAGTTAGATAGCAAAAAAGCGCGGGTCCCCTCTATGAAAGCCGCGCCCCTTCATATTATTCTATATTATCGTCATAACGCAAGTAGGATGTAACAAATTTGTTAGAACCTATAATAGACTTGTACCATTTTTGGTAAAGATTCCATAGATCCGCGCCTTAAGGCTCATTGGCCTGGCCCAATGGTCACAGATTTCGATTTCATTGCGTTTACGTTACTTCACCCATACGCTAACATTTGAACCTGTTGACTGCCTTATCGCCCTGCTGCAGATGCACTATCGCCAATCACTTGCCTGAGCACAGGCTCAAGCCGGTCCGCCATCAGCTTGAAGCCGAGGTCCGTCGGATGAACCCCGTCAACCGTCGTTTCCCCGGGATCATCACCTAACCAATCCGATCCATCGACGAACGTTAGGTTATGATCTCCCGCCTCGGTCAGCTGCCGGATAAGATCCATCTGGAACTTCTTCCGCGCAAGCCGCCCTTCGAGAATCTCCGGCTTGAACGACTCGGCTCCATGGCGGATGCGGGATATCAAGATGATGGGAACCTCCGGATGAACCTTGCGGTAAGTCTCGATATATAGAGGCAAGGTCTGTCGATAAGACTCAGTGCTCCCGGCGTTACCCTCGTAATCAATGACGAGACATGCGGGTTCCGGAATTTGAGCCGCCAGTATCGCAAGCTCCGACTCCCCTTTTCCGTTGCCCGAGAAACCCAAATTGATAAACTCCAGATGAAACCTGCGGCTTAAGATGTTTGTATACGACATGCCGGGCCGTGACGCGCATCCGCCTTGCGTAATGGATGTTCCGTATACAATCACTTTTTTGGAAGAATCATAGGATTCCGGTGCCCAAACCTCGGCCCCTGGTTCAAGTCCAATCCATATCTCTTCGACGCCCTGGTACAAGGGCATATTCAGGAGGAACGACCGTGCCTCGCTTGTCCCGGAATCAAAGATGCTGCTCTCATACTCCACCTGACCAGCCTGAAATCGAGCCGTTCCCGCATGCAGCCAATGGCCGGGGCCGCCGATATACGCATCGACGCCGCACTCCCCCGTTGGCGGCATGTGGTACAGCCGGATCCTGCGGTCAGACGCACGCGGACCGACACGCTCCGCGAATTCGTGCGAAAGCGGATCTGACCGCCCGATGTGCAGTTCGCTAACGCATCCACCTCAGGTCGGATATAAACATCCGGTACCGAAGGCAGTCTGCGATATATGCGTTCTGTATGGAACCAGCCAAATCCGGATACCTGAAACGGCCCCCTCTGGGGGGAATACCATATCCGTTCGTCCGCTCCATGGTTCTCGATCTTCATGTTCTGATCCAACTGATAAGGGGATACCTTCTCAGGCTCAGGAATTCGGTTCTGCACAATTCTCGCCTCCCTATGTAGTTAGGAATGATTAAGAATCCAAAGCGCTTATCTTCTTCTCAAGTGTTATATCGCCTCATCCGCTCCAGTTTCAGAGCCATTGAGCCATAATTTCAGAGCCTTCCTACCGGTCCCATGCGGTGGCAACCTCTTCCTTCAGCTCCTTCAGCAGCTCTTCCTTGTCGTCTCGGTAGAACATGTTGTAGGTGTCAAACGGGATCATTCGTCCGTCGGGATGCATGATGTGGACGCAGGATTTCTTGACGGAACGGACGTCGAAGTTATGGGCGTCCAGGAACTGCATGATAATGACCCGGAAGACGTTGTCATAGGTTATCTGCTCCGGCACGGCGGCTAGCGGCAGACAGCAGAGCAGGCTCTTCAGGGAAAGCGCCGAGGATTGCGGCGAGTGTCCCGTCGACAGCAGCTCAAACATTTTGCCTCGGATCACCGGATCCTGCTCAAACACAATCGTGTTGCTGTCGCCCTCCAGTAGAATTTCCGGGTCGATCATCCGCGTCAACGGCAGCACTTCCCCGCCCAGCTTCAAGGCGTAACCCATGGCCAGGCAATCTGGGTGGCACGGCACCGGCAGAATGTCCGCATCCGTAAATACTTCGGACTGGTCGATGATCATCCGCCGCACTTCGCTCACGGTTAGCCGGTCGGTTGCCGGATCATACCCCTCCAGCCGGCCCGCAGCCTGAATCGGCTGAATGGTGACGCCGCGCACCGCTTTTTGCTGAAGCCCATACTGAATGATATCTCCGATTTCGCCGTCATTGAGGCCTTTCTTCAGCGTGACGACCAGTGTCGTGGAGATATTGAATTCATTCAGATGGTCGATAGCTTGCTGGCGGATGCGCCGAAGATCGGCCCCTCTCAGCTCCTTCAGCACATGCGCCTCAAAGCTGTCGAATTGCAGGTAAATTTCGAATCCTGGCATGTACTCGGCCAGCCTCCGCGCAAAATCACGGTCCTGGGCAATGCGGATGCCGTTTGTGTTCACCATAATATGCTTGATCGGGCGGCTCTTGCACATGTCCAGGATGTCAAAGAAATCCGGATGCGTCGTCGGCTCGCCACCGCTGATCTGCACGATGTCAGGCTCCCCCTCGTTCTCCACGATCCGGTCGAGCATGAATTCGATCTGCGTTAGCGACCGGTACGAGGTACGATGCGGCGACGACTCCGCGAAGCAGATCGGGCACTGCAGATTGCAGTGGTCCGTGATCTCCAGCAGCGTGAGGCAGCTGTGCTGCTCATGGTCCGGACAGAGCCCGCAGTCATAAGGACAGCCGTAACGGATCGGCGTATTCCAGACAAGCGGCATTTCGGACGGCTTGATAAACTTTCGCGTCTGATGGTAATAATCGGCCTCTGTGGCGATCAGCACTTTTTCCGGACCGTGAACGAGGCATCTTTTGAGCATATAGATCATGCCGTTCTCCTCGATGATCTTGGCTTCCACTTTGCGGTAACAAGTCGTGCATATGCTATTCGTCAGTTCATGATACAGATAAGGCCGGTATTTTGGCATAATCAAGACTCCTTTGGTCAGCTTGGAAGATGGGAACCCGGCATGAAGCGGCGAAGCCGGTTTCTGCCGCCGATCAGCCATGCATAATAGATGAGGCCCGCGATGCAGGCTAATTGGATATTGTTCAGTCCCAGGTAAGGATGCGGCGTCGGTTTAATCCAGTCGATCACCAGGCGGAACAGCAGGTACCCGGCCATAAACCATTGAAACATCCGCCCGGACACGTAGCCCTCGCGAGTGGATTTGCCGCGGCTTTGGCGGTACAGCGGAAGCAGCAGTAAGGCCAGCACGATCAGGAACAGGATCTCATACAGCTGAGTCGGATGGCGATAAACCCCGTCGCCAAAATCCACGCCTGTGAACCAGGTCGTCGGCGTGCCATAGGTATGGTCATCCAGGCCGGTCAGAAAACAGCCGATCCGTCCGAGTCCCAGACCCAGCATCAGCGGGTAAACAAAATCGTCGCCCGTGGAATGCCTCCATCCCACCAAGCGCTTTGTCAGCTCGACGCCGATCAATCCGCCCAGAAGACCGCCGACAATCGTCTTGCCTCCCCATAACAGGTGGAATTGGCGCAGCTGTTCCCAAGTGGCAGCCGGATCCTCCAGCCAAAATAGCAGCTTGGAGCCAATGGCCGCGCCGGCGATGATTCCAGCCAGAATCTGCAGGCTCATCAGCTTGGTCATGCCGCTCGGCCTGCGGGTCCATAAATACACGCGGAAGCCGATAAAGTAAGCCAGCGATTCAAACAACACATGTGGATGAATCCGCCAGGAACCTAGGTACAAATAAACAGGAAACTCCATCTGTCCACTCCTTGAAATAATAACTGAATTGAAAATTGCGCTTGTCGGAATTAGGAACACGTGCGTTAATAAGAAAACAGTATGGCTCCGCAGATCGTCAGCAGCAGCAGCGCAAGACCGCCCAAGATAGCCAGTATGGAGACGATTACGGTCACCCATACGTTCCTAGGCCGTCCCGGCATGCCGGGAGCGGGGGTCATCTCACCGCAGCGATAGCGGCAGCGGCCTGTCTCCGGATTATGGCATTCCTCGCATACCGGCTTTCCGCAGCGCGTGCACTGAGCGACGGCCTCCCTCTCGGGATGGTTCATGCAGCGGTAGACTTCCATCCAATCACCTCACTTGGCATTTAACCCTTATATTCCCTATTGTAAACGTTACCGGGGAATTAAACTACCAGATTCGTTATGACCGTTGTCCAGTGATCATGAGGAGTTTCAGTCACCGCACTGGAGCTGCCAAACTGCGAATTCGCGTTAACAACATAAAAAGGCAAGCCATCTGTCTCATTCGAGCCAGTGCTTGCCTATCCATTCCAGTGTTCTGTCGGTCAGCTGGTGGGAGCATCCTGCCAAACATTAAACTTGTTGCCGTCGAGATCACGATTACAACCTATCCCTGCGCCGAGTAGTGGACTATATTGAACAGCACTGCAAGGACATCTGTACCGTGAGCAGTGGTATTTTAAAACTTTTATCGAACAGAAATTTTCATAATATTTCGGCTGACGGCAATCAGGTAGCGAAGTATGAAAGGACATAGTCATGGCAGGTTTCAATATGAATATTTTTAAAAATAGCATTTTCAATTTTTTAGGTGGGATGATTGATGTCAAGCTAAGACAGAAATAGATACTTCAAATAGAAAACAATGCCTGAAATATGAGAGAGCCGATAACCGTGTAATAGGGTTATCGGCTCTGTGTCTGTACAGCTAGCTCTTTGATATGCGTTTATCAGCAACCTCTCGGTTATGTCACTTGTTGCTGGTCTTCTTGATCAAGTCCACGCCATCGTATGCCAGACTTTCCACACTTGCAGCCTTCTGCAGTAAGTAATGATCAAAAAAGTTCTTCGTATAGTCTGTAACAAGATTTCGCATCTCCATAGCATCCCGTTCGCCTCTGAGTTCCTCATTAACACTGGTAAACACGATGTCGCAGTAATCTAAATGCGCAACACGATCAACAGAGAAATAATAGGTTTCCATGCTATTGTTAGCGCCAATTATCGCATTCATGTTATAGTTAGGTTCACAAAACAGTAGCAAGAAGGGTTTCTTAAGGTCGCTGCCCTGAAGGCCGAACGCACCGCTATCCAAGCCAATCCCACAGGCGAACCGGTCGTCGTCCCGGCAAACCATCGCCGTCGTAAGCCCTCCATAAGAATGTCCGACTATGCCCATGCCGATGTCAAGCAACAATCTGCCCTTAAAGATGGAATTCAGTTCTCCAGAGTCCAGTTTGTAAAGATAATCGGCTACATACCTCACATCTTCTGCCTGTAATTCACTATACTCTGTTACCTTGGCAAGTATCGGCAGTGTAAGCACGTTACGGCACATCTCAATGGCAGTTTCATCGTCAGGCCGCATCTCCATCTTACCAGCCAACGCCAGCATCTCCGGATCTTCAGAAAACGCCCTAATGACATCCGAAAAATCCTTTGATACATTAAACAGGCGCCCATCTTTACGCTTATACATCGTGCTATTCTGATGGCCGATGCTTACCACAACATATCCCATGCTTGCCAAGTCTGTACAGATCACTGTACCCCATTCTGGAGAACCGCCCCCGCCGCAAACATAGAATAACACCGGATAGCGCTTTTCCTTCCCGGAGAGAGCAAGGTCGTCGTAACACTGGGTCTTGATATCTATAGAGAAAACATCCTTCAACGCAGTGACAAGTGGCTGCTCATTAAACATTTCGTAGACTTCAGGAAACATGTACGTTGATGTAGTCTTACCTTCGCTGCTGTCGGACGGATAGTACACAAACGCCGTCTGTTCTCTTTTGGAATGATCTGATGCCGTGTACTCAAAATCCATCTGGGTTCGACCGACAGTATAGCCGCCAATTGGTTCTGGAAATGCGTCATACGTTTTCATTTTCTTGTTCCCCCTTAATTAATAGTGGCGAATATGAAATACATACACTGCGCTATGAGCACTTTTCAAAACGGTGAAACGATTACATCCTATCTTCAGTGAATCATATCTACTCCCTGGCTTTTTTGATATCGCTAACCATTTCAGTATATTTATGATCTTCAAGCAGCCCATGACTCATAAAGTCAGCAAAGTACTTGCTAAGCTTATGTTGCAGCGTAGAGTCCTTAATATCGAATTCCCTAAAAAACATGACTAAATTAAACTGCATTGACTCAAACATAAAAGAAATCAGGTCGTCGTCAATATCAGGTCGGAGATATCCATCAACCCTCATTCGGCGTAAAATGTCCTTGATTAAAGGGAATGACTCGCCCTTTAGCACATTCAGATATACTTTAAGTAAAACGTTCTCAGGAATGTTTAAAAATGTTTTAGTGAGTTTGATTTCCAACTCATTCAGCGGCTCGGTCACAGTGCCATTAACGTTACCAAATAAGCCAGTAAGGAAAAACCGGTAAAGGGAATCTTCATTACTGTTATTAAAATACGCAGCTCTTTTCTGGGTGACATTACGTACTAAGAGACAATAAAGGTCATCTTTGTCTTCAAAATACCGATAAAATGTTCCGGGGTGCATGGACAAACTATCCAAAACCATCTTCATAGTTATATCCTCGTAAAGATTATCAACAAAAAGATGCATAGCGTTATTAGATATTTCCTCGCGCCTTGCTTCATCTAAACGATAGAAAGTATTTTTTGGCATAGATTACTCCTTAATATGAAGTGTGAACTCATTCACACCATACCGATAATTCATTCACATGTCAAGTAGTATTGAAATATTAATATCCATTTAAAAGATTAAAACCATTGCATAGAACATTATCCTTCCTAAGAGATAAGTTAATGGAGTTGTTTTGTTTTTTTATATGACCTTTGGTTGTGAGAGAATTTTTGTAGATAAAGTGAGTGGAGTTAAAAAGAAAAGGGACGGATTAACTGAGGCATTAGATTTTGTTCGAAGCGGAGACACAATCGTTGTTTGGCGATTAGATCGACTTGGAAGAAACATGCAGGAACTTATAAGTGTTGTTAATGATCTGAATGAAAAAGGGATTAGTTTTTATAGTCTGCCATGAGACCGGATTTCCATGTCTGCTGGTTTCCAGATGAAAAAGCAGGATAAACCATACGGTCTCCTGCCTCTTATCCGTGACTGGAATATAGAAATGACCGGCTCTCTTAAGGACTTGCTCCGAGACCTGCTGCTCGAAATCCTATCCGTTGTAGGGATAGCGGAGAATCCTCTTTCATTTAGGATAGATCCTCCCACCGTGCCCACATCTCTTGCGGATTGAGCTCATACACCCCGTTGTCCCTGAACATGAAATGGTGCATGATGAACTCCCGGCGAAGAGTCGCAAAGTCCTCATGGTAACCCTGAATAAACTCGTTAATTTCCTTCTCGGTGTACTTGCGTCCCTTCTCCAGCCGGGATACCAAATGTGTAAGCACGATAAGTTTCTTCTTCAGCTGGGCAGGGATGCTCTTCAGCTTCCCGTCGGATGTGAAAAAATGGTTCACAACAGCGTCCCTCGTCCGCTGATCTTCTTCCTCCAAGCGCTCGGGGACGCCCTCGGGCCTCACTCTTTGGTAGATTAGATTTTCCGTAGCCGTTGCACTATTTTTGATGAAATAATGGTTTAACGAGAAATAGATCGTGTTCTTATCCCTGCGCTCTTTGATCAGGCTCGCTTCCCGCAGCTTCGCTGCATGGTGCGTGATCGTTGCCGGCGTGACACCGATCTTCTCGGCCAGAACCTGTCCGTTCAATTCGCCTTCGGCTAGCAGGATCAGCATTTTGATTCGCGTCGGATCTGCAAGCGCCTTATGATAACTAACCACCTTATCCAATTGCATGGATATGTTCACTCCCTACACAATTTGACGAACATCTAATTTGCTATTGATTAAATTAGATATTATCCCATCTGAAATTCAAAGTAAACCTCGTTCTTTTTTAAAAAATGGCCAGAACGATGACAAGAGCGATATGACCGGGGAAAAGGTCCGTCATATTCATGTTTTCATGAAAGGCGGCAAGTAACGCCTGAACTTCATTCACAGGACATGAAATAGCCCGCTCCATTTTCGTAAGGAGCGGGCTGCTGCATGACTATCGTTTCTCAAGTTTCCTATTTACATCCAGTTAACCTACGAACCTCATCTTACACGACAGCTGCGTCAACTCTGGACTGATCGGCATTCTGGCATCTCTTGCATACCTTTAGCGCCGTGCCGTCCGACTTGTTGGCGACGTAGAGAAGCTTGATGCGAGAAGTGCTGCATACCGGGCATGTGCCGCGGCCACGTGATGGCATACTCCATAGTGCGCGGCCCCGTTTTGTTTTGGCCATGTTTCATATCCCCTTTATTTCATAATCTCTTTAATGTTGTTGCGAACCCCTGCACACAGCTTGTACAAGATTCGATTTCTCTTTGTTATACGAATCGTAGAAAATACAGCCTGAATATCTGTGCAACTCCATTATAGGGGACGGCCTACCGGAAAATATAGGGAATAAACGCTTATGAACTCTTTTTTACATAGGTGGTCTCAAGCCTTCACGCGGTCATGAAATCAGCAGCTCCTTTATAACCCAATATTACTCTTGAGCCCTTGATAGCTTCCTAACTCCGGAAATCCGCGCTGAACGATCGTCATAAACTTCTCGGAGAACCCGTGACTTGTTAAATCTGCGATTGGGACCAGGACCACATCACCAATAGGATTGAAATCGAACTCGTTCGACGGGAGGCGGATCTCCCCCTCCAAGCGTTCCAGCAAAAACGTTATATGTAACAGTGAGGGCGATGAATCCGGTTTATCGCATAGATATAGGAGCTTCTTCACTTTTGTAGTTAGCCCGGTTTCCTCTTCCATTTCCCGAACCATGGCTTCCTCCAAGGTTTCCCCCTGCTCTACTCTTCCTCCGGGAAGCGACCAGCCACGTTCTGACGAAACGCTCTGTTTGACCAGCAAAATACGTTCGTCTTCAATCAGGATTCCGGTCACTCTGACCTGCAATAGGTTGCTCATTACCACACCGCCAATTCGTTGGATTCTTTTTTCCCTGACTTAGGTTAGCTTACGTCGTGCCTCCTCCGCTCTTTGCACACTCTCCTTCGTCCACGGCGGTGCCATCGGGTGATTCATGATTTCGGACAGCGTCATCCACTGTACCGACTCTACCTCGTCCGGGCTCTTGCTGTATGGCGTCCCCTTATCATACTCGCACAAGAACACCATGTTAATGACAGGACGGTCATCGTCCGTTACAAAAGAAGAACTGTATACGTACGTGACGTTCTCCTTCACCTCGACGCCTACTTCTTCGTAAAGTTCCCGCTTCACCGTGCGCTCCAGAATATCCAGTGTGTGCCCCTCCCTGTCGACTTTACCTCCCGCTAACGAAAGTGTTCCGCCCGCATGCTCTTCCTTCATGCTGCGCGTAATCATCAGCCACTGCCCGTCCTTGCAGACGGCCCCTTCTACGTTGACGATAAACATGTCACCCCTCCTCAACCACCTTTTATACTACTTTACACGATCCTGGTGGCGGTTGACCATTGACTCTTACCTTACAGGAGGCCGCAAAATAGGTTCCAGCATTGATTCTGTAAGGAGGAATATCATCATGCCAAGCTCCATCCGTTTGCTCCACAACGGCTTCGTCCGAGCGATCCTGATTTCCAATGTATGCTCCCAGCTCGGAATATGGATCCGAAATTTTGCCGTCCTGCTGTATGTCATGGACATGACAGGCGGGAATGCTTTTGCCACTTCCATGATTTCCGTCGCCGAATATGGACCGATCTTTCTGTTTTCGTTCATTGGGGGTGTATTGGCCGACCGTTGGCGTCCCAAAGCAACCATCGTCTGGTGCGAGATACTCAGTGCCTGCTCCGTCCTTATCGTGTTTCTGATGCTGGAATCCGGCTCGTGGGGCGCTGTATTCTTCGCGACCTTATGCTCATCCATCCTCTCGCAGTTCGCCCAGCCCTCGGGCATGAAGCTGTTCAAAATCCATGTGCGGGACGAGGATGCTTCCATCGGAATGTCGCTGCTGCAAACGCTGTTCTCTCTCTTCATGATCATCGGTCCGATTCTAGGCACATGGGTATTTCAGCAATGGGGCATGTCGGCTGCTCTCGTGTTAACGAGCGGATTGTTCATGTTATCTGCGCTAGCCATGCTGTTTGTGCCTAAAAACCAAGGGGCGTCTATAAACACGACAACAGCAGTTCCCTCCGTTCTTCATGATATGGCCGATGGCATTCGTTATGTTCTATTCAAAAGAGACCTGCTGCGGCTAAGCCTCTGCTTCATGGTTGTGGGACTTGGGGTGGGATTGATCTCCCCGCTCAGCGTATTTCTGGTGACCGAGGGCTTAGGCTTGTCCGCTCAGGACTTGCAGTGGATTACCATCCCTTACGGTGTAGGCGAAATCCTGGGTGGAATCGTAACGTTTATGCTCGCATCCCGAATAGCTCCCGGACGGTTACTGATGATGGGGTTAATTGTGAACGAAGCGGGCATTCTCCTGCTGGGTCTGTCGACGGTCCTCTGGCTGACCATGCTCTCGCAATTCCTGATTGCGCTGCTGCAACCGGCTATTTTTATCGGGAACCACTCCTTGGTCATGCAGCAAACGGAACAAGCCTACATCGGTCGGGTCACCGGAGTACGTACGCCGCTCATGACCGGAGCCATGCTGATCACAATGGGATGCTCGGGGCTATTAAAGCAGACCATGTCACTAACCTACGTATACGTTTTAGCTGGCGCATGTTTTCTCGCCGGATTCTTGATGATTCTTCCACTTCTTCGTCATGGAAATCACACGATGTCTGGAGGTGGTGAAGCAACCGAAACTTAACATCCTGCACAAATAAAAAAACCGAGCGAAACGATGATTTATCCACGTCTCACTCGGTTATTTGCTTTTTCCAGCCTAATACACCTTAATCCGCGTCGTCTTCTTCCTCAACCTTTAAGATTCTTCCCGATTTTGCAAGAATTTCGACTTCAAACAGTCTGTTGTCGGATGTCAGTATAAATATTTCATAGACCAACACGCCATGCTCCAGATCCATATCGACATGAACAATTTGGCCCGGCACACGGGCAAGTGCAATTTCTTGAGCTTGCTGCATAGAGATTCTCTGCCTGGTCATCGGCCCAGGTACATGATAGTAATTTTCGTACATTTCGGAAGTAACCCCCTCAATAAAAATGTCCGCTCATGTACCTTATGAGAGGGGTTACTCCTTGGTGCCGATTGACGCCGTTTAACATTCACATTTTTCGTATCATAAAGGACGTTCTATCGCTATTCGATTATGAATCGTTCCCCAATTACACATCGCATCGAGCACAGGCAGCAGTGTGATTCCATATTCGCTCAGAGCATACTCCACCTTTGGCGGAACCGAAGGATGGATGGTACGAACAACAAGCCCGTCACTTTCCAATTCCCGCAGATGCTGGGTCAGCATCTTCTGCGTAACTTCGGGTATGTCCTTCTCCAAATCACTGAAGCGCTTGGTGGATTCCATTAGATGCCATAAGATCAAGGGCTTCCACTTCCCCCCTATGACATGCATGACCGTTTCAATGGGGCATTGACTAATGACAGCTTTAGCAGATGTTCTCATATAGCCCTCCTCTATGGCTTACTTTAAAGTAAGCTCCTTACTCGAAAGTGGGTTCTTATCACGATTCTATGTTGCATGTTAGTCTAAAGTCAATTCAACCGGAGCATGACAGGTAACGTTATTCAGCAGCCTAGATGCTTTCGAAAAATTTAAGGAGGATTATTGTATGAATCCATATGGTTCCAGCACATCATCGCAATCCAAGGATTGGGGGCCGCGCGCTTACTCTTACTGGCTGGTCGCCTCACTCTCGCTGTTTCTGCTGTACCTCGGTGTGAACACGTTTATTCAGCCGGAGGCCGCCATTCAAGGCTTTGGTTTAACTCTTTTTCATTCTTCAGATGCAGCCATCATCTACATCAAGGCCAATCGAGATTTATACATCGGGCTGGTGATCGCCGCCTTATTGCTCTTTCGTCTGCGTAAAGCATCCCTTATCCTACTCATTCTCAGCATAGAAATGCCTATTGTAGATGCCATATTAGTTCTGCGTAGTGACGGAGCGGCTCCAGCCAGCGCGTGGATTCATATCGGCACCGTTATTTATATATTAATCGTGGCCTGGGTATTATTCCGGGAGGAACGATCCGTTATAATGAATCATAAGAGTAAACATCCCCAGTCTTTTCCAAAATAACGGATCGAGGTGAGTTGTGTGACAGGAAAGACCCTTGTTCATCATGGGTACCTCGAGGGACCGCCCCGGATTTTGCAGACGGCTGTTTTAGGTGGATTAGCACGGCTAACTGATCTTCTGAAATATCGAGTGTAAGGATGATTCCAAGCAGGAGGTGCCTATGAGCTATCACGGATCTGATTTTTATGACAACGACACGAACTTCGAGAAGTACATGGAGCGGCGGCAAGGGCAGGAAAACGCCAACGATACACTAGAGAAGCCGGTCATCTGGCAGCTGCTTGAGGATATCTCGGATCGGCATGTATTGGACCTAGGGTGCGGCGATGCAGGCTTTGGCGTGGAATTGCTCAACAAAGGTTGTGCTGCGTATATAGGGATTGAAGGCTCTCGTAATATGGTGGAAGCCGCCTCAAGCAACCTGGCCGATTACAACAATGGAACCGTTATGCTCACGAGGATAGAGGAATTTACATATCCCCGCGATTCTTATGATTTAGTGATCTCCAGGCTCGCCATTCATTATCTGCAGGATATCGAGCGCGTCTTTCAATGCATTCATCAGTGCTTGAAGCCAAGCGGCAGATTTGTCTTCTCCGTCGAACATCCCGTCATTACCTCTACGCTTCAGCCGTCCGGCACAAGAACGAACTGGGTCGTGGACCATTACTTCAGCGAAGGCTACCGGGAACAGCAATGGCTCGGAGGCACCGTTCGGAAGTACCATCGAACCGTCGAGGATTACTTCACGGCGATGCAGGAAGCAGGCTTTATCGTGGAGCAGCTTAGGGAATCCAGACCCGTGCGAGAACATTTCTTGAACGAGGAAACCTATGAGCGCAGGCGCAGAATTCCACTGTTCCTGTTTCTAGCGGGGAGAAAGAGCACGTAACTCTCATTCCATTTCGAAAAAAAGCACCCTTTCTTCCACTTCAAAAGTGGGAGAGGGTGCTTTCTGAGTCACTATCGTTATTTCTGCTTACGAGGATCTACCGGTCTTGCTTCCCTTATTGAATCCCTCGGATTTGCGCTTACGTGCTTGGCCATCCTTGGGTTTCTGAGCAGCTTCCGATTTGAACTTACGTGCCATCTCTGAATACGGATTACTGACGGCCTCCGCCTTCGGCTTACGTACCAAATTCGTGCTCGAAGAACGAGCTCCGTCTGATTTCGGTTTACGAGCCATGTCGGTCTTTGGCTTGCGGGTGGGATCGGCCTTCGGTTTAGCAGGTCTAACTGCTGCTGATTTGGCTTTGGTGGAATTGCCCGAGCCCGATTTCGGCGATCGGTCTACCTTGGCTGCTCTTAATGATCCCGACATCGGGAAAGCATGGTCCTTCACTTCGGGTATGGACTTTCCGATTAACTTCTCAATATCGCGGAGAAAAGGCACCTCGTCCACTTCGCAGAACGATATCGCCGTTCCGCTCAGTCCCGCACGCCCCGTCCGGCCAATCCGGTGAACGTACGTTTCCGGAATGTTCGGAAGGTTAAAGTTAATGACATGCGACAGCTCGTCGATATCGATGCCTCGGGCGGCAATATCTGTAGCCACCAGAACCCGGGTCTCCCCGCTTTTGAAATTTTTGAGTGCCGTCTGGCGGCTGACCTGCGATTTATTCCCGTGAATGGCTTGAGCCGAGATGTTCACCTTCGTCAGGTCGCGCACAACCCGGTCAGCGCCGCGCTTTGTACGGGTAAAGACCAAGGCCGACACGATGGACGGGTCCTTCATCAGCTCATTCAATTGCTTCTGTTTATTTCCTGTTTCCAGCAGGTACACCGATTGCTTGATTCGTTCGGCTGTAGAGGAAACCGGCGTGATTTCCACTTTTACAGGGTTTTGCAATAATGTTTTGACAAGTTGGGTGATCTCCGCAGGCATGGTAGCTGAGAAGAACAGCGTTTGTCTTTTGCTCGGCATTTTGGCGATAATTCGTTTTACGTCATGAATAAAGCCCATATCGAGCATCCGGTCAGCCTCATCCAGCACCAGGATCTCCACATGCTGCAGATCGACACGCTTCTGATTCATAAGATCCAGGAGTCTGCCTGGGGTAGCAATGAGGATGTCCGCTCCTTGCTGTAGCGCCCGCTCCTGCGTTTTTTGCGAAACGCCGCCAACAATGGCCGTCGAACGCAGCTTCGTGAACTGACTGTAGGCTTTCACGTTATCTGAAATTTGCAGGGCAAGTTCCCGGGTCGGCGACAACACCAACGCACGAATACGGCGCGACATGCCCGGTTTAGGGGATTGTTCGTTCAACAACTGGATCATTGGTACCGAAAAAGCAGCGGTCTTCCCTGTTCCGGTCTGCGCGCAGCCCAGCAAATCTCTGCCGGCCAGCACAGCCGGGATCGCCTGAGCCTGAATAGGCGTTGGCGTCTTGTAATTCTCCTTCGCTAAAGCTTTGAGAATCACGGGGGATATATTTAAATCTTGAAATGTCATGGGGTCTCCTTTAAGGTGAATACCTATATTGTCTCATCACGTAACATAGGGCATCTCATAATCGAGTTTCCACAAGCCGTTCCTTTACGTCATAACACATAACGATACCATACATCGGTATAAAAAAAGAAGCGGAATTTTTCTCCGCCTCTTGTTTATGCCCCAAACCGCTGCCGATACCCGCATTTTCTGCATAGCTCCTCAACGGCTTCCCGGCGCGAAAATCCCTCTACGAGGTTATTCGCCCGCTCCCCGTCAACGATGTCCGAGAAGGACTTCTGATGAATATTGCCCAAATTGATGACCCCTTCCCCATCCAGACAGCACGGCACGACTGTCCCGTCTACGAGAATGGCCGCCTGGCTGCGAAGCGCATGGCAGAAGCCTTTGCCTTCATCCTCCGGGGCTGTTAGACTTGGCCACTGGAACTCATAATCCTGGTTCAGATAAACACGGTCGGCCACCTTCACACCACCGCCGGGTTCAACCTTTTCCTCGATTCGGTAATCCAGATTAAATTCCTGCTCCAAAATTTCGAGCGTCTGGCGGTTGCGGCTCTTCTCCAGGTTTGTTTGGTTGTCCTGCGTCAGATTCCACAATCGGAACGAAAAGATGACTTTATGCTCCTCCGCGGCACGAACAAAGGATAGGATTTCCCGTAAATATCCCTCGCGATTTGTTGAACCCTCGTGACCGTCGAAGCTGTGGAGTGAGAAGTTCATCTGTCTTAAGGCCGGCTTGCCCAGCAGCTTATGCCGGTTCTTCGCGATCAACGTGCCGTTGGTCGTAATGTTGACCTTGAACCCTTTTTCATGGCTAATATCCAGCAGCTCATCGATCTTCGGATGGAGCAGCGGCTCCCCCTTCACATGCAAATAAATGTAACTCGTATGCGGCTTGATCTCGTCCAATCTTCTCGCAAAGTCTTCGACCTTAATGAAGTTGGCCTTACGCTCTGTCGGTGGGCAGAACGTACAGGCCAGATTACAAATACTCGTAATTTCTATGTAAACTTTCTTAAATGTCTTCAAGATGTTATCCCCAATCCAGATGTCTATGATAGCATGGCGATTTGCTAGCTAAGTCGCTTGCCAATCCCTCATATCGTACCATAGGCGGGCCCTTTACAGCTACAACTACAGATGCTATCTGATGCCATTCTGTATTAAGCGAAAAAGAGGGGAGCACCTTCCTTCTTTAGTTGTTGCTCTAATTAACCGTTCATCGTTATGTTTGAATCGTCACTCATCAGCATCAACCCATCTTTTTGAAAAGTAGAGGTGCAATTTTTTTCTTGCTCTGACCATCGTTTGAGCCAAAGCTTGTTCCGTTGTTTCTAGCTCCTGTGCAATTTCCTTATATGGTTTTTCTTCGATGTAATATAGAAACAAAGCTTGACGATACTCGGGGCTTAGCTCATTTAGAGCTTCAAGTAGTATCTCTTTCCGAATCTGATCTTCCACTTGCTCGGCTACAGTAGGGCGTAAAAAAGGGGCCTTCATATCAATAACGACTTGAGGATCTCTAAGATGATGATATTTTTTATTTTTTTTTAACAAATCATAGGCATAATTCCTAGCTATTTTAATCATCCAGGCTTTCAAATGCTTAGTGTCTTGCAGTTGAGGGGCTTTAACCACCACTTTATAGAACGTCTCCTGTACAACATCTTCTGCCAGTTCATGACTTCGTGTCAGAAAATAAATGTCCCGATAGACCAAATTCCGATAAGCTTCATAAGCTAATTTTTGGGTGTCGTGGTCTAAATCATAGAAATTAGTGCATAAGAAATATAACCATTGTTCTTGCTCCACGTGTACCCTCCTCCGTTTTATTTTATTCATTAGCTGCTTGACGAAGTTTTAAATCAAGCAGTTTACCATTATAGTAAAATATTAACATATATTTACACGATTTTCCTTATGTATGATCGTCAGAAAAATTATATTTTTAAAAAAAGCGTCATATGTTGCTAGGATAAATCGTTTTAGTAGTAGATTAGCTCTATTGGATACATACATCGTTCAAGCTACCTTACTTATCTCAAGCAAGGTAACGAACAAGAAGCTTTGAACCTACTAGATACTTGCCTTAGAAAAGAGGGGTAGCTCATATAGAGGAGGCGGAGGTGAGTTCTTTTATATGGTTGTTTGAATAGCTAATCTAGTAATTAAAAAAATATTAAATTTAAGGAGGATCATTCTCTAATGAAAAAACTTTTTTCACTTGTCCTTACAATGGTTCTGATGTTGTCACTTTCGGTATCCGCTTTTGCAACCTCAGAAGGAGAAGAAGCAATCTTTCCTTCTGGAACATCCATTACGGTCAGACCTATGACTCCGGAAGAGATCGTCCTGTTTGAGCAAAGAGCGAATGGAAACCAGGACGTAGGTCTCTTTGACGTTGGTATCTTGTCTGATAGCTGGAGTGGAAATGTGAGTGTCCCTATTAATACGGATGGAACCCAAGGAGCAAATGTCGGCCATGCATTTATTCCCTCTCCGGACAGATATGTTTCGATAGCTGTAGGGAATTTGCCAGGCACGATGCCATCCGTTAATTTAAGCATAAAAAGTCAAACCAATAGCAGTGTCAGTTGGTGGCAACCAAATATAGCTGGAAATTCGATTGTTACCATTGACACAGGCAGCTATAGTAACCATACGTTCCAAATTAAAACAAGCACGAACGAGGCTAATTCAAGAAGTGCAGCTTTTTCATGGTCGACCCATTCTGAATAACCCCCAAAAAAAGCACTGCCCTAAAGGCAGTGCTTTTTTCAAAATGGCGGTTTCTTATTTATCAAAATCATATTCAGCGAGTTCTTCTGGCGTCAATGTTGCTCTTAATTCCTCTTCAGTTTCCTTCATTGAAGCTCTTTCTTCAGGTGTCATGGATCTGACCGTAATGGAAGTGCCCGGGGGAATCTCATTTGGATGAGAATATTCATGATCATACTCAGCAAGCTCCTCGGGCGTCAACGTGGCTCTTAATTCCTCTTCAAGCTCCTCCATTGAAGCTCTTTCTTGAGCTGTCATGGATCTGACCGTCATAGAAGTTCCCGGTGGGATTTCATTTGGGTGGGACTTCCTATAACCATCGTCTACAGGGAGAGCTGGTTCTACATTTGCTTGAGATTCAGCACCACTTTTTTCATTTGCACCTATGTTTTTAGGTGCATCCACGGTTTCATTGCCTTGGTAATCAGTGATTGTTTTATTTTCTGCTACAACTGCAGGGCGAGCTTCTTCTGGCTGAGTTTCAACATTATTTCCTTCATTCTCAACTGCAGGCACAGGACGAGCTTCTTCTGGCTGAGTTCCAACACCGTTTCCTTCAGTTTCAACTACGTCATTAGAAGGGGGCGCTTTAGGAGCCGCTTCATTGGCTACTTCGTTTGGTTGAGCTTCAGAATGACTTCCCTCATTTCCAATGACTTTGGGCGTATTGCTAGAAGCCCATGCCGCTGCTGATGTGCTAATTACAGCAACCAAAAACACCGCTGTTATCGAGAGATACAGTGTTTTCTTTTTTTGTTTCTTTACATTAAGCATCATCATTAATCTCCTTTTCAATTGTTTCCCGTCACCGGATAAGGAGGCACAAAATTGCACGGGTAAATTCCTTGATCCTACCATAACGTTTAAGATCGTCTCTCCATAGCGTTTTCGCTCGGCATAAGACATCTCTTTTACGACTTCTTCATCACAAGACAGCTCGCTCCATGTGTGAATTTCCTTGCGAAGAATGTACACCAATGGGTTAAACCAATGTAAGGCGCTGGCCAAGAGCGTGAACGCTTTGACCCATAAATCTTTCCGTTTCAGATGGATCAACTCATGACGGATCACCATGTCCATGTTAACGGTATTCTCTATAGGGAGATAAATAGTTGGTTTCCTTAGGCCGACAAGAACAGGACTCCGAATGATGGAGCTGTAGGCAAGCCGGACGTTGCTTTTCACATTAAGGGCTTCCTTGATGAAAGGGAGCTGTTTAGCCGCTTCGCTGCTAATCGGAACGTTGGTACGCGTATGTTCTAGTTTCTTTAAAAATCTGCGATAACAATACATCTGCCATGCAGCAAAAGCTATAGCGCCGATTGCCCATAAGATAATAAGGGGAAGGGCTACGTTTGCTGAAATGGTCTGTTCTGGGATGAGCTGCACCGGATTAATCCTTGAATACGGATTAGGCAGTGCATGTTGCACAGTTGAAGGTAACTCGTTCACGATGGGGGCGGTTTCTGTTGCATTGAATGTAACAAGCGGTGAAATCCACTGCATACCAAGGACCACGGGTAAAAGATAAAAGCCTACTGCCATTTTGCTAATCCCATAGCGCCACTTTGTAGGAAAGGCATTGATGGGTATGATCCGTAGTACAAGAATGCAGGCTACGACGGCACTTCCAGCAACGGTAAGGGTCAACAGCAATTCAAGAATAATATTCATAAGCCCCCCCTACTTTTGCGAAAACCATTGCTTCAGCTCTGCAATATCTTCATCTGAAAGCTTTTCGCCGTCATACAAAGCTGAAATTAGATTTTTAACCGAGCCTTGATATAATCCGTCCAGCACGTGCTGCGTTTCCATGAGCTTATAATCTTCAGGTGAAATGCGAGGCATATATTTATTTGTCCGTCCATGCCTCGTAACCATAAGTGCCCCTTTGTCCACTAAGCGTGATAGGAAGGTGGAAATGGTCTGCGCTTTCCACTCTTTTCCTCTCTGGGCAAACAGACCAAGCAGTTCGGTGGATGTGACAGGCGGTGTACACTCCCAAATCACCTCCATTAGCTCCGTTTCAGTATCCGATAATTTTTGTACTTGGTTCACGGTGAACACCTCTTTATGTCGTTATGCGTCCATAACGAACTTAATCACTACACGATGTAGTGATTATAATCTACTACGTCATGTAGTGGTATGTCAAGCAAAAATGAGTTGAAATTTACTAATACATAGAATTTATACGTGAAATTAAAGAACCGCGCGGGAGCGCGGTTCTTTAAAACATGCAGCTACAAATAATCGAGGACACAGGAATCCCCGGGTCCCTTTATTTTTACTCGCACAGATGGTTGTGCTAACACTGCTTATTTTGAATCGTTGTCGTCATTATCTGCAGCATCGCCAGCTTTGTTACCCAATGCTGCGCCTGCGATACCACCTGCAATCGTGCCGATTGGACCCAATATGGAACCTACAGCAGCACCTACGACACCACCACCTGCAGTCCCTAAGGCTTCTCCAGCGTCAATATCCATTTTGGCGTTGTCGCGGTCAGAATCAGCCTTTTGATTACGATCGTTTTTATTAGCCATCCATCTCACTCCCTCGAAATTGTGATAGGAACAGCTCCTTCTTGCCAGATGTTGTTCCAAACCATATCTTGCCCTAACGGATCCGAAAGAATTCTTTAAAAGTATGCCGTTTCAGATCTCTTTCTCCTCCAAAATAGGTTGCGTATTTTAGACGATGTTTGCGGATTATGGGATTATGTAAACGGTACCAAGACTGCTACAATGAACATGCAATTACGAAATGAACTTTTGTTCAAGGGGGATTATACATGAAAAAGCTATCGATTTTACTGTTAACCTGCGTGTTGATTATGGGGGCGCTTAGCGGTTGTGCAAGCAGCGAGTCCGATTCGGGATCGTCCAATAAACTCGTCATCTACAGTCCGAATAGCGAGGAGATCATCAAGACGATCATTCCGATGTTCGAGAAGCAGACCGGGATTACAGTTGAGCTTGTAACGGCTGGTACCGGCGAAATTATTAAGCGCTTACAGTCTGAGAAGCAGAACCCTTACGCTGACGTGATGTTTGGTGGTTCTATGGCAGGTTTCCGCGAAAATGAAGCTTTATACGAGCCTTACGTATCACCTGAAGACAAGAACCTGATTGAAGGTCACCGTAATACGTCGGGCTTTGCTACTCCTTATATCTCGGATGGCAGCGTGCTGCTCGTAAACAAAAACCTGATCGGTGATATCAAAATCGAAGGCTATGCGGATTTGCTGAATCCGCAGCTCAAAGGGAAGATTGCTTCCGCTGACCCGGCAAGCTCAAGCTCCGCTTTCGCTCAGTTAACCAACATGCTGAAAGCGATGGGCGGCGATTATGAGAATGAACAGGGCTGGAACTACGTTGGTCAACTGATCGAGAACCTGGACGGCAAAATTGCAAGCGGTTCCGGTGCCGTTCACAAAAGTGTGGCGGACGGTGAATATGTAGTCGGCCTTACCTATGAAGACCCTTCCAGCACTTATGTAAAGAACGGCGCTCCGGTAGAAATCGTATATCCAAAAGAAGGCGCCGTATTCCTGGATGCGGGATCCGCTATTATCAAAGATGCACCGCATATGGACAACGCCAAGAAATTCATCGACTTCATTCTGTCTCAAGAAGCGCAGGATGCGTTCGGTACGCAATTAACGAACCGTCCACTTCGCCTAGATACGAAGCTTGGCGACCACATGAAACCCTATGAAGAGATCCACATGATTGATGAAGACACGGACTATGTAAGTGAGCATAAATCTGAGATCGTTGAGCGTTATGTCGATTTGTTTACTAGCGTTAAATAAACTATAGAATCAGGTGACAACCATGAGCGTAACTATAACCATTAAAGACTTAATCAAAAAATACGACGACACAACCGTCATTCCCGAGCTGTCCCTGGAGATTAAAAAGGGTGAATTCTTCACCCTTCTCGGGCCTTCCGGGTGCGGCAAGACGACACTGCTGCGTATGATCGCCGGCTTCAACAGCATTGAAGGCGGAACCATTCATTTTAACGAGCGTGTCATTAACAAGGTGGAACCGGGCAAGCGGAATATCGGGATGGTCTTTCAGAGCTATGCGATCTTCCCTCACTTAAACGTTAGAGGAAACATCGCGTTCGGACTGGAGAATCGGAAATTATCCAAGGCGGAGATTAACGCCAAGGTGGATGACATCTTAAAGGTCGTTCAGATCGAGCTCTATAAAGATCGCATGCCGAAGAACCTATCCGGCGGCCAGCAGCAGCGCGTTGCGCTAGCCAGAGCGATCGTCATCCGCCCGGATGTCCTGCTGATGGATGAGCCTCTATCCAATCTGGATGCCAAGCTTCGGGTCGACATGCGTAACGCGATTAAAGACATTCAGAGAGAAGTCGGGATTACCACCGTCTACGTCACGCACGATCAAGAGGAAGCCATGGCGGTATCCGATCGGATTGCGGTCATGAAATCCGGCGTGATTCAGCATCTGGGGACGCCACAGGAGATTTATCAACGTCCTGCGAACGTATTCGTTGCTACCTTTATTGGTCGTACCAACATTCTCAAGGGTACTTTAACAAAATTGGCAGACAGCTATGTCCTGCACCTCGGCTCCGGCTATATGGAAGAGCTGTCTAACATCGAGGTTCCGAAATCCGATGCCAGGGCAGATACGCTAAACGTTCAAATCTCGGTTCGGCCGGAAGAGTTCATTCTGACCGAGGACCAAACCGGCATGGAAGCGACGATTGTACACAGCGTATTTCTTGGGCAGAACACCCATTATTTTGTAGACTTGGCGTCCGGTCAACGCGTGGAGATCACGCAGGAATCGAAAACGTCATATATCCTCGAGCCTGGTCAAGTTATCTATCTCAAGGCCAAGAAAGAGAAGATTAATGTCTATGATGCGGCAGGCGAAATGAACTATACAAGGGGCGCTCGGCTATGAGAGAGACGCGCAAACGATTTGATGTCTGGACCAACATTTCGTTACTGATCTTTGTGTTCTACATTCTCTTTCTGGCCCTGCCTTTATTTACGATGCTGTTTAAGAGTGTGTACAACGGTACGACTGGCGATTTTTCCCTCGCCTATTTCACGAAGTTTTTCAGTAAGCCCTACTATTTAAACGCTCTGTTCAACAGCGTTAAAGTCACCGTCAGTGTAACCTTGCTTGCCGCCATTATCGCAACGCCGCTGGCATATATCATGGCAACGGTGAAGATTAAAGGCAGTTCGGCCATTCGGGTCATGATTCTGATCTCCTCGATGTCGGCTCCTTTCATTGGAGCTTACTCCTGGATCCTGCTGCTGGGCAGAAGCGGTGTCATTACGAAATTCGTTAGCAACACATTCGGCATTACGATGCCGGATATATACGGATTTACTGGGATCTTAGTCGTCTTGACCTTGCAGATGGTCCCTCTTATCTTCATGTATGTATCAGGCGCACTGAAGAATATGGACCAATCGCTAATGGAAGCAGCCGAAAGCATGGGTTATTCAGGCTTTGGCAAAATGCGCAAAGTGCTCCTCCCGCTCATTACGCCAACCTTGCTGGCGGGCGGCCTGCTCGTCTTCATGCGTGCGCTGGCCGATTTTGGTACGCCGATGCTGATCGGTGAGGGATACAAGACCGTTCCGGTGCTGATCTTTAACGAGTTCATCAGTGAGGTCGGCGGCGATGACGGCTTTGCGGCGGCGATCAGCGTCATTGTCGTTCTGTTCGCCACAACGATATTCCTGCTGCAAAAATTCGTAGCCAATCGTAAATCCTTTACGATGAGCGCACTGCATCCGATTGAAGCCAAGAAGAAGAAGGGCATCGGCAATATCGCGGCTCATGCCGTTATCTATCTGTATACGTTAATCGCACTGCTGCCGCAGCTCTATGTCATCTATACTTCGTTCCTGAAATCCAACGGCAGAATCTTCGTCGAAGGGTTCTCGCTCCAAAGCTATAGGGATGCCTTCAGTAATATTGGCGGCGTCATTCTGAACACGTTCTTCCTGGCGATCGTGTCGCTGGTCGTCATTATCCTGTTAGCGATACTGATTGCTTACGTAACCGTTCGAAGAAAGAATGCGCTAACGAACACGCTGGATATCTTCACGATGTTCCCGTATATCGTTCCCGGCTCCATTCTGGGGATCGCTCTATTAATCACCTTCAATAATAAGCCGCTGGCCTTGAGCGGAACAGCCGTCATCATGATCATCTCGTTTGTTATCAGGCGCCTGCCCTATACGATTCGATCCAGCGCGGCCATTCTGCATCAGATTAACGATGGGATCGAGGAAGCAGCCATCAGTCTGGGGGCTTCCCAGATGAAGACGTTCTTCAAGATTACGCTTCCGATGATGGTGGCAGGCGTAGTCTCCGGCGCGATCCTGAGCTGGATTACCATCATTACCGAATTAAGCACTTCGATCATTCTTTATACAGGCAAGACCAAGACCGTAACGGTTGCCATATACACCGAGGTCATCCGCGGTAACTACGGCGTGGCGGCAGCTCTATCCACGATTCTTACCGTCATTACGGTCGTGTCGCTGCTTGTCTTCCTGAAGCTCTCCGGACAAAAAGAAGTTTCCATGTGAATGTGATGAATTCATAACGTAGACTACATCCAAGTCGGCACCTGCAGCATGAGGGGGCGGCTTGGATGTATTTGGATGATCTGCGGATACCGCCAGTCAGTATAATAGAGTCGAGGGCCTTATCGCAGATGGAGGGCAGCATGAAACCTACACATTATCGCAACTTCAAGGAATCGACCCGTCATTTATTTCGCATCTATACGATGATCCCGTTCTCCATCTTAATCGTATTGTTTTTGGCATTCACGATTATTAATGGCAGAATGAACCTAACCCAAAAAACGACCGAAGCCGCCCAGTCTATCAGTCAATCCATATCCGGTGTGTATCATCAGTACTACGAGGAGATTAATCGGATGGCCGTCTCTCCTACCGTGATCAATTATGTAAGCTCGCATCTGGGCAGCGAACAAGTGTATTCTGCCTTTTATGATTTCAACAATCAGCAGAAGGTCAAGAGCATTTTTCATGTCGTCAATACGGATGGGGTCTTCCTGGCAAGCTCCGCCCCAGCGGATGCGCTGTATTCCAATTTTGCCTTCGGCAATCTCATTCATCGGATCGATCAGCGGCCCGGCAACACGCTAACCGAAATGAACAGCTTTCGTTATTCGCATGATCGCGATACAAGTTATACGTTTGGCAAAGCCATCGTTAAGGACAAGCGGACGATAGGTTATATCATCTACCAGCTGTACGAATCCGACATTCAGAAGATGATTTTCGAACAAAATAATGAGATCGCCATGATCACCGATGAACATAACACCATTATTGCCACGACCAGCAACGTGACCAAAGGCGTTCTCAACAAATTCAGCCCCAAGCTCGATAACAAGGGACATGTTCTGCTAAATGAAGGCAAGTACTACATGTATGCCAAGCGGATCCCTGATACGCCGATTCAAGTCATTACGCTGAACTCCTATAAGTCGGAGCAATACACCTACTATACGGTCTCTTTCTTTGTTCTTGCTGCCAGCCTGCTGCTGTGGGTGTTGATCCAGTTCCTGGCGAACAAAATGTCGACCCGCAATTCCGAATCGATCGATAAATTAATTCATGCCTTGGCACAGCTGCGCGAAGGAAACTTCAATGGCTATGTCGACATTCAGACGAATGACGAGTTTCAAATTCTGGGCGATGAGTACAATGTGATGCTGGATCGGTTGAAAGAGTTGATCCAGAAAAATAAAGAGCTGTCCGAGCTCAGCACGATTATTGAGGTGAAGCAGCTGCAATCACAGTTCCACCCGCATTTTATATTCAATGTACTGGAGACACTGCGCTATGCCATTAAGATTGATGCGAATCAAGCGCAGGACATCGTGCTGATCCTATCCAGGCTGCTTCGATACAGCATCGGACCTGATCGCAATGTCCAGCTGAAGAATGACATGAATTATGTACGGGATTACCTGAAGCTGCAGCAAATTCGGTTCAATGATCGGCTGGAATATCGGATTACCGTAGCGGAGGAAACACTGGATGTATATGTCCCCAAGCTTCTGCTGCAACCGATTATCGAAAACGCTATCAAATATGGGTATCAGGATCAGAGCCATGTGCTTATCGAGATCCATATCTACACTTCCACAGACAAGCTGATTCTGGAAGTCCGCGACAACGGGCAAGGCATGAGTGAAGAGACGCTTCAGGAAGTGAATCAGCTCCTGCAAAGCCAGACAAACACGACGCAGCATATCGGTCTGTACAACGTTCACCGACGTTTAGTGCTTCTATATGGCGAAGGATCCGGCATTCACATTGACAGCGCACAAGGAAAAGGCACCTGCGTGGCACTTACGATTTCTTACGAATGGAGTGGATATCATGTTTAAAGTTCTGCTGGTCGAAGATGAGGATATGATTCGTAGGGGGATACGGTTCAGCATCGATTGGCTTCAATACGATTGCATCGTCATTGAAGAAGGGCTGAATGGACAGGATGGCTATGAGAAGATCTGCGAGCTAAAGCCGGATATCGTCATAACCGACATCACCATGCCGATCATGGATGGCATTTCGATGATTCGGGAAGGATTGCAGCAGCATACCTTCAGCAGCATTATTATTTCCGGATATAATGAATTCCACCTTGCGAAGCAGGCACTCCAGTTAGGCGTGACCGAGTTCCTGGTGAAGCCCTTAGAGGATGAGCAGCTGGTCGCGGCACTCGAATCGGCCAAAGCCAAAGTGGATTTAGTCCGCAAATATGAAGTGATCTCCAATCATCCGCAGGAAAAGGAAGAGATTCTAAACAGCAAATTTCTGGAGAAGGAAACCAAAACCTCGAAATACGTGGCCAAAATGATCGCCTATGTACAGGAGAACTATGCCAAGAAGATCAGTATTCATGACCTCGTGGAAGAGATCGGCTTAAGCGCCTATTACCTGAACCAGAAATTCAAGGCAGAGACCAGCTATACCTTCAACGAGTTTCTCAATCGCTATCGCATTCAGAAATCGATCGATTTACTAAAGTCAGGCGATAACAAGGTCTATACCATCGCACAGGATATCGGATTTAGTGACTACAAGTATTTTATAAGTATCTTCAAAAAGTACGCCCACGTCACGCCGAGTCAGTATCAGGAGTATTTCGAGGAGAAGAATGGATAGCACGGGTAATCTAGATACTAGAGGTACTCAATCGTTCTTATATTGGCACACACACCCCTGCTGGGAATGAGCAGGGGTGCAAAATTTTTATTTATGATTGCTATCGTTCATACAGCCGGTACATGGATAGCTCATCACTCATCGCTACAGCTCGGGCAAAGGCTTCCTTTACGTCCCGGCCCTGCTGAACGATTTCATAGAACAGCCGAAGAACGAACATCAGCGCATCGTTGCCGTCCGGGTAATCATCCGGCCCGATATACATCCTGCAGCCCCGCTCCAGGAAGGCTTCGGCCAGTGCTGGATCTCCCAGCGAGCAGCCGTTCGCAATTACTGTCTTTCCGTCCAGCTTGGCATAACGCTGAATCTCGCCTGGTCCGAAGTCGCCCCTCGGTTCATCCTCCTCGTATACCTCTTCGCCGAGCTCCGGCATGATCAAGCTGCCTTCATCCCCGTGAAAGTTCAACAGGATCATATCGGTGCCTTCATACACATCATCACCCGACAAGACAGAGATCAGATCATTCGGCCTCCCGACCCAATATGTAAAAACGCGCACTCCGAAATATTCCAGAGCCGCCCTTACGGCTTGGCTCTCCATATCGCAATCCGGTCCAACAACCAGAGCGACCTGCATAACAGGTTTACTCACTACCATATCAACTCCTTACAGTTATACTTGAATTTGGATTATTTGTTGAAACTATGTTGTTACAAGAATTTAAACTATAATTACACTTTTCTCAATATCATCCACCATTGTTTATCATACGATTCGACTTCAATCTCTTCCAGACCTAGATTTGCTTCGCTAATCCAGCTTCTAGCCAGTTGGATATAGTTGCTGTGAAATTCAGAGGAATAACCCATTTCATCATATCCAGAGTAAGTAATGTTATCGAATATCATATATCCTCCTCTTTTTAACTGCTTATGGCTTGTGTCAATGATTTGGATAAACTCATGATACGCTGCATCTTTCAACATGCCTTTTCGGTCATAATCCATAACAGCTTGTAACATTTGAGGTTCGATTGTCCACCAATCATTGTTTACTGTATCAATGCCCTCACGATTGGCGATAATGGTCTGAATGATATCATTAATAGCGTGATGAAAAGCGACAACATCAAAAGAAGACGCTGGATAATATAAACCTATATTTGCGGCATCGTCCTCAACAACCTGTATGTTTATGTCCATTCCTTTCGTTTTCTCCTGAAAATTTTGTGTCAACTCCCTGTTGAGATTGGCAGTCACATATGTGCCCATGTTTTTGGAATAAGCGTCTAGAGCCTTTGGAATGTAAACAATATCACCTGCACCAACTTCTAGAAGACTTAAAGCACGGGGCATATTCAGCTCCATGAAGAGATTCTGCCAAGATGCTGAATAATACAATTGAAGATATTCGAATACCCTCTCCTTGGATATGCCTATCGGCACTGCTAATGTGTCTTTCAATTTGTTTTCCAATTGGGCTGCGTTCATCTGTTCTAGTTCAGAAATCATGTCCTGTGAAAAGTCACGTTTTAGAATATCGTTAAACACACCGGCACTCATCTTCTCTGCTAGTGTCTGCATATTCATTAGAGTATCCCTCTCTTCGTATTGTTTCTAGAGTATATTCGAATTGATGATGTTTTTTCCTCTTTTTATTATTAAAAAGGAGAATCTGTGCATGATGATCGCTGTCTGTATGAGGAACATAAAAGACGCCATCTGACGATGGCGTCTTTTATGTTTACACTACGCTCAGCAGCATAATCGAGATTTGGAATCTACCACTTTCGGGAACGATACACAATACCTGCTCTCCCTCAGTGAGATGACCTTCATTCAGCAGCTCCTCCAGCATAATATAGATCGATGCTGCGCCCGTGTTCCCTTTCGTATATAAATTCGTAAACCATTTCTCTTCCGGAATCCTCACGCCGCCATGCTCCAATAATCGGAAGATTTCATCTCTGAAAAAATGCGATGAATAGTGGCACACCATCCAGTCCAATCTCTCAGGATCAATTCTCCCTTCCTCCACGAGCTCCAATAATCGATTGGTGCCTACCTTTGTTATTTCATTGACAAGCCTTACATCCTGCTTCATATTCAGAGCTCCTTGATCGGCTGCTTCATGAATGGAGGGATAGTCCAGCCAGGAAGGAATTCCATTCTCTTTACTCATGCCTGAATACATACAGACCTCATACTGGTTCGCATAGGACTGGTTATCGATCCATTCAATACGCAGCGATGGCCCCTTGGAGGAAGGCTCATTTTGCAGTACGGCAGCTCCTGCGCCATCCGAAAGCATAAAACGTAAGAAATCCGTGTCAAAAGGCACCCGATTATTGCTATAAATCCCCTGTGCTTCAAATTTCGTATGTTTGATTCGCGACTCAAAAACTCGCTGGAACAGGCGATGGCTGCTCGGTGCTCGCCAGCTTTTATATGTACATACGCATTCTTGAGTGCATGCATTCCGCTGGCGCATAAACCGGAATGAGATGCAATTTCCATAGGGGGTAAACCAGTCTCTGCATGCACCATACTCGCAAACCCTGGCAGGAGCAGATCCGCTCTTGTCGTACCTGTCGCTAGGAAATTGATATCTTGTTCGGTTACGTTGCCGTTTCGCTCCAGGGCATCCCGAATGGCTAAAGAAGCCATCTCTGCGTTTGTGTATAAGCTCTTTTGCTCTTTATCCATGGCATAATATCGGGACCGAATTTGATTCTTCTCCAGAATGAGTCTTTTGGTTTTGGAAGATTTCCCTCCAATCTTGCCAAGATATTCTTCCATCTCATCGTTACTAACCGGAGAACCGGGGAGAAACTTTCCTACACTTGTGATATAAACGGAATTCATATAACACACCTCGCAAATATCAAATTTGGTTAATAATGGTATATTATATGGATATAAGTACAAGATATGACCAAATGTTAAGAGAATATATCAGCACCTTGAATGATCGTCGATATCCATAGATAGATTTCCATGCCCGCTTGTTCGATGAATCTTTGTCCGTGCAGAGCACACCTCTGTCATTTATATAATTCTTTCTTTACTCGGATTATTTCTTGAGTTTCTTTGGAAACAAACAGTGACTTTAATTCATATGAAAATTATAATTCCCATAATCGCAAAAATAAAAGACCCTGCACTATATAATGTGCAGGGTCTTACTTTTCAAATTACTTACTACATTTTAATCAATTCCTGTATCCATTTAATCGTTATTTCATCTTTGACCTCTGTACTCAAATCGGATGGAAACTGTAAATATTGTTCTTCCTCAGGCATTTTATGCAACTGACTATGCACAATAGGATCTGCATTACTGTCATCATTGTAATATTGGGGAAAGCGGTATTCTTGTCTTTCAAGTGAGCGGTAGACATAGAAACTGTACTCGATTCCATCAACTACACAAAAGGCATGGCCTTGAATTCGCGGGTCGCACCAGACGTGAGTCCCTTTTAGCTTTTTCAATGAAAGCAAAAAACCGTTCTTCTGTGCTTCCGTAATATGATAATCATCCAAATAATACTTAGAAGATTTTCGATCAAAATTCGTATCAATAATCTGGTAGTTGAGAATCACTTCTGCCCCCTTTTGAAGAATGGGGTTAAAATAATCCTCTTGGATCCCGCCCTTATACTTTGATAATCGGCTCTTTACCAAGTAGTCAATATTACTATGGTCTAAATTACGACCAAACGTTAACAAAAATCGTCGTTTATCCAACTTTATTCTGAACCCCATTTTGGAAGTGAATTATGGTATAAATCAACATTACCCTTATGGTCAGGCCAATTATCTTTTGTATGATAATGCCACCGAGTATGATTTCTTGAATCGGAAGTATAAACATGTAGCCTCAAATATTCCGAACCATTTTGACCATATAAGGAGATTATGTGTTCACCTTGCTTAATTCCATTGGCTTGCGCAGCATCCTCTGGACCAACACTCCTAGTATAACCATGAATTTCATATTCTCTTTTAATTCCTGGTTCTATCTGTGGCCATACTTTATCATCGAATTGTCTACCTATTTGTTGAACAATTTTTTTCCCCATCTTCTTCTTTACTGCGGCTTTAATTATAGCAGATACAACAGCCCAAACAATAGGCCAAATAGCTGGCGAAATTTCACTCGGAATACTGGAGTCCGACAAGTGACTGACTGTAGATGTCTGGCTATTTGCTATATCTGCAAATGCAAGTATCATAGCAAACTCTTTGCTATACTCGTTATATTGTTCAATATTCGCCTTTAAATTTTCGTCTACCTCGATTGCTTCCTCTATGCTGCTAGAGTGTTCTTGGATAAATAATAGAAGTTCTTGAATCTCGCTTTCAGTTAGATTTAGTTCATCTTGGATTTGCTGAAGTTCGCTATGTGCTGGGAGCGCCGATACAGTAATTGCAGCAAATACTGTATTTAACAACATTACCAAAACTAAAACTGAAGCTATTTTCTTGATACTACGCCAAAAACTCAAAAAAACCATCTCCTTATAATATCTATTTTGTATAACACCTCCTAAAAATCTAAATTATTTACTAATATTTAACAAATGATGAAAGTTCTATTTTATTTTAACAATATGTGTTTTTATGAATTTTTAATAGTAATTTTGGTATATTATAAAATTTACATTTTCCATCTTTACATAAAGGTCATAGACCATATGCAGGTTCGCCGCTTTCTGTCCCCGATCAATCACATGATAAGGCTTTAGGGCTGCCATGATTTTGGTATGCAGCACATTCTGAAGAGAACGAGACACAGCGGAAACATTAGTATATCGGAATGACTCCAATCCACCAGCTCCACCACCGGCATTACAATGGATGGAGACTATGAGGTCAGCGTCCGCTTTGTTGGCCCCATCTGTTCAATCATCAAGCTCAAGAAACTTCCGTGGATCGGGAGAACAGCACCTATACGCCACGGAAAACCCGAGGAGCCCGATTATGCGAGTATCATCGCAAAGAACCCGAGAGAGGCACTTTTTTCAAAGTATCCCTCTCTCGGGCCATGTTCAAAAAAGTAAATATAGCGGTTCTGGCGGTTCTTTTGCCAACAGCTTAAGCCGTTAGCTCACAATATGCGTTCCAGCCTGTTTCTTGATGGCATCGCTTAAGCTTTCCGGGTTCGTAATGATGACTCTGCGTCCCGGTTTCTTTAGAAAATTAAGACTGGCCTCAATTTTAGGAAGCATGCTGCCTTTCGGGAAATGCCCCTCTTTCACATACTGTTTAATCTCTTCAACGGTGACCTCTTCTAGTGCCTTCTGATCCGGCGTACCGAAATTCACGAATACTTGAGGCACGCCCGTTGTAATAATCAGCGTTTCCGCATCTACCTGCTCTGCCAATAAACTTGTGGCGAAGTCCTTATCGATCACCGCATCGATGCCTTCGTAGGTATGGTCCTTCGTCTTGATGACGGGAATACCTCCTCCGCCGACGGCAATCACGATACAGCCGGACTCGATCAGCGATCGGATGGCATCCTTCTCGACAATATCAATCGGCGCAGGTGAAGGAACAACCCTGCGATATCCGCGGCCCGAATCCTCAACCATCACCCACTCGGGATGCTCGCGCTTCAATTCCTCGGCTTGCTCCAGGGAGAAGAAGGAGCCCACCGGTTTGGAAGGATCTCGGAAATTAGGGTCGGCTTCGCTGACCTCAACCTGTGTGATGATGGTCGCTACTTTTTTCGTGATGTTGCGGTGGATAAACTCATTCGTTAACGCCTGTTGAATTTGATAACCGATGCCGCCCTGCGTGTCCGCCACGCAATTCACGAGCGGAACAGCATTCATGCCGATGACCTCTGAAGCAACCTCGCTCCTTCTCAGCTCAAATCCAACCTGCGGCCCGTTACCGTGGGTAACGACCACGTTGACCCCTGCTTGCACCATGTCTGCAATGTTGGCAGCAATTTCACATACCGCCTCGTATTGATCCTTAATCGACTCGCGGCCATTATCCTTGACTAACGAATTACCGCCAATGGCTACAACTACAAATTTATCCATGACTAACCTCCTGGTCGATCAGCCGATGACTCTAGCTGAGTGATCCTCTATAAACGAGCCATACGGCGCGCCGATAATAACGAGTCCTGCATGAAGAATCCCATCTTTATTGGCACGCCAGAGACCGTAGATGTTTCTGTAAAGATGTGTTTACATTCAAATGGAATTATGGTTTTGCAGCAGCCGTTATTGTTTCTTTCAAGCTCTTGGCTCTGCCATGATCCGGATGAATAGCCTGTGCTTGTTCAATGAGCACCATGGCCTCCTCCGGCTGATTAAGCGCTAACAGGCTGCTGGCTTTCTCGCAGTAATAATCCGCATGATCCGGGCCGCATTGGATGGCCTGATCCATCGCTTCGATCGCCGCCGCATAGTTACCAAGCAAATTCAAGGATTGGCCCTTATGATAATGATATAGCCCATTGGTCCGATCATGCGTGATTGCATTGTCTATCGCATCGGCAGCCTCTTGGTGCTTACCGAGCGATCTCAGGCTGTTCGCCTTGTGAAAGGAAAAATCATAACGCCAAGGCTGGTCGGCTAACAGCTGATCCATCACGATGACGGCTTCCTCGTGCCTGCCCAATTCTCTTAAATAATTGGATTTATGATAGCGGTAGAACGTTTCCTCCGGCTTCCGCTCAATCGCTTTGTCATATTCGGCAATGGCTTCTTCCGGACGTTTCATCATCCGATAAGCATTGGCGGTATAGAAATAGAAGTCGAGATCGCCGGGATCAATCGACAGCCCTTGATTATAAGCAGCCAGTGCCTCGTCATAACGTCCTAGTTCTCCGAAAAAATAACCTTTGTAGTAGTAGAGGTCGGCAGGATTCCCCTCTTCCCCCAGCACGTTGTCTATGATTGAGATGGCTTCCTCGAACTTCTCTGCCTTACCCAGCTCTTTCGCTCGTAGAATGCTGTCCGGGATACTTACGCTTTGTTTATTGAGAATCTTGATTACCTTATGCTGCTTCATCTCTACGGCATGCTGGAGGGAGGACTTTCCGTCACGATCCTTCAGCTGCACGTCGGCCCCTGCTTCAACCAGAAGCTGAATGATATCGGAGTACAGCCGGCCCCCGTTTCCAAGAATGACAGCCTCCAGCAACGCGGACCATCCCAGATTATTCACATGATTCACGGCAACGCCTGCTTCCAGGCAAATCTGAACGGTTCTTAAATATCCTTTTTCGCTTGACGGCAGCAGCGTTGTTCCCCCAAACCGGTTCACGCTCGTGATATCCGCTCCTCCTTGAATAGTCAGACGCAGGATTTCATGAAAACCGTTAGCTCCTGCACACAGGTATGGGGTTAACATGGTGATGTCTCTTGCATTCACGTCACTGCCCGCTTCGATTAGCCTTTTGGCAAGGGAGACATGGTTTTTCTGTGTTGCAGCCATTAGCGCCATCCGGCCCTGGCTGTCCTTGTGATGAACATCGGCACCACGCTCCAATAACTGCTCTACCACAGCCAAGTCTCCTCGGTCGCACGCCAGAATGAGTTCGTCATTCATCGCTTCAGCATTCATCGAGTGACCTCCTCGTTTTATGTTTTCAATCCTTGTCATTCAGATCTACATATTCAGACCAGCGCATTCCATTACTCTGACTGCAATTGATTTGCCGGATCGCGAAGATCGGAAAAATGCTTATAAACAAACAGTGCGGCAACCATCAGGTATGCGTATACGAACGGCATCAGCGCATCTTGGGCAAATCCCACCGTAGGCGCATGGATAATGCCGAATAGGGATAGGACGGCTGCGATGACCGCGAACACGGCAGCCCGCAGCGGCTTATTCAGGATGGCGAAGATGGCAATGGAACCCCAGATCAAACTGCTGAGCGGCGCGCCGTTCCCCAGATGATTCAGTCCGTTATAATAAACGCCTTTGCTTAACAACAAATCGATGCCAACCTTGGAAGCCGTCGTCTCGGCGGCATTAAAGATGTTATTGGCAAGTGTTAGAGCCCAGTTGGCGATCCAAGGGAATAAGGTTATGAAGATAACGGGTACTTCATTCTTAGGCGTTTCCCGGACAACCTGATTGGCCGTGACCACGCCGACATAGACCAGGATCGGAACAATCGCGACAACCGGAATGATGGACAGGAGCAGCGCCCCGATTCCAAAGAGCGAGATAATCAGCATGGCAAAGCCGGATGCAATCGTATACCCCAGACCGGCGCCGATGGATTTCCAACCGGCGTGACCGATGTACACGGTAACCGGGAACGGATTCCCTGTGAATGCGCCGATACTGGAAGCCACACCGTTCGTCAGCATGACGTTTCGGGTATTATAAGGATCTCCCGCCGCATGGGCGCTCTCGATATTTTCCAAGTCAAAAATATAATTGGCGAGACCCAAAGGAATAGCCGATGCCAGGTACGGCAGCGCATGAGGTATTCCTTGGAACAGACTTGTAATGTGAACTTCAGGCGGATTAAAGCCCAGCGTAGACAACGCCGTCGTAATCGCTTCCGGATTTTGCAATCCGAATACCCAAGCCAGGACGGTACCGGCAATTAGCAGCAGAAAACCGGTCGGGATCTTTTTGAATATTGGAGATTTACCAAACCAGTTGATAAAGATGATAACCAATACGATAAAAGCGACGATCGGTGTTTCGAATGATTGCAGCATCGGGTTCATGGCAAGCAGCAGCAATCCAAGGCCGGACAAACAGGACAAGAGAACGGTTCTTGGAATTACTTTTCTGAGCAAATCGCCCAAGAAGGAACCCACAACCAGGATCATGGCTTCGAAGAAGCACCATACCAGACCGATCTGGAGCGCAAAGGTTGCATCATTGGTCTGTCTGAATACCGGAATCAGCACCAGAAAAGTAACGGTAAATATCGACGGGGCACTCGGACCTGACGGCAGCGCGGTAATGTCGCTGCGGCCCGTTTTCTTTGCCAGCTTATATCCAAACCAACCGTAAGCCATGCTTGCGATAAAGATAGCGAATCCGAAGGCAGGGACTACTCTTCCGTAGACCATATCTTCCGGAAAACCTACAACAAAAATCAAAAGTGAAATCATGGTCAGCAGATTGGTTAGATTATTGGCAAGCAAGCCGAAGAACGCAGCCCAATCTCCTTTTTTCCATAACATTTTCATGAGTACCTGATCCATATAAATGCCTCCTTAGATCATTACACTTATAGAACTAGCATCAGGTACCCTTCAGGCATTAAGGCATGCCTGAAGGGCCACCATTCTATGACTGAATGCGCTGGCTAAGAGCTAGTAACGCCTGTTCAAAACAATCCACCGGAGGATGCGTGATACCCGCTCCAATCATTCCGATTCCCGGGTCTTTATGCGCGATGGCCGTGTTGATCACCGGCATGATGCCGGTTTGGGCCACTTTACGAATATCTATGCCCGTTGGAATGCCGCTGAAGTTCAATAAAGGAATGGTAACGTTCGGATTTTCCGTGGTCGTAATCTCCTTCATCTTGACCGAATAATTCATGGCTTCATCCACGGTTCCGCCGACAAGCGCCACAATCGCCGGAGCGGTTGCCATCGCAAATCCGCCGATTCCGTAGGTTTCCGTAATCGCGCTATCGCCGATATCAAGGCCCGAATCCTCCGGCTTATACCCTGCGAACATGGGTCCAACCACCTTTTGCGCCGGTCCGGTGAACCAGGTGTTGCCTGGCATGCCGCTGACGCGAATGCCGAATTCGACGCCGTTGCGGGCCATGGTGGTCACGATAGTGCTGTATTCAATCCCATGCGCCGCATCCAGCGCGCATTTACAGAGCGCCATCCAGGTCGGGCCGGAGAAGTAATCGCTGCTTGCCACAAAATCAAAAACCTCGATTTGCTGCTCCGTAGGGAAGTCGGTCCGCAGAATCAGCGGCGTTAATGCTTGGATTAACAGCGTCGTGCCGGCATTGTTGCGGTTATGGCATTCATCTCCCATATGAAGCGCCTGCGACAGCATGAGGCGAAGGTCAATGCCATTCTCGGAGAACTTCATGGCATCCCGAAGCATCGGGCCCAGCACGTCTCTCATCCAGTTCAGACGGGCGATGACCGTTTCGTCATTAGCACCCATCCGCAGTATTTTGGACAGCTGCTCGCTCAGGTTCGTGTATGCGATATTGCCGTATGTCCGGTTCTCCACGATGTGCATGAACATGGAGGCTGAAGTTACCCCCGCCATCGAGCCTACGCAGTTATGCTCATGGCATGGCGAGAACGTGATTTCACCCGATGCCGCAAGTTCCGCCGCTTCATCCAGATTGCTGGCCAAGCCTTCGAAGACCAGTGCGCCCGTGACCGCACCCTTCATCGGACCGCTCATTCGCTCCCACGTAATAGGCGGACCTGCGTGCAGGATCGTCTTCTTGGTCATGCCCGGCACGACATTGATCGCCTGATCGAAACCGATCAATACCGGCTGGGAGTTGATGATCCGCTCTACGGCCAGCTTGTTCGCCGCTTCGATTTTCTCCTGAATGTCCGGCTGATCCAGCTTGTCCAGCAGTGCGATCACTTCAGGCTTGCCGCCGCCGGGCGGTTTCCACTCCAGGTGGGAAACCTTCCCTTTTTGCTTCAAAATATCATCTTTAAACATTTCAAGACCCACATTGATTACGTGAAGCTCGCTGTTAAATAGCTCGTTGATTCTGCTCATGTCATACTCCTTTCTCGACGAAGCCTCTGGCGAGAAGCCCCGTGTTCGTACTGCTGCTGGCATAAGTAACTCCGGCAGATACCAGTTTATTTAACTGCTCTTCTACAGACGGCGTATCGAGATCCGTTCCCAGTACATAGCCGATAATCTCCAGATGTCTTCCTTCTTGTTCGGCCGCCTGCTTGGCCTCCACGATCGCAGGGAGCATGACCCCGACCGGATCCTCGTGCGCTCCGTATCCAAGAACGAAATCCATTACGATAACGCCAACCGACGGATCTTTAGCCTCCTGCTTGAATCTGGCAATCCGGGAAGAAGGATCGATCATCGGGTGAGGCTTGCCGTTGGTGAACTCGTCATCCCCAAAATCGATAAACGTGTGGCCCTGGCTCACATGGATATCCTGCAGGCGATACTTCGGATCCTTTGGAATATTGCTGTATACATCCTCGTATTGCTCCATCGCCAGGTACATGGCTTCGTCGCACAGTGTTCCGCCGCAGAACAATCCACGGATGTATTTTTGCTCCGGCTTTAGCTTGGCCTTGATCTCCTCGATGAGAGGCAGATTCAGCGGGTGCTTATCAATGGTGCTCTCGTCGACGCCCGACAGGATAACGGCTTTCAGCGCCGCTTCTTTCGTCGTTTTGGCAAAATGACCGCCGGCGTTCACCACTGCTTCCTCCGTTCCGCCGATAAAACACACCACGACAGGCTTACTCATGTTCTTGATCTCGGCAAGCACCTTCTCCTCCACGCTCTTTGCAGGCGGCTTCGAGATCAGTACGATGACCTTGGTCGCTTCGTCTTGGTTAAGCGCCCTCATGCCGTCCAGCATCATAATGCCGCCAACCCGTTCGCTTAAATCCCGTCCGCCCGTGCCGATCAGCTGGGAGATCCCGCCGCCAAAATCATGAACCCGAACGCTGACCTCCTGGCTTCCCGTGCCGGATGCGCCTACGATCCCAATGCTTCCTGGACGCACGTTATTCGCAAAGCACAGCCCCACGCCTCCGATGATGGCCGTACCGCAGTCCGGTCCCATCATGAGCAAACCACGCTCATGCGCCATGTTCTTAAGCTCAATCTCCTCTTCCACGCTCACATTATCGCTGAACAGCATGACGTGGAGATCATTCTCCAGTGCCTTTCTGGCTTCTCTGGCTGCGAACAGTCCGTTTACAGAAATGACGGCCAGCTTGGCCGAAGGAAGATTTCTTGCGGCTGAGTCGATTGTCGGGAACGTAAGCTCACTGTTTCCTGCCTCGCTTCCCTTGCTGTTAAATAAGGCTTCGACACCTTCGTAAGCGCTTTCCACGAACTCCTCAGAGACCGCTTTAATGACGATCATCAAATCGCTTCCCTTGGCTTCCTCCAGTTCCGGGGTCATGAGACCGACATTGGCCAGTACTTCCTTGTTCATCTGCGTTCCCATTGCGATAAATGCCTGTTCTACGCCGTCTAATTGATTCGCTTTGGTTGACAGTGACATCAGTGAGACGGAATCAAAGTACGTATTCTTTTTAATCACAACTTTAGTCGACATGCTTTACCTCCCATTGCTTTCTATGCTAAGCTTCAAGCCATTCACCAGCCCGAGCGCGATATCCGTTCCTGATGTAGAACCGATATCAAGTACCCTGGATAAGCTAGATATAACTTCAGTCTTACTGCCATGGATCATATGGTTCATGAAATCACCTATGGATTCCCTTACCTGGCCGCTTGCGGCTTTCATTAAAGCCATATAGCTAATGGGATTGCTCCTATCAGCCGATGCCGCCACAACTTGCTCGCACACGTGGCGGATCTTGAACAGCGGACCATTCGTTAGATTCATAACGGCAAACAATCCTACCAAGAAATCGTCGCCCGACGGAGTCAGACCCGGACCCAAGCCGATTAGTTGAATTGCATAATGAGATGCAAGACTCACTTCACCTTTGGACAGCGCTTCAAGAAGTCCCGTCGAGCGTTCCCTCAGCAATCTCTCCATTTCCTGATCAAAAGGATTTCCGGTCTCAGCCGCTCGCTTCATCCCGCCGGCCTTGCCGTGAGCTTCAATCCATGACTGCGCTGCAGCTACATGGTTTCTTAAGACTTCTTCGTCTTCCGGATAGGGTGGGAGCTTACTCCGCCATACATGGACTTGCTGAAGCATAATGGCTGCATTCTTCCCTACGCATAACCGATCTCCCTCCGCGTAGAACTGATCTCCAATCGTCAGCCCCCGTTTGGAAAAACTCGCGATGTCCGTGACCAGCGTATTCGGAGCGTTGTCCACGTTGTCAGTGGCAAGTGTATATAGTTCACCGTTCGTCCGGCACCTCAGGTTCACCGTTCGATCAAAGATGCTGTGTACCGTCCCATGGAATTTCAAGCTTCTTATTTGTTGAAGGAACCCCGCATCGCAAGAGATGGCGGCGCTTACAACACAAACCGCTTCTGTACTGGTTCTATTCCCGCAGCTTCCCGTTATATCGCCTCCTTAGCTTACAAATGGACAAACGCTGTCTTTTGTCAGGCTATCCCTTTGAAGGCCTCATTCACCTTGGATCGGCCATGCCTTAGTTGTGGATAAATGACCTAAGATGCTATACTGAATTCAAATTCAGCCGGTATATAAACGTCGAACGTATAACAGGTGAATGACTTTCCACAGCCAAAAGGATGTTTTGTGAATTATATCACAGTTGAAGTTACAAACCGCTCCTGACACCCTTATTGTAATCCAGGGCTACGCTCCGGTCATTGTACAGCGAAACTAAAAACTTAGCGTATTCGCTGTGCACATTGCACAATGAAGAACAAAAACAAAGGTGTGTGTTAAGAATGCTAACTATCAGGGACATCCTTCAGATCAAAGCGATCGAAGGCATTAAACTCGTTGCAGGTGCGGCAGGAATTGATCACCAAATATCCATTGTGAATATTATTGAAAATCCGGATGTATTCGATTGGCTTGCTTCGAATGAGCTGCTCTTATCCACCGGATATATTTTTAAAGATAGCGAGGAGCTGCAGAATCGGGTCATTCATGAATTGGCCGCGAACAATTGCGCGGGACTGTGTATCAAAATGAAACGCTATTTTGACCGAATTCCGCAAAACATGATTGATCTGGCGAACAAGTATGGGCTTCCGCTACTGGAGCTCCCTTTTGAATACACGCTCTCCAAGGTGATCGCGATCATTAATGAGAAGACCAATGCCGATTATGACGCGCTGAATCGCAGATCGCTCGACCTGCATAATGCGCTGTTCAAAATTCCGCTGGAAGGGGGCGGCATCGAACAAATTTCGGCGGAGCTAGCCGACATCGTCCATAATCCGATCCTGATTCTTGATCGGGATTGGAATTTGCTCTGCTATACAGACCATCCGGATAATAAGACGCAGCTGCATGAGTTCTTGTCGGTCCAGAAGAACAGGCCCATCTTCCCGTCCGAGTTTACCGAGGCGATCCCGACATACGTAAGCGAAATCAAGAAATCGATCCAGCGCGACTACGACCACAAGCATCAAACCTTCAAATGCCGCATCATGCCGATCTCGGTGTCCAGCCATGTGTACGGATACATTGTCGTCTTCCAAACCGTTCGCAAGCTAACGGCAATGGATAATTTAGCGTTAGAGCACGGCTCTACCATTCTGGCTCTCGATCGCATGAAGGCGAAAGAGCTGGAGGAAGTCAAGCTCAAAATCCGACACGATTTCTTTGACGACCTGCTGTCCGGCAGCATCACCTCGACCGAGACGCTGCACTCGCAGTCGGATCTACACGGGCTGAATATCAACTATACCTATTACTGCATGGTCGTTCATATCGAACCGACCCTTCTGGAAAGCTATAAGGATATCGTGTACCGAAAATACGAACTGGAGCATATGGTGAAGAAATGCGTCAACCTGATCCACGGCTTGTCCAGTAAAGCGAACGGGGAGCTTACGTGTTACTACCGAAGTCAGCAGATCATCATATTAGTCGGGAAGAATGAGAATAAACCGCCGGTTACCGTCAACGAAACAAAAGCTTTCGCCCTTGAGCTGGTCGAGCTATTGACCCGAGAAATGAAGAAAACGCAGTTTCTAATCGGTATTGGCAGTCAGTATAAGGCGTTCTCCTCGCTTCATCGAAGCTTCTTCGAGGCCCAGGAAGCGATGCGATTGATGCAGCGATTCAAAGACATTCGGATCATCTCCCATTTTGAGGATTATGCCGTCTATCATTTTCTCGATTCCAATATCAAGCCTGCCGAGATGGAAGAGTTCTTCCACAACACGCTTGGCGTCATCCATCACCATGATCAAACGTTCAACACCAGTTTCATCTCCACGCTGGAATACTATTTCATGCACAACCAGAACGTAACGGAAGCGGCCAAGGCGATGTTCATCCACCGCAACACCTTTATCTATCGCATCGACAAAATCAAAGAGCTGCTGAATTCCAACTTAAAAAACGCAGACGAGTTATTCCAGATTCAATTGGCGCTCACGCTTTATCGGCTGCTGAATAAAGGGTAGTCTACGGTAAAGAGACGTGAATGGAAGGATCGCTGGGGAGCGGTCAGTTCAATGTCACGTCTTTTTTTGAGGGGTAGTATTGGTTAGGGAAAGGCTTCTCTTTAGTTGTGCTCTGGCGGAGGTATTAGGGAGGTTATATGATTGGCTGCTTAAGTTGGTAATGTTATTTGCGCTCTAGCTTCTCGTTTTTTTAGCTGCTATCTTACGACTTCCCTATATTCGCCCTCAGTATTCGATCCAGAGAGTGCTGCCTTTAGTTCTTCTATATTCAATTTTTTCACCTTATTCAATATTATGGAGTAAAAGGGATATGCGTATCATTAGCAATTGAATCATCCATAATGAGGACTGTTTTATCTCAACATTCACTTTATGAAATTTCCCTTTCAAATCCATTGTCCATTTCCATTTTAAGGTTGACTTGCTTAACTTCTACTCTATTCAGGTATGGAGGGGAACGGCCATAAATTTTACAACTTTCCCCACATTGATCAAACAAGATAAAAAATACTTCCATAGATTGCACGTGCCAAAAGGCTTTATTCCTAACCATTTTTAAGTTAGAACAAGCCTTTAATCAATGATCAGTAGTTTAGTAAGTTGTAATGGGATGATCTAGAAAAAAATCATTATAAGCTTAGCTCACGCACTTTATTTTCTAATAGTTGAATATTCTCGCTATTTAATAGTTGAGGATTCATTACAGCCATAAAATTTAGCAGCTTGCTTGAATTTATTATTACCTCCTCCACAAAAGAAACTGTGTTGATTATACTTCCCTTCCATTGTGAATACGTAAATTCCTTGTATGGTTTATAAATAAATAGATCTATTATTGATTGTCGATCAACATCCTCTACTAGGCTTACACTTAGCTCTTTTCCCTGCAAAATAAATTCAAGCCATAGGTTTGAACTATCTGGAATTCGATACGCAACATAATTATGCTCTTTTATTTTTTTTGCAATCGTTAATAAGTCAACAAACCATCGAACAAGCCTTTCCTCGCCAAAAGGACAATCATCGAAGAACAATCCGTATTTATTGCCATTAAAATTTAGTTCAATGATTCCTTCTATATCTTGTTTTGTCTGGTCAAATTGTTTAGCAGACATTTGTTTAATATCATCAAAATTATCATATGCTTTAAAGGAAATAGTAAACATGTCCGGTACCCCTAATCCAATAAATCACTTAGTCTATACATATCTTAGATTGTTATAGGTATTATACATAAAAAAAGCTTGTCCCTAACTCATTTTCAAGTTGGAATAAGCCTTCAAAGTTCATCAAAAGTTCTTAGTCTCAGACTCGATCTCATGAATAGAACGAACACAGAAGATTTTTAATCACCAATTTCCCCTTTCAAAATCATCATCATCTAGTTCTTTAACATATACCGATATCCACAATACTGTTTGCTCAATAGGGTCAGTTTCAATAAACACCCCTTTGGGGCTTACATAGACTTCTTCAAAATCATCGTATTCAAAACTTGGCTCTATTTGAAGCACCTCATCAATATGCATGCCGATATGAATTCTATCAAATAATAATCCATTGTATCCTTTAGACGCAGTTATCTTAAAGAGCTTTCCATTCAATAAATTGAACCACAAATCTACAGAATCTTTAATTTCATATCTTACAAAGAATTTCACTAACAACGATGACTTTTCATCCAGCTTATCAATTAAATCGTAAAATTGACTTACATGACTATAAAGTTTAATTCCGCCAAGTCCAACCCATGGTATAATTGGTGAATCATTGTCTATCACTCTATTCCCTCCCTGTAAAGATAATAGTTGCAGTTTCTGCACCGTCAGTTTTATACACATTCTCAGAACCATCGACAATTTTAATAATTCCTTGATCACTCGTGCTTATTTTAACGTATGGACTATCCCCGTGCCTTCCTCCACCAGGTGAAACCTGCATTTGCGTTATATTTTTCTCGCTTCCAGTGTTGTGAATATTAATTATTTTTGCACCTGATCTTGATTTTTTAGAAGCCTGAACCGAAACTTGGTATCCTTCATCTTCTAACATCTTTGAAATTTCTTCGGCTGATTTACCACTGAAAACTTTTGGATTTGACTTGAATGTTTCAATTGACGCTCGACCATTCTCAAACACAGACTTCGGCTGCCCTCCAACCTTCCCCCCATCCCCACCCGAATCATGCTTCAGGTGTGGGTGAGTCTTCACGCCAAACCGGCGTCCGACCAAGCCGGCGATCGTCATGGCTGCTTGCTGTCCGGCAAAATTGAACGCACCGCCCGACGCCTCGACGTCTGCGGCGAATTTCTCCTGGGTGTCGGCATCAAAGATCATTTTGCCTCCCCAAACCGCCGTGTCGACGACCTCTTCGACTGCCCCGATGGTCATGTTATAGGCCATATCCTTAGCGGTGTCAAGCGGATCTTCTACTAAGGAGGTCGCCGTATCCTTTACCGAATTGGCCACGGTCTTGGCACCGGTCTGCAGCCCCTGCCAGAAGTCCCCCGCATGGTCCCAGAACGTTTTGGGTTCATTAGCAGCGCTCGCTGCAGCTGCCGCGAGCATGAGATCTTCATGCATATCGGCTGAAATAAACCGAAAGGCAATGGTTTTCAACTCCTGGCCGATGATCCGCAGATGTTCAATCGTTTTATTCATTTCGCCGTGGGCGTGCTGAAAATCTTCAAAAAACCGCGAACGGGTCGTTCCTTCCCACGAAGACATCATATACGTAATCTGCTGGTCCAGCCGATTCTTGGTCGTTTCCAGCTCTTCCGCTGCCCTGGCGGCTTCCTCCGATACCCGAATCAATACCTCGGGCGGAACGAGTATTCTAGGCATTTGCATCCTCTCCAATATTTCATTGGACCTTATTGTACCTATCTTCTAGGATATGGAAAAGGTTCCAGAGTCCTTCATATCAAAGGCATTGGAGTTTACAAGCTGGAGGATTGGGGCCTTTCATGTTCTAATATGGTTCAGAAGCCCCAATATGCTCTATTGTCTCTAGTATAGTGACAGCCTTGGTTGACATTATAGTGTATCTCTAATCAAACAGATCACAAGAAACGCACCTCCTACAGAGATGCGTTTTTCCGCTGGGAATCCTATGCAGGAGCTCACATAAACGGGCTATTTGATCCTATATCTTATCTAGTGTGCTCAGAACCCTGACCTCACCAAATCGCTTAGCACAAAAGCCAGATGCTTTTCTGCTAAACGCGTATGGCGGTAAAAGGTGGCTCTGCTCATATGGAAGGATGCTGCGAGCTGGTTTTTGTTCCTGTCCTTACGCAGATAACTTGCGATTAGAATTTCCTTCTCCAATAGCGTCAAAGGTTCCCTCGAACGTGGGTCGGCCAGAATCTCTTGGATTATGGTTCTCACCTGCGCCCCGCTCCAACCCAACCGCCGCTTGACAGGGAGTTCCTCCAGCTTGTCCGGGTCGAACAGTCCATCCAGTATTAGCTTCATTTCGCTTCTATCAATGGCCGGAGGAACCTCATCTTCCCGTTGATATGTCGGTTGACCTGCTGCTGTCTCCGTTTGCCGTATGATCCGCTGAATCCACTGATCAAAGGTCGTTTGCCTAAAATCCAGCTCCCATGTCGTCAATTCGATGCCCGCATATCCCGTCGCTTTCCCGTACGCTTTGAATCCCAGGATCGACAATAAGGAATTCAACTGCGGATCCCCCGCCGCCAAAATCCCCCGCAGGCCGCCAGTCATGTGAACCAGCCATTGCTGCATCAGCAAAGCGCCCAGCTCCGCGGGACGATACAAGGACTGTTCGGAATTCACCGCGGATAACAGCACAAATATCGTATCGGCTGCCTCCGGAGGAAGCCGATGCAGCGAAGAAACCTCTTCTCCCAACATCCCTCTGCACCCAGGCGCATATCGTTCCAACAATGGCAAACTCAAGGCATGCAGCCATACGCCTGCGCAAAAAGCCAGCGGCATCCCTTTTTCGTCCCGCACGATAAAGATTCCTTCAGGAAAATGAGCTGCAATCTCCTCCAACACAACCGGACAATCGGCAGGTTCAACCAGTTCGGACTGCCAGTCGGAACCGAGAATAGAGGCCTTCAAAAAACGCTGCAAATACGGCAGATCCTCCTGCCCGAACGGTTTCTGTTCGCCGGGCTTTAGGCTAGATGCGAAATTGGCATACGCATGGGCAGAGGGTAGAAATTCGCGGTACAGCTCCAAGATGTGGGCGCTCAGGCGCATCTGCATCCGTTGATCGACCGAATGGAATCGTTCTGCCAGCAGAACGAACGCCTGATGGCGAACCGCTTCGAATTGTGCGGGATTTCTGCGCGCGAAATCATCCCGCAACATTCGAGCGACGACCTGGTGCAGCGATATTCCATCCACCGTATCCCGTACAAACGAAAGTCCCCTCAACTGGTAATAGTCTGCCCCTTCCAAGGGTGCGTCCAACAACCGGTTCAGCAGCTTCTCGTCGGCTGCAGGCAGAAGCGACAAAACCGTCAGCGCACGGTACACGCCGGGAGAAGCCGCTTCCCGCAAAAATTCGGCGCTCAATACAGCCGGAACCTCTCGCCATACATTCCACTGTTCCGCAGATTCGGAAAGCAGCAGATCCACGGTCAAAGCAAGCGACAACGGATGGCCTTCCGTCTTCTCGGCAATACCCCTTTGCATTTCCACACCCAAGCCGCTGCCGCCTAAATAATCGTAGACCTCTTCTCGCGTAAACAGCCGCAAAGGGAACCTATGCAATTGGGATTTCCATTCCGGATTCGTCTGCCACTTGAGCGGCAATCCATTGCGTGAGGCACAAACGATCAACACGCGGGCGGACTTCAGCTCGGGAAGAAATCTGGAGAACAGCCACCCTTCCAGCTGTGCGATCTCTTCACCATTGTCTATGAACAACACGGTACGCTGCAGCTGAAGCTCGTTAACGATGTATGGCAGCAGCGCGGATTCCGGATCCCTGGTTCTGCCGTATTCAGTTGCAAGACTCATCTCCAGACTCGCCAGAAAAGCGCCCGACGTCGTTAGGCCCCCTTGCCCTTCCAGCCAAAGAGAACGCACCGAGGACTGCCTTGCCGTGCGGGCCATCTGAAGCAACAGCGTTGTTTTGCCAATACCGCCAATCCCTGATATTAAAAAAATGGATGTCTGCGCCCGGGAATCCGTCAGCCAAAACTCTTCATTTCCCGATCCAAACCGATAATGCGATGTCTTGAAATCCTCTCCATCCGTTACATCCTCACTCCATCCGCTTCTCGCCCGTTGAATCTTACAACTAGTAAACCTGCTATTTTTTTATACTATACTATGTTTCGAGTCTACGAATAGGCTCCATAACGGAATAAACGAAAAAAAACGCGCACATTCTCGGTTGGAATGTGCGCGTCAGCTATTCAACTGCAATTAGTTCATGAAATTCAAGTAGAGCAGCATTCGGTTTAAGAGAACGGTGCTTTGGGCCCGCGTGGCAAACGCCTGCGGTGCGAACGCAGCATTGCCGACGCCTTCGATCATGCCCGCGGCCAGCAGCTCGGCAGCCGGTCCCTTAGCCCACTCGGATACCTGGGCATGATCCGCGAAACGTTCCAACGCGGAGACATCCTGCGACGGAAGCTCGCCGGCATATAAGACGGCTCTGCCCAGCATAACCACCACCTGCTCTCTCGTGACCCTAGCGTCCGGTCGGAACGAACCGTCGGCGTAGCCTTCAATCAAGCCGGCAGCGGATGCGGCTCCAACCGCACCGGCATACCAAACTTCTTTCGGCCACACGTCCGAATAAGCAGAAAGCTGCGGCTTCTCAGCGAGTCCGAGCGAACGCACGAGCATCGCGACAAACTCGGCGCGGGTCACCGTACGGTTAGTATCAAACGTGCCGTCAACCGATCCGTTCACGATCAGCTTGTTCGCCATCCGCTCGATGTCGCTTTGCGCCCAATGTCCCTGGATATCCTCGAAGGTTCGGTTAGACCGAACCGCGGTGAACACGCCGTTATATGCGCCATAAAAAGTCGCTGTCTCCCCTTCAAAAACGGAAGGCACGAAGCTCGGCTTCCCTGCGTCATCCACCCACACGACGGTGGAACGGCCGGGTTCTGCCGCAGCGTTTATTGAGAATGCCCGCTCCAAATACGTGCCTTCCGCTTCGATTCTTATATTGCCGTCGCTGTATAGCTCAAAGCTCGTCGGTTCCGCCAACATGTCATACCCTTGACGGGTCAATTCCTCATCCAGCTCGCGGCTTGCGGAATCCGTCATTTTCGCAATAACAACCGTTACGGTCGCTCGGTTCGGAAGGTCACTTAGCACGTGCAGCGGAACGCGGTAGCTTGCCCCGATTACCCCAATTCGAATGGCTGCATTCGGCTTCACCGCAAGGAGAACCTGCAGTGCTTCAACCGGAAGATCAACCTTCACCACCGGATCCTCATTGTCGATGTCGATGACGATGTCGTCCCCGTCAGCGGCCCATGACTGAACCAACTCGGAGCCTGGAATCAGTCTTAGAACGGTGCGTCCGTCATGCTCCTGCTCTTTTTTGGCGATTACCCGAACTTGTTTGCCGTTGATCGTTACGACAGTCCTTGGGTCCGGTGTAGGGATAGGGGTAGGAACAGGAGGAACCCAGCTATAGGATGGAGATTCCGGTTTAGGGGTATAGACAGTTCTCAGATCGATGCGTCCTACATCGACCGTCTCCCCAGCTAAAACATTTACGGTTGTTTCATAATCGTTATACGTCGCTGCTGTCACCGTGAGTGCATGGCGGCCTGCCGCTACGTTATTCAGGGCAAATCTCCCCTCGGCGTCGGTCATATCCTTCATTCCGCCCACCGATACCGCCGCACCGGCCAGAGGTGTATTCCCTGTACCGTAGACTGCGCCGATCACCGTCCCCGTATCTGCTGGAGCCGATTGTACCGTCACTGCTGCGGTGGCCGTGAACCCTCCGTCGGCGGTTGTCACCGTAACGACCGCCGTACCTTCCGCGATCGGCGTCACCTCACCGCTCTGATCCACCTCGGCGACGGCTGGATCGCTGGAGTCCCAGGATACCGTCTGGTTCGTCGCATTCACCGGCGTAACGACGGCTGTCAGCTTCTGCGAAGCACCTCCAGCTGTAAGGGTCAGCTCCGTCTGATCCAGCGTCACTCCCGTCACGCGGACCTGGTCTCGAATATGGGCCCCTTCTACCTGTACGCTGCTCCATGCATGGATGCGCTCCTGTGCATCCAGCTCAAATACCTGAAGATATTGACCCGGGACTAGATCCAAAATGTCCGTGCCTAGCAAGTACGAGGTCGCTTCAGCAGGCAGCGCATCACCCACCAGAGGACGAACACCGGCATCCTTCTCGAGCAGATAAGCAAACGTATGTCCCGGGTCGCCCGGAACCGCCGTCACGCTCGTCGAGCCGTTCGCGCTGCCTGGACTAATAGCAAGCCCGCCGATGTCCGGTGCAGGTTGATCCACGTTCAGGGTCAACACAGCGCTGGCGATGTTCCGGCCTGCATCGGTCGCTGAAACCGTAACCGGGAACGTACCGCTCACCGTAGCGCTGCCTTCGATCGTCCCATAAGCAGTCATCGATAGGCCATTGGGAAGTCCGGAGGCACTCCAAACCAGTCCTCCTCTTGCGCCATCGAAAGCATCAATCGCAATCGAATAGGGAACGTCCTTGACTGCCCGCTGAAGATCGGTTGTCAAGATGCCCGGGCGCAAATAAGGATAACCCCCATTGACGCCAGCATCGACGGCCCACGTGTTCGCGAAATCCCAACCGCCATAATTGGAGGCTGCCTTCATGTCGTTGGTCGTAAGGCCTGTGAGTTGAGGCGGGCCTAAGTTTTCCCCAACTCCCACGCCAGTGGTTTGGACCGATACCGTGTTATCGTAATACGAGGCGTTGATGGAGGCATACGTCAAGATTCCGATAAAGCCGCCAACTGTGTAATAGGTGACGCTTCCGGACTGCATGACGGCAGTCGAAGAATAGCTATTGGCGATCGTTCCGTATATCAATTGTCCGGCCAACCCGCCGCCAAAAAAAAAGTGATCGCCCGCCGTATTCGTGATCCTTCCGGTGGCATACGATTCATTGATACTGCCTGCTCCCTGAGCTCCAACCAGGCCGCCCGCATACTGATTGGAGGCATCGCCGCTCTTAACGGCAGCGGATGAAGAGGAGCGAAGAATGGTCGAATCGCCATAGGCCGTCCCGACCAACCCGCCTGCTACGCTCACGCCCCCAGTACCCGTATTACCGCTTGTAACCGTGCCCTGTGAATGCGAGTTGATGATGCTGCCGCCCATCAGATGGCCCACCAATCCGCCGGCATAACTGCCGCCGTTGACTTGTGCGGAAATGCTTAGATTACGGATGGTCCCCGATACGCGGCCGAAAAAGCCGACATACTGTAGAGCTCCTCCATCGATGGTGAGACCTTCGATCCGGTGTCCACTTCCGTCGAAAATACCGCTGAAGACGGTCGCTTCATCGGCTATAGGCAACCAATCGTACCCGGTCATATCGATGTCGCCGGTCAATCGGATATTCCGATCCAGGTAAGATGCTTGATTCCGATTAATATAAGCCAGTTCTTCTGCTGTCCCGACCCATACCCAACCGTCCGCTTCGGACGGGATCGAGGCATTACCAGCCCCGACCCCGGGCAGAGCGGAAGCCAAGGGAGCAAGCACCATCGAAAAAATGAGCGTTACTGCCAGCATGATAGACATTTTTTTCATATATAGGTTTCTCCTTTGCATCAGTACAATCATCGATGAGTCATAGAAACACGACGTGATCTGATAAATTTCAACATCTTAATTAAGTGTAAACCAACTGTTGAACAAGAACTGTCTCATTTTTGTTTCAAGTTCAAGGAGCATGTTATAACAGAAAAACCGAGCGAATACAGGGAGCGGCCCTGAGTTTTCGCTCGGCTAAGATGTTGCTTGAGGTTCCATTGCTTTTACGATGATTCCGCAACATCCATCAAACAAATTTGTAGGCGGAATCTTTAAAAGTTACACCGCTTTCACATAACGAAACCCCTGTGCAGCAAACGACCCCGTAGTTGGAAGTACGATTTTTTTATTATCTTCGCTGAAAGAGCCTCCTTCTGCATCAATGCGAGAGTAATGTCTCATGATTACATATCCATGGTTGCAGTTTGGGCAGACACCTATATTAATGACGTAGGTTTCTTGAAGATCATGGGCTTCATTGTTTTTGAAAATATCATATCGATTGACGATGTCTATAAATGCGTTGAAATTATCGGATTGGATTTCTTGAACAAGAACATCGTGGAGCTCCGTGACTCTCTCAAAGGTGAGCTCTCCCAGCTTGTGTTCTGTCACATACGCTCGTTTGCATGCCGTACAATGCAGCGTGCCCTGCTGGGAGAACCAGCCTGGAAATGTGCTACCCAACAGGAATCCGACAAGGCTCAAACTCCAACTGAACCAGTTGGAACCTGAGGATGAATTCATTTCAATGACCTCGCCGCCACGATGTATGAAGCTTGTTTCGCCAGTCTTCAATTTAAAGGCAAGGTAATTGGGAAACGTAAGGACATTTTCCTGCGCATCGGTGTAGTTGCGGATAGGTTCCCCTTTAAACTGATGATTGATCGTATGGTCTTCAGTTACATACGTTGTTTGATATTCACCATATTGAATCAAGAAAAAGGTGATGAACGCCATGAGTAATGAAACCGCATAATATTGCCTGGACGGCTTATAGCCTCTGCTTACGATTCGCCAAGTATAAACCGACGTTGAAATCATACCCAAGGCAATCGCACCCAAAGGAAGAACAAATAAGATGGAATACGAATATAACTCGAAGTCCGTCATACTCAATATGCCGATGGCAATGACTACCGACAATAACATTCCGATTAGACCGATTAGGTATGCCGGTGGAGCCTTCTTTGCGTGCTGCTCACTCTTGTTAATCCTAAAACTCATGGAATCACCTTCGATTTAAAGTGGATTCCCTATTTATTCGCTAACCTTCCTGTAACTCCTCTAAGAGCTGCTCCGCCTCCTCTGTTAATTCAGTAAAACAGCCACAAAAGGGTTACCTTCCATGGCTGTTTGCACTTGCTCATATTGGTTTCACTGACACTCGACTACCTCTTAATAAACACAATCTTCACGCCAACCACCTGATCCTGCTCATTCACGGCCTTATATACGCCGTATGCACCATCGCCCATGCCGGTTCGAGATACGACCCCTCCATCCAGAACGCCCGCTTCTTCTCCACTCCCGGTGATGTCGCAGCAGGCATAATACCATTCCGTATCCGTATCCGAGCTGTCCGAGGTCGAATCCGCATCAGGAATTCGGTACTTTGGAATATCAAAAATCCCGGCCTGCCCGCTATCCACTCCAGCTACAAAAGGACACTTGATCCACTCCAGGAATGCCCCCTGTTCAGCTGCCGAATGATGGTAAGCCGTTAGCTTGGCGTTGGCTTCGCCCCAATCCGGGATCTCCACCTTCTCCACTTCCCCTACCCACGTTCCATTCAATACGGCTTCCAACACACCCATAATAATAATGTTCGTATCCAATTCATAACAAGGATCGGCCACAACCAATTGTCCGGAATTCACTTCAAAATGGCCCAGTTGAATGTTCAATGAAGATACCTCCAATAACAACGTATGATGGTTCTATTTTAGCACGTATGATCGGAAGTGTTTAAATGGTGTTCGAGCCACCTCAATACAACGTTTTTTACAGTCAGACTTACACCCATTAGACAAAGATTTTAGCCTACCTATCGACCACTGCCCCTTATAGCATTGATTTCACATGGTCGAGCGAAATCTTGACACTCTCATAGCCATCGATCTTAATTCGGTCCTGCTCAACAACGACCCACTCGTAGCCCGAGGACTTGGCCTTCTCGATAATGCCTTTCAGATCAAGAATGCCTGTTCCCACCTCGGTCATCTCTTTGACTTCTTTATTCACCATGTCCTTCACGTGAACCGTCTTGCAGCGTGAGCCGAAACGTTCCATGACCTCTACAGGCTCACGGTCAGCATGCGTTGTCCAAAACATATCGATTTCAAAACCCAGCTCCGTTTCCTTTGTTGCTTCTCGCAGCATTTCGAGTATGGGTTGATCACCGAACTCGTTCGTGAACTCATGATAATGATTATGATATAGAAGATCCATACCGGCTGCCTTGATCTTCGGGCCCATCTCTTTTACGATCGCGATCAGGCTATGTACGTCTTCCATCGATTCCATCTTATAGTAAGGGATCACGATATAGGAAGAGCCGATGACTTGATTGTAAGCAATAACCTCTTCCAAATGATCCAGCAGCTCCTCCATTCGCGTATGGCTGCCCATGGCTTCCAGTCCCGCCTTCTCCAGCATCGACTTCATCTCTTCTGCCGGAATATCAGCAAATCCCGCAAATTCAACACCATCATAACCGTTCTCGCTTACTTTTCTAAGCTTCGCAGCGAAATCTTCCTGATCGTAATCGCGCAAAGTATACAGTTGTAACGCAACCTTCAGATTTGTCATGCCTAATCCGCCTCATTTCTGATGTTAAGTTATGGCAAAGAGCCTGCACCATCTTAGCACAAACCTGTTTACGGGGAATCAACAAATGCGGCTTTCCGGATAACAAGTCATTTTTTCAATCATTTAAGACATTATTTTTACAGATACGCGTTCACCTTGTTTGTTAAGATATTAAACAAGATTCTACTAGAGAAGGGTGTTGTCAAAATGAAACGAATACTGTCATGCGCGCTGGTCATAATAACAGCGCTTTCAATCCTTGTCGCTTGCGGAGGCAAAGATTCCGGATCCGGCGCTAAGAACGATTCGGGACCTGTCGCTGAAGGAGATTTGAAAGAAAAGGAGCTCGTGAAGCTCAACGTTGTCATGATGGGCAATAACAAGAAAGATACCGCAGAGGTCGTGGAGGCCGTTAACGAAATCACAAGAGAAAAGCTGAATGTTGAAATGGACCTCACGTACATTTCGTACGGGAATTACGTACAACAGACGACAATGATGCTGGCCTCCGGTAAGGGAGTGGACTTGCTTCCGATCTACATGACGCCACTGGCTACGGTTGCCAACAACGGTCAGATCATCCCGCTTAACGATTTGCTCGAGAAGTATGGTCAAGACCTCGTTAAAGAAATCGGGCCTGAGTACATCGAGAGCGGCCGCATAGGCGATGACATTTACGGTATTACGACAGGTCGCGACCTTGCCAAGGCCTATGGCTTCCAAATGAGAAAAGACTTGGCGGATCAATACAACATCGATTACGCCAATATCAAAACACTCGATCAGTTGGAAGAAGCGCTGACAACGATCCGCGAGAATGAACCCAACGTAATCCCTGTCGTTCCATCGAATGGCGAGCTGGTTCGTAACTGGGGCTGGGATACGCTTGGCGACGATATGACCAACCTTGGCGTACTGATGGATTTTGGCAAGGAACTGAAGGTTGTCAACTTGTATGAAACGGACTTATACAAAGATTTTGTTACACGCATGCACAAATGGTATCAATCCGGCCTGATCATGAAAGATGCGATTAACAATACGGAAAGTGCCGGCACGCTGATGAAAGCAGGCAGCGCATTTGGCGGATTTGCCAACCTGAAGCCTGGATTTGCCGTACAGGAGACGAGAAATTGGAACACGGAAATCGTCGTATCCGAAATCATTCCTCCTTATACAACAACCTCTGACGTGCAAATGGCTACTTGGGCGATCAGCAGCGGAAGTGAGCATCCCGAAGCGGCGATGAAATTGCTGAATTTGATGTACACCGATCCTGAAATTGTGAACCTGCTGATCTACGGTATTCAGGATAAGCACTATGTAACCGTTGGCGATGCTGGGAATGCACAATCCATGATCGATTTCCCTGAAGGCGTGAATGGCGGTAACAGTGGATACCCGCCGACTGGAGGCTGGATCTGGACGAACCAAACCATTGGTCATGTATGGAAAGGAAACCCGGCCGATTATTGGGAGGTTCAGAAGGAATTTAACAATACTGCCATCCGCTCTGCAGCATACGGCTTCACCTTTGATTCAAGCCGTGTACGAAACCAGATGACTGCGGCGTCCAACGTCGTTGCTAAATATCACGAAGCCTTGATGTGCGGGGTTCTTGACCCTGAGACGGCATTGCCGATCTTCCAGAAGGAACTGAAGGATGCGGGCATTGACGACATTATTGCCGAGAAGCAATCCCAACTTGATAAGTGGGCTGCTAACAATAAATAATCTTTTTTTCGATTATTGGCTGAAAGGAGAATGGCCATCATGGCGGCACCAAAGGTAAAAAGAGCTGGAAAAACCAGTATTAAACGCTTTATTCCCATGTACATCATGATGATTCCAGGCCTTATTTACCTGCTGATCAACAACTATGTACCAATGGCTGGCATCATCATCGCGTTTAAACATATTAACTGGAATAAAGGGATCATCGATAGCCCGTTTGCAGGCTTAAGCAACTTTGAATACCTCTTCAAGACGAAAGAGGCATGGATCATTACCCGAAACACCCTGGGATACAACCTTGCCTTTATTATTTTGGGGACTGTTTTAGCCGTTGCCATTGCCATAGTCTTAAATGAAATTCGTTCGAAGTTTTGGAAAAAGAGCTACCAAACGCTGATCCTGCTGCCTTATCTGATCTCCATTGTTGTCGTAAGTTATCTTGTATTCGCCCTGTTTAGCTCCGAGTCCGGTTTTATCAATCACTCCATTCTGGAGCCTCTCGGACTGAAGAGCATTTCATGGTACACGGAGCCGAAATACTGGCCCTATATCTTGACGATTGTACATCTATGGAAAACCGTCGGGTATAGCTGCATCATCTACTACGCGACCGTAGTCGGCATTGATCGGGGCTACTATGAAGCGGCTGTAATTGACGGGGCGAACCGGTGGAAGCAGATCGTTCACATCACATTGCCTTCCCTGAAGCCAACGATGATTACGCTCGTGCTGCTTGCAATCGGAACGATATTCTATTCCGACTTCGGACTGTTCTACCAGGTACCGATGGATTCCGGTCCGCTATACGATGTTACCAATACGATTGACACCTATGTTTATCGCGGCTTGATCAAATTGAACGATGTGGGCATGTCCTCTGCCGCAGGTGTGTACCAATCGCTGGTCGGATTCACACTTGTCTACATCGCCAATCGACTCGTTATTAAATTCAGCAAAGAGAACGCGCTATTCTGACGCAAAGGAGATTCGAACATGGTTGATAATAGTAGAGCGTTTCAGATCATAGCGAATATTCTAATGTTCTTGTTCATGATATTCTGCTTGTTTCCGTTTGTACTGCTAGTCGTCTCTTCCTTTACCGATGAGGGCACACTGATCCGGAACGGTTACTCACTGTTTCCCGAGAAGTTCAGTTTGGAAAGCTATGCGTACATGTATGAAAGACTCGATACGATTGTACGTGCCTACGGCATCACAGTCTTCGTCACGGTTGTCGGTACGGTTACCAGCTTGATAATCACCGTATTGCTGGCTTACCCTCTCTCCAGAAGAGATTTGCCCCATCGCGGAAAATTCGCTTTCTTCGTCTTTTTCACGATGCTGTTCAACGGCGGGTTAGTACCTACCTATATTATGTGGACCCGCTATTTAAACATTGATAATACAATTTGGGCTTTGATCATTCCCGCCCTGCTGCTCAATGCCTTCTATGTCATCATGATGCGTACGTACTTTACGACGACCATACCTGACGAAGTCATTGAAGCCGGAAGAATCGACGGTGCCGGAGAATTCCGCATTCTCTTCCGCATCGTTCTCCCCATGTCGCTGCCGATGGTCGCGACGCTGTCGCTCCTCATTGGACTCAACTATTGGAACGACTGGAGAAACGGTCTGTATTACTTAACGGATCATAGCTTGTTCAGTGTACAAAATATGCTGAATACGATGCTGCAGGATGTTAGATTCCTTGCAAGCGGCGGAGCTGGCGGCAACGCTAGTGAAATTGCATCCAATATGCCTAGCGTAGGGATTAAGATGGCGATCGCCGTCGTCGGGGCATTACCGATTATGATGGTGTACCCATTCTTCCAAAGGTATTTCGTAAAAGGGATTACGGTTGGAGCCGTTAAAGGTTAGACCTTACTTTCTCACAAAAAAGGACAAGAAGCACAGCATGAATGTTCATCACCTTGCTGGCCTATTGTCCTTTTTTTGAAATCATGATTTTCATGGAAATAACTTGTTCAGCCTGATCCAGGTGTCTTACGTGATATAATATACAAACATATTAAATCCTAGGTGACCACATCATGAAAAGAAGGTACAGCGCTTCATTTAAAATGAATATATTTCGCGCATTATTGCTGATTACGTTCCCGCTAATCGGGATGCTGCTTGCGTTCAACTTCTATTCCTATTACGCGTTTAATGCGAAATTTGTCGAATCTAATCAGCAATCCTACGCATTATATGCTCAAAACTTGCAAAACGATCTGGATGCCATCGATAGTTTTTTATCCAACGTTGCCGTAAGCGATTACAATTATGCAACGCTGAGCAGTCCTGTCAGTGCGCTTCGGGCTCATGTTGCATCCCATGAAATTTTGACGCAGTTCAATACGGCTCTGAACTCGTATGACTTGGCTAATGCTTTTTTTATATATAGTGCTGTCAATGACACTTATCGCGACATTTTTGATAACGGGTACAGTTATGAAACGAAAGAAGCCATTCGGCTGCAGATGCGTACATTGACGCAGCGAGCAGAGAACCATTATAACGCGGGCTGGCTCGCTTTCGAAGTTGAAGGTAAAGCCTATCTTTTCAGACTGCTCGGAAAAAACGGCACGTATGCCGCTGCCATGGTGGATTTTGATCAGATCCATTCGATGGATCTTGTGCAAAAAGGAACCGAGGTGATTTACGCCAACAATCAAGGCGCTCCGCTGACGAATAAACCATTCGTCGCAGACCACGAGCTCCAATTAAACGAATATAACAACAACTTTATCATGATCAGCCAGCCCATTCAGAATACGAACCTTCAATTGATCTTTGCTGTACCGAAGCCGGATGTATTCAAGGGAGGGCTTGCTCTATTGTTCGCGCTGTCCTTGTTCACCATTGTACTTGTGATCATCAGCTTATTCTTCTTCAACCGGTCGCTCCTCTCTCCTTGGCATCGCCTGATGACGAGCATTGGCAAAGGCTCAGCGCAGGAGCTAAGAGAAGAATACCGCATCGAAGAGTTCAAGCAGGTGGGCGCGGCATTTAACCATTTGACAACCCAGGTTAATCACTTGAAGATTGTCGCCTATGAACATGAGATTGAACGGCAGAAGGCAGAGCTGCAGCATTTGCAGCTGCAAATTCGCCCCCATTTCTTTCTAAACTGCTTGAAAAGCCTGTACGGGATGGCCCAGCAGCAAAGCTACGAGCGCATTCAGCATATGATCCTGGCGATATCCAACCACCTACGCTACAATTTCAAGGATAATCTGCAGCTTGTCTCCCTTCAACAGGAGGTAGATCATGTTCTGAACTATATACGGATTCAGCAAATTGCTCATCATGTTCCGCCGCTGTGTGAATACAGCGTCGATAGCGCCTTGAAGGATTTTACGATACCGCCTCTATCCATTCAGGCCTTCGTGGAGAACAGCATCAAATATGCAACGAAGCCGAACGAACAGCTGCGGGTCGAAATTAAAGCGATTCTGCTAGAGAGTGACGATGGAGATTATGCGGATATCACCATTCAGGATAATGGCGACGGCTTTACGGATTCGGTTCTGCAGGAGCTGAATCATGGGGACAGCAGCTTCCATAAGGATATCCATATCGGAATCAGCAATGTGCGTCATCGCTTGTCCATGCTGTACGGGGAGCGGGCTATGCTTGCTTTTTTCAACACAGAGAAAGGTGCGGTTGCCGAAATCATAATCCCGATCAAGGCAAGAATACAAGACAAGGAGGAAGCTTATGAACGTTCTAGTGGTGGATGATCAATATGATGTTGTGCAAGGAGTTATAGCAGGAGTCAATTGGCAGGAGCTGCATATCGATCATGTGTATCCCGCGTATGGCCCGGACGAAGTCAGAACACTATTAAATCATCATCATGTACATATTATGTTATGTGACATCGAAATGCCGCTGGAGAATGGACTGGAGTTGTTCAAATGGGTAAAAGCTCAATTTCCTGCCATCGAGTGTATCTTCCTGTCTTCTTATTCCGAATTTGAATATGCGCAGGAAGCCATTCAGCTTGGCTGCTTCGATTATATTCTCCAGCCTGCAAGGTACGAAGATATTCAAGCATCCATTGAGCGTGCGATCCATAAGATTCATGCCAATACCCACATGCGGCAAATTTATGAGTATGGTGCCTATTGGCGGCAAAATGAAGAATTGCTGCTCGAGAACTGTGTCCGCAGCTTCATGCTGGATTCCCGAATGCATCCGCAGCAGCTGCTGCGAGATTTGAGCAATATCCATATTTCCGTCTCCACTCATGCTCAATTCGGTTCCATCCTGATCCAGCTTACGAAATCGAATCCGCACAAAGACACCATAAAATATGAGCTGAGAAGCATCATATCGGAGCTCATAGAGCCTTATAACCTCGACCTGCTGTTCGTGCAGCTGGATCAGATGAATTATTTGACACTTCTTTATACGGAGGGTGTATTCGATGCCCCCATCTCGGAATTGATGAAGCAATTTATCGACATGGCACAAAATGAGCTCGGCTGCTCAGCAGCCTGCTATATCTCCGATATCGGGGAACCGGAAAAGCTTAAACTGCACTACAAAGCACTCTGCCATATGCGGCAGCAAAATGTCGCTTTATACAGCAAAGTCTTTACGATGCAGCATCTGAACAAGATCAAGGATAGTTCCTACTCCTTTCCCAACATGCAGAACTGGTCCATGCTCATATCCCATAACAGCATTAAGACCGTCCGGGATCAGATCCATAGCTACCTCCATCAGCAAAAGCAGCTGGGGATTATGTCCGCTGAATTTCTGGCCAGGTTTCATCAGGACTATATCCAAATATTCTTGACAGCGGTTAACCAGTTGAAGCTGGAAGTGAACGACATCTTTTTTGAGCAATATCCTTATGCCGACTATATCGAAGCTTATACATCACTGGATAAGATGATCGACCTGGTCCATTTCACGCTTGATTATGTTCAAGCGCATACCGGAGAAGCTCACCATGCCCTATCTCCCATCGAACGGGCCATTGATTACATCAATCAGAACATCGAGAAGAACTTCAGCCGTGCGGAAGTAGCCGAAGCCATCTATCTGAACCCGGAATACTTATCCCGGTTGTTCAAGAAAGCGAAGGGCATATCTCTGAATGACTTTATTATCACCCGGAAAATGGAAATCTCGAAATCGCTGCTGACGAGCACGCATATACCGGTACATCTCATTGCATCCAAGGTGGGTTACTCCAACTTCTCTTATTTCTCACAGGTGTTTAAAAAACACTGCGGCCTAACCCCGCTCGAATATCGGCAGCAGCAGGGCTGAAGGGGGGATGCTCCGGTGAATCGATTTAAGCGAATATTGAAAATAAAGCAGAGGGGCCAAGAATCTTAGGAGATTCTTGGCCCCTCTGCTTGTTCTCTTCTTCTCACTAATGTACACACATTCCATTAAGCTCCAAATCTCTGCCGATGCCCGATTGTCCTGTATAGCTCCTAACAGTCAAGTTACTCCGGGATATTTCCCCCGGCCACCCGATCACCGGAATTTCCCGATGGATCGGTTACTTCGTCATCTTCGCCGGCATGAATGATCAGCGAGCGTCCGAGCACTGAGTTCGGCTGGTTCTTTTCAAGGGTTCCATGCTGGATGATCATCTCCGCTTCCACGGTGCCGTCTGCGCCTACGACCAGATTCGGCATATCGCCAACATGGCTTCCTTGCGGATGCTTAAGGCCATGATGCTTGTCGGTCGGATTAAAATGCCCACCAGCAGATTTGAAATCCCTATCTTTGATCGTGTTCTCATGCACATGGAAACCATGCTTTCCTGGTGTGAGGCCGGATGCGGTCATCCTCACCTTCACCCCGTCATTGATCTGCTCCAAGGTAGCGGAACCAACAGACTCGCCTGCCGCATTGTACAGCTTGATTTTAGGAAGCTCCATGGATTCCTTTCTGGTAGCCTGGTCCCAGTACACTGGTTGGTTAACCGAATTCAAAACCGTGCGAGCGGGCACATCGTTGCTGCCGGTAGGAATCTCAGGATCCGAGACCGCCGTCCCTTGTTTATCAAATGGGCTGTCAGCAGTGAAATTGTCCTTGCCGTTAACGGAGTAGCTTATTTTAGACGTCATATGTTTAATCGCATCGAAGGTTCCTTCGGAATTCGCAGCAACGTACAAAATTCCTGTAAACAGCAGGGCCCCTGCAAGAAATGCTCCGGCCTTATACTTTAACTTGTTGGTCTTCTTTTTCACTTCATCGCCTCCTCCTGAATGATGATATTCATTCATCTCCCAATCCCCTGATTTTATACGTCTAAGCCGTTATTTTATGGGATATGAGGCGTTCGAAAAAATATTATTGGATAACCCCATGCAGCTTCAGCTTGCCCATCAGCATGGTTCTGTACGTCTCTTGATCATAATGGGAGTTATTGATTCGCTCCTTGTTCAGTCCGAGACTGTCCAAGATCCTGTACTCCAGCTCCCGCCGGGCTTCCAATACTTGCAGAGCCCCTTCAACGCCCTCTAGACCGTGATGCTTGCCGTATCCCTGCTGAGTGTAATAATGGACGAACCCTGTAGACCAAGCCTCCGGTCGTTCCCGGATGGCCTTGCGGAATGCGTATTCCAGACTGTCCTGTTCAATGTAGAACAATACAGGATTCAGGCCAAGGATCGCCTTTTCCAGCCCCAGCACGTAGTCCATCACTTGGCCTTCCGGCGCATCATATTTCACCATGCCAACGGTCACCGGATTCTGGATGAAGCAGCACTCAAAAATCATAACGGCGGGCTCATCTAGCGCCTGCTCCGCAAATGCCTCCCACCGCTCGGTGATAAGTCTCCTGTTGAGGTCCAGCGGGAGCTCGTAAATATCCTGCTTGGACAACGATTGATATAGGTCATCTGGAAAAGAGGTACCGTATTCGTTCTTCAGCTTCTGGTAGGGCAAGAGCTTTCAGCTGCCTTTTTGGGCGGCTCGTTCGATCAATATTTCTTTAAAGGAGCCTGCGGCCAGCAGCAACTGCTCGAATTCTTCTTCAGTCAAGCACGCCGTTCCCTCAAAATCCGCCGGATGGTCAACATCCCCTTCCATCACAAGCCGGGCCTCGATGTTTCGTTCGGTTAAAATATCATAAATCATACGGGACGTCGTCGATTTGCCGAATCCCGGCAGACCTTCGACCATGATCAATTTTGTCTTCATTTCAATTCCCCTTCAAATCACAAAAATGATTGCAGCTTCAAGTTATTCTGTGGGAACCACCTCATATCCTCTTGTTTATACAAAAAGACTACGGACGTATTGCGTCCGCAGCCTTCTTTCATGAAGATCCACTCATCTCAGTGGTTATTGGGTCGTAGTCCGCTCATTTAAATGCATATACAACAATGGTTACTAATGTTTAATTAAAGAAAAACATAGTATCAACATTTCAATTTAAATATCGAATATAATAAAATCTGCAAAACTTAATAAAATAGAAAAGGTTGGGGATTTAATGAAAAGAATAGGAATAACATTGTTAACAGTATTTTTTCTCCTCACCGGTTGCAATCAGGCGTCTGATATCCCCATATCTAACTCAACAGTTGATGATTCTGACACGGGCAAACATCCTATGCAATATACCCTAAGTTTCAAAGATGTGGACCTAGAAAAACCACTAAAGAAAATTGTCGAAACAGACTTGACCAAAGTCATACTCAAACAAAAGTTAGATAATTACACTACCTATTTTTATCAAAAAAATCATGATGATGAAAATGTTACTGCGGCAATAAAGATTGGAACGAATATTTTTGAAATTGGTCAAGTTGGTTACTCTTCTCAAAATACTGATCAATATACAGTTAGTCGGGTTAAAACACTTGATAAGACTTATATTAAAGTAACTGGAGCATGTGGAGCTAATTGCCCCATTAGTTATTACATTCAAACAGGTACAAGTTCTCCAAAGGTATTGGGAATTGACGCGCATACAGTGGAAGCAGATGTTGACCAGGACGGAACCAATGAAATTGTTGCAACGGTTGGTACTGCTGCCCAAACATCAATTTACCAACTCAAGAATGCTCATATCGTTGCAACGAATCTAAACGAGACGCTTGATGCACAGGAAGTGACATATGATAAAGAATCCAATACTTTTGTAAGCGGTGCGAAGATTTGGAGAGTCAAGGGCGAGGAATTAGTGAGTTCAAAATAATTCGAGCCAACTTGGCTCTTTTTTTGACTATTACATTGCATGGAGTAAAACAGTTTATTCTTATAGATTTTCTGTGCAAGTTTATGCTCCTCCTATTATGTTAAGTTACATCCGAGCTCCATACTCAACATAGCCCCCCTGTTTTCGCCAAGGCCCCCCCTTACGCTTAGTGATCACCCTACCAGACCAGCGCTCATATCTATTCGCCTTTAAACTATGGACATCTCTTTTTCAACGGACTATAATGACAAAAGCGCTCCAAAAAACGAACATTAAGGCGGTAAACATGAGTAAATATATGTTATTATTTCAAGGGACTTCTTTTTCAAGCAAATCGCCCAAAGAAATTCAAGTATTAAGAGACTATCTTTACTGTATCAATGCTGACGGAATGATTGAGCGAGTCGTGGCACCGGAAGACGCCGACTATCAATCCTTGCTGGATACGTATCAAGGCACGGACAGCTTTCATCGACTAGAGGAAGGACAGTATTTCTTGCCTGGCTTTGTCGATTTGCATGTTCACGCCCCGCAATGGGCTCAATCCGGTACCGCATTGGACATTCCGCTCTATGATTGGCTGAATACCTATACGTTCCCGCTGGAATCGAAGTTCTCCGATCTCGAGTTTGCGCAAAAGGTTTACGACGATGTGGTAAGCACCCTGCTGGCCAACGGAACAACGACGGCCCTTTATTTTGCCACGGTGCATAAAGAAGCCAGCTTGTTGTTAGCCCAAATCTGTGCGAACAAGGGCCAGCGCGGACTTGTCGGAAAGGTTGTCATGGACGACCCCGAGCAGAATCCAGATTACTACCGCGATGCGGACACATCCACGGCACTGGCGGATACGGAGGAATTTATTATCGCTGTACAGGAACTCGCCAAGACCACAAAACAAGGCGTGTATCCCGTCGTCACCCCACGCTTTATTCCAAGCTGTACCGATGAGGGGCTGAAGGGTTTAGGCGAGCTGGCAGCCAAATACGATACGTATGTGCAGTCCCACTGCAGCGAAAGCGATTGGGCGCACGGTTATGTGAAAGATCGGTTCCAGAAAAACGATGCGTTTGCCTTGAATGATTTTGGACTGCTGCGCGATAAATCGGTCATGGCTCATTGTAATTTCCTTGATGATCAGGATGCAGAACTATTCGCTGACACCGGCACCGCGATCGCCCATTGCCCGATATCCAACGCGTATTTCGCCAACAGCGTAATCCCGGTTGCCCGCTTCCATGCCAAAAATGTCGAGATCGGTTTAGGCTCGGATCTATCCGGCGGCTTCTCGCCCAGTCTCTTTGATAACATAAGACAAGCCGTGATGTCTTCAAGGATGCTGGAAGATGGCGTGAACACCTCCCTTCCTGCGGAAGCTCGTGGCGTACCCGAGTCGCGGATAACGGTCCATCAGGCATTCTATCTGGCTACGGCCGGGGGCGGTGATAGCCTGAGCTTGCCGATCGGTCGCATTCAAGAAAACTACGCATGGGATGTGCAGGTGATCGATACGAGACTTCCGTCTGCGAAGCTGCCGATTTTTGATGAGTTTGAAGACATACAAGATATTTTTCAGAAAATCATGTATCTGGCACGGCCTGAGCATATCCGCGAGGTGTGGGTGCAAGGGGAAAAGGTTCATACGCGTTAAGAAAGATATAGCAATTCATCCTAACATTCGAGGTGTCCAGCGGAGTGAAAACACAAGCAGAAGAGCAAAATGACACGCAAACAACATCACAGCATTTAACGGTTCCTCCCGACGGCAAAATTTCATTCGGGAAATCCGCCATTCTCGGTTTACAGCATGTCGTCGCGATGGACGTCTATGTCGTTCCTTTCCTGATTGCCATGCTAATTGGCTTGGCGCCCAATCAGTCCAGCGCATTAATTCAATCCACGTTTATTGCAGCCGGGCTTGCCACAATCGTGCAAACGTATTTCTGTATGAAGCTGCCGATGGCGCAGGGTCCTTCCTATGTTCCTCTCGGCGCAATTGTCGCCATTTATGCCGCCAGCGGCGGCGGAGAGATGGGTTGGAGTTCCGTGCTGGGCGCGAGCTTAATTGGCGCGATCCTCGTGATTATTTTGGGGTATACGGGAGTCTTCAATAAAATCGTTACCTCCTTTATCCCGCCCATTGTCGGGGGCACGATCATCTTCATCGTCGGTCTGTCCTTATTGCCTGTTGCTATTCGAGACAATATCTACGGCGCCACGGACGCTACCATCAATCAGAACGTGCTGCTGGCCCTGATCTCAGCTGGTGCACTCATCCTGTTCGTGATCCTGGGTTCTTTGTTCCGCACAAGAGGCGCGATATTCCGCGTTACGTCCGTGATGGTCGCATTAATTATCGGATGTATCTCCGCTAACTTTATGGGTGTGCTGGACTTCAGCGCTGTCGCAAACGCCAAGTGGTTCAGCATGCCGCAGATTCCGTTTAAGGATTTTGGCTTCTCGTTCGACTTCTCGGCGATCATCACCATGATCATTATTTATCTCGTTCTGCTGGCAGAAACGACGGGGACATGGTTTGCCATCAGCAACGTTATTGATAAACCGTTAACCGATAAGAACATTAACCGTGGGGTCATTGGAGAAGGGATTAGCTGCCTGATTGCTTCGGGACTCGGCTCGACGCCGGTTACCGGCTATTCCACGAATGCAGGTATCATCTCCATCACGGGCGTAGCTAGTCGCCGAGTCTTTCTTGCGGTAGGTGGATGGTTTGTCCTCTTCGGCTGCTCCGGCAAATTGGCCGCGCTGATCTCCTCGATCCCAACTGCGGTCATCGGCGGCGTATTCGCAATCGTCTGCGGTATCATCTCGATTAACGGGATCCAGGTCATGAAGAACGAAAAAATCGGGGAAAAAGAAATGTACATTATCGCCATCCCGATGATTTTGACGTTAGCGTTAGTGCTCATTCCTAAAGATTTCTTGTACACGCTGCCTACGTTCGTGCAGTATTTGTTGGGCTCACCGATTCTGGCTGCTTCGCTTGCAGCGATCTTGTTGAATAAATTGCTGCCTAGTGCGAAGTAAGTTGTAGAGCGAGGCAATTGGAGTTATATGTAAGGTTTACAGAGCTGCCCCTAGAGAGACTACGTTTGTCGTAGGCTTTGGGGGTGGTTTTTTGTATATGGGGGACACTGATCAAATCAAACATGTGTTTTACTGAACCTGTGATTGCACTCACCTCCTCTTGTTTCTCATCGCGGCTAGCAGCTTCACATTCCCATAGGCTCTTTCCACGAAGCGCCGATAATCAGGGGATTCCACCGGAACGATCGCGATTTGCCCCTTTGCATTGAAATGAATACCCCACCCGTATTTCTTCGGGAGCATCGATGCTCTCAAGCATGGTTGCGGCTTCATATAAAACTCGTCTCGAATCTGGTTCCCTCTCTCGGCTAACTCTGCCTCCGGAATATTTTTGTGTCGGATATACACTTCGTACAAGAGCTCCTCCTGGGTATAGCCATACGGATGATTCGTGATTAACTCAAACTCGATGCCCGGCTTGGTTTTTCCGTCTTTCTTGTCTGGTGGCTGCGTTCCAGTCTCAACGGGGCAATCTGCGGCAACGGTAATAAACGTATCATAGTAATTCCAATCCATTTTCGTTCCTCCTAATCCAATATATAGAACCACTCATAACACATCGACTTATTTATATCCAATTATATCCCTCTATCCCTGACAGAATCGGTCAGTCATCTGACCGTTTTTTCGTATTTCCCCCTAATTCTATACAAATAATGAGGAGCCTCTGTTTAACAATTCGCGGATTGCGAATTGCCTTCTAAGCGGTATAACGCGTGTGGTATACTTAGCACAAAAAATTAGAGCACGTGACGAAGGGAGATAGTATGAACCATCATAGGATAATAGAACAAGCATTGATTCATATTGAGGAGAATTTAGAACAGCCTTTATCCGTGTCATCCGTTGCTCTTACTTTCAATATGTCTAAATATTATTTTCATAGGCTTTTCTCTGCCATGATGGGCTGTTCGTTAAATCAGTACATCCTATCTAGAAGATTGAATGCCGCTTTATCACTCATTTATAACAACAACTTATCGCTTACCGATATTGCTTATCAGTTAGCCTTTGGTACGCAAGCCTCATTCACCCGGGCATTCAAACAACATTACGGGATAGCTCCAAGTTCGCTAAGAGCAGGGTTCAATAAAATCTCTCCGACTCAAATACCTACTGTGGTTAAAAGACCATTTAAAAATATGAATGGTGATGTCGTCACGGATTTCACACTGACAGAGTTCAAAGAGACCCGAATAAGCGGGATTGCCTTTGAAGTAGACCTAGCCACTGATGATTACAAAAAGAAGATTCACTCTCATTCCAAAATGCTGTTGAATCATATTGATGAAAACATAAATGGTTCTTGTTTTGTCATTTATTCAAACTGTCAACCCAATTCAACCCGGTTCAAAGTTCTGTTCGGAATCCCAAGTGAAATTCAAATTCATAAACCCTTTTATTTCACGGTTGATGTACCGACTATTTTTTGTGCGAGGTTCAACTATTTTGGCGACCTGCTTGATATTGGAGAAGTGCTCAAAACAGACTATGCAAGATTCTTAAAGATTTCCAAGCAAGAGTCTGATCAATCGGATATTGAACTTATCCAAGTTTTTAATGACGTCCACAATCTGGATTCAACCTACCATATCTATGCACCCATCAAGAAACTCCCTGACGATCTGGAAATTTAATGTTGCACCGAGGAGCCAAACCGTCAGAGGAACTATTTATTTCATTCAAATAGGGAAGATCGAAGACATCTCTAATTCGATGCTTACTTACGTTCCGACCAAACAGTATATCCCATCCATATAAGAGCTAATCCCATAGGTATCGCTAATGCCCGATCAAACGGATGGGGGATGATTGCAGCAGCAATGGTCACTACAGAAGCGAAGGCCAGCAGAATTGCTGCTGGGCGAGGGAAGACTCTGGCACGTAATGTGGCGATGCCTAGCAACAGACCTCCTAGCATATACAATACTCCCGCGAGCGGTGCTAATATTGGGAAGATCCCCAGATCAACCTCGCTAACCGTTCCTCCAAAGAGTCCAGCCATTCCTTCCACAAACTTCTCAGCATCACTTGTCAGCAACGGCAAAACGAATGCTTCGATAAAACTAAAAATGATTGACATTAACCAGAACAGATTGAACAAAAGGAAACCGACCAAGCCAAGCCACCCCGCTTCTTTCGCTTGGCTTATATAGAATCCCGTAATTCCGATCAGGTTAAAGAGCGACATAGCCATAGTCAGGCATGCAACCACTACCCAAGAGTTTGTGTGCACAGAAGAGATATCATCTGTCGGGTGGATAAACTGAATGACGATATATAGAATACCTGCTATTACTGCCATAAATCCTGACCACCGTTTGAGAACATGTGGTGTTATTATAGATCTACTTACCTCTTTATTGTGCTCTATATTCACGATGATTCCTCCACTTCTAGGTATTAATAACATGATCGCCAAGTCTTTTCTCGACATGACAGGTTTTGACTCCAACCAACATTGAGGTTATTATGATTTTTTTTTGCTACGGCCCCTTCCTTATTATGTTTGTCGAATATAACTTAACAAATATAGCCTGCCCTTACTTTTCAAATCTTGCTGTAATTGGTGAAGGGATCGTGAGGAATCTTTAAACGAAAAAAAGCACCTCTCTCGAGATGCAAACGAATCTACAATATATTTCCCCCATTCAATCCATTGGACCGTAACCAACCATTCCCTCTTACTTGGGGTACGGTTCACCGCGCATAATCTTAAACTATTTTGCCTGTTAGTTTAATGACTTAGGATACGGTTCATCGTGAGGTCTGTTAAGGAATTCCAGCATGATGCCCGTGCAGGTTAAGAATGCACTGACATTCATGCTCCAATTCTGTTCACAGCTTGTCAAAACAAAAAGAAATAGGCCGCCCTAGGCAAGGGTGACGACCTATTTCTGAACCTTGTACAGCCTACCGCTCTTAAAAGCGGCAGTTGTTAGGAGTGTGGATGTTAGCAGCATCCTCAGTCCACTTTATTATATACATATTGTACCATAAAATTATCCATCAAATAGGTTCGTTCTATCCGCTACTTCTTACTTGCCTCCTCTTACTTGCTCCCTCAATCCCTCACTGAGCTGACAGATTCGTTCGAAATGAAGGCAAGTCAGTTGCCTTACTCATCTCGCTCAGCAAATCCTCCATGCTCGCTGGCTGAAAGGACGCCAGATATACAGCCAACGTTTCATCCGTCTCCTCTTCGGATACGTCAAGTTCAAACACGATCAGCACATCGTCCTTCAGATAGATTTTCCATGCATTCAGCTCTGATCCTTCCTCCATCTCATGCTCCGGTTCCTCCAGACGCATACATCTGCGATAGTCGGACAAGCTCCACATGCTCTCATCGAAAATGGCCCAATACGGCAGCCGATCCTCCACGCCCAACTGAACGAGTCCCTTGCCAGCGAGAAAACGTTGAAGCGATCGATTTTCCAGTTGCCAGTCGGGCGAGTTCCAAGCGCACAGATAAACCGGTGGATCTTCCTGTTCTAAATCCTGAAGTCGGATCCCGCAATATATTACGGATTCCTCTACTTGATAGAAGACCAGAAACGCCTTATCTGTCGTAAAAAATGTATCATCGGGAATGAACACATCCTGCAGAGGGAGCGGTTCATATTGATTATTGCACCCTTGGGTGGTATATGGGGATCGTCCCAAAATCTTATAATATTCCCGCAGCACCGTCGGCAATGGAAAACCCAGGCTCTGTTCCTTTGCTTGAATGTCCTCCTCCGGAATGCCGTGGGACCCCTTATGATGCTCTCCTAGTACATGGAGAAGTCCTTCGATTGTTGCTTTCATTTAGTTTGGTTAACCTCCTCGATGTATATCGTTCAACAAGCTTCTGCGAGTTCTTCTAGAGAATATTGATACGCTTCGCAACGAATACAATCTAATTTATTCAATCTAACAATCATGAATTTAATAAGTCTGAAACTGAAACCTTTTTCCAGTCTTCAAGTCCTACTAAATTTAGTATCCGTTCTTTTTCTGAAGCATCAAATTTGTCGGTATCCTTTTTAAGACTCCCTTCAAATTCCTTCATGTACTGCTCATTACTTGTGTCGGTAACATACATATAATAGACATCTTGGATCGTATCTCCGTTGCGAAATTGAAACTGAAAGACATACATTTGTTTAATTTCTTGAATATTGGGCAGTTGTTCGGGTTCTCCACTCTGTGGCCATTGTGCGGCATTCCTTAGCAAATCAGGGTCACTTTGAACATTGATCAGTTCGGGTTGAACGTGATGGGTATCGTTACGGTACAAATAGATATTTACCATCTCCAACGAGCCGGATTCTTCTATTCGATCCGGGTTTCTTGGCGAACAGGAAGTTAGGAGGGAAGCAACAAGAACAACATACAATAGGGCTACTTTATTGTTAATATGAAACACTCCTATATATCACTTCAATTAAGAACGTATTTTCCGTATGGGAGAATATACATTACACCATATTTTAACATAGCCTCTTCCATAGACTATAGACTCGCATATTTCCGGTTGACGAAACCAAAATCGGGAAGTATAATCAAATCCATATTAAACTTATAGGAATTATTAAACATTAAATGATACCGACCATTCAAATGGAGGTCACAACCTCAGCAGATATTGTGCTGGCGTTGTGGCCTTTTTCTTTTGATCCTATTTTTGAAGGCTAGGTGAGTTGAAGTGATGAGAAAGCTCATGTCCAATCCCATCATCGAAAAATGTTTGCCTTGGGTTCTCCCCATCTTACTAATCGTTGTGTGGGCTATATTATCCAATCTTGACGTGATTTCGAGGAAAATCCTCCCCCTGCCTCAGGACGTTTTATTTTCTTTCAGAGATTTGCTGTTATCAGGAGAATTAATCGAGCATATTTCAATTAGTTTTCAAAGAGCGTTCATTGGTTTCTTAATCGGCGGGGGGATCGGTCTTGTGCTGGGTTTCATCAACGGCTTATCTTCCATCGCTGAAAAATTGTTAGATACGACGATTCAAATGGTACGCAATGTTCCTCATCTGGCGATGATTCCATTAGTCGTTCTATGGTTTGGCATTGGCGAAGAGTCGAAAATATTCTTGGTCGCGGTTGGCGTGTTATTTCCGGTCTACATCAATACCTTGCACGGCATCCGCTCCGTGGACAACGGATTGATCGAAATGGGGAACGTATACGGGCTGCGCTCAGCTTCGCTCTTTTGGAAAGTCGTTCTGCCTGGCGCACTTCCTTCCATTTTAGTCGGACTCCGCTACGCTTTAGGCATCATGTGGTTGACTTTAATCGTATCCGAAACGATTGCTACGAATTCGGGAATCGGCTTTCTTGCCATGAACGCAAGAGAATACATGCAAACCGACATTATTCTTCTTACCATTTTGCTTTATGCCTTATTTGGAAAACTGGCCGATTCCATCGCCAAGCTCCTAGAGAAGCGGTTTTTACAATGGAACCCGAATTATCAAAAGTAAGCTCTGAAAGGATGTGTCGACCCTGATTTCCTCTACCCATGGTGTACACCTACGTATAACCAAATTACAGAAAAGCTTCGGCGAACAGACTGTGCTTCGAGGCATTGAGCTAGACGTGAAGCCAGGAGAGTTCATTGCCATCATCGGGCGAAGCGGCTGCGGGAAAAGCACGTTATTGCGCGTGATCGCCGGATTGGAACCCTCCACGTCGGGAGACATATGGATTAATGACCATCCGGTTCAGCATGTGCATGCCGAAACTCGGATGATGTTTCAAGATGCAAGGCTGTTGCCTTGGAATAAGGTCATCGATAATGTAGCGATCGGACTTCGAAAAGAAGACCGTCATAAAGCCGAAGCCGCCTTAGACCAGGTTGGGCTAGGAACGCGGGCGAATGAATGGCCGTCCGTGCTGTCCGGCGGTCAGAAACAACGAGTCGCCTTAGCAAGAGCGTTAGCCAGCCAGCCAAAATTATTGTTGCTCGATGAACCTTTAGGCGCGCTGGATGCATTGACCCGCATCGAAATGCAGCAATTAATCGAATCGTTGTGGAAGCAGCAGCAATTTACGACCGTCTTGATTACCCACGATGTCGAAGAGGCTGTCGTCCTGGCCGATCGCGTAGTACTCATTGAGGAAGGCCGGATCGCGATGGATCGAATTGTCCCTTTCTCACGTCCGCGTCAACGGGGAAATGCCGAAGTGGCAGCATTCATCGATCACATCCTGAAACGGGTCATGGGCATAACCGAAATGGAAAGCCGAAATGAAGCAGAGGACCTCCCCTACCCATTAAAGAAAGGGTCATAGATTCTAACATAAGCCCGCTTGTAAGGCTTAATGGATAACCATTTCTTGAAGGAGGTGGATCAAAAGCGAGCGATGACAGGACGTGAAACCGAAAAAAGAAAGGAGCCCTGAAGCATGCCTAACATCGATAACCCGCAAGAAATCGTGAAGGAAATTAGGATTACACGCTGCCCGGTTCCGACAGCAGCCAGTTTGGCCCTTGACCTAGGGCTTCTTCAACAGGAGCTTGAAAAGTCCGGATGTACGGCGGCGGAACTAACAAGAAACGCCAATCACGCTTTGCCTCATGCGCATTTTAATCACACCTTGCCTTTCCTGGTGCGGGAAGGAGGAAACATTCCGGCTTTATGGGCACGCTCAACCGGGAGCGATACGCGGCTTATCGGACTAAGCTGGGTCGATGAATATCAAGCGATCCTTACCCTTCCCGACTCGGATATTCAGGGGCCTGGCGATTTGCGTGGAAAAAGAATCGGAATTCCTCGCCATCGTTATTTAGAAATTGATTTTCGAGCGGCCCAAGCGCTTCGCGGTTTTCATAATGCGCTCTCGCTTGCAAATCTTACGCTGGATGAAGTCAACATCGTTCATCTTGAGGCGGTTCCTGAAGGAAGAAGGGATTCATGGAATACCGAGATCGAGGCGCTGCAGCGACGGGAGATCGATGCCGTTTTTGTCAAAGGAGCCACCGGGCTTGAGGCCGCCCGCACGGTCGCCGTGAAGGAAGTGATCGAGCTTGGGTTCCATCCGGATCCGCTGGTGCGAGTCAACAATGGCGTGCCCCGAACCGTGACCGTCGATACGGCATTGACGGAGCAGGAACATGTCGTTGAACAGATTCTCACTTCTCTGCTTCGCGCCGCTGATTGGTCCAAAGATCATCCCAATGATTTCATTCGGGTCGTTACAAAAGAAACCGGCGCTTCATCCGAATATGTGGCCTCCGCTTACCGTAATATTTCGCTTCGACCGGCACTACGCGAAGACTATCTAACGGCGCTTGATGCCCAAAGCAGGTTCCTGTTCGAGCATGGTTTCATCCCGAATCCCGTGAACGTATGGGACTGGAGTCTTCCAGAACCATTAGCCGCGGCTGAACAAAACATAGCCAAAGGAGTGTCCCTCACATGACTCAAACGAAAGCAGACGTAACCATCGGCGTTCATCCCAATAATCATTCGTTATTCGTATTGCGCCGCTTAGGCTTTTTAGAAGAGATTCTTAAAGACCATAACGCATCCGTTGCTTGGGTCGATTACACCGATGGAGCGAAGACGCCTCTACGTATCGCTTCTGGAGAAATCGACTTTGGAGGTACAGGGTCTACGCCGCCGTTAACCGCGCAGGCTTCGGATATCGATATTGTGTACGTTGCGGTATCTAATCCTCGTACAGCTAGCGGAGCCTTAGTCATTCGCAAAGAGTCGCCGGTGCAATCCGTTGCGGAATTGAAAGGTTTGCGCATTGCGCTTTCCGAAGGGTCCTGGCATACAAGTTTTCTGGCAACCGCTCTCGATAAAGAAGGCCTTCTATATGATGATGTCGCTCGTGCGGATATAGGCAATGAGGGGGCCAATGCATTGCTGGCGGGCGAAGTGGAGGCATGGGTCGGCAACGACCCGCAGCTGACGGAGCTGCATAACAAAGGACTCGTTCGTACGCTGGTGCCGCTTGAATCCCATATCTCTCACCGTTCCGTATGGTTTGCCGACCGGGATTTTGCGACAAATCGACCGCAGCTGCTCAAGGCCGTTGTCGAAGCTCTGCAGCAGGCCGATGCGTGGATTCAAGAAAATACGCGCGAAGCGGCGGAGCTGTTTGCCCGGGACTTGCCCCATTGGCCTTCCGTGGAATCATGGGAAGCCGCGCTTCGGCGCAGACCTTGGGGGCTGCAGCCGATTACCGAAGAATTCATAACTGAACAGCAGCAGGTTGCCGATCTGTTAGCGCGACAGCACATTTTGCCTAAGGAAATTGTCGTTTCAGATGCCGTTTTGCCTGTACCCGTAGAAATTGGAGGAGAATAACGTGGCTGCACATAAAGACAACGTTGAAGTGTATTGGTATTTAACAGCGCCGGATGGCCGCAGCCCTTGGTCAACGGAGGGCGCTCGCAAAATCGATTTACCTTACCTAAGGCAGATTGCCTCGGCTGTTGACCAATTAGGGTTTACCGGTGCACTGCTTGCAACGGGCCCGCATGATACGTGGGTACTGGGATCATCCCTCATATCCAGCACGAACAACATGCGTTTTCTAATCGCTGTTCATCCACCGTTGATTTCGCCCGTGCTGGCCGCGAAAATGGCGCAAACCTTCGATGATTTTTCCGGAGGACACGTATTATTAAACATCGTGAACGGAAACACGGCGCAAATGCGCGCCTATGGTTCAACGCTTGGGCATGATGAACGCTATGCCTACACGGATGAATGGATTGAAGTATGGAAACAAGCGGTGGCCGGAGACAGCCTAGACTTCCATGGCAAGTATATCACGGCTGAAGGCAAAGCCTTACAGCTCACCTCCACGCAGAAGCCAACGCCGCCCCTGTGGTTCGGCGGATCGTCGCAAGCGGCTCACCTCACGGCAGCCAAGCATATCGATACGTACCTGAGCTGGGGGGAAACGCCTCCGCAAGTCGCAGAGAAGATTCAAGATCTTCAAGCTTTAGCTGCTGAGCAAGGCCGTACCATGCGGTATGGCATCCGGTTATACCTGATCGTTCGAGATACGGACGAAGAAGCTTGGCAAGAAGTGGATCGGCTGCTCAAGACGATGGATCCGCAAACCGTGGAAAATATGCAGAAGGTCCTTCGTAATAGCGATTCGGTGGGGCAGCAGCGGATGCTTGGCAATCACAACGGCCAAATTCCTAAAGACGCTCGGGAGCTTGAAATTTATCCGGATTTATGGGCCGGGATGAGTCTGGTAAGACCAGGTCCGGGCACAACGATCGTAGGCAGTCCGGCAACCGTTTTGGCGCGCTTAAGAGAGTATCAAGATGCGGGCATTTCAACCTTTATTTTCTCCGGTGTTCCACTGCTCGAAGAAGCTTATCGTGTAGGAGAATACATCCTGCCCCATCTATTCATTGACGGTGAGGCCGCAACGACACCGAAGCAAGAAGAACAGGAGAAGGTTTTCACTTGGGCTCATCAGATCCACTAAATGATCAGGCAAAAAGGGAAGTGTCCTATGCGAAAAATAAGCTTTCATTTACTATTCATATTTCTATTAGTAACGTTAGCGGCTTGTGGTAAAGCCGGTCAAGCGAAACAAGCCAACCCTGAGGATGATGAGGCCGTACCCGTTCGTCTAGGCATACTGCGCAGTGCTCAGCCATTAAGTTTATCCGATGAAGGCGGGCCCCTGTATAAAAGGCTTGAAGCAGCCGGAGCGAAAGTTGAAAAAACCGGCGGTTTTGCGGCCATGTCTCCGGCGATCGAAGCGTTAAACGCTGATTCCATCGATATCACGATTGGCTCGATCACTGCTGCAATTAGTGCTCTTGTAGGTGGATCATCCGAATTCACCATTTTTACGAAGCAGCCTGGCGATCAAGATAATCAAGGCATTGTCGCCAAGCCGGAAGCCGGCATTAAGAGTCCTTCCGACCTTCGAGGTAAGAAGATCGCTGTAAACCGCGGCGGTACCGGCGAATACCTACTATATAAAGCGCTGGAGAAAGGTGGACTCGATGCAAGCGAAGTCGAGATTGTCTATCTTCCGCCAACGGAAGCAGGGCCTGCCTTTGAGAGCGGGCAAGTCGATGCTTGGGCGACATGGGGTTCGTTTACAGCCGTTGCGCTCGTCGACTTCGGTGCAGAGCTGGTCATATCCGCAGGCGACATCGAATCTGACAATGATACGGTGTATATTGTTCGAAATGGCTTCCTGAAGGAACATTCTGAACTCGTTCGTGAAGTATTTGAAGGGTTGAATGAAGAGGCTTCGCTTCTATCTAAAGACGTCGATCACACCGTCCAATTAATTCAAGAGATCCAAGGCGTCTCCGAACCCGTTGCTCGTCAACAATTAGAAGGCTCTTTATTCCCGCTAGCCCCTATTGATGACACCGTCCGCCAACGTTGGCAAGCAGTGGCCGATTATATGTTTGAGAAAGGGATTATTCCGAATGAAGTTGATGTTATATCTAATACGGTGGATGTGAGGACGTTGAAGTGAAGCCGTTGAGGAAGATCTAAGAGGAGCGAAGTACAGGCAAAAATCGTTAGGGTGGAACCATTCGAGGACACGAAGTCTATTGAGGACTTTGTGTCCTTTTTTTCAGCTACTAACGTAAATAGTTACTTAGAGATCCGGGAAAGAGGACGGAGAAATCTATATACGCCCTCCGATTCGAAAATTCACTTAAGTAGACTTGTGGTTAAATATTTTGTCTTATACTGATCTAAAACGTTATTGATCATTAATGTTTGATGGGTTCATACAGTACTGGGTAGCCCCCTCCAAAAAAAGAAACCTTGAAAGACCTAAAACCAATCAAGGTATAGAGCGCAAAATTACGAATGTATTTTTGAAAGAAAATCTTGAAGCATATTTTTCACTGGTAAGCTCGATGTTTGCGATAAAATGCTATTAACACGTTGTATTATTATGGGATTATCTAATATCATTTTCTTACTATCTTGATTTGTAAAACTTCTTAGTGTGTCAATGCATATCTCGAACAACTCAACATCATTAGTGCTCAGTAATGCTATTAAAATGTTAAGTTCATACATATTGCACTCATTATCTAAACAATATGCCAATTTTCTTTGCCATTCTACTGGTTTACTTAGTACTTGATTAGATAATTCATCCCAATCACTTGGACTAAATTCTGCAAGGATCTCGTTTGCAATGACACAGCCATCATCGTACCACGAATCTACTGTTGTATCCGCAGATAATAGGTTATCTAGTTCTTTGTACATATACATTGCCTCCATTAATGTTGAATTAAAAACCTGCTGGGCGAGATGCATTTACTGTTCCTGTTGGATAACCACTGGTCACATTTTCACCAGCTTTAATTACATCAATTTCAACACCATTAACAACAGCTCTATGCCAAGTTGCCCCATCTCTTAACCTGGTAGAAATAGCTGGTGCATTACCAACATTAGTTATGCTATTTAGAATTTGTTCTTCAGTCCAAGACTCTGGAAAGAGTGTACTTGTTTTAATTTTAGAAAGATTTCCATCTAGGAATTGTGTGGTAAACCTTACTTTTCTCGTACCATCAGGGTTAATCGAGATCTCTTCAACTGCATAATTTGGATTACGGTTAGTGATTTCAGGAGAATGCCCACCTATTAAGTCATTCTTATTTGGGTTTTTGCGTTGTCCCTCCAATATCTTATCTTTCATTTCTGGACTAATAACAGTACTGTTTGTTGGTATAACTTTACCAACCTCACCTGACCCCTCAGCTTTCTTCGGCGTTCCTCCTCCATCTCCACTCGAATCATGCTTCAAGCCATCATTACCTTTTCTAACTTCATATTTAACAGATGGACTCAATATATCTTTCGGTTTCATAAGAGGTACTGTTGCACCCGTAGCAATTCCTGCTGCTCCAATGATACTAGCAACATGTTCTGTAGACCATGCATTTATAGGAAAAATGGCTTCTCTAATAGTTCCATGTACTCCAAAGGTCTTACCATTGGCGAAGTGATTCGGGGAATCAAAAAGCTTATCAGCCCTTTCCACATAACCTTGGTAAGCACCTTTGGGTACGCCAGCTGTCCAGTAATCCAAAAAGCTCCACACCGAAGAATACCGTTTATCATATCTCTCGTTAGAAGCAGCCATTATTCCGTTTCCTAATTCTTTCAAGCTGCCCCAGGCCTCTTCAAGCCAAGTCTTGGGCTCCTCTTTGCTGCCTACCAGAGCAAGAGGTAATAGTTCTTCATCTACTAATATAAATCTATAAGCAATGCGTTTTAATTCATCACTAATTGATCTCATATATTCAATCGTCTGGGTCATTTCGCTGCGGGCTCTATGAAAATCTTCAAAAAAACGCTACCGCGTCGTTCCCTCCCACATCAGCATGGTATCCATTTGATGGTCCAGGGAACTTATTCTCCATTCCATTTGCAGGGACTCTATACGGAACTTCTCAGCGACTTGAATCAGCAACTCGGGTGGAACCTGGATTTTGGGCATTTATTTCACTCCATTATTCGCTAAACAGATTATACTCAAATACAAATAACTGAAATTGAGAAAGTTAAAAAAGCGCCTACGTTGCTAACGATTAATGCACTTGCAAGGGCGCTTCATGTAAATGCATCGCCCTTCTTATGTATTAATGATTTATCCGATCCGTTTCTTCTTTCTCCAGGCATCAACTTATTCTTGAGCGCGATCCCGTTAATTAATTGAATGTTCAATCGTTCAGTGTCTCTGCTGGTGTCCCCGTTCGATCGCACTTTTCAAATGGGGAGCCAATAAACGCCCCCCTGATTGCATAACGAAGGAAGTCATAATATAGATTCCGGAAGCATTCTGCATCCTGGTGATTAAATCGTCTGCTAAGTTTTCCGTAATCAGTTTGACATTAAGCGTTGTCGTCGACATCGATTAGATACACCCGTTCTTGGAATCCGCCTCGAGCTTCCTCCTTCTTCTCTCTCAAGGCTTCAAGCTCTTCCCATGTTGCTCCATGTACCACCGCCAATGCCCGGATAACCTCAAGCATATCTGCAAGTTCTTCCAATGACTCCTTTGAACTTTCAGCGGCAAAGTACTCTTCCGACTCTTCTTTCAGCTTTATGATCAATTCTTTCTTATACTCTTCCTCATCCAAGATCCGTGTGCGAAATTCTTTGCCTGTAGATTCAATGACTTGGGGAATCATATCCCGAACTAGCTTGTTGTAAACCGGCATAGATTCTCATCCTTTACATGGTTAATTATGTATTTACATTGTATCATATCAAAGAAGCATTCCTGACGTTATACGAAGTAATAGCTAGAAGGGAGTTCTTTTTTTACAATCACCGCAACTGTCAGATAGATACTTAATTAATGCGAAATTTCCCATTCTAATGGGTCCTACATTTTACATCTACGGTCTTTTTTCAACTATAATTAGTGGTCTGCTACAAACTACTAAACTCCTGAGTACTTGGATATTAGAATTAACTAACCCTATACGGCATATCCGCAAAAAGCAACAACGGTCCGAATAACGGAAAGCCAAAACCATCAAAAACTCTAAATCATGGACAACCCAACGGTAAATCCGTATACCTGTTCTGATCCAAACCGGAACTTCGATGATCCCTCTACAGTATGGCAGTCAATCGTTAACGACGTATCCACCAAGATTACACCTTACATAAACTACTCCACCAGTTCCTTCTCTCCCCTTCGTTGCACAGCCATCAAAAAAACGCACCTCCCTGTGGAGATGCGTTTTTCACTGGATTTCATATGCTGCAAACCGATGTACTATCAACTTACTAGATTACTCCGGAATATTCCCGCCAGCCACACGGTCGCCGGAATTACCCGCTGGATCGGTTACGCCATCATCTTCGCCGGCATGAATGATCAGCGAGCGTCCCAGCACCGAATTAGGCTGATTCTTTTCAAGTGTGCCATGCTGAATGATCATCTCCGCTTCAACGGTGCCGTCTGCGCCGACGACCAGGTTCGGCATGTCGCCAACATGGCTTCCTTGCGGATTCTCAAGGCCATGATGCTTGTCGGTCGGATTAAAATGCCTTCCGGCAGATTTAAAATCTGTTCCCTGTATCACATTCTCATGCACATGGAACCCATGCTTGCCTGGAGTGAGACCGGATGCGGTAATCTTCACCTTCACCCCGTCATTGATCTGCTCCAAGGTAGTGGAACCAACAGGCTCGCTCGCCGCATTGTACAGCTTGACCACGGGAAGTCCCAAAGAGATCGTTCGGGAAGCTTGCTCCCAATACACGGGCTGGCCGACCAGATCAGAAACGATGCGAACAGGCACGTAAGTCGTGCCGTTGTGAATAATGGAATCCGGGGCCGCCGTCCCTTGGTTCATGAATTGACCGGCAGGTGTAGAGTGGTCCTTGCCATTGACGTAGTAGCTTATTTTAGATGTTGCGTGTTTAATCGCATCTACGGCTCCTTCGGGATTGGCAGCCGCCAGCGAAAATCCTGAAAACAGCATGGCACCAGCAAGAAATGCTCCGGCCATATGTTTCAACTTGTAGGTCTTCTTCTTCACTTCATCGCCTCCTGATGATGGTATTCATACATCTCCCAATACCCTGATCTTATACGTTTCAACCGTTATTTTATGGGTTTGAGGCTTTCGGCGTTGGTCATTGATTCCAAAGACATGTACAAGTGATAAACGAATAAACTACAATGAGGTAACTACGACCGCTTCAGTTTAGGCCATCCATCCATTTCCTACCGGCCATGTGTACAGCCAACAGTTCATCCGTCTCCGCTTCGGATCAGCTCTGATCTATTACGCCTTTGTGCTCAAATAGACAGCTATGTCCTGGATAAGATACGTTCCTGTTTCTTGACTCTCATTGAAGGCTTGAATAACCAAGCGAATCGACTTAGCCTGCTCTACTTGGGCAAACCTGACTTCGAACGTTTCTAACTCATTCTCACGATAACTCCATGCAACCTGCCCGGATTCACCCACTTTACGCCAATCGGATACACCATCTGGAGATATTTCAATATCCCACTGTGTCGGGCCATGCTTCAATCCCGCTCGTGTCGTTAACGATACCATATCAAATGCTTTCGGTTCCATCCAATCCAAATAAATATAGTGAGGTAATGACTCTTCCGGTTTGCTGATTAGAGCGGTATTCGGATCGCCGTCATTGATATAACAAATATGCGATTGTGCGTTGTACAAATCTCCCCAGGTAATATCGTTACCTACTCCGCTAATGGCAAACCGGGCGAGATTGCCTTCCGTTCCTTCGAGCGGAATGAGCTCCATAGGCATCCCCTCGCGCTTATATACCCTTAAATAATCAACGAGGAACTCCTTCGGATACGGAATGGATCGATCCAGGTCGCCAATCCATCCCCCATCGCCATCATTAATCTGGAGCAATGTAACCATCGGATAATCCGGTGACTGATCGATTTCCCAATATAGCTCATGATCCAGGTAGAACTTCATACCGGATTCATCCCACTCAAAGCCGTATACGTGAAAATCTTCAGATAAGTCTACATCCGTACGATACGGAATATGGGCGTACTTCAACTTCGTATCACGTAATGAATGAAGTGTTGTATTCAGTAAATGTGTGTCTTTGCCTAACATTTCAAAAATGTCGACTTCAGCATTTTGCTCCTTCTCATTTTCGAACCCGATCATCCACCAAGCTGAATTAAGCCCGCTCCCTTTCGCCACCTTCGCACGTAACTCGAAGTAACCATATTTCGTCACAAGGTTCATGAAGGCACGATCATGATGGTTTAGTCCGAAATTATCACCGTATCGGTGTAGTCCGTCTCGCATCCCCGTAACAATAGCGGATACACGCTTATGCTCATCAGGCAGTTGTAACACGATACAGCTATCACGTAATTGATAGGTCGCCTTTGCTTCCTCTAATGTCTTCCAATGGGATAACCCGTAGGGTGAGAACTTCGTCTGGTCGAGCGTTTCCCCATCAAACTCTTCATGAAATACGAGGGTCCAGCCTTCCTTATGCAACATATCTGTCATGATTTTACTCGCTCCTATTCCGTACTCTATTTTGTCTGAACGAAACTCTCTTACTCCTTATTCTTGGCATCCTTAATCTTGATCGCTGATTCCTCTTCAAGCACCCGAATAAACTCTGGGATGTTCATGTCCGAGGTCGCAAACTTCTGCATAGCCCCATTCAAATCGACATATTTATCCCACACGCTTGCTCTGGCAGGAGGAAGGGCAAATTGGTTTTGGAACATGGCCATTACATTTTTGCCTTGATGATCTGGATTGTCGGCACCAAACTGTTTGCGTATTTCCACATCGGAGGTAGCCGGGATTGTGCCTTTTCTTGTAGCCTTCGTTTGGTTCTCTATTGAAATAATGGCTTGAAGTACTTGCAGCGCTGCTTCTTTATTCTCGCTATACGGGTTAATTACGGTAGGCGCCGTATGAACCGCTGGAGCCGTTTGTGGGATGTCGGACCAGGATGGAACCGGCAGAATGTCCATGTCTTTCTTGAAATCTGCTCTTTCCTCCGGGGTCTCCCCTCCAAACCAAGTCAGGAAACCATGCCAGTTGATTTCCATTGCAGCTGTTTTTTGCATAAACTTATCTGGTTCTTCCGGATTGTAGATGCCTGGGATACTATATATTTTTTTCATCAGTTCCATGTATTTCGTAAACTTCGGATCTTTAGACAATAACAGTTCCCCGGTATCTGGATCTGTCAATGTTATAGATAATTGTAATAGAGCAGCATCCACCGTATCCGAGCCGAACTCCAATCCTATGTATTGATTTCCTTCACGGGTACCTGTCGTTTTCTTAGCGAGGTCAATGATTTCATCCCAAGTCATGTTTTCTGTCGGATAGGGAACACCGAATAGGTCGAATACTTCTTTATTATAGAAGAGACCATAAATCCCTCCGTTACCCGTCAATCCGATCAGCCGTCCTTCAGGGTCTTGGGAGCGAATCAGAGCAATAAACGACGGGTCCACTGTGCTCAAATCGATCCCATACTCTTTTACCATCTCATCCAGCGGCTGTACCATATCAAGATCGAGCAGCACATCCACCCCAAGGTTGGGCGTTAGTAGGTCAACAACCGTCCCTGCGCTGTTAATCTCCTGGATCCCTTCAACCGTTCCATTCCAATCCACATATTCGAATGTAATATGAGGAACCAGCTCCTTCATATCCTGAACAAAATTGTTCTGGAAATTTTCTTCACCCCATTGGGTTGCTACCTTTAACGTAACGGGTTCATTCGAGAATTGTTTCAATTCTACAGGCTTGGGCTTCTCTTCTTGCTCTTCTGTATTCGCATTCGTTGCCTCTGTTGACTCTGTTGTATCCGGCTTATCACTTGCTGCTTCACCGCCTCCTCCTGATGAACATGCCCCCAGAACGAGAAGGAACAAGAGACACATCATTAACAGCAGGCCTAGACTTTTCCGACTACTTTTTTTCATATATAACTCCTCCTACATCAAATTCATAATACCGATGTGAAAAGAATGGATTAAATGAATCCAAAAGCCATTCGATCCGGTCTTCTTACATTTTCATAGGCTAATTCTGAATCGAACTTGAACTGTCCACTAGACATCGGAAGCGTTTTCAAATCGATCTAATTCATAGTTTACTCGGCTAATCCCTGGAAGTATTTAGCCCAGAGTAACACTTTTATAACAAAAATAACCCCCTAAGATTCTTCTAGGGGGGAGACGATATCGAGTGACGAAATAAGCGTTGCATTAAACTGACTCAGGCTGATTCCCATTCGTTTTTTGAACATCCGACTAAATGAGTGCAGCTCCGTATATCCGACCTGGTTCGCAATCTCGCTGATCGAAAGATCGGTTTCAAGTGCGAGCTGCTTCGCCTTCTCTATGCGAATCGTAGCCAGATAATCAGACGGCGTCATACCGTAACACTTGCGAAATTGCCGTATGATATAGTTTCTGCTCAGCCCCGTCATCTCACTTAGCGTATCTAAACGAATCGTCGTACTATAATTTTCTTTAATGTAATTACAGATTTTCACCATCTTTGCATTGATTTTTGTGGTTTGCTTCGCTGTTTCATCAACCGGATTGTTATTAGCCAAATCATATAATATTTGTAACAACAGTCCTTGGGCAAGCATATTACTTGTCAACGTATGCTGCTGGATCGCCTGAATTAAGGGGATTAGTTTGCCTAGTAACGATCCATCTGGATCGCTCCCCTTAATGTAGTCTTTTCCAAACATGAATTCTATTGGTGACTTTGACAGTCCAAAATGAAATGAAATGGTTATTCCCACATATGGCTCATTCTTAGATGGTTGCAATGAACGAACAGCACCGGGCCGAATGATGTAAATATCCCCTTTTCCAAGCGGACACTTAACGCCATTCATAATATTATCCGCCTTCCCATCGACTCCATATAGAAGCTGATATTGACTAATCTGCTGAGGTATCATAAACCAACCCATTGGAGGTTTATACATATGGGCAAGCGTAATATAAGGTGGATAATAGAATTGATCCTGCAATATCGGGATCGTTTCCTCTGGATTCAGGACTGGAAGCTTATCATACATCGCGAATTCACCTTCCCCACTTTTCGACTGATTCATCCCCTGTTTTCTACAATACATGAATCCCCATAGAGATAGTGTGAAGATTTAATCAGCAAAATAGTCCAACAAGTGCGTAAAGCTATATAGCGCCAAGAACCTGAGACGTTGGCCTCAGGTTCTTAACAAATACTTATGCAGGCGTCCAGAGGTTCTTATTGACCTTGTTCTTTCTTTTGTTGCTCTTCCTTGATCTTAATCGTCATTTCTTCTTCCAGCTTCCGCAAAAATTCGGCGATATTCATATCTGAGTTCGCGAAGTCCTTCAGTTTCTCGGTAATCATACCTTCAGCTAATCGCTGATATTCCGATTTTCTACCTTCAATTATTCTCGCGTTTTCCGGGAAATACGCTTTTACATTTTTGCCTTCGTAAATATCTTTTTCGCTGCCGAATGTCGCGATAACTTCAGGACTCTTCAATACCGTCGGATATCCTGCAGCGGAGAACTTCATCTGCATATCTTCCGCAACGACTTCTTTCATCCACTGGAAAGCTGCATCTTTTTGCTCACTGTATTTATTCAATACATACATATGAGCTTGCGTAGGTGACGCTAACTGTTCTTCCCCTCCCCAGATGGGCATGAGAACCGAATCAACATTCGGTCGAATGGTTTCAGGAATTCCCCATTCCAAGTATGTCGGCCAAGACACTAACATCGCAGCCGTTCCACCGGCAAAGAAGCTTGCTTGTTTATCCGGATCACGTTCATATATCCCTGGTATGCTATAGAACTTTTTCATCAATTCGAAATATCTTGTAACTGCCGGCTCCTTCGTAAGTAATACTTCATCCGTTTCAGGATCCACAACATTCGTAATAATTTCTTTAAGAGGTGCGAGCGCTTCGCTTGTCAGGCTGTTCGTATAGCCCATCTCCAGACCACGGTAGTTTACACCATTTCGTTCTCCGGTCAACTTCTTAGCTAACTCAAAGGTTTCATCCCACGTCATATGGTCTGTCGGGTAAGGAACGCCGAACATATCGAAAATCTCTTTATTGTAAAATAACGTAATGGTATCAGCAAACGTGGGTACACCAACCATTGAACCCTTATCATCGTAGGAGCGGAACAAGGATATTACAGATGGATTGATACTAGTTTCATCCATTTCGTATATCTTCATGAAGTCATCAATGGGCTCAACCATATCCAGTTCTTTTAAACCATCAATTCCCTTAGAACTGTAAATAATATCCGGGACGACACCGCTAGCGTTCAATTCTTGCAATGCTTCCGAGGTGGAATCACCTTGAATCCAATGAACGGTTATATTCTTACCTTCTGCTTGGAGCTTATCTTCAATGGGCTGCATGAGAGGAGCAATCTGATCTATGCCCCATTCATGTTGAATGGTGATCGTTGTCTCCTCGCTGAAATCCGTCACAGCTTTACTCGTCCAATCCACTTCTTCTTCCTGTGCAGCTTTTTCATTAGTCCCAGCAGGCTTCGCTTCGGATACAACTTCCGGTTCTTTATTTACCGAATCATTGCCGGTACAACCTGAAAGTATTGTTGTTAGCATGAATACAAAAGTAATGATTAGAAAAATCGATTTTCTCTTCATATATAATCCTCCTGTATTATCCTAAATTATGGATCCAGTTCTACTCGACCAAACCTGTACGTTCAACACTCTCAACAAAGTAACGCTGGGCAAAGAGGTAAAGAATAAGCGGAGGCAATATAACCAGGAAGCTTGCACCCATTTTAATCGGTTCGGCTAAATATTCCGGCAGTCCTCCATTCGTAATAAACGTCGTCAACTGACTATCGATAAATGACATTTTCAGTGCTAACGGCATATCGCCGCTTGAACCCAGGAACATCCTAGGGTAGTACGTGTCATTCCAAGTCCAGACGAACGAGAACAACAGGACGACGAGAATGGCTGGTCTTGCCAATGGAAACATAACGCGTACATAAAATCTCAAAGCACTTGCACCATCGATACGGGCCGCTTCTTCCAATGCTTTGGGCTGCGTGGAGAAGAATTGACGGAAAATGATGACAAAGAGTGCGCCCTTGACACCGAACCCAAAAATAGAAGGCAAAATTAAGGTTAATAAATGACCGTTCAATCCAAGCTTCGTATACACCATAATCGTCGGCAAAATAACAACTTGCGGCGGAATAATGAATGCCAAGAAGACGAGGAATAGAATCGTCTTCTTGAATGGGACATCGAGTCTTGCCAAGGCATAGCCCGCTAGCCCACACGAGATACAGTGCAGCACAGCAGTCGAAATCGCAATCAGTACACTGATGGAGAGAGACTTCGGATAATCCAGCAGCTTCCAAGCTTCGACCACATGACCTAAGTAAACGGAAGACGGAATCCACGTCACGGTTGGATCAATTAAGTCCTTGGCACTCATGATCATCTTCACCAGCATTTTTAAAATCGGGTTCATATACACATAGGAGGTTACGATGAATATGCCGTACAAGACTAGTTTAAATATCAGCCCTTGATTCATCTCTCGACCTAGAATCGTATACTTCACTTGCCGTAATCCACGTTTCGTTGTGAACTTCTGTTTCAGTTTCACACGCCTCGCTAATTCAACCTTCATGTTCTGCCTCCCTTCCTCACTAACGATTTACTCCTGCATTTTTCCGGTTAATTCTACTGTAGAGGAGAATGACAATTCCTAAGAATACAAGAATAATAGCAAAGTAAATCCATGCGAGTGCACTATTAAATCCGTAGTTCCCCGTATTGATCAAACTAATGACAGGATTGGATGGGAACGTAAACATATCTACAACGGTATAAATTAAGTTCAGCAGGATGAACGGTGACATTGCTGGAAGTGTGATCTTCCAAAATACCTCCCATGGTGTAGCACCATCAATTCGAGCTGATTCATACGCAGACGTCGAAATGGTCTGAAGGCCTGCAATAAAGAGCAGAATTTGCACCCCGGAATACCATAAGACAAGGACAAACTGATTCAATACGGTCTTTACAGGTTTCGCCCATGAACTGTCCCCAAGGAACATATCCATGTAACCGCCAATATTAAATCGTTCAAGGAAACCCAGGTTGCCTTCCCCTTGATTAATAAATGACATCAGCACAGCACCCGTAGAGAAGATAACCGGTAAAAAGAAGATGGCGCGGAATAAGAATCGACCGGGCAGCTTTTGGTTCAGCATAATAGAGATCATCAAGGCAAATATGACGATAACCGGGATCATGATGACGACTTCCTGGAAGTATGGAATTAACTTATCGTATAGATCCGAGCTGTTAAACAAGATCTCGCGGTAATATTTGACGCCAACAAAGTCGTACACAATTTTCTTCGGCAATATTTTTACCGTGTGAAAGCTCATAAAGAGTGAGAAGACTAGCGGAAATCCTAAAAAAGCGATAAAGCCGATCAACCACGGTGCAATAAATAACGACCCTTCCAGCTTTCGGGATCTCTTAGCAGAGAGTATTCGCTTTGGGGCCATACTACGCACCTCCTTTGCTTACAATGTAATCTTTGGCTTTCACAACAGCATCCCCGACGCTAACCTCTTTATCGTTATAATTCACGATGACTTGTTTTCCGTTACTGTATGTTGTTTCAAATACGCCGCTTACGATTTCACGATGGCCTGTAATGAACTCGTTCTGCACATCACCAAGTGCCTCTTCGTATTTTTGATACTGTGACACGATCTCTGCAAGCCAGTCCTTGTAGTTTGTACTGTAGAATTCATGGAGAGAAAGTGATTTAAGTAATTCCTGTGATGAAGCGTTCGTTACGACAAACGACGGTACTGCGCCGTATTCGATTCCCTTCAAGAAATTGTCCGCATAGTCATCACTCAAGTTCGCATACTCGAATGAGTATGTAGTCAGACCATGAAGAGCTATTTGGGCGAATGGTACAACACGATCGATAAACATGTCATAGGAGAAGTTAGAGGCCATGTTGTCCATATGGCTAATATATGGGAAGGTGTACGCGTTACCTCCTGCCCCTCTTACGCTGCCGAATGTTTCTTTTGTCATCTGAAACAATTGGCTCTGAATTTCCTTTGAATGTTTTCTTGTCGCTCTATAGTTCTCATTAAAGTCCGTATTCAACAACGATCCGATTCCTTGACCGTATAAATAGCCATTAATTCCTAATGATTTCGCTTCTTGGAGATCTCCTTCTATAACCCCTTTCATAAATTGAGGACTGACAAATGTCTTCCGTCTGCTATCCCAATTCGTCGATTCTATGACGGAAGAAGCTAGATCACGAAGACCGTCTCGATTTTTTCGAAATCCGTCTTCACCGCCTCTGTTATACGTATAGGAAGAGGCATCAAGATAAACCGCGTAGCCCTTCGAATGAGCAAAATCGGTGAATTTCTTCATTCCCTGATTACCGCCCAGTTGATCTGGAACGGGGAAGTCGCCGCCAAACTTACTGTATCCATCGTTTTGCCAGCCAAGATAAGTGATGTCCATATGATCGACACCAAGTGCAGACAACTCCTGCACGATGCCTTCCGCCTCTTTCGTCGTAGTTAACGGTAGATATGAATCCCACAAAAATCCGTCTTCGGTATCGCCGCCAAGTAAATGCAGCTGCAGCCGCAGCTTCGCATGCTCACCTTCAAGCGGTTTCATCGCCGACTCCTTCATCAACAATTCCCGATAGCGTTCAGCTAGTGTAACATAGCTAATTTCTTCATTCTTCTCCTCGATCATATAATAACGGGTCGCACGATCCGACTTCGTTATTTCCTTGCTATACGTCAAGTAACCGTTCAACTTCTTCGTATCTGTCGGTTGGAAGAACTTGAACCGGTATTGATACTCCGGTGTAACCCAGTTGAATTGACTGAATGATCCCGAAGGCGCCGCAACCACGTTCGCGTACTCTTCACCTTCCGTAATGACTCCAAGAAGTCCTTGTTTATTCGATTTAATGCCAAATACCGGCATAGTAATCGGATTACGATCAGACATGGTATTGCGGTTACTGTATGCCCAATCGTCACCATAAACACGTTCCGTATAGAGGTTTTGTGTACCCGCTCGACGTTCTCTGAAATCAATTAAAGCGCCCGGCCCGTCTGGAATGTATAGAAATCCATCTTCGTCATCCGAAGTTTGTGCACCCAAGAAAGGGAATAAGCGAATGGACGCTAGGCGAGCCATCGGATCTTTCTTGGGCTTCGGTTTCTTGACTTCTTTGCCATCCTTATCAACCGTTGCTGCCGCTGGTTCTTCCTTCGGCATGACTTTCTCATCTACCAGACCTTCAGCTAATACTTTGGTTTCAACGAAATCTTCGCCAAGCTTGACTTCTACAGGAATGATGAAGCCAAGATCTGGCATGTCATACATAACTTTGAATCCCTGATCTGTTACTTCGAACTGGCTTATTCCCCCTTTTTGTGCATAGAAGTTAGTCTCTTTCAGCAAGTCTTTACGCAGGTTAAACTCTACATAACGGAACATAAAGGGTGAAGCAAGATGCAGCTTCCATGCATCTGTATTGAGCTTATCCTGCCAATCCTTCGGATTAGGAAAGGAGCGCCATACTTCTCCTGTTGTTTTACTTGTTACAGTAAAATGACCGGAGGATTTATCAGCTTTGAGCAATAATTTCTCATTCTCCGATATCGTTTGGAACTGGGTTTCATCCGGCAATTTCCCATTTGATTTTGCAGGGGTTACTGCCTTTGTCGTACTCGTCTGAGGTGCTCTCTGTGTCTCCGTTTTAGTCTTTGTTTCAGTCTGTGCTGTTGTTTGAGTTTCGGTCTTCGTCTTATTGGTTGAAGCGGATGTAGCAAAGATGAAACCGCCGAGCGTCGACGCGAATAAGACGCAAATCGCAGCTACCATGAATCGTTTTTTGGACCGTAATAAGCGCATCACATCGACACCTCCTGATAGATCGTGTAAACAAAGTTACCAAATTCGGATGTAAGTCCGATTAAGATGAACACAAGTACCCACATAATGGTCATTGTGATGACCGTAAGTGTTATATTCAATACCGTTTCGCCAACACCGTAGTTTTGCAACGCTTGAATGTTCCAGAAGAATAATAACCCACTCCACAAAAGCATACCTACCTCAATCGAGCTGTAAATGGATGCTTCACTTTGTGTAAAGATGTTCGAAATAAGGGCAAGCGGGATCCCGAGTAACACGACCGGGAATAAGGAATAACAGCTTCCAACGAATACATCTTTAAACCTTGCTTCACCTTGCTTGATCGAACCTACCAGATAGTTACATACCACCCATGATAACCATACGGCCAAGAAGACTGTAAGCATGTAAGTTGAACCCTTTGCATAGACCGGCACTGGATTATATGTAAAACTCGTATAGAACGATTTCACCAGAAGCATGACTACCGTTAATATGAGAATAACGAAAGCACTGATGTAGCCACCCTTATTCAAATATCTCAAATCACCAAACCCATCTATCGGATGTTTCAAGATATAGAATACATGCTTTAATTGCTGGAACCAGGTTTGACTGTTTAACTTATTCGATTTCGGCATCATTCGGAAATTGAATTTTTTCTTTAGCCTGATAAAAACCCATAATAAGAGGCTGGCTATAATAACAGAGTTCGCCAAGGTCGAGAAGTTTTTCTGGAACCATTGCAGGCGAATCTGCCAGAATGAGTCTGAGTATCCCTCACCATCTCCTGCAAGCTTGAACAAGTCTCTAGCGCGCTCGTACTCACCGCGAGAAAATGCGGCCTGAGCGATTCCTTTATAAGCTGGAGAGAAGTGAGCATTCAACTTCAGTACTTTGTTCCAATACTGCTCCCCTTCTGCATACTTGCCTTCCTCCATCAACTTGTAAGCTTCGTGAACCGTTGCTCCAAACTCGGTCGGTTCATACTCTTGAATGAGGCCCAGCGCTTCATCCAAAATATAAAGGTGTTTGTTTGAGTTGGTTTCTACTGCAACAGGTGCCGCTGTTAAACCAACCAGCGAATTACCTAAGGCAGAACGGCCTGACCAATAAAATAACATCGTACCGTTTGCATCATATTGGGAGACAATGTTCCGTGATTTATCAATAATCGTTACATTACCATTCTGATCTAAGGAAACATCGGTAAGCTGCTTCTCAATCAATTCATCAGATTCTACTGTAGCTAAGGAAAACAACCGTTCATTGAACGACATCTCTTTCCATATATTTTCACCGCGAATGTTTAATTTCTTGACTTGCTCTGTTTTGGAACCGGAAACCGTATAGATGAAGCCTTGATCATCGATATCTATATTCCGGATCGTTACAGGCAGAAGTCGAACCTGCCGACTCAATTGCTCTTTCGAATAAAACTGTCTCCGAATGATATCCATCAGCGTTACTTCCGTTTTATTCGTTCCGAAGAACTGGTCGAATTTCCCCTCGGGAGTAAATTGGATGATCCCGTGATAACTTCCTTTCGATACAACATATATAAAGCCGCGTTTATCGATAACCATATTCGTCGGTTCATATACGAAGGATTCATTAATTAGTGGTGATGTAGGACGACCAATTTCAGTCAATAATTTCGCATTCTTATCCAGGTGAACAACTCGCTTATTACCTGTATCCGCAATGTAAACATCGCCATTATCGGCAACAAACACACCCTGTGGTTGATTGAGCGGACTTTCTGGTAACGTGATTAACCGAACAAGCTCACCACTTTCATTCAGATGAACAATCCGATTATTATCGGTATCCGCAATATAAATATCATCATTGTCTGCAATGAATAGATCTTGAGGACGCTGCAGCGATGTATACTCTACTTCACCCTTCTCATTGACGACTGGAATCTCCTGCGCTAATACGCCGACTGGAGAATATGCAGATTGAGTCATTATCGTACGTTCATAACTGTCTTCCGTGAAGGTACGATAAGGAACATCAGCGCTTGCGATCATCGGGAATCCAGTCAGTGCAATCAAGCAGACTAGCCAAAGCACATATTTTCGTTTGCTTGGATTGTTGCGCATTGTACACCTCCCCCATACCACTGCTTATTTGATCCCCGAATGCGCCATGGTCGTGATTACTCTTCTCTGGAAGATCAAAAAGATGAGCAATGACGGTAAAAACATGATTAATGCTCCTGCTGCCGCAGCTCCCTGTCTAGCTACCGAGTTGCTTAGCCCAGATGTTAATGTGCTCATGTAAAACGGCAGTGTCTTCATGGAATCTTCCTGCATGAATAAAGTTGAAGTCTCTACATTCCCCCATGCCGATTGGAAAGCAAGGATTGAAATCGTTGCAATGGCAGGTGTAACGATTGGCATAACGATGCGCAGGAAAATTGTGAATTCTTTCGCGCCATCGATCTTCGCTGCTTCCAGCAACTCGTTCGGCACTTGGTCCATAAACTGCTTCAATAGGAATACGCCCACCGGCATGGCAACAAGTGGCAGTACGTGACCTAAATAAGTGTTCATAATCCCTAGGCTTTGAATGACGATAAAGCGTGGAATCGCGATGGCTTCTGTTGCGAATAGCAACGACAGCATAATTAAACCAAGTACAATTTTTGAACCTGGGAACGGATGCTTCGATAAAGGATAGGCACACATCGCTCCTGTGATAACCATGGCAACGCTAGACAACAAGGTAACCACAATACTGTTAAATACATACCTGGATACCGGCACAATGGTGCTTGCCGTCATGGCAAACAGTTCGGAGAAACTCCCCGTTGTCGGCTCCCTAACAATAAATGTGGGCGGGAACATGAACAGCTCATGCAATGGTTTAAATGCATGGTTGAACAAATAAATGAGCGGAAGGAGCATGAAAATGGCAAGCGGCAAGATACAGATGGCAATCCATATTTGTGCTCGATCGATCAATCTCAGAGCTAATACAAAGTCGCTCCATTTTATTTTTAATTTCCGCTGCATGGCAGTCATCCGTGCCTCTTGCATTATTCATCCTCCTTCGGTGCGAATAAATAACCGAAAAATTTACTTAACACATAACACATCAGAAGAACCACGATAGAAATCGCACTCGCGTAACCGAGTTCGAAACGAATAAATCCATAGTCATTGATATGATCAATTAATAATTGACCCGCATAATTCGGAGTCGGGTTCGTACCCGACAATTGAACCCCAATACCTCCGGATTTAATCGTATGAACGATTGCCATAATGGCTGCGAACATCATCTGCGGCTTCATCATTGGAATGGTGATGTACCACACTTCTTGAAGACGGCTCGATATACCATCAATTCGTCCTGCCTCGTACAATTGTCTATCCACATTGAGGATACCGGCCAAGATGGCCAAGAAACCAATACCCATAGAAGACCATATCGAGACAATGATCATAATATTGAGCAGGTAGTCTTTATCGAGTAAGAATAAAACCGGCTGATCAATGATTCCCCATTTGAGCAAAAAGCTGTTAATATAACCTGATCGGTCCCCGGTAAACATAACCGTCCAAACGACTGCCATCGCAACACCTGCAGATAACGAAGGAGCATACATGGCAAGTGCATACCAAGTGCGCATCGTTGTTGGCAGCTGAGCAATTAACCAGGCTAACAGAAAGGCTAAGATGTAACCGACTGGCCCTACGAATACGGCAAACTTAAACGAGTTAGGCAATACATACTGCAAGAAAATAATGTCCTGTGAGAATAAATTCTGGTAGTTAAGCCAGCCCCGCCATGATGGAAAATCAAAGGCATTAAAATAGGTGAAACTTAACAGAATACCTGAAACAACAGGAATCAGGATAAATATGATGAACATCGCCATAAACGGCAAAATAAACAAGTAAGATAAGCGGTACTTCCACATGTCTTTCAACAAATAATGGATCCGTTCCGAAATGCTGGGCTTCGTCTTACCGAGCTTGGCCTTAGCTCCGTTCACCTTTTCAGAAAGAGCTGCTGCATTATCTGTCATTCAGAATTGCTCCTTTCCAAGGTTCCGTAATTCGGATCAGATCCAGCTTCTTCAACACTTGCCCGTTTTCATCGATATAATTGAACTCTTGCTGTTTACGCTTCATCTCTCGGTTTATTTCTTTAACCGCCTTCTCTAATGCAATCCTCGGATTTACTTGATCAATGGCTGCATTGTTCCAAGCAAAACCAAGTTCTCGAGCCGTCATATATCCTCCCGGTACATTGGGCCATTCTTGCATCCACTGCCATTGATCCAAAATAACGCTGAGATCATCCTGTTTCCAAGGCATATTCGCAAACGCATGAACATTAGCTGAATTCCAGCGGAAGGTTTCACCTCGATATTGCTCCAGATTAAGTCCAAACTCGGTTTGAATATCTTCGGACATATACCATTTCACAAAATCCCAAGCGAGATCGCGTTTCTCTTTCGGCGTATCATTGAAAAGAATGTTCGCTGTCGGCGCTCCCCCGGCAGCCCATCTTGCAATCGTACCGTCTGCCTGCTTTGTTCCAGGAATGGGAGCGATTGCCCATTCATTCATAATTTCCGGTGCTGCGACCAGTAGCTGCATGTATGTATTGAAATCTGAAATACCGATCGGCATGGTTCCATCTCTAAACTGTTGATAGAAACTGTTCACTTGTCGTTCCATTCCGTACACATTGAACATTTCCGTCCATTCTTTGAACGCTTCAAAAGCCTTAGGTTCGTTCAATGCACTCGTCAGTCCGTCTTTCGAATACAACTCCACGTTATTTTGGAAGAACAGGTACGAGAAGTTATCCGGCGGGATGTAGAAGTTGCTTTCGTTCTGCAATAACGTCGGCAGAATCTTGTATACATCATCCCAAGTATCCGGAACAGGTAGGCCAAGCTGATTCATAATATCCTTGCGATAAAACATGATGTTAAAGTTATTGGTCTCCGGTATACCATAAACACCACCGTCATAACGGTAAGGCTGCATAATACCTGGATGGAATTGATCTAACAATTCCTCCGAATCCGGGAATTTTGTAAAGTCATAAATGGCATTGCGCAATGCATAATCAAAGATCGATGCACTCGGTACCCCAATCGCTATATCAGGTAATATCCCGGCTGCTTTACCGAGAACTACCAAATCTGCCGACTGGACCAAATTGATATTCACTTTAATGCCATGCTCTGGTGTAAATCGTTCATTGGCAAGCTGCTGCAGCTCATCGACGTAATCACGCCCTTTGAACATCCAAATATTCAATTCATCTTCTGCATTCCGATCAAGCTGGTTCTTGCTTGAAAAGGAATAGAACAACGTAACGATCGAGTTCCATAATTTCTCGAAGAAGTTTGCCTCTATTCTAGGCAGTTTTGTATCGGGGGCAGCTACATAAATTCGATCAATTTGCAGCGGAGTATTCATCAAATCCACACGCTGGGCCTCAATTTTCTCTTGCATCGTTCCGATGGTTAACTGACTATAAGGAATTTCATTCGGATCTTTTAATAAATCTTCTAAATCTCGCACACTGGATTTAAAGGATTGTGACACATTGTCCCTTACCTTGTTGATTGCGAGCATTTCATCTGTAAGTTTGTTGAAGCTATCCCTTAATACTTCAAGTCTCTTGGTCATACCCGGGATATCTTTCTCGATGTTCCATACGCGATACGCATCTGTGCTATTCCCTGTGGCAATACGAAGTTCTCTGGAAACGTCGCGAAGTTCCTTCGACATCTGATCGATGTCGGCTATGACGGGGATATAAGGCTCGACAGTTGCTTCCATCCTGAGCGAATGCTTTCCTTTTGTGAAATAGAAATCAAATAATTCCCCATCCGTATTAGCAAGCGATACCTTTTTCCAGTCACTGTCATATGGGAACGGAACGTTTTTCATTTCGTTAAAAGGAATTTCACCGTCAATATAAATATTTCGGAATACCGTAGCATTTTTACGCAAATTTTGTTTCACACGGAATGTCAGATGGTATAGGCCATCTTCCGGAACTTCAAAATCCCAGGTTACCGCTTGACCGCCTTTGTTCCAGCCCGTACCACCCAGCGTATTAAATCGAACGAGATCGAGCGACTTAGGCTCAGATAACGGACTCCGATCGTATTGCGTTTGAATCGAAGAGGAGTTTTTAAGGCTGAACTGTTCACCCTCGATGACAATGGCTTCCTTACTGCCGCTCGCTGCATGAGTTGGATACGTTTTTCTCACGTCTTCATAATTGGCAATGTCTTTAGGGACTTGTAAACGGAATGATTTCAGCGCGACCGACTGGCGAATCGTCTCTATACGAATCGTGTTTTCCCCTTTGTTCAAATGCCATTGCAACGGTTTGCTATAAGACCCCTCAGAATCACGAAAAGAAGTCGTTTTCCAGCCCGCTTCTTCGTCAATTAATGAACGAATTTGATTACCCTCATCATCATATTTCTCAGGTCTCACCTCAGAGAATCGCCGTTCCAACGAAACGGAATGTGCCTCTCGAAACGGATATTCTCCATTGATCTGGACACTCATGATCACCGACTGGCGCCCGAGCCCATCCTTTGAAAGAAACGGGTGATAATCCGTAGCCAGTTCATATAAGCCTTCTTGATCTACATTTACTTTGTACTCTACCCAGCCTTTAGGCTGAGACCATAGAAGAACATCATGCTCGCCTTCATAAGAGCCCACGGAGACGACAGCATCATCCGACTTCGCATGATACGATTTAGCATCAATCAGAGCCTCCTTCGCTCCCACCTTAACCTTCTTCTGCTCCCATTCTTTCGATATGGTATAAAAATAAGGCTCATGGCTCGAAAAATCTTGAGTACGTGTATCCGGACTGCTTGATTCTGCAATCTTGGGATCACCTTGTGCGTTACCTGGCAACACCGGATTACCTATAAGGGCTACGGATAAGATAACGAGCAATAATCGGTTAAGAAATTTAATACTTCTCTTTACCATTCGTATCCCTCCATCACTTTGTTAATAGAAGCCCTGTATCTTTATGGAAAAATAATGCTTTGTTCATATCCACGGCGACAGCAGTTCTCATTCCATCGTCAAAGTGATAGCGTGGGTGAGCACGGGCAACCAGATATTTCTCCAACCCTATATTCATATGGTAGTAACGGTCAGATCCAACAAATTCACTTAATTCCATCGTTCCGTTAATAATCGACTGTGGATACGCTTCCAACATAATTTCCTCAAAGCTAATGTTTTCTGGCCGCATTCCAATAATGATTCCTCGATCTACGAGATTCATCTGTCTTATCGCATGAGCTTGCTTCTCTGTGAGCTTAAGCCCGAAGCGCTTCGTATGGAATTCAAGGAACCCTTCACGCTCTTCAATTTTGCCGGTCACAAAATTCATCGGCGGGTTTCCGATAAAGTTAGCTACGAACAGATTAGCTGGTTCATTATAAATAACCTCTGGCGTATCTACCTGTTGAACAATCCCCTTCTCCATGACCACAATACGATCGCCCATCGTCATCGCTTCAATCTGATCATGGGTAACATAAATCGTCGTGACACCGATTTTTTTGTGAAGCCGAATAATTTCCGAACGCATCTGCACACGCAGTTTAGCATCCAAGTTGGAGAGCGGTTCATCCATCAGAAATGCCTGTGGTGTACGAACAATCGCCCGACCAAGTGCAACACGCTGGCGCTGACCGCCAGATAATTCTCTTGGTTTACGGTCCAAATAGTTTTCAATTTCTAGCACACGGGCAGCCCGTTTAACCGATGACTCAATTTCATGTTTCGGAAGCTTTCTCATTTGCAGACCAAAGGCAATATTATCGTAGACAGACATGTTCGGGTATAACGCATAATTTTGGAATACCATCGATATATCACGGTCTTTAGGCGGCATATCATTCACAATGGTATCGCCAATGTAAATTTCGCCTTCTGAGATATCTTCTAATCCCGCGAGCATACGTAATGTTGTCGACTTACCACATCCTGAAGAACCTACAAAGACAAGAAATTCCTCATCCTCAACTTCGAGGTTAAAGTCTTTCACTGCGTATTCTTTATATTTCCCGTAACGTTTGTGAACATGATTAAATATAATTCTCGACACAAGAATTCCTCCTTTGCACGATCCCATTTTCCCCAGTCAATACCTTGGTTTGAATCTTTTGGTCATGAAATATCTATTGTCCCTTAGCCATGGCATCTTTGATTTTCGCCTCAGATTCTTCCTGCAATACTCTTAGAAACTCTGGAATATTCATATCTGACTCAGAGAATTTCATTAGGCTCCCTGAAAGATCCACATATTGATCCCATTTGCTGATCGTTTTTGGAATGACTGGTTGGCGTGAGAAAAATGCGTTGATATCCATACCTTCATAAACTTCAAGTTCTGCGCCAAACTCTTCGTAAACTTTCGGATCGGTTAGTACTGGACGATCCCCAATTCTTGCTAATTGGGCCTGATGCTCGGGAGACACATATTCGGTAAGGACTTGAAATGCCTCATCTTTATGCTCACTGTATTTATTAATAATGAATGGATGCGAGAATGAAGCCGGTGCAATATTCGGTAATTCCGGCCATACCGGCACTGGTACGGATTGAATATGTTTCGTGATTTCCGGATCTCCAATGCCCCATTTAATGTATCCCGGCCAAGATACGATCATAGCGACATTTTTATTTTGAAAGGAATAATCCTTTCTGACTTCCGGATCATCACTATAAATACCAGGGATGCTGTAGAACTTCTTCATCAATTCAAGGTATTTAATAATTGCCGGTTCTTTCGTAATTAAAACCTCTCCTGTTTCGGGATCCGTCAGGTTCACATTTAATTGCTTTAAAGGGACCAAGGCTTCCGTACCTGCGAATCCAGGGCCCATCTCAAGTCCATGATATTGGATTCCGTCCCTTTCACCAGTCAGTTTCTTCGCAAGATCAACCATGTCATCCCATGTCAGATCCCCTGTTGGATAAGGCACTCCAAATAGATCGAAAACCTCTTTGTTGTAAAACATCGTATAATTGTCGCTAGCTGTAGGCATACCTAGCAATCTGCCCTCAGAATCGACTAAACGCCAGTAAGCTATAATGGAAGGGTCTATACCACTAAGATCGAATTGGTGGGATTCGATCAAATCATCGAGCGGTTCGATCATATCCAGCTCCTGCAACGCGTCGATTCCCCAGTTGGCAAATATGATATCCGGCACGATTTGTTTCGCGTTCAGCTCTTGCAAGGGCTCCAATTGTGCTTGGGAGTCAACTAATTCAACGTTAATATTAGGAAGCTTCTCATCAATATCCTTAAAAAGTTTATCGAACGCCTCTTGTCCCCATGGATACAAAATCTTGATGGTAACCTCATCTGTCGATACGGCCTGTTCATCTTCTGTTTTCGCATCTGTGGATGGCGTATCCGTAGACGGTGTATCCGTGGCTACCGTTTCCGTTGTGTCCTCCTGCTGGCCACCAACATCCGTACTGCACCCTGACAACAACAATGAAATCGATAAAATAAACACAGATAGCAGGACTAATGTGCGTTTCAGCTTCATATAACGCTCCCCCTAATGCATGTCATATTTATTTCTTGGATTGCTCTTCCTTGATCTTAATTTCCGACTCTTCCTTCAGTACACGCGTGAATTCCGCTACGTTCAAATCGGTAGTGGCAAACTTCGTGAGTGCCTCATTGATCGCAACATGCCGATCCCACGGACTTTTACGTGCAGGTGGTTCAGCAAATGGATTTTGGAACATCGCCGTGACATTTTTGCCTGTATACGTTGGATCATCTGCACCGAACAATTCCCCATCCTCTTGGCTTAAGGATACGGAAGGAGTCCCCATTCTCATCCGGTATTGGATCTGGTATTCAGGGGAGATCACGTAGGTTAACACTTGCAATGCTGCTTCTTTATGTTCACTGAAATCATTGATGATCCATGGATGAGCCCCTGGTTTAGGAGCTACTCCCGGCATATCTGCAAACGACGGAACGGGAACCATATCCATACTTTTCTCATATTCAACTCTCTCTTCCACTTCTCCGCCAAACCAAGTTAAGAAGCCATGCCAGTTAATGACCATTGCAGCTGTTTTACCTTCAAATTTACTTTGTTCTTCTGGATTATAGATGTTGGGTATACTGAAATATTTCTTGAGAACTTCCATCATCTTTGCAAACTTAGGATCTTTGTCAAACAATACTTCACCCGTCTCTGGGTCTGTATAGTTCATCGATAATTGATTAAATAACGCTGTTGGCATGGCCCCTAGATCAAGGCCACTATATTGAACACCGTCCTTCTTGACGGTCAGCTGCTTCGCCAGATCAATAAGTTCATCCCACGTCATATTGTCAGATGGATAGTTGACACCTAACAGATCAAAGATTTCCTTGTTATAGTACAATGCGAGGACATCGCCAGCATCGGGAAGACCAATCAGACGTCCTTCTTTGTCCCTTGAACGTAATTCCTGAAGCAGCTGTGGATTGACTCCACTTAAATCAACGCCATACTCGGCAATCATGTCATCCAGACCGAATACCATCTCAAGTTCTTCAAACGGTGCTTGACCGGTGTAACCTAATACAATATCAGGAACAATACCTTGCGCACTTAATTCCTGCATATTCTCAGCCGTCCCGTTCCAGTCAACATGCTCGACGGTCACATGGGGGAATTGCTCTTGAATCGGATCAATCATTCTCGGTGTGAAATAGTCGATTCCCCAAGGCGTCGCTATCTTAAGCGTTACGGGTTCATCGCTAAATGGTTTGACAGGCTCTTTCGGTCCCTCTTCCTTACCTTCTTCCGTGTTTGTATCCGTATTATGGGTATCCGTCGCTTCAGAATGGCTTTCCGGTTCATTAGCTGTATTATCCGAACTATTGCAAGCGGTTACAAAAATGGTAAGCATAAGGCACAGAATCATAAGCACATTCCATATTTTTCGGTTCTTAATCACAATCAATTCCCCCTCATTGTTTATTCGGAATCATAGGTCTCCCCCACATGGTAGATAGCAATTTGGCGGATTGAAGGCACATCTTCATAATCTGTTATTTCTAACTGAAGGCCTCGAACTTTAATCGGAGGAATGCGAATAATTGCTTTATGTCCAATGTTTCTTCCTTCGTACACCGTGATGGACCGATGTGTTTTTTCAGTCGTGACGTTAATCCGAAAACCCCGCACATGTTCTCCGTGCGCCAAATCCTCTTGAATCAGGATATGATCGATTACATGAGGTTTCGTTGCCTCATAAGACCATCCTGACTTATTCTGCGAACACTGTTCTATTGAAGCAATAGGATGATCGAATCTTCTACGAATCTCACTACCCATTGCCTGTAACTGTGCTGTATCTTTCGCAGGTAACAAACCTTCTCGATCCGGTCCGATATTTAATAGCAAGTTAGCGCCTCGACCTACCGAATAATAATACAAGCCCATAAGTTGATCTAGACTCTTGACGGTGTGCTCATCACTGTCACTGTAGAACCAATTCGCCCGCATCTGTACATCGCATTCAGCTGGTAACCATATATGTTCACCCAATGCATCTTTCTGCTGGGTTAAAATCGAGAATTCCGTTGCATCTGTAACATTCCAGCAAGGAATCGGTGCAATTCCGTCTTCATTACCTACCCACCGGAAATTAGGATCGCCCATATTAAAAATTAAAATATTCGGCTGCAGTCGGCGAATCTCACCAATAATCCTTGCCCAATCATATTCATGATCTTCAGAGCCGCAACCGTCAAACCACAGAATATCAATGTCTCCATAATCTCCAAGCAGTTCCGTAATTTGATTAACAAAGTAATCATCATATGCACGGGCATCCTGATTATAAAAATCTGCCGAGCCGTCAAATGGAGAATAATATAATCCAGGTTTCACATCATACTTACGGCATGCGGCGACGAACTCCCTCACCACATCCCCGGTTCCCTCTTTCCATGGGGACTCCGCCACAGTGAATGAACTATACTTCGATGGCCAATTAGAGAAACCGTCATGATGTTTGGCTGTCAATACCGCGTAGTTCATCCCAGATTCTTTAGCTGTTCGAATCCACTGCTCGCAATCTAACCGAACAGGATTGAATTCCGAAGGTGACATCGAGCGCTTATCAAAATCAACATACCCCTCATAGAATGTACGCAGACCAAAATGCAAAAACATACCGAACTCCCAACCCTGATACTCTAATTGCCGAAGAGTAGGTTTAATCATCGAATTCGTTATCACAAAGACCCCCCTCAACTTTTTTTCTAATCTTAACAATTCTGTTGTGAAGGTGGTGTGAAGATGTTGCGTATTTCATGTGATGATCCATAACGATAAATAGCAGTAAGAACGAGTGTCCTTACTGCTATTTAAGGGGTTAATTATGTATTAGAGGTTGTTCAAAAAGTCCGCTTTTGATTACGAAGCGAATCAGGAAGCAGCTCGGCATCGAATCTTGAATTCAGCCGGGCCTTCCGGTGCTCACGTACCCAAAACGTACGCTCCGCTCCTGACGTCCCTAGCTTCATCCAACCTTCTCGGTGCTGAAAATCGATCTTTTTGAACACGCACTATTAGGGATTCATTGCAATTTTTCATGTAGATACTTTGTTTAACAACAACTGCTGCATGAAAGCAATTTGAATAACACCCATGACAACAGCACAAATAGGTATCGCTATAATTACTGCTGCGGGGCTCCATAAATAGTGAAGTAGCAAGCTAATGACGCCTGAACTGATCATCATGACAATAATAATACCTGACGTGTTAAAACTTGACGCTTGAAAATAACGTCTGCTCTGACGGAATGCTGCATCAACATTCAATTGATTAACAACGATACAATATTCTACATAAATAAAGATGACTCGGAGAACTACAAATATAACGAGGGACAAGAACAGTCCGATAACACCTAGAAACGCTGCCAATAACGTTGTAATGGCTGTTTTTGCTGCGGTTATGATCATAAACAAGAAGATAAAGCGGACCGCGTATTTTTTGCCGTCTTTCATAAATTGACCGATTGATATTGGACTGCCTTCCACAACATTACGCAAAGAAGCGATATACCCCCCCTGAGCAAAAGCCATCAGTAACAGCATGAAGAGAACAGGAATCCACGCTCTCACAGATATCGTATCACCCATAAACTGCATTTGATTGATGAGCTGCGGAATATTACTAACATAACTGACCGATGGAATCCCCATCTCCAGAATAAGACGTATGGATAGTGAAGGCACACCAATAAAACCAACAATGATAAGCCCAATAATGAATGATAACGCATCCAAAATAATCGGATACATAATAATTAATGGGTTTTTCAATAGCAAGCGGAATGTTTTTTTCATGATGAAGTAAAACCTCCGTCACAACTTATATGGCGAATATGAGTTCGCCAGCAACTCGTTTTTGGGCGTTCGGACTAACGGAATATCAATTCGAAACATCGAACCCTCACCTATCTTACTTTCTGCTTGAACAGTTCCCCCATGAGCTTCAATCAGTGCTTTAGCAATACTTAATCCAACCCCGATTCCACCGGTATTTCTAGTACGTGCTTTATCTGCCCGATAAAAGCGGTTGAAAACAAGCGGCAAATCTTGCTCCGATATCCCTATGCCGTTATCTCTACAATAAATAGTAACCATTTCTTTGTGATCAATCGTGATTCCCACATCGATGCTCCCTCCAATTGCCGTATACTTGATCGCATTGGAAATAATATTCGTCATAATTTGAACGAAACGGTCAGGATCTACTTCCACGTGACAAGGGGTATAGATGGTATGCAGAGTAAAATTTATATCTTTGGCTTTAGCTAAGAAGATTAAATTCTCGTAAACATCCCTCACCAGATTTCGTATATCGATTAATTCAATATCAAGCTGGAATTTAGCTCCCTCTGCTTCAGACAATTTTTCCACATCATCCACAAGGCGGCATAGCCGATCAATTTCGGCGTAAATACGATTTAAATTCTCTTCATTCGCTGGATAAATACCATCAATAAGCGCCTCCATTCTGGATAGCATAGAGGTTAGCGGAGTACGAAGTTCATGTGTTAAATCTTGCATCGATTGCTCCCGCCAGTGTTCTTGGTTATTCAAATCTACAACAAGCTTATTCATAGAAGTAATTAGCTGATTCAGCTCCAACGTTCCCGTTTCGGAAATTAAAGTATCCCTATGTCCCCCAGCAATACGTTTCGCCTGAAGGCTGCTTAAACGAAGCGGCTTCGACAATCGCCTGGCAAGAAGATAACAAATAACTACCATAAGGCATAATAAGATGATGGTAATACCACCGCTACCTCCAAATAAAGCAAACGAAAAAAACGATGCGGAAGGAAGGTTGAAATCATTATCCAAATCAACCGTAGCGTCCAAAATTCCGATTAACTGGCCATCGACATAAATCGGACTGCTCGCCGTGAAGGGCCGACCATATTGCTGACTTTCCAGCCCTGAATCATACAGCACTTCTTCATGGCCCGGAGCATAGTAACGTATACTCATCGAATATACATTAACTGCTTGTTTAAGCCAGTCCATCTTCTCGATCGATAGCTTGCCCGGTTCTAGATGAGTGCGCAAAGTAAAGGCAATTTTCTGCGTTTGATCCTCTACAAACTTCATCTTATAAACCTCTATTGAACGATCAAATGAAAGACGGGATAAGAAATAGGTCGCTAACAAAAAGATCAAAGATGTCAAAATAAGGGAGATAAACAGAATGCAATGGGTCTGGCGTAATCTATTCCACAATTCCATTAGTACTCTTCATCCGGATGGAACGTAAATTTATACCCCGCACCAATTTTAGTTACAATATAAACTGGATTTTTATGATCTTCTTCAATTTTTTTGCGGATATTTTTTATATGCGTATCTGTCGTTCTCCCATCACCAATATCTCGATAACCTTGAACTTCATAAGATAAATCTTGTCGACTATATAACTTATTTGGTTTTTTGAGCAAAACACTTAACAGCTTGAACTCTGTAACCGTTAAATTCACGAGTTTACCGTTTACGTATACTTCCTTCGATTCAAAGTTTATTTGAAGTCTTCCTTTGTTAAATCGCATCACAGTTCGGCTATTTATAGAGAGCATCTTCATTCTTCGCTCCAGAGCTCGAATTCGAGCGATGACCTCTTTCATGCGGAAAGGCTTCGTAATATAGTCATCCGCACCTAGATTAAGACCATTAATCGTATCGATTTCACGAGCCTTGGATGTGATCATTATGATCGGCATGCTGGAAGACCCTCTCACTTTCCGACAAACTTCTTCCCCTGGTATGCCATGAATCATCAAATCCAGAATTAATAAATCAATTTTAAAGTTATGAATTTTTTGCAGGGCATCATTACCTTCTTCCGAGGTATATACCGTCCAACCTTCATTCACCAGATATGATTGTAATATATTGCAAATTGATTCATCATCTTCAACGATTAGAATGTTCATGCTATATTTCTTCCTCCCAATAGCCTCTTCGCTGCTAGCAGTATCTTTATGCCAAATCGGCTTTTCAATTTTCAAATGATCTCTGAAAATCGGATTAAGAGCGAGCGGTGCTGTTGCCAATTTTTTGTTCTTACTTCAAGTTTACGTCCGTAATTCGTAAAGCTGCCCCCTTTGCTGCAAATGATACATTCCATTTCCTCCTTATCCGTATGTTGCTATGACACGTGCATTTGGAAATTTGTTAAGCATATTTCTCCTGAGAACGCTTCCTAGAATTAACTATTTGCCATGCAGGTCTCAATTCCTTTTTTACGTACCATGTAAATCGTTGATTCTCGCCTCGCTGATTTAATTGGAATGCCTCCTTTGGATAAAAAAACCCATCCCGACAAAGGTCGGGATAGGTTTCTCCTTAATTAACATAATTGTACCTGCCTCTATTTCTTACTTTCTTTCTCTTTCAATATCGCATCATATTCTTCAACCATTTTGCGTAAGAAGGTATTGACATCTTCTTTGCCCTTCAATTTAATAAACTCTGCGGTCTTGTCATCAATAATGTTGGCTTCGTAATAGAAAATATCGGGGCCAAAAGGTGAATAGACCGGTTTAGCCGCTTCTCCTTTATAGGCAGCATCAATGTTGTATACACCCACATTATCTTCTCCTGCCATATATCGTCGTATTTCGGGGTCCTTAACGACTGGTGGAGCTCCGCCAATGGATAAATTCTTCTGGTTCTCATCGGAAACTGCGAATTCTAACACTTGAAATGCTTCTTTAATGTGTTCGCTGTTCGGGTTAATAGCCAGTGTAAGCGGTACGTTGTTTGGCAATATACCCGGAAGTTCACTCCAGCTTGGGTACGCGGACATGCCAAAGTTCAGCCCCTCTGTATGAGCATATAAGTTGGCGCTATTTACAAAGGATAGGATCATTGCAACATTCCCTTTATCAAATCCAAAATTATCTTTCTCCGATTCTGCGGGAACATTGTCCGGGATACTCACAACACGTTGGATTAGATTAAAATATTTTGCGAAAGCAGGATCTTTCTCGAACATGATTTCTCCTGTTTCCGGATTCGTACCAGGCGCGGATAACTGAAGCAACGATTGGGATAGACCACGTGTAGCTAAACCAACGTATGTGCTGTCACCATGCTTCCCTGCAATCTTCGCTGCCTTTTCGAGAACTTCATCCCATGTTGGTGTTTCACTTGGGTATTCAATACCCATCTTATCGAAAATATCTTTGTTATAGAATAGATTCACGACGACGTCTTCAAAAGGTAAACCAAGTAATCTTCCCTGCTGCTCGGGATCACGTAACCGAATTGCATCAATTGCGCCATCACGGAATTTAGTCAAATCCAGATTACTTTCAGCAATTAAACTATCCAAAGGATAGGTCATTTCTAACTCATCTAATGTCACGAACGGGTCGGTTACGAGCATAATATCTGGTGAATTATTCGCGGCATTGGCTTCCTGGATTTTCTCAGCAGATGCAAATGCACCGATATGTTCAATTTTAATATTCGGGTATTTTGCCTCCAGTGCATCCGAGAGTCGGCTTTTAACTTCTTCCGCACCCCAAGGTGTCATAAATTTTATCGTCACTTGCTCACCTGAATCGGTTACATCTTCTGTCTTATTCTCATCTGATTTGACTTCATCACTGTTTGGACTTACGCATGCAGAGAGTAAGATTGAAACAAGGAACGTAGAAATAAGTAACATAAACCGTAGTTTTTTGAACTTTTTCATAATATGCCCCCATTCGAATTGTAGACTCGCCATGTAAGCCCTTACACTAAATCGTACAGAATATACTTTTAGTGACGCGTTCCCCTCCTTTGGATATGTCAGATGAATGGATTAGATATAATGTATCAAAAAATTCATAATCCGGTGTGAATATCCAGTGATTATCATGTGTGTTTCGTGTGAATATTTCAAGCGTTTATGACCGGACTCCCCCTTTGGATAAAAAAACCATCCCGACAAAGGTCGGGATAGGTTCTATCATTTGGGATCAAGGCCGCTATCCTCCGGCTTTCATTATCCGAATGCATCAAGTATGTAAGGTGGGCTCCAATACCCGTTCGGTTTGGGTCTTAGACATGTTTCGCTGCGCAGTTACCAGCTTGTAATATATTCCTTGCTTCTCGATCAATTCTTCATGGGTCCCGATTTCTGCAATAACTCCTTTATTCAGTACAAGAAGTCGATCCGCATTTTTCAATGTGGCCAATCGATGTGCTATCGCAATTGTTGTCCGGTTCTTGGTGACACGCTGCAGCGCTTCTTGGATTTCCGATTCTGTCTCGATGTCTAGCGAAGCCGTTGCTTCATCCAATATTAGAATTCTAGGATTGTTCAACACGGCTCTAGCAATGGCAAGCCGCTGTCTTTCACCACCTGAAATATTATTTCCGTTCTCCTCCAGTTTGGTATCATAACCGTCTGGGAACTGGCTAATAAAATGATGTGCATTGGCAATTTTTGCAGCCTGTATCACTTCTTCCATCGTTGCCTCTGGTTTTGAATACTTGATATTATTCATTATCGTTCCACTGAACAAAAATGTCTCCTGCAGCACAACCCCGATTTGAGAACGTAAATCTTCCTGCTTGATATCTCTAATATCCACACCGTCGATGCTTATCGTTCCTTCATTGACATCATAGAAGCGGGAGATGAGATTGATAAACGTAGACTTTCCTGATCCCGAGTGACCAACGAGTCCTATCATTTCCCCCTTCTTGATATCAACATCGATGGACTTGAGCACGGGTTCATAGGATTGGTATCCGAAGGTAACATTCTTAAAACTTATCGTCCCATCAATCTTGTGCTTCGTGGACTTCTCCGTGTCGGTGATCTCCGGCTGTTCATCAATGACCGAGAATACACGCTCTACAGAAATGAGGGCGTTAGCGATCCATCTAGGCATATTCATTAACCATCCAAGCGGACCATAGATCATGGCTGCGTAACCAGTAAACTGAACTAATTCACCAAGGGACAGCCTCCCGCCCAGAATCATATTACAGCCTACTAGCAATACAAAATATTGTCCAATCTGGATCAAGTAATGGGAAATGGGCGATAAATAACTGTATACTTTTTCACTCCGGATTGTAGCTAAGGCATACTCCCGGTGATATGCTCTGAACCGCTTAATCTCCCGCTCCTCTTTACCAAATGCTTTAACCACTCGAATCCCGCTCAGCACATCATGCAGGAATGAATTGGCTTTATCATGAACCCGCCACTGTTTGCGAAAGAGCTTTTTAAGCACGACTTTCCAAACAAAATATTGAATATAAACAACGATCGGCGCCGGCAAAATAATAATAAGGGCAAGCTGCCAGTCTGTGTGAAATAGCAGGAAACTCACAGCGGCCAGCATGATGATTTGATAAATAGCCATCGAAAATACTTCTTGAATCAAATTCCGGATGCGATCTGTATCAGAATTAATTCGGTTCATGATATCGCCAGCACGCTGCGAGGTTAAGAATCCAAGCGACAAGCTTTGAATCTTCTCAAAGACAAGATTACGCAGATCCGCTGCAATTCTTGAACTTACACGGGCCATAATCCTACCCCTTAATACCCCTAACAACTCTCCTGCTACTAAACCAAATGCAATTCCAGCGAGAGCCATTAGAAATATCCGCGTACTTGGGTTTACGCCGTCTGGCGGCTGCAAAGCCGAGTTCACAAGTATTTTTTGAAAATAAGGGCCTGTTAGCGTAACAGCCGACATGATTAATAGAACGGCGAGTGCCGTGATCAATATTTTCCAATGTGACTTCGAAACATCCCAGAGTTTCTTAAAGGCAGCTCCTTTATTCATACACTTCGGACATAACCTAGTACCTTTAACAAGGTAGCCGCCGCATTGTGAACATACATTCTCGCTCTCATTGTTGTATATCCGGATCTTACTGTTCGAAGCCATGTAATTCAGAATTTGAGCAATGTAAGAGAGCCTTGCCGCATGCTGCATCGTGCACCGGATGATGATCCTCGGGGTCTTCATATGCGTCGCCTCCATGATCACATTTCCGATTAAAGGAACAACCTTATAATCATGTGCCTCATGAATTGCACAGGTTTCGGTAACTGTCCCATTGTCTACGTGGACCCACTTGGTCTCCCCAATCACAAAATAACCATCCGTCCTACGGCTGTCAAACGATAAATCTACGGGGACGCAATACGTAATATTTTCTCCTAAGGCTTGCTGAACAGCTAGAAGATCTTGCTCTGATAGCTTAAATTGAAGGTTCATCGCAGCCTCCCCTATATATACATTTCTACCAGTCGATATTCCTTCTCGCTTAAATGCTTGATATCCTCGATGACGAATCGGTTCCCATCCACATCGATAATTAACAGCTTGCGATCGGTTACGAGCTTCACATTCCCTCCGCCGCTACGAACCGTAAACCGAACACTCCCGGACACGGTTTCCGTCTCCCAGTAGGAGTACCCGAATTCTTCTTTAATTCTGATCAGTTTCGTGATCTCAGGAGCAAAATATCTCATTTTTATTTGCTCCTCAAGCAGGCTAACGGTATCCTTCGGAAAATCTTCATCCAAAGACTTGATGATGCCAATTTCTTTATTCTCACCTGTGCGAACCGATATATATTCTCTTCTATTGGTGTGTGGGAAAGAGCAGTGCAAATATACCGCCGGATATTTCTCATCATTCACTTGAACCATAAGCATTTGGCCTTCCGTTTTCGTAAACACTGTGTTATCAGCCGTTAAATAATTCATACTCGCTGAGACAGACAAATCGGATTGATTAGGTTCCGTGATTTGCATTAAAAGATTAACCCACCCTTCTCATGCTCAGCGCTTCATCATGCTTTTGTACTAAGCCATGGTATACGCCTTTTATCATCATTAATTGTTCATGTGTCCCTTCTTCAACAACCTTGCCTCCATCCATAACCAGTAAGTAATCCGCATTTCTTAATGTAGACAACCGATGTGCGATCGCTATCGTTGTTCTACCTCGGATTAACGTTTCAAGCGCTTCTTGTATTTGAAGTTCCGTCTCCGTATCCAGTGATGCCGTTGCTTCATCCAGGATTAAAATTTGGGGATTATGCAGAACCGCCCGTGCGATGGATATTCTTTGCTTCTCTCCACCAGACAGAATATGACCTCCAGTACCAACGATCGTGTCATAACCATCGGGCAGCTTTTCAATGAAATCATGCGCATTCGCAATTCGAGCAGCGTTAATGATGTCATCCAGCGAGCATTCAGGATCAGCGTAAGCAATATTCTCGGCGATTGTTCCCATAAACACATATAGCTCTTGCGACACAATCCCGATGTTTTTGCGCATCGTGTCGATTTGGAAATCTTTTACGTTAACTCCGTCTATCACGATTTCACCATCTGTAACATCATATAGGCGAGAAATCAGATTCACGAGTGTGGATTTACCGGCACCCGAGCGTCCCACGACACCGATCATCTGGCCTGGTTTTGCATGCATTGACACATCTTTCAGTATCAGCTTGTTCGGTTCATAACCGAAGGTGACATGGGAAAGGCGAATATCGCCATTCAAGCGCTCTATAGGAATCGCATCCTCCTTTTCTACAACATCGGAGACGGCATCCTGTATTTCAAAAATGCGCTGCGCCGCACTCATACAACTGGACCACCAATTGACAATGTTATTCATAAACTGTAGTGGACCATACAGCATGTAAATATAACTTATAAAAGTCATGATTTCACCGAACGAGAGACTACCCTGCATCACCCTCCAACCACCAAAAGCCCAGATTAAGATGCCCCCAAATTGAGTAAGGATCGTTAATATCGGGAAGATTGTACTGCTCATCAGGTTAAAGGACTGTTCCGAGTCTGAGTAGGATGAATTCGCTCTCTGGAAACGCTCAAGCTCTTGACGTTCTTTCCCGAATGCTTTCACAACTCGCGTACCCTGTATCGTATCACTGATCATGGCGTTGAGCATGCTCACACGTCGATGTCTCCGCCAGGACAACCGCCATAGCTTAGGGAACACCCATCGTATCAGCAGCAAGACAAATGGAATCGGGATGAAGCAGATCAATGTGAGTTTCCAGTCCATAATCAACATAATGGTTGTAATACCGATGATATTCATGGCATTGACGATAAAGTAAGAAATGCCATCTACGAAAAAATACTGCAGTTCTTGCGCATCATTGCTAACCCTTGTCATAAGCTGACCGGTTTGTTTTTTCTGAAAAAAACTAAGCGATAACCGCTGCATCGCAGCGAACACGCTTGCCTTCAAATCAAATACTACATTCGCCGCCAATCTGGCATTTATCGTGCTAAATAGGATCCCGAACAATAAGGAAATCGTCCGAAAAACGAAAATGAGAAGGATCACGAGACCAATTCGTCCAGCGAAGTCTCCGGTATTCCCAAGTGCTTGGTCGAACAACACCGTACCTTGCAGATAGGGTATGGCAAGACCTGTAGCCGAATTGAGCAGCATAAATAGAACAATGAAAAACATCAGAAGTTTATACTGTCCAGCAAATCTAAGCAGCCTAGAGAATATGGCATGCTTCTTCATACATTTCGGGCAAATTGGCCTGCCTTCTTCGGGATATCTCATTCCACATTTCGGACAAGTGATGTTCTCCTGGCGATCTACAACCTCTTCATCGCTAATGTCTTCTTTCTGCTTAATCTTAGTAAAGATCGAGACAAACTTGGCAGCGCTCCCCATCTGTCCATTCGTAAATGCTCCTATGACCCGCTCCTCATCCTCTTGTAGAACAATGATACCGGAGGCGATTAAATTGACGGTGAATACGGTTTCAATATTGTCGATATCAATGGACTCTACATTCGCTGTATCTCCTGGGTAAGATACAACAAGCAACTTTTCCTTGCTTAGAATTATGTAGGTGTGTGCGTAGCCTTCGCCATCTATGCTCCGATCACATAACATCCAGTAGATAACGTTATAGGGTTCATGAGGTTGTATCGCGACACTCACTTCATGCGGTAAGCTCTTGATCATGGGCTCCCCCTTTCATCATTGCAATGTATAGAAGTAATCCTTGAATTAGAAGTCAAAAAGGTATTTATCCCTTGTAAATATATTATCAACTAAGATGTGAAGATAGTGTGTGTTCTTAGGTTCTCATCCAGCCAAAGCTCGTACCAGGATACTCCTTTATTTGCATTGTACACCGTTCCGCTCCCAACCGGGGCTTCAACCAGTGACTCCACAGGTTCGCAAGCAAAATCGACCAATCGACCATAGCGTTTCCCACCAGCATAATATACCCTTCCAAAATATACTGGCCCTGTCCTTCCAAGTCTTCGGATCTCACTGCACGCCACAAAAAACGTGTGCCTGTCCAGCTGTTAATTCGAAGCGTAGCGGATTTCCCAGTGCATCGACCACGGCATGAATCTTGGTCAAACTCCCCTTTAAGAAACGGTTTATTTAAACCTGTTTACTTAATAAGGGAGCATGTCGAAATCGGCAGCTTGTTCCATAATTTATAATAGCGGGGTTGCGAACTTCATCTCGGGAAAGCGGCTATCCGGTCCTTTCATTAAGTTTCCACCTTGATTTTTCAGATACATGTCGAAGAAATCCAGCATATAGGCATTAATAACGGAGCTCGCTCTTTCAGGTGCAATTTTCCCTGTGATGCCCAGTATTTTGAAAATAGGTGAAATGAACTGGACATCGGTAAAATTCAAATGCTCCGTATTTTCAATATAAAGGACTTGTCCCCCTTCACCGACCGTTTCGCGCATCCGTTTAAGCTCCAGCTTTTTATCTTCCGTTACTTGATCCATCCACTCTCTTGTTGAGCCCATACGGTCAAGCTCTGCATCCGTGTAAACTCGGTTATCCCTCACCATTTTTAATTGTTCAAATTCGCTTTCCGAGTGGATGAATAAAAACGGCTTTTGCAGACCCTCTCTGTCACGCAGTCGGTAAAGCCCTCCGTCCAAGTCTATTCCAGCCGTGATTCGCGGATCGTAAGAAGCGTCATAGGCCGTCGCTCCGCCGATGGAATGACCAAACACCCCGACATGCTTGAGATCAATCTTCCCTTTAAAACGACTTGGAATCTGCCCCGATTGGATAAGCTCAAACTGGTCCAGCGCAAAACCCACATCATCTGTTAAAACTTTTCCCAATTTGTCGCGATTTCCGCTTTCGGTCCGATAATCGTGGTCGGGCGAAAATAAGTCGTTGGTTGTGCTGGTCGTGATTCGACCGTCTGGAAACTCTGTTGCAAATGTATTGAAGGTGTGGTCGATCACGGCCACGATATATCCGTGACTCGCGAGATTTTCGGCTTGCGACGTATGGAGGAACCTGGAAGAGCCGAAGCCGGGATTCGCAAGGATCAGCGGGTATGAAGTCTGTGCTGGAGAGACTTCGGCCCCCGAATAAGCATGACTGGATACGTACTTCAAGTGTTGAAAAGTAAACCCGGGAAGGCCATAGTTCGCAGCCATATAACGTAAAATCCGGGTATCGGGAATAAAGGGAGCATACTTGCTGGAGCCAGCTTGGGCCGGATACCATACCTGAACCATCAATTCCCTCTTGCCTGTCGTGGTTGTGCCAAATGTCTCCTCCCGGCTTGAATCAATGAAATGAAAGACTTGTGTACTTACCTTCAGCTCGCCAGTTGGCTCCGGAAAGTTGAATACGGGAAACACATAGAGGAAGCATCCCGTTGCGATTAACCCAAACCCGATAAAAAGGCGGCCCAGCACCCTACGGATTCGCGAAGCAGTCTGAACGACTGCCGGTGTTTTGAAAGCGTCTATCAGTGAAAGAATAAGCATCAGGAGCGTAAATCCGTATAAAAATAATAGCTGAACCCTGTATCCTTCGACAAGCAAATGGATCACTAAAAAAATGGAGCCTGCTCCGCTTGTCAGGAGCAAAGCTGGTCTTCGGATACGCTGATTGACTATGAACTGGAATGCCAACAAACACGCACTCGAAAAGAATAGCAGCATTTCAAAAAACCTCACGCCAACTCCCCCTTAAAAATAATCCTATCTAGGGAGTATTTTAGAGGAGCAGCCAGGTTGGTACCATTGATTTAGATGACAATTAACTTACACGCTTGTAAGCTTGCACGATGATGCGCGCAAGGCCCGGATCATCCAAGGATAAATCCTGCACTTTTTATTTAAAACACCTACACTATGCGTTCTAAGAAAAAGTTCGCTGCCTTTAAATGTCTTCATTGAGCCATCGAGTTTCGTTAATTAACGACGATAAGACATTCTTTAGTCGACATTAAAATAACCCGCGCCAGGCGCGGGTCCCAATGGAACTGCTTCCTTGTCAATCGACAGTTTTGAATGCGTTCGACGAATTGCAGAGGCATCCACGAAGACAAGGATACGTATAAAGAACGGCATTAAGGATATGGCTGAAATAGGTTTGCGTACAGGCCCTAAAGCGATGATTATTGAGAATGTCATATTTCAAACTTATCGCTGCTAAAAAGTTATTAAAGCGCCACGCCTCATGAAAAAAGGCATGGCGCTTTCTCTCAATAAATGCTGACGCTCTACCAATCCCCTGATTTTATACCTTGCTTCCGATATTTTTGGAAGTCATAGGGTACTTGGTCCTCCTTATGAAAAAAACCTCACTCCACACCCTTCAACGACTCTATCATATGAATCCGCGTCACTTTTTTCCGAAGCATGAGGTTGGAGAGAAGGGTCAGGAAGAACGCCAGCACAACAGATGCCAGCAGGATCACTAGGTTTAATTGATCCGGGATTTGCTGATGGGTACTCGATAGCGCATTGATGATGATGGAATAGACATAACCGCTGATCGGCAGAGCGACAATGACCGCAAAAGCGGTTAATAGCATGTTCTCAGAGAAGATCAACCGATTGATTTTACGTTTGGGATAGCCTAAGACTTTCAGGGTGGCAAGCTCACGATTCCTTTCGTAAATGTTGATGGAAGAGATCGTATAGATGGCGCCGAAGGACAGAATGACGGCGCAGACGATAAACATGATGAAGATAAAGCTGTTTTGCTTCAGCATATATTGCGCTGATTTCTTGAGATCATTCTTGTCCGCAATGGCATCTACCTGTGGATCTTGTTCAAAGAAGCTGCGAACGTCCGCCAGATCTGCAGCGCTATGTACGCTCACTAACAGCGAAGAAGGATCGTAGTCGATCCCCAAACTCTTTATATAGCTTGGTGTGCTGTAGAACGACGGATTCGAATACTGTGTGGATATATCCAGAACCCTCATATCGACGATGGTTTGGTTAAACTCCGGTGCCGTAAATTGAATCTGAATCGTATCCCCTTCAGCAATATGATACTGATCCGCGTAAGATTTCGGTACCAGCACGCCATGTTCCTCTAACGATAGCCGATTGCCTTTTTCATCATAAAAGCGAATCAACTCATTATCCTGCTCCGTAACCACGAGCGCAGCGTTTTCTTTGTTTTCCCCTTGGATGAATTCCACCGGGTAGGTGGACAACCCATAATGGTCTGCAATGCCGGAGGGCAGTGCTGCCTGATCCGGGAACGATCCCATCGAATAATCGACTCGTAAATCATACGTATTTACCTCTTCAATCTGGCTAGCTACTTTGAGTAGGGCCGTCTGCGTGCCAAAAGCGCTGATCAACAAAACCGTACTGACCACAACGCCAACGGAGCTCGCGAATGCTTTTTGTTTATTTAAGAAGATATTTCTTAGAATGATCTTGTAGCTGTAAGGCAGCCGACTCCACATCCCCGGAATGTTCTCGATGAGCAGCTTCTTCATTTTCTTCGGCGGTTTCGGACGCATCGCCTGGGCAGCACGTTCTTGCAATATCGCTCTGCCACTTAAATAGCAGGACAGCATGCCAAACGCACTGGAGCAGATCATTGGAGGTAGGAGTGTAAAGAACGAAAGGGTGAACGTCAGGTCAGGCAAGGAGTAGGATCTTCCAATCGACGTTGTAATGAGTGGAATGAACAGGGCGGCGGCTATGGCAAAGCCCAGGATGGAGCCGATGACACTCGCCAGCACAGGGTAGCCCATGTAATGCAGCATGATGCTTCTTTTTTTCACCCCTAATGCCTTCATAATGCCCACTTGATTTCGCTGAGAATCGATAACCCTTGACATGATCAGAAACAGGATCACCGCTTCAATCAAAAAGAGCACGATCGGGATCACCCTGCTCATCAGCTTATTATTATGAATCGTTTGCTGGGTCTGGGAATAGTTGAAGGTCCGCTCTTTACTAACCTGACTTACATAAGGGAGCGACTGGGAATGTGCCTCAATGGCTTGGCCTAACTGGTCAATATCGTAACCATCCTGGGCATCAATCATGACCTCATTGTAAAACATGCCGCCTGTGATTTCAGGAATGGTCTCTTCGGGGATATAAGCGATTCCATAAACTTGATGGTCCTGGGTTTCGTTCTTCTTGGCATGCTCCACATTCTCGTTCAAGCCGCTGATCGTGAACGTCATATCCTTGTCATTCACACGTATGCGGATGGAATCACCGATACGGTAATGATGCGCCTCGGCATAGTGGGAGTCCAACAGGATCTCATTAGGCTCTTCTGGCATCCTGCCCTCCATCATCCTGGACGTGTTGATTGCATTCGGTACGGGGATCGAATGCACCGTTAATGTAGCTTTATCATCTTCAAAAGCCTGTTCGGCCTGGACGGTATAACGCCCTTCAATATGATGAATGCCTTCAATGCTCCGTAAATCCGCAACATCCTCTGCGGAAATTTCACCGTAATAGACGTTCAAATCGCTTAGATTATGTTCTTGAAAATACCCCTTCGTATAGGCGCTAAGATTGTCGCTCAAGGTAACCAGCCCCGTGTAGAAAAAAGCTCCCACCGCGATAACCAAAACAATGGCTATGAATTGTCCTACCGACTGTTTCATGTCCCTTAATAATTTCAACGATAAAATCTTCATCACCACTCGATCCCTTCAATGCTTTGTTTGTGCTCATTGATCGTGATGCTCTCGATCTTCCCGCTCTTGACGCGGATCACTTTATCCGCCATCGGCGCGATGGCCGAGTTATGGGTGACCAGTACGACGGATGTCTTCGTTTCCTTGTTCAAATCTTGAAGAAGCTTTAATACCGATTTTCCTGTCACATAATCCAGAGCACCGGTGGGTTCGTCGCAGAGCAGAAGCGCGGGATTCTTGGCAACCGCTCTTGCGATCGCAACTCTTTGCTGTTCACCGCCAGAGAGCTGGGAAGGGAAGTTCTTCAAACGATCCGTTAGTCCAACCTTATGTAAAATATCACGGGCGTCCAGATGGTCCTTACATACCTCTGTTGCAAATTCCACGTTCTCCAGCGCATTCAAATTCGGAATCAGGTTATAGAATTGAAATACAAAGCCAACCTTCTCGCCTCGATATTCGGTTAATCTCTTCTCGCTCCATCCTGTAATCTCTTGATCTCCAACAAACACTTGTCCCGAGGTAGCGGTATCCATCCCGCCGAGAATGTTCAAAATCGTGCTTTTCCCCGCCCCGCTGGCCCCTAGAATCACGACGAATTCCCCCTCTAATATGGAGAAGTCAACGCCCGCAAGGGCTTGAATCGTCACCTCGCCGATTGAATAGGCCTTGGTTACGTTTTTGAATTCGATTAACGTTGTCACTTCTTACATCTCCCCGTATTGGATTTTCAGTTGGCCTTGATGCGTTTAATCTTATCATTACACCTTACGGTACAAGAGACACCCGACACGCGATGTATTCCATCATCAGCCTCAAGAAGGATTTCCCTTTAGCGACTGGCTAAGGGAATTCCATTGCTGAATCCGGACGAAATTTTCCAAAAAGTAAAAAAAAACAAAAAGACCGCCATCCAACTGTGGGATAGCGGTCTGTTCCTGCGTACGATACCTGATCTTATCTGAAATGGAACTGATTTAACTTAAAAGCGTCTCTGAAGCTAGCGTAAACCCTTCAATCGCGACATCTTCATCGACTTCAATCATGATGCAGCGTTTACCTTGGAAATTCACCTGTTTGACATACCTTAAATCCTGCGGGCTAACCGAAATCGTAGCTACCTTGGTTTCGATCTTAATGGATTTGGAAGTATACTTCGGCATGACGCTGGTTGCTTTCATTTCATAGTTCTTGTTGTCCACGATGGTTTCAAATGCCCGCTCCACCTTCTCGGTCGTCACGTCCTCTACGCCGCTTGCATTCAGTACGCGCTCCAGATCTTTATAATCCAGCTTCGGAGGTTCTTCCTCCTTCGTCTCTTCATTAATTTCGATCACCCGGTTGATTTCTTCGTACACCTGGGCAATGGTGGCTGAATCGAGCTGTTCGCCGGCCACTTCCTTGACGATATCTTCGAAGATCGCTCGCTCTTCAAGTGCCGTCACGGATCTTTCTCCGTTCAAGACCTGTTCGACAAAATGCGGATCCGGAAAATTCGATTTTCCCGTACAATACAAAATACGATTCACATCGGAATAATTGTCCGTCACGCTAGGGTACAGGAATCCTTGCTCCGGCGTACTTAACTTGATAATCGGATCTACTATGATATTGTACTTGAACTCCCGCTCCACATAATCGAACAAGAGCGTCTTCCGTTGTTTCTCCGTAGAATTCACGCTGCATAAAATGAACGGATGGGCGAACACCTCGTTCTTCTCGCTCTCTTCCGCTTCATCGTTTCTCGCCTTGGTCGGCATATAATACTGTCCCCGCACGAACGTGACCACCATATCCCGCTCATACTGGGCATCCTTCAGCATTCTATCCACCAGCATCAGCATCAAGTCCTGCCATTCTTCCGGATCACCCGACACGAGCGCTTGGTGAAGCATGACCTGCGCCGGTTCTTCCGCTGCTTCCTGAAACCTCAATTCGAACAATTTTTGATCCAGTTCGCCGGTCAGCAGTTTTTTGAAATTACCCATGTATAACTCTTGCTTCTCCCGATCCACCAGCTCGAACGGCAGGCGCTCCCAATGATAGATTTCATTCGTTTCCTTCGTAATATAGACATTGAGAATATCGTAAATATTCATTAAATCGTGATCCAGCTTAAATTGCTTGCGTATATTGGCGACTTCTTTTTTGTTCATATCGGATTCGGCAGCTCCTTAGATATATTCTAGCTTATATAGTATAAATTATTGGAACGCAAATTGGTAAGCGATCTTGCGGCTTGCCTTGCTGTACCTAGGGTCAATTCCCCTGTGCGCCTGATCCTCTATTGTTGCATATTTGAATACCTGAGTCGAGTACATACCCTTGTGGGAACCCATATCAAAAAGAGATATCCTTACTCAAAGGATACCTCTTCCGGATACTCGAACCTATTCATTCAAACAACCTTTGATGTTTATGAAAAAACCGGTAAAAGAATTGTACATTGTCGAGTTCAAACCATTCTGCCGTTTGCAAAATCTTGGCATCGAGATTGTAGATCTTCGCATGAAGCGTACCCAGAACAAAAGGAGAATGCGTAGCAATAATGAATTGACTGTCAAAATAACGCGCCAGATCGTTCATTTGCTCGGCCAGCATGATTTGATTCGCCGGAGAAAGCGACGTTTCCGGTTCATCCAGTAAATACAGTTGCCCGGGAAGCAAATATTCCTCAAAAAACTGCATCGACGTCTCCCCGTTCGAATATTTCTCCTGAGCGAATTGAATGATATCCATCTTCTTTTTGAACTCATACGACTGCTCCAGCTCTTCTACCTCGGCCTTGCTCTTTCCCTGAACGAACTGCTCATGCAGCAACCCTTCGCGAAGCACGCTTTCCTGCTGTATTTTCTTGATTTCATACAATAGATCCTCTGACTTGATGTACCGGCTCCCGTCGGGAAGCTTATATAGGGGATGCTCCTGGTCATCATGCCCGAGTTGGTAGCTGCTCTCCTCGATAAACCGCTGCGCGTACACGTTGTGACCATAGCTTGTCATTCGCTCAGCGCCCGCAATTCCCAATTTGTTGGCGATTAGATTCAGCAAGGAGGATTTGCCGGAGCCATTACTGCCGTATAATACCGTGATTCGATCAAACAGCAGAACTTCCCCTGCCATGTGCCTGAACACATGATCGGGATATATATTCGGGTTACTGGAAATGGAGGAAGAGAGTTTGAAGTTAGTTAAATATAGCATCGCCCTCGCTCCCCTCATTCAAGCACGGTCCAAATATCCAGTGCAGCCAGACGAATCGCCTCATGCTCATGATTCCGGTACGCTCTCAAACGGTCGGTACAAGCCTGGTTCCACAAAAGGTACGTTCCCGCAACCTTCAGCAAAGAAAGCCCGATATACTGGGCCGCAAACGGCTGCCGATCTCTCAAATGGTCCACCAGGTCCAGAATCGCCTCCGGTCTCCAATACGCCTGGCTGGCATTTGCTACCCGAGCGATCTGTCTGTAGGCGTAATCCAACAGATGCGGATAGGTGTCCACCATTTGAATCACAGGGTCCAAATGCAAGGCAGCCTGATCCGCCTGTTTCCATTCAACCATCGCTAAATATAACTTGATCACGGCTGATCTCAGGGTTTCTTTGGATTTAAGAGCATCGATCATACCCGTATATAAAGGAACGAGCACCCATCTTGCATTGGGAGGCAAAGAGGTCAACTTGTCAATCAATGCCACCAGGCGCTGCCGCTCTGGAAGATCTCTCTCCGGGGCAGCATTCCATTCAACCTTCGTCTCCGTGTTAGCCAACTGTGTGCAAACGCCGATGACCCGATCATTCACCTTTCCGTCACGGCATGCCACAATGAGCGTATCCATCGCCGCCTTCCATCTGGCATTGTCCTCCATATCAAGAATCGCTCTATTGGCGGAAGCGGCTACCTTATCCTCGCTTCCATTCACCCAACGGCTCATGGCTTGGAAAGCCTCTCTTGCCACAACTGGATCGGCATGGCCTGCGATCTCGATAATCAATTGCAAATACCTTGGCCGAGCCTCCACCGGAAGTCCACCAGCGTACTGGTTAAGCAGGCTTCTTGCGATATCACGCTGCGGGGAAGCTGCCATGGCACTCATCAGGGTCCAGCTGCGTTCATCATCGAGCCATTGTCTGGCAGCGTGACCTATGGCGATCATCACGTCTTTGTGTACATTCGGTTTCTCGTATTCACGGATGAGAAGCGCCATGCTCTCACTGCTTTTATAAGCTCCAAGCAGGCGGATGGCTTCTTTTCTGACCGTGATTTTCAATTTCTCCCGATTCAGCAGGTCCGACAGCATGGACGTCAACAAGACCGGGCTCACCCTGCGCAAACATCTGGGGATCGAGTACATGGCGACCCGAGCACGGTCTCCATCCAGGTTGCCCAGCAATACAGGAAGTGCCTTCTCCGGCTCTTCCCATAACGAATAGGCGTAAAGCGCTGCCTCGACGACATGCACTTCCTCATCCTGCAGCAGGACCTCCAGTTGATCGGAGCGATAATCCGGCATGACGGCCAAGCTCCGCATCGCCGCCGCACGTTCATGGAAACTCCGTTTGGCATCCAATGCCACCCGTTCCAAGAGGGAAGCTAATGCCTTTTGCTGACGCGGCAGCCACCGATGAAATCCATTATAGGCGGGCACAACATAAATCGTTTTTCCCGATAAATGCTTGCCTTTGATGATTTTTCCCGAGATGAACGGGGTAAGCCACTCCTGACGCTTCAGATGCAGATGCATAAATACGTCGTGGAATGAGATGAAGGATGGGTCTCTGTCCAGCAGTTCTCTAACCCTCGCATCCCGGGTTCCATACGGTGCCAGCCAATAATGAACCGCCTGCGGCGATACCGTTTTAGCCTTCAACAGTTCCTCCAGCAGAAACTGAAGCTTCGGCAATCGATCCACGGCTTTTCCGAACAAATCAGCCATACGCAGAACCACACTTACGTTTTCGCGTTTGTTCGCTTCTACACCAAAGGCATAAATCTCATCGAACAACGCTTCCAGTGCAGAACTTGGTATGCTATCCCAATCCATCGAGAAGAGCGCAAACTGACCATCCCGCATCGTCAATCTTCCAAACGTTCTCAAAGCGAACTTGAACAGCTCGCCCTTCGGCTCCAATGCATGTTCACGCAGTATGGCAAAAGCCAGTTTCTCCGTGGCGGACCTTGTCCCGTACGAAGTGTCCCTGGCTTCCACCACGCTATCCACCAGCACAGTCAGATCGTTCACATGCTCTTCCTTAAACATGGGAGCAGGACAGTTTGAGAGCTCGACCATAACTTGCCAGCGCACCGGATCCTGGTCGTTCTTGATTCGAGTCAGGAAACGCAGCGTCTCATCCATTCCGCTTCGGGATAGAGCTGTACTCCGAACAAGGTGGGCATAGGCCGCAGCACGCTCATCCGCTTTAGACACCTGGACGGCTTGCTCCAGCTTCTCCCTGGCGTTAACAATGAAACGGCGCGCCGTTGTTTCGAGCATGTCATCCTGATGATCACGAATGTCGCGAAGTTCCAGCATGCGGGCAGCTTCCTTGTCGCGCAGTCGGTGTGGTAGTACATCCAACAGCGGCATAGGGAAAATGCGTGTCTTCCGCTCGTCTTCCTTATAAGCGGCATCAAACATCGCTTCGCGACAAGACGGCGCAAGGGTATCCAGCACCTTAGCTACATGCACAGGCTGATCTGCGAGCAAGGTAGTCAGCGTGGTCCACTGCGCTGTGGTGAACCATTTTCTCTTCTTCAACACGCCTGCAGGAACGCCATGATTCAAAAGATATTCCCGTGTCTCCTCACGTGTCAGCAGTTCGAATACGCCCTCAGGGCTGGCCTGAATCAGAATGCCCAATTGCTGCTTGAGTACAGGATGAATCTTATCCGTCGGCCCAAGAGTAAGCGCACATTCCAACACGATTGCGGGTCTTGTAACACTCAATACTTCAATCGCCGATGAGAGTGTCCACCATATATTGACCTTTTCCCGATGCGTTGCGTTCTGCATAGCATTCTTGAAATATGCTGCAACCAGATCGGGATAGTGCTTCGTTAGGAGCCGCCAATTCTGCAGGGCATACCCCAGCTCCGGAAGCCTGCTGCGAACCGTCTCTTCGCTGCACACGGTCAACAATAAGGAAGCTTCCTGTGCGCCCCACCGGTCAAGCACGAGCGGCAGCAGCCGTTCCGCCCAATCCTGACGATATGTATTCAAGATGCTCCGCAGCAATTGGCGGCGGCAATGATACGACATCAGGGCGATTTCGGATTCAATCGAAAAGTCCGGATCTGTCACCACTTCTGGCAGTAATCCAGCTGCCCGGCCCCTAACTCCTGCCTTCGAATGCTTCAGGGCAAATAAAACGGCATGAGCATCATGCACTACGTCGGCACCGGTCAAAGCCAGATGCGCCTCATAGGCGGTGCCGCTTTCGAGCAAAGATATGAGCAGTGCGGAATAATCCGCATCTCCTGTATGCTGGCGCCCCAGAAGCGCCATCCGCTTCATCCTGTCCGAATAACCCAGCGAATCCAGCTCGATGAGCAATTGCTCTTTTTTCATCAGATCATGGTTATATGTCAACATTTCCTCTCCCCTCATGTCCTTATAACTGATTATAATTTCTACGTAACCGATTTACACAAGCTCTCCTGGAAGTATATAACTTCTTGTTTGTCGTGCTATGGCCACAGCCGGGGGATAGTTGGATGGTCATGAAGTGAGATGAATCAACTCCATACTGTATGGAAGTGAGCCTCATCTGCATTCCCGCTGCTCTATCCCGCTTTATTTAAGATGATTGGCAGCGTGATTTGTAGCGAAAAGATATCTTTTTCCTGAGATACCGTCAACGTTCCGTTGTGCTGCTGTATCATTTTCTGACAACTAACGAGCCCGATTTCGTTGCTATCTTTCTTTTTGCCGACACGTTTAATCTTATTCTCTACAACAAGAAAGACCCATTGCTGCTTCAAGCAGACCCTGATCTGAACGGGCTCTGATGGATCGGCGTATTTTCGAATATTTGAAAATATGTTATCGAATACACGGCGAATGGCGACCAGATTGATTTCCAGCAGAAATTTCTCGTGATTAGCATTGGCCTGAATCTGAACATCGATATCATCCAAAACGACCAGTTGTTCATCAATGAGTTGATCGATAAGCGCTCTGCCCTCATAGATTTCAAATTCCACTTCCTCTTCTTCCGCAGCAGAGGATACCGTAAAATATTCGAATAGTTTGTCCGACAGTGCCTTGATCTGATAAGCTTTCTCCCTGCTGTTATGAATATACTGCAATAAATCCTCCTGCGTCTTATATTTGTTGAGTTCTATAATGTCCATATATCCCAACAGAATCGTAAGCGGGGTACGGAGGTCATGGGAAATTGCCGTGATCAATTCACGATTGGCTATCCTCACCCTCTCCTCGCTGCCGAGCCGCTCAATAAATGATTTTCTCATCTCATCAATACTTTGGGCCAAAGACGACAGTTCATCCTTTCCCGATATCGTAATCGAATAATCCAAATTTCCACCTTCGAGTATCTTAATCTCTTGTTCAAGCCTGCCAATATATGATGTTTTCCTGTTAATAAAGAGTAGAAAGGAAACAATGAACACAACAGCCGCGACGAAAATACCAATAATCAGAATGAGGGTGTAATATTGATACTCATAAAAGCCGACCAGATATATCTGGGCATCCTGATCCGCGAAACTAATCGTCTTGATGGGTATTTTCGATGGTACCAATTGGGTTAAAAGCTCTTCATTGATGGCAGAATCAATCCCGGTATTGGAGGAATAGATCAATTTATCTTTTGCAAAAATATACAGATTTAAGTATCGTTCCTCACTTACCCATTCGGACAATCGCTCATGATCAGAGGTTGACACGTTCTGGCTATTCACAAATGTTTTGAATCGATCAAGCGCATCTTGCTGCCTGTTCTCTACAAAAGTGGATTTGCTTAAGTAATTATCCAGTACTGTCTCACCAACAACTTGTAAAATAACGAGTGTACTTATGGAAATGACTAAAGAAATCATAACCGCCAGCACCAATTTGATCTTCAGCTTTTTCCCCATTAGCAATCTATTCAATTTTGTACCCCTTCCCCCAAACGGTCTTCACATATTTAGGGTTCTGTGGGTCGTCCTCCAGCTTGCTTCTCAAATTGCGAATGTGAACCATAACCGTGTTATTGCACGTATAAAAGTAGGGCTGCCCCCAGACACTCTCATATATGTTTTCCGCCGAAAATACCTTTCGCCGTTTCTTCGCTAGCAACAACAAGATCTGGTATTCAATTTCGGTTAAAGCCACTTCCTTCTCCCCAACAAAAACAGTCTTGGAATCCTGATGGACCGTAAGATCCTCCATGATGATTTGGTCCGTTTCTTCCCTCTTCTCCTTGCCACGATACACATAATACCTTCGAAGCAATGCCTTTACCCTTGCAACGAGTTCTGTATAGGAAAAGGGTTTGGACAAAAAATCATCACTCCCGGAGGAGAAGGCCAATTGTTTGTCCGAATCCTGCGTTTTAGCTGTGAGAAACAGGATCGGAGCACTTGTTTTTTCACGAATCTCCAGACACGCCTTCAGCCCCGATTTATTCGGCATCATCATATCCAAGATAATGAGATCCGTCTCTTCATTCACTTTATCAATTGCGTCCTGACCATCTACCGCTTCAATGACTTCATAATTCTCGCTCTCTAACAAAATCTTTACAATTTCACGAATCTCACTGTTATCGTCAGCAATTAAAATTTGCTTGCTCATCCGATCCCTCCGTCCAATTTCAGTATAATATGCGTTAGCAGCCACTACCAGCAGATACAATCGCCTTAAGAATTCTTCAGAAGTTATGTAGGTGACTCTTCATATTTTCGTTTTATACTGTAATCAGCAAAGGTCATAACGCAAAGGAGTCATCAGCTATGCCACAACTTTCGAGAAAAACAGTTATGAAAATACTGTTGGGTCTGTTAACGATTTTGTCCATTGGTTTACTGGTCTATTATTCTCCTGCCATTATTAAAGTCATGTCGTCCATGGACAATTTCAGAGCGTATATTCATTCAACGGGACATTGGGGTCCGGTGATGTTTATTTTATTCCAGATACTTCAGATCGTGGTTGCGCCTATTCCGGGAGAAGTGGTACAGGTTGCAGGCGGATATATCTATGGGGTTACGCTTGGGTCATTCTATACTACAGTAGGCTTGGTATTGGGCTCAGCGATTGCTTTTTATTTCACTCGTTTTATCGGTCGCAATTTTATTGCGCGATTGCTGCAAAAGAAAGACTATAAGTGGATGTCGTTTATTCATAATGAGAAGAAGTTCTCTGCCTTTTTGTTTATCTTTTTCGTGATTCCCGGTTTGCCGAAAGACATGCTCGTATTTGTTGCCGCTCTTACATCCATGAGTTCTTTAAGATTCTTCACGATACTTCTGGTTGGTCGTCTGCCATGGATTATTGCCTCTGCCGCGGTAGGGTCCACGATTCATATGCAACAATACAGCATCGCCATTATCATATCCGTCATTGCCGTTATTGGTTTCGTACTCGGATATATCTATAAAGATAAATTGATGAACTTGTTCTCCAAAATGGAGAAATCGAAAGGGACAAGTCCTTCTGCCAAACCCAAGGCAATCCCCAGCTTAGCAAAGAGTAGAGATTTGGTAACAAAAAAAGGATAATACAAGATATACAAGAAGACCATTCAAAAAAACACGGCGACCTCTCCCCTGATTGAATTCCGGGAAAAGGTCGCCGTTTATATAAATATCTCGTTTTATTATCTAGCTACCCCAATATTGCTTCGCAAGCTTCTGGCCTTGATCAATCTTCGCCCATTGCTCGGCTTCGCTTAGTTCGTTACCGCCATCACAGGAGGCAAAGCCGCATTGATGTGAGAGCAGCAGACGATCCTTATCAATGATTTTGGATGCTTCGTCAAGCAGACGGATGACGCGTCCTTCATCATCAAGCGTATTTGTTTTGGAAGACAGCAAGCCCAGAACAATCTCCGTTTCCGGTCTGTCCTTGAAAACCTCCAGTGCTTCAATCGAACCCGCACGATCATCATCCCACTCGAGGAAGAAGCGATCATATTTCAATTGCTTCAGGAACAAGTTGGCGATTTTCGCATAAGATCCACCGCCCATGTTACGGGAATCATAGTTGCCGCGGCAGTTGTGTGTCCACATTTTCAAGCCCAGGCTATGACCGAAGTCAATCACTGTATTGTTTATATCAATAAATTCGGTGGCAAGACCCTGTACTTCCGCTTGATTAATATGCTCCCCTGTAAACGGAGAGTTCGGGTTGTCGTCTGCAAACAACTCCCACAAGCAATCATCGAATTGCAAGATTTTGCCGCCTGCCGCAGCGAATTCCTCCACAAATTCCTTATACGCGCTTACAAGGCCCGCTTTGAGCTCCTGTTTGTTCTGATAAACAGCATCCGTGCCGCCAATGTTATCCGACCAGGAAAGTTCACCGAAGATATGGGAAGGAGACGGTACGCAAAGTTTCGTTTGCTGATCGCCAGCCGTATCTTGAAGCTGTTTGAACAGCTTAATGAAGTGATGATTCTTTCCACTCAGTTTGCCAGTAATGCGCAGCCCAATATCTTTGCGTGTTTCATATTTCGAGGTTCCGTCCACATCCCGGAAAAAGTAGCCATGGTCCGCGATATAACGCTCAACTCCGCCAAAGCCCCATACAAAATCCAGATGCCACATCGATTTGGAGAATTCACCGTCCGTAATAATCGACAGGTTATGCTCGATTTCCTTTTTCACAACCTGTTTGATCGCCTCTGTCTCGCACTCAGCATACCCTTCAAAATTCTCATAGAACGGATACTGGATATCATCACGATGTTCAATTTGCGTTTTATATTTCAGCAGCTCTTCGGGCCGCAACAAACTTCCTACGATCTGGAACTTATCAGTCATGTAAATAACCCCCTCGTTGTATACGATGATCATATCACGACGAGCGGGGTTAGAAGACATACCAAAAGAACATAACTAGTTATAGCTAAAAGCTATAGCTAGAAGGAGTGCTGAGATTTTCCAAAAGAAAAAACACAGCCAATTCGGCCATGTTTTCTAAAAATGTTATTTGTTCTCCTGAAGCGCTGTTGTTTCTCCAGCCTATCCATTTAGTTTCCGTGTTCCTCTGCCTCATCATGATCCTTGCTTCCAAATTCATCAAGCAACGCACGTACTTCACTTGTTGATTTTGCGTTCATTAAGTTATTTCGGAGTTCGCTTGCCCCTCGGAATCCACGGACATAGATTTTGAAGAAGCGGGCAAGGGGTCTGAAGGAGCGTGGCTCCTGTACTGAATATTGATCATGGAGATCCAGATGCAGCCGCAGCAGATCAAGCAATTCCTCACTGCTATGATCCTTTGGCTCCTTCTCAAAGGCAAACGGATTATGAAAAATACCACGTCCAATCATAATGCCGTCCACTCCATATTGTTCAGCGAGCTGGAGTCCGGTCTGACGGTCAGGAATATCCCCGTTAATGGTTAGAAGTGTGTCTGGTGCCACCTCATCACGAAGTTTCTTAATCTCCGGAATCAGTTCCCAATGAGCGTCTACTTTACTCATCTCATCTCTTGTCCGCAGATGAATGGACAGATTCACAATGTCTTGTTTCAGAATATGGGTTAACCAGTCGCGCCATTCGTCTACGCTACTAAAACCGAGCCTTGTTTTTACACTGACGGGCAGTCCCCCGGCTTTGGCGGCCTGGATAAGTTCCGCTGCAATGTCGGGACGGCAGATCAGCCCGCTTCCCTTCCCATTCTCCGCTACATTCGCTACAGGACAACCCATATTAATATCGATGCCTTTAAACCCTTCTTTCGCCATGCCGATACTCATTTGACGAAAGTATTCCGGCTTATCTCCCCAGATATGGGCTACCATGGGCTGTTCATCCTCTGTAAAAGTCAAACGTCCGCGCACACTGTGGTTCCCCTCTGGGTGACAATAGCTCTCTGTATTCGCAAACTCCGTAAAAAACACATCCGGTCTGGCTGCTTCACTTACAACATGACGAAACACAACATCCGTCACATCTTCCATGGGCGCCAGTATAAAAAAAGGTCGTGGTAAATCACGCCAAAAATTATCTGTCATATCCAATACCCCTCTATACATACCAGGACAAATCTTTATCCCGAAATAGTAAGTCCAACCTGTTCTTGATCTTGTTCATGCTCTTGCTTTTTCTTCACTTATAGCATATTTAAGCAATGTATATCAAACAGCAGTATATGTTAATCGTAGACACTTTAATGAATATATCATATTCCAGAGAGGTGCATACCCCCAATAAAAAAGAGGGGCGTGGCCCCTCCTTGCTATTATTTATTTTATCGCCATATGCATTGCCGCGACACCGCCACTATAGCTTTTTACATCTACTTTGGAAAATCCCGCTTCCAAAAACATTTGTTTCAGTACATTTTTATTGGGGAAATGACGAGCTGATTCTTGTAACCATGAGTATTCATCATAACTTTTGGCAATAAACTTTCCAAGCAAGGGCATGATATAGCGAACATAAAAGAGGGAAGCTTGTCTATAACCGATTAATGTGGGTTGGGATGTTTCTAAACAAACGACTTGTCCGCCTGGTTTAGTTACTCGATACATCTCCCGCAACACGGTTGAATAATCGGGTACATTTCTTAAACCAAAACCAATGGTTACATAATCAAATGAATCATCTTCAAAAGGAAGCTCCATGGCATTTCCCTGGATAAGGGTGAGCTGCTTTAAAACTTGTTGCTCTTGCTTATCTTGGGCTATTTTGAGCATGTTTTGGCTAAAATCTAATCCAATGACTTCTCCATGCGTTCCAACAGCATTTGCTAAAGCAATCGCCCAATCCCCGGTTCCAGTGCACACATCAAGAGCTTTACTACCTTCTTTCACATTCATCCGTTTCATAACATCATGGCGCCATGCGATATGTCTCCTAAAAGTGATGACCGAGTTCATCGAGTCGTATTGATCCGATATCTTTTCAAATACCTGATGAACTCTTTCCGACTTTGTTTGTTCAGACATGAAATTCCCTCTCTTCCACAAGTGCAATATGATTCTTTCAACAAAAATTATTTATGCTCATCACGCACTGCGCCGCAGTTCATAAAAATATTGCACAATCGGATGCTTTAGCTTCATCCTATCTGCCATGTTTAAAATCCGCTTTTTGCCAACTCGTCTGTCTGCCAAAGCTAGAATATTCAATAAGATATCATCGCTCTCTATGCTTTCTTCTATAGAAGTAGATAAGAACTTATTCGCTGTAGCGACAAAATTGGATTTACTTAATGCAGCCTGTGCTGACAAAAGCTCCTTTGCGAGTACGGATACTTTTCTGTTTCTTGCAATTACGTTTAGACGATCCTCTGGAACGGTCCCTTTCGTTTCCTTTCTGACGGCTTCCAATTCATCATCGCTGATCGGAATTTGGATATTGGGATCATTCTTAATTTCCAGCTCCGTCTGATACCATCTGATGGAGCTGGTTTTATCACTCATATTGAGTACGTTCTTTTTATCTACCGAAATATAACAAAGCCCTGCTTTATCAGGTAAATAACGATAACCGGTGGCGCGATATTCAACTCTTCCAGCTAATGCAGGACTGAGAAAACTCTCCAGCTGTTGCTTCAATTTGCTCCAGGACATGGTTCCTCCTATGTTTTCAAACCCTGAGGGGCGCGGTATCAATCTGCACATCTTATTCAGTGTCAACAACTCATGACTGAAGTCGCGAGCTTGTAACTGCCCGGAAGTGAGAGCGGCGGGTTAGGCCTCCTTCCTTAACATGGCGTTACGATAGGCAGGTTGACTGCTGCCTGGCTGTACAGGTATACCTACACAGCCACTTCAGCGATGTACTTCATTCCAATGCGCTGAAGATTCATGGCTCCAATTCGATCATCATTAGAGCCGTAGCCGCACTCTCTGCAACAGAAGTGGTGCTTTTTCCTGTCGCGGTTCGCTTTGTTTGTACGCAGGCACTTCGGGCACTTCTGAGACGTGTACTCCGGATTCGCTGCGATCACCTTGGCGCCTGAACGAATCCCTTTGTACTCGATCATCTGACGAAGTTGGTAAAACGACCATGACACGCTCTCGTATCGATCCCGGATGCGAACACGTTCTGTCACATGGCGAATGCCCGTTAGATCTTCCACAACGAATAAGGTATTCGCTCCGTACCGGTCAACGAGTGCCTTCGATATCCGATGGTTGACATCGGTCATATAACGGTTTTCTCGCTGTCCGATACGCTTGATCGCTCTGCGGGCGGAAGCTGTTCCAACCTGTTGCAGCCGCTTGCGAAGCCGCTTGTACTTTGAACGCTGGTTCTTGACCCTTCTGCCGTGGAAGAATGCGGTTGTTCCCCGCGAATCATAGCTGACGGCGATAAAGTTGATCCCCATATCTACACCGACGATTCTTTCGATGTCATGCACGGACGGTTCGTCAACAGGTTGGGTCACGGGGATATGCAAGAAGAACTTTCCGCGCTTATGCACCAGTTTGGCTGTACCGAATGTCCATGTTCCATCCAAATAATGTTCCATGCCTTTGCTTTCAAAGGGGACCTTGATCCTCCCGGATAAGGTATTGACTGAAAACATTGGGTTTCGCATGGAGTAATCGCGGTTCCAGACCAAATCGAGTTCCGGCTTCTTGAATCGTACAAGAGTCCAGGGATGCCCATTTCCTTGAATGGACTTATAGCGGGCAATGACCGTCTTCATCACCGATTGCGCCATTTGAGAGCGAAGCCCGAAATCGGCACGAAGCTTGCGATACGTCAAGAGATGCAGCTTCTGTTGGTGGAGCACCTTCTCATCAAAGACGAGCCTCGATACAAATTGGCTGGCCATCCGATAGGCATGGAGTGTCTGGAACAACAACTCTTTCTGCTCTGGTGAAGGTAAAATTTTGATTTTGGCGGTAACCGTTAGCTTCAACAGATCTCACCCATCCTTTCCGTGAGGATCGAAGTAGGAACAGGGACGTAACGTTTATATTTACCATTATACCAAACATTTGTTCTAGTCCAAAGTAGTTGTTTGTTTTTTGAGAAAGAAGGAGCATTTGCGATGATTCTAAGGAGGAAAAAAACGCAATTCCTCTCATGACTGAAGTCACGAGTGTCCTTACGCAAAGCATGAATAAACCCCTGCCAAAAAACAACCCATAACATGTCCCACATATTGAATGGAATATCTGCTTCTTAGGTTCGTTTAGACAGCTCATCAAGGCTTCCTTGTCTGCCGTTCCTCTTATGTCCGCACCGTATTTTTCCAAATAATGCAACAACAAAGACCATAAATCGTATACAATGATAGTATATTAGAACCAGATAGCACCGTATGAAAAGGAGTACTAAGGATGGAAGATTATTTACCTTATAAATCGAAATATTCCAGGTTCGACCGTGTCATTTTAACACTCGCCTTCACATTATATCCCGTCGGTCTCTTGATGACATTATTCCGTGTACTTACGACTCATGTTCATCACTCTCGCAAGGGAAGAAATCATCGACTGATTGGATGGCTTTGGGTTTATACTTATATTTTAATCATGGGATTATTTATTTTAGCTTTTGACCTCAACAACCCTGAGGATGTTCAACTTTTCTGGGATTCTGCCTGGCTATATGGAGTAATACTTCTAATTCCGGCTATCGCTTTTTTCATATTGGGCAGCCGGGCAGATCGCAAATTCAGCTTATTATTGCACCAGTATTACCACCTTGTTATAAACAGAAGAATCAAAGAGATTGATCATATCGCCGTAGCGACGAAACAATCTCCCAATCACGTCATTCGAGACTTGGATTTTATGATCACAGAGCACATGCTGCCCTTCGGCCGAATCCAAAATGGCATCCTCGACCTTGAGCCCGAAGAGTATCATGAAGCATATGATGATGATTACAATGAAGAATATGTTGACGAATATGGTGATGAGGCGTATGAAGACGACGAATACGATGAAAGCGAGGATCGGGGGCGCGGACCTAGATCCATGGAATGCCCGAGCTGCGGAGCCAGGATCATCGTGTATGCTAACGATGAGAAGGAATGCGACTATTGCGGTAACGTGATTAGCGCGTAGAATCAAGATACCCAGACCGTATTTTCTAAGCTTCCGTTTAAGAAATGGATACAAAGTACTAAATACGAAAAACAGACTGCCGCGGCAGTCTGTTTTTGGTTACTAATTTCACTTATGAAAATCATTCCACGTGATATGCAGCCAAATTTCGGATCAAAGGTTTCTCCACACTGGAAAGGATTCTGACACGCAATTGATCGGTTTCGACGGTGTCGAACTGGTCGATTTTTTTATGCCCAATCGCACTTCCACGTACAAGCTCTTTCCATTCGCCTTGGCTGTATGCTTCAAGCACGTATTCACGCACACGCTCCCCATGGGTTATGTCCTCCATGATGATTACGTGATTTACTGGCTGGCTATGCTCCAGCTTCAGAAGCAGCTCGCTTCCTTCTCCACTCGTTTGGCCAACCGGCTGCCCGAATCTGCGGCGGATTTCATCTCCGAATTCGATGACACGCTTCACATCCACTTCAGGCAGCAGCCCGCGGTTGTCCGGGGATATATTTAAGAGCAGCGTAGCGCCATGGCCGACCGAGCGGTAATAAATATCCAGTACTTCCTCCAGGCTTCTTAAGCTTGCTTCATCGTCAGGATGCCAAAACCAGTGAAGCTTGCGGATCGGAACATCGCATTCAGCCGGTACCCAGCCCGGGGTTCCTTCCATCCAGGTCATCATATCGCTGGTGAACATACTCTCCTTCGCCGTAGTGGCCGTATTCCAGCACGGATAAGGGGCGACGCCGTCTTCATTCCCTACCCAGCGGATGGTCGGGCGTCCCATATTAAAGACCATTGCATCCGGCTGGTATTGATCCACCAGACCGATGATTCTGTTCCAATCGTATTCCCTGCCTTGGGAACCGGCTCCGTCGAACCATACTTCGACCAGCGGTCCATATCCGGTCAGAAGCTCCGTTAATTGCTCCGCGTAAAAATCGTCATAAGCCTCTTTATCCGGATAGCAAGGTTCATGTCGGTCCCAGGGGGACAGATACAGCCCAAACTGAAGCCCTTCCTCTCTGCAGGCATCGGCAACTTCCCGGACGACATCCCCTTTACCGTCCCTCCACGGGCTGGACTTCACGGAGTAATCGGTCGTTTTCGTTGGCCACAGACAGAATCCATCATGATGCTTTGCGGTCAATACCAGATATTTGAAGCCCGCGCGTTTTGCGGTTCTAGCCCACTGCCGGGCATCAAGCTGCTCCGGATTGAAGATTTCCGCTGAATCCGTCCCGTCTCCCCATTCCTGATCGCAAAACGTATTCATACCGAAATGGCAAAACATGCCCATCTCCATATCCTGCCATGCCAGCTGCTGTGGAGATGGCTTTGCAAGTTCATTCATTGAATCATACACCTGCTTTCTGCATTATTTTCTCGCATCTAATGCCTTTTGATAGATTTCCAGGTACTGGCTAAGCTGCATTCCTTCCAGCCCTTGCACATAAGAGTCCCATTCTTTATTAATATCTTTAGAGCCTGTAATAAACTGCGCCATATTGGATTTTACGTAGTCGACAAGCGTTGTCTTGATCTGTGCAACGAGCTCTGCATCTTCAAGCGCGATGAACAGTCCTGTTGGATATTGCTCCTTGGATTGGTACGGTTCATATTCCTTGGAAACTTGATTCAGACGGGTACCGTATCCATCGGGAGCGAGCGGATCCTGAGGAGCTGTCCAGGACGCGCGATAAGCGTAGGTTCTCAGTGATGGACCGATCTGCTCCCAACCGTCATTATGCGTCGGCTTTTTGTCGGGGATAGGAGTAGCTGTATATTTAGCCTGCTTTCCATCCATACCCTTTTCTCCGGATTCAGCTTTCCGCCACCCTTTGCCTTCAGGGCCATATTCCTGCAATAGGATCGCTTCTTCCGTATACAGATAATCCGCTAACCGGATGGCGGCAATCTGCTGCTCGCTCGTCGCTTTATTCGTAATCGCAAATTGTGAGACAGCGATTCCCGCAAAATTCAGCGTCTGCTGCACACCATTCGGGCCTTTTAGCGGAGGCAGGGCAACATAATCTTTATGACGCGGCGCCTTATCATCCATGCTGTAAGCATAACTAATTAATGCAGTTGAAAGCGTACCCATAATATTGTCCGGTTCGCGGTTGGCCATTTGTTGAATCGCATCCGCATTCTGGGTAAAGGCTGCGGGATCAATTAATCCCTCTTTGTACAATTGATTCAGATAAAGGAGGCCTTGCTTCCACTCTTCTTTGTTTGCCGTAAAATCAACTTTGCCATCGATGACGCGGAGGAACGTACCCGAACCCTTGTCAACGTAATCATCAAGGATAAACGAGTTCATCAGGAAGGCGGAGACGTTGCCTGCCCACATTTCATCCGAGCCTGTCAGCGGGAGTTCATCTTGTTTGCCGTTGCCGTTCGGATCCTTCTCTTTGAACGCTTTCAGTACAGTATAAAATTCGTCAGTTGTCGTTGGAACAGGCAGTCCCACTTTATCGAGCCATTTTTTATTGATCCACATTTTGAGCGCATTGTCACAATGGTAGCATTCATTGACCTGCGGCAATGCATAGATGTTGCCGTCCGGAGTCGTGATGGAGGATTTCATGTAAGGGATATCCTCCATCGCTTTCTTGATATTGGGTGCATATTGGTCTATCAAATCATTCAGAGGGATAAACACGCCCTGCGACCCATACTTCATTTGCTCTTCCTTGGTCAAATTCCCTTGGAGAATGACTTCAGGATAATCGCCGCCGGCCAGCATGAGCTGCTTGCGGTCGTTCAAAGCATTGTCCGGTACAAGGTCCCAAGCGATATTGATGTTCGTCTTCTCTTCAAGATGTTTGGTAAATAGGTTGGTATCCATGTTTTCGATCGACGCGTATTGAGGTGCGAACATTTTAATGGTCATAGGCTCCTTCACGATCGGATAGGAACCGACAGGCGTAAACAAATCTTCATCTGCTGTTTTGCCGTTTGCCTGATCGCCGGAATCGGCCGATTTGGTGCCGCTGCAGGCGCTAAGCAGCAGCATGCAAGCCATCAGGCAGCTGATGAAGCCTAGCCAGGTTTTCTTTTTCATGCTCTTTTCCATTGAATATTCCCCCCACTTATCATCAGTATTTCGGGCGCTTGGCCCCTTTCCTGTGCCGCCACGAGCTTTTGCCGTATCTGAATAATGTACAGCCTCACCTCCTTGATGCCATTATCGCTCTTCATGATCAGCCCTTCAGCGAGCCGATCATGACGCCTTTGACAAAATGTTTCTGGACGAAAGGATATATGACGAGCACCGGCACGCTGGCAACAACAATCAAGGAGTATTTCAGCAAATCCTTAAGCCCCTGCTGTGCCTGCATCTGGCTCACATCCGCCATCATGGAAGCATCGACTGTATTCAGGATTAGAATATTGCGGAGAATGATTTGAAGCGGAAACAAGTCAGGCTTTCTTAAAAAGATCAGTGCATCAAAATAAGCATTCCAATGGCCGACCGCATACATCAACGTCATGACCGCAATAATGGGTTTGGACAACGGCAGGACGATGCTGAATATGAACCGGATGTCACTGCATCCGTCCAGCTCCGCGGCTTCTGCCAATTCATCGGGAATCGTGGTTTGGAAAAACGTCCTTGCGACGATGACCTGGAATACCCCAAGCGCCCCCGGCAATATCATGGCCCAGCGCGTATCCAGCAGATGGAGATTTTTGACGACGAGATAATAAGGAATCAGTCCTCCTTCAAACATCATCGTGATCACCAGCAGAACCATGAAGAAATTACGGCCGTAAAGCGTCTTCTTCGCCAGCGGATAAGCTAGCATAATCGTTAGTGTTACATTAATGATCGTGCCGACGACGGTGTAAAAGAGGGAGTTCAGATAGCCGACGCCGATTTGCGGATTATTGAACACCGCCTTGTAGCCGTCCAGCGTAAAATCTACGGGAAACAGCCAAACTTTGCCCGTTACGACTGCTTGAGGCGAACTGAAGGACGAGCTTACAATGTAGATCAGTGGTACAGCTACAGCAATAAGAACCAATGACAAGAACAGATAGATCAAGAACATGAAGAGGCGATCGCCTTTCGATTCACGTATAGCCGTTTTATTGAACATAAAGTCTCCTCTCTTTCCGGAGTTGGTTTTGTTTTTTCGAAAAGCGGGATATCCCTACCACAAGCTGCTGTTCGACAGCTTTCTGGCGATGTAATTGACGGACACCAGCAGTATAAGGTTAATGACCGAGTTGAAGAGACCGATTGCCGTCGAGAAACTGAAGCTGGATCCCAGCAAACCAACCTTGTACACATAAGTGGATATGACTTCTGACGTGCTTAAGTTAAGCGGATTTTGCATCAGGTATATTTTTTCAAAGCCTAGTTTCATGATGTTGCCTAGATTGAGAATGAGCAGAATGACCGATACGGGAATGAGGCTCGGGATATCGATGTTCAGAATCTTTTGGATGCGGGACGCGCCGTCCACTTTGGCCGATTCGTACAGCTCCGGGTTGACGCCGGACAGCGCTGCAATGTAAATAATCGCTCCGTATCCTGTAAACTGCCAGACATCCGACCAGACGTAAATGGACTTAAACAGACCCGGAATGCCCATAAAATTCGTATTACTCATACCAAGCATCTCAAAAAATTTGCTGATCATCCCAACGTTTGGCGTCAGATTGACGACAATGATCGAAACCATGATGACTGTAGAAATAAAATATGGGGCATAAGATACCATCTGCACCGTCTTCTTGAATAGCCCGTTGCGAATTTCGTTCAGCGCGAGTGCCAAAAGGATAGGTGCTGGAAAGCCTACGATCAATCCATAGAAACTGATGCCAAGTGTGTTTTTAATGTAGAGCCAGAAGTTCGGCGAATCGAAGAACTGGTGGAAATATTTCAGTCCGACCCAGTCGCTTCCCCAGATTCCCTTGATGACGTTATAATTTTTGAATGCGATTACAATACCGGCCATCGGTACGTATTTGAAAATGATCAAATAAAGAACGGGCAGTAGCAGAACGAGATACAGCTGCCAATGACGCTTAATTTGTTTTCTTCTTGACATTCCTCTTCCCCCTTCTGGCAGCGCTTTCAACTGTAGGGGATGTTTCTGGTCCAGGCTTGGTTCGGTTTGAAGCCTAGAGTTCAGTCTCGGCATGCTGGTTAACTCCTTTCGTCCATTCCTACTTTCAGGTCCTTGCGATGTAAACCGAGTGTATACAACAATGTCATCCGGGCACAAGAAACAAAAATAAAAACAGCTAACCGTTTTCGCCAAGGTCTCCTCGTAAAAACGCATCAAGGTTTACTGGAGGCGAGCGGACCGCCTTAAAAATGGGTACATTTCCAATCAAAAAAGACGACGATGCATAATCGCCGCCTTAACCGTTTTCTACTACTGAATCATTTTCTCCACGCTGCTGTGCCTTCCGGTTATTCCGGTATTCACCCGGAGTAACTCCAGCCGTCCTCTTGAAAACGCGGGTAAACGAAATGGCATGGGCGTATCCGACCCGCTCTGCAATCTCCTGAACGGAATAGTCCGTTTCCGTCAGCAGCCGCTTCGCTTCCTTCATTCGAATATCGATCAGGAAATCAATGAACCTTTGTCCGGTGTTTTCCTTAAACAATTTACTTACATATTTGGCGTTCAGCTGATACTGTTCCCCCAGCATTTCAAGGGAAAGATCCGGATTGGCATAATCGCGCTCAATTAGGCTGCATATGTTTCTGATCATATTGGAGTATTGGTTTCCATCCTGAATCTGCTTCATCTGTTCATAATGATCCGTCAGCACTTGTTTGATTTCCTGTCTCAGCTGCTCCAAGGAGTAAGAATTGTCTACCTTTACTGTCAGCTTCGGCAATCCCTCCTGTATCCACTTGTTGTAAATTTCCTTGCCCAGTCCCGATATTTCGCGGCCGATATAATAAATAAGGTAATTCATCAGGCTGAATATTTCATCATTGGTCAGGAAGCTGTTCTTCAGCTGTTCAAACCATTGATCGTAGTCGTCGCTCCAATGCTCTTTCAGCATTCTGAAGGACTGGATGATTGAGCGGATTTCTCCCAAATGCGTATAAACCTCGACGATGCCATGACTCGAAATATCCTCGCTCCGGATCAGCCGGTTTTCACCGAGCACGATTTTATACTTTAAGGCTTGCATCGCATCTTTATAAGAGTGCGGAATATCGCCAATCTGATCTGTGCATCTGCCTATGCCAATCGTAATCGTAAATTTCAAGTTTTGGTGCGTCCATGCAAGGATTTGTTCTGCAACCGGGACCAGTACGGCCTCCTCGAACTTGTCCTGATCCCGTTCTTCAAACAGCATAATGGACAGATTGGAAGGTGACGTCCATTCCGACCACAGCCGGCAGTCCTTTTTCAAAGCGATCTCATCCACGACCGTCCGCAGGGTGAATTTAAGCAGATCTTGATCGGCTTTGGAATAGTCCCGGCAGAAATCGCCATACTTATCGATTTCAAGGATGAGGATACGATATCGATCCAGCGGCAGCGGCAAATTCAGCCGAACCGCTTCAGATTTCCATTCGGAAATAGACAGACGAGAGTCCCCTTCGATCAGTTGACGGAACATATACCGGGTTCTGACATGGAGATCCTCACGGTATTTCTCCTGATATTCCTTGAATTGTTCCAGTATGTTGTCAAAGGCGGATTCGATAAAAGCAAATTCATCCAGCTTCCCCTTCCCCCGACCTCCGCTCACCACCGGAAGCGAATAGCTGCTGAATCGGGCGGCGATTGCCTCAATGGGCTTGGAGTTGCGCCTGGAAACATAAATCATCCATAGGAAGCCGATGGCAATCATGCCAAGACCGATGATAAACCAAAGGTTATACAAATAAGAGATAGCGCTTACAAAACTATTGTTCAACAAACCGCTGCCATATTTCCAATTCGTATAGCTTGATACATACTGGGAATTGACTTGGGATGGCGGACGATCCATCGAGGTGCCGAACAGATGATTTCCGGAAGCATCCTGGGCCTGAATGAAGCTCATCTTGGAATCCAGCATCTCTTGGGTAAGCTTGTTCAAAGATTCCGCGCTCACATTGACGACGATCATGCCAAAATCGTTTTTCATATAAGGCGATCCTCTGACCAGGCTGACCACCTGTTTGCCGCCTTTCATTGTAAATTGTTCAAAATTTCTAGCGCCTGTCCATTTCGGCGTTTTCGATACTTGATATTGCTCGATAAATTCATGGTCCGGATATGTACTTATGTATCCATTCGTGGCATCGCTGAGCACATAGTCGTCCGAATTCCTCACCAGATAAATCGAATCGATCAAGGGATAATAATTAATGATCTCCTTGAGCTTCTTAACAGCTTGGATATTAATATATGGATCGCTCACGGCAGAAGATTCAAAAAAATCGTTCAAAGCCTTGCTATTGATGCTCTCAAGAACGATCATATTGTCGATCACCTTCAGAGAGGTGTCCACCATACGCATCGCTTGCAAGGAAAGCGATTTATTGGCGTTAAGCGCCTCCCGGCGGCTCTGTTCGCTGAACAGCTGAAAGAAAACAAAAAATATAAAGGTAATCACAATAACAAAAATGGGCATATAGGAGAGCAATAGACGCTTGTACCAGGATCTCTGCATGATCAACCCTCCCACCGTTTTTTCATGAATTTTTAATTATTATAACTTAAAAAGCACCTCTTAGGTTATAGTTCTCCATAGCCATTTGCTCGATGAGGCTAGACTCAAATTGCGTTCCGCACATCCGGTCAAGGCCCCTAATCATAATTTATAAACAAAAAAAGAAGCGGGACAATGCCCGCTCCGGTTGCTGTAAATCCTAGTATGCTGAATTGAATATTTTATAGCAGCGGGTTCTCGTGTTTCGCTTTCAGAATCGACCAGCGCCGCTCCACTTCTTTTTCAAATTCGCCAAGCATTTCTTTGTTTTCTTCCTTGAGCAGATGTCTTGATTTGCCCATATATTTCAGCCAGTCGCTGAGCGGCACCTGTTTTTTCTTCGCTTCAGGATCGTACGTAATATTCGTTTCTCCCTGCTCTACTTCATACAGTGGGAAGAAGTTTGAATTCACGGCCGCGCGGACGATGTTCTCCCCATCCTTGTCGCTCGATTTCCAGTTCAGCGGGCATGTGATCAGCAGCTTGCCGTAGACGGTACCTACATTCTGGGCGTACCACTGCGCTTTTGCCGCCTTTTTCACAAGATCCTGCGGAAATGCTTCTGTCCCCGTGAATACGTACGGAATATGTGCCGCCGCCATCATTTGCACTGTATCTTTGTGATGGAACGCTTTGCCCTGCTGCTGTTTGCCGACACCCGACGTACTGGTCATGTGTCCTAATGGTGTAGAATACGAAAGCTGTGCACCGGTGTTCATATAGCCTTCATTATCATATTCCAGAATGATCAGATTATGGCCCCGCAGCGCCGTCCCGATGGCCGAACCCATCCCGATGTCCATGCCGCCGTCGCCGGTCACCATCACAAAAGTGAAGTCCTCAGGAACCTCGATTTCCCCGCGACGTTTCTTCTCAAGGAACGCTTCTACCGTGCCGGATAAAGTAGCCGGTCCGTTCTGGAACAAATTATGAATGAAGCTCTGCTTATGCGAGTTATATGGATAACCCGTTGTTGTGATATAAGCGCAGCCGGTATGGAATAAAGTAACGACATTGCCTTCAATCCCTTTGAAAAAGAGCTCCAGCGCCGGGAAAATACCGCAGCCCGGGCAGGCTCCGTGACCGGAAGCAAACCGTTTCGGTTTCGCGGCAAGCGCCCGCATCGGCGGCACTTTAACGGATAGTTTGCTTGTCTCTTCATCTACCTTTACGGTAATCAGGCCAGATTTAAAGCTGTCTCCATTCATCGGGGCAATGACTGGCTGCAGCCTTTGCTGCTCATCTCCCCGTGTTTGACCGTAATAATCAAACGGCATTTTGGCATAACCGAGCTCCATGGCCTCGATCGTCAAGGCAAAAAAAGCTTCTGCGTCATCCGCGTAATAGTCTTTCCCGCCAAGACCAAATATGCGGGACAGCACAATAGGCTGCGGACCACGGATTTCCTGCAGGGCCGCTTTGACCTCATGGGTCAGATTGGCCCCGTGCGCACCGTAAGAATCGGCACGTTCGCCAACCAGTAGCGCTTTGACACGTGTCAACGCCTCGCGGATTTCTCTTGCCGGGAACGGCCGGAGAATATTCGGGCTGATTATGCCCGCTTTAATTCCTTTCGCCCGCAGCCGATCCACGACGTCTTTGGAGGATTCGGCCGCCGAATTGAGCAGGAATAAAGCCACCTCTGCATCTTCCATGCGATACAGATCAAGCGGCGAATAGGATCTTCCGGATAAAGCTGCGTATTCCTCTGCCACTTCCTCGAACACCTCGCCCGCACGGTACATGGCGTTTGACTGTTGGAAGTGGTTATTCATCAAATCGTCGCCGTTCATATAAGCCCCAACAACGATCGGGTTGTTCTCGTCCAGCACATGTGGATATTCAGGCGCCTTTTCCCCTACAAACTCCTGAACAGTTTCCCGGTTCGTAAATATTTGTACCCGGCGTTTCTGGTGCGATGTGAAAAATCCGTCATAAGCTACAATGACCGGCAGGCGTACGTCTTCATGTTCAGCGATTCGCAGCGCCATGATATTCATGTCATAAACTGCCTGCGGTGAACGGGCCGTCAAAATCACCCAGCCGGTATTCAGACCGTAGTAAAGATCCGAATGGTCACCGCGAATATCCAGCGGTCCGCTGACTGCACGCGTCACCAAATTCATGACCATCGGGAAACGTGTGCCCGCCTGCACAGGAAGCTGTTCGATCATATACAGGAAACCATTCGCACTGGTAGCATTGAATACCCGTGCTCCGGCTGCGGCCGCACCGTAGCAAATCCCCGCCGAGCCATGTTCGCCGTCAGCTGGAATCAGCTTGATGTCATGTTCGCCGCGTGTACGCATCATGTCAAGATATTGGGCAATTTCCGTAGAAGGTGTAATCGGAAAATAACCCATAATGTGATAGTTAATCTGGGCAGCCGCCATGGCAGCCATTTCGTTGCCCGATTCGAAGACTGCCGTTTGAGCGGCCGCCAGCTTGTTCTCCGTTGTTTCTTGAATTTGCATATTCATGATCTGACTCCCTCCGCAGTTAAATAGGGAAATGATTGCGGCACACGGTGCTGCTCCGCATAATGCGGCTCTTCTAACATGGCAGCCAAAGCGGTGGTCGGACAAGCTTCGATACACTTCAGGCAGCCTTTGCAATACTGATAATCGATACCTTTCATAAACATCTGCATATTCCCGCGCTTATCCGGTTTCTTCTCCCACACGATGCAGAAATCCGGACATACCGTATCGCAGGCGGCACAGTGAATGCAGTCCTCTATCTTGTACTCTGGCAAATATCCCTGCCGGGAGCCGCTAAGATCCTTCAGAACACTGTTCGCCGTAACGTTCAGAATCCCGCCCAGCTCCTGCGTGTCATATCCAAGGATCGGCTGCGGTCTTGCGAAAGCGATTGGGTCTATAAGCTCTGAGCCATCTCCCAAGGAAAGGAACTGGACTTCGTTATATCCTCTGTCAAAGGTCCGCAAATTCGCTTCCACGAGGTGGGGCAGCTTTTTCTCAAATGTTGTGCGGATCACCTGCCGCATATCGTCCGGGTTTAGGAAGCTGCAAATCCGGAACAAAGCCCCCAGCATTGCCGTATTCACTTTGGTTTTTTCCTCAACGGAAATTTTCAGCGCATCAACTACGGCCAGCGTTCCCTGCGTCATGTTCAGATCCACGGCCACTTCGGAAAGGTCTCGCGCCGTATTCACAAGCACCGTTCCATCAGGCTGTAATCCGCTTATGACATCGATCGTCTTATACAATGCTTCATGAAATACGCCGACGACATGCGGCTGCTCAATGGGACTGTGATCGCGGATTTCCACCTCGGAATCGCAGAACCTTACGAAACTCTTCACTGGCGACCCTTTTTTCTCCGAACCATAGCTGGAAAAATTCGAACCGTTAAGTCCGGAGCCGGTAACCCCGGCTTCGGCCAGCATTTTTCCGGCCAGATTGGCGCCAAGCCCGCCGATGGATTCGAGACGGATCTCGAAAAATCCCAGTTCATTCTCTTGAGGTAAAATCGACATGTTCTCTCCTCATTTCTTCTTAGTTCATTAATTCCAGTTTAAAAGAAGAAACGGACCGGGTTTGTGATTAAACTCACTACTTAAAAAATTGTGATTGCAATCACTATGTCGGTTGTGGGAGCGAAGTATACTGTCTTCAACAGTCCAATTGCGAGGCAATCATTTACTGACCTTACGACTAATAATCACGAAATTGGAGGAGAAATAATGAATAACAACGCCCAAGAGACCTTACAGCATCAGCCGTCCATGTTCTGCTTTCAATGTCAGGAAGCATCCAAAGGAACAGGCTGCACCATTGTCGGAGTATGCGGCAAACCGCATGATGTGGCAAACCTGCAAGATTTACTGATTTATCTGCTGAAAGGTATCTCTTTTCTCAGTCTGGATGTCCAGCTGCCGGAGGTGCTTGAACAGCGCGTATCGCTGTTTATTATGGACTCCTTGTTTGCAACAATTACGAACGCCAACTTTGACCGCGAGGTTTTTGTGGAAAAAATCCGGGAAGCGATAGAGCTCCGCGGAGAGGTGCGCACCTATTATAACGAACAATATCCGGAGGGAACCGCCAATCTCCCTGATGCTGCCGTCTGGCAAGCGGATAACGAAGCTGCTTTTGATGAAAAGGCACGTACGGTTGGTGTCCTCTCGACCAAGAATGAAGACATCCGCTCGCTGCGCGAATTGATTACTTACGGCTTGAAGGGGATGGCTGCTTATATGTACCACGCGCTTCATCTGGAGAAGGATGATAACGAAATAAACCGTTTTATGCGCCGTGCACTTGCCGCCACGCTTGACGACAGCCTTGAAGTGCAGGATCTGGTAGCTTTGACGATGGAAACCGGTAAATACGGCGTAAACGCCATGGCGATGCTTGATGAAGCGAACACTTCCGTTTACGGAAATCCTGAAATTACGAAGGTAAATATCGGGGTAAGAAACCGGCCCGGCATTCTCATCAGCGGCCATGATCTGAAGGATTTGGAGGAGCTGCTGAAGCAGACGGAAGGAACAGGCGTGGACGTGTACACGCACAGTGAAATGCTGCCTGCCCACTATTATCCGGCATTCAAGAAATATGAGCATTTTGTAGGCAATTACGGGAATGCCTGGTGGAAGCAGAATAGCGAATTCGCAGCCTTTAACGGACCGATATTAATGACGACCAACTGTATCGTTCCGCCGAAAGACAGTTATAAGGACCGTATATATACAACAGGCAACACTGGGTTTCCGGGTGTCCGCCATATTCCAGAAGGAAAAGACGGTACTCCCAAAGACTTCTCCACACTGATCGAGCAAGCGAAAGGATGCCCAGCTCCAACGGAACTTGAAACGGGTGAGATCATCGGCGGTTTCGCTCATGCCGCTGTGATGAACGTGGCCGATCAAGTCGTCGATGCCGTGAAATCCGGGGCGATCCGCCGCTTCTTCGTCATGGCCGGCTGCGACGGACGGATGAAATCCCGCAATTATTACACCGATTTTGCGGCTGAACTTCCGAAAGACACAGTCATCCTGACTGCAGGCTGTGCCAAATACAAATACAATAAACTGGATCTAGGCGAAATCGGCGGTATTCCGCGGGTCCTGGACGCTGGTCAATGCAATGATTCTTACTCCCTCGTCGTGATTGCATTGAAGCTGAAGGAAGTATTCGGCCTTGAGGATATTAATGATTTGCCGATTGCCTATAACATTGCCTGGTATGAGCAAAAAGCGGTGATCGTGCTGCTTGCCCTGCTATATCTTGGCGTTAAAAATATTCATCTGGGCCCTACGCTCCCTGCATTCCTGTCGCCTAACGTTGCCAAAGTCCTCGTGGAAAACTTCGGTATCGGCGGCATCACCAATGTGGAAGATGACATGAACATGTTCCTTGGTGCCTAAAAAAAGAATGCCCTCACCGGGGCATTCTTTTTATTAAAATTCAGTAATTTTCATAGCGTACTGAGCCGTAGTTCATAAAAAAACTGCAAAATGGGATGCTTTAACTTCATCCTATCTGCCATGTTTAAAATCCGCTTTTTGCCAACGCGTCTGTCCTCCAAAGACAACTGTTCTTGTTTTTGTGGAGGATTAGTCACATCAGCCGCGTTGAAAAGATATTATATTTCTCAATCGACTTCCCGTGAAAATGCTGCTCACTAGCAGTACGAATCCACCAAACAGATAGGGCAAGTTAAAGTGGACTTCAAACAAAATACCTGCCAGCATCGGTCCAAATATCGTACCGAGACTTGTATAAGCGTTATTCATCCCTGCAACAAATCCCTGTTCATCCCCGGCCACTCTGGATAGCAGCGTATTGATCGTGGGGCGCAATATATTATTGAACGTAAAGAACAACATCGTGACTACCATGACATAGTAAAAATGGCCTGAGAATAATAAGAATACAAGGGATACTGCCGATAACAACAACATGGCAACGATGATCCGTTTTTCTCCGAATCGTCGTGTGATCCGGTCAGTGAACAACAATTGATTCAACGTGCCGATGAGCGAACATACGGTAAGCAGTATAGAAATTTGACGCGTTGTGAATCCGTAGACTTGTACGACAAAAAGCGGGAAAATCGCTTCAAAATGCGTTAAACCAAAGGTCATGGCGAAAACAATGAGCAACAGGACAAAATAACGAGACCGAACCGAAAGCACGATTTGCCGGAATACATTCTCGCTCTTCTCCTTCACTTGACTACGCATCTGGCGATTATCCGCCGACAGCGATTCAGGGAATCCCCATAGACTGCAAACCATCGCCAGCAGCCCTACACATGCGGATACATAGAAGGGCATCTTAATGCCCCATTCCGCAAGCAATCCGCCGACACCCGGTCCAATAATAAACCCGGATGTCATCGACGCACCTAACCATGACATGGCCTTGCTGCGCTGCTCATCTGCTGTAATGTCGGCAATATAAGCAATGATGGACGGGATTAAGGCTGCTGAGCCTATTCCGCCAATCAATCGCGATACGAATAATAAAGTTAGATCGCCCGCGAACGCTGCGAGCAAGTTGGAGATGGCGAACAAGATCAAACCTATGATAATCATGGGTTTACGGCCATATCGATCTGACAAATTACCTGCAAGAGGTGAGAATAGAAACTGGGTCAGGCCAAAGCAGGAGACCAAATAGCCCGCGGCCTGTCCGCTTGCCGTAAACTGCTCAAGAAGTTCCGGTATGATCGGAATGACAAGGCCCATACTTAGATTAGCGAGAAACATGTTGAGCAGTAGTAATGGAAACGCTGACTTTTTTAACATTTAGGACCACCTATATCGAATGAATAAAAACCATGAAGCAGAAACTGAATAACAGTCCCCCTTAATCTGCATTTGTATATGTTAGCATGCGGCTATCTACAATAAAAATATGAAAAACATATAAGGTCTTAATCTTTTTGATATACATGCAGGATGCCTTGAATAATTCTTACGGCAACCGACACATATCAAGTTCAGAAAATCGTTTTTTTTTGAAATATGATGCTCCGGCACTAAATGGATTCGATTTTGACTAAAGAAAACTCCCCTTCAAGCAGTCGGTTTTTTTACCTGTCTGCTAAAAGGGGAGCATATCACAAGGCTCGGAGCCTTTTGATTCAATTATTTCCGAAAAGTGGACGCCTGCTAAGAGGAAGTAAAATATTGAGGGGTGCGTCAATTTTTGATGTATCTTCATCACGATCCCCATCTCCCAACTTTACGGAAGGCGAACTTTGTGAAGCCTATGGGAAGACCGTGCGAAGCGGAGGATTCCACTACCTTTGATGAAAATTTATATTAATTCCATAAATTGAGATATATTAGAAGCGGCTAGAGTTACTACTATCCGAAAGGGGATTGTGAATCTGTGGACTCTATTAAAAAAATAGTTATACCAAACAATGACGAAGATGAGTTCGGTCGGTTGTTTGAAATAGTTACCAAAAAGTATCATATATCAACGCAGTCGTTAAGTTTGATAACCGGAATTGATGAAGAGCTAATTAATAAGCAGGAGTATGGGCATGACTTAGCTACATTAAAACAGTTATTGGTCATGTTATCTACCGGAATGGAACAAGTCGGGGAGGATGAACGAGTACGGGGAATAATTGAGGTCCTAAATCAGGTTTTTAATATTACTAACCAAACTATTGCCTTGTATTCTAGAGTAGATGAAAACGATGTGGAGCAAATGTTAAACGGTAATTACGGCCAAATTTCATTTGAAAATCGCTACCGCATTGCAACTACATCAATATTTCTTCACTACCTGTTTAAAAGAACCTCGTTACGCTAATTAAATGGCCCCCAATTTACAGGAGGCCATTTATATTAAAGATTAATTCTCCAAGTAATCGTATTAGGAACAGTTTTAGCTACAGGAGTAAGTCCGAAGTATGCTGTACCATCCAAATGTGCGTTATTTACATATCAATGTAACACCTTAATTCTTTCCGCCATAACCCTTATAAGTAGCATAAACTGCATCTGCATATTGATCTGCCAGAATAGGACGGCCATAAGAATCCGTGGCTCCCGGATACCAGTTATCTCCACCGTTGTAGTGTAATAATCCGTTGTAGATATTTCCAAACTTCGTAATCTTCTCATTTAAAATTAACGCGCCCAGATATACCTGATCTTGTTCACTGCTATGATTATACGCACGGCCAAATTTTGAGCTGAATTGAGATAAATACGCATTGCGTGTGTTTGGTTCTACCTGCATCAATCCGTCGCCGGCCGATGGACTACCTGGTAAACCTGCTCCAAAGCTGCTTTCCTTTTTGATAACAGCACTTAACAATAAAGCAAAATCTCCGCCTTTCCCATAGGCATTGTCCGCATTCATGACATATGTCCATATATGGCTTGGAACCTCGGCAGGCTTTGTTACTGTAGGAGGTGGTGAACCCGTATAAATCTTGACCGATGACATTTTGTCATTGATCGTGTTGCCAACCCAGGAAGAATCTGAAGTAAAGGTCCACTTGGTTCCTCCAAAATTATCATTCTCATATACTTCAACCGTCCAACCGCTTGGAACCTTAAGAGACGACATCCAGTCATTCGGAATTCCGTTTGCATTCAACTGAGACAGTGTATAATTGCCTATCCCGAGTGTCACTGCTTTTCCTCCATAGTTTATATCTGCATAGAACGTCACTCCGTTTGTTGTCGGTGGCGTAGTTCCGCCGCTACCGCCTTTCTGCCATAAAGCAGGAACATTGGACGGTTCCCAACCTACGAGAGAAGTATGTGCCTGAAGACAGGTATAAGTGCTTCCACTATAGGTTACTGTGTCATTTGCTGCATATGCAGTATTTGGAGCCCATGCTCCTCTAGCGGCTGCGTTTACTGACGGTAAGGCTGCGCAAAATGTGGATAGAAATACTACTAAAACTACCAAAAGTGATAAGCGCTTAAAAGAAAACCTTTTATTAGTCATTTTCAAACCTCCTTGTTCTTTATTTATCTGTAGCGCTTACATGAGACATGCCACAGGTTTTTACTGTACTATTATCTTACTTTATTTCCATTTTCCGAATTAATTCCACAATTTTTTAATGATACGGTAGGAGGATGTGAAGATCGGGACCAAAAAGGCAATTCAAGTCGTGCTAAAAACAGAAGAAAAACTATGGAAAAATGAAGGGGAAGGATTCAATAAAAAAACCGAGGAAAAACAGGAGTGCATACCTGAATTTCGCCCGGCTTGTAACACAACTTTAGGCTTTAACACGACTTTATCTGCTTTGAGATGACTTTAATTGCCTTCTACACCTATCGCACTAACAGTGCGCAACACTCCACATGTGACGAGTAGACAGTGATAACAAATTACAGGAATAGCATTTGCTCAATGATGGAGCGGCTAACTACAGCCGCCTTTTATTATACAGAAATGCAAGCACAATTACAGGAGCTATTCGCCCCTGCATATCAAAATTCTCCGTTCTATCAAGCCCTGTAGTCATATGTAGATAGATAGTCCGTTCAATAATTGACGGGGGTGTATCAAAATTTGACCCACCTTACCACCACATGTAGTTTACTACCAGTCCCCCACCAATAATTAAGATCATGACGACAACGGGTAATGTTGTTAGGGTAATCCCCGCTATCGCCATACCTCTTCCTTTAGAAGATTTTCTTGCAATAATACCTAAGATAAAACCAACAACACTAAGTATAAAAGCAAAGAAAATTGTGGCCATAGTACCTGGCGAAGTCATATAGCTGTACTGGGAATCAAAGCCCAACTTTAACATCCCTACTATGAAAAACAATATTCCGAATATACCGAATATTAATGATACTACAGCTTGTCCTAGTCTATCCTTTGGCTGATTCTTCATGGCTGCTTTTGTTGTTTTACTCGTGTTACCGGAAGGACTATCCGCTCCCCCCACTTTATTGGTTGCTGCCCTGTTTACTTGTGGACTAGCCGCCCTAGATTTACTGCTAACGGTCCTGTTAGCTTGGGCGGGCGTTGTCCTATTGGGCTGATTAAATGTAGTAGTTCTAGTGTCCTGTTTCACTTCTTTTGACCCCCTTCTGATATGTGTATGTAGTCATTTAGAACTATTCGACAAAACTTTCCAATATCCTCTTTACAATCGGAGCGACCACGATAGCAAGACAGGGTATCGTGAAGAGATAATTCGACAAATAGATGGAGAAGTAGTTGCGCGGGAATTTTTTGATAGGCTTTATTTATAAAACAGAAAGAGCCCAAGGGCTTCGCTTAGTCTTTCCTGATCAACAGAGAGCAACATTCCACATGCACTGTATCTCCTTAGGAATTATCCCGTTGCATATATTTTCCTGAACCTTTGTATTTATTGGTCTTTGTACTCCAGGTGAATATTCCCTCTGCCAGATCCCAGCCGCCTTCGTCTCTGAAGTTCTTCCAGTACTGATGTACTTTACCCTTTGAATCAATCATAACTCCCTGATCGCCCATCAATTGAAGAACTTTACTCAATGTCCCATGTTGAAGTCGATATACATATAACTGGGTATTCGAGGGGAAATAAGAGAACGTAACAGCCACATGTTTCTCGTTCTTCGATACTGTAAACACTTGGATCGTCGATTGTTTAAAGTCTTCATCACTTATAATACCTGTGTCAATTAAAACAACTCGTCCCTTTGAGTTAATCAGATAAAAATTACCCGATTCAGTGAGAATAAACGATTCTTTTTTCTTGTCATTGTTAATGTCATCGGTTTTGACGATCTTAACCACTTCATTAGGGTACTTTTCAGCAAAGATGTCCTTCGGTTTCTTTGCTGCAGCAGAGACATCACCCGTAAACGAAAAGAAAACTGCCAAACTAAGCAATAATGCCATTGTAGAGAATTTGCCTTTCATAAATATGCCCTCATTTCTGGTGTTATCATATCTTCGTTAATATTAACGTAACTTTGCCTTCTCCATATGCTCAGCCCGAATCTTCGGATCAGTGATGTTCGCCTCAATCAATGATTGATAGATCTTCTGAATATCAGCTTCCGATAAAACGGTATCCACCTTCTCCGCTTGAATCCGATTCATTTTGCGCTGAATATATTCGGAAAGCTCAACATCGTACACAATCAGTTCGTCCGACTGAATTTTTCTAAGCTCCGGATCTACGCTGAATCTACAACGCATTGTAAAAGAAACCAGTGAGATGAACCGGCTCTTTTGGTAGTCAGGGAGCAAACTTTTAATCGCTTGAATATGGCCGTAATTTTGCATAAAGGGATTGTACATTTTAAATCGGTTACTTACCGTCCATGACTTATTCTCTCTTGTTCCCTTAATCTCTCCCGTGTAGTTCTTCGTCTCGATGACAAACAATCCTTGCGGTGTAACTACAACATGGTCGATCTGCAAATAGCCCGTACGGGACTTCGAATTCGTCACCATTAAATCACTTACATACTTTCATCCCTTGGGGAGTTGATCAAGTTGAATATTAATCTTATGTTCACCCAGTTCACCAATACGAGTAGGTTGAACCTTGGGTTTGGCGTTGTTTCCTGATGTTTTGGCTTTATTCGTATGTTGAGCCGGCTTTTTCTTTGGCTTATCAGAGGATTTGAACAAGGATTTTAATTTTTCAAACATAGAAAAGCTCCGTTCTATATGTAATGGTGATTCACCCTGTTCAGTTAGATAAGCTCTTGCTGCAGTTGAGCAAATCCTAGAAACATTAATATCATATATGGATATAGTGATCACCTACCGCCATCTTATAAGCCGTATATTAATAGGTCAACCAAAAACTGGGATCTTCTATTAATACTAAAAGGCTCTATTAATACGGCTTAAAAAGGACGCATTTCAGTACTCTGTAAATTTTTTATGAATCAATGCTACTCCCCCTACATTAGATTCTTTAGAATTAATTACTAACTACGTATTTCTCTTTAATTTAGCTTATCTTTCTAATCCTACTATAAAGTTATTGACCAATGGTGTATTATGCATTAAATTACTTATATACGTCATTTTCCTGAATATGGAATTTGAATCTGGAGGGGGATATCCTTGATACCTACAGACACAACGATAAGTACGGAACTATTACGTTACCTGAAGAAGGAAAATCTCAGCATTTCCTCTTTTGCAAATAAATCGAGGATTAATTCAGGAACTCTCAGCCGATTCATAAAAGGGCAACAGCCCCTTTCCGTCTCCAACCTGGATTTAATTACTGAGGCCATGAATTTGGAAGAGGGATATTTTTATTCCTTATATGCGAATGAATGTATCATTCAATCATCTCCAAATTGGAGACGACTTGGCCCATTTATCATGCGTTGTGCCGAACTAGACAAACTCAAATGCTTAGATCACGTTATTGGTATGATGATGGATAATTTAACTTATTCTTCTTTGCTCTTTGATAGCGCAGAAGCGCTATATCACAAAGGAAATCTAGAGGCAGCCCTGATCATATACACAAAAGTTGCCGAAAGTGAAAAACACCAGCATGCCGAACGATTGGCTTTGTGTCAATACAGGATATTTACTTGCTCCCTAAACTCGAACCAGGAAAATAATCTAAACTGTACCATACAATTTGAAACTTATGTCAAGCGACTCCCTGAAGGGGTGCAATTAGATGCTTTAAAAGATTTAGCCAACACGTTAGTGTCCTTACGTCAATGGAATAAAGCAAAATACCATACTCAGGAAATGGGACGCATCTCCAGAGTGCTGTATGCTCAGAAACATAACCAAACGAGACCTAGCAGGAAACACACACAGCCAGCCAAGCCGTTGTTTGGATATATTTTATACTCCGATTTGCTGTTAGGCTCCATAGCTGCAGATAACGATGATTATGATCAAGCACTTTATTATTTATCCTGTTATGAGGATCAAAGCTGGATTATAGAATCAGATGAAACTGCCGAACGAACCAAAGAGCAGTTCCAGGAATGGGCCAGAGGTAACCGTTATCTATATGAACTAATGAAAGGTAACATAGAAGTACTAGAACCTTACATCGAGTATATCTCTTCTAGGGAGAACGAAGTACTAAGAGCTTTATTTAAAGTCATTCAAGCAGCTAACATGTATCATTTTGAAATTGAAAAAATTCTCGAAAGGTTTGAGAGTCTAATCACGGACCATCTTCAACGAGGAGGATCAATCGGAAGTTATTCAGAACATATAATAGATGATCGCTTTGCCAATTTTCTTACCGATCTTGGTATGTATTACATACGGAAGGAAAATATTCAAAAAGGATCGAAATATATATTGGGTAGCTTAGATCTCTCATATAAAATCAATAATGTAACTAACATCGTGAGATGCTGCTCGACGATTGAGCATATCCGACATAAGTTAAGTCATTCAGATCTCCAAAACTATGCTGCAATAATGAAGGAGGTTTATTATCGAAATGAAAAAAAAGTTAATGGTACTATCACTCATTCTTAGCTTCGTAGGAGCCCTTGTGTTGCCAGCTAGCCTAACTGTAGCTGATCCATTAAAACCGATTCCTACCATCCCGATGTCCACCACAAACAATCATGGTCAAGGCGGCTGGTAATTAGTTAAAACTACATACTGCCTTCGGCAGAGCTTTTCGGAAAGATTTGGATTAACCACACTCACGTTTCGACCAATCTTATATAGTGAGTTGAGAAACAGGGATAGAGCGCCCTTGCGACATTAGCAAGGGCGCTTTTTGTTTAGCAGAAACTACAACTCAGTGTATTTTTTATTACTCCCATAGGCCTTTTCGATCGGATACTTCCTTTCATTCTTCCTGAGTTTTGATTCCAGAGCTTCCTCAATATCTATTCCTACATCGTGACTCATTAATAGAACATAATACAAAACATCTGCAAGTTCATCTTTAATACCCTCTAAATTTTCTTTAACAACCTCATCGTTTTGCTTCCATTGAAAGAGCTCCAGTAACTCACTCGCTTCAAGTGATAATGAAATGGCTAGATCTTTGGCATTATGAAACTGTCGCCAGTTTCGTTCATCCCTAAATCGAATAATTTTCGAAGTCAATTCTTGCAACTATATTCCCTCCCCAAATTAATTCATTAAAATGCTATTGAAACACACCTATTTATGTGATTCTTTACTAAAGAACTTAATATGAAATGAAGCCTTATATACATAATAAAGGATTAGTGTGAACTTTTGTCGAAGAAAATCTAGTACAAATATACTATTATATGTATACCTAATTACAAAATTCGAGGTGGCATCAAAATGAAACTTTATTCTGGAACCTCTGCCCAGTTTATCGAGGACACCATTCAGAATCAAATTGCTGAAAAACTTAAGACTAGCTTTTTTCATCATTTCAGATATAATCCTTCTGATTCAGAAGTTAAGTCTTGGAAAAACTCACTGAGAGCAGTCTCACAAATATTTCAGTATTCGAACTTGAACAATGATAATGGTATATTCCTTGAGTACCAGTTGCCAATCAACTCTCAAAGATTGGATTGTATGATCACGGGAAAAGATGAGACAGGAAAAGAAAACGCCGTAATTATTGAGCTTAAACAATGGGATAAATGTGAAGCGTCAAATGGACAGAATGAGGTTGTGACATGGGTAGCTGGTTCAAAAAAAGATTTACTACATCCTTCAGTACAAGTCGGTAAATACCAACTATATTTAGAAGATACACTTACTGCATTTTATGAGGATAATCCTATAGATCTCTCTGCTTGCGCTTATCTACATAACTACAACTACTATTCAGATGATGTGATTTTTGCCGATAAGTTCAGCGAACCGTTAATGAAGTATCCTTTGTTCACTGGAGACGATGTAACTAAACTCAAAGAGTTCCTACAATCCAAGGTTGGCTTGGGTGATGGTATGGAGATCCTTAACAGAATTGAGCATAGTAAATACAGGCCTAGCAAGAAACTAATGGATCACGTAGGTAATACGATAAAAGGCAATTCCGAATATATCCTATTGGATAAACAACAAATTATTTACGATAAAATCTTTGCCTTTGCTCAGGATGGATTCCATGATAAACAAAAACAAGTGGTAATAATAAAAGGTGGTCCGGGGACGGGCAAATCTGTCATCGCCCTTAATTTAATGGCAGACCTATTATTGAATGGGTATAATGCTCACTACGCTACTGGTTCTAAGGCTTTCACTGAAACTTTACGTGAAATCATCGGGCGACGAGGCGGAGTTCAATTTAAATATTTCAATAGTTATATGGACGCTAAAGCTAATGAAATCGATGTTCTAATTTGTGATGAAGCACACCGAATTAGAAAGACTAGTAATAATAGATTTACAAAAAAAGAATATCGATCGGATTTACCTCAAATTGCAGAAATTATCAACGCCTCAAAAGTATCTGTTTTTTTCATCGATGATGATCAAGTTGTACGTCCAGATGAAATTGGTTCTGTATCTTACATAGCTAAGTATGCACTAGAAAACAATTGCAAAATATATTTTGAAGAACTTGATGCACAGTTCCGTTGCAATGGTTCCGATGGATTTATCAATTGGATTAACAATACATTGTCCATAAAAAAAACTGCAAACGTTCTTTGGGACTCAAATGATGATTTTGAATTTAAAATATTTAATTCACCTGTTGACCTAGACAATGCTATTAAAGAAAAAGTAAGTGAGGGACATAGCGCTAGATTAACAGCAGGTTTTTGCTGGAAATGGTCAGACCCGGTACAAGACGGTTCACTTATTGAAGATGTGATTGTAGGAGATTTTAAAAGGCCGTGGAATGCGAAACCTGGTGCAAGGCGATTAGATAGAACTATCCCTGAATCTTCTCTATGGGCGTACGATCCTAATGGAATCAACCAAGTTGGCTGTATTTATACAGCCCAAGGGTTTGAATTTGATTATGTTGGGATTATTTTTGGCAAAGATCTTACTTATAATCTTGATACTCAGTCCTGGGAAGGGCATAAAGAACATTCTCATGATACTGTTGTAAAGCGTTCGAAGGAACAATTTGTTGATTTAGTAAAAAATACTTATAGGGTGCTTCTAACACGAGGCATGAAAGGTTGTTACGTATATTTTATGGATAAGGACACTGAAAGATTCTTTAAGTCTAGAATTGAGTGAGCTAAAACAATCAAAAAACAATGGCCTGCTATAATAGATTATAAATGCAGAATTCACTACATAAAATACCAGGCTGCATGACCGGAGGTAACTTAAATGAAAAAACATATTCACGTAGTTGGAGCTGTAATCGTCGAAGATGGAAAGATTCTCTGTGCCCAGCGTGGAGCTACTAAAACATTGGCGTACAAATGGGAGTTCCCAGGTGGGAAAATCGAGGAAGGCGAAACGCCTCAGGCTGCATTAAAACGTGAGATCGACGAGGAAATGGATTGCGTCATTGAGATCGGAGAAGCGATCGAAACAACCGTGTATGAATATGACTTTGGTTTTGTCCACCTGACTACGTTTTATTGTCATCTGATAAGCGGGAAACCTACATTGACTGAACATGTGGCCATCTCCTGGCTGTCCCCACATGAGTTGATGTCTTTGGATTGGGCACCTGCTGATATACCCGCTGTAGAAAAAATCCAGGAGAAGTCGATAAAATAAAATGGAAAATCCTATTCAGCATTTAAACAATTCCTTAAGCTGGGCGTTCATTAACCATCAGCAGGAGTCTTTGGACAAATACAAGCCTAAGCTTCTGGTTAACAACACAGAGACCAGCAATTATGTGCTTACCCCTCTGTTAGAAGAACTCGATCGCTGTCGATCCTTTATTTTCTCTGTTGCATTTATAACAGAGAGTGGACTAGCCACGATCAAGTCTCATCTGGCTGATCTAAAGATGCGCGGAATAACTGGTAAAATCCTAACCTCCAATTATCTGAACTTCAACCAGCCTAAAATCTATAAAGAGCTGCTAAAAATCACAAATGTTGAGGTTCGCTTGACGGATCTAAGTGGCTTTCATGCCAAAGGATACGTCTTTCAGCATGAAGGTTATTCCACTATCATTATGGGAAGCTCCAACTTGACAGCGGCAGCACTAAAATCCAACTACGAATGGAATGTGAAATTAACCTCTTTTAAAGACGGTGGACTTCTGGAGCAGTTTCAATGCGAATTCGAAAATGTATGGAATAAGTCTGTCCCACTGACAGATAAATGGATTGATGCGTATCAAATTTTATATGAAGAGGTTCAAAAGGCAAATCGAAAGGCTCACACCGTGCTACCTCTGATTCCTGAAACCGCTCAGACTGTCTTCAGTTCGATCTTTCCGAATAAAATGCAGCAGGGTGCGTTAAGGAACCTACAGGATCTACGTAAGACGGGAGAACATAAAGGCTTAGTAATTTCGGCTACAGGAACAGGAAAAACCTATCTCTCTGCTTTTGATGTAAAGAACTTCGCTCCAAATCGAATGCTATTTATTGTACACCGAGAGCAGATTTTGCAGAAGGCCATGATCGACTATCAGCGAATCATTGGCGGTAAGGATAGTGATTACGGTATTTTATCCGGCACCAGCAGAGATACATATGCCAAATATCTATTCGCAACAATCCAGACGATTTCCAAGAGCTCAACTTTATCAGGTTTTGATCCTGAGGCTTTTGACTACATTTTGATAGACGAAGTTCACAAAGCTGGGGCAAGTTCTTATCATAAAATCATTGATTATTTCAAGCCTAAATTTCTGCTCGGCATGACCGCTACGCCAGAACGAACCGATGAATTTAATATTTATGAATTGTTCGATTATAACATTGCCTATGAGATTCGACTGCAGGAAGCCTTAGAAGAAGATATGCTATGTCCGTTTCACTATTTTGGCGTCGTTGACTTTGAACACAACGGCCAAACGATAGACGATACTGCAATGCTCTCTCAGCTGGTCGCGAATGAACGGGTTTCTTATTTAATTGATAAAATGGAATATTATGGATATTCAGGCAAGGCGGTAAAAGGCTTAATCTTCTGTAGTCGTAAGGAAGAAGCCTCACAGCTATCTGACATGCTAAATACCAGAGGCTACCGAACCGTGGCTTTAACTGGTGATGACAATCAAGAAATACGTACCCGCTGTATAATTGAGCTTGAAGCTGGAAACCTGGACTATATCCTGACGGTGGATATTTTTAATGAGGGAATCGACATTCCTTGTATTAATCAAGTTGTCATGCTGCGACAGACCCAGTCAAGTATTGTGTTTGTTCAGCAATTAGGACGTGGTCTACGTAAACACCCCGACAAGGAATTCGTTACAATTATAGATTTTATTGGTAATTATAAGAATAACTATTTGATTCCGGTAGCCCTCTCTGGAGACAAATCTCAGAACAAGGATAACATCCGTCGCCATATGAAGGACACCAGCTATATTAAAGGTGTCTCGACGATCAACTTCGAAGAAGTTGCAAGACAACAAATCTTCCGTTCGATTAGCAACAGTAATCTAACAGCATTAAAAATACTTAGAGAGACCTATTTGCAGCTTAAGAATCGGCTGAATCGAATACCTCTATTAATCGATTTCATTGAGAATGATTCAATTGATCCGAAAATATTTACTGACGAACACTCTAGCTATTATCACTTTTTACAGAAAATCAAAGAGACCGTCCCTCACTTATCCGAACTAGAGCAGAAGTATGTCGTGATGTTATCTGCCGAAGTACTGAATGGGAAGCGTCGGCATGAAATTATACTGCTTGAGCTGCTATTTACCAAGGAGCAGGTATCCTATGAGGAGTATGTTCATGCACTTAATGAAAAGGGATGTTCAACAGATGCCGAAACGATTGATTCCATCAAACGCGTTCTGGACATGGCTTTCTTCACAGAACCAACGCGTAAGAAATATGGAGACACCCCAGTCGTCATATTCACGCAGAATCAAAAAATTGCGTTTCATCCAAAGATGGCTCATTCCTTACAGAACAACTCTTATTTCAGCGAAAGGATCTCAGATATTATTCAGACCGCTTCTCGTATAAGCGAGAAGTATGTATGTAACGAGCAACTTACTTTGTATCAAAAGTATTCCCGAAAAGATTCCTGCAAACTATTGAATTGGCATAATGACGAAAGCTCCACCATGTACGGATACAAAACAAAGCATCATACCTGCCCTATCTTTGTAACCTATCACAAACATGAAGGGGTAGAGGCAAGCACTAATTATCAAGAGGAATTTATTAATTCAGAGATATTGAAATGGTCAACAAGAAGTAGACGTACACTTGAATCCGAAGAAGTTAGAAGCATTATTGAGGCTGGCAGTCGAAAGATCGATCTTCATGTTTTTGTGAAAAAGGACGATGCGGAGGGTACCGAGTTTTATTATCTGGGGAAAGCACATCCTGACCAAGACAGTGCCGTCCAAGCATCTATGCTCGATAAAAATGGTGATTCCATTTCTGTTGTGCATATGAATCTGATATTAGAACATTCGATAGAAAGTAAGCTTTATAGGTATTTGACTCAGTCTTAAATTAAGTTTCTTCGGCTATAGATTGAACAGAGTAACCAGAGATTCGGAAACAATCTATTACCATAGGACTGCTTTCCCAATTAGCATTTTCGAAGAGACAGATATAACCATTATAAGACTGTTATGGATATAATTTAATAAAACATAGAATGGAAGTAAATTATTCTTTTAACTACAAAGTACAAAGGTTAATAAAGAAATATTCCAAGTTACAACCAATACCATCAGGTAAAATTAAAGAAGCTGACGTCGATAATATAATCGACGTCAGCTGTTCACTAATTTTCTATTGCTTTCTAAATCCAAGCGCTAACAAATACCCTTATTACTTATTAACGCTTTTTCAAGCGAATAAGCGATTCTCTTAATCGAACATTTTGTGCCTCTTGTAATTTTAAGGTATGTTGACTCGCACTTCTAATATGCCTAAGATTGTGAATACCCTCTAACTTCCATCCACAAATTTTTCCTAATTCGGCAAGAATATTATCAACTGGAATCTCTATTCCACCGTAGGCTGATGTACTTACAACAATCCACATAGATGCATCTTTATTAGAAACCTTATAAGTATTACCCAATATTTCTTCCATATCAGCAAAATAAGAAGAAACCATACTTGGAATACGCTTATCCCATAATTCAGACAATCTCGTTTCTAAACTATTTACAATATCTCTAGCTTCCTTTGATGATGACTGATTATAAGCTTTCCATTTATATTGAATGTGTGACCTTAAAGTTTGACTTCTCAAATCTCTTAGTTCGTCTTGAGTTTTAATATAATCCCCCAAAAATAATTCTGGCCGGTAGACATCAGTATAATCAAAAGAATTTAAATAAGGGGGAGAAAAAACTATTATATCATATTTTTTTCTATTTAATTGTTCGCCCGTAAGAGCTGTTAGCGCACTAGAATTAATAATTTGCTGATCGCTTTTCCCTAAAGGAAGTGAAGTAATATCGTGTGCAACTTGTCTAGCATAAAATTCAAATCTTTCTCTTAACTCGATTGAACTAAACCCCATAGTCTGCCAACCTTTTTTGTATCTTAGGCATTTGCCATCTCTTTTTGCATTCGAACAATCAGTCATCGCTGAGTAAAGAGCTAGCATAAATGGAGGGAAACCATTTGATATTGTCCTTATACTTTGTTTTAGCGATTCAAATCCTCTTATAACGCTTCTATTATACAACCATTTTGACAACTCCGGTCGATACGCAAAAGTAGAGATATTTTCAATAGGACTTTCAATTTCGTACGGACGAAAACTTAAAATAGCCTTAATTTCCTCAATCAGCTCAAACTCTTTTTTGGAAGTTGACATACATTTTGCCTCACTCACAAAAGCAAGAAAAGGATTAACTTCTATAGCAACAGAGTCAATCGCATTCTCAGCAGCAACTAGCGACGTTGTGCCAGAACCAGAAAAAGGATCTAGAATATTAACGGAACTACTTCTATTACCAATCATATATTCAGATATTGCTCTGTTGACAAGACCTGCACTAAAACCTTCCTTGAAGGAATACCATCTATGCCTCGAAATCTCCATATTTGAGTTGAAATTTGGAAAGCAATCAATTGAATAATCTGGTTGAATTATAACTTTCCCCATTCTATAACTTACCTCCGAATTTCACTCGCTGTTTCTGAGGGTAAATATAAAACATAATAATCACCCTTCATATGCACACTTTTTGAATCAATTTCGCTTTTTGTTTTATGATCCTCTTCAGATCTACCATCGTAACATACAAGTACACCTTTAGTTGCAAGAGGATCTCTTCCTAAATAAGTATAAATTTGATCCATTCCTTCCTTAATTCTATTTTCGTCAAATTTAGTATTTGCAGCATTTATACCAAGCCACTTCACTTCAATAACATAAAGTTCCCCACGAAAAGTATAAATCTCAATATCAGTACGCTCTTGACTGATAGAGCGAACTTCAGCTCTAACACGACCATCAGTTACATTCGTATCCAACCATTCAAACAATGAAAATTGCAATACTTTTTCGGTCTGTCTGTTTGCTATAAGTATTCGTCTCTGGCGATCACTCCAGAATTGTTCCATTTCCTTAGGTAACTGTAATTTATGATGATCTCTGATCAGTATAGCATAGGAAGATCCTGACCTGGCATTTTTACTTACACGAGGTTCAGCAGCTCCTGGTGCCAATACGTCTACCTTTACTCTGAGTACCCCATTGATTATTGTTTGAAGCATTGTACCTTCTACTCTTAGAAATACCTTTTGATGATCTGCTGAGAAAACACTAATTTCACTAAGATCTGCTGTTATAATATCAGAATTAGGAAGGAAATTATTATTCAAATCTAATTTAATACACTCTCTTCCAATCTGCCTACAGTCCATTATATCTTTTGGAGTAAACTTCAAGTCGCTGTCTAATACTTTACAGAGTTCAACTGCAAATACTATATTCCCGTTTTCTTCATTAATCATCTTTATGATATCAGTCATATCATTTAAAAAAGATTTAACACCGGTTATATCCGTATCTAATGCAGCAGCAATCCAACTTGAGGATTTCTTTATCAATTCAGATAATAGAGCAGTATCAGCTCTTGATAGTTCCATTAGTTATCAATCCAATCATCATGTTCGTAATTTACACTTGCACGTTGCTCTAAGAACTCAATTAAAAAGTCTGCTACGAATTTATCAGAAACACTTATTCTATCTGTCTTATAAATCTTTTCCATTTTAGCCACCACTTGACTAGATAAATTAGTATCATATTCACTTAGATCCAAGTTATAACCATACCCCTTTTGACCAATTCTAGAATAGGTTGGTTCTGCGTAAACTAATTTCCTTATCCTATTAAATGCATTCCGTCTAGAAAGAGAATCACATATTGCACGAGACAACTCAAATCTCTGATATATCCCTTCTCCTTTATTTATTAACTCATTAATCCATTCTTCACCATATGTTGAAATCTCATAATTTGATGAGATCTTTCCATCTTGAACGTTTATATCAGTAATATCTACTAAACCCCAAAACCCCAAGAGATCAACTGCGTTTTGAATTTTCTGATCATAAGGACCATGGTGATAGGTTTCATGACCTTGCTTCACTGAGAGTAGATATCTACATAAAACTAATGTATCTAAAAGATAAATTAATTTCTGTAGCTGTAATCTTCCTAATTTCTGATCATAATTTTTGCATGTGTACAAAACAATTCCCACATCTCTTACTCGTTCAATCAACTCCTTTGTTATCATAATTAGCAGCCTCCAGTATCTCATCCCTTATAGATTTTAATTCCTTTGAATTTTTTTGAACATCTGACAATCTACCGATATTAAGCAAGTCAAAAATATTAGCTGAAACAGGAAAGTCATTCCTGTACTCCACTAATTTGTGAGCTAAACCAAGCCTTTGTAAATTAGTAGAAGCGATTAATGAGTGTCCATTTTGAATAAATTTACGAAACATTCTCGCTGCATTATCTATATAACTAACATCTAAAGCAGATTCAGGCGTTTCACATATAAAAGAATTTTTACAACCTGTTAACTCATATATGAGATGAAGCATGGCTAATCGCATTGCGATGTCTAGAAAAAACCGCTGAGCTTCAGAACAATCTTCTGGAACTTCTCTAACTACGTCATTAAATACAGGATTAAACAACGTAATACCTAAAAATCTATCATTTCCTTTTCTCTCTTCTAAGGACACCTTCGAACCTAAAAATTCATATGCGAAATTGCTAAAAAGTTGCCCTAGCCTTTTTATATTTTTTTCAGAAGACTCAATATATCGTTTGTATTCATTATCAAGATTAACACTTTCTTTTTCGATTACAAGTTCTAAGTTACTATGTTCTCCAGTTAATCTTTCAATTTCTTTTTCTAGTTCTTTTTTAGATAGATTGTTTGGATTGACAGTAACAATTTGTGCTGTTGGATGGGTTCTATTATTATATTTTGTCAATTCAAGTTGTGTCTCTATCTGAGAAATTTCACTTTGGATTGTTTGATAATGGAACTTCAAATTAGAAATCTCATTATCAATAGCTAATTTTGCTTTTATTTTTTCTTCTAGCTGAGAATGAACTTCCTCTATTGCTTGAAGTGATACATTTGAAGCATGCTCCATACCACAAATGGCACATTTACCTTCCTTTACTCTGTCAATTGCAAGTTTTTGAAATTCTGCTGACTTTGTACCACAAGAAGGACATAGTCCGTAGTCTATTAATTTTCTTAAGTACAGCTGTGAGCTAGTTGTTGAATGTTGAAGACTGTATGAGATTAATTCTGCTTCAAAAGTTCTTTGCCTTTCTGAAAGTTCATAGATAATTTTCCTTAAAACTTCTTGCTGCCCACTATAATCATTGATTGCCTTTTCATACTCATTTTTACGCCTAATTAGTCCCTTAAGAATCGTAGTCATTTTAGTTATTTCTTCATCATTCCAGAACTCTATTGAATCTGTGATTAATACCTCATCATCAGACTCCCCATCATTAACATCATCTTCTTTTTCTACACTTAGACTGCGATCATTGAATTCTTCAATAAGTTTATTGATTTTTACCTTAAGATGTCTTTTACTGCTATCTAATTCTTTTAGCATTGCACGTCTCGATCGAAAATCTTTTTCATCAATAACGTCATTATTTAATAACATCAAAATTCTTACTTGTGCATCCAAATCCCAAGTAATATCCCTTCGATTTTCAGCTAAATATAACAATCTATGAACTAAAAACCTAAAATCTTGAATAGTACTGAAATTCCCTTCTTCACAAATAATTCGTTCATATTCAGTATTAGCTTCACTAACCCCATACTCTTCTCTAACTTGCCCCCTTATTACAGTTAATTTATTGACATTTGACTTGTTAAGACTACGTTCAACAATAATATCTACATCTCCAAGCTCGAAAGTAATAACAATAAATGCATTAGCTCTATTAGAGACTCTTTTCTTAAAAAAAGCTTGCGACCACCTATAGTTTGTTAAGGGCTCGATGTCAGCATTATCTAGGCCTGCTGCCAAGCCATAAATAACTGACTGAAGAATAGTAGTTTTGCCTAATCCATTCCCCCCTAATAAAACTGTAAGGTGAGTATCAGCCTTAATAACAACCTCTTCTATATCAAACATAGGCTCATATCCTTGTAATTTCACTTCTTTAATAAATGGGAGTTTTACGGCCATAATATTCACCTCTTAAAATAAGTACGAATAAAACAGTATAATAGATCTACGTCATTCAATTTATAGCATGACTAAAGGCTTAAACCATAATTCGACAACATCTCTCTATAGTTCTACTTATTGGGAAGTTATTCCTGCTTGATTTAGAAATAGATAACCTTAAATTGTAGGGTTGATATAACTCTTTCCGACTAAGACCATGTGACAACATTTAATAGTTACTCCAAGAGCCCAAGTCAATTATTTAAATTCCTATTCTAAGCATTTATTTTAATATTTTCCCTGTTTTTTTGATTTAAACAAGTAGTTGAAAATATGTAATATGTAACATATGCACCGTAATGCGTACGATGATTCCGTTATTGATATTTTCTTTTATTACCAATAAACCGCATAGAATAAAGGTTTTCAATAATGATTTAGTCATACATTACCGAAAGTTTCTGGTTAACCTAATAACACCCCTTAAGGTCCACCTATATAAACGAATATAAAACCTTGTTTTCGGCCCCTGCGTGGTGTGATTATTCGGTTGCTTTCGAAAAAAAAAGCACCCGAAGGTGCTATTGGAGACTTTTAATCATTTCTTCTAATTTTTCATTGTTGGTGACGCTAAAATATGGCATCCCTTTATTGTAAGAATCTCTGCCTGGAGTTATAACCCTCTCAACTATGAGATCATAAATAACTTCGTTAATTAGCATAATGTCGCTTTGCGGCATCGGAATCCCGTAAGTAGTCGTTGTTCCATTTTTAACAGTACCTACAAGATTTCTTTCCTGTAACTCATTGAAGAAATGGCCCTGAATCGAATCAACGCTGTTAGATGGTTGTTTTTTTAGGATGTTTAAAATATCTTTACAAACCTCTTCTTTTTTCAAGTGCATACTATCACCTCCCTTTACATCATTTTGGCATATGGAAGGTATTTCCGGCAAACGCATTTTATAAAAAAGAGGGGTACCGAGACCGTGCCGTAGGAGAACACAAAAATTAAACTAAAGGCAATTGAATTAATCTTGATATGAAATGAAGTACTTCATTAACAACGTTTAGCAATCAAATCGAAGCTGATAAATTCGCCTCCCATTTTACTTCTCATTGAGATTGAAAAAAAAAGACACTCGGCTAATTGCTGAAAGTGTCTTTTTTTGTGTCGAATTATCAGCCTTTTGGTGGGAATTAATTAGCTTTTTCACATCAATTTCACATCAAACGGCCATTTCTTATTCTGTACCAATCATTTTTATATACCTGTATTATCGATGGAACCCTTTATACATAAGGGAATTCATATCTGTATTAATCTCTCAATAACAAAGCTACATTTTCAATATGTGTCGTATGCGGAAACATATCCACCGGTGTAACCTCTACCGTCCGATACCCGCCATCCTCCAGCATACGTAAATCCCTTGCCAGCGTGGACGGATTACAACTCACGTACACCACCCGCTCCGGCTTCATCTCAAGAATCGTCTCCAAGAGTCGCGGATCGCACCCTTTACGCGGTGGATCGACCACGATGACATCCGCCTCGATGCCCTGCTCTTTCCAGCGTGGAATCACATCCTCAGACGCGCCGACTTCAAACTCCACATGCTTCATACCGTTCAGTTCTGCATTGGCACGCGCATCCTCGATCGCTTCCTTCACGATCTCGACTCCATACACCTTCTTGGCATGCTGAGCCAAGAAAAGGGATATCGTCCCGATGCCGCAATAGGCATCAATCACGGTCTCTTCCCCGGTTAATCCCGCGTACTCCACCGTCTTCCCATACAGCACTTCTGTCTGGGCAGGGTTCACCTGATAGAAGGAACGCGCGGAAATCGCGAATTTCACGTCACCGATATAGTCATGGATGACCTCACGCCCCCACAGGACGCGGGTCACATCACCGAAAATAACGTTCGTTTTGCGTGTGTTCACGTTCTGACAGACACTCACCACAGCCGGGAGTTCTTCACGAATGGCAGAGATCCACTCGTTCACACGCGGAATGCGTTCTCCATTGGTTACGAGCACAATCATCATTTCCCGGGTAGCAAAACCGATCTTCACCACGACATGGCGAAGCAGGCCCTGACCTGTTTCTTCATTGTAGGCGGTGATGCCTAACTTCCGTCCGATGGCTTTGACGCGGCTGACGACCTCGTCGTTCTGCTCATGCTGAATGAGGCAGGTCTCCATGTCCACGATCCGATGACTGCCGCGGGCGTAGAAGCCGCCGACAAGGCCTCCTTCCGTTACGCCGATCGGCACCTGGGACTTGTTGCGGTAGCGCCAAGGCTCGCTCATACCGAGTGTCGGCCGCACGAGGATCCCCTGTTGATCTGATTCAACGCCGGACACGGCAGGATTCGCCCCATTGGTTTCAGAATTCTCAATATCCCCTCCACCATCTGTGCCACTCCGCTCATCGCCCGCACGCGTCTCTCCAGTACTTGCCGCCTCACGCACCACCCGCAGCTTCCCGATGCGCTCCAGGTTGTCCACCACCAACTGGCGCTTCCACTCCAGCTGTCCGGCATAACTCATATGCTGCAGCTGGCAGCCGCCGCATTGGTCGTAGATTGGGCATGGGGCCGCAATGCGGTTCGGGCTCTGCTCGACCAGCTCCAGCAGCTTGGCGTAGCCGTACTGCTTCTTGGTCTTGAGGACCTTCACCCGGGCCTTCTCGCCCGGCAGGGCGCCCTGAACGAACAAGGTGTAGCCGTCTGCGCGGCCGACCCCTTCCCCGTCATGGTTCATTCCTATAATATCGATCACGACCTCGTCGTTCTTGGCCACCGGCAGGTCCAGGAGGGCCGCCGAAGCCGCGGGCTTGCCGCTGCGGCGCGTGTCGCTTCCCTTGCGGTTCTTCTTCATGATGTGCTGTTCACTTCTTTCCGTTCAACTTGTCCCTTACTATTCTATATTCCCAATCGGCGTCCCATCCATAATGGAGCGGATGATCTTCCGTTAACCTTCATTCGCTTAAACAACAAAAAGCTCCCCCAAGGGAGCTTAGCGCACAAGCTCACGTCCATCATTATACGGGAGCCTCGTATGTTATTCAATCCATCCAGCCTGCAAATCCAATCATTTACTTACAAGAGCGTGAAGCCTAAGCGGCGATCCTCGGCCTGTTCCATCTGGTTCAATGGCCCATCGCCCCAATCGCCTATCCATCACTTATGCGATCAGTCCTCGCTTAGCCATCGGCAGCAGCCATCACGACTTACGCGCCCCGATGCTATCCGCCCACGCTGCCTTATCTCAGCCAAAAATCCTTAAATGCTGCGGCAGGACACGGAACGTGCCCGGCAGGACGCCGCCGAACTCGCCGTCCAGGTTCAGCTGAACCGGTCCCGGAGAGACGACCTCCATATAGTCGGTGCGGAAATGTACGACCCGCTTGTCGTTGATATGCTCGCCGCGAAGTGCTAGTGTAGCCACGCGCACGAACTCCGCCAGATTGCACTTGCGCAGGGCAATGACGTCGAACAAGCCGTCGTCAATACTTGCGCCCGGCGCGATTTTGTCGAAGCCGCCGACCGAGTTGCTGTTCGCAATGAGGAACACCATGAACTCGTCATGGATCGCCGGATGACCGCTGGCGTTGATGATGAGCTCCTGCGGCGTGAGGCTGACCATTTTCTCGATCCCCTTCAAATAATACGCCAGCTGCCCGATCATCGTCTTCAGCTTGCTTGGCACCTCATACGTGAGCTCGGTCAGCGTACCGCCGCCTGCAATATTGATGAAGTAACGATCATTCGCTTTGCCCACGTCAATCGGACGTGTCTCGCCCCGAATGACCAGATCGCAGTACTCCTCCCAGTTCTTCGAGATGCCGAGCGCCCGCGCAAAATCGTTCGTGGTGCCCAGCGGGAAAATACCGAGCGGCGGAAGGTTATCTCTGCCAGCCATCCCGTTAATGACCTCATTAAGCGTACCGTCTCCGCCGGCTGCGATCACAAGATCGTAGCCGCGTTCGACGGCATCCGCCGCTTCACGGGTCGCATCCCCCTCTCCGGTTGTTGCATGACAGGAGGTTTCGATGCCAGCACTGTCCAGACGGTTCAATATATCAGCAAGCCGACGCTTCATTTCCTCCCGGCCGGAGGTTGGGTTATAGATTAACCTTGCATTTCTCATTAACGATACGCCACCTACTTATGATTTCAAGGATAGAAGAAGAAGTTTAGCCTGCGACTCCATCCACTGCGGCAGCAGCGGATGCGGAAGCAAGGTTCTGCCTGAATATCGGCATTCAAGCCCCTCGAGCCGATCGGGTATAACCTTCTCCGTAAAATACCCCTCACTTAAAAAAAGCGGAGCTACGATCACATCGCAGCCGCGCTCCATCCATGCTGTCACCTTGTCCCGAACATCGCCGGGACTGAGTAAGGCATAATCCGCGCTTGTTCCGCTTACCTCGCTAACTCGCTGTGCCAAAGAGTTAATACCCTTTTCCCAGCGGCTGCGAAACAGATCATGCTGGCTGCCGTGTCCGACGAGAAGAATAACCTCCTTCGCCGGGTTTACGGACAGCTCTTTTACCTTATCCCATACCATGGCTGCCATCTCGGGGTCGTCGTCCATAGGTGTACCAAAATGAACCCGGGACTGGACCCGAAACGGCGCCAGGTCCGTCTCCATGTCCGGAACGGCCTTCGCTCCTATAGCATAAGCTATTTCGTCGACATGTGTGCTGCCGGACGAGACAAATAGAGGAATGACCACAATGTCGGTGACACCCTGGTCTTCCAAGGCCGTGATACCGTCCTGAATCAGACGGCCCTCTACCAGTTCCAGATACGAAGATACGACCGGTATATCCATATGAGAGGCCAGCTTCTGGACGGCTTCGTCCACCAGCGACATCCATTTCTGTTCACGTGAACCATGACTAATAACCAGCACACCCGGCTTCGTCATAAGTTTAACGTCCTAAACGCTCCAGCGTCATTTTATAACCGTCATTGCCGTAGTTCAGGCAGCGCTTCACACGCGAAATCGTTGCGGTGCTGGCTCCCGTTTCTGCTTCAATCTGGTTGTATGTGCATCCCTTGCCCAGCATGCGCGCCACTTCCAGCCGCTGCGACAAGGACTGAATTTCGTTAACGGTGCAGAGATCATCGAAGAATACATAGCACTCTTCCACACTGCCCAGGGTTAATATCGCTTCGAATAATTGATCGATGCTTTTATCATTTAGCTTCTTTAATTGCACTGGATGATCATCCCCTATTGTTACTGTGTATAACACTCGCACTCCCATTGTACCCGAGCGGATATAGTATTTTCAAGCATTAACGATTTCACGCACTACAGGACAACCATTACCCAGGGGCAGCATCCCTTATACACGCTCTCATTTCACCATTCAAGTGCTCGCCAAAATCTTCCTGGGCTATCGCCCGATTCCGCTCCTATCCCGAAAATCGGGACATCCGCCTAAACCCATCGCCCGCCCGCATCATACAGTATAGTATCTTAACTCAAAAAGGAAAGTGATATCATGACGCGTCATTCTCACTATTATCACCGCCGACCGACCAACCAGCGCTCCCTCATTGAAAATGAATCACTGCCGCAGGCGCCATCGCCATACCCTGGCATCTCTCCATACAGCGATTATCCGGAAGTGGGTGAAACCGCGTTATATCCATATACCGACGGTGTAACGGACATGGAGGCATCGGCTTCGGCTCTGGCTCCATCCACGAATTCCGGCGGCGGTGGCCTGGCAGGTCTCCTTGGCGGAGGAGGCAGTAGCAGTAGCGGCAGCGGCGGTGGAGGCGGATTAAGCAAGCTCCTCGGCGGGCTCGGAGTCAACAATATGAGCGACATCAAGGGCCTCATCGATCGGATGGGCGGCATCGACGGCATCGTCAACAACATTGGCAAGGTACAAAAGGTCATGCAGGGCTTCCAGCAGCTTGCCCCCATATTCTCCGTGCTCGCAGGCGCACTTAAGAAGAAAGGCAAAAGCGGATCCTCTCCAAGCGCATTTACGGATCAGAATGAGGACGCCTACGAATATAGACCAAGAAGACGCCGCCGTTCCTCGGGAAGCAGGCGCCGCTCCGGATCGCGCAGAACATCCGGCAAAAGCAGACGTCGCCGTTGATTTATGTAGATCGGTAGGCTATAAACCCTACTGTGAGTCACAGAAACACCGCAGCCTCTGATCTTCGAAGGATATTGGGCACGATGGGTTTAGCAGATACGTTTGAAGGTCGCCATAGGCGGGATCATCCGAACATCATACATCATGCAGCAGGCTCCAGTCTGTTACCCTAGGCTGGAGCCATATCCTTTTATCAAATTATGCTATCCTCATCACCGCGTCCAGTCCCCTTCGGGGCTGGCTTCTTTATTCTCGACGCTTTCGAGTGATTTTAACCGGAACCAATAGGAGCCGCGCAAACCGGAACGCAGCAGCATCATAATACTGCCCAGCAGGTACAGCACGGTCGGGATTCGCTTCATATGGGGATAGAACATCATGATGCTGCCTGCAATGAACAACAGGCCGGTCGCAATCTCGCTGATGACCATGCCCACTTCATAGCGGTTCGTAACGGCCAGCTTTCGTTTTCGCTTCCAAGCCAAGCGAAGCATCCGGCGCAGCAGCCGGGAACGCAAAGGCTCATCTGGTTGACGCGATGAACGCTTCTTGGGATGTGGTTTGAGCCTGAGTTTCATATGCAGTCCCTCCTCTGCAAGCCTTTACCCCTTACGGAGAAACAAGAAACCCCAGCGATTTAGCATTCGCCTTATGGTGCAGGACAACCTTACCCGCCTATCCGATAACTTCCCCAGCAAGGACTTGGACCACCGATACTCTGGCAAACATGCCTCTAATGCCGAATGGCATCACGATGATCATGTCAAAAATAAACCTTTTTATTTAAACCAGCCTCTGCGCATAAACCACATCACCATGCCCCCGCCAAGCACAAACATGAGAATCAGCACGAAGAAGTAACCGTAATGCCACTCCAGCTCCGGCATATTCTGAAAATTCATCCCATAAATCCCGGCAATCAGGGTGAGCGGCATGAAGATGGTCGTGATCACCGTAAGTGTCTTCATGATGGTATTCATCCGGTTCGAATTCACCGATATGTAGCTATCCCGAAGATCCGCCGTCATCTCGCGGTCGGCCTCGATCATGTCCGCCAGCTTCAGCAGATGGTCGTAGATATCGGAAAAATAAGCATGGTGCGCGTGGTGCTCCAAATGCTGCGAGTTCACGATCCGGTACAGCAAATCCCGCATCGGCACAACCGTCCGCCGCAGGCGAAGCAGCCTCGAACGCAGCGCAAACACCTGATTCATTAGCTCCTCGACCGAATCCTTCTCCCCTCGGCTTTCCAGCTCGGCCAACTCGTCCTCGATGGCAAACAAACTGGGAAAGTACTGATCCACCAGCTTATCCATGATCGTATAGGCCGTGAAGCTCGGACCGTCCTGACCCAGCCGACCCTTGCCGGCGACCGAGGTCACGCGTTCCCAAGCGTCATTCATTTCGGGCAGCGCCTTTTCGTGGAAGGAGACAATAAAGGAAGGTGCAAGAAACAGATCCACCTCGACAGCTTCAAGAGTATCCGGCTGAAGGGCATGCAGAACAAAAAACTGCATCTGTTCGTAATAATCCAGCTTCGGCCGCTGCAGGATGTGCAGGCAGTCCTCCACCGCCAGCGGATGAAAATGAAAGTAGCTCTCCAGCATCCGGGCCTCCTCCGGCGTGGGCTCACTGAAATCGACCCAGACCCAGGCGTAATCCTCAATACGGATCTCTTCAAGTGGAAGGCCGATTACCGCTTCATAACTTGGCGTAATAGCGAACGTGCGAATCATGATAAGCTCTCCTTTCCCTGCACCTTCGGTTTCGTTAGACAAAAAAAGCCAATCGATTCCTGATTGGCCCACTACTATCCATTATCTATGTGTAATTACGTTTTAGAAAAGAATTTTAAATATGATTCCTGCCAGTACAGCCGTAATCGGAATCGTAATAAACCAAGTCACAATAATGCGTCCTGCCAGAGACCATTTCACGGCGGAGAAGCGTTTCGCTGAGCCTACACCGAGAATTGCCGAGGTGATCGCATGGGTTGTACTGATCGGCAGATGAAGCAGCGTAGCCGAGAAGATGACGGATGCGGCCGAGAAATCAGCTGCGAACCCGTTGATCGGCTCGATTTTGAAAATTTTCGTACCCATGGTCTTGATGATCTTCCAGCCACCGATCGAGGTCCCGAGCGCCATCGCTGTCGCTGCAGAAATTTTAACCCAGAGCGGAACTTCCATCTCTGTCAATTGACCGGAGGTGACCAGAGCAAAGGTGATAATCCCCATCGCCTTCTGTGCATCGTTGGTGCCGTGCGTGAAGGATTGAAGTGCTGCCGTAAAGATTTGCATCGTACGGAAGCCTTTATTCACCGTATGCGGGCTGTGTTTAGCAAAGATAACCTTGAGCAGTTGCATGACCAGATAACCGATCACAAAGGCAATGATTGGCGATAGGATCAACGCCAAGACGATATCCTTAAATCCGGCATAATTCAGCATGTCGCTTCCCGCGCCGACAAATACCGCACCGGCCAATGCCCCAATCAGCGCATGGGAAGAGGATGATGGCAATCCGAACCACCAGGTAACCAGGTTCCAGATGATGGCTGCAAGCAATGTTGCAATAACAACCTCGATCCCGTTATCCAGCTTGGTCGGATCCGCGACGCTGCCGCCGATGGTTTTGGCAACCCCCGTGAACATCATCGCACCGATGAAGTTCATGCTGGCTGCAAGCAATATGGCTACGCGCGGTTTCAAGGCCCGGGTTGATACCGACGTTGCAATGGCATTCGCCGTATCGTGGAACCCGTTGATGAAGTCAAATGCAAGCGCCAAAAAAACAACAATTACTAATACTAACATCGTTGTATCCATTGTTCAGGACTCCCTTACGAGTTGCGCATAATGATGGATTCCAGCATATTTGCCACGTCTTCGCAGGTGTCCGTGGTCGTTTCAAGACGTTCGTAAATCTCTTTTTTCTTGATCAGCAGAATCGGGTCAGAGACGGTGGCGAACAGATCCTTGATACAGATGCGCAGCAGCTCGTCGCCTTGGTTCTCCAGATCGTTCAAGCGGATCGTGTACTCACGAATAGCCAGAAGTTTCTTTTGAGAGAGCAAATGAATGGCTTTCTGAATTTCGTAAGCCGATTGACGCAGAATTTCAGCAAACTGTACCATGTACTCGTCAGGTTTCCCCAAATTGTACATATAGAACCGGGATGCGGTTGCTTCCAATCCGTCCATCACATCGTCCATGCTGGTTGTCAGGTCCATAATATCATCGCGTTCGATTGGCGTGATAAACGTTTTGTTGAGTTCAGTAATGATGGTATGCGTATAGGTATCACACTGGGACTCGTATTTTTTCATTTCATTGGCAAATTCAAGCACATCTTGAAGATTGGAAACGTGCTGCGAAAAATAATCTGCGGCTTGTACCACCGTATCGGCCATATTCTCCAGCGTTTGGAAGAATATATCCTTTTTCTTCAATTTCATACTCTTAACCCCTTTTTTCGATAAATTGCCGCGAACGCCCTCAAAAGATAGACAACCTTGACTATCTTATCACATCCATGGCAGGGTGTGTATAGAAAAGTAACACTCAAAAATGTAAGGAACTAACAAAAAAGAAGATGCATGGATATCGCTTCAATTCTCCTGCCTATTAACATCTCCGTATGAGTGCAAATTATCCCGACAGAGCATCCTCCATCCACATCTTATGCATCAAGGATTCGTAATGGTCACATGACTTTCAAAAGAAGGCGAATTCGGCACAATGTTGAAATACGTCGTTCCCGGCACCAACGGCACTTCCTTGCCGTCCTTCACGAAACGGATCGCATCGCCCGCTGCGCGTACCCACTGCCCCTCGATGACTTCTCCGCGCTGGAACAGCATCGCTTTCCCGCCCGTTTCCACATTCACGGCAAGCCGGCCCACATCATCCAGCACTTTATGATCCGCCCCCAGCACGATTACATTCGCGGCCTCCAGCTGAACATTATCGTTGAGATCCACATGCGGCGATCCGTTGACCCACCGTTTGTACGTATTGGTCGAACCGTCATACTGATAAGCCACCACATAACTATCCAGTAAAAATTTGATTTCTACCTTCTCCCCGGGTTCACCGGACACAACCTCCACAGGCGCCGTTCCCTCTGCACCATCGCCGCTTGCAGCCGCCGGCTCCGAATAGAACGAATATTGCGGCACTTTCACGTCGTTGCCATAATTAAGTTTGGCCGCTCCTTCACGGAGCTTCTCGTCGCTGGAATACAGATTATGCGGCGCCTTCCGTTCCTTGTCTCTCCAGAAGAAGGAGCCTGCATTTCCGATCTCGTCCATATCCTGCTTGCCTTGCTTTTGGATGATGCTATAAGCTTCAGGGCTGCCGCCAGCATGCACAAGCACGCCGCCGTAGCTCTCGCCTAGATTGATCAGATAAGGACGAATGCTGCGAATCGGCCCGATCTTCTCAATGCCGCTCTGGCTTTGGAAAATGCCGATCAAACGCGTAATCCCTCCCTCCGCCAGCACTTCATATACCATGTCCGCTTGTCCCAGACCCGACTGCGGCCTTGCCGCCGGTGCGTTATTGATCATAACGGCCAGCGGCCGCTGCGTCAGTGACGCTTCTAACGGCAATCCGGTCAGAGGTGCCTTATATGGAGAAGATGCATTCTCCTGAGGCACTTCCACTGGCTGCTCGATCGGAGCCTCCACCACCGGCGCCGGGACAGACTCTGCCTGCTGCTTACCACCACATCCGGACAGCAGCAATACTGCCGCCATCGACAGCAAGCTTGTCCTCCATGCGAATTTCCTGAAAGACCCTTTGCTATGCATATTGTTTCCCCCTATGAACGCTCCCATTACTTATTACCCTAAATTTCCAACCTATTTGCCCAAAATTCCCAACCAACAATCAACTTTAGTTTACATTTAATCACAAAATCCGTACTTTGTCTGTATCGTGCTTTGTCTGTATATAGAAGGGATACAATCCGATGAATATCAAAGGTAACCCGATTTCTTAAAGCAAGTCTTCGATGTTCACTGAAGAAAAGGACCTGACACCGCAGGTCCTTTTCTTCTTTGCTTAGTCAAAGGCTGTATTTGGGACATATGTAATTGATCAAAGTATCTGGTGGCTGGAATGTTCATGATTAATCATCAGTTGTTCTCGGAGGACAAGAACTTGTACCCTTTGCCGTACTCCCTTTTCCCTCTTAGATTTAGTAAATGTATTTCCCTGAATGGTACCATGTTCTTATTTCTCGACAATACTATTATTAAGCAAATGAACAAAGGCAGCCGATCACGTTGGTCGGCTGCCTCCATTGTTTTATTGAGCTATCGTGTCCCGTTAGCTCAATAGTCTTATGTTTTAATTAGAGTCGCTGCTTATAGTTGTGAGGCTTGCCGAACACCTAATGCAGTGACGTCCCGACGGGCTTAGGGGGCTGGATGTGGTCACTCGCTTCTCAGTGTGACCCGGACAGCCATTGCATTTAAGGAGTTCTCAAAATAGCTATATACTTCATCTGCAATTCCCAGAAACTCTTCAACAAGTACATTACTATCCAAGTAACAAGCATACAGATAATCAATTAAAGCGGAGTCAATCTCACAATAGTTTAATATGGCATTCTTCATCTTAATAATGTCATCTTGCCATACACCTGTATCTTCTAAAACCAAAGAGTATAATGCACGAATTAATCTCTTAGAGTAACCTTTAATTAATCTAGTTTTCATTGTGTTATCACTAGCATTAGAAAGTAAACTATGTCTACGATCTACTTCCTTCTTGGTCTCTGCATTTAAGTCTAAAATGAACTCTGGAGAAATAATTATCGGTGGTACTTTTTCACCAACGTCATGACCATATATGCAAACACTAATTATCTTTACCCAAAAACCCCAATCATTTGGTTTACTTAATACATCGTCAATCGAGCAAATTGTGGTATCAATCTTAGTTACTACTGGATATTCTTCCAAAAGCCTGTCTTTAATATTTGACAATCTTTCGTAATCAATATCTTTGGGATTTACACATACAATAGTAAAGTCTGCATCTGACTTAAAAGGGTTAGCAGTTCCTTTTGGAATCGAGCCACACATATAAATGCTATGAATCTTACCTTTAAATTCGGTAAGTATATTATCTATATACTTATCAACAAAATCCTTATATTCACTTTGTATTACAATTCTATTTATAACTTTTTCTAATATCATATAGACTCCTCCCAAAATAAACTTTCATGACCCAGCCGGGTCACAGGCTATGATGAAAATGTAATCATAGTCTTTTTTCTATCTTTCATTTCCTTCATACTTGAGATGAACCGGCCAGTTCGTGGTTTTTTGCGGTGGTTCGACCCCGTAAAATAAACTGCTCAGACAACCTTGAAGCACAGGCTATCGGACTGCGAGTCCGGATAAAAAAATCTTCGTTTGTTTCGGTTGTCTTTCCGGTTCCATTATTCATGTCGGGGGGGATTTGCCATGTTGGAAGCCATTCTTGAACGCTGCGCCGGACTTGACGTTCACCAGGAAACCGTTGTGGCCTGCGTACTCACCGGACCGCTTGACCGCGCGCCGAAATTGGAGATGCGCACGTTCGGCACCATGACACACGAGCTCATGGAGCTTGGCGAGTGGCTGGTTAATGAAGGCTGCACGCACGTTGCCATGGAGAGCACCGGCATCTACTGGAAATCCGTGTGGAACGTGCTCGAGGCATTCGACCTGGACCTTTTGCTGGCTAATGCGCATCACGTCAAGAACCTTCCCGGACGCAAGACCGACATGAAAGACGCCGAGTGGATCGCCAAGCTGCTGCGCTGCGGGCTCATTGAAGGAAGCTTCGTTCCCACCGAAGACATCCGTGATCTTCGAGATCTGACCCGTTACCGCAAGAAGCTGGTGCATGATGCCACCTCGGAGAAGAACCGCATCCATAAATCGCTACAGGATGCGAACATAAAGCTTACGACGCACATGTCCGCATCGGGACGGCTGTTGCTCCAGAAGATCGTGGACGGCGAGGTCATCACCATGGAGTTTCTTGAAACCCATATGAGAGGTGCACTCAAACACAAGTCGCCCAAACTGTTGCAGTCCCTCAATGGACGCCTGCGCAAGCATCACCGCGACATGATCCGTTTTTCCTGGAACCACCTCATGTATCTGGAACAACAAATCGAGCAGGTAGAGCAGGATATCCGGGGCCGTCTTGCCAACAAGCAAGAAGCCATGGATCTTCTCACATCGATTCCCGGCATTAACGAACAGGCTGCCTCCATCATCGTCGCGGAAATCGGTACGGACATGTCCGCGTTCAAGGACGATCACCATCTTGCGGCATGGGCTGGCGTCACTCCAGGCAATCACCAGAGCGCCGGTAAAAAAAGGACAAGGGCCAGATCCGGAAACAACCACTTGAAGGCCGTGTTGAGTGAATGTGCGTGGGCTGCTTCCATGACCCGCAATACCAGACTTTCCGCAAGGTACTGGAACTGGGTGAAGCGTCTTGGCAAGAAAAAGGCGCTGGTCGCTTTAGGTCATACCCTACTGCGAATCGTCTACCACATGCTCGCAACCAAAACCCCTTATAAAGAACTTGGTGCTGACTATCTGGAACATTTCCGGCAAGAACGTGAGAAGCGACGCGAAGCAGAAGTCATTCGCCAGCTTGAAGCCAAAGGCTTTACAGTCTCTCGACCAGCCTAATCCCTCACCTCCAGCCCAAGGTCTGCCCCGCGGCAGCCCTGCTTCGTCGTGCCTGCAGAGCATTCGGGCAAAGACTCATTTTCATAAAAAAAAACGCCCCAAAGCAAAATGCTCTGGGACGATATTAATCGCGGTACCACCCAGGTTGCTGTATTTTCACACAGCCACCTTAATTGACTATAACGGGTCAAACCGATGGGTATTAGCCATACTCTGGAACTGGCATTTTCAATCAGTACTCTAGGGTTTTCTCAGTCATGAAACCCTTTCCTGTGAAGAGTTTAATGATTTACTTTTGTTCCATCATTGATTTACGGATATTGGTTAAATATTACTCTTTCCCGTCACCTTAGTCAACAACTTGCTCAAGAAAACTGCCCGTTAGTTGAACAAAAGCAGCCGATCCCGTTGATCGGCTCCCTTCTTGTTCTTATTGAACTATCGTTTCCCGTTAGCTGAATAGAACCTCATTTTGATTCAAATTCATCACTTGCCTGGCTTCAATTCTTTTATTCCTACTGCATAGGCGTTAGCTGCATAATTTTTTCAGCCTCTGAACGATCAATTTACCTATATATAGACAGTTTCCTTCTTAATAATATTGAAAATTGATCAGTTAAGACGATTTGACACAAGCGTATGCTCAGCAAAATTGGAGATTTCAATAAAATTATTCCTTTCGTAAAACCTCTTGGCTCCGCTATTCGATTGCGCAACACGCAATAATATATTTTTAATCCCCATTACATTCGACATTCGATGAATACAATTTTTCAGAATAAGGCTTCCATACCCGCGGTTCTGATATTCGGGATGTATAACAAAGTCTCGAATGTAATCACCTGCTAGAATATAGGCCCCAATCAATTTGTCATCAATCCAAAAAGATCTTACCCATTCTTCTAATTCGTTTTTTTGTAGTAAATTCAAGAAATTATCTTGATTTTGTTGGTATGTATTTGTGTTCCAGCCATTTTCAACATTCAAGTTATAATAAGCTTTCTCAAATAGTTGAATAAAATTTCTAAGCATGTCTGGTGTAAATCCCTTTTCTACTAGCGGAAACGTCTCCGGCATTTTTATTTCTTTGCTGAAATCATATTGAAGCTGAAAACCCTCCATATCGGTCGCAAAACCAAGTTCTTTAACAAAATGAACTAACTCTTTATTTTTTCCGTATACGTTAAAACAGATTGCTCTTGTCTCATTCGGCTGAAAATGTTTACTAATCTGCTTCTCCATAAGATTTAGTAATGTTTCATCATGGCTGTAATCAGTAAAAGCCGCAAATGCGATGATATAATTTTCGTTCTCAACGATACAAAATGCACCATGATTTTGATCTGATTCTTCATAGTAAACAAGGGTTAACGTTTGATTAATATGAGCATTTTTAACATAGTTCCCCGCGTCCGTAGATATCAAAGAAATTAATCGGTACACTTTACTGTTTATGCTATTCTCCATGATTTATATCCTCATCATAATAAATTGAAATAACAACCCGTTGTATCAACTCATTTGCAATTGTCTTATCCCTGAACTGTAAGTCATATTCAAAAAACGATATTTTTTCTCTTGTCAACCTCTCTCATCACCTTTGCTCACTATTAAACCCCAATTAGTTAAGTATAAATACAGTTTAACTGTTTCTAAGTATCAACAGGATTGAGAAAACAATTATAATTGAACTATACTGCCCGTTAGCTTAATAATATGAGCAGGCCCCTGCAGCCTGCTCAACTTAAGTTTTATTGAACTAACGTTTCCCGTTAGTTGAACGATTTATTGCTCTCGAAGATACCGCACTTCTTCCGATACTTCATTGAAGCCTACCGAGTGATATAAAGATAGCGCGGATTTATTGGCCGTCTCAACTTGTAGTTCTGCGAACGCGCATCTATGATCTTTGAGATAGGTGAGCGCCTGAGAGAGTAAATGCTTTGCAATTCCTTGTTTCCGCCAAGGTGCTCTGATAAATACATCTTCAATGATTCCATCTCCATCTATCCATGTCATAACGCTTCCTACTAAGGTAGCATTCTCCCTTACAACAAAAGCAGTCCACGCAGAATGTTTCTGGTTCTCTTTTAACCGCTTGAGCCCTGTGTCGTTTTCTTCCCCGCGGCAGAATAGCTCTGCTCATGGAACGCATCTGGGGTACAGCCGAGATGCGTGTAAAAATGGGCCATAGCATGGTAAAAAATACCATTTCTATGACCCCATCAATTAAATAGGTACTGACATTGCTCCTTCAAGTGGCTGCGGAATGTTTTCTAAATCAAGTATATAGTCCCCAAATCGTTTGACATGCTTGGTTAAATAAGGACTCAGAGCTTCAACATCATTCCTAAATAGTGTCTGCCCTTCTTTAATCAAGTCCCGTAAAATCAGGGTGATATCTATAACATTCTGAAAGATGACTGCATTCGCTACAAGATCGTTGTACTTGATGCGTTTTTCCTGTTCTTCTGGATCATTCTCAGCGATCACGCCATCTCCCCCAAAAAAGAGCCACTTGGAAAATCCATTGTATGCTTCCACTTTATTTGTACTGGCCGTTATTTGCTCACGTAACGTAATATCTGAAATGTATTTCAGGAGGAAAACGGTCCGAACAACGCGTCCTAATTCCCTAAATGCTTGATAGAGCCGATTTTTCTTACTCTCGTTACTAAGTTTCCGAAGTAAGGTTGACGGTAGAATTTTACCCTCCTTGATTGACAGAACTACCTGTAAGAGATCTTTCCTATGGGTTTCAAGTAAATCCCAATCCACAGTATCACTGAATAGTGGATCTATGTGTTCGTATACGGTGTCTTCACTTGGCCTGAAAAATATGAGATCCTTCCAATTTCGAATTCTAGGCATTAGGTTGATCCCTAACAGGTACGCTAATGCGAAAACAGGAGTAGATTGTCCTTGGGTATCAGCGTGCAACGTATCAGGTTGGATGTCTGATTTGTTCTTTAGTAGGCCATCTATTATGTAGACAGCTTCCCATACTCCGCAGGGAATGAAGTGACTAAATAAAGCAATGTAGGTATCTGAAATATGATGATAAGCAATTCCGCCATACCCACCATAACAAATATGATATTCAGATAACAAATTTTCTTCGTACAAATCGAACTTCGTTCCGTCTGCAGCAGCTGTCTTCCCGTCTCCCCATAGTTTAGGCAGGCTTAGTGTATTGTATTGATTCAGAATGTCACGTATGGCTGCATCGATCTTCTGGGCAGTTACATGTCGGCGGTTTACAATTGAGAGCATATGGGGTGTAACTAAACTTCGCATATGTTTGGATGTTTGGGCTGGCCCAAGATTGCACCCGTATCCATCGGTAATCCGATCAGGAAAATGTCCCATGCGTTCGCGCAGGTGTGAGTTATAACGTAAATTGAAACTGTTTATCTCGGACATTCCGTCGCGGGCAGAGGAAACGGTCGGGGCCGAGATGGCAGCAAGCTGGCACCGGAATAGGAAATTTCCGGTGCCAGCTTGCTGGTGTTCTTAATGTGATGAAGAGCCAATGAGTTGCTCGGCAATGCTTTTGGAAAGAGGCAACGTATTAATTTCAGAAGGCATCGCATTGATATTAAGGGTTTGTACATAATCCCCGCCGCGAGTTCCACCTGCGAACGTTGCGAATCCTGGAAAGTTGCCGCCATGCCCCCAAATCGTAATACCATTCGTCAGCTTTGTTCCAACGATCCCCAAGCCGTATTCACCTACTGGAGTTTCAACCCCAGTTAACATCTGATCTAAAGTAGCTGGTTTTAATAGCTTGCCACTAAGTATAGCACTGAAGAATGTATTCATATCATCCGCTGTGGAGATCATAGATCCCGCAGCATCTGCCCAAGAGGGATTCATTTCGGTTCTGTCTATGAATTGACCGTCGAGTACGAAGTATCCTCGTGCATGTTCACCTGGAATAAACGAGTAGTCGTCGGGTACATAAGTGCTCGTTAGCTTAAGGGGAGCTATGAAACGTTTCCTAATATGTTCCCCGTATGTTTCTCCAGTAGCCTTCTTAATAATCATCCCTGCCAGTACCGTATTCGTATTGGAATAAACCCATTTCTCTCCAGGCTTAGAGGTTGCCTTCATGTTCAGTCCAGTACGAACTAATTCGTCAGCAGTAAAGGAATGTAACGGGTTTGGGAGTAATTTATCGAGAATATCCTTGTGTTCTGAATAGTCAGGAATACCGCTTGTTTGGTTTAATAGTTGCCGAATCGTGATATGATCCCCTTCATATTCAGTACCCTTAACAACATCAGGCAGCCATTTTTCTATCGTGTCATCCAGGTTCAGTTTTTGTTCATCAACAAGCTGAAGAACGACCATTGCAGTAAACGTCTTTGTTAGACTACCGATCCGGAAAGTAAAGTTCGTCTTAACCGGGTCAGTACCGTAAATGCTTGCTTCACCGGAAGCATATGCCCATTTTGATCCTTTGTTTGAGGAAGCTACAATTATGCCCGGTATATTTTGATGGTTAGCAGCTTCATCGATAAGTTGCTTGGCTTTGGTCTGCGAATCTTGACTGTAAGTAGTAACGAGGGGATCCGCCTGCTTTGCAAAACCAGTTCCTTGTAATGGCAGTAATGGCAGTAATAGAGTCGCGGTAATCATTGTCGATACAGTGAGCATAGAAATTTTGTTCATTTCGTTTCTCCTTTTGATTAAGGAATCGTATTATTCATTCATTTGTGATGGAGTGACCTTTTTGATATAGAAAAAGATGTCAAATGTCTTGCCGAATGCAGCGTCTACAAACAAAGGTACTTCAGGTCCCAATTTTGTTATTCCGGCAAATAGAGGACGGGTTACATCTAACCAAGTTTTCACCGAACCGCTTGCTTTGCGCAAGTCTACAAAAAATTGATCATGTTTGACTTGTCCGACGGTATAGTTAATGCTATTGGGGTCATCGATTCTAACCGTTCCGTAAGGACCGAATTTGCCGCTTTCATTAACAACGTTACATGAACCTGAATGGATTGAAGTCCCGATGGATACGTATTTGTCGCCGTAATGTTTAGCCAAATGTTGTCCTGACATCTCCGGATATACGAATGGAAGAGTATTGGTTTTGGATATATGTCCGTTATGACCCCATACAATGGTTTTCCCCCATTGTTCTTGTGTCCACTTCGCATTTTCATACATTGCAATATCATGTCTTAAGAAGAACTCCGGCTGTTGTTCAGCTGAAAGCATATGAATAAATTGCTCGAAAATACGGGCGCTATGCAATGCCCATGCGTAAGCTTCTTTTTGCTTGCCGGCATTAGCTTTATTTTTTTCTAGCAGCTCAATAATAGACCGGGCATTGGAAAGATGCTTTTCTTTCTCATCTTTCGGCAGTTTCTCAAAACTTCCTTCATCTTTTGTTGCGGAAATAAGCTCTTTCATTTTGTCATTTAATTGAGAAATCAAATCCGGATGATATTGTTGGATATAGTCCGAAATTTTGTTAAACACATGTTCATCTAATTTTTTTTGATCCATCCCGATTACACGTACTTTGTTGGGATGTTTGGGATTGGCATTGTAGTCACGAATCCATTCCAACATTTGCGTCATTTCTTTATTGTTAAACACGGGGCTAAGAATTTTGTCTGGATGCCCTTTACCTGTAAGAACATATTGATCAAGCATCAATCCTTTCCCCCAGTTCTCCTCTAAGACAAGGTTTGTAAACCCCAATTCCGTAACCATATACTGTACGATACGGTGTTTCATCGTGAATATTTCATGCATGCCATGAGAAGCTTCGCCTAAACCAACAATAGAAGCAGATCCTATCATCTCTTTAAGTGGTTGTAAATCTTCCAAAGAAGCACGAGGCTCTGTTGTTGTTAATTTGCTTGCATTCTTCTCCAGCCACTGTAATGGAGTCTGGTTGTCCTTCATGGCAGTTTCAAGTTTAGATGCAGGCGCGTATTGCCCGAACTGGATGGTGTTGATGGGATTTCTTCTGTGGAACAACCGGCCAAACTTATACTACATATTGTAGTAAGTGCCAGCCTCGTTAATAATTTCTTGTTCATTTTTTTCCTCCCCAGGGTTATTGTTTGACATTCGTTGCGAAGCGATTTGTCTCCCCGAGTATTGCAAAGTAATTGTCATACTGCCAAGATGCCATTATGTCACCATGATGCGCTTTTACTGTCATATGACGGCCTATCGCCCGATTAGGACGGGATTATGATTGCAAAGTAATTGTCATACTGCCAAGATGCCATTATGTCACCATGATGCGTTTTTACTGTCATATGACGGCTTATCGCCCGATTAGGACGGGATTATGATGGTATCATTAGAGAATGGAAGAAAATCACAGAAAGTTAATGGAGGATCAATTTTTAAGCCTTCTTTCCTACGTAGCTGAACAGGAACGAAAAAAAAATAAGCAACGGCAGGCGGAAGGAATAGAAGTTGCCAAAAATAACGGAGTGAAATTCGGACGACGTAAGCACGAGATTAATGCAGAGTTCATTCAGTTGTATGGGGAATGGAAGTCCGGATCAATCACAGCCACCGAATGTATGAAGCGCCTTAACCTAAAATCCAATACCTTTTAATTCGATGTTATTCTTTTTGAGGTCCGCAAAGGTCTTATTTTCAGAATCCTTCTTTGAAATATTCTTCGCTACTAAGATTCTTTGGTCTTCTATCGAATCAGTAAGAAAGAAGCTGAGGTTAATTCGAGTTACTATACTGGTTTTGTTTCAAGAGTATAGAAATTGGATGATACACTTGCTCAAAGCAGTGAGATAGACTCTAATAGAGAAATTGAGCAAATGTTTGATGTGTATACTTCCATTATTTTAGTGAATGACCGATTAACACTTCTTAAAGAAAATACTAAAAGTTTCCCTGATATAAATGTTCTCATCAATGACTTTTTAATATTTAGAGATGAATATGGTTATCTTGTAAAAGATCAATTAGAAGGTAATCGTGTAGATTCAGATGTACACATAAAAGTGATTAAACAGATCAAATTATTCCTGAATAACTTGCCAAAAGAATATGAGCATTCTAAGGCATTTTCTGATCAATTTAGTGCTGCTGCTGATCATATTAAGCCATTACTACATCTTAATTTCTAGTTTATTTGAGCCGCGGTTGCGGCTCTTTTTCTGTATTTTAATAATATCTTAACCCTTGATATCCCTTATCACTCTCTTTTGGATTACCGTTGTTCACGGCTTTTTATAAACTTCTCAGCACAAAGCCGGGTAGCAATTAAGCGTACCAACCATTGCCACTGCTAACTGCTACCCGTCACGGAGAATTGCTGAACTCATCCGGGGACAAAATCGTTGTTGCGCTATCCTGCCCGTTAGTTAAACAAAAAGCAGCTGATTATGGCCAGCTGCTTTTCTATATTTATTTTTCTATCGTTTCCTGTTAGTTCAATGAATGACTAACAGCATGAAAACCACTCACTTTGTATCCGTCAAAATTAGCTTTAAAAGTAAATTGAACTATATCCGAGTAAGAATTTGTCGTAACTTGCCCCTCTAGTATAAACTCATCTTGAGGATAATAGTTCGATTTTCTCAAAGGTAAGATATGCTGTCTAGCGATGAGAAAGTTACTACCATACTCTTTCCTAAGTACGTCCATGATCTTAGGACGAAGTTCAAAAATAAGGACTTCTTCTAAGCACTTATGTTGAATGTCGACATTATTCAAAGTTGGTGACTCATCGCTGTATGCATCAACACCATCCAATATTGTAAAGTTGATTACCCCTATGGCCCAAATCAAAATAATACATCTCCACCACATGAGAAATATCCTCCATTCCTTTTGGCTATTTTGCCCATACAGTTATCAAACTATCCTGCCCGTTAGCTTAATGAAATTGCATGGGAACATAGTAAGATACTTATCTAATCGGGAATCGGCTAATGTTCTTGTCCATTACGGCAATCGGTACAAGTTCTTGTCCTCGACTCGGGACAAGAACTTGTACCGATAAAACAAAAAAGCCGCTAAAATAGCGACTCTCAATGGGAACAAGATCTTGTCCCGCGACACGCCGCTGATGAAATCATATCGGGAATGTAACAATGTTCTTGTCATCAGTCGGGAATGTTATCAAGTTCTTGTCATTCTATTTTGATAAGAACTTGATAACATAAATATAAAAAGCCGCATAATCAGCGGCTTCTAATGTTACTATGTTTTTGTCACCCGACATGATTCTAGTATTGCTCTCTAGCAGCAAAGCGCCATGTAATCCATATCCCACTAAAAAACTTCAAGTCTATTGGTTTTTGACAAGAACATAAATCGTTAAAACAAAAAAAAGCCGCAACTAAGCGACTTTTAAGCATACATGTTCTTGTCATCCAAGGACTTCATCATTGACTAGACTTTTTCTTTTGCTTCTTCAAAACTCATCCATTTGTACTTTAATTAAGATTTTATGGATTCAGTTGAGATGGATTCACTTTCTGAATTTGAACGATGATGTCAAATGTTTTACCTAATGATAAATCAACAGTTGTTGGGATATCCGGACCTACCGTAGTTATTCCAGCGAAAACGGGATGTTGCTCGTTTAGCCAAGTTTTTGTCACTCCGCTGGCCTTACGTAAATCAACAAAATACTGATCGTAATTGACTTGTCCAAACGAATAGTTATAACTATTCGGGTCATCTAATTTTAATGTTCCATACGGCCCATATTCTTGGTTACTGTTATAAACATTGTAACGTCCCTCATAGACAGATGTTCCAATGGATACATACCGTTTTCCATAATGTTCTGCTAAATGCTGCCCAGCTACTTTAGGGTACACGAAAGGGATCATGTTTGTTTTCGAAACGTGTCCATTATGGCCCCACACGATTGTTTTTCCTACATGTTCTTCTGTCCACTTCGCATTTTCATACATGGCAATATCATGTTTCAAATAAAAGTCTTCCTGGTTATCAGGATATGAAGCTGCCATTGTCGTAAATTGCTCGATAATACGAGCATTTTGTTTGATCCATGCGAACTCTTGGGATTTTCCATTCAGCTTACTTTTATTTTGTTCTAATAAAGCACTGATTTGTTTCGCATCTGAAACATATTGCTCTTTTCTTTCTTTCTTAAGGTTGCCAAAGGTATCTATATCCTTTGTTACAGGAATAAGGCCTTCCATCTTTTTTTCGAAACGGGTTACAAGTTTTGGATCATGTTTCTTTACATACTCTATGATATTGTTATAAACATTCTTGTTTACTGTTTGTACATCCATCCCAATGATCCGTATTTTGGATTTATGCTTTGGATCAGCATTATATTGGCGTATCCATTGAAGTAGATCTATGATTTCTTTCGTGTTAAATACTGGCGATAGATATTGGCTTGGGTCCCCTTTACCCGTAAGAACATAGCGATCGAGTCCCAATGCTCTGTCCCATCCCTCTTCTAACACTAAGGCGTTAAAGCCCATTCCATGTACCAAATAATTAACAATGCGATGTTTCATGGTAAAAACTTCGTGAGCTCCATGCGTCGCTTCACCTAAACCAACAATTGTAGCTGATCCTACCATATTCTTAAGTGGAGTTAAATCATGAAGAGATGCTGTTGGATCCGTTGTCTTTAATGGCATTGCATGCTTTTCTAACCATTTAATCTGTTCGGCTATTTGATTTGTGTTGTAGGGAGCTGTAACAGAAGCTTCTGCTTTCAAAGTCGCATTAGTACCTCCTGTAAAACTAGTCAGTGTGATCATCGAAGCAGCAATTGCGATAACCATTTTCTTTTTCATAAAATCCTCTCCTTAAATACTTTATGATTTGGTTTGATAAGAGATATTCTTGTTCCCCAAACTCTCTTCCGTATCCTACTGCACTCGTTGTCATGTGCAACAGTGTCAAAATGTCATATGACACACCTTCCCAAAGAAGTGACCGAATGTTACTGACCGATATGACATACCATCAGCCATACTGTGGAGATCAAGCCGTTCGCTCATTGCTAGGACTGCCAGAATGAAGCATGAGGACGAGCCTTATCCAATCACATCAAAAAGTCGTATTTTGTACATATGTCTATACAAAAAAGACCGCCCCACTCAAGGACGGTTGATGTCGGAGCAAGAACATGTACCGTTAAAGGACAAGAACTTGTACCCTTTGCCGTAACATGCCCTTTTCTCTTTTTAATTTCTTCCATTATCGTTTTAACAAAAAATAAAAACCCGTTGGAACTAATCATCAACGGGTCACTCTTACAATGGCTAGTGCGATGAATAAAAATCACATCGTCTTCAGAACCAAAGATTGAACGATAAATGGCTAGCGCACGACGAAGACTCTTCCTTCGATATGCTTCAACCATCAAGTTGTCGAGTCCTAGTTCAAAACGAATGTGAGGACCATGCGCTTTCATTTTTTTTACAATATTCACTACGTATATCCCTTCGTTTTAAAGTCTTACTAGGTAGCTGTCTACATGTCTTGATTGAGCTATCGTTTCCCGTTTTAACGGGCTACCGATCACCCCCACCACTTTTCCCACACATTATCCGTTGTTCAATTTAAAACCAAGTATTTTCTTGACTAGGAGGAATTACAATGCATTCCGTAACATTGAACAATGGTGTAAAAATGCCTATCATCGGCTTGGGTGTCTATCAAGTTCCGGATGCTGAAGAATGCGAGAACGCGGTATATGAAGCGCTGATGGCCGGTTACCGCCTGATCGACACCGCCGCCGGTTATCTGAACGAGGAAGCGGTCGGAGACGCGATTAAGCGCAGCGGTGTGCCGCGTGAGGAGTTGTTCATCACGACCAAGCTTTGGGTTCAGGATGCCGGCTACGAGAGTGCCAAGCTGGCGTTTGCTAAATCCATGAAGAAGCTGCAGCTCGACTATCTCAATCTATACCTTATTCATCAGCCGTTCGGCGATTACTACGGCGCTTGTCGTGCGATGGAAGACCTGTACCGTGAAGGCAAGATCAAGGCGATCGGTGTCAGCAACTTCCTGCCCGACCGTCTGATGGACCTCATCGTGCATAACGAAATCGTGCCCGCCGTCAACCAGATCGAAACGCACCCGTTCTACCAGCAGATCGAGAGCGCCGCTTTTATGAAAAAGCAGGGTGTTCAACACCAGTCGTGGGCCCCGTTCGCTGAAGGACTTAACAACATGTTCGGCAACGAAGTGCTGGCCTCGATCGCAGAAAAACACAACAAGCCCGTCGCCCAGGTAGTCCTGCGCTGGCTTGTTCAGCGTGGAGTCGTTGCTATTCCAAAATCGGTGCGCAAAGAGCGGATCGTCGAAAACTTCGACATTTTCGATTTTGAGTTGAGCACGGACGATATCGAACAAATTTCCACTCTCGATACGCGGGAAAGTCTTTTCTTATCGTACCGCGATCCGAAAGTCGCCAAGATGATGGGCAACTGGAGAGTCGATCTGTAAACCTTGATCAAACCGTAAATCTGAAGGTGAAGCCGGTGTACGCCTCAAACACGCGCAAAAAATGTGACATAGAGAAGCCGGCCAATGCTACAAGTGACTCACACGGAATGTCTTTCGTATAGACAGGTTCAGGCATCTACCCGAAAATCACCAAATCAATCAACCGCAATGAGGTTTGCATTCATTCATCTGCCGTTTACTTTGATACAGGAAGGTTCCGGGCCTCAACTCCTCGATTCCGTTCAGTCCAAATTAGCATAGGTATGGAGATCAGAAGACTGACCACAACCGGAACAATAGAGCCCTCAAGTCCAAAATCGCCACCTGTGAGAAGAGCGGCTCCGTTCACCTTTACAGTAAATAGACCGGCAGCAGAGTGCCCAGAAACAGGAATGCCAAGCAAGCCTTCAATGGCATTCCAAGCAAAATGCAAGCCTATGGTAAACCACAAGTTCCGCCGCCACAAGAAGGCGGCTCCGAGCAGAACACCTGCTTCCAGGGCTATAGCGAACGCGCTATATAATGTTGCCCCTGGATTGCCAAGATGGGCAACTCCAAAGAATAGTGAGGTCACAGCGAGTGCGAGCGATTTCCCCCCCAATCTATCAATGGCTTGAAACATAAGTCCACGAAAGATAAGTTCCTCGACAATGGCTGCTCCTAAAGCTGCTCCAATGGAGGATATTAGAACAGAACCCGCATTCGCAGAACTTGCCCACTGAAAGGAGTAACCTCCCAGAGCCATAATAATAATGACGGAGCCTGCGATAAAGATTGTCCCGGTAAGTACGCCCAGCAAGGCTTCAATCCCTGCGCGTTGTCTAGCTATCTCTGGAGTGGAACGCCGGGCCAAATATGTCAGGGTGAGCTTATAAACCAAGATGGCCAAGAGCCCCGTCACTAGTGTAAGGACAAGGGAAATCATCCCCTCTACTCGCTCTGTCAGCTGCCGGAATAACGTATCAATGAGAACAATACCGATAGCCCCCACAATCATCCAGACGATTGGAAAGCGCCAAAATGAACTCCGAGCACTTAAATTCCTGCCATTCTGCAGCATCTCTTTATTTTCAGACATTTTTTTCTTCATGTCTTATATCGCTTCCTCTATTGTTTGATGCTATGAGTATAGGCTGAAAAAGTCATAAAGAGACAGTGCGCTTTTGTCATAATTTATTCTATGACTATATTCAAAAAAAGCCGGTAACCCTAATAAGTTACCAGCTTCTTGGGGATCGGCTTTTTAATGATCCATAATTCCCGAATCTCGGGCTTTACGGGCGGCCTCCCGCCTTCCTTTCACATTCAGCTTCGAATAAATCGTTGATATATAATTTTTAACCGTCCCTTCACTAAGATACAGCGCCTCGGCAATGTCTTGATTACGCAGGCCAGAAGCCAGCTTATGCAGCACTTCTATTTCACGGGCAGTGAGCCCGAATTCATTATTTTTCGCAGGGGTGGTATTGTTGATGCTCTTGATCATTTTACTCGCCATTTCCTGCGAGATTAAAGTCCCTCCCGCCTGAACCACCCGTATGCCTGCAGCCAGGTCTTTGGGATGAAGAGCTTTGAGCAGATAACCTTCTGCTCCATAGCTTAACGCCGCTAACACATATTCTACTTCCTTATAGGAAGTCAGCATGATGATTTTGGTTGCAGGTATTCGTTCTTTAATCAGGGCCGTTGCGGCAACGCCGTCCATGACTGGCATATTGATATCCATCAACACAATATCCGGCATAAACTGCTCGCAGCCCTTTATTGCTTCTTCCCCATTCTTGGCTAAACCGACAATTTCCAAATCCTCTTCCATGGACAGGACGATATGTAAGCTCTCGAGAATTAACTCTTGATCATCAGCAAGCAGCACTTTAATTTTCACCATGTGGAATCACTCCTTTCAGCGGGATTTCGCATCTGACTTCGGTTATCGCTGGAGTTCCCTCTCCAGATGTTAGGTGTAGGCTGCCTCCCAACCGCTCGACCCGATGATTCATCGTGGTCAAGCCGAAGCCATAATTTAGCTTGTCGATCGGCCTGCCGTTATTTCGAACGGACAATTGCAGATGGCTCTCAGAAAATCTAAGCTCCAGATGCAGTTGAGTTGCCTGTCCATGTTTTAGTGCATTTGTAAAGGATTCCTGGATGACCCGAAGGATCGCTTGCCGTACTTCAAAAGCTATGGACCGCTCTGTCTCCGGCAGACTCAAAGTCAGGGCCGTACCCGTGTGCTCCCGGAAACGGACCACAAGGGATTCAACCTGTCGGATCAGACTTGAGTCCTCTTCTTCCCCCATTTCGTGTACGACGTTCCTCATTTCGTCCAGATTTTTCTCAGCCAATGTTCTTAAGCGAATTAACCGATCTTTGGCCTCGGCAGGCTTGCTATCCATAAGGGCAATAGAAGCATCAAGGCTCAGGATGAGTGAGATAAAGGAATGCCCCAGTGTATCATGAAGCTCCTTGGACATGCGGTTTCGCTCTTCAAGCAAAGTCATTTTCTCGATCTCGGCCGTGTAGTGAGTTAACAACTTATTTTGCTGCTCCACTTCGGCTACCAGTTTATTCTTCTGATAATATGCATTGGCGACGAAGCTTGCCCATATGCCGATGAAGCAGAACAGCAGATTGTCTGCTCCCATACTTAGGGTTTGCCCCCAAGATAATCTTAGGTAAGACTGAAAGGAAAAAGGAATGAAAACAACTACGGGAATGATCCAAAGGGTTTGCTTAGTCAATAAGTACCCCATTGTAAGACTCGGCAGTAAATAGTCCGCTTTTGAAGTCAGATCCGGATGAATGACAGAATTCACATAATAAGAACCGCCAAGCAATAGCTCCAGTATGCAAAACCAGACTTTGTTCATCCGGCGCCCAGGAAACCAGAACAGCAACGGGACGACAAGAGCTATGCTCAGCCAGATCACGTTTAATAACGTTCGGTTCGAAAACTCATTTACTGCCAAAACCCGGGAGAACAGCAAAATATAATGGTATAAACGAAGAGCGAATATACCCCAATCCATGAAAGATAATATTTTTCTCATATCATCGAATCTCCTACTGCGTTCTTTAAGGTTTTAGGGACTTCGCGGCTTTAGCGGTACGGTGAACCGTACCATAGTTTACAGACAGGTCATTCAGCTAACGGGGAGGTTTCTTGCATTTTTATCCATGTGTTTGTGGGTGGTGTCAGCTACGGTGGTATTACCCCTCCATGGCGTTCATTGTAGCATGGAGAACAATTGGTTTCTCGATGTTTTTTCTCGTATCGGCGGAGAAACACGTACAAAGCAGCCGATCACTTTGATCGGCTGCCTTCTTGTTTTTATTGAGCTATCGTTACCTGTTAGTTCAACAACGAGAAACAATCTACTTCGATATATCTGATTGGTGTTTGATTATGAACTCGGGGTTCGTTAATATTCCATGTAATTTACTGCTCCGTTAAACTCCAAATATGCCTGATAGCGAGTGCGAATAGCTGGATGTGTAATGAAATCAAGAACTCTATCTTTCGCCACCCAGCGGCTATCAGTTGTTTCTTCAGAAACAGCTAACTCCCCACCAACAGGTTTACAAACAAAATCAAACATAACTTGCGTAGGAACATCAGTCACGCCATCATACCATTTAAAAATCCCTTTATTCGAATAGACACCAATTAAGTAGCTAACCGTGGTGGCTATTCCGCTTTCCTCTTTGATTTCACGAACCAAAGCATCCTTCAGATTTTCTCCAACTTCCACTTGTCCACCAGGGTAAACCCAACCACCGTCACGAGTTTTTACTGAATATTTCCTTGCTCATCTTCCATAAATCCACCTGCGGCTACGATGTGGCATATTACGACCTCCTTATGGAGCAACGTTTGCATATTTATTCCACTACCCTCTTGCACTTTCCTGCCCGATAGTTGAGAAAAGACAGTCGATCAAGAAACCGGCTGCCTTCTTGTTTTTATTCAACCATCGTTTCCCGTTAGTTGAATAAAAACACACAGGACACCAATTATTTAACTCGTCCATGCACGAAGAATGCATGTTCATATGCATAATATCCGTCATTGCGTCCTTCGAAATATTTTGATTGAATTTCCATCGGACTCAAATGTTCTTGCATGTCGATACCAACTTTATAAAGTTCATCAGCTACTGATTGCGGGTCAAGTCCAGTTAACATAGGTTCACCTGCTTGTCGCAAGATAGATTGCATAATGTTTACGCGTTTAGCCGCTTTTTCGGGATCAAATGCATCCAAATCCCAATAATCAAAAATTATGCTGCTACCAGGGGGAGCAATATTCGCAATAGTTCTAAAAGTGGAAAATACATCTTGTCGTGGAAGGTAATGAATTACACCGAGCCAACTAAAAAAACTGGGTAAAGTTGGATCATACGATGCATCCAGCAACACATTTTCTAATTGATCCTTGGTGAAGTCTACAGGGACAAAATTCAAATTATCAGGTTGTTCCAACCCTAAGTCTTTCAGTCGGTTACGTTTAAAGCGTTGAGTCGCCGGATGATCTATTTCAAAAATCTGTAACTGTTCAGTCAGATTAGGGTTCCTTTGTGCAAAGGTATCCATGCCTGCACCAAGAATGATATATTGTTTAATCCCTCGATTAATTGCATCTTTCAGCTTGTCTTCAGCATACCTCGCACGACTAAGGAAGAGTGATGTAGGAAAATAATGTTGAACCATATAAGCTATGGAATCTTCACGTTTTAAGTTTAACGCTATTCGCTCCGGATCTATTGCAGTCAGTGCCATTACCATACTCTGCTCGTATGCAACCTGATCCTCCTGGGTTAGAAGTTGAGATGAGATGAAATCGTCGAAGATTTTCGGATCGGCATGAAGTGAATGGTGACTCCGAAGGTACGAACTCATTAACGCAGTACGTTTAATTTTGCTGTCTTCCATGGCTCTCGCTACCTCATTTCAAAATAGTATTTGCCAAACTTAAGAACAGAACGTTCAAACTAACAAACAGCATTTTTTTAAAGCATGTAACGGCTTGTGCGTTGACACTGATTTTCATTCAAAATTTGTATTTACTAATTATCCCCATTTTAACTTATTCGTGGATTTAATTAAACTATCCTGCCCGTTAGCTTAATGAAAGGCTGCCTAGCGACAGCCCCTCTCAGTGTTGAACTATAGTTCCCGTTAACGTAATTTACTTTGAATTCAAGGCTTTACAAAAAGCACATTAGATAACATCTATCCGAGCCCGTAATACTGTTCATGTATAAACGACGGAAATTGAAATTGATGTCCATTATTTCATTAAGACTTTTCTTTAATTTATTCAGATAGAGTAAATAGAAATGGATTTTTGTTCAGCATTACTATAAAATGGAATTATAATTTGAAATGATGTTTCATTATATGAAACCAAAGGAGGAGGAATTATTTGGCTTACAATTTCTATGGTCTTGACCACGTTCAACTGGCTGCCCCAGAAGGATGCGAAAAAGAGGCTAGGAATTTCTTCAATAACTTATTGGGTTGGACGGAGATTCCAAAACCTGAAATTCTAAAAAAACGTGGTGGCGTTTGGTTCCAATGCGGTACTCATCAAGTACACATCGGAGTACAAAGAGATTTTGTTCCCGCTACAAAAGCTCACCCAGCATTTCACGTACAGAACTTAGATGAGTTGCGCGAATATCTGCATCACAATAATATTCAAGTAATTGATGATGAAGCAAGAGTTGATGAAGGAGTAAAACGCTTCTATTTAAACGACCCTTTTGGAAATCGACTTGAGTTTTTAGAATGGCATTCATCATAAGCAAACGAGCTCATTTTTGTTTGAAATATCGTTGAAAAATTGGCTTTTTGCGTGATTAACGACATGTAATTAACTTTAAGCTCACTCGCAGTTTGCCGTTGCCATATTCCTTGGAATTATCCTGCCCGTTAACGTAAAGAAGCTGCCGATCAGCACCGGCAGCTTCTTCCTAGTCGGTTATTTAACTATCGTTTCCCGTTAGCTTAATAGATCGAAACGAACTTCGTTTGTAATAAAGTTTAATCTGTTAATTTATGAATTAAATACACACAGTTTTCCGTCCATGAGAGTAATGCACCACTTTCATCAATATAAGATCCCCCAATTGTGTATTCTCCCAATCCCGAGTCCTTATATCCCATTTTCTGGTACAACATCTTAGCGGATTCATTTTCTGTTCCTACCCCTAATCCGACTTGGCGAAAACCTTTTTGTTTGGCTAAGGCTTCACCGTGTAACAATAGCTGTTTACCTATTCCATTTCTGCGATACGTATCCTTAACGAGAAGATCCTCAAAATCAGGGCAATTTTTTATATGGTTTGAAACGGACTCATCCTGAGTACCTGACCATTTGATTAGTACATGACCGACGGGCATGTCATTAACTAATGCAATAAGGTAGGTTACCTCGCCTTGCCGTTGCCTCTCAAACCTAGTTTGATGTTTTGTTTTAGGTCCGTTGTTCAGTTGTTCTTCTAATACAACAAGATCATCTTCATTTACAGCTCTAATAAACACTTGAAGCCCCATACAATATGCACTTCCTTTAAAAGGTATGTTTTGTTTCTTTCATCAAACATTCATTTCCTGCTTTTATGGGCACTATCTATGTTCTCTTGTCAACCTCCACATCACCATTGCTCATCTATTAAACCCCAATTGGTAAAGTATAAATACAGTTTAACCGTTTCTAATTATCAACAGGATTGAGAAAACAATTATAATTAAACTATCCTGCCCGGTTAGCTTAACGAAAGAGCAGCCGATCACATTGGCCGACTGCCTTCTTGTCTTTATTGAACTAACGTTTCCCGTTAGCTCAATGAATTGTGCTACGATTCTCTGCGTAGTCAGTAAAGTCAGAATTAAGGGCACCCGATCAGGTGCCCTTTGTGTGTACATATTCCACCTGGAAACTTTAGTACACGTTTTCTACTAGTGGCCGCGGCTGTGATCGTTTCCCGTTGGTCGAACAACAATTTCTAATCTCAGTACTCTCTTTTATTTCCCTTCTTTACGAATTCCCACTCGATCTCAATATTTTGTCTAACTCTATGCAGAAGATGAAACAATGTTTCGGATTCTTCTTCAGAAAGTCCCGCTAACGCAACCGAGTTAGAATAATCCCCTTCTCTCTTTAGAAAGGGGTATGCTTGCTTACCCTTTTCAGTTGAAAATAGCCTTTTAATTTTTTTGTTTGTTTCATCGTCTTTCTTTTCAACAAACCCAGAGATTTCGAGTTTTTGTATCGCACGTGCTGCAGTTGTTCGGTCCACCTTTATCATTTCCGCTAGCTTTTCTTGAATAATTCCCGGGTTCTCACATATACGAACCAGATATAAGTACTGCCCTTTTGTAAGATCTAATTCCTTGAACTCAATATTGCTTATGGAATCCAAAGCTCTAGCGATCATTCCAACTTCGCGAAGTATTTCCCTCATTCGAACACCTACCAATAGATTTTTTGTTGCATTTACAACAATATTATTTTATTATATACCTGTTATTGATGCTAAATTCATTATGACGATTTTTTTTGAAAAAATAAATCCAGAGAGGAATAAAAACGTGAACACAAAAAGAATCACACGACCTGAGGAATTAGAAAATGCATTCTTAATTAGAAAGAAAGTATTTGTTGATGAACAGGGCGTACCACTTAAAGATGAATTTGATGAATTTGATGCGCTGAATGGACAATGTGAACATATACTCGCCTATTACAATGGGCAACCAATTGGCACAGGAAGGATTCGCATTCTTGATGGAATAGGTAAATTAGAACGAATCTGTATTTTAGAGCCATACCGGAAATTTGGGATTGGGAAAAAAATCATTTCCGCATTAGAAGAAATCGCTGTTGAAAAAGGAAATCATCAAGTTAAATTGCACGGGCAAACTCAGGCAGAGGGGTTTTATAGAAAACTTGGCTATCAGACTTCATCAGCTGAATTTATTGAGGATGGTATCCCTCATATTGTAATGATTAAAGATATTCTTTCACAATAATGAAGAAGTTTGGCGTAACGACATTTTCCCTTTTCAGCTGTGGGATATTCATATTAGCCCTTGGGGATTCACTAACAATACTCTCCGACCTTGGAGCTTCACCTTTTGATGCACTTTTAGTCGGTCTATCCAAAAATGTAGGTCTTACAGTGGGAAGTTGGGAAGTGCTTATCGCAATACTATTGATTGGATGTAATTCATGTTTATCCAGACATCGACCGGAATTATTAGGGTTGGTAACTGCATTGATAACAGGTCTCGGTATCGACATATGGATTTTTTTGTTAAAGGATCTGATCGAGCCTAAATTGTGGATCAGTAAACTTGCTTTTTTGGGTTTAGGTTTAATATTAATTGGGTTAGGTACTTCTATTTATTTGCAAGCGAATTTCGCGCCAATTCCAGTGGACAGACTAACATTAGTCTTACAAACGATTACTGGGCTCAATATACTATTTACGCGCACAATCATATATCTGTTTTTCTTGATAGCCGCAATTATTTTCAATGGGCCAATTGGTATTGGAACTCTACTAACCGTATGTCTGGGCGGTTTAATTCTTAATACTTTATGCCACTTACACAGAAAGCCATGAACCTATTGATAAAAACAAGTGGACACACATAAGTGCCTGTTTTTGATAAAAGGCATCCACAATAGTAAATATTTATGGAAGGATTATATGAAATGAAAACAAAAATAACAGGTGTGATTTTATACCCTTTGTTTAGTGAATATGAATTAACCGTTGCCCTTTCCATTCTTAAGCAGGGAGATCACCCGATAAAGACGATAGGGATTACTTCAGCACCAATAATAGGTGAATCGGACCTAACTTGCATTTCTGATACAACGATCTATGATGTCGATATCAATACGCTAGATAGTCTATTACTTCCAGGATGTATGGATATTTCAACGCTGTATGATAATGAAGATCTGATAGACTTTATAAATAAATGTTCCCTTTATAATAAGGATCTTGTAATTGCAGCAATCTCAAGTTCTCCATATCTATTAGCAAAAGCAGGATTGTTAGAAGATCGTAAATACACAATTGGCATGTATGAAGAACAGAGAAAGGAAACAGGTTTTTTTAAAGAAGAGAATTATTGTAATGATCTTGTAGTCCAAGATGGGAAGATACTGACTGCAAGAGGAAGAGGGTTTATTGAATTCGGTGAGAGATTTGGACAATTATTGAAGTTGGATTTCGATTCCAATTGGTATCATGGAGTATAATTTGAATAAAAATTCAATGATGAAAGTTACTACAATAACATCATATTCACGCATCGGGCCTGACGCAGTGTGCCTGTAAAATCGTTTGTCCCAATTGACAACATAAAGAAGGGGCCATTTCATCAACCTTTCTCGGATTACTAGCTTAACTTCCAAACCTGTTTCAAATTCGTCGCTTGGTTGTCAAAGCTCCCTTTTCATATGATAAGAACGCCTGTCGATGACCACTCGATCTTGTTCTGGCTTGCCTTTAAGGATTAAGGTAATGATGTTGGTCAGTAAGTTTAGATTACAGCTTATCGACCTATATAAGTTCTTGTCCTAACTCAATATCAAGAACTTATATACTTTTCTGAAATTGACAGAAGTTTATCCCATTTCCGATTTTAACAAGAACTTGAACTACTCCCGACAATCTCTTCTTTCTTTGCAAGAGGTACACCAATATGTTCAAGATGCTTAATAGTCTCGTTTAGTGTACTTGGAAATTCAACATCACTTGTTGTTCTGTTGGAAAATAACTGTCATTCTCAGTAAAGAAAGAAAAGATAGTCTCATTTCCTAATTGGGGTTTTATCACAGTTCTTTCAATCTTTAACACTTCACTGTACCGTTTTTTTACAACTTTAAGATTCTTAGTTCTCCAAAATATTCCTCAAAAACCTTTTATCATTGTATCTAACTCCTGTCTGTCATCAAATTTTTAGCTATCCGATTACATTAGATATTCGAGATTTAAATTTAAGTTCCTTTTTCAACTATCCTGCCCGTTAGTTTAATGGGCTTCCAAGATCGATTGACCTTAGTCAACCATCTAATCGTCTCTGAGTATAAGTTCTTGCCATTTTGGTCACTTTTGGATGGCTCCTTAATTCCCCGAATCTTTCTGGTTCGTAATAGGTAAACGTATACACATGCAATTACATCTTCTCTTGGCAGTGGCCATCTAAAGCAGTAAAAGTTAAACAAGACCATTATAAATGACACAAAAACCCGTCTAATCTAGACGGGGTCTTTTGGATGATTAAATTATAATCAGAATTCTAAACTGATACATTTCATCAACGTATTGCAATATATTTATTAGTATCATATATCATTAGGGTACACATAGACCTGCATTGCAATAGTTTTATTCATGTCGAGATTACGTTTCTTCTTCAATTCAATTTCGTCTTTTTAGTAAAAATAAGCAATAGTCCAATCAGATAATAAATGATATTTACCACTATGACACTATAAAGAAACACCGAGATTGTCGTTGGGGCCCATACTTTAATAAATGCCAAAGGCAATCCTTGAAAGAAAATTTTCGGAAACATGAGCGTGAGTGTCAAAATTGCAGCTGCAACCAACGTATGTACGGATAATAACAAGATCCTTTTTACGTTTAATTTTGTCCGTATTCTTTGTTTTCGAACAAACTTGCTCACGGTTCTTAGCGATAGCAGGATGAACATTACTCCGAAACAGCCGACGACGATACACAGGATGGTCACGATTCGATCCAACTTTTGATCGCCGGAGGAATGAGTATTCGCAACGTCGTTCCCCTCCCACAGATCCATCACGCCTTGACCTATGGCTGTCGTAAAGCTCGTATTCAAATTGGATAGAATGGCTACCCCTAATTGTTCATCGGGCTGCATGATGAAATACGAGGTAAAAGTCGGGTTCTGTCCGGCATGGAAAATATATTGTTTTTCGTTTTTTTTCATAACTGCCCATCCGCTGGCATAGTAGGTGTCTTTATCAAAAGGTTCCACCGACAAATCAGGGATTTGCGATTCTTGAATGATCTGTTTGTCGAACGCATGGCTCGGATCTCTTCCTAACTGTAGATTCATCCATTTCGCTATATCTTTCGTGTTGCTGATAACGTATCCGGCGGGTACATTCCCCCGATAGATGGGCGGCGTGTAGGCTTGCTCTTTCATGAATCCTATTTTATAGCCGGCTGCCATCTCGTTGGACTGAACTTGATGCAGCCCAACAAACGAGTCTTTCATGCCGATCGGCTCTAATATCTGCTGCTTTATATACATATCATAGGGTTGCTTTGTTACGATCTCGATAACGAGTCCCAAGACATCATAATTGAGCGTTGCGTATTCATGAGAGCTGCCTGGCTTCCGGTTTAATTGCTGGTTCAGCAATGTTCTTACGTTCATTTCGAGGGCGTTATCTGCATTGCTCTCAGGAATATGAGCTATAGTTCTAGAAGCGATCCCGCTGGTATGATAAAGCAGCTGATTTATAGTAATCGTTTGCGGCTCTCCATTATATTTTAACTCTAGCCATGGGATATACTTTCGAACGTCATCCGTCCGTTTTAACAGCCCTTCCTTTTCCAATTGCAGAATGGCAAGACCCGTAAATGCTTTCGTTGTGGATCCGATTTCAAATAATGTATTAGCGGTCACGGGTGTTTTGGCCTTTACATCAGCGTACCCGAAGCCTTTTTGATAAACCGTTTTCCCCTCCTCTACAATTACTAACGATATCCCTGGAATTTTGCTGATCTCTTTTTGCTCTTCAACATACTGTTCGATCTTCTTAATTTTTTCGCTTGAGTCGGCGTTAGTTATATTGGGTGTGAGACTACTAACCGTTAGAATCATAAGAATCATGAACAAACACATTTTTACTGATGGTTTCATAACCGTTTCCCCTTTAAATTTATGCTTTTCATGTAGCTATTGCAGGCCACAAGGAAATAAATCGTTTGCATGGCCATGTAAATACCGATGATGACGAACGAATAGATCCAATTGGATACCATAAGCAGGTTATTTAATGCTTTAAGCGCGACCAACGCATGTACGATACCGACGAGGCATGGCGCGAAGAAAAGAATGCCGACCTGCATAAAGACGATTTTTCGAAGTTCGGCTTGCGTCATACCGATACGGGTCAGTGCTTTATACTGCGCCTGATCCTCCTGCAGTTCCGTGAACAATTTGAAATAAATCATACTGCCGGATGCGATAAAGAACAGTAAACTAATGAACACGCCAATGAACATCGTAAGAGAAATGACCCCTTGGGCATCCTCATATTGCGTCTTTACATTGTCCAACTGTACGGCAAGTCCCAACATGTATATCGTTCCGGATGCCGTTAAAATAACCGCGCTCAAAATCGACACGATAAACAACATTCTCGCGTTTTCCTTCAACTTCAGACCAAGCTGAGCGAATACGATCAAATTCGTTCGATTATAGTAGACTCTTGCAGAACCTTTAATGATTCGCAGCAGCAATCTACTGAACTGCGTGAATAAAAGATAAGTTCCAAGAACTGCCGTAAGCAGAATCATCGGTGCAAGCATGCTAAAATTCGCCATATTTAACCTCAAAGCCATCCCATACGAGGATGCCAAACACAAGACTGCAAGCAGAGCAAACCATGGCGAATAAACGGACCGTTCCTTCGGCCTTCCCGCTGCATTAAGCAATCCTGCAATTTCCGTACTCCCCACACGCCATGCCGTTACCACGGAAATGAACGTGAACAGCATAAAAAAGCCGCCGGTCGTCATCCACAGCGCGCGAAGCGGTACAAGAGCGGCAATGGATTCTTTCATGCCAAGCAGCACTGCGAGCGCCATAAAAAACGGCTTGCTGAATAGTATCCCCAGCCCGATGCCGGCTGCGATGGCCAAAACGGCAATCACCGTGTTCTCATACACGATAAGTCTGCGAAGCTGAATACGGGTTATTCCGAACATGTATAGAAGGCCGAATTCCTTCTTTCTGGACTTCAGAAAAGCCGAATTGGAGTAAAGCACGAACAAAAACGAGAAAATGACGATGATGTATTGGCAAAGCACCATGCCCAATCTTACTTTCGCAGTTCCGATCAACTGACCGCTTGTCAAAGCCGGATGCGCAACAAACGCCGCATAGATATAAAAGATCATGACGGACAATACGCTGCTCATAAAAAACGCGCCGTATGACCGCCAATTGCCGCGGATGTTGCTAAGCGCGAGCGAACGGAGCGTCATTAAAATTCCCTCCCAATACGCTCAGCACGTCTAATATTTGTTGGAAAAACGCTTGCCGGTTGGAGCCGCGCCGAATTTCCGAAAAGATTCTTCCATCTTTGATGAACACGATGCGCTGGCAATAACTCGCCGAAAATGGATCGTGAGTCACCATTAAAACCGTTGCCCTGAATCTTTCGTTCAACTCTTTTAGCGACTCCATCACATCCTTCGCCGACTTCGAATCCAGGTTTCCCGTCAGTTCATCGGCGAGCAGTAACGACGGCTCATGAATAAGGGCGCGCGCAATGGCCGCACGCTGCTTCTGACCGCCTGACACTTCATAGGTGCGCTTGTTCAAGAGATTAGTAATTTGCAGCCATTCTGCAAGGGACTTCAGTTTTTCCTCGATCAACTTGGGAGCCGTCCCTTCCAACACCAGCGGCAAAATAATGTTTTCTTTGATGGTCAGGGCATCCAGCAGGTTAAAATCCTGAAAGATGTAGCCAAGTTCGCGCCTTCTGAAAAGCGCCAATTTTTTATCGCTGAGCTTATTTGGATAAATTCCGTTAATTTCGATATGGCCGGATGTCGGACGTTCCATTGCCGCGAGAAGATTAAGCAGCGTCGTCTTTCCGCTTCCCGACGGCCCCATGACACCGACAAATTCGCCATGTTCTACTTGCAGGTCAATGTCATGTAGTGCTGTGCATACGACATTCCCTTTGGAACTGTAAATTTTATTAAGTCCCTGTGCCTTAAGTATACTCATCGTTCGATTTCCCTCCTCCCGTTTTTAGTCTGTGTGTCTTAACAAGGTTTAGTATAGCGGGCAATGAGTATCGAACCCATCGATTTACATAACAAAAAACACGCTTCGAACATGACAAAGTTGTCACAAAGCGTGCATGTCCTTGTTCGCTTTGCTGCCAAGAAGGAGGTGTATGCCATGGGGGTGAAAAGTGATCGTAATCGTCGTACCAACACCCAACTCCGACGATACGGAAAGTTCATGACCGAGTTTGCTGCACACTTGCTTCGCTAAATAGAGTCCCATTCCCGTCGATTCCTCTGCAGATCGTCCGTTCTCGCCAGTGAAGAAAGGATCAAATATTCGTGGTATATCGTGAGGTGCGATACCACTTCCTTCATCGGTTATGCTAAGTTTGCTGCCAGTGTCTGTACTCTGATCCAAGAGGAAAATTAGTTTTTTTAGGCCTTTCTTGTTCTTACTGTATTTAATAGCGTTGCTGACAATTTGATTGAGTACGACGGTCATCCACTTCTCATCCGTTTCCGTCCATGCCTCGCCATGTATTTGCGGTATGACGTTATGCCGAATACAAAGACGTTTGTGTGCGATCAGAACGTCTCGTATCACGTCGTGAAGAGGCGTTTTTTTGAGATGAAGATCCATTTCGAACTTCTCAAGGCGTGCCGTATGGAGCAGCATTTCCAGACCTCTCGACATTCGATCCGCTTCTTCATGCAGGCTGAAGGCGAGCTCTTGTTGTTCCTTCTCTGAAGACGGCAGCTGCTTCGCTGTCACTTGCAAGAGCAGATCGATAACCGATAAGGGCGTCTTCATATGATGCACCCACTGCAGCACAAAATGATTATGAAGCTCCTGCTGACGGCGGTATGCGCCCAGCTTATTCAAATAAGCGCTCATTTGTTGCTCAAGCAATCTAGCGACAAGCTGCTGCTCCTTCGTTACTGCAGATTGTACGATGGCTTCAACGTGTAATTCATCAGACCTTTCAATCGCATTTTTAAGCTGGTTGTAATACTCACGCTGCCGAATATAGTCAACAACTAGTCCAAGAATCAAAAAGAACGCGGCTGCAACAACAAAATAATAAATCGTACTCGTATCCATCCATCCAAGATAACGCGCGTTTTCCAGAAGCATTAAACAGACGCCGGTACTAATCATAAGGAATCCGGATAACACATAAATTAGCCGGTCACGAAGGAACAACACTACCGGGAGCACTCTCATAAACTCGTCTCCCCCTGCTCTTCGCCCAGAATCAGTTTATAACCCATACCTCGTACTGTCGCGATCGCATTCGGCAGCCCCAGCTCCTCCAGTTTCTTGCGCAATCTTGCAACATTGACGGTCAACGTATTGTCATCGACAAACTGCGCATTGTCCCATAACGTCCCCAAGAGCTGATCCCTCGAGACGGTTCTTCCGTACTGCTGTATGAAGCATTCAGCTAACAACTGTTCATTCTTCGTAATCTGGGTTCTTTGTGTTTGCCATATAAGTTCATTACGGCTAAGGTTCAGTCGCAAGCCTTGTACGTTCAACTCGTTTTCAGGCGACGGGGCAAGACCGGTCGATGCCGAATAATCCCCGTAAACTCTCCTTAATACACTTTTTATCTTCGCGATTAAAAGATCTAAATGAATCGGCTTCGTGATGTAATCATCACCGCCGTTATCTATGGCCAGCACCTGATCCATCTCACCCGCACGAGCGGATATGAAAATGATCGGTACGTTGGATTTTTTACGTATTTGCCTGCACCAATAATAGCCGTCAAAGTACGGCAGGTTTATATCAAGCATGACCAAATGCGGTTCATACACCTCAAGTTCCGGCACGATGTCTCGAAACTCTGATGCGCAAGCTGCATCAAATCCGTATTTCTCCATATTTCTCTTTAGGACGGCGCTAATTTTGCTATCGTCCTCCACAATATAAATCCGGTACAATGCGATTCCTCCTCAAAGCGTTCCGTGTAAGCCAACTATCAGTATAGCAGATTGTTGGAAGACAGGAATAAAGGGCGATTGAGCTTATGCTGGATTTGGTAAGAATGATTATCTAATTTCTGACAATGAGCGGCAATATTGCATCAAACGGCTGCTCTATGTTGAATTGCTGCCTGTAAGTCTATACGTTCTTGTCGTCGGACAGGAATAAATATATTGATAGTCATATACTGTTATATTCTAAAAAACTTAAATTATCCTGCCCGTTAGATGAACAAAAGCAGCCGATCAAGTTGATCGAGGCTGCTTTTGGTTTTTATTGAGCTAACGTTTCCCGTTAGCGTAATCGATCAGGCAATTTAGATCTCTTTCAGCCATCCTTCAATTTCATTAATTTTCTCTGCATAACGCTTAATAGCTAGTATGGTTCCAGCAACCTGTTCGGTCCCGGCTTTCTGTTCATCGTGATCCGTGCAATCAATCCATAAAGACCGCTTTAGACAATATTCTAGCCAGTCCAACTTCCCTAAAAATCCACTTGCCAGTATCATCCTCCAGTTTGCATGGATTTGGTTTTGTGTTGTTCCCTTATAGCCATCTATGAAAGATAAGAATTTGTCTTTGTCAATCTCGCCCGAATCATTTTCAGACCAATAAATAGCCGTTTCAACTAAATCTTGCTTAGAGTTTCTATATCCTGCACATTCCCAATCAATCAGAATTGGTTTAACATCCCACAAAACATTCTTAGGGTCTAGGTCGCCATGACTGATGACCATATCTGTTGAAATTTGCTTCGCTGAATTTATAGCTTCGGCATTCCAATCGTTAAGCATTTCACTGTTTTCAAATAATATACTTGTCCATTCGGCATTACTCTCTTGCCCTTTTTTCAAATAGAAGTTCCAATCAGTTAGTCTCCGATCTTCAGAAGAATTATTAACTATTCCAAGGTCTGAGAAATCCCCAATATGTAGAGATGAAAGAATGCTACCCATTATTTTGCAATGACCCGTATTTATGTCGCTGGGCTTAAGGCTTTTGCCATCCATCCATTCAAATACGAGACAGAATTGCTCACCCACTTGTTGGATAGAAGCACTATTAAACTTCTTAGCCGGAAGAGCAGGTATATAGTTTGCAGCACGATTAGCAATAAGTTCTGATCTGATGAAGTTTTGCATGGCCGTTGGTCTGGCCATAATTTCTGGGTTTAACGCTTTGACTACATATCTACCTGATGTGGTTTGTACTGCATACATACGATGTAATAAACCGCCTGATAACGCAATAGGGGCAACGGCTATATCACCTAGCCCTAATTCATTACATAGAATCTCAATTTGACGAGGGTCCAATCTATATCCACCTTTCCAGCAACTTCTTCCATCTTAAATATAGTACATGTTCTATGTGGCAATTACGTTATCCTGCCCGTTAGTTGAACAAAGGCAGCCGATCTCGTTAATGGCTGCCTTCTTGTCTTTTATTGAACTAACGTTTCCCGTTAGCTTTACGGGCTACCGATCACCCCAACCACTTTTCCCTCAATTTTATCTGTGGGTAATGGCCCAAAGAATCTGCTATCATTACTGCGAAACCAATCATCACCTACAATATAAATGCTGTCTTCAGGGATCTCAATTTCCTTCATAGTTAATTTCTCAAAATAATTCACTATATTTTCGATGTTTTTTCGTATGTAATCTTCTAAGTCAACACGCTCTAAAGCTTTTTTCAAACTATCGAGATCAGCACCCAGTCGATGTGCTCTTCCGTAAAAGGCATCAAGCATTTTCCCGTTAATATAGATCTGTCCTTTTTCAATCTTTACTTTTTCGCCAGGTAACCCGATTACTCTAGAAATACTGTACTCACCAAGATTCTTTTTAGTTTCAGGATTTGTAAAGTATACGATATCACCGCGGCTAATCGCATGCTCATTGTAATACTTCAAATCAATCACAACCTGGCCTTCTAAATCATGATTCCCACGATCCATGTTGTCATAGTTATGATTGTAGATGACCTGCTTGGAATCTAACTCATTTTTGGTTACTGTATTAATCGTTGGTTTCGTTATGGAATCAGTGATGATTTTACTTGTTTCCTCTGAACTACTACATGCTGCAAATATCAGTCCAAATACAATAACGATAATGACCACTTTCATCATTTCCCACTCCCCTCGACTTCTTTTCCTTTATACGTAAACTTAAGGTTAAGTGTTCCAAGGTTACAGTGGCTTGATTGAACTAATCTGCCCGTTAGCTTAATGAATTCACGGGCAAAATATCGATTAACTTGTTGAATGATACAAATGGAAATAAGAGGGCATTCCGATGATGGAATCCCTCTCTTCGCTTTGTCTCTGATCTCTTTCATGGTAATTCGTTATCTGATGCCGAAGCCCTTCAATTCTGGATTCCTCAGATTTGGGAAGTCAAGCGTTCGACTTTTTTACTACACATCCAGCACGAACCATGAATTCTCGCTTTCGACAGCCTGCAAAAAGGTAAGAATCCGTTCTTAGATGAAATATTTATTCATTGGATTGCTCAAAAACATCTTTTAACCAAACATCACCATATGGTAGATTATACAAACTGCCAGATGGTGTGTATAAATGATGAAACACTTAGGCATCTCGTTTACGGTAAAATACAATAGCTGCTGTAAAAAAAATCAGTGTCCATAACATTGAAATACCTGTCCCTTGCATGGGTGTAAGGACATTTATCTCATCAGAGGAAGGCGGCATATACATATAATATCCTGCCGTATCCGGAAAATAATTTGTAATACTAGGTAGAAAATCTCTTGACAATGGACTGACAATGAAATAATAACCAAGCAGTATCACTAAAGCAGGAGTGGTTCGTCTCAGTAAAGCACCTATAGCTGCACTGAGAAGTGTGGTTAATGTTAGATAGCCTGTTGCACCTACTAATGATTCTATCATTGCGTCTATTTCAATCACTACTGCTGTGTCTTTCATCATGATAAAGGTATATAGTACACCTGATGCAGTAATAATAAACGCAGCAGGAATAGTTATAATTGCCAATGCCAAATGCTTCGTGGATAATTGGAACCCGCGCCAAGGTATCGTAGTTAAAGTAGTTCGAATCTGTCCACCTGTATACTCCGAACAAGTAGCTAATATACCAAGAATAATGAAGCCTGCTTGAAGATATCCCATAGAAGCAAGACCTATATTCAGTATATTTTGCGTTCCTGCTGCCCCTTGTAGACCAACAGAAGTAAAAGCTGCGGCTAAAACTAAACTAAGAATGAATGTACCCATAAGAGTGAGCCATATCAATGGTAATGTAACTAATTTACCCAGTTCAGCACCAAGGATTTGTGTTATCTTTCTACTAGATGAGACACTCATGCTGCAACGTCCCTCCTATGGAATACAATAGCTGCAACAATGAAAAAAACGACTACCCAGGCAAACATGACTAAACCGCCTGTGAAGGGGGTGTGAAATCTGTCGAATAAACTGCCTGTGGACGGGGTGTGAAGTCTGTCGCTTGTAAACATAAACATTTCAGCGCCAGCCCTATCTGGTAAGTAAAACGCCAACTTTGTAACCTTAGAAAGCAGGACACTAAATGATACAACGGAAGAATTTATTATGAGCACAGCAAGCGGGATGATGCCATTCTTAGTTAGCAAAGTAATCCCAAGTGCTAAAAGAGCAGTGAATGTCCAGTAACAAACTGCACCGATAAGTCTGGACCATTCAAATGCAGGGGCATATTCACCGAGAATAAGATGCGTTGCAGACACAGTTGTCATAATAGCAACAATACATAGCAGTATGCTGATCACTGTCACAGCGCCTGCTTTTGCCAGCAAAAAAAGAAATCGGGATGTAACAACAGTTAAACTTGTTGTAATCTGTTGTCCTCCACCAGATTCACTGCTCTCTGTCAAATACTCACTGCTGACAGCAAGCACCCCAATAATAATGACACCTTGCACACCAAGAGCTAAGCCAATATATCCAACTTCCGTTAGCCGTGTGCTAACTCCAGCTATAATCTCCTCTTTTTGAGCTATACTGTCCAAGGCAGCAATGACCGCTGGGGCAAATGCTCCAATAAGAAAGGCAAGCCAGATGCCCGGCAGGGAGAACAATTTAGATAGTTCTGCGTTGAATGCTCTCATCCAACCTCACCTGCATTTTCAGATGTCAGGGCAAAAAAGGCTTCCTCCAGCGTGGAATGGTTACCTATTACTTCTTCCAATGTTCCATCTGCAACGATTTTTCCATGCTTAATAATCACCACATCATCAACAGTCTCTGCAAGCTCTCCCATTAGATGACTGGACAGTAACACCGTGTTTCCAGAATCAGCACGTTCACGTAAAAATGTCCGAATCCAACGAATTCCTTCCGGGTCGAGCCCATTTACTGGTTCATCTAGAACCAATATTTGGGGATTACCCAGTAGTGCAGCCGCCATTCCAAGTCTTCTCCCCATGCCAAGCGAATAATTCCCAACTCTTTTGTCAGCTGCATTAGTAAGACCCACTATTTCCAGAACTTCCTCGACACGTGAACTAGGTAATCCTGCGGCACGAGCAATCCAACTTAAATGGGCCCTTCCTGTTCGCCTACGATGAGCTCCAGATCCATCCAGTGCGGCACCTACTGTTGCTAGAGGATTATGTAATTCTGCGAATGGCTTGCCATTAATGAGTGCACTCCCTGAGGTGGCACGATCTAATCCAAGCAGGATGCGTAGTGTAGAACTTTTCCCTGCCCCATTCGGACCTAAAAAACCAGTCACTCTACCAGGTCTCGCTTTAAAACTGATACCTGATAAGATTTGTTGAGTTCCGCGATATTTGACTAAGTTATTAATGGTAAGCAACCATAACACTTCCTTTCCGTTATGGTTCCAATTATATAGAAGCAAAGTTACATCACAGCTATCATGTGGTTTACTTCTGGATTACCTTTAGGTTAAGCCCTTGCAATAGCTACACTTGTGCCCTTTTCATTTGATGTAAAGTTCGCTTTCAGATTCATTTTTTTCAACATATAATGACAAGTCGATAAACCAATCCCCGCCCCACGCTCATAGGAAGAGTTATCCAAACCTGGACCTCTGTCTGCAATAATGATCTGTTCTTTTTCTACATCAACCACAATGTTTGCATATTTTCCCTCTGCTGCATGGCGAAGAATATTCTGAAATAAATTATCCAAAACCCGTGTCATCCAATTAGGATCTGCTTCCCAATAAAAAGTATCCTCTGCCGGTAAATCAACATCGAGCTGAATTTCTTTATCTTCAAACACAGGATACCACGCAGCAACAGATGCTCTTACTAAACGTACAATATCTGTTGAAACGGGCCCAAAAGGATGTTTCCCTGATGTAAGCAATGTATAGGACAGTAAATCATCCATTAGATCTCCGACTCTTGTAATCGTATGGTTAATCTCTGTTAACGAGTTTTGTCCTTCGAAACTCATGGATTCTTTATTTAAACTGGTGACATGTCCTCTCAAAATGGTAAGTGGCGTTCGTAAGTCGTGAGATAAATTCGCAATGAGTCGATGTCGTAATAATTCCTCTTCAAATGCTCGCTTGCGACTGTCTTCAAGCTGCTGAATCATCCAATTAAAAGAAATTCCTAACTGGTCTATCTCATCCATGCGATCCGATTGAACAGATATGGGTTTAGGAAATGAATTATTTTTAGCTGAAAATGACATGACTTCCTGTAAGCGGGCGAGACGTTTTTGAAGTTTCAAGAAGAACAGCCAAGATAATATAACAAATGCTACAATAATAAAACCAAACAAAAGTATGGTAACGTAAAATAGATTTAACGTGTTCAGAACTTTTTCATTCATATCAGAAATCCCAAAAAACGCACTGAAGAAAATAAGTGAAATGGGAGGAAAAAAGATAAATAGAAAATGCACTTTTAGAAAACGATGAAATAATGATCTATTCTGTTTCATAGTTTCACCCGATAGCCTATTCCCTTCAACGTTTCAATAATCTCTGAGGAATCCGGATGACGTTCTAATTTTTGTCGCAGTCGATGGATATGCACCATTAATGTTTTATCACCAGTTATATAAGCTTCTTCCCAAATAGCTTCATAAATTTGTTCTTTTGTTAAAACTTGATTAGGGTGGCGTAAGAAGTACATTAAGATTTGATGCTGTTTCCCTGTTAATATAATTTCTTCTCCTGTGCGTTTGTCAAATATCATTTGAGCTTCTGGATCTACTTCAATCTGATTTCCTAATGAAATGCGTTCGGATTTTGTTCCACCATTACGACGGATTAATACTTCTAATCTTGCAACTAATTCATCTGTATGGAATGGTTTCGTTAAGTAGTCATCAGCAAATTGTAAACCATCTACTTTATCATCTATCGATGTTCGAGCAGTTAACAGCAAAATAGGAACAGCAGGAGCTGCCTTCTTTAATCGTCTTCCCACAGTAAATCCGTCTAAACCGGGTAACATGATATCCAAAATAACGATTTCATGCTGATTGACTTCTCTTTCGGCTCCTTCACCAGTTAGCAGCCACTGAACTGAAAACCCTCGCTGTTCCAATTCTTCCTTTACCCAACTGCCTATTTTCTCATTATCTTCAATATATAATACGTTTCTTTTCAAGTAACATCACTCTCTCTACATAGTATTAATAAATGCAGAACCCGAACCAATCGCATTGACAAACCTCCAGGTTGCTTCATCGTCAAGCCAATTATCCCACTCCTCGTTCCATACTTTTTCATATATTATCATAATTGGGTTCCGAAATATGAAACTCGTACCAAAAACAGGCATTATCGGAGTATTAGACGAGCTGCCTCCTGAAATGTAGACAGCTTGATCCTTAACGGCAACATGAAGAAGGAGCAGATGCCACAAGCAGAATGCTCCTTTATTTTGTTAAACTATTCTGCCCGTTAGTTTAATAAAAGGGCGTCTGCCGTCGTCGATGAAATCATATCGGGAATGTAACCAAGTTCTTGTCATTGTATTTTCACAAGAACTTGATTATGGCTCTAAGCAGAAAGCAGGTGAATGGCAGCCTGACAGCCATCCAAGCGTGCTCCTAACTAGGCATCGCGCACCCAGAAATCGGTGCCCACATTGTATATAACCCCCTCTGCGGAGCGCTCATTTCGAAACGTTCACAACTTTGTGATATTTATCACATGTAATGTGAATATTTTCACTTATAATAAAGACATAGAGAAGGTGATCACTTCCCAAGGCAACAAGAACCAACAACAACGATATCAGAAACAACGCAATAACCCATTAATCCAAAAAATTAAAACTCATTTAAGGAGTGGTTTATATGTTTAACAACTGGCTGAGAACAAACAAATTTGCAATGTGGCTGCTGACTATCATACGGGTATACATCGGTTATGAATGGCTGACAGCAGGTTGGGGTAAATTGACTGGCGGCGGATTTGACGCAGGGGGCTTCCTCCAAGGGGCCATTGCCAATGCAACCGGCGATCACCCAGCGGTACAAGGCTGGTGGGCAGCGTTCCTCGAGCACGCGGCATTACCGGGCGTGAAGCTCTTCAACGTCATCATCCCACTCGGTGAATTCCTGGTAGGTCTCGGACTCATTCTCGGTACCTTCACAACCTTCGCCGCCCTGATGGGACTGGTTATGAACGCTGCGTTCCTCTTCTCGGGCACCGTGAGCACCAACGCCCAAATGTTACTGCTTGAAGTGCTGATCATCGTCGCTGCTGCCAACGCCGGTAAAATCGGTCTCGACCGTTGGGTACTCCCTTACCTTCGTGGCCTGTGGAATAAAATGACCCACAAAACAAACCAAGATGAAGGTATCGCGCCAACACCGCTTAAAAAACGCACCGCGTAAAGGTAAAGCAACAAACATGGGATGATGGAGAACCATTCGGTTCTCCATCGTCTTTTTTTCATGCCAAGAACCCATGCCAAGTTCCGACCTTTGCGAATACTGTATTTAAATACAGATTTTTGCAAATATGAATAATTTGTTAGGATGCGACATTAAATAGATCGTTGCTGTTTTTTTCGGCTTCCATCGCGCTTACGAATTTCAAATTTGCAAAAATCTGAAAACAGAAAAAGAGAATGATTATTCATGGAGGAGTGATGCTGGTGTTAATTCAATGGTTGCAATCAAGCAAAATCGCAATGTGGCTGCTGACGGTCATTCGGGTGTATGTCGGGTATAAATGGTTGACGGCAGGCTGGAGCAAGTTAACGGGAGGCTTCGATGCAAGCGGATTTATGCAGGGAGCCATCGCCAAATCCACTGGTGAGCATCCCGCAGTTCAGGATTGGTGGGCCGTATTCCTGAAGCATGCCGCGCTGCCGGGCGTAAAATGGTTCAACGTCATCATTCCGCTAGGCGAATTCCTCGTCGGACTTGGCCTCATTCTCGGCACATTCACTGTGTTCGCCGCCCTAATGGGGCTCGTGATGAACACCGCGTATCTCTTCTCCGGTTCCATCAGCATCAATGGTCAGCTCCTACTGCTCGAATTTCTGATCATCCTCTCGGCTGCAAATGCCGGAAAGATTGGGATCGACCGCTGGCTCATGTCCTACCTCCAAGATAAATTCACCCGCAAAGCAAAAATCAGCAGTGACCCCTCCTCTCTACAGAATCAGGCAGTCTGAAGGGCTTTAAAGCTAAATCAACACCGATGAACATTAGCTGGTTGCTATAACTAGAATCAAAAGCGGCTTGCTTCCTCTTCTGTAAGCTGCCGCTTGACTTCCCTCCTCTCAAAAAGTGGAGACTGACTCATTCTCACCGCTTAATCCGATTGACTGCTTATCTCCTCTTTGAGCTTTTTCATGCAAACTGCAGGTTACTGTTGGTGCTATTACTGTTGCTTCTCTGCACAACTGCATACTGCTGCCGCCTGGCTGATGGTGCTGTTGGTGCTGGTTCGGGAAACTGCTGCTGTTTCTGTTAGTGCAACTGCTGCAAGCCTGTACGTCACTACTTCTGTTGGCTGTTATTGCCTTGTGACACGCTGCTGCAACTAGTTTTGTTTAGTGCAAATGCTACTACTGCACTGTTCCTATTGCTGCGACTACTGCACTGCTACTGCTACTGCTACTCGTATGGCTGCTGCCGCAATTACTACTATCGCTACTACTTGCTGCTGCATTTTTTTACTCATTGCTGAAACTGCCACAGCTACAGTATGCTAGTGCTACTACTGATTGCCGCTATTGCCGCTTATACCACGGCTACTGTAATTCCTGTTGCTGCAACTGCTGCGGCTACCACACTACTGCACTGCTACTCCTATTGCTGCTGCAGCAAATTACTACTACTATCGCTGCTACTTCCTGCTACTCACTGCTGCTCACTGCTGCATTGTCACTTCCATTGCTGAAACTGCCGCTCCTGCAGCTATGCTGTGCTACTACTTCCTGCTGCATTGTTACTCATTGCGGAAACTGCCACTACTACAGCTATGCTAGTGCTAATACTGATTGCCGCGATTGCTTCTACCATCGCTCCTGTAATTCCTGTCGCTGCAACTGCTGCGGCTACCACACTACTGCACTGCTACTCCTAGTGTTGCTGCCGCAAATTACTAATACTATCGCTGCTACTTCCTGCTGCATTGTTACTCATCGCGGAAACTGCCACTACTACAGCTATGCGAGTGCTACTACTGGTTGCGGCAATTACTTCTACACGGCTCCTGCAATTACTGTTGCTGCAACTACTACTGAGATTATAGTGCTACTTACCACAGCTACTGCTTCTACGACTACTACCTCTACAACTACTCCCCGCTCCTGCAAACTACTTATTGCTGCAACTACTCTACTACAACACTACACCATTACTGTAACTTTAACTGTACCTCTTAACTTCAACCGACGGGTGATCGCGGCCTCAATCCCGATCATCCGTCTTTTGCTGTACGTTAACTGCGTCAACCCGTAAAATTTTTTATGATGTTTATCACAAATGTGATTTTAATCACATATATTGTGATTTATTTCACTTATAATAAAGACATGAAAGAGATGATCATCTTCCTGAATCAACAACAACGCAGAACTTCAACGCACCTGAGAATTTGCAAGGAAGCTTTCATAAAAAGAAAATTCATACTTTTAAGGAGTGGTTTATATGTTTAACAACTGGCTGAGAACAAACAAATTTGCAATGTGGCTGCTGACTATCATTCGTGTCTACATCGGTTATGAATGGATGACAGCAGGTTGGGGTAAATTGACAGGCGGATTTGACGCAGGCGGCTTCCTGCAAGGCGCGATTGCGAAGGCAGCCGGCGATCACCCCGCCGTACAAGGCTGGTGGGCAGCGTTCCTCGAACACGGAGCACTGCCAGGCGTGAAGCTCTTCAACGTTATCATCCCGCTCGGTGAATTCCTGGTAGGTCTCGGACTCATTCTCGGTACCTTCACCACCTTCGCCGCCCTGATGGGACTGGTTATGAACGCCGCGTTCCTCTTCTCGGGCACCGTGAGCACCAACGCCCAAATGTTACTGCTTGAAGTGCTGATCATCGTCGCTGCTGCCAACGCCGGTAAAATCGGTTTCGACCATTGGGTACTCCCTTACCTCCGCGGGTTGTGGAATAAAATGACCCATAAAACAACCAAAGGCGACGGAACCACGCACACACCATTCAAAAAACAAACGGCATAACATAGTAGGTAACTGTAGTTAAAAAATTCTACCCTATTGATTAAACAACCTTGCTTGAGCAATCAAGCCGGGTTGTTTTTTGTTATGGCAGCGTTCGAGCGTTGTTACATACAGCATTGCTTAACGAGTACATGCGAAACTGTTAGCGACTTACAAATTTAGCGGACTCAGCGGACCTTATTTTAACCAAAAGCACCATTTCCTTAACACGAACGGACCAGAGATCCGTTATTCACCGAAATAGGCCATCATTTTACGGATTATCAGCAACTTAACGGATTCTGTGTCCAATAACCCCCACAATACCGTGCCTATAGTGAAAATAGCGGATCTGAGGTCCGAAGAGTGAACTCATTCGAGCGTCGTACATGTGACGCTGCTTAACGACTTACAATTTTAGCGGACTCAGCGGACTTTATTTTGACCAAAAGCACCATTTCTTTGACACTAACGGACCAGAGATCCGTTATTCACCGAAATAGGCCATCATTTTGCCGATTATCCGCAACTTAACGGATCGTGTGTCCGATAACCCCCGCAATATCGTGCCGATAGCGAAAATAACGGATCTGAGGTCCGATACTGCCGCCCCTACGGTCTGAGCAAGTGCACTGATCTGCAACTTAACGGATCGTGTGTCCGATAACTCCCGCAATACCGTGCGTATAGCAAAAATAGCGGATCTGAGGTCCAATACTGCCGCTCCTACGGTCTGAGCAAGTGCACTGATCTGCAACTTAACGGATTCTGTGTCCGATAAACCTCGCAATATCATGCCGATTACGAAAATAGCGGATCTGAGGTCCGATATTTGCCGGGCCGCCGACGGACTGACTAAGTACACTGGTTACCCAATAACGCCCCCCACTATCTTCTGCTTCTCCCCACAGACATCTGCCCCGACTCGCTGCCAACGAAAATCCCACACACAATCCCCTCTAACACAACAAAAGCCGAGCTTGTGATCCAAGCCCGGCATCTCATTATTCGAATGACCAGCAGTTCAGACTCAAACTGCCATATTGGTAAGATTGAAACAATCGTTTTGCCTTGCGGCCGGTATCGGCAGCACCCATTGCATAGAACAAAGGGACAAAATGCTCCCGTCCATAAGATGGGACCGCATCGCTGGCATGAGGCGCTTTTTTGTCAAACGCAAACAAATTATTCAGATTCCATTCCGTCAGCTGCTTCGCGATCCATTCATCGAATGCAGCCGCCCATTCATCAGGCTCATCGCTCTCATGCACCATCCGCAGATTGTGCACCAAACCGCCGCTCCCGAGAATCAGGATGCCTTCCTCACGCAAATCGGACAGCATCGTACCGATGGAATATTGTTCGTGTGGCGAGCGCTTGGAGTCCACAGACAAGGCCACCACAGGAATATTCGCATCGGGGTACATTTTGCGCAGAATGACCCATACCCCATGGTCCAGTCCACGGCCAGTCACGGCTTTGGCATGCAGATTACTTGCCTCAAAACGCTGACGAATCTGAGCAGCCAGCTCCGCACTGCCTGGGGCAGGATACGTGATCTGGTACATTTCCTCCGGAAATCCGTAAAAATCATGCATCGTGCCATGCACTGCATCTTCAGTCAGCCGCTGATCCGGATCGTCCCAATGGGCAGAAAATACCGCTATGCCTCTAGGTACAGGCAGCTCCCGCCCCAATTGCTCAAGGAAGCGGGTGTACTCGTTGTCCTCCAGGGCCATCATCGGCGAACCATGGGCAATAAATAAAGCAGGTAACGTCATCGATGCCACCTCCAGCTTCAAAATCAAGGGACAACTCTATTGTACCGTTAAATCGCCCAATATGCCAAATAACTCCCTTAAATCATCCAGTGCTGCCACTCCTGCTGAATGTTCTCCTGTTCGTTCAACCAATCCCGTGTCCGCTCTAGGAGCAGCTCGCGCTGAGGCCCGGCGGAATACGTGTGATCGGCTTGGAAGATGATCTCCTTATCACAGCGGCCTTCCTGGCGCATCCAGAACACTTTTTGATACAAAAATGCGTAGTCGACCGGAATGACTTCATCCGAGGTACCATGTATCACCAGCACATTGCCCGTAAACTTGATCGCTTCCTGGAAAGGCTGACCCTGTGCCAACGAATCGAAAAAGACCGGGGTAAACGAGTATCCCAAATAATCAGCGGTTCCCGACTTAACAGAGGTGTCGTACACATCGCGACCGGTGATTTTGACGATATCGTTGAACGGATAACCTACCGCAGACCACAGAATCAGATTCTTCACCCGCCGGTCACGAACGGCGGTCTGCAGGGCGACAGCGCCACCCAAGCTATGTCCGATGAGTGTGATGCGCGTCGGATCGACATCGGCACAGCTGAGTCCATAATCGAGAACGGAACGCGTCTGGGCAATCATCGAGTCGAGCCCCTCGCTTCCGTAATTACCAGAGCTCTCCCCGCATCCTATATAATCGAACCGGATCACCATGTACCCGTCATCGGCAAACTCACGCGCCGTTTTGACAAACAGCCGGTCCACGCCGATCCGGCTTCCAACAAAGCCGTGGCAGATGATGACCAACGGTACCCGATTGCACCTGCCTCCTTGGGCCGCTTCCTTCAACGGGTAATGGATGGTTGCCGTAAGTTCTTCTTGATTATGCCGGATTGTAATTTGCCGCTCCATGCCGATTCCTCCTTGCGATAACACGCCTTAATCATAATATTAATAATTCCGATAAGTTTAATATGAATTAGATAAACCTATCTTAGCATCGTGATTATGGATTGTCAACGCAAATGGCAGACAGCAAACTACGTGCAAGATATGATCGTCCGATGCATGTGGAAATCGGCTATATTCCGTGGCGCAGCCTTCTACTACAGCTCCACCGGTTATGAAACGGTCCATTCAACCACTACTTATACCACAGACAAACTTGGCATCGTTCTCCTAAACTATAGTTCCGCCCAGTTCTCCGAACCGTTCAACCTCCACTAACGGCTTTGCAAACCCCAGCATGCATCTTATCTTGTCCACTTCAATCTTCATCAGCTTTCACACCGCATCTTCAGCCTTACTCGTAGCTCTGGCGAAACATCGCATGGGTCTCTTCTCGTCCGCTCCAATCGTTCATCCAGGTCTTCCCAATAGGGTCGTTCTCCCATAAGCTTGATACAGACAGATCTGTTTCATCATCCCCGGAGGCGTATCCCCCTTCAGGCTGGCCAAACATCCCGTCGGCTGCACTGTTACCTGCAACAACCTCTTGCCCGTTTGCCGGCACAGCGTCTCCACCATGCAATTCATCGTCATAAAAGTTAGCACTCACCTAAAGAACTCCTCCTTTTTACCCCTAAATGTTTAGAGGGTTGTCTGTTGCTTCAGAATGCTTATTATTGTGAAATAGGAACGGCAGAATTATACCTGGTTCACGAATACGGCATGGATTATTTAAGCTACCTTGCATTGCAAGTATGCTGTTGTTATGATATATTGCATAACAAGGTAGCTGAAAGGGACATCCGTTTTGTAGGGATCACGGTTTTGCTATTCGTTATTCACAATTGTAATTCGCCATTGTCATTGCAAATTGCCATTCACTATTGCCGTTGCCGTTGTCACTCTCATCCGACATCACTGTCAATTCGTCACTCGGCATTTATCATTCTCATTTGCAGCCCAGCCTAAATGCGACCCGCTACCTTGCATAGCAATATACTTGAAGGAGGATAACCCCATTCATGACCACCCAAAGTCAAATGCTAAAAGGCATTCTCGAAGGCTGCATTCTCTCGCTTATGGAGCATCGGGAGGTATATGGTTATGAGATAAGCACGCTGCTGGAAGACAGCGGACTAACGTTTGTAAGCGAAGGCAGCATTTATCCCCTGCTGCTTCGTATGCAGAAAGACCAGCTTATCGAAGGGACACTGCGGCCTGCGCTCGGTGCCGGGGGACCGCCCCGTAAATATTACAATCTGACCGATAAAGGTCTGCATGTTCTTCAACAATTCAAGGAACATTGGGGAACGCTTAAAGATAGTGTGGACCATATTCTTACCCGTGGAGGACAGTGAGGATGAATACCAAACAGATGATCAAAGAGAACAACCGACTCCAGGATGCCATGACGCCTGACAATCTTAGCTATTACCAAGACATGGTGGTCTATATCCGCAGCAGCTTCGTGCAGGAGCAAAAAGGCGAGGAACTGCTGCTTGAAATCGCCCAGCACCTGCTGGATGCCCAAGCCAAGGGCAGGAGCGCCGAGGATGTGTTCGGAAGCGATCCCGAATCCTACTGCAAGGAGCTCGTGGAGCAGCTGCCAAAAATAAAAGGCCTGAGCAGTCTCCAATACCATTTCATGATCCCTTGGATTGCCTTAACCTGGTTTTTCTTCGTCCAAGCGCTGGTCGGATTCATCACGATGTGGGCCGGAGGGCCGGTTGAGCGCATGACGCAGGTACGTATTTCCACCCTGATTCTAATAGCAGGCGGTTCCTATGTGCTTATCCACGCATTGTTAAGATGGATGAAGAGCGACACCTTCAAGCCGGAGGAGGACAAGCGCAAGATTAATGTTCGCAATATGGGAATTTATGTCGCCATCACCGTATTGATTCTGGTAGCCGGCGTGTGGCTGGGACGGCTGCTGCCGGTTCTGACAATAGCGCCATGGATCAGTCTCGTCATATTCCTGATCGGAATCGCCGGGACGAAACTTCTTTTTTCGAGCAAATAATACTCAGGGGATTGTTCTTTTTACAAAACTCGTCATGGATTTGCGGCCGGAGCTTAACAAAATCTTTAATATTTTTTCGATCAATGTAAACTAATGTTCTATAGAAGATGATAGGATAAGGGTAATGTGTGGTAAGGGAGGAATATATATGTCAAAATCCAAAAAATCCGCGATTGCTGCCATCCTTGCACTTATTCTATCGATCCAGACCGGCGTCATCGCTAACGCAGCAACTGCATCCGTATCCCAAGCTAGTTCAACCGCCGTCTCAAGCATAGCTACCGCCTTCGGCAATGCGGTGTACAACAAAGCCAGTAAACTGCTGAAGGAATCCGATGTGGCTTATGCCAAGTCTTACATCACCAAGCATATCCGCAGCGTAACCACGTATCAGGCGACCATGCTGGTGCTCAAACTGGAGAACGCGATGAATGATGCGCTCCCGGCAAAAACCGACAAGGTGTATGAAATCGGCATTCAGGATAAACTGATGAACCTGTACAAATACGGGGAGCCGATTAACACCACCATTAACAAAGCCAAGGACGACACGCTGCGCAAGGTGCTCATCAACCTGCGAGACAGCGGCTACAGACTGTATACGACCGAAGGCGTCATCTTCCCGATTATTGACTATACGACACTGAAACCATACAAGCCTTACATCAATAAGGATCTTCAAGCCTATATCGACATCATGATCGTGGAGTCCGAGAAGCCTGCGGTCAGTGATGCGGCCTTGGTCATCCCTTGGTCCGAGGTCATTGAACGTGGACTTTCGCAGGAGGCTTTTATCACGGCATATCCCAAATCAAACCGGGCCGCTGATGTGAAGCTGAAGCTTCGTTTTACCGAGCTAAGCTTATTCTATGGCTACAACAATACGCCACTGTTCAAGTACGAGGACAATCTGCTCGATCCGGAAGTGCGGCCAGCCTTCGATAACGTCCTTAAGGACAGCGACGCCGTCTCCAAAAGCGCTCTTCTGAAAAAGCTAAAGTCCTGGTCTGAAGTGCTTGAGAGCAACAAGGACAAGCTGACCCAGGAGGTTGAGCAATATCGTGCGAAGGCGGTTCCGCTCGACTAGACGAACGAACCACAAACCATTCCCTATGTTCAGCAGGATCACCAACCTAATGAATAGGTATGAAAAAAAGCCGGATTCCCGTTTATAGGAGAATCCGGCTTTTGATCGTGGTTCTGTGCCTATTTATCGTGGCCTGTACCTCTTAAATCAGCAGATTGAACAGGTTCATGTTCTTGTTAAGCTCCGTATAATCCAGACCCTTGCGCTGCATCCGCTCTACCAGCGGACCGTAATCCTCGGGCCTTAACAGCTCGATGCCCACCAGGGCAGGTCCGTCTTCCTTGTTATGCTTCTTCGTGTATTCAAAGCGTGCGATATCGTCGTCTGGACCTAGCACTTCTTCCAGAAACTCGCGGAGTGCTCCCGCACGCTGCGGGAAGTTAATCATGAAGTAATGCTTCAGCCCTTCATATATTAAGGAGCGCTCCTTGATTTCCTGCATCCGGTCGATATCGTTATTGCCGCCGCTGATGATGCATACCACCGTTTTTCCGCGAATCCGGTCCCGGTTCATATCCAGCGCAGCCACGGCCAGCGACCCGGCAGGCTCGACAACGATCGCATTCTCGTTATACAGTTCCAGAATGGTGGTGCAGGCTTTTCCTTCCGGAACCGTCACGATGTCATCGACCAACTCGCAACATATATCATAAGTCAGCTGTCCGACACGCTTCACGGCGGCGCCATCCACGAATTTGTCGATCTCATGCATCGTGACGACCTCGCCCTGCTTCTTGGATTCGATCATGGATGCGGCCCCAAGCGGTTCAACGCCAATGACTTGCGTCGCTGGGCTGACGGTTTTGACATACGTTGCCACGCCTGCGGCAAGACCCCCACCGCCAATAGTAACAAACATATAATCCGGTGCGTCCAGCTCCTCCATGACCTCCATCCCGATCGTGCCATTGCCCGCGATAATCTTCGCTTCATCAAACGGGTGAATAAAGGTCATGCCATACTCATCGCAGGCCTTGATCGCTTCAGCATAAGCATCGTCAAAGGTATCCCCTATCAGAATGACCTCAACACTGCCCCCGCCAAAACGCTTCACCTGCTTCACCTTCTGATTCGGGGTCGTACTCGGCATATAAATCTTGCCTTTAATATTCAGCGCATTACAGGAGAAAGCAACCCCTTGCGCATGGTTTCCCGCACTGGCGCACACAATTCCGTTGCCCCGTTCCTCATCCGACAAGCTGCGAATCATATTGTAAGCGCCACGGATCTTGAAGGAGCGAACCACCTGCAAGTCCTCGCGTTTCAAATACACTTCGCAGTCATACTTTGCCGATAGCACAGCGTCCCGCTGCAGCGGTGTCCGCACGATCACTTCACGAAGCACGTGGTGTGCGCGTACGATGTCCTCCATGCTGACTGCCCGTTTTGCCGTATACGTCTCTTCCATTCTCTCGATCACACTCCCACTTCGCTGCCAGGTAAACGTTGATCCTTCCGCTACCCTTATTTACGTATTTCTATCATTGTATCACTTTTCATGAAAATATCTCGCCCTTTTCTGGCAAGCTTTCGTAAAAGAGTCATTTTCGCAACCAACATAGCCCGAATGCACAGCTGATACCCGTATATGGCTATGAAGGACAGCAATACTTATAAAGACGTTTATTTACATACCGATTCGGCCAAACAAGGCAACAGCTTCCAGATCATGACGGGTAAAAAATATGCCAAACTGCATCTTGAGCTGGCCGTGACTGGCGGTGCGCAAGAAATCGTCATTATGGACCATAACAACTCAACGCTCAAAAAAGTGTCCCTGGCTGCTGAAGATGGCCTGGTCGGCGTAGACGTCGATGTATCGGCTGCCGATTTTATTTTTGTGGAGATCGTTGATGAAGGTCCGGGCACTTCCCTGTTTGTTCCTCTGACCAGTTCCTATTTGACAAAATAAGTCCTTGCGATGATTCGCGCGGGCGAAGGCCATGATATTGAAAGCCGGGGGTTCATGACCCCCGGCTTTCGCCTGTCTATCTGTATGATCTATATTAGCTCTGACAAACGGCGCGGGATCAGAATGTCCTTCCCTTGGAATCATGAATCGGCAAACCCCAGCACGAGCGTAGCCAGTATCGGGAACAGCACCAAAATGATAACGCCGATCAGCATCGGGCTTACGAATGCGATCCCCCATAGATTCTCTCCCCGCTGCAAGGATTCCCTGGACTTGTCCTCCCGCGTCGGCTGGGCTCCAGGCTTCTTCATCGTCTCCATTGTCTGTACCATGTCGGACCCCCTCGATTCTTATTCGATGGGTTAAGTATAAAAAAAATACCGCCAACGTATTGACGGTATTTTGATCATATTCGCTTTTTACTTGATTAGATAGGGAAAGCATCATGGAACTTGGCATGCCCTGTATTACAGGAACTTCTCCTTAAACCAGGCAGCGGCCATCCCGACCTCTGCGCGGCTGAGCTGATGACCCCCGTTCTCCCAATGCAGCTTCACGTCCGCGCCTGCCCCGCTCAATAGTTCGTTCAGATCCTCGCTCTCCTGAGGGGTGCACATTGGATCACGCCGACCGGCGGCGATGAAGATGGGAACGCCAGTCAAATCCGGTAAGGTCTTATCCCGCAGCGGAACCATCGGATGGTGGAGAATGGCCCCTTGCAGCGCATCTCCTTCGTGGAACAGCAGGCTGGCGGCAATATTGGCGCCGTTCGAATACCCAACCGCTACAATACGACTGCGGTCAAAACCATATTCGTCAGCTGCCCAGTTCAGGAATTCATTCAGATCCTGCGTACGTTTTACGAGATCTTCTACGTCAAACACGCCTTCAGCCAGACGACGGAAAAATCTCGGCATGCCGTTCTCCAGCACGTTCCCGCGGACACCGAGCACATTCGATGCGGGCGAGACCATCTCGGCCAGCGGCAGCAAATCCTCCTCGTTCCCCCCCGTACCGTGCAGCAATAGTAAGGTTGGTGCCTCCGGGGAAGTTCCCTGGCGGTAAATATGTGTATGTTCCATGTGTTTATAGTCTCCTTCCGATTGGTTATATAGTTAGATTCCAATTCCGTTTGACAACCATAAATGTTACAATGCCCCGGAATAGCCCAATAGGACCAAAGGCTACCTGAAAATCACATCATAAACAGGCTACAATCACATCTTAGGCTACCCTAAAATTCGCCTGAATATCTTTAATTCAAGATTCTTTAAATACATAATACCATGGATTTTAAAAAATACAACAGCCAGCCACCCTTCCGCAACCCGATCAGAACTGCAATCGGAAACGCTATGTGGCCATTTTCCACAACCATTGGACGAAACGAAAAGAGAGGAAGCCTCCATATGGAAGACTTCCTCTCCTGTTTGTATTCTCTATATGATTCCGTACGTGTTCCCCCGTAACATCACTCATTATATCAAAAGTTATGTATAATGTCAGTGGATGTTTTGGTATTTCTCACAATTTTTTTGTGATATTGTTAGCGATTATTCCAGTTAATTGGATTAAAAACCATATATTCAGAAAAATTGTAACCGTTTGGTCAACGCGCCTCTCGGAACCGCGAAGGTCTGGGCGCGCTTGAAGTTCACCGGAGCTCCCCTCACAATCATGAGCGCTTTGTAATATTCGATGAACGGGAAGCCGTAGGTTTCCCCGCGTGCATAAGCATATACGTTCATAGCTCTTACCCACGTTTCATAGGCTTCGTCCGGAATATCGATAAACACCTCGGGGTGAAAATCATACGGGTCCTCCCAATTGTCCGCATAGTATAAATGCTGGGCATAATGGGCCGGAAGCTCGCGTTCAATCGTCTTGAGCCCCGCATAGAAGCGGGCGTCCTCCACGATATAATGGGTATTGGAGTGATCCTTATGGATGCTCTCCTTCCAATGCGTGATGATGATATCGGGTTTCACTTCCCGTATGACGTCCGCTACCTGATATTTCACTTCCTCATCGAGTGGCAGCTCGGCATCCTTGTAAGCAAGGAACCGGACATCCGCGCCAACGATATCGGCAAACCGGTGAGCTTCGTCAATCTTCTGCTTCGCGTACTCCTCCGGCGTCAGACGAGGGTGTCCCTTCTCCCCTGGCGTTAAGTGAAGAAACGTTGCTTTGTGGCCAGCCTGCGTGTATTTGGCGATCACGGCTCCTGCCGTAAGATCCATATCGCCCGCATGTCCGCCAATTGCCAATATATGATGCTGCTTTGCTTCCGTCACATCGGATCTCCCCTTTGTATGAAAAGTAGTAATATCTATCGAAGCGTTTTGCTCATAATATCGAACCGGCGCGTCACGTGAAATCCGGCTTTGCGGTACAAATGCCCTGCCGGGCTTTGTTCGCCCGTCCAGAGGAACCAGGCTCCATGCAGCCCCTGCGCCCGCATGAGGGCGAGGCAATCATATAACAGAATTTTGCCAAGGCCCTTCCCTTGCATCGACGGGTCCACGCCAAACGGACCAAAGCGTTCAGCCACACCTTCATATCCGTTATGCAGGCAGAATCCCGCCAGCTTTCCTTGATCGCGCGCGATCAGGATCTGATCCGTTCTTAATCGCTGGAGCAGTCCCTCACGAATCGCCCGGCCCCAATCCGGGTTAAACACGTCCGTCGCAAAATCGATCAGTTCCACCAGATCGCTGTCCTGAGCCAGCATGAAAGTGAAGCCTTCTTGCTCTCGCTGCCGCTTTAGCTCCACAACCTCCGGCGGCATATGAAAATCGACCAGGGAGCGATCCATCGCAACCGCCGTGTAATTGCGGGTAAAGCCGCTTGCCGCAAGCCACGCCAAGCCCTCTGGATAGCGCTCGCCATCGATTCCCGGAACGATATAATTCGAGGCATACGAGGAGAAAAAGACTTTGCTGCGTCCATGATCGCGAAGATAGTCTTCGCCGTCCTGCAGCAGCCGCGATGCCACCCCCTGTCTTCGAACCGATGGATCGGTATAGAAGAAGGTGATCCAGCCGTGATCCAGCTCCAGTTCGGTTCCGATCATCGGTAGCCTCCGGCGTACCGCATACAGGACGCCAACCATGCGGCCCTCCTGCTCCGCAATCCGCAGTCCTTGCGGATCAAAATTCGGATCGAGCAGCACCAAATTCCGAAAGCGAAGCCGAGTCATGAGATCTCCCGGTAAGCAGGCATTCCACAGAGTAGTGATAGCGTCTTCGTCTCCAGGCCGGTAAGGTCTGTAGGTTACACTCGTCATTACGTATTCCCTCCTTATAATCGTAATTCATAGGATTCGCTTGGATTCGCTTCAATTGCCGCGAACGGTATGCAACCGGTTGATCTTAATTAAGGAAGACTTCCATATGGCTATATGGGACACCAATGTACGAGCTCCCATAAATGTACCGGCTCAATTGGCCATTCCTTAAGTCCATCCGGCGTTATATCGCCCCCGCGTTGCTACCGAAACGAAAACCGCTATTTTATACATCGTGCGCACTGCTCCCTGCACACGGTGCGTTGTCCGGGGGCATGCTTGGATGGCTGTCGCCCTATGCCGGAGCCTCGTCTTACCATGCCACGGCTCCTGTCAAAGCGTTATGAACCTGGGCCCGCAGCTGAGCGACGCTGCTGCTCCGCCCCCCATATACGCGGTTTGTCAGCAGAACGACCGCAAGATCCAACTCGGGATCGATCCACATGCTGGTTCCGGTAAAGCCGGTGTGTCCGTAACAGCCAGGACCCATCCAATCACCGGAAGCATCCATCTTATCCCCTTTCAGTACCCACCCCAGACCACGGTTGGTGCCATCAATATGTCTCGTATGGGTGCAAGTAGACGCCACAGCCGCAGCCCGAGATAAGATGCGGGAATCGCCGCCCTTCACCTCTTGACTTGCAGTTGTCGGGATCGCCCCTTGTGCCAGCCACATTCGGGCATAGTGCAGCAGATCTCCTGCGGTGGCAAACAAGCCGGCATGGCCGCATACACCACCCAAGGCCCGCGCCTTCTCGTCATGTACGATCCCGCACAGATGATCCTGGATGGTATTCTCATACTCCGTTGCGGCATAGCGGCCGGGCTGTTCCAGCGCAGGAGTCAGCGTGGCATGACGCATGCCGAGTGGATCTAACACCCGTCCCTTTACTGCTTGGTCTAATGGAATTCCCAGCGACTTCTCAATAATGCGGCCAAGCGCCAAATATCCCAAATCACTGTAAATCACTTCGGTATCCGGCTTAGTCGCGAGCGGCGCGGTAAGAACGACATCCCACATCCGCTCCCTATCCCAGCCCTGCGAGTGCAGGTTCATATCCGCCTGGAGCCCGGAAGTATGCGTCAGCAGCTGGCCTACCGTAATCTCTTCTTTTCCTGCCGTTCCGAATGAAGGCAGAATGTCACTCACTTTTGTGCTTAGGGTCAAGACTCCCTCATCAATCAATTGCAGAATCAACGGGAGCGTAACCACCACCTTCGTTAAGGACGCACAATCGTATAACGTATCCTTGCTGGCCGGAACAGGCTGGCCCTGCCTCGGCTTGGGGTTGGCATATCCGGCACTATAGGACCACTGCTTGCCTTCATGCATAACACCCAGTACGGCTCCCGGTGTCGTACCTGCGGCAATCTCGCGTTCAATGGCGGCGCAAGCCGACTTCACTCCCTTGATTCCCAATCCAAGCTGCTCTGCACCAGCCTCCGCATGATGCTCCATTGTTATTCCCTCCTTTACATCAAGTCCTTGTGTCGGATCAACTGAAAAACCAACATGCCATCTTCATCAACAGCTTCTTTGAAAAATGTAAACGTTTCCTAAACCTATTATATGACCCATAAAATTTTGTTTCAATAAAAATCGTTGATTATAAAATTTAATTTCACCACACCCGACATGAATTTTCCTTTTATTTGGATATTACGTATTGACACTTGAATTCGCTTTCATTTACAATATTGTTGAAATCAAACACTCGCATAATTTAAGGGCCATGCATTCCGTAACCGCACACCCGGTATGGAACAACCCCGGTTTCTCTACAGGAGATTCCGGGGTTTTTTGTTGCCCGATTTTGTATGGGAGGTGATGCTCAAGCAGCCGATAAGCTAGTAAAACCAGCCTTCTCTTTATCAACTACATAGGAGGAATTACGATGAAAAAGTTTTACAAACTGACAACTGCTCTTGCCCTTAGCTTGTCCCTGGTCCTGAGCTTGCTTGGCCCAGCCCATGCAGCCCCGGATACCTCGGTATCCAACAAGCAAAATTTCAGCACGGATGTCATTTATCAAATCTTTACGGACCGTTTCTCTGACGGCAATGCTGCCAACAACCCGACCGGACCTGCCTTTGACGGTACCTGTACCAATCTGAGGCTGTACTGCGGCGGTGACTGGCAAGGGATCATTAACAAAATCAATGACGGCTACCTGACCGGCATGGGCGTTACCGCCATCTGGATCTCCCAGCCTGTCGAGAACATCTACAGCGTCATCAACTATTCCGGCGTGAACAACACCGCTTATCATGGCTATTGGGCCAGAGACTTCAAGAAAACGAATCCGGCTTACGGCACGATCGCCGATTTCCAGAATCTCATCGCTGCCGCTCATGCCAAGAATATTAAAGTCATCATCGACTTCGCACCGAACCACACCTCTCCCGCTTCCTCGGACCAGCCGTCGTTTGCGGAGAACGGCAAGCTGTACAATAACGGCACCCTGCTCGGCGGATACACGAACGATACGCAGAATTTATTCCATCATAACGGGGGCACCGATTTCTCAACGACAGAGAACGGGATTTACAAAAACCTGTATGACCTTGCTGACCTGAACCACAACAACAGCACCGTGGATACCTACCTGAAAGATGCCATCAAAATGTGGCTCGATCTGGGCATTGACGGCATTCGAATGGACGCGGTGAAACATATGCCGTTTGGCTGGCAGAAGAGTTTCATGGCTACCGTCAACAATTACAAGCCTGTCTTTACCTTCGGCGAATGGTTCCTCGGCGTGAACGAAGTGAGTGCCGAGAATCATAAGTTCGCCAACGAGTCCGGCATGAGCCTGCTGGACTTCCGTTTCGCACAAAAGGTACGTCAAGTGTTCAGGGACAACACCGACAATATGTACGGTCTGAAGTCTATGCTGGAGGGCTCGGCCACCGATTATGCCCAAGTGGAGGATCAGGTCACGTTCATCGATAACCATGATATGGAGCGGTTCCACAACAGCAGCGACAACCGCCGCAAGCTGGAACAGGCCTTGGCCTTCACGCTCACCTCGCGCGGGGTGCCAGCCATCTATTACGGAACCGAACAATACATGTCCGGTGGCAACGACCCAGACAACCGGGCACGGATTCCTTCTTTCTCTACGACGACTACAGCTTACCAAGTAATTAAAAAGCTGGCCCCATTGCGCAAGTCCAATCCGGCCATCGCCTATGGAACGACGCAGGAGCGCTGGATCAACAATGATGTCCTGATCTATGAACGTAAATTCGGCAACAACGTGGCGCTTATCGCTGTCAACCGCAACGTGAACACACCGGTTTCCATTACGGGATTGGCGACTTCATTGCCTGCCGGCAGCTATACCGACGTGCTGGGCGGACTTCTAAACGGCAACAGCTTGACCGTTGGCACAGGCGGAGCAGCTTCCAACTTTACGCTGGCTGCCGGCGGTACGGCCGTATGGCAATATACCACGGCCGTGACTTCGCCAACGATCGGGCACGTAGGCCCGATGATGGCCAAACCGGGCGCAACCATCACCATTGACGGCCGCGGCTTCGGCGCAACCAAAGGCACGGTATACTTCGGCTCAACGGCCGTAACGGGTGCTAACGTTACAGCATGGGAGGACACGCAGATCAAAGTGAAAATCCCTACGGTTGCCGGTGGCGTATATAACATCAAAGTCGCCAATAGCGCTGGCACTTCAAGCAATGTGCACGACAACTTCGAAGTGCTGACCGGGGATCAAGTCAGCGTCCGGTTCGTCGTGAATAATGCCACCACCGCACTTGGACAAAACGTGTACCTGGCAGGCAGCGTAAGCGAGCTCGGCAATTGGGACCCTGCCAAAGCTGTCGGGCCATTGTACAACCAAGTCATCTACCAATACCCAACCTGGTACTACGACGTCAGCGTACCGGCCGGTAAAACCATCGAATTCAAATTCCTGAAAAAACAAGGCTCGACGGTAACATGGGAAGGCGGATCTAACCATACCTTCACCGCTCCAGCAAGCGGCACAGCCACCATCAACGTGAACTGGCAGCCGTAAGCCCGTAAGAACGTACTATTCCTTCACCGCTCCAGCGAGGCACGGCCACCATTAATGTGAATTGGCAGCCGTAAGCCCGCAGGAACGTATCATTCCTTCACCGCTCCGGCCAGCAGAACCGCCCCTATTTTATGCGAAGGAGTGGCCCCTAAACAAAAAACCAGCTCCGGGACGATTCCCAGAGCTGGTTTTATTCATGCAGTTCATAATCTAGCAGGCAATAGCCCGTTACGCACGAAGTACCCCAACGTTCACCGTGCTACATGAAGCGATTCCCAAAGGGAGAGCGTGCTCAGCAGGTAGTAACTCAACAAGCGTACGAGGTAGTTCAACGGTCTCGCGCTCAATCCCAGCACTCCCGAGCAGTACTCCCACCAACAAAGAGCCGATGAAGATGTTCCCCTTCATCGGCTCTTTTCCATCCCCACACCTTAGCGTAAGTGGTTGTGTGCATAGCACGCAGTAGCGAAAGAGGACGAATCGATTCCCCACAAGCTTCAACGGAGCAGGCGGAATCATGGTGGAGAAACGAAGTGGTCCCCTTTATCCCCGGATTTCAACCATAAATATCATTCCAATAGAAATCCGGGGGTAACAGGGATCAGAAGCATGATCCACATGCGGAGTGCTGCATAAGCCATCACATCTTCGTGTAGTAATAGTAACCATTTACGTCCTAAACATCACCAAAGACTTGCGCAATCCCTCCGACAGCTCCTCCAAGCGTGAAGACAGGGCAACCAGCTTCTCGCTCACCTTGAACTGCTCGGATGACATCGAAGCGACCTCCTCCGTGGCGGCGCTGGTCTCTTGCACGATCGAGCTCGCCTCCGAGATCGAGTCGGTCAGGGTAAGCTGGGAACCGATCAGTACCTCTACCGAACGGGTCGATTCGCGGATCTCGGCCAAAAGAGCATCCATCTCGTGGCGAACATGATCAAATACGCCCTGAGCTTCCTGCACCGAATGCAGCTGCTCGTCAAAGAGCGGCGATGCCGACGTCAAGGCATCCACGGAACCTTGCACTTCAGAGCGGATATCCTTGATCATCGCGCCTACGGTCTGGATCGATTCTTTGGAACGATCCGCCAAGCTCCGCACTTCATTGGCTACGACCATGAAGCCGCTGCCTGCTGCCCCCGCCCGGGCCGCTTCAATCGTCGCGTTAATGGACAGCACGTTGGTTTGATGCGTGATCTCCGACATCAGCTCCAATATTTTGTGAATCGACGAGGTATTCTCCTTCAGCTTCTCCGCATTCTGGACGATGGCCCGGTTTACCTGATTAATCCGCGTGGATTTCTCCACCAGATTGTCCATATGCCGCGCGCCCTCTCCCGTCACCACAAGCACCCGATCAGCCGCTGCCTCCATCACTTGATTCGAATCCGAAACCTTGCTCATCTGGACGCCAATGTTCTCAGCCAGCTGATTCTCCCGTTCGGCTTCCATCGCCAAGCTTGCGCTTCCCTGTGCAATCTGCTCCATAGCCGATGCAATCTCACCAGCCGTCAGCGAGGTTCCCTTCGATGCTTCTGCCAATTCCTCCGCCGTTGCCAGCACTTCCTTCGCGGAAGCATTCGTCTGATCGACCAAAGCCGAGATTTGCCCCATCATCCGGTTGAAGCTGTGTCCGAGACGACCAATTTCATCCGTACGCTGGAACTCGGTCCGAACCCTCAGATTCCCCTGCTCTCCCTCTTCCATCAGACGGCACATCTGATTCAGCGGGCGGCCAATGGAACGCATCATATAATAGCCTATCAGTATCGCAACCAGAACCGCGGCCACAATAACCGCAAGCGTTACAACCAGCAGTTTATTCGTGGCTTTTACAAAATCACTAACGGGAGCAAAGCCGACCATATGCCAAGGAGCCGTCTTCAGCGGCGTATACACTACCATCTGCTCATCGGCGGTGTAATAAATTCCTGCTTCTTCGGCATCTTGAGGAACCGTAATGGTGGACGGCTGCATAAGTTGGGCCGTGTCCATGTCGTGTACGATCCGGTTATCCTCGGCAACAATTCGCATCCGGCCGTTGTTCCCTATTTTTAGATTGGTCAGCACCTCTCCGACCGCCTCGTTCTTGATATCGATCAGCAGGATATACTGCGCATTCGGATTCTTCAGGTTTTTCAGCAATCTCCCCATCGACATGGTGGCGGTTTTCTCGTTCTCCATAAAACCTTGAACCTCAGTGGGGAACCATACCGGTTCACCATCGGCCTGTATAATCCGGTCCATCTTCGCCTTCACGCCATCCGTGGATGACACTCCCGATAAACCTGTTGAGTTATAGGAGCTTTGAGCTTGAAGATTGGGCGCAACCAGGCGCATGCCCTGCAGACGTTTATCGGAAGATGCCATCCCGTTCAATTTCTCACGGATTCGGTTCTCGGCCTGCGTTTTGTCCCGAATGCCGATACCCGCACTACTCACCGTAACGAGGTCCTCGCGAAGCACCGTATCCAGCGCCCATTGCCGGGAAGCGGCTTCATATTGGGCCAGCAGAAAATCCAGCTTGTCCGCCGCCTGCATCATCTGCCCCGAAGTCGCTTCTGACACCTGATCCATCACCGTGTCCTTGGAGATGAAATACGATAATAACCCCAACGCCGAAGATAACAGCACGATCGTGGTAAAAAAGATAACAAACAGCTTCATCCCAACTGCTTTGAATTGAAAACGTCTCATCATGTTCATATGTATATGTCCCCCTGCATCGCATGTTTGAATGCGAAAAGACACAGCTAGCGGTTACTGGCTGTGTCTCTTCGCTGTTCTCTCTATCTATCTGTCTTATGATGAATCCATACGATTAGCTATCCGTTCCTTACCCTTTGCTTGCACCAGCCGTCATGCCATCGACCAGCAAACGCTGCAGGAACACAAACAGCAGGGTGATCGGCAGTGCGATCAGCACCGATGCCGCTGCGAACAGCGTAAAGTTACTGTCTTGAGTCGAGTTGACGAGATCCCATAGACCGACGGCGAGCGTCCAGTTTTCTTTTGTCCGGAGCACGAGTCTGGCAAAGATAAAGTCTACCCACGGACCAACGAACAGGGTCAAGCCCATATACGTGATCATCGGCTTCGACAACGGCAGAATGATTTTGCGGAAAATCTGGAAATTGGTGGCTCCGTCGATCTTCGCCGCTTCATCCAAACTTCGTGGTATCGTATCCAGAAAGCCCTTCATGATCAGAGTTCCGCCTAGCGGCGCCCCTGCCGCATACACGATAATCATTGCCGCATGCGTATTCAGCAGATCCAGGGAGTTCAGCAGGATATACAAGGCGATCATACTCATGAAGCCTGGGAACATCCCCAGCACGAGAATGACCGATAGCGCATTCTGCCGGCCTTTAAACCGGAACCGGGATACCGCATAACTTGTAAGCAGAACAAGAATGGTCCCGATAATCATGGAGAATATCGCAATTTTCAATGTATTCATGTACCAAGTGCCAAACAGAAAGCTTTGGGACGTAAACAATTCTTTATAATGACTGAGCGTAAAAGATTCTGGAATCAAGGATTTGCTGTACAACGACTTTCCGGGACGGAAAGAGGCCAGAATAATCCAGAGCGCCGGGTAAATACAACCGATCGCGATGATGACAAGCGTAATGTAACTTGCCGTCAGGCGAATCGCATTTCTCATTTTAATTCCCATTATTGGATCATATCCTCCTCTTTAAAGGATCTGGTTCTGCGATAATTGTAAATCGAGAAGGTCGCAATAATCATGAAGATGATAATACCGATGGCCGATGCCATGCTGTAGCGCTGCTGATCCAGCGTCAGTTTATAGAGCCAGGTTACCAGCAGGTCCGTCGCGCCCGCGTATTGATAGTCACCCACAACCGGGTTCCCGTTCGTCAGGAGGAAAATCAAGTTAAAGTTATTGATATTACCGGCAAACTGCGTAATCAGAACCGGTGCCGTCGAGAACATAATCATCGGTAGGGTGATGATCTTGAATTTCTGGAATCCAGTCGCCCCATCTACATCGGCCGCTTCATAGAGATCTTTCGGAATCGTAGTCAGGACACTCATGACAAGAAGCATGGATACCGGGATACCTACCCACATATTGACGATAATAACGGTCACTTTGGCCCAGACCGGATCGGTCAGCCATGGCAGGCCTTCCAAACCGAAATATCTTAAATACTGGTTGATCGGTCCGAATTGCCCGTTAAACATATTACGCATCACGAGCAGTGAGATCAGCTGTGGAATTGCATATGGAATGATGAGAATGACACGCCATACGCCTTTGAAACGAATTCCCTTTTGTTGAATAAGCAGTGCAACAAGCACACCGCCAAAATACGTCGTTACTGTTGCCAGCACCGCCCAGATGATCGTCCAGGTCAGGACGCCGAAGAAGGTGTGGCTCCATGATTTCAATGCAACGAGATTGGTAAAGGTTTTGAAACCGACCCAGTCAACCAGATTCGCCGGCGGCAGATTGTTTGGAGCGGAATAGTTGGTAAACGCCAGCATGACCATGAAGATAATCGGCATGACCGTAAAAAACAAAATACCGATCGCCGGCAGTGTCAGGAAAGATTGCGCGAATTTCCATTCAAAAATATAATAAAGGGTCTGTCTGAAATTGTTGGGTTTTCCACCCTGTTCCCTTAGTTTTCCAGCGTTATATGCGTTTTTGATATTGGCATAATACCCAATAAGAAAAATTGCAAACATAATCATGGTGATAAGTCCTTCAATCAGGAGATTGATGGAATGGTCACCTGCTACCATTTGGGTTAAACCGTTGACTTTCTCTAAATGGCTTCCCTGTTCCCCCAAAGTTGTCATTCCCCAGATGGCATCACCCAGGTTGTTGATGAAGTAATACAGACTGAATATACCTACGATAAGTAAAAGAACGCCTTTGATCCATTGCCGGTTGTAAAGCTGACCCAGACCCATACAGATGGCTGATAATACGGCTGCTGTCGTACGATGTTGACGCATGCTCCCTCCATTCTCCTCTCCATATAATCGAGGAATCACCCGCCGGTTGTTCGGCGGGTGAACTTCTTCATCTTTCTCGTATTATATAAGAACGTAATTACTCGCTAGCTCCACCACTGTTGAGATCTTTTACTTGATTTACAGCTTTATCAAGCGTTTCTTTTACGTCTTTGTTGTTATCCCAGATCTCAGCCAATGCAGCACCTACAGGAGACCATACGTTAGCCATTTCAGGAACGGATGGCATCGGTTGGGAAGATTTGAATTGCTCTGTGAATGCGGATACATACTCGTCATTCTTGATTTGATCGTCTTCTTGAGCTTCATTGTTTGTCGGAACCGATCCAACCAATGCGCTCAGTTTCAATTGAGCTTCCTTGCTTGTTGCAAAGTCCGCGAACAAGCGAGCGGCTTGCGGGTATTTCGTGAACGAGCTTACGTACCAAGCTTTGATACCGGAGAACGATACAGCAGGCTGGCCGCCGATGGTTGGGATTGGAGCAACGCCAAGCTTGTCGCCAAGCGCTTCTTTGTATCCGCCAAGCTCCCAAGGTCCGTTAATGTCCATAGCCAGATCGCCGGATGTGAACAGTCCGCGTTTAATATCAGGCGTAATGTCGCCGGATTTAACCGGAAGAATTTCTTTCAGGCTTGCGTAAACTTCCATACTCTTGACTGCGCCTTCATTGTTGAGGCCGATATCGTTGACATCTGCGCCGCCGTTACCAAAGATGTAGCCGCCATTGGAAGCAAGGAATGGATAGGCGAAGTACAGGTTACCTGTTTCGAACATGAATCCATACTTGTTCTTGGATTTGTCTGTGAAGGTTTTGCTGAACTCAATAACTTCTTCCATCGTTGTTGGAACTTCTTTTACCAAGTCTTTGTTGTAGTACATCAGGTATGTTTCAGCAGCGCGCGGGTATCCATACAGAACGCCGTCATAACTTACGCCTTGGATAGCGGCTTCCGTGTTGCTGCTCTTCGTTTTTTCTTCGAAGTAATCATTTGGCAGAACCAGGTTTGTAGCTACGGCTTTACCCAGGTTATCGTGAGGGAACAATACAACGTCAGCACCCAATCCGGATGGTCCGTCTTGTTGAAGCTTGGTCACTTGGTCGGTTGGAGACAATTCTTCGATGGTTACTTCAACACCGTATTTTTCGGTAAATTCTTTAGCAACCGCATCCGTGTAGGCTCTTTCGTCTCTACTTTCCCATACGATCAATTTAGCGCCTTCCTCTGGCTTAAGTTCCGGTGCTTCTGTATTTTCGGCCGGCGTCTCCTGTGCCGGTGGATTCTCAGCAGGTGCCTCAGCAGCAGGAGCAGGTGAATTTCCTCCGCACGCTGTAATGGAGAACGCCAACGTGAAGGTTGCAGCTAGCGTAAGTAGTTTCTTCATCTTCATTCCATGATTACCCCTCTCAATAAATGATCAGAAAATGTTGGAAATCTGCGCAAACGATTTCAGAAATTTTCAGCGTCTCTTTTTCTATGTAGCATCTGACGAGATACTTAGGAAAAATCCCATTGAGAAAGCGCTTCATTCACTGAAAACATCATACAACATTTAATATCGAATGTAAAAACGTTTGCACAGATCATTTTTACCCGTTTTAAGCATATAATCTCTTATTACCTTCACTATTCACTCTATTTCGTAAGTTATCGTAAAAATAGTTGTGCATATGCTGTGCAATTCAGTCATTCTCCCCTCTAAATCGGACAAGAACGACTGCAAAATGCTCGAATGTTGAACAAACGTTTGCACAATAATAAACACTTTGACTTCCACCGATCGACGTACCGTTGAAGCTCCATAGGATGGACGTTTCTCTTTTCAGAAATTAGCCTAGCTACGCCCTGGCCCATGATATAACAAACCCTGGTGTTAGTACACCAGGGTAAGAAAACCTATTGACCACCTGTTTAGCGATCGGGCTACAACCAATCTCTTTTTTCAACGAACCTCTGCCCCATCAACAAATACACCATTCCCGTAAATATCACAATTGACCACAAGCTATAAGGTTCGACTCGCGGCGCGTAGAGCGCTGCCTGTGGCATCATAACATAGTAGGGAATGGTAAACGGAAGCCAGGCCCCGATCGCAGAATGAAAACCTGTCAGCACGATATTCGGTACCACATAACCTATGGACATGGCCAGCGAGGCTCCGAAATTACGAACTCTTATCGAAACCATAAGTTGTAAAGCAGCGAGTGGTAAAACTCCTATCCATCCCCCTATGACTGAATACAGTAATGTTTCCCACGGAATCCTTTCAGGAGCCTTGACAAGATAACCCGTTCCAAGGTAACCAAGCAAAAATACGATCTGTACCAACGCCAGAATCCCGACCAACAAAATATATTTCGCGTAAAAGACCTTGTACCGGGGGACCGGCAAACTCATCGTGATCTTCCAGCCCCCATCTTTATGCTCATATAAACACAATAAAGATGCTATAATCCCGCTATACAGAGGATAGAAAAACATAGAATGAAGATTGACGCTGTGTATATAAAGCGTAGACCAGCTAGGCGGAAAAAAGTCCCTTAAACTCTGAAGCTGCATCGCCCCCATCGCTGAGTTGATCAGCGTATCCAATACGATGAGTAAAAATATAATTTTCCATTGAAGTTTCATTCCTTCAGCACGTAACAGCATTCTCATGATCCGGCAACCTCCTATTCAAATTCTCGCCTGGCAAACAGGAGAGCTCCCAGAACCGACAGCATTGCCCCTATTCCGAGTGAGATGCCAATCCACTGCATATGACCGGGGACAAGCGGACTCGATAACGACGGATACGACCAGGGAAGGATCTGAATCACAAAAGAATGGCTTCGAGCTAAAAACAGGCTGGAGATAGATCCAAATATCCCTATAGCCAGCGGTAATGCCTGGTTGGAAAATACCGTGGACAACCAGAGCTGAATGGCCATCATCGGCAGTGTTGCCAAACATGCGAATAGAGGCTGCAATATCATAATTCCCCATGGTATCGGTTCATCCGAGTATAGGACCCAGATCATGCACATGCCAGCAATAGTAATGATTACGGTACATAACTGCAAAATAAATATCCAAGCCAATTTCGCCAGGAATACGGAGCCTTTGGGAACAGGCATCGCGAGAAGCTGCTTCCATGCCTTGGTTTCGTGCTCGGTACCTGCCATGATACTGGCTAGGAGTGTAATTCCCAATAAAAAAATGAAAGATAAAAACATATACATTACGGCAAAGCCAGCATAGATCCCCCCGGGGCCTTGGCGAAAATAAAGATACCACTCAAGAGCCGTCATGCTGATTAAAATGATGCCTTGTATGAGAGGCATCCACCGGCATAATCGCTTCAGCTTTAATCCCTCTGCACGCATCAGTTCCAGTATCATAAGCTGTTCTCCTGACCGGTCAATTCCAGAAAGATTTCCTCCAGGGTCTTCTTCTTCTCTGTTACTCGGTATACATCATATTGCCGATTCACAAGAAAGCGAATCATTTCCGCCGATTGCGGCCTGGTGATCATGGAAGTTTTGATCTGACCCGTTGTTATTTCATGTTCCGCATCCCATCCATGATCGTTCAGAGCAGCTGCTGCTTCCACAGGCCGATCCATCTCAATCCATACATAAGGCTTACTTCGGTCGGTTAATTCCTGAAGCGGTCCTTGAAAAATCATTTCCCCCTGGTTAATAATTCCCACCCAGGTTGCAACCTGCTCAATTTCGCTCAATAAATGGCTTGAGAGCAAAACCGTTATATCAAAATCACGAGGAAGTCTGGTAATCAACTCTCGAATTTCCTGAATTCCTGATGGATCAAGTCCATTCGTCGGCTCATCCAGAATCAATAATTTGGGGTTCGTAATGAGCGCCATCGCTATCCCGAGCCGCTGCTTCATGCCAAGTGAATAACTCCTGACCGACTGATGAGCTGCATGATTAAGTCTCACCCATTCCAGAACCTCCAGAATCCTGGAATCTTGTATGCCGTGGATTAGCGCCATGATTTTCAAATTATTGTATCCTGAAAGATGAGCATAGTACGAAGGAGATTCTACGAGAGAACCCACATCTTTCAGAATGTCCATTCGGTTCTTCTTCAGATCTTTGCCAAGTATGCGAATCTCCCCGGATGACGAGCGGATGAGTCCTAGGAGCATCCGAATCGTTGTTGTCTTACCCGCTCCATTTGGCCCCAAAAATCCATAGACCTCCCGCTTGGGAACCTTCAAATTAATCTGCTTTACTGTTTCCCGCTGCCCGAATCTTCGGGTCAGTTGATGTGTATCGATCGCATATTCGTTCATCTCTTATTCCTCCTGCATGGCTTAACTAACATTTAAAGTTTAGCAATGGGAAATAAACAGGAGGTAAACATGAAATGAACGACAGGATAATTTAGGGGCTGATCGGCAATACAAATTCAACCCGGGTACCCTTACTATCCGCCGGTAGAATGCTCATGCTGCCAGAATGAGCTTCAACAAAGGCATTGGCTATAGCTATTCCTTTACCCGATTGATCTAAAACCTGTCTTAATATCGTATCCTCGATCCCGTTTCCATCATCCTCTATCACAATGTAACAATGGTTCTCCTTTACAGAGATATCGCATTGAACCTTGGTGCCGGGCGGATTATGGATAACCGCGTTCATGATTACATTTTGAAGGGCTCGGCCCAACAGACTGCTGTCAAACTCCATCATGAACCCGATCTCTTCCGTATTAAACATAAAGGAGGTTTGCTCGGCTAACGGGTGGTTGGCGATATCTATTATCATATCGCGCAGAAAATTCACTACATCATCACATTTTCTATTCATCGGGAACTGTTCGACTGACCACCGGCCCGTATGATTTAAGTCATGGATGAGATGCTTCAACTCCGCTGTCTTGCTGCTGATCTGCCTGCTAAAATCTTGTTTCTCTTCATCGGTCCAATGATAATCGGTAGCCGCGAGCATATGAGCATAACCTTCAATATAGGACAATGGCGTTTTGAGATCGTGGCCAATTGCCGCAATCCATTCCTGCTTCTTGACTTCCATATGTAATCGATCGTTCTCGCTTTGCAGCAGTTGATTCGATAATTGAGTCATTTGATCAAATAATTCTTTATATAAGACATACGGATAACGATAGTGGTTATGGTGTAATGAGGCGTCGGAGACTTCGTTTGGCTGACGGAAATGCTCCCGCGGCTGGCTATAATTCCCCTCGGATAATCGGTTGATCCAACGGATTAAATAAGTGAGTGGTTTGCCCACGCACCAGCCGTAAGCAATAATAAAAATGACCGTTAGTAGGAATCCTGTAACAGCTAAAAAACTCTTCATGGAAATCGTGTCCCAGGACTTCAACCACTCCTGAAGATATATAAATATAACTGCGCATATAATAAATATGAAGATAAAAGTCATCAACCAAAGGATGGTTAGCTTCATAAAGCGAAAAGCCATTTTGACCATTGGGTTCATAGTTGCTCCTTCCTTGGAGCCAACATTTTGTAGCCAAGTCCTCTTACATTAACAAGAAACCGGGGATTTCTAGGGTCGGGCTCCATCCTTTTTCGCAGCCTGAAGATATGGATTACAACCGTCTTCTCATCCCCAAGGTAGGGCTCGTTCCAAACTGATTCGTATAATTGGCGCGTACTAAATATACGATTTGGATTTCGGCATAGGAACACAAGCAGCTCCCATTCGCGTGCCGGGCACTCCACGTGGTTTCCATTTACGATCAACTCCCCCGCTGCGAGGTCTACCCGAAAGTAACCAAAATCCAGTTCGGATAACCGTGACAGGACCAATTTTTCCCGCTGTACTTTATATTTCACGCGAGCTTTAATGCGGGCAACAACTTCCAATGGATTGAATGGTTTCGTAATATAATCGTCCCCCCCAATCCCAAACCCCATGAGCTTGTCCAAGTCAGAGTCCCGGGCGGTAAGAAAAAGAATCGGCGTTTCGGTCATTTTGCGAATTTTTCGGCACACCTCAAAGCCGTCTTCATCCGGGAGCATGACATCCAGTATGATCACGTCCGGATTAAACTCCGTTAATATTCGCACCGCTTCCTGCCCTGTACCCACACTTCGAATATGCCGTAAGCCTTCCTTCTTCAACACGGTAGTCAACATATCGCATAACCCTTGTTCATCATCCACAAGCAGTACAGAAATATTATCCATAGCATTTTTCCCCATTACTTTCATAATTCTACAAACTGTTAACTGTATTATATAACAGAGAGACAATATAATAAGCCCATTTCTGGATTCTTGTTAATAAAGGGAGGAATTCACCGACCACCCCTTACAACAGAATCCAGAATGGGCTTGCCTGTACTTTGGCTGTACCATATATTATTCGGCCGAAGTGCTAACAAAAGAAGATATAAACGCATTCTCTTCCAAAGTCTCTTCATCATTTGATGAGAGATAGGAGGAAGCTTGAATTTCAAACATTTCCGAATACATTCCATTTAATCTCATCAAGCTATCGTGGTTGCCGGCCTCAATAATTCGGCCCTCTTCCAACAATATAATGTTATCAGCTTTTTTGGCAGAAGATAATCTATGAGAGATAAAAACCCCGATTTTTTGATGTGTCAGCTGCTCAAACTTGTTAAAAACTTCTTTCTCTGAATGAGGGTCCAGATATGAGCTTGGTTCGTCCAAAATATAAACATCTGCATTCCTCATAAAGGCTCTGGCGATCGCAACGCGCTGCCATTGTCCACCCGATAGCTGCTGGCCATCATCAAACCATTTTCCAAGCATCGTATTTAATTTGTTGGGCAGCGTGTTGATTAATTTCGTAATACCGGATTGTTCAATGGCTTTCCATACTAACTGTTCATTCTCCTTCTGATTCACATCCCCAAACCCGACATTATCCTTGACCGTCATTTCATATTGGACGAAGTCCTGAAACACCACCCCCATTTTTTCACGGAAGCTCTCTTTATTCAAATCACGTATCGATTGACCATTAATCAGAATGTCACCTTCAAAATTGGAATATAATTGTGTGATCAGCTTAACAATTGTAGATTTGCCAGAACCGTTCTTGCCTACAATGGCTAATTTCTCATTGCTATTTAGCATAAAACTAATATTGGAAATTGCATTTTTATTGGTATTTGGGTATTTGAAGGATACGTTGCGAAATTCAATGCTGTGAATTTGGGATATCCTTTGCTCAATTTCTTGCACCTCTTCTTCCTCGGGCATATCCAAGAAATCAAAGAGCTGCTTTACATATAAGTTATTTTGGCATAGGCTCAAAATTCCCTGAACGATATTTTGCGACGTCGATTGGGTAAGATTGATAGCCTGAATGAAGCTGATTAAATTCCCCAACATGATTTGGCCGATATACGCGCTCCGGACAGCCAGGAAAATAATGAATCCGCAGGCGATCTGATTGATCACCTGAAAGATTAGTGAGGTATACGACCTGCGTGAAGCCAGTTTCTTGTCCTCAAGATGGAAGCCATTGAGTATCGATAAATACCTTTCCCGCAGATAATTCCCCAGTTGGAATATTTTGATTTCTTTAAAGCTGTTGTCTCGAGTAACCAGAAATGACAGATACCAGGATTCGCGCTGCTTTCCAGCTCTCTGATAGTAGGTGTAGAATTCTCTCTGGCCGATCTTCAGGAAAGAATAAAACGACAGACAAGGGATAAGGATAATCACGAAAATAACCCACCACTTCCAAGCGATAAGAATGGCGGAAGCCGAAACTAATGTTACTACACCGCTAATGATTCCGAGCATTTGGACAAATATTTCAAAGGGCCTGTAGTTGGCTTCTCCTTGCGCACGCTGCAGCTTGTTCTGCACATCGGCGTCTTCAAAAGACTGGAGCGTCATCTGATGAGCCTTCTCGATTAATTTTAAATTGACCCGATTGGATAGAAGGCTTTGAAACATTTTCCGGAAATACCCGTCAACGATACCAACGAAGTCTGATAGAATGTTCAGCAACATTAAAAAGCCAAAGGCTAGAAGAATGGGCCTGAACTCTCCTTGAGGCACACTTGCTACTACGCTATTTATCAATTCTCTTGTTGCAAGCAAGGCAATCGCAGGTAAAATCCCTTTAAACAGGTTTGAAATTAAGATGCCGATTAAATAACCGGCATGTGTTTCCCACAGAAGCTTGAATATGCGGGGCCAAAAGAGAAATGTCCGAAATATATTTTTGGAGGAAAACGACACATACTCGTCCTTCATATTTGTATCAGGAGATAACATGTAGAGCTCCTTTCGCATAATAAAAATGAGATGCGGTATATTTGGCTAAGGCCATACATTTAATCTCAAGCTCCCTGTCAACACCGAGCAAACGGTTTAAATGCATATGCACCAAACTGGCTAAAATATCGTGCGGATGATTCGTTAACCCCCGTTGTTTGGCAGTCTCTATGGATTCGGAGTACGTTCTAATCAAGGATCGCCTCTCATCAATTGCTGCAATCATGACATTTGAAGCGTCAGCCTGGTAGAGCCATGAAGGCTTAGAATCTGCGGCTTCAATTAATGTCTTTTTCATCTCTCTGTATGCTTTCATATGTTCCTTCCCGTCAACTCTTTCCTCCAGCCATTTCTTTTGCCCTTCTAAAGTAAGTCCAAAACTAGCTAGAATATCTAGTATATTGACTACTGCTATTACTTCTGAAGCAAGGTTTAATCGTTTACGCCGAGCCTCCCCAAGATAAAGACTTACAAGCTTACTATCTGTAGCAAATATATCTTCTGCCATCTCGATCAACCCTGTTCCACCATATCTCTCGAATTCGGGAACATAGGTGTCTATCGTCATGGAAACCGCGAGACCTGAATTACGCATTCTCTGCATCCATTGACTAATTTGGCCGATCCCCGTAGACCAGAGCTCTTTCGGATCTCCATTAAACCTTAATCTTATGTGGCTTTCCTGATCTTTGTAGCGTACGAAGTAGAACCTTCTGCTCCAATTATTAAATTCAGGTTGTCTCCATAAATCTGCCAAATGCAAGCCCAGCAATTCAACCTCTCGCTCAGAAGTTCCATATAATTTTATATAGAGCCAGTCTTCACCCGGTAGAACGCCTCTGGATGCAACCGGTACATAATTCGGATCGTCTAATAGGCCGCGCTCAGGAGATGATTGAGGCACGCTCTTGATATTTAATAGTGGAAAAACAAATTCGCCAATATATGTTTCTCCTTTAGAGTGTAGAGGCGAACAGCTTGGATGATTCATACATTCCGTTAGAAGCAACTCTTGACCATTTTGAAGTTTCCCCATCTCGCGTCTCAATTCTTCTACACCTAACGGATTATGTAAATCCAACAGCAGTCTGTTATCCCCCATTGCCAAATAAATATACCGAGGTACCTTCCATCTCTCCTTCCATGAATGAAATTTATCAAGCCATTCTTTACTTCCCCCGGACTGCTCTCCCCCCAAGATATACTTTCCCAATCTCCACTGAGCCGAACTAAGTATAATGTTCTTATACCGGAGTCTTGGCAAAAAGGGAGAGTGTTCTACCGGCCCCCAGTTAAAATAGGACCAAGTTTTGGTGAGCTTTCTCGTTATATCACTAAGGAACCTGAAGATCGGAGGGGAAATTCTGTGATTGAACATATGAGTCTGAAGCGGAATGATCTCCCTTCCCAGCTTCTTGGATTTGATATAAAAACGATCATAGGTTGCTCCAACTAGAAGATCGTCGATATGAAGTGTATTTAACTCATTCTTAGATGAAGTCGTACCCGAAACGATCTCATATTCCAATAAATTTTTCCCTATCATAATATTTGATATCCTTCCGCTGGAGGGCATAAACACCATCTCCACTATGGCTGCCTTTGGATGCAATTTCTGAACATGTGAATGAATCTGTTCGAAGTTCTGTATAAACGCTTGATCAAACATATCCAAAAAACGCCCGAAAGTTTTTCCTGCTCCGCTCGATCCAGCACTCGCCCCCAGAACTAACTTATAATCGCCTTGATCGACATGCTCTTGGGAATCAGCTACCAGAGAATAATAAATTTCCAAAGATTCCGGGGCGTTCTGTGGATCATCATTCAGGGCAAGTTCTTGAATATGTTCATCCGTCAGTACACACTCAGCGGAGCCCTCCGCAATTGCCTCGGTTACCAGTTGAAATAGAATCGAGTTGCGAGTATAGGAGACCTGTTGGGTTCCTGGATTAAAATCCGGTTGATAGGCTTTAGGGATACCTAAACCCCAATCGCTATCAAAAAGCTCATTGATTGGAATTTCCTGATAGACCCCATATTTCTCGAGAAAGCGGTTTAAATACTCATTTAATTCATGACCTTCTGGCACATGCAATTTGCACATCAACTCTGCTCCCAAGACAACATCGTTAGTTATGGATCGTGGAAGAGTGACATCCTTCTCCAGCCTCACATCAACCTGAACCAGATTACTGGTCTTAACGACATCAAGCATCTTCTCCGTAAGTCGGCGATAGATGTGCTCACCGTTACCAATCTCGCTGGTTTCATATTGGAGTAACAAAGCCTGAACTTCGCTTAGAATTTCCAACCACTTATCAGATCCCGATTTTCCGGACAAAACCGTTAGTATATGTTCTAGCGGCGGTACATCCATGAGCGGAGGCCGAAGCTCGCTTAATATAAATTCCTGTTCTAACAGCTGGTGCAAATAATTATGAATGATGTTTAAATTGGATTCCGGGAATGCTTCTAGAATTGCTCTCTTTAGCGTTTTCACATCAACAGGTTCTTTTGCTGCCTGAAGCGTGAAACCAACAACCTCTGTCAATCCAATCGAATTGACTCCTTCGGGAATAGCATCAAGATTCAATATCCCGTATTGAGGCCGAAACGGTAATTTGACCCGATCTCCTTTGATCATCAGTGTTCGATTCATTCGAACCTTTAATTCATCAAATATAACGGGATCGGACTCAATTAATTTAATTAAATGAAAGATCCATTCCATATCAGGCCTCGCCCTTTTTTCATTTTCCAGGAACGAACATACCTCCAAGTCGCTCCGGTCTCCGAAATATCCTTGACCGACCCTTGAAAAGAGACCGAAAGGCGTTGTTCGTGTCGACATACGAATAAAATAACGGAACAGGCTGACCAGTGTCTTTTCATATTTTTGAATGGTTTTTTTGTCAGCTTCGTCCGTTGAGGTATTCAAAAACTCATAGAAGGACCTTAGTGACGGAGAGGCAACACTGATTGCTTCCTTGACTATGGATCTAGAGGCCTCTTCTTTTAAACGCCCTATCGTCTCAAGCTCAACCTTCTCGGATTGAAAATTGTGTTGGGACATAACTTGTAAATAGGTATCAAGTGAAAGCAGCGGGGTTCTCACTATAAAAAAATCACATGGCTTAAACCATCGTTCCGATTGTTTTTTCCCTTCATGCATTTCATTGGTTACCCCATCATTTAAGCTGGAATGTTCTTTCATGTTGATCAACCTCCAACATATTATTCATGATATTCATTCTGTATCCTAGCCCATGGCAGGTCACTAATATTTTGGGATTGCTAGGATCCTCCTCTATTTTCTCCCTCAGTTTTCGAATATGGACATATACCGTATTCGAAGAGGTAAATGTATCAACTCCCCAAACCTTATTGATAATATGATCAATATCTATCACCCAGTCTCCGGATTTCAGAAAATATTCAAGCAGCCTATATTCCATCAATGTAAGCATTTGCCCCTCTCCCTGCTTCCAAATCACCTTACAGCTCGGATCAAATATGACATTGGGTGATAAATAAATGACCTCACGCTCCGGTCCTGCTTTCTTTAGATCAGGTTGGGCGGAAAGAGAAAATAACTGACTTAAAATCTCATATTCTAGTTGTTCATTATTTGCCGGCGTGATAAATATAAAAGGAACAGCTCTCTTCTCTCGAAGCCCGTGCCAGATTGACAGGTCCTTCAAAGTTATATTCTTCTGACACACAAGTACTCCCATACATCGATGATCGGTTATCATTTCAATTTGGTTAAAGGAATCACAGGATAATACTTCAATGTTGCTAGAATCAGTAATCCGGTTTAAAAACACCTTAATGGGACTATCTGGTGAAACAGCCACAATTGTTTTTTTCATATAAACCCCCTGTTAGTAATAGTCCTGCTTTACTCAAGCTATGACATGAGAAATAACTCCCTCCATTTTCCCAGATAAATCGGATCATCCCGTTTTCCATAATCAAGCAAGCTCAAAGCAATTCCGACTGCCCCTTGCAGTAAGCCGGGATTGTCAGTACAAACCGTATCTTCTTGATCTCGATAACCAAAAGGGCTTGATTCATCAAACATTTTCATCAATCTCGATGCCACTCTGTCTGCAAACAAAGAAGCTTCATGAATATCACATAGCGCATGCAAATGGTTGGCCAAATGCAATAAACCAGCTAATCCATGGCAAAATGAAGGCGTCATGGAACCGAGCTCATTCTCTCCGAGCCTGAACGTAGATCCCGCAGCTTCAGCAGCAACCTTCTTCCACCCTTCATTGCTACAATAGATTCCTGCCCGCAATAATGTAAGCGAGACTCCTAAAGTGCCGTGACACCAACCTTCGATTTGTCTCGTCTCTTCCTCTTCACTTCGATATGAGCAGCTAGGTTTGGAAGATATCGGCCAGAATCGTCCATATCGGTCCTCTCGAATTTGCAGTGCCAAATAATCGGCAATTCTATGAATCGTATGTTGCAGGTTCTCAACCTCAACTTGTTTGTGAAGAGCTGTAACCAATAAGGCAAGAATGCCGGCAAGCCCATGAGCAATGCCGTGTTGAACCTGTCGATCCATTCCGCAGAGAACAGCATCTATCATAGATTGGGATTCCCCGATGATATTCGTTATTAGAGGAACGGCAATTTCGCGCATTCTATCATCATACCTGCTTGCCTCCAGCACATATCTGGCAACACCGCATAAGCCACTGACAACATCGAGTGAATCCAGGCCTGGAATTTTTCTGCCTTCCGTAAATTGGCTTGCTATATATTGATTTAATTGAGAGAGTGCTTGTTTATAATTCGTTCGATCATCCGATGCTATGAATAGCCCGTAGGCTATCCCTGTTACTCCCGAATAAAGTGAAATGTCAGGAATTCGAAGCGGCATGGCTCTATATAAAGATAATAAATGCTGATGAATGGACTCCTTCCAGCCCCGATCCGGTTCAAGCCGATCCCATTCAGCGAATAATACCCATATGCCAGGAATACCATCGGCTAATGAAATCGGATTCCAGGGAGCAGTTCCCCTGGAAGGAGAACGATTTGTGGGACTCACCGCAATGTTTTCTATATATGGAAGATCAACCAGTCGTTCGGCAATTAATTTACTAATACTAATGGACTGTTCCTTTAAACAGCTTGTCCTCACATCGCTTCCTTCTCCCTTCAAAATATTAAAACGCGAGAAAAGACACGGTTTAAAGTAACCGTGTCTTTTGTTGCCCGCATGCTATTATTAACACGTTCTGCAAAAAGACAAGCTGATTTTGCAATTCAATGTTCCCGTCAGGCATGATGGAGTGCAAATAAGGCCGCTTGCAGGTTGTACTTCATTTGGAGCAACCTCATTTTGTGCAACTTGAAGGTCTAAATCGAATTGGTTGTTCATTAAATTTCACCTCCTTTATTTTACAATTAAATAATATTACTCCATATATTAAATAATCTTTATATTAATCTTAAATATAACTTTATTTTTGAACCCTCCTTAACGATTTGTTAATGAATAATTAAATAGGTTTTAAGGACAGAAAATTGAACTTTCTACGATAATTTAGATAGGCAACAAAAAGGAGGAGACAGCGTGAAAAAGGATATGTTATTTGTCAAAGAGCAAAGCTCAACATACATATATGAAAAGGGACTGGAGATCAGCAAAGAAATTGCGATTCGCTTGAGTGATCCCAAATTCGTGTTTGATTCTGTCCATACGTTAGACAACGTCATGACGGAGACCGACCACTTCCCTTGGGGGGACATTTCTTTGTCTCACGGCTACCCGGGCAATATTCACCTTTTATCGCTATGGCGTAGAATCGATGAATCTATAAATTGGAACCATGCAATACATTCAAATATGGTTGAAGTCCAGTCATGCCTTGCCAGGTACGGAACAGGGGATATTTCCCTATATAGCGGTTGGGCAGGAATCGCATCTGCTGTATACGCTGCTTCGAACCAGGGAGAATTTTATAATCAATTCCTGAATCAGATCCATCGCTGGATGTCACCCATGGTTGAGCAATGGCTGCAAGCAAGCACGGAAATACTGCGTCAGAAGAACGGAGTACCCATGGAGCTATACGATACAATATCAGGTGCGAGCGGCGTAGGAAGATACTTGTTGAAAAATGCAACTGATCCTCTTATCGCTCCGTTAATAGAACCAATCCTTCGCTTCCTTGTCGATCTTACGGAACCCATATGTATAAATGATAAGATGGTTCCAGGCTGGTTTACGCCAAGTAAATTCCACTCCACTGCCGGTGATAAGAGCAATTTTCCCGTAGGCAGCTTCAATTGTGGGATGGCGCATGGGATCCCGGGACCTCTTGCCTTATTATCCGCCGCTTACAACAGCGGAATTGAAGTTCCAGGACAATACAGAGCAATCGAATATATAACCGAATGGTTACTGGATTCGCAAGAAGAGGACGAATTGGGAAGCTATTGGCCGCATATCATTCCTTTCGAAGAGCTCATGACTAAAAATAAACTGCTTCGCCAAAGAGAAGCCTGGTGCTATGGAACACCTGGTGTAGCCTGTGCTTTATATATTTCCTCAATAAGCCTAAACAACACAACCGTAGCCCAGACCGCCCTCCAATCTTTTATAAAAGCGGTTTCATACGAATGCGACAGGAATCGTATGGATTCCCCTTCGTTATGTCATGGTCTGTCCGGTCTTCTCCTTATGAGCTGGAGAATGTGGAACTTCACTAAAGATCCGGCAATCAAGCCATTAATCGATCAACTTATGACCAGGTTGCTTCAACGATTCGACTCCAGCACTCCTCTTGGCTATAAGGATGCGGAACCAGGAGCGGCAAATACGATGCGATGGCTTACAAAAGCCGGGCTTCTTGAAGGAGCTGCAGGAATTGCTGCTACACTCGTCAGCGTCGGAGAGGCAGAGCATAACGATTGGGATTATATGCTTATGCTTTCATAATCCCTCCTTTACTTTGGGATTTATAGAATAAATAGGGTTAATTTCCCATATTATAAATAATCGTAACTGTTCAAAGTTAATATTAGGTAAACGGGAGCTGAACAACGCGTTAATTAAATAGGGAAGTGTCTTCTCCAATTCTTCGAAAACGGCAAAAAGGAGTCTTCATCTGCGAAGACTCCTTTCTTGATCCTGCTATATTATTCTGCTTTAAGTAACCATAAAAGACAGCTAAACAAGCGCCTTCAGCGCAATATCCGTCCGGTTTTGCTTGCCTTCAAATGCAATCGCTTCTGCCCGTTCATAGGCTTTCGTACGTGCTGAAGCGATATCTGCTCCTAAACCGACAATGCCCAGGACACGTCCCCCATTCGTTCTCCACGTCCCATCAGCATCGCGAGAAGTGCCCGCATGAAATACAATCGTCCCGTCCTGCTCATTCTCCAGCCCAGTGATCGCAATTCCTTTCGGATACGATGCAGGATAACCGCCAGAAGCCAGAATGACACATACAGCCGCTTCGTCACTCCACTCCAGCTCAAGATCAGCCAGGTTTCCATTTACGGCAGCAAGGAAAACGTCAAGCAGGTCGGTCTTCAGACGCGGCAATACAACCTGCGTTTCCGGGTCGCCGAATCTGGCGTTAAATTCGATGGTCTTCGGTTTGCCGTCCGGTGTGATCATCAATCCGGCGAACAGAACGCCCCGGAACGGACGCCCTTCGGCTACCATCGCTTTTGCCGTAGGCTTGATGATCGTCTCAATCGCCTCTTCGATGATGGATGGCTGAATATGAGGCAATGGCGAATAAGTTCCCATTCCTCCCGTATTCGGCCCCAGATCTCCATCATAAGCCGGTTTATGATCCTGTGCCGCCGACATCGGCTTCACGGTTTCACCATCCACAAAGGCGAGGATCGACATTTCCTGGCCTTCCAGGAACTCCTCGATGACCACCCGGCTTCCGGCATCGCCAAACACCTTCGATTGCATAATGTCGCTAAGCGCCTGCTCGGCTTCCTCGATCGTTCTTGCAACGGTAACGCCTTTGCCGGCTGCGAGCCCGTCCGCTTTCACGACAATCGGCGCGCCTTGCTCACGCAAGTAAGCAAGCGCCTCCTCATAATTGTCGAACTTCGCGTAAGCTGCCGTCGGAATGCCGTATTTATGGAGCAGATCCTTCATGAAGGTTTTGCTGCCCTCAATTTCGGCTGCATTTTTACGCGGACCAAATACCGGGATGCCTGTAGCGTCAAACGTGTCTACGATACCGTCAGCCAGCGGATCATCCGGACCGACGACAATGAGCCCCACTTGCTTCTCCACGGCGAATGCTGCCAGCTTATCAAATTCCGATACCGGAATCGGCACGCACTCGGCCAGTTGTCCAATGCCAGCATTGCCAGGTGCACAGTAAATCTTATCCGCTTTTGGGCTCTTTGCCAGTGCCCATACGATGGCATGCTCTCTTCCGCCGCCTCCGATAACTAAAATATCCATGGTTTTGCCTCCCGATTCATTTCAATTTACCAATAAAATTTCATAACATGAATGATTTACAGGGCGAAGCGTGAGGTAGCCTTTACCTTCTTGTCCCCCTTAAACTTAAAGGCGGCGCGCTCGAAAGAGCGGCGTCGCCTCTATATGTTGCTGGATGAAAGGTGATCCTTCAGCTGCAGCCTGACGGATGCAGCGAAGCTCCCATTTTATGCTTATGAATTAGTGCTTAAAATGTCTCACGCCAGTGAACACCATGGCAATACCGTATTCGTTGGCAGCCTTGATGGATTCCTCATCCTTAATGGAGCCGCCCGGCTGAATGATGGCGGTAATGCCGGCTTTCGCTGCAAGCTCCACGGTATCTCCCATCGGGAAGAACGCATCGGAAGCAAGAACGGCGCCCTTGGCTTTCTCTCCTGCCTGTTCCACCGCTATGCGCGCCGAGCCGACACGGTTCATCTGACCTGCGCCAACGCCAACGGTCATGTCGTCTGCTGCCAATACGATCGCATTGGACTTCACATGCTTTACAACCTTCCAGCCGAAGAGCAGCTGCTTCAGCTCCTCTTCCGTTGGTTTGCGATCTGTTGCAACTTGCAGGTCTGCGGTATCCAGAGAATGCACATCGCTTTCCTGCACAATCATGCCGCCTTCGATAGTTGTCACGGCAAGAGTGCTTTGGCGCTCCTTGGCCGAGCCGAACTCGCCCATCTTCAGAAGACGGATGTTCTTCTTCTTCGTCAGAATCTCCAGCGCCTCCGGCGTGAAGTCCGGTGCCAGGATAATTTCAAGGAAGATATCCTTCAGCAGATCCGCCGTCGGAGCATCAATCGTCCGGTTCGCTGCCACGATGCCGCCAAAGATGGATGTCGGGTCGGCGTTATAAGCCTTTTGATAAGCTTCCAGCACATTCGTCCCGATGCCAACGCCGCAAGGGTTCATATGCTTCACGGCCACCACGGTCGGCTCGTCAAACTCCTTCACGATCTGCAGGGCTGCATTCGCGTCATTGATATTGTTGTAGGAGAGCTCTTTGCCATGCAGCTGCTCCGCTGTCGTCAAGGTACCCGCAGGTGCCAGCGGTTTACGGTAAAAGGCCGCTTTTTGATGCGGATTCTCGCCGTAACGAAGGTCCTGAATCTTCTCGTAGGTCACGCTAAAGCGCTCAGGAAGCGGATCGCCCGTTACATTCGACAAATAGTCGGAAATCAACGTATCGTAGGCAGCCGTATGACGGAACACCTTGGCTGCAAGACGTTTACGGGTTTCCAAGGTCGTGTCGCCGCCGCCGCGGATTTCCTCAATCACGCTGCCATAATCCGCCGCATCGACAACCACGCTCACAAAAGCATGGTTTTTCGCAGCCGAACGCAGCATCGTTGGACCGCCAATGTCGATATTTTCGATTGCATCTTCATACTCGACATCCGGCTTCGCAATCGTTTCCTGGAATGGGTACAGGTTAACCACGACCATATCGATATAATCGAGGCCCAGCTCCTGCATCTGACGCTGATGCTCTTCGCTGTCACGAATGGCAAGCAGACCGCTGTGCACGGCTGGATGAAGGGTTTTGACGCGTCCGTCCAGAATCTCCGGGAATCCGGTCACATCGGAAATGCCGATGACAGGAACTCCTTCCTTGGCGAGAAGGTTCTTGGTTCCCCCTGTCGAAATGATCTCTACACCCAATGAAGACAACTCGCGGCAAAATTCCACGATGCCGGTTTTATCCGAAACGCTGACCAAAGCTCTTTTGATACCCACGTTCATACCCCCTATTTTGAATGAAAATCAACTAAGTAGACCTGTCTTGATTCCGTATATGCTGTCGAAGATCCATAATTGCAAATTATTTCCCGAGAAATATCGAACATGTCGATTAACAGAAAGACCTTGTCCGCTTTTATTACAAAAGCCTATTCGGTAATCGTCACATTCCGCCCGTTCAGCGAAATCCGCCCCTGGGCAAACCAGGAAACGACTTCGGAGTATAACTTCTGCTCCACCGCGTGAATACGCTGTGCCAGCAATTCCGCCGTATCGCCTTCCTTGATCTCTACAGCTTTCTGAGCAATAACCGGTCCGGTATCCATGCCGCCATCAACGAAATGAACCGTGACACCGGTCATCTTCACGCCATAATCCAGCGCTTGGCCAATCGCGTCTTTACCAGGAAAAGCAGGCAGCAGCGAAGGATGAATGTTAATAATCCGGCCGCTATAGAACTCGACAAAGGACGGACTCAACAACCGCATATATCCTGCAAGGACAATTAATTCGACACCGCGCTGCTGAAGCTCTACCGCAATTTCACGTTCGTAATCTTCCTTCGTGGCATATTCCTTCGGCTGAAACGCGAATACATCCACATTCGCCGCTTGAGCCAGCTCCACGACGGGAGCCTGCGGCTTATCGCATACCAGAATGCTGATTACGCCGCCCAAAGCCCCCCTGTGCTGCGCGTCTGCCAAAGCCTGAAAGTTGCTGCCTCTGCCGGAAGCGAAAACCGCAATCCGAAACGGTCTCATTACACCTCAGCTCCCGTGAAGGTTACGAGACGCTCGCCTTCGGTTACGCGGCCGATCACATAAGCCTCTTCGCCTGCGGAGTGGAGGTATTGAAGCACCCCGTCTGCATCCTGTTCCTTAACGACAAGCACCATGCCGATTCCCATATTAAATGTCGTAAACATATCCTTGTTCGAAATGTTGCCTTTTTCCTGCATCAGCTTAAAGATCGGCAGAATCGGCCAAGAGCCGTATTCGATGTCGACATTGACGCCATCCGGCAGCATGCGCGGAATGTTCTCGATGAATCCGCCGCCCGTAATATGCGCCATGCCCTTTACTTCGATCTCTTTCAACAGTCCGAGCAGCGGCTTGACATAAATTTTTGTTGGTGCGAGCAGCACGTCCCCAAGACGTCCGCCCAGTTCCGGAAGCTCTTGCTGCAGGGAGTAGCCGGCGTCCTCCAGAAGCAGCTTGCGGACAAGCGAGAAGCCATTGCTGTGCACACCGCTGGATGCTAGACCAATCACCGTGTCGCCTGCCGCGATATTCGACCCGTTGATCATTTTGCTTTTGTCGACAATGCCTACGGTAAAGCCCGCGATGTCATACTCGCCTTCGCTGTACATGCCTGGCATTTCCGCCGTCTCTCCGCCGATCAAGGAACAGCCTGCTTGATTGCATCCGTCAGCGATCCCTTTGACAATGGACTCGATTTTGGCGGGAATGACCTTATCACACGCTAAATAGTCGAGAAAAAAGAGCGGTTCTGCGCCTTGCACCACAATATCGTTCACGCACATCGCTACTGCATCGATGCCGATGGTATCATGTTGGTCCATCGCGAATGCGAGCTTCAGCTTTGTGCCGACGCCATCCGTGCCTGAGACGAGTACCGGCTCTTCATATTGGTCTTTATTCAGCTTGAACAGTGCGCCAAAACCCCCGAGGTCGGTCATGACTTCCGGTCTGAAAGTCGTTTTGACATGCTTTTTCATCCGCTCTACCGCTTCGTTGCCTGCAGCGATATCTACGCCTGCTTGTTTGTAAGTATCCGACACGCGCTCAACACTCCTTTTTCGTTATGACGAAAGTATCCGTTCACATATCATTTATGGGCTTAATCAATAATCAGCTTAAAGAGGTTGTTCAAAAAGCTCTCTTTTGATAAGAAAACCAATCGAGGCCAATCAAGGATGAGCGACCGCGATTCAAAGGTAGGTTTTCTTGCGATATAGAATTTCATCAGCTCTGCTGATAACGAATAAATTCTATATCTAACACGAAGTGAATCAGGAAGCCACTCAGCATCGAATCTTGAATTCAGCCAGGCCTTCTGGTGCTCACGTACCAGACGTACGCTCCGCTCCTGACGTCCCTGCTTCATCCAACCTTCTCGGTGCTGAAAACCGACCTTTTTGAACACGCACTTAAAGGATAAAACCTAGAAAAAATGGCTGTCCACTGCAGAATCAGCAGCTGCAGCCCATCTTCTCTTCCCCGTTAAAATCAATCTGCGTCGGGTAATCATTGTCAAAGCAGGCCATGCACAAGCCGCCTTTATGGCTGTGCTCATCATAACCGCCAATGGCGGATATGAGTCCTTCCGGGCTCAGGAACGATAAGGAATCCGCGTTGATCTCCCGGCAGATTTCCTCGATGCTTTTCTCGGAGGCGATCAGCTCCCTGCGGTCCGGCGTATCGATGCCGTAGAAGCAAGGATTCTTGAACGGCGGCGACGTAATCCGTACATGCACTTCGGTCGCGCCCGCTTCGCGAAGCAGATTGACGATCCGACGGGACGTGGTTCCCCGTACAATGGAGTCATCAATCATGACCACCCGTTTGCCTTCGACCACACGCCGTACCGCGCTCAGCTTCATCTTCACGCCCTGCTCGCGCAGCTCCTGGCTCGGTTGAATGAACGTCCGGCCCGTGTATTTATTCTTGATCAATCCCAGCTCATAAGGAATGCCCGTTTGCTCGGCATAACCGATAGCGGCCGAGATGCTGGAATCCGGTACGCCCGTAACCACATCCGCATCCACGAACGATTCCAGGGCCATCTTGCTGCCCATCCGTTTGCGGGCCGAATGCAGGTTGGAGCCGTTCAGATCGCTGTCCGGACGGGAGAAATAAATATATTCCATCGCACACAGCGCTTTGCGTCCCGCTTCCGTATACCGCTCTTCCCGAAGCCCGTTCCGATCGAGAATCAGCAGCTCCCCGGGAGCGACATCGCGGATCGCTTCCGCCCCGATGACTTCAAGTGCACAGGTCTCGGAGGTTAAGATGTACGCATCGCCCAGACGGCCCATCGTCAGCGGACGGAGTCCGTTCGGGTCCGAGGCGACGAGCAGCTTGTCATTGGTCATGAGCAGAAAGGCAAACCCGCCCACCAGACGCCGCAAGGCATCCTTGGCAGCCTCGACAAAGTCCTTCGGCGACCGTGCAATCAGATGCGCAATGACCTCCGTATCGCTGGTCGTCTGGAATATGGAACCCTCCATCTCCAGCTCGCGCCGAAGCTTCGGCTCATTGACGATGTTGCCGTTCGTTGCGATTGCCAGATTGCCTTCGCGGTATTTAAAGACGAGCGGCTGCGCATTCGTCAGCCCGCTGTCCCCGCTGGTTGAATAACGAACATGCCCGATCGACATGCTGCCCTTCAGCGATTCCAGCTTGTCTTTATCAAACACTTCTTTTACCAGTCCCATACCGCGATGATAATTGAAGTTCTCGCCATCGGCCACGCAGATTCCTGCGCTTTCCTCGCCGCGGTGCTGGAGGGCGTGAAGCCCGTAATAGGAAAGGGAGGCGGCATCGGGATGCCCAAACACCCCGAATACGCCGCACTCTTCTTTTAATGTATCGAAAATATCGCTCTGACCTGTTCCCTCATTGTAGTAATCCCCTGTCCACAGTCCTTCGGGTATCAGTTCATGAGACATGGAATGGCATCCTCCCAGACGGATTTCAAAGCCTCCACGGATTCTTCCAGCGCAGAAGCACCGTTAATGTTAATGCTAAGCTTATTCCCGCCGACTACGCCAAGCGCGGTAAATGGAACACCCGCTTCTTGCAGGAGCTTCTCCAGCGCATTCTTATGATCTGGGGACACCGACAACACGATCCGGGATTGGCTCTCGCTAAAGAGCGCTACGTCGTTACGCAGATCGGTTGACCATTGTACGCTCGCCCCAACGTTGCCGCTGATACAGCTCTCCGCCAGCGCGGCTGCAAGTCCCCCCTCCGACACATCATGCGCGGATTGTACCAGACCGGATTGGATGGCCTTCAGTACGCCGCCGAGCAATTTCTTCTCAGTATCCAGGTTCAGTTCAGGCGGTCTGCCTTCCGACACCCCGTGAATGATCGCTTGGAACTCGCTGCCGCCAAGTTCCGCACGGGTATCACCCAGCACATAGATGGCATCGCCTTCCGCCTTGAAGCCTTGTGTTGTAATATGATCCGTATCATGGATCAGGCCGACCATGCCGACAACCGGCGTCGGATAAATCGCGCCTTTGGCATTCTCGTTGTAGAGGCTGACATTACCGCCGATGACCGGCGTTTCAAGCTCACGACAAGCTTCCGCCATGCCGTCCACGGCTTTTTCCATCTGCCAGAAAATTTCTGGTTTCTCCGGGCTTCCGAAGTTCAGGTTATCCGTAATCGCCAGCGGCTCGGCACCGGAGCACACGATATTGCGCGCTGCTTCGCTAACGGCGATTCTGCCGCCAAGCTCAGGGTCGAGGTAGACGTAACGTCCGTTACAGTCCGTTGTCATCGCCAGGGCTTTGCGCGTTCCATGCACCGTTACGACAGCAGCATCCGAACCCGGACGAACGGCCGTGCTGGTGCGAACCATATAATCGTATTGGTTGTATACCCATGCTTTGCTTGCAAGGCTTGGCGAACCGAGCACCTTCTTAAGGGCACCGCCCAAATCCTTCACTTCTTCATAACGAAGCGTATCCACCGCAGCCTGCTCTTTGTAATAAGCCGGTTCCTGGGATGGTTTGTTATAGATCGGGCATTCGTCTACGAGCGCTTTAACCGGCATGTCGCCTACCACCTCACCGTGGTGGATCAGCTTCAGGCGGCCATCGTCCGTCACTTTGCCGACTTTAGCGCAGATAACGCCCCAGCGTTCGAAGATTTCGCGCGCTTGCGCTTCATGCTTCGGCTCAACCACGAACAGCATCCGTTCCTGGGATTCCGATAGCATCATTTCATAAGGCGTCATGCCCTCTTCGCGCTGAGGCACTTGGTCCAGGTACAACTCAAGACCGTTGCCTGCTTTACTTGCCATTTCCGCACTGGAGCAAGTCAACCCAGCCGCGCCCATATCCTGAATGCCCAGCACGATGCCGGAATCAATCAGCTCAAGGCAGGATTCCATCACGAGTTTCTCCATGAAGGGATCGCCAACCTGAACGGCCGTACGGTTCGCTTCGGATTCCTCCGTCAGCTCTACGGAAGCGAAGGTCGCCCCGTGGATGCCATCGCGGCCAGTTGGAGGGCCGACATAGAAGACCGGATTGCCTACCCCTTTTGCAACGCCGCGCTGAATCTTATCATGGTCGATAACGCCGACGCACATCGCATTGACCAGCGGATTGCCTTCATAACTTTCGTCGAATACAACCTCGCCGCCTACCGTCGGGATCCCGATGCAGTTGCCGTAACCGGCAATACCGGATACCACGTGTTCAAACAAATATTTAACGCGATCGCTCTCCAGCTTGCCGAACCGAAGCGAGTTGAGAATCGCTACCGGTCTTGCCCCCATGGAGAAAATATCGCGGATAATGCCGCCAACGCCCGTGGCTGCACCTTGATAAGGCTCTACAGCGGACGGATGGTTATGACTTTCGATTTTGAATACAACCGCCTGGTTGTCGCCGATATCGACGATCCCAGCGCCCTCGCCCGGTCCCATCAGGACGCGCGGGCCGCTTGTCGGGAAACGACGAAGCAGCGGCTTGGAATTTTTGTAGGCACAATGCTCGGACCACATAACACTGAATACGCCGATTTCCGTGTAATTCGGCTTGCGTCCCATGAAGGAACAGATCAGCTCATACTCGCTGTCCGAAACTCCCATTTGCTTGTAAATCTGATGCTCTGCGATCTGTTCTGCTGTCGGTTCCTTAACGGACGTTTGCTGCGCCATGAGTATCCCTCCATGCCTGTAATATGGATGTAAACATTGCTTTACCGTCATCCGAGCCGAGCAAGCTGCTGACCGCGCGCTCCGGATGCGGCATCATGCCGATCACATTGCCGCGCTCGTTGCAGATGCCTGCGATATCCTCGATCGAGCCGTTCGGATTGTTTTGATACGTAAATACGATTTGCCGGTTGTCCCGGAGCTTTTGAAGTGTTTCTTCATCACAGTAATAGTTGCCCTCGCCATGCGCAATGGGAATGACAATCTCTTGCCCCTCCGCGTAATCGCGCGTAAACGGCGTTGTATTATTGTTCACTTTGAGCACCGTGTCATGGCAGCGGAATTTCATTGAATCATTACGGCGCAGTGCTCCCGGAAGGAGTCCGGCTTCCGTCAAAATCTGAAATCCGTTGCAGATGCCAAGAATATACTTGCCCTCTTCTGCCGCCTTCGCCACTTCGCTCATAACCGGGGCGAATCGGGAAATCGCACCACACCGCAGATAATCTCCATAGGAGAATCCGCCGGGTACCAAAATGCAATCGTATGGGGAAAGGTCCGTAGCCGTATGCCACACATAATCCACCGGCTGCGAGATTGCCTCCTCTACCGCCTTATAACAGTCAATATCACAATTGGAGCCAGGAAAGACCAGCACTGCAAATCTCATTGGTTTAGCCCTCCAATTCATAACGGTAGTTCTCAACCACCGTATTAGCCAGAAGCTTTTCACACATTTCTTTCACTCGCTGTTCGGCTTCCTCACGGTTGTCCGTACCCAGCTCAAGTTCCATATATTTACCGATCCGCAGACTCTCCACTTCCTTGTACCCAATCGAATGAAGTGCACCTTGCACCGCTACCCCTTGAGGGTCCAATACGCTCTGCTTAATCGTGACGTAGACCTTTGCTTTCAACATTGTATCCTGTTCCTCCTCGGTATATATGAATGAAATGGTTTATAAAAGCTTTACAGACTTGCGCCCGTGATTCGGCTGTAAATGTCGGTGTAGCGGCGCGTCGTCTCCTCCACCACGGCCTGCGGCAGGGGATCCGGCTCACTGTTCTTATCCCAATCGGACGAAGCGAGATACGTGCGTACAGGCTCCTTATCCATACTGTCAATCTCAATGTCGAGCGCATAATTCTTCTCATCCCAGAAACGGGAGGAATCCGGCGTGAAGATCTCATCGATCAGAATGATCTCTCCGTCGATCAATCCGAACTCAAACTTGCAATCGGCCAAAATAATGCCGTGCTTGCGGCAGTAATCGCGGGCAAACTTGTACAGCATCAGGCTTTTGTCCTGCAGCTGCAATGCCAGCTCTTCGCCGACAAGCTCCTTCATGCGGGATAGCGGGATGTCCTCGTCATGACCGACATCGTTCTTGGCAGCAGGCGTGAAGATCGGTTCCGGAAAAGCCTCATTCTTACGCAGGCCCTCCGGCAGCTTAATGCCGTTGACCTCTCCCGAGGATTGATACTGCCTCCAGCCTCCGCCGGTGATGTATCCGCGCACCACGCATTCGATATCGATGCGCTCGGCCCTCCGGCACACCATGATGCGTCCATCCAGCAGATCCTTGTCCTTGACGGCATCGCCCAGCAGGTTCACGTCGGTATGCACGACATGATTGCGGATAAGCTGCTCCGTTTGTTCGAACCAGAAGGCGCTCAGTTTGTTCAGCACGGTTCCTTTGGCCGGTACAGGAGGCTCCAGCACATAGTCAAAAGCGGAAATACGGTCGGTTACTACAATGAGTACATGCTCGCCCAGGTCGTACAATTCACGAACCTTGCCCTTATACAGCAGCGGTACGTTGACCAGATGAGTGGCGGTCGATAATGCCGGTAATGTCATGTGTTCCTCCCCTTGGGGCGACGTGTGGCTCACGCAGGAGTAACCGTCGCTCCCTATATTTCTAACGGATGAAAAATAGAATGCTCAATATCATATGGACTAAAGGTGAACTAAAGATCTTTAGCTTGTTCATCACTACGAATGCGGATTATTTTTCCGATCCCTGTTGCCCCCAGATTTCCATAAATATGATTTAAAGGTTGAAATCCGGGGACAAAGGGGACCGCTGCGCTTCTACAAAACAATTCCGCCTTCTCCGTTGTAGAAACTTCCTATGCCAGCTAACTACTCCAACCCCAGCTTGGCAAAAATGGTATCCACATGCTTCAGATGCCAGCTTGGATTGAAGGCATCTTCGATCTCTTCGGCGCTGAGCACCTCGGTGATCTCAGGCGTGGATTCCACGATCTCGCGGAATTGACGCTGCTCTTCCCATGCCTGCATGGCTCGAGGTTGAACGGTGTCGTAAGCTTGCTCGCGGCTGAAGCCCTTGTCGATCAGCTTCGTCATGATCCGGCCGGAGAAAGGAACGCCGTATGTGCGAGCCATGTTGCGCTTCATGTTCTCCGGGAAGACTGTCAGGTTCTTCACGATGTTGCCGAAGCGGTTCAGCATGTAGTTCAGCAGCATCGTAGCGTCCGGCAGGATGATACGCTCTACCGAGGAGTGGGAAATATCCCGCTCATGCCAGAGCGACACGTTCTCGTAAGCGGAAACCATGTGGCCGCGAATGACGCGCGCCAGACCCGAGATGTTCTCGGAACCGATCGGATTCCGTTTATGCGGCATCGCGGAGGAGCCTTTTTGTCCTTTGGCGAATGCCTCTTCGACCTCGCGAACCTCACTCTTCTGGAGCGCGCGTACTTCAGTAGCGAACTTCTCAAGCGAAGTACCGATCAGCGCAAGTGTTGCCATGTATTCCGCATGACGGTCACGCTGCAGCGTCTGGGTCGAGATCGGCGCCGGCTTCGTACCGAGCTTGCGGCAGACGAATTCTTCAACCGAAGGATCGATGTTGGCATACGTTCCAACTGCGCCGGAAATTTTACCGTACTGCACGCCGTCAGCCGCATGACGGAAACGCTCCAGGTTGCGGATCATCTCCTCATGCCACAGCGCCATTTTCAAACCGAAGGTTGTCGGCTCTGCGTGCACGCCATGCGTTCTGCCCATCATCGGGGTATGCTTGTAGGCCAGTGCCTTCTCTTTCAAAATACCGATAAAACGCAGGATGTCCTGCTCCAAAATATCGTTGGCTTGTTTGAGCAGATATCCCATCGCGGTATCAACGACATCCGTCGAAGTCAATCCGTAGTGGACCCATTTGCGCTCCTCGCCAAGACTTTCCGATACCGCGCGTGTAAAAGCGATGACATCATGGCGGGTTTCCTGCTCGATTTCATAAATCCGGTCCATATTAAAGGTCGCATTCTGGCGAAGCTTAACGGTATCTTCCTTCGGAATGACACCTAGATCGGCCCATGCCTCGCATGCGCACAATTCCACTTCCAGCCATGCTCTGAATTTGTTCTCCTCGGTCCAAATCGCCCGCATTTCCGGTCTGCTATAACGTTCAATCATCGTTTAATCCTGCCTCCAAATATTAGTTTTCTCTACCCATTCAAGCGCTGCATCGACATCCCCGCACAAGAGGTTGATATGTCCCATCTTGCGGTTAAACTTCGACTCGCTCTTGCCGTATAGATGAAGCTTAGGCACAACGCCGAGAGACTCTGCAAGCGCGTCGTGCTCTCCAAAACGCCGTACCGCTTCCTCCAGATGCTGCCCCAGGAGGTTCACCATGACGACCGGGCTCAGCAGCGTTGTGTCCCCGAGCGGCAAATCGCAGATCGCTCTCACATGCTGCTCGAATTGGGAGGTTGAGCATGCCTCCATCGTATAGTGACCCGAGTTATGCGGACGAGGTGCAAGCTCATTCACGTACAGCTCCCCATCCTCGGTCACAAACATCTCGACAGCCAGCAGGCCAACAGCTCCCATTCCTTCTGCCACACGTTCCGCGAGCTGGCATGCTTTGCGCTTTACTTCACTCGTCACGCGAGCAGGCACAATCGACAAGTGCAAAATATTGTTGACATGCACGTTCTCTGCCGGAGGGAAGCTCTTCACGATGCCGCTGGGGGTGCGCGCCGCGATCACAGAGATCTCGCACGCAAACTTCACAAACTTCTCCAACACCAGCTCAGTCCCGCTGGCAGCCAGCTCCCTGTAGGCTGATTCCAGCTCATCTTCGCTGCGGAGAACCGCTTGCCCTTTACCATCATAACCTCCCATGGCGGTCTTAAGCACGCAGGGAAGTCCAAGTTCAGAGGCAGCGGATCGTAAATCTTCCAAGCTTGTTATTTCACGATACGGTGCAACCGGTACGCCAGCCGCTTCAATCGCGGCCTTCTCGCGCAGCCGGTGCTGCGTGGTGTACAACAGCTTGCTTCCTTGCGGAACATAAGACTGCTCCTCCAGAAGCTGGGCCACGCCCGCATCGACATTTTCGAATTCGTACGTAATGACATCAGCCTTGACGGCGAGCTGCCGGGCAGCCTCCACATCGTCATACCGGGCCGTAACCTGCTCGGCCATCTGGCCGAGCGGGGAGTTCGGCGTCGGATCGAGGGTGACGAACGAATATCCCATCCGGATCCCGTCCAGCGCGATCATCCGTCCGAGCTGTCCCCCGCCAAGTACGCCAATGACGGAACCAGGCAGTAGCTTTTTGCCAGATACGCGCGTCTGCTGTGCTCCGTTCTCCATCATAAGTTATCGCTGCTTTCCAGCACTTCATCACGGATACGGTCTCGGCGCGCTTGAACTCTTTCGCGAATCCCTGCATCCGAAGTGCCTAAAATCTGGGCTGCGAGCAATCCGGCGTTCGTGGCTCCCGCTTTGCCGATCGCTACAGTCGCTACCGGAATGCCCCCTGGCATCTGCACGATCGACAGCAATGAATCCAATCCCTTCAGCGCTTTCGATTTCACCGGAACGCCAATGACCGGCAATACCGTCTTCGAAGCGACCATCCCGGGCAGATGAGCGGCTCCGCCGGCTCCAGCAATAATGACGCGAAGCCCCCGGCCTTCCGCTTCCTCGGCATACCGGAACATCAAGTCCGGCGTCCGGTGAGCGGATACGACTTTTTTCTCATAAGGAATTTCAAGCTCGTCTAGCACCTGGCATGCATGGGACATCGTATCCCAATCTGATTGGCTTCCCATAATGACTCCTACTTGTGCTGTCATGAGTTACCCCCGCTTTCTTCGAAATTCGACAATATCCTGGTTAACTGCTGAAAAAAAAGTCCGATCCCGTAAACACAAAGTCTGTGCAGGTCTCGGACATACAAGGATTACGAACGCTGCTGCCTGCGTCAAGCAGAAGAATCTTGCGCATCCGCTCGCCTAAGAGGCAAACACGAAATCAAGCCCCGTCGTAGCCGCACCGTTTGTATTCCCTCGTAGTCCGAAAATTTACGGTTTCCGGGTAGAGACTTCCGGGCCATATCCCCGGCTTTATACGAGAAATATTAAATTTCATCAATCATGCTTCATAAGTTATTTTGAACCTCAACATCCTCAGTTTATCAATTTCTGACACCTCATGTCAACCTAAACACGAACAATCGGATTTATAGAAAATATAATGTTCGTATCTGGCAAGTGAGCAATGCAGCAGCAAAAACTTCCAGGAGGCTGCGGGCTAAATAAAAGGCGTGGGCAATGTCGGACTGGAAAAGCCGTGAGCAGTACATGTGGAGCATTGGCAGCCGCTGCGCTGACGCATCGTGATTCCGATCGGCTGTTAAACACGGGAAACTGGATTGAACTAAATAGGGATGTTTCCCGTGTTTAAAGGCGAACGCTGGCGCTTCTCCATCCACGATTCGTCCGCTCCGCTGGAGCATCTTCAATGAAGAATTTTTTTGCTGCTGCATAGAGGGTAAGGGAAAAGTGTTATCGCAGAATTAAATAAGACCGTATTCTGCTCTTTACTGTAATTACTTACAAGGAAGATAAAGGCGAATGTCGAATTCTTAACAGCTGCACTAGTATTAAATACAACAAAACAACTAATCCGACATTTATACCAGTTGGGTTGGTCTGTTTAAATGCTACAAACAGAATCTATTCTTAGGAGGCGCCTATGGCTATTTATCTCGTTAGGCATGGTCAAGATGAAGAAGGGTACCGCGGAGGGTGGAGCCAGCGCGGGCTCATAAACGAAGGGATCGGGCAAGCGGAGAAGCTGGGGCAATACTTGAATGAACACAAGCATGTTTATAATATCCACCGGATCGTGTGTAGCGATCTGCAGAGGGCTTATCAGACTGCGGCCATCATTGCCGATAAGCTTGGCCTTCCCTTTCAAGCTTTCGAGGATTGGCGGGAGATGAATAATGGTCTGCTCGCCGGAATGCCCAACCCCATAGCAGAGGAGAGGTATCCAGGTTTGTATTTTTCCAGTTTACGGATGGACGAAAAATACCCTGGCGGTGAGAGCCCCCAGGAGAATTTTGTGCGGATTAAGGATACCTTCACCAAACTATGCCAAGATCAGGTATCGGCGAATCATCATGAGAACGTATTGGTTGTCACTCACGGTGGAGTTATCAATATCATTTATCATCTGATGAAGGATATAACATGGAGCAATAAGAATCCGTTCTTTCCCGTGGCGAACACTGGGCTGCACAAGATCGAATACCGCGACGGACGTTGGGAGCTTACCCTGGAGAATGCAACACCTCATCTATAACTGAAAAAAACTGCGTTTCATCTCACGCCCGTTCTACTGCTCACCATGCTTCATGGCATCTACATATTGTTTGGCTTCCACCAAAGACAAACCTAATTCTTCTCGTACGATTTTAATCGCTTTAATCTCCTGCCCTTCCTCCAGCAGCCTTTTGGCTTCCTCATGTACCGGCGGCTCGGGTATGCCTAATTGGTTTGCAATTTGTTTTAACGTGTTCTGCTGCAGTTTCATTCGCTTCTCCATTGCCGACATTCGACTGGAAACCATAAAACAGACCAAAACAACCAAGACTATAAGTAGAATAATTTCCATATGAACCTCCGCTTATAAAAAAACTATCACCCTAACAGACCGCTGTTAGTTCGAAGACGCAGACCCTATCGATTACGATAAGAATGAAGCGGTACCTGCGGATGCAAAACCGAACAACGTTTGAATCCCAGAAAAACGTCATCGACGTACTTTCTCAGAAAAAAGGGACGCCTCAGCGTCCCCAACAACATTATTTCACTACCAGTACCGGGATCTTTGCATGCTGCACTACGTTATGGCTGACACTGCCGAGTACAAACTCGCGAATTCCGCCAAGACCGCGGCTGCCGATGACAATAAGATCACTGCCGTTCTGATTCGCGTACTCCAGAATAACTTCAGCCGGAGGACCCTGGATCATCTCCACTTGACCGGTAACGCCTGAGTTCTCAATCCGCTCGCGGATTTCCTCTGTCGTCTGCACGGCAAGATCGTAGACATCTTTATTAAGTGAAGCTGGAATCGGGGCAAGCCCTTCCCCAACGAAGAAACGCGGAAAATCGTAAGCATGAATGACATCCAGCGTAGCTCCCGGTGTTACCTTAGCAAGTTCAACCGCACGTCCGAGCGCTTTATTCGCTGCTTTGGAGCCGTCGTAAGCTAGAAGAATTTTAGTAAAAAGCATACAGGCCACCTCTTTCTATAGTTAAAAGACCTACTACTTATTATTAAACAACTTCATACCGATATGAAACGAGCTTGCTGACTTGCTGTGATGTTCCTATGTAATTCAGATGAATCCGACTTATCCCCAGAAGTACGTGTATAGCGCGACATTCACGACTAACAACAGCGGCACGCCCAGTTTAAAAGATAAATGCCTCGTTTTATGACGTTTGCGGTACATGGCAATCCATACACCCAAGGCCCCGCCGATGGCAGCTAGCAGAAATAGTGTTCGCTCCGGAACCCGATCCCGTCCCATTCTGGCACGCCGTTTATCCTCGGACATGACCAGATAGGCTACCGCATTGATAAAAATAAACCAAACGATCAGTGCAGGTCTCACGTTGGTTCACGCACCCCCATTCCAACTGATCGATCTTGCCCAATCAGCCATTTGCTTTGCGTTCTACTGTTATTATAGAACTGCAGGCTAATGAAGACAATGCCAGCTAAACAATCTTAGCCCATAGGCAAGCCATCTATGAACGCCATTATTAGGACACGGCCGACGTCATAAATCGGAGCGGACCCGTGTCCGGCATAATGACAACCAGACCATACTCAACCACTACGAAAACTTATGATTCATTCTTGGATATTTCGTTCAGGCTCGGAACATAGTCTGCAGCCTTTTTCGGTTTGAGGGTCTTGCTCTCCTCAAGAATGCTTGATTTGTTCTGCTGGTTTTCGGTTTTTCTTGCTTTATGATTCGGCATGCAATTCACCCCCTGTCCGTAGAATGAGCCATTGCACCCGAGGTTATGCTAACACCGGCAAGAAAAACGCATTTCAAGCCTTGGAAGATGCACATCATGGGACTACAGCAGCACCCCTCGGCAGATTCACCATTGCAGATTATTCCTTCCCCTTCTGCTCAAGGGCCGCCTTCAACAGGTCGCCCAGGTTCGAACCAATCGACTCCGGCTTGCTGTATTGCTGCACGAGCTTCCGCTCCTCGCGTTTGTTCACATGCTTGGCGTCCTTCTTCAGCGTTTCCGTAATGCCGCAGCCCAGGCACTGCACGAACAGCCCCGCCTTGCCTTCTTTCATCTCCATCTTCTTGTGGCACTGCGGGCAGCGGCGGTTGGACAGACGCTTCTCGCCTGAACGCTTATATCCGCAGTCGTCACTCGGGCAGACTAGCAGCTTGCCGCGCTTGGTCTTCTTCTCCAGCAGTCTTGTCCCGCAATCCGGACAGTGGCTGTTCGAGACATTATGCGGTTTATACTCCGCATCGCTTCCCTTCACATCCGTGACCAGCTTCTTGGTCATGTCCCGTATTCCGCGCAAGAATGGTTCCGGCTTGCCTTGCCCCTTCGCGATCCGTTCGAGCTCGGCCTCCCAGCGCGCCGTGAGTTCCGGTGTTCTCAGCTCTGGAGCGACAAGCTCAATCAGCTGCTTGCCTTTGCCTGTCGGATGGAGGGATTGCCCCTGCCGTTCAATCGTGTCCGAGCTAACCAGCTTCTCGATGATATCAGCCCGGGTCGCGGGGGTTCCAAGTCCGTGCTTCTCCATCTGGGAGAGCAGCGCCGCTTCGTTATAACGCTTTGGCGGCTGGGTACGTCCCGGTTTCAGCACGCAGCATACCACCTTCACCGACTCTCCTTCTCGCAGCTCCGGCAGGAGCTTGCCTGAAGACTGACCCGGAGCATCATCCTGCTCGTCGTCAGCGTCATCATCATAATCGCCGCCGTATACCTCACGCCAGCCGCTATCCTTGATCGTAGTCCCTTTCGCGTAAAGCTGCTCCCCCTCAATCTGAACTGTAACCGATACGTTATCGTAACGGGCAGGAGGATAGAACAAGCTGATGAACCGGCGTACGATAAGATCGTACAGCTTGCGTTCATCGACAGATAACTGATTCAGCAGCACGGTTTGTTCGGTTGGAATGATGGCATGATGATCCGTAACCTTACTGTCATCCACGACCCGTTTGCCTGGCGATAAGTTCTTACGCAGCAACGGACGAGCAATGGACGCATAAGGCCCGATGGCAATGCTCGACAGCCTTTCCTTCAACGTTCCGACCATATCGGATGTCAGGTAACGGCTGTCCGTACGCGGATAGGTGACCAGCTTATGCTGCTCATACAGGCGCTGCAGCACATTCGAGGTCTGCTTGGCCGAGAACCCGAATCGGCGGTTGGCATCCCGCTGCAGTTCGGTCAAATCGTATGCCAGCGGATGCGGTTCGGTTTTTTCGCTCTTTTTCACGCTGACGATTTTTCCGGTGCTGCCCTCCAGCTTCTGCTTCAGCTTGGCCGCCTTATCCTTCTCGAATAGACGACCGTCTCCGCCGGCCGGACGCCACGATACCTCAAAGCTCCCCAGATCCGCCTGCAGCGTCTCATATTCCTGGGAGCGGAAATTCACAATCTCCTTCTCCCGGTCCATGATCATCCCGAGCGTTGGCGTCTGAACCCGGCCTGCCGACAGCTGTGCATTAAATTTGGTCGTCAGCGCACGCGTCACATTCAGCCCAACCATCCAATCCGCTTCCGCTCGGCAGCGTGCGGACTCATACAGCCTGTCGAACTGCTGCCCCGGCTTGAGTGATGCAAAACCTTCCTTGATCGCCTTATCCGTCTGGGAAGAAATCCACAGCCGTTTGAACGGCTTGTTCCACTTCGCCATTTTGAGGATCCAGCGCGCAAGCAGCTCCCCTTCACGGGCAGCATCGGTGGCAATAATCATCTCGCCGACATCCGGGCGCTTCATCAGATGCTGGACCGTCTTGAACTGGTGACTTGTTTCCTTCAACACCTTAAGCCTTGTGTTATCCGGCAGGATCGGCAAATCCTCCAGAACCCAGGTCTGGTACTTCTTATCATAGTCCTCGGGTTCGGCAAGTCCTACCAAATGTCCAAGCGCCCAGGTCACAATATATTTTGGTCCTTCAAAATAATTCTTCTGCTTCTCGCGGCTGCCCATTACTCTCGCAATTTCCTTCGCAACGGACGGCTTCTCAGCCAATACTAATACTTTCATAGCCCTCCCCTTCCTCTATTCCCCTATTATAACCTCCCCTCGATTGTTTCCACAAAGATAAGTCAGATCGTTTTCTTAGCCAGCCATGTGAACGTATGATTGACGCATACCGGACAGCCCTGCTTCTTCAAATCCTCGATCGTGGAAAAATCACCCTGCACGCCCACCTGCAGCTCACCCTGACATTGGATGCATCTGTAGGTTCGAACGGTTCGCCTAACCTCGCCTGTGTAGAGCTCATCCTCGAAAGAATCTGTAACACGCGGCGCCGTAAATTCCGTCGTTGTTAACACGATCATCTGACCGCTATTACCGATCATCTGCGCACCAATATATTGATTGAAATGAAGCAGGACCTGCTTTGCCGATAAACCCATACGGACGAATTCACGCTGCATGGACCATGTAAAATCGGGAGATTTGTGGGCGAAGGAGAGAAAGATGGGGCATCCCTTCTGGCGTTTCAGCGCGCTAATGCCTCTGGATAAGAACAGAGTCAGCCCTTGTAGCGTGTACGGCGGATCCGTGAAAAAGCAATCATATTGCCCGTTCAAGCCCTCAGGCAAAGGCTGCCTGAGATCGATATGCCTGCATGTAACCGATAAGCCTTCTTTTGCAGCCGCGCCCTGGATAAATCGCAGGAATCGCTCATCGATATCCATAACCGTAATGGCGGCTCTTTGGTCCTTCGCGTGCGGGAACAGCCGTTTAAGCAGCAGACCAAGCGAGATGCTCACCAGGTCGTCATCGCCAACACACAGAATGTTCTTCCCGATCAGACTGTGTTCCCTCAGACACAGAATCGCCCTCCGCAGACTCGTCTCTACCGTGCATTGGGATTGGTCAATCTGTACATCGACCTGCGGGCGCTGCTCCAGAATCTCCGTGAGCCTCGCTAGTACATCAGAAAGCTCCTCCTGCCAATCGGCTTCGCCGGCCAGAAGCTTCTGATACAGATCTATATCGATGCCTCCATACCCCAGCTCGTGTTCAATATAGGACTTCCCGGAATCGGTGCAGCGCACCCCCCGGTCCTGAATGAGAGCCCCTGCCTTGATGAGCTCCTTCTTGATCGCCGAAGCAACCGGAACCGGCAGATACGTATGACGTGCCAGCTCTTTGGTTGATATACCGGGCCGCATATAACTCGCTACCAGCAGCTGTTCGATCACCTGGACGCCTTCCTGCAGACGAACCTTGGTTTTCACTTCTTCTATATAATGGATCATGTGAAATCACGCTCTTTTCCTGAATATGAGTTTGTTATTACCCCTGGAAAAGAACACACGTAACCCCCATACGTGCTGCAGTAATGAAAAAAAAGGGACAGAAGTCCATGAACCATCGTCCATCTTCTGTCCCCCAAGCGGGAAGCCGTGCCCAGAGCACGGCTGTACAGTCAATATATAAGGGATGGCTGTTGTGTTCTTAACCAGGTGGACTCAGAACCATCGCGCATGACAAATAAAACTCACATAAAGTGGGTTTTTTCGCAATGCACAAGTCAGAGTCCTATAAAATTTGGTTAGTTAAGAACACACACCGACATCAAGACAGCTCCCTATTTTTTCAATATAAATTCCGCCGACTAAAATCTGTTGGCCATAAAAATAATATCCTTCTTCACTTCAAAACCATGTTTCCGATAAAAATCTTCCGCCGGAAGATCCTTTTCCGTTAGCAGCACCATGCAATGAATGTGAATTAAACTTAAGTATGCCTTCATTCCATTCATTAATGCCGAGCCTAATCCGCTGCCCTGACTACCGGTATCGATATAATATTCCTGGATATGATATTCCTTACCGCTATACCAGCTCTTCGTATGACCAAAAGAGGCACCGAGGATCTTACCATCCTGTTCAATAACAAACCCCAGAAATACCGGATTGTCCATAAATTCCGTGAGGTATTGCTGCACATGCTGTACGGAGTCCCACTGGTCGTACCAGGGTTCGCCGCTAAAGACCTTGAGCATCAGCTCGGAGCATGCTCCAAGGTCGGTTTTGTCCATCAATCTGACGTTCGGATTCGTTCCCATTAAACCGCCACACCCCATGATCTGTGAATGATATCGTAATCCCCGGCAAGCCTAGCCGTCCAGATCGATTTGGCTGGCAGAAGTACAACACTACCAGGCTGTAGGATAGGAGCAAAGTCATCCCGACTCGACTCCTTACCTACTATCGGGTCATGGCTCACGCTCCTTTCCGTGGAGGGATCCAATCTTTCCGCCAAAATGGCGCGGGCTCGGTACAACCGGGATTTCACCGTTCCTTGCGGTATTCCTACGATCTTGGCGATACGGCTAACCGGCATATCCCGGTAATAGTGAAGCTGAATGACCTTGCGTAAATCATCATCCAGGTGAGTCACGGCTTCGTTGAGTTCGATCGCTTCATACGGCAGTGAATCGGCACCGCCATTGGCAAGTTCAACCGTGCGCAGCCGCTGCTGGGAACGCAGCAGTTGCAGGCATTCATGAATGAGAATACGGGACAGCCATGTTTTGAAATAAGCAGGCTCCTTTAAGGTAGGCATAGCTGCGAAGGATTTATAAATCGCTTCCTGTACAGCATCCGCACAATCCTCTTCCCGCTTCAGGTACAAACGGGCTAAGCCATACAAATTACGCTCGCAAGCGTGGATCAGCCTGCTAAAGGCTTCCCGATCCCCATGCTTGGCAAGCTGAACATCGTGCTCTATATTTGATTTCTTATTCACATTGGGAGACCTCCTCTGCAACACTTTCTTGGCCTTACATATGTTAGATGCATCAGAACGTGTTCAGGTTCACGTCAGCTCATCATTTTTTTTAAAAAAGCCGGATTACCATCACCTTCATTTTCGCACAAATCCGTTCATCATTTCCATATTGAATATTCGTCATGACGCATTATCAATCAAAGTGCGACAATTCTTCCATGAAGGCTTCGTGATCGGACTTCCAGCCAAGTACATTTACGAGGCCGGTTATAACTCTTAATGCGAACGAAGACCATTAGCGCGTTAGTTGAATAAAAATGGTTCCAAAATCACCTTCCCTGTGTGACCACTTTGTTGGGTTTCTATAATTGCTTTCTCATATTCCCGTAGACTAAAACGCGTTCTTGGTGCTTGAATAGTCAATTCCCCATCTATCACCAATTTGAATACATCACCAAAAGTTTCATGCCACCGAACATCGGAGATACCTTCAATCCATCTTTTAAGCCAATATGGCTTCACTCTGATATTAGAATGTTTTTGGTGTATCTGAGCCCAATTCATTTGGGTTCCTGACATAAGACCAATACTTAAGACTGTGCCACCTGGACGGATACACTCAATCAGGTCGTGTCCATCTTGCCCGCCAATGCTATCAATACCGGCCGTTGCCCCCATCCCACAGGTCAATTCCAAAACTCGATGGACAAGCCATTCTTTAGACGTGTCAATTACCGCCCAAGCACCAAGCGAATGCAGTTCCTGGGTATGTCTATCATTTCTTACCACCGCAATCAATCTGTATCCAAACACCTTTGGAAACTGTGCAAAAATACGTCCTATTGCAGAACCGCAAGCATTTACAATTAACACATCATCAGACTTTAACCGCAATTCTTCTGTACAAATAAGCCACGCTGTCATAGGGTTAATGTACATTTGGCTTGCTGTTTCGTTATTGATTTCAACGGGAACTCGAATTGCAAAATTGGCTTTTGTTTTCACGTACTGTTGCCAAGTTCCCTCACCACGTAGAGGCAGTACCCGTTTACCTAAAAGGGATGTGGTTACGGATGAACCAACAGCTTCAACAACGCCAACCCCTTCATATCCTGGTACTGCTGGCAGCTGAATTCGATGTTTATAGGCACCTCGAATCGGAATTAGGTCAGAAGGATTGATTGGACTAAGAATCATTCGAACCACTATTTCGTCGTGCTGAAGTTGTATATCGTCTACTCGTTGTTCTAATTCCAACACCTCAAGAGGATTTCCAAACTTCTTATACTGTAAAGAAATAAACTCCTTAATGCGTCTCACTCCTTACTGAATTATCCTTGCAGCCCGTTAGATTAATGGAATAGCTGTCGAATTGTAATTAGAGATGTGTCTATATAGATATATATTTAAACCTAATAATCAGCGGTCAGCATGTACGAAACGATTCATGAATATTAAATCACAAAAGTAATCAAGGGTGTCCCAAATGTCATTAGCATAAAAATGACGATGGACACCCTCTTTTTGTTTTATCAGCTTGTTCACCTAAGCTGTAAAAGAAAACCATGTATAAAATTAGTTTTATAGGAAATTTTAATTCAATTCGTATACGAAGGAGTTGAAGTAAAGTATGATCCACCCCAAAGACGACTACGAGGTATTAGGTAATAAAATCGAAGTTGATTCAGATGTGAACGAGGATCGTGATCGAGAGGAGCAGTTGGATGACTCCTTTGAGGCCTGGTATGGGAATATTAATGACCAAGTGAAGCTAAAGCTAGATCTCACGAAAGTTCCGCAGGACAGTGTATTTGATTCAGGCGTCAGCATGGATGAGGATCCAGCCCAGGATTAAAAGCTCAACAACCATAAACAAGAGGCTACCGCTGAATGAAGTTCCCCCCGTCAAGTAGACATTTAAAAAAATCCTCTAAGCCACAGCCTACGTTCGATATTCTACTGGGCTGAGGTGAAAACAGACAGGGATTCTCGACAATATGAAGCCCTTGCAGACCCTGTATTCTGTATTTTTCCTATATTGGAATGGTCAAGTATCATGTTTTATTAGTTCTGAATAAGCTACAATCATCGATCAGATTGGAGGCTTATTAATGATAATTAACCCATATTTATGCTCATATTGTCGATCCCCTCAACCATCTTATTATCCGTATCCTGCACCATATTATGGCGTTTATCCTTCTAATAACAATCATTTCGAACATGGCATTGGTGTTCATGCTGGTGGACAGCTTGGGGGTGATTATGGAGCAGGTATGTTTGTCGGTGGTCATCTCGGGAGTGGCCATGGAATAGGAGCTCATGCTGGGGGCCATCTCGGCGGTGACTATGGAGTAGGAGTTCATGCTGGCGGCCAACTCGGTGGTGGTCATGGGATGGGAGTTCATGCAGGTGGATATCTTGGTGGAAAATATGGTGTCGGTGGTTATACCGGTGCACATCTTGGTGGGGGACATGGTTTTGGCTTCGATGCCGGGGGCCATTTAGCCGGTTATAGTGGTCAATTCGGTTTCCAGTTTGGCGGACACAAGGATGAGTTCCGGTAATAGAAAACGGTTTTAAAAGGAAAAATCGGGAATAGATTTGATTTCGCAATACCCTAATATAGAAAAAGCATCGTTCAAGCTTTTACAGAGGCTTAAGCGATGCTTTTATCTTTTTATTTGTTTGTGTCGCAGCACTGTACTCACATAGTTAGAGACTCGATTAATTGCACCATTGATGCGTGGTCCATGTCTCCAAAATACGCAGCCATCAGCCGATTCACCGTCAGCGCATGGGCGCGCGAAAAAGAAATTTCGGTCATCCGTGCCTATTCTTTCTTCTTCGGATTCAGGGATGTTTCAAGCAAATAGTCAACGACCCAAGGTCCAATATTCGCACCGGAGGCGGCTGAATGAACGAGATGGGCAAGCTGATCCGTAGCATTCCCGATCGCCCATACTCCTGGTCGGCTCGTTCTTCCGTACGTATCGGTAACTGCGAAACCGGCTTCGTCTACTTCACAGAGAGAGGCAGCCAGTTCAGACGCAGCTTTGAAAGGGGCCGCCACAAAAACTGCTTCACATGGCACTTCCGTGCCGCTCGCTGTGGCGATGGAGACGAGTTGGTCCCCTTCCGTTACCAGACCGGTCACCTCGTCTTGAACGGTTTTAACTCCGAATCCATCAAGCCTTGTCAGCGTTTCGGAGTCGAACTCGTGTGGGCTTACGACCGTTACGTCTGAAGACCACGCGGTCAGGAACTTTCCAAGCTGGGCAAGGCGCTCCGGAAGTCCAAAGGCTACGAAAGGTTTGTCCCGAACTTCATATCCGCTGAAGCATGGGCACAGATGAACGTACTTGCCCAACCCCTCTTTTAAGCCAGGCACCATGGGGAGCACATCGACTAGCCCTGTGGCCAGTACTACGGCCCGAGCCGTGATCTTCATCTTGCTGCCCCAGACATCAAAGAGCCCATCGGGCCTTGCTTCGATCTTCAATACGGTCTCACTGCGAATTTCTCCGCCGTAGCTTACCACCTCGGAACGCCCACGTTCCAGGAATTCGACCGGTGTACTTCCTTCATACCCAAGGTATTCATGAATCTTAGAGATCATTGAATTACGAACGGGTCCTCCGTCATAAATGACTGTTCGGCGACGAGCTCGAGTGAGAAACAGTGCTGCACTTAGCCCTGCAGCTCCTGCCCCTACCACCGCCACATCGAAGATATCATCATGGTCTTCTGAAGTATTGCGATTCATCATGTTCTTTCCTCCTTACAACGATCTCTTAGTGAAATGAGTACGATTATATAATGGACATTATAGGTCTATAATAACTTTAAAAAATAAAAGCTGTCAAGAATGTTTTTCTTTAAGGGGTAGCGTCAGGCAAACGTTTAATCCTGATGTGAATGTTACCGCAACAATTTCAGAGAGAATAAAGGCAGATATTATGAATGGGAGATTACTAACTGAGCAAAACTCAGTAAACATCTCAGAATTCATTAAAGATGGAGTGGAAGACATGTATCCGTGGTTGAATTAAAATAGTTCATATATATGGACTCATTTAATGTGTGTCAAGTTAATATAGACACTTCATATTACAATCTGCCTCATATTAAAAAACACCGCAAGGCCATCGCCCTCACGGTGTCTCGTTTAGCTTATAAATCGTTCATATCATGAAACGGATAATTAGATCCGTTCTCATTCAATTCATATCCTTATCCACATATCGGCCTTGCTCGGGAACGGCCAAACGATCAAAGTCCCGGGCCAGCCGTGCAAGTGAAGCCGTAAGCTCCTTACCCCGCATCGAAACCCCGTGTCCCGTGATCAGAACCTCGGGATTCAGGCTTGCCAGGTGGCGAACCGATTCCCGCGCGAGATCCCAATCCGGCGTAAAATACATCGGCGGACCATGCAGCTCCTTCTCCTGCCCGATGACGGCTAGCGCCGACTCTTGCTTCACCGTAATCACAGCGTCTCCCGCTACGAGGACTCGGTCCCGTTCGCGGAACAGAGAGATGTGACCGGGACTATGGCCCGGTGTCGGCAGCCATTTGAATTCAGGAAGACCCGGCACGCTGCCGTCCTCCGGCAGAGGTTGTATCCTGGAGCCCAGATCGATGGCTTTGTTCGGATACATCGGAGCAACGCGGGCCATCAATCCGCCGCCTACGCTTGGATCTCCTGGTGGATAGTCTTCTTTTCCCGTAAGAAACGCCAGTTCGCTCGGATGAGCGTAGACAGGTACGCTCCAGCGGTCCGCCAATGCCTTCACATTCCCGACATGGTCAAAATGGCCGTGCGTAAGCACGATGCAAACCGGCGGCTTTCCGAATCTTTTCTCCGCTTCTTCTACAATGGAGCCTTCAAAATTTCCGAGTCCCGTATCAATCAGTACCCAATCTCCCGTTCCAGGCGTACCGATCATCTGGACGTTCACCATTACAGTACGCAAAGATAGAATATCCGGCGTAATCTCTTCAGTCTCTACGGCACCCGTCTTTAACATGCTGTGATCATTCATTATGGAATCGCCCCCACTTCTCGTTGTAAGTGCTTCTTGTAATAACATACCCGTTTTGGCACTTTTCAACGAAGAAATGGCGATTTTTTACTGAATGATTTTGTTAAGACGATCCAGATAACGCCAGCGAGTGATAAAGAAATAAACGACCTGGATGCTCAGGAAGAAGATAAAGATCTTCAAACTGTGTCCTACAATCGAGAAGTCTACCAGCTGCTGCAGGGCTATGAAGGCAACGCCGCTATGAATGAGTGCGATCAGCATCGGCAGGAAAAACATAATGACAAGCTGCTTGGTAATGATGGTGCCAAGCTCTTTTTTACTGAGGCCAACCTTAGCAATCATGCGATACTGCTGTTCGTCCCGAGCAAGATCCGCATACAGTCGGAAATAAACAAAGCTTGCCGCGAAGGTGAAGAAGACAATGCCGACCAGGCCGCTAACCATAAGCAGAATGCCGTTCTGCTGCTGGGCGCTTTTCCACTCCAAGTACAATGATTTTAGATAATAGCTGTAGTCTTCATTCTCGTTGAGACGATCAGAAATCGCTCTAGACACATCCCCTGTATTCTTCCAATCCTTTACGTAAAATGTATGGTATGCCGCATAACCGTAATCCTGATCCTGTTGTGCCTGGAACGCATCCTCGTACAAGCGGTCGGATACGACTAGTGTCTCGCCGTAGGCTGCAGGTACAGCAATGAACGTTTCGGCTTTGAGCACCTTTACGGTTTCCGATTTCTTGCCGTTTAATATCTCGAACTGATCATTCAAGGGACCGTCGATTCGGTAGCTGTTCTTCTCCGAGACCGTTCCCGGAGTCAAGATCCCTTCAAGGTCACCCAATGTTTCTGCCGGGTAACCCTGCGACTGAATGAGACTGTTATATTCGCTAAGCTTAATTAGCATCACCCCGTTATCCGAGAAAATCGGGGTCACCTCCGCCTCCTTGTAATTGAATCCGCCCTTTTTGAGCTCCTCCCTGATGATATCAAGATGTCGATTGCCTTTGTCCGCATCCTCGTTATACAAGGAATACGTATAAGCATAAGGGTTCTCCATGGCCGACAGGCCCGGATCCCCAATCGCGAGCGTGGTACCGATCCCGGTAAAGGCAGATGCTGAAATGACTGAAACGAGGAAGAACATTACCGCATTATCCTTGATTCTGTACAGCAGCTCCGATACCGTCAGCAGATTGGTTCGACGGAAGAAAAATCGCTCCTTCTTCTGCAAATACCGCATAAAATAAACGCTGAATTGGGTGAAGAGAAAATACGTACCCATGATAACGAGTACAACCCCTCCAAACAGCAGAATAAAATTAAAGATTTGGAGAATCGCAAAAGCCATAACCATGCCGTATCCGGCACCAATCAGCAGGACAGCCATTAGGGCCAGCCAAGGCGAGGCTTTCGGCTGCGGTTTGGGACTTTCCTCCGCTTTCACGAGCGCAAGTAGTGTGCCCTTCCGCAGCATGAACGACGAGCACAGGGCAATCAGCAGGAACAGGACGGCATAAGCCGCTGCCGTGATGATCAGCGCTTTGAGCGGAACATAAAACGGAAGTCCGTTCTCCACGGCCAGCAGTTTCGCGCTGATTAACAGAATCAGCTTCGAGAACAGCACACCTGTCCCGATCCCGGCTACGATTGCCGCAACGCCAATCAGTATATTTTCGATAAACAGCATCCGGTTCAGCTGCTTGCGAGACATCCCGAGAATCAGGAGAATACCGAATTCCTTCTTTCGGACTTTGATAAAGGCTCCCACCGAATACAGAAGGAAAAAGAACGAAAAGACAAACACAATGTACTGGGATACTGTCATGCCCATCGTACCCAACAAGGACATGGTATCGCTGGAGGAGACCAGACCGTCCTTCAGCTGCGGGTGAAACGAGAGCAACCCGTAGGTAAAGAAAATCATGACCGAGAAGGCACTGCTCAGAAAATGGGCGATATATGTCCGCTTGCTGCGCAGGACATTGTTAATGGCGAACTGGCGAAAATTCATGTCCCGAACCTCCCAGCAGCGATAACACATTGATGATTTTTTGATAAAAGGCCGACTGGCTCTCACCGTACGTGATTTCGTTGTACAATTGACCGTCCTTGATAAACACCACCCGATTGCAGTAGCTTGCGGCAACCGGATCATGGGTGACCAGCAGCATCGTCACTTTGTCTTCTCTGTTTCTCCGGTCCATCATCTCCATGACGTCGCGCGCCGATTTGGAGTCCAGGTTCCCCGTCGGTTCATCGGCCAGGACCAGCTTCGGTACATGGATCATCGCCCGTGCTACGGCCGTCCGCTGCGCCTGTCCCCCCGATATTTCATAAGTCCGCTTATTCAGTATCGATGTAATGCCTAGCTTCTCGGCCAATATGCCCACCCTGCGGTTCATCTCATCCAAATCCACGCCATCCAGTGCCAATGGCAGCAGGATGTTCTCCTTCACCGTCAGCGTATTCAGCAGGTTGAATGACTGAAAGACAAACCCGAGCTCACGGCGGCGAAACATCGCGAGTTTATCCTGGGATAAACGGAACGGATCTTCCCCGCCAATGTGGATCTCCCCGGATGTGGGACGGTCGATGGTGGAGATCATGTTGAGCAGCGTTGTTTTTCCGCTGCCGGATGGTCCCATAATGCCAACGAATTCCCCTTCGTTGATGCTCAAATTGATATTGGAAAGCGCCTCGTGGGACACCGCGGCCTTGTAGACTTTGCCCAGATTGCGCACGTTTAGTATTTCCATCTTGTAAACCTCACCTTCTTTATCTCATATCTTGTAAGGTTAGTGTATAGCATCCCCGGAGCTTCTCCTATCGATCACTCTTTCACCAATCTTACATCGGTGTAAGATTCATGTTTACTAAAAGTAAAAGAGCACCAAAAACGTCACTTATGCGCTTCTCAAGACCGCTCCGATTACGTAACGTTCCTACGATCGCTGTTGCCCCCAAATTTTCTGAACGAATTCACTGTGGTGAAAATTCGGGTGCAAAGCCGACCGCTTCGCTTCTTCGGAATCGTTTCGTCCTCTTTCGCTGGTGCGTGCCGATACCTACTCATTATTTAAAACAAAAGAAAGAACCTTATCTCAGGGTTTCATGATGATTTCAATAACCATCGTTTATCCGAGATAAGGTGCTATCATAAAGTATTTATGTGGATTACTGTACCGCTCCATAATCTAAGAATGACTTAAATATTGTCTGATTGACCCTACTCGGCGCCTAAATCCATACTGTTATTTTAATTTTAAACAGCCAACAACCTTACTTAACGTCATAAGCCTCGCCAGTCAGACGCTAACAGGACTACTTGTCCCGAGTCTCACCCCGAGAATATCAACCTCACGGTCGTTCCTCTCCCCGGCTCGGATTCCAGCTCGATTTGGTGGTTCATTTTATGAACGACCTCCTTAACGAGATACAAGCCCATGCCGGTGGATTCCTTCAGTTTGCGTCCGTTTTCCCCGGTATAAAACGGGTCAAACACCCGCTTCATATCGGATTTGGGTATACCCATCCCCCGGTCCGTGATCTCCAGCACGACATGGCGGTGATCCTCGCTCCGGTGGGCTTGGATCGTCACCTTAAGTCCGGTACCGGCGGAATATTTGATGGCGTTGGATAGCAGCTGCAGCAGGATGAACCGAAGCCACTTGGCATCCGTCTGGACGGTGAGAATCGAATCGATCCGGACTTCCGGATACACATGACTGTGAATAAAATAACGCTTATTCTCGTGAACTGCATCGACTGCCGCCTGATGCAGCTTCACGGGCTCCACACTGAAATCCTGCTCAAAGGTTTCGAGCCTGGACATGTAGAGCACCATCTCCAGCCCGCGCCGAATCCGGTCGGACTCTTCGGATATACTCTTGAAGGAGTCGTTATCATCCTCTTGCATGATCATCTCAATGACGGACAGCGGCGTTTTCATCTGATGCACCCATTGATTCATGAAGATCATATGCTCTTTCCGCCGGCGCTCCCATTCTTCCATGACCGTTCGGTATTGACGGTATTGCTCTTCCATCAGCTCGCTAAGGGCCGTAGGCAGCGGGGCCGATTCATTATGCTTGATCGATTCCTCCAGCGACCTGATGGGCTGTGACAGCCGCTCGTAGAAATCCCGGTGCGTGAAGTACCGGAATGCCAAGTATCCGCCCAGAATGGTTAGACCGAGGAAAACGGCATAAGCCGCTGTCACCGGATGATCATAACCGTCATACCAGAATACGAGCAGCACGACGAACAACTCGGCGACCGTAAATAGAATCAGGGGCAGTTGCTCACGCCAAAACAGCTTTTTCATAGCTTTCCCTTACCTCTTCCAAACCGTGTGCAGCCGATACCCGGAGCCACGGATCGTTTCCAGCGCATTCTCAATCCCTAACTCCGCAAGCCGTTTTCGTACCCGGTTAATATTCACGCTCAGCGTATTATCGTCAACGAAAGTATCATCCCACAGCTTCTCCAGAATCGTCTCGCGTGTGACCAACCGGGGGCTCCGGCTCAGCAGCGTCTCCAGGAGGATTGTTTCTTTTTTCGTGAGTAAGGATGTCCGATCCTCGAGAATCAGCTCCATCCGTTCGGGATACAGGACCAGCCCGTCCTTCTCAACCGTACGCTCGGCGGATGCTGCTGCATAATCGCCATATACGCGACGCAGCTGGCTGTGGATTTTGGCGATGACGATATCGTAAGCAAACGGCTTGGTGATATAATCATCCGCTCCGTTCTCCAGTGCCCTTAACTGATCGGGCGTCCCGTTCCGAGCGGATATGAAAATAATCGGACAGGTGGATACCGACCTGATCTGACGACACCAATAATATCCATCAAAGCTTGGCAGATTCACATCGAGCAGAACGATATGCGGCTTTATCTCGTGGAATTGCTCCAGCACATGATCGAAATCCTCGATGATTTTCCCATCATTTCCGTACCGTTCGATATGCGATTGCAGCATCCCCGCCAGCTTCGGGTCATCCTCAACAATCATGATTTTGTACATCCGTTCACCCTCCATGAAGCGTCAGGCCGCTCTTTCCCCTTCCGAAAGAATTCGCCTGATGGTTATGACTCCCTAACGATAGCCGCTTCAAAAAAGTTGATTCCGTCCGGCGATGCGCCCTGCACATACACCCGATTGTTCTCTTCGACCGAACGCTTGATCAGCATCGTATCCTTCAGTCTGGCCTCGTGATGATATGTAATCTTGAAGCCGGTCACTTGCCCTTCCCGAAGCTCCTGCTCATCTAACACGTCAAAGCACAGGTCTGCATAACGGGCATTATTCAAATGACCATTCGTATCGATTCCGCTGTACCGAACCGTGTACGTATACGCCTCATCCAGCTGTACCCCTTCCGGTAAAACGGCTTTGCTTGGCAGTTCCCCAACCGTTTCCTGACCGATCGGCACCTCGTATGGAAACATGGACGGACGCAAAATTTTCCGTTTATGAATATCCACCAGCGCCCATACCGAGCGGCCCTCGCCCAGCAATTCTCCATCGCCGTTCTTTATCCGATAATCCCGATGCCACAGCGCCCCTTTGGCCCCGCGGCTCCAGGTGTCCACATATACGGTTTCCATATCCCTTGGCATGCGCCGCATATCAAGCTCCAGCGTAATCAGCATCCAGCCCATGCCCCGCTCGATCATCTCCTCGCGACTGATCCCGAGCGCCTCAATATGCCGGTCAGCCGCTCTTTGCAAAATACTGAGCAGCGAAGACCAACGGCAATCCCCTTTAAAATCTGCATCAACCGATTGAATCGTATATTCTTCTGTCCATTGTTCAACCATAAGTCCCATGCCAGCTCCTTTATTATGTTCAGACTAACCCTATTTCAAGCATAATCAAATACCCGGCGTTTATCAAAGCATGACACGGTATTTCGTCTGCTGGAAAAAAGTGATTTTGTTATCATCCGGTTTAAAAATCACGTCTTTGGTTAATAGTAAGGCACAAACAACTATAACTTATACGAGGTGATAAACAATGAGTTTTCTTTGGTCATTAATCGTTGGTGGTATCATTGGTTGGATTGCAGGCTTGATTATGGGCAGAGACATCCCCGGCGGTATCATCGGTAACATCATTGCCGGTTTTGTCGGTGCTTGGCTGGGTGGACTTCTACTCGGGTCTTGGGGACCAGAAATGGGAGGATTCTACATCCTGCCTGCTCTGATCGGTGCCGTCGTGCTTGTCTTTATCGTCAGCCTGATCATGGGTTCGATGAGACGCGGCCGTTCCTAACTTGATTGAAACTAACTTAATTGAAGTGGATTTTTGGATTTCATGGTGTGACTCACCGGCAACTGCACGATCCAGATTACGCAGCGGTATTCGCGAATGAACGAATAAAAATCCACAACAAAACAGGGTGACCTATTCGCCATCATGGCGGTAGGTCACCCTGTTTTTACATGCTCCCCTTTCTTTTTTAAGTAAGAGGAAGTCCTTGCTTCTTCGCATAATTGCCCCAATGCGGCCTGCGTCCGTCGATGTCGCTAAACCCGTATTCATCCGATAAATCCCAGCTGGTTAGCGCCTTGCCGCTCTTGTCGGCAACACTGGGGTCGGCTGCAAGCGCCGCAATGCCCTGCGCCAGGAAATAGGGGGTCTCCGACTCGATGAAATGCGGCTCTTGCGCTGTGGCATCCTGCCAATTCTCTTCCGTAACACCAAAGTGATCCAGCATTTGTTCGGAACGCAGAAATCCTGGTGTAACGGACAGCGCGGTTACCTGATATGGACGTAACTCTTCCGCCATGGCTGCAGCAAGGTGAATCGCCGAAATTTTTGCCAGGCTGTAATACAAGTTCCCGCGATACCGATACGTAGATCCATCCGTAACTTCAATAACCAGTCCCCTACCGTTCTCCACCATCAGCGGAACACCGTAATAACTTGTGATCATGTGTGTGGTGACAGCTCGCTCCTGCATTAGCAATCCATCGGATAGAAACTGCTCCCAGAACGGGATGTTCCAGTGCGTGAGGTTCTCGCCCCCCCATATATCATTGACGAGGATGTCCAGTCGTCCTTGCTGGTCCTCGCGAATCCGTTCAAACAATGATTTTACTTGCTCTTCCACGGTATGGTCACATTGCACGGCTATGCCGATCCCGCCTCGCGCCGTGACCATATCCGCCGTGTCATCAATAGTCTCGGTACGCTTGATATCCGATACCTGCCCCCGTACGCTCCGTCCTGTGCAATACACCGTTGCCCCAGAGGCACCCAGCATCACCGCAATGGCGCGGCCAGCCCCTCGGGTCGCTCCAGCAACGACGGCTACTTTACCTTGTAATGGCTTGTGCTCATTCTTATTCATAGCGTAACCTCCTACCTGTATACTGAATTTTCTCAACATCCTTATCGTATCAGTCATATATGACATCCCTTGTCTTATATCCGTGCTACAATACTATTATCTTCTATAGATATTAAAGAGGTGACATGACTTGAGGGCGGATCGTCTATTGTCCATTATGCTGATGCTCCAGAACGGAGGTAAGAAGAACACCCGTTATTTAGCGGAGCAGCTCGAGGTATCGGAACGAACAATCATACGAGATATGGAAAGTCTAAGCTCGGCCGGTATTCCCGTCTATGCGGAAAGAGGCTCCTTCGGCGGTTGGGTGCTGGAGGAGAGCTATCGAACGAATCTGACCGGAATGACGCCTGACGAGCTTATCTCCCTGCTGGTCTCCAGTCATAGTCCGCTCATCGGAGATTTGGGAATCCGCAAACAGTTTGATGCGGCTTATCAGAAATTATTGGCCTCTTCCCCCCGCTCCATTCGGCAGGACGCCGAAATCATTCGGGAGAAAATCCATATTGATGGCGCAGGCTGGCACTCCTACCGTGAATCGCATCCGTATCTTACAGTGCTTCAGGAGGCACTATGGCTGGATCGTATCACCCGTATTCAATATATGAAGGGAGAGGAGCGGGTCGAAAGAATCATTCATCCGCTCGGCCTAGTTGCCAAACGCAGCACCTGGTATGTGGTCGCGGAATCCGAAGGCGATATGCGAACCTACCGTGTATCGAGAATCGTGGATGCCGTCATGTCCGAGGATACCTTCGAGCGCCCGGCTGATTTTAATCTATCCGAGTATTGGGAGGAGTCGCTGGCACGGTTCATGCAGAATCTTCCGCAGTATCCGGCACAGGTTCGAATGACCGTCTCTCTGATCAAGCGCTTTGAGCGCGAGCGATACGTAAAAATAATCCGATGCGACATGGAAAGCCAGCACGACGGATGGATAGCAGCCGATTTGGAATTCAACACCTTAGAATCGGCCTCAGCATTTCTTCTAAGCTGCGGAGCGGAAATCGAGGTGATGGCCCCGCAGGAGCTGCGTGAGCATGTCAGCACAGCCGCAAAAGCCATTTCACGGCTATATGAATAGATCATAAGAAAAACGCCTATCGACGTACCTTCACAGATGCCAGACCGCAGTTAGATGAAGTTTTTCTTGCGATATCAGGAGGTCACAAGCTTAAAGTTTATACTTTCTGATATCTATAAGTAAAACGACTAACGACATACTTTCTTCCTGCTATCTAAAAAAGCACCAGGCAAATGCCTCAAAAGGGAGGCTTGCCCGGTGCTTTTTGCTGCGCATATATGCGCCCTCATTATTGAATGGTATGGAGAGGCTTTAGGTTGGCTTCAATCTGTTCCCGCTTCTTCTCAAGGAACGGTGGCAGCGCAAGGGATTCGCCGAGATGATCGATATGCTCATCCGTGTCAAAACCCGGGCCATCAGTAGCTACCTCGAACAAAATACCGTTAGGCTCTCTGAAATACAAGGAACGGAAATAGAAACGATCAACAAACCCCGAATTCGAAAATCCTACATCGCCAATCCGGTTGATCCATGCTCGGAGCTCCTCCTCGTCCTCTACGCGGAATGCAACGTGATGAACGCCGCCCCGACCAAGCCGCTCCTGCGGAAGGTCCGTTCTTTCTTCAACGTGCACTTCCGCTCCCGTGCCGCCTTCTCCTGTTTCAAAAACAAGGATGTCCGCCTGCCCGTCTACTGGCGAGGCATACTGACCTTTGTAACGGAAGCCCATCAGCTCCGTCAATACCTTCACGGTCTGCACTGGATTAGGTACAGTCAGCTGCACCGGACCTAATCCGATGATAGCGTATTCCGCAGGAACCGGTCCCTTTTCCCAAGGGATGCCCCCAGGAACTCCCTCATTATGTTCATCCGAGACCAGAATGATGCGCTGGCCCTCGAAATCTCTGAAGAGAAGCGTCAATCGGCCGGCACGTTCCTTGATCTCCTCGCGTTCTACCCCATGTTCATCCAGCCGCTGGGCCCAATATTCCAAAGCGCGGTCACTAGGTACGCGGAGAGATGTTGCCGAGATGCTGTTGTTTCCCTCGCGGGTCCGGCCTGCCATCGGAATTTCGAAGAAGGTCAGCTCCGTCCCAGGGTTTCCTTTTTCATCGCCATAAAACAGATGGTATACCGATACATCGTCCTGGTTCACCGTTTTCTTGACCAGCCGCATGCCAAGAACCTTCGTATAAAATTCGAAGTTCCGCGAAGCCGCAGCCGTTAACGCAGATACGTGATGAATTCCTTTAAACTTCATGACTTCAACCTCCATCTATATTTGATTTATTCTTCATTAACAAAACACGATCTCAGACACCTGTCCTGTTGGATAAACGCCTTATTCAAAAAGCACCTTAATCAAAAGCACTTTAACCCTTGCTTCTTCAACTTATCGTGTGCATCTGGCGCTTAATCTCAGTTTAGTATTTAACTCAGGAATCGTCAAGTCTTAATATTAAGATATTTAAAATAAAAATAACAGAACTCCTTTTTCCCTAATCAAACCCGGAAAAAATAGATCTGTTATTCATTCCCTGCTATGCTGAAAGCTATCCTCACATGATTGGCCCAGTAACACCACGAACGAATCATCGCCTCTTTATGTATTGGATATCGCCTCCTCGCGATACTCGGAGGGCGTTTTCCCTGTTATTTTCTTGAATACTTGCGTGAAATATCGAGGGTCCTGATACCCTACCAGTGGCGCTACCTGGTATACCTTCACATCCGTATTCAGCAAAATGCTTTTGGCCTTCTCGATCCGGCATTCCGTCAAGTACTCCAGAAACGTATATCCCGTTGTTGCCTTAAACAGGGTGCAGAAATGGCTGATGCTCAAATCCGCCAGCTCCGAAACCTCTTCAATGCTGAGATCCTTCTGATAATTTTCCGCGATATAATCCTTGGCCTTACCCATAACGGCCAGGACATTGTCCTTGGCCTGCCCGGACCGGCTCTCGGCAATCCACTTGCTGAAATGGCTCTTGATGACATCCATCAACTGCTGAAGGGTGCCGGAAGAATGAAGCTCCTGCAGCAGTTCCTCCAGCGACCACTCAAACAGCACCTTCATATGCTCAAACTGCCGATACAGCACAACGCTCATCTCCAGCAGCACCCGCTCGGTCATCTCCCGGCTAAAGGCATGCTCCTCGATGTAAGCCTTGGTCTCATCAAAAAGTTCCAGCAGCCGTTCCTTGTGAAGCGTGCGGATGCTTTCCACCATGAGCAACTCGAGATGCTTCGGATACTTTGCTTCGCTGGCCGTTTCCATAATGGAATCGGGAGTCCCGAGGAACACCCCCTCTTCCCCGGAATAGAACCGCTGGTATAAGGCGCGGACGGCCGTCTCGTAAGCCGTTCCCAAGCGGTCAATCCCAGCCATGCTGGGGCTGAAGCCGACCGAGCAGGACAGCTTCGTATTCCGCTTGATCAATTGCACCAGATCCCTGCCGATATCCTCCTGCCGCTCTTTCGTCAGGTTCGGAAACAGCAGCACCCATTCACCGCTGCGGAAAGGGAATACCGTCAGTCCGCCATGCTGCAAAGACCATTCCTCGAGGACGTTCCGTACTGCAAAGAGCCACAGGCGCTTCTCATCCATGCTCCACAACTCGTTAAGCCGCAAGTAATGATCCAATTGAATGACGGCCATCGTGTATCCATGCTCCAGCTCGCTGTCTTCCAGCCACTGCATATGCTGCAAGGGGCTTCGATTTCCCTCGATAAATTCCGTCAGCATCCTCTCCCGGGCCAGCAGCGATAAAACCTTGACCGAGTGCATCATGTGGTCATCCGCAATCTGCTTCTCCAGGGTTCTGGCTGCCTTGGCTATCGTTTCCGTCAGCTCATCGTGATCGATCGGCTTCAGCAAGTAATCGAAAGCCCCTTCGCGCAGCGCTTCCCTCGCGTATTCGAATTCGCCGTACCCGCTGATGAAAATAATGATTCGTCTTGCCTGATCCGCCTTCAGTTCCTTCATGAGCGTAATGCCGTCCATCCCCGGCATCCGAATATCGCTGATAATGATATGCGGCGACGCTTCGCGCGCCAGCTTCAATGCGCCGTCTCCGCTCTTGGCCTCCCCAACGACCTCCAGATCGAGCTCATCCCATGGAATAGCCGCCTTCAGGCTGCGCAGAATGATCGGCTCATCATCGACCAGCATGACTCTGAATTTGCCTTCCGATCCGCCCATGACGTTCCCCCCTGTCTCCTGTTTACTCTGCTGCCGTATTCCGCCTAAGCTTCCAATACCGGACCGAGGACTTCTGAATTTGCTCCAATGCGCCGGCAGCATCGATCCGTCCTCCAATCATATCCTCGATCACCTTAAGGAACGAACTGTTCACCTCGGGTGATAACGTGTTGTCGTAAGGCAGAAAGGTGCTCGCGGATTCCTCCATCAATTCCGTGACTTGGGCAAAAACCGGCCCGGTTTTCTTCGAATCATAGTCAATCTTCATCGAAGGCACGCGCAGCCCTTCATACACCAGCCGAGTCTGCACCTCCGGGGTATAGAACATGCCCAGCAGCTCCAGAGCCGATTGCTTTTTCGTTTCATCCAAGTCCGATGACAGCCCGATGCCGATCGTATATCCCCCTGCCAAGGAGCGTTCTTCGCCGGGAAAAAGCGACGGAAAGGGAATGACGCCGATCTCATTCTGAAAATCCGGGTAATCCTCATTCTGCAGCAGCGTGATATCCCAGCTGCCGTTCATATACATCGCCGCTTTTCCTTCCGTGAACTGGGCAATCGCTTCTTCCGTGGAAAGATCGTTTGCGTTCGGACTGAACGCCCCTTCTTCGATCCACAGCTCCAAGTGCTCAAACGCCTCCAAATACGACTCTTGCACAAAGCTGGCCTGATCATCGCCTTCAACCAGGCGGTCAATCAGTTCCGGCCCGGCGTAGCGATCCATGAAATAATGGGCAAAAATTCCCGCCGGCCACCTGTCTTCGTTGCCGACCGCAAAGGGGATGATGTCGTTCTCCCGAAGGATACGAATAGCTTCGTCCATCTCTCCCAGCGTCTTCGGAGGCTCCAGCTTCAGCTGCCGGAATAAAGCCCGGTTATAATAGATCGGCTCTGCGTGTCCCTCGAAGGGCAGGCCATAGATCCGGTCCTCGAAGGTCCAATGGTGCAGATCCTTGAACTGCTCCTTCAATCCGGTATCCTGCAAAAAATCCGTTAAATCCATCAACCGGTTGGATCTGGCATAAGGCACGATCTCGGCCCCTCCGAACAAAACAAACATATCCGGCGGCGTACCGGTTACCATCTCGCTCTTCAGCTTTTGTTCCCGGTGAATCGTCTGATCGATGCTCTCGAAGTTCACCTTTACGTTTGGATGCGCTTTCTCATAAGTGCGGACGATGCTCTCGAATACGGCCAGCACCGGCTTGTCATGCTCTTTGTTCCAGAAATGCCGGAACGTTAGCGTGATTTTCTCGGGCTGTTCCTCCTGGGCCGGTCCCTGATTCTGTACCGTCACCCACACGACAGACAACGCCAACAGAGCGGCATATCCGACGATCCAGCCCCAATTCCAAAACCATCTCACCCTGCAGCCCCCCTGTCATGTCAGTATTTTCGGTATTCGAATTCGTATCAAGGAGCCGTAACCCGGGGAGGAACAGATCATCAGGCCGTAACGGCTGCCAAACCGGATCCGCAGCCTTTCATGGACATTCTTCAATCCGACCCCGTTCTCGCGATACTTTTTGAGCTGTCCCGGATCCGAATTCCACAGCTTCATCAGCGTTTCCGGATCGAAGCCCGGACCGTTGTCCTCCACGTCAATCACGATATCCTCGCCGTTCTCGGACACCCTGATGGAGATGAGCCCGCTTTCCTCCATCGGCTCGATCCCGTGATATAAAGCGTTCTCAACAATCGGCTGAACGATCAGCTTTTGCGTAACGTAGTGCCTCAGTTCATTCGGAAGCTCAATGCCGTAATCGAATTTTTCCTCGAACCTGAATTTCTGTATCCGCATGTAATGCTGGACATGCTCCAGCTCCATGCTGAGGGGGATCAGCTCATGATGCTCGCTGATGCTGATACGCAGCAGCTTTCCAAGCGAAACCACCATCTTGCTGATATCCTTATTGCCCTGAAGCACGGCCATCGAATTGATCGATTCCAGTGAATTATAGATGAAGTGCGGATTGATCTGAGCGACCAGCGCCTGCAGCTCCGCTTCCTTTTTTCGTGCTTGCTCCGTCTCGACCTGCCCAATCAGCTCCTGGATCTGGGTGCTCATCCGGTTAAAGCCGTCGATCAACAAATCCGTCTCGTCCTCCGCCACGTTATGCGACGGGATCGGAACGAAGATGCCCTGCTTGACGCGCTTCATCCCGTTCACCGCGCTAATGATGCTGCGCACCATTCTGCGCACAAAAAAACGGTCGAACAGGAACGCCGACACGAGCGAGATCAATCCCAGGATCAAGGCCAGGTTGCGAATCGGGACCGATTCGGCCGAAATCAGTTTGCTTGGCGTGATGGCGACCAGAAACCAATCTTTATTATGGGAAGGTGAATATGTGATCAGCGATTTTTCGCCTGCATATTGATCGATATAGTAGCCTTTTCCATTCGTCTTATAACTATCCGAGAGAAACGGGAATTCCGTCCGCTCCCCGATATGCCCGCCTGACTTGCTGAACACGATGTGCCCCTGCTGGTTGACCAGCAAAATATCTCCCTGCTTCAGCGTTGCCGCCTCCCAGAACACCTGATCAAGGAGATCCGGCTTCACGTAGATCACCACGGTTCCGATATCCTCCAGCGAGTAATAGTCCTTGATGACCCTGGATTGAATCAAAACGGGAGCGCCGTCAGCCGCAGAGCCGTTCTCGCCGGGTCCGACCCATACGGGACGCCCCTCCGCCTTCTCCACCGCTTCATACCATGCCTGCTGCCTCAGTTCCTGAAGCTCCATTCCGCCATTCGTGTTATACATCAACCGGTCATTCGAATAAAAAGCAAACGACGCAATCATCGGATGATTGATCAGATTGTTGATCTCCTGCCGCCGTTCATAGGTAACCGCGTATTCCGGCTGTTTCAGCATCTGCTGAACCGATTGCTGGGTAATCGCCGAGTTCGAAATCGTCGTGATTTCGTTCAAGGCGAACTTCAGTTTCCGATCCGTTTCCAGGAGCGAAATCCAGTAGAAATCATTCGACTTCTTCTCCATCGCTTCCGAAAAGCTGTAATAGGATACCCCGCCCAGCGCGATGACCGGAATGAAGACCAGAAGAATAATAGCCAGCAATATCTTTCGGCGGAGTTTCATGGATCCTTCCTCCCTCCACTCTACTATGTCTATTATTCTTCATGACAGGCCGCATTCCTTGTCGACTTCACCTTGCTTGTTAACTTTTTATGGCGCCTGATGTCAATCCGGCGATCACCCATCGGCTGAACAACAGAAATACGATGAGAAGCGGCAGCGTCGCCGTGAAGGTGGCCGACATGATCATGCCGAAATCAAGGCCGTCCTTATTGGTGAACAATTGCTGCAGCGCAATTTGAATGGTGTAATTCTCCCTGTTTTTCAATACGACGAGCGGCCAGAAGAAATCGTTCCACACGTTCATGAAGTTCAGAATCCCGAGCGTGGCCATCGCCGGGGTGACAACGGGAATGGCAATGTTCCAGAAGATCCGGAAATGCCCGCCGCCGTCGATCCGCCCCGCTTCGATCAGCTCGGTATGAACGGCAGAGGCGATGTACTGCCGCATCCAGAAGATGCCGAAGGCATTGACCATGGCCGGCACGATCAGCGCTTTGTAGCTGTCGATCCAGTGCAGCTTGGCCATGATGACGTATTGTGGAAGCACGCCCAGCTGGGCAGGCACCAGCATCGTGGCAATGACAAAAACAAACAGCGTCTTTTTCAGAGGAAACTCATACTTGGCAAAAGCATAACCCGCCAGCGTGCAGAGGAACACAACGGACAAGGTCACGGCCGTAGACACCACCACCGAGTTCATCAAGGCCCTGAAAAAATCCGTCCGCTCCAGCACGCGCGCGAAGTTATCGAAAAACTGCGTGCCGGGCGTAAGCAGCGGCGGAATGTGAAATGCCGCATCCTTGTCATTGGTGGCCACGACGAACATCCAGTAGAACGGAAAGACTGAGACCAGCGCGCCAAGGACCATGAAAAGATAGAAAAAGAATTTCGCGACAACACCGGGTTCATCCGGCTTTTTTCGGCTTATGGCGACTGTGCTCATGCTTTTTTACCTCCCGAATCTTTGCCTTCGCGGCCCAATATCATATTTAATACCGAGAACAGAATGGTGGCGATGAACAAGAGAACCGCCGTTGCCGCAGCCGTACCGAAGAATCCGTTCTTAAATGCTTCGTTATACAAATAAGTGACCATCGTGACCCCTTCCTGACGCGTAGAACCCGTGCCGGACTGACCGAGGAATACATAAGCCTCCGTAAACAATTGGAGCGCGCCGATCGTCGATACCAAGGTGACGAACAGAATGAATGGGCGAAGAAGCGGCAGCGTGATATAGAGCAGCTGCTGGCCTCGGGTGGCCCCGTCGATTTTGGCCGCTTCATAAATATCGGTCGGAATGCTCTGCAGCCCCGACAGAAAAATAATGGCGTTATAGCCCATCCACCGCCACATGACCATGGACGATATGGCGATTTTGACTCCCCACCAGCCGGAGTTGAACGGCACGCTTTCCGCACCGAAGGTGTTCAGCAGCCAGTTGACCATCCCGTTGTTTCCGAACATCGTACTGAACACCAGCGTCACCGCAACGATGGAGGTGATGTTCGGCATGAAATACAGAATGCGGAATGTGTTCTTGAATTTGTTCAAGGCCGAGTTCAGCATAACCGCAACAAATAATGCCACAATCAGCTGCGGCACGGTTCCCATCAAAGCCATAATGAGTGTGTTGCTAAAAGCGATCCAGAAGGTCGGGTCGCTTGTAATCAACTCGTAGTTCTTGAAGCCGACGTATTTCATCGGTCCGAGCGCGTCCCATTTGAAGAAGGACAAATAGATGGTAAAAAGAATCGGATACAGTCCAAAAATTGCGAACAAGATGAAGAAAGGCGATATGAACGTATACGCCGTAAACCGGCTTCGCACGGTCTCCGTCAACAAACGCCGCCTCGGGGGCACCGGTTGCGGTGACTCTGCTGTAGCTGTGTCTGCCATGAATGCACCTCCAGGTAGGTAAGGATAAATCCGAATCCGAGCGAAGAGAGCTTCCTCCCTACTCAGATTCGGACGGATTACGGGCTGAACGGGCTAGCGAGGAATGATCCTTTTCCTAGCTGCGATCAACCAGCGTCTTGATTTGTTTCATTGCGCTTTCCCATTCTTTTTGCGGGTCGGCCTTTTTCTCCAACACGTTTTTGAGCGCGTTCTTGATAATCGTGTCGGTCTGGTCGTGAAGCGGTCCGTAGTAAACCGGCTTGATGCGTTCCGCCGATTTGGCATATGCTTCGGAAATGACCTGGCCGCCGAAGAATTCATCCTTCTCCTCCGTGAATGAAGGCTCGCTGTAAACCGCCGGGATAGATGGGAACAAGCCGCTGTCCTTGAACGATTTTAGCTGATTCTCCTTGTTGAGCACCCATGAGATAAATTCGTAGGCTTCCTTAGAATGCTTGCCTTCCTTCGGCAAGGTCAGGAACGAACCGCCCCAGTTGCCTGCCCCTTCAGGAAGCTGGGCAATCTGCCATTTGCCTGCGGTATCCTTGGCATTGCGGATCGTGCCGGCAATCCAAGCCGGGCCGAGCATGACGCCAAAGTCTCCATCATTAATCGCTTTTTGCCATTCCGGAGACCACAGAATCCAGTTGCCGATCCAGCCTTCCTGAATTCCTTTTACCGTAAAGTCGTAAGCTTTTCTCACTTGCGGATTCGTATCTCCGATAAAGGAGCCGTCCTCTTTGTTGAAGTAGATTTGATCCGGGGACTGGTCGCGCACCCCGTTATATACCAGGTCCGTCAAGTCCGCGAACGGTTTTCCTGTTTTGCTTGTGAAGTCCTTGGCTACGCTGGCGAATTTATCCCATGAATCAATCGCTGCGCTAAACCCGTCCGGATCCGTTGGCAATCTGGCTTGCTCAGCCAGATCCGTACGGTAATATACAACCGTAGGACCGATGTCTGTAGGCAGACCGAGTTGGAAGGAGCCGTCAACCGATGTGGCCTGCTTCCATTTCCACTCCAGGTAGTTGCCTTCTAAGTCTTTGGCGCCAAGAACGTACAGATTGTAGAATTTATCCTGGTTGTTGATAAAACGCTCCATAAAGGCGATTTCTAATTGGAAAATGTCAGGCGCACCCGAACCTGCGGACAACGCTGTCGTCAGATTGTTGTGATGTGCGGTTTGGTCCGACGTATTCTGGAATTTGAACGTTATGTTCGGATGCTCCTTCGTATATTCCTTCGCCAGATCCTCATAGTTGGTCGTTCCCAGCGACCAGAAGGAGAGCTCGATTTTCTCTGTGGACTCGGTTCCTTCTTTCGTATTGTCCGTCTCTTCGTTGCTGCTGCCTCCCCCCGGAGATTCAGCCGTACTGCTTCCGTTACCGCCTCCGCCTCCACATGCGGCCAGCGTGAACACCATGATGATACTCAGGAGCAGCATGCTCCATGACTTAAACCTTTTCATCGTTCTACCCCTCTTCCATGAAACGTATTTTTCTTCTTTAGTCTAATGAAAGCGGCGTCAAATTTTGAGGTGGTAAACTTTCGAATTTGAGTTGAATTTATTACGATTCAGGTTCGTTTATCCAAAAAACGCAGCACAAAAAAACCGCATATCGAATGTCGATAGCGGTTTTATAGATTTCATGATGTTCCATCGTTTTCATGTAACGAATTTATATCGTCCATTTTACGATGGAGCCGGCATAGGTCATTCCCCCGCCAAACCCGTAGAGTAAGACGTGGTCTCCCGCTTTTAGCCGTCCTTCATCCACCGCCAGCTGAAGTGCAAGCGGAATGGAGGCTGCCGACGTATTCCCGCGGTACTCGACGCTGGTTAAGGTGCGGTCCATTGTAAATGGCCCCCGCTCGTTAATCGCTTCGATCATGCGAAGATTGGCGCTATGCGGGACAAACCAATCCACTTCGGCTGGGGTCATGCCCCCTTTAGCCAAAAGAGCGCGAACGCCGTCCGGAATGTTCCGAATGGCCCACTTATAAATTTCCCGGCCATTTTGAACAAGACAGCCGCTCTTTAATTCCGTGCCGTCCATTTGCTCGGAGAGCGCTGTTTTATACAGATGAATGCCGCCTTCGCCAAAGGTTCCCGATACAGACGCTATGACACTTGGCGAATCCTCATCTTTCTCCAGCAATACGGCACCGGCGCCGTCCCCAAACAATACGCATGTCGTCCGGTCGGTGTAATCCGTAATCTTCGATAAGGTTTCCGCCCCGATAACCAGGATCTTACGGTAGGCTCCCCCGGATATTAATCCGTCAGCCATCTGGAGCGCATATACAAATCCCGCACAGGCGGCATTCAGATCTAGCGCACCCGTGCTCGCAATGCCCAGCTTCGATTGCACCCGGGAGGCTGTACTTGGAAAAGAATACTCCGGAGTGCTTGTAGCCACAAGAATCATATCCGCATCCTGCACGGTAACACCGTACCGATCAACCATATCCTCCACAGCTTTAATGGCAAGATCCGACACGTACTCGTGTGGGGCGGCAATCCGGCGTTCCCGCATGCCTGTTCGCTGGACAATCCACTCATCACTCGTTTCAACCATCTTCTCTAAATCCGTATTGGTTAATATCCGTTCAGGAACATAGGTCCCGATTGCCGTAATTCTTGACTTTGATTGGCTCATCATTCACACCTCCAAGTTTATAGCTATTATATCACCAAGTACTAGTACTTGGTACTAATTTATTTTTATATATGTTCATTACAGCCTTCACCAACTTCACCTACATCTAAACACATAACAGCCATTCCACAAAAAAACCTTTATCGCGAAAGCGATAAAGGTTCTCTAAGCACGACTAGAAATAGACTTCCTCACCGACCGACATGGAATAAATGTGGAGGTTCGGTGCTTCCTCTGTCAGACGGGCTCGTAACCGGTCCGTTTCTCGTTTGTCTGCATGGACGAGTACGGTATGCAGTGCCGGAACGCCGGTTATCATCTGGCGCACGTCCGTCAGGCCCTGGTGTACCTTATACCTGATTTTTGTTACTGAGCAGGCACCGTATGACGCCGGATGTTGAAGGAGACGATGTCCAAAAGTCCCCTGGGAAACATGACCCGTGAGCAGGACCAGATTCCGGGTATCGCTGGACATCTGGCTATAATACCACTGCGCAAGATTCGACTGCATCATCCCATCGGTTACGAACCATAGCGATGCCCCGTGCTTCTGGAGCAAGGACTCGCGTTCCACCTCGCTAGCCGGTATGATCCAATCGTTCCGATTCAGTAATAACTCCAGCTGATCTCTCATTCCTTGATCCGAATCCTGGCTGCGAAGCCACTCCGAACGCTCGAGCAGTCGCTTCATCCCCTCGATCAGCGGCGCTTCGATCACGATCGGCACGTTTCCCCAGTTCCTGTGTGCCCATAGGATCATTTCCTGCCCTCGGCCGGCAGCCGGCACCGGTAATAATACCTTCCCGCCGGTTTGCAGCGTGCTCTCAATCTTTTGTTCCAATTGCTTCAGTTTATCGGCCTGTGAATTAGCGTCGGTCCCGTAAGCCGCATCCACGATAGCCAGATCCAGCAGCATGGAAGAAGGCTTGTCTACCAGCGCAGGGCTGTCATCCTCAAGCAGCAGCGATTCGGATGTATAGTCTCCTGAATAAAAGATCCGTTTTCCTTCAGCCTGTACCAAAAACCAGACAGCCCCCACCATATGTCCGCTTCGCCCCCACATGACCTCTACGCCGGGAAGCGCTTCAAACCATGTCAACTTCTCAGCCTCTTCCTCCAGGTACCGGTAGCGGATCGCCAGCTGATCCTCCTCCATATAAGGAAGCTCTACGCCTGCCCTTGCCGTGTACTCTCTCCAAGAGGCAAAGTAGTTCGTTAACTGCGCTGCCGTCTCACGAGTGGTCCACACCTCTCCTTGATAGCCAAGCCGGTACAGGAGCGGAATCGCCACCGAGTGATCCTCATGGGCATGCGACAGAAACACGGCATCCAGCTTCGGCACCTGTTCTTGCTGGATCATGGGATAGTCTCCCGATCCTTCCTTCTTGACGCCACAATCCAGGAGTAAATGAACCTGGCTGCCACTTAGTAAATAGGCGGAACGGCCATGCTCGCCTGCACCGCCCCACACCGTCAGTTTCATCATGATGCATTCCACTTTCTTTTAGAATTCATAGCTTCGACCAGCAGTAACAGCAGCACCGTCATACCGACGGAGACGACGGCCATCGCCATCCCGAGAGACACCTGTCCCTGCTCAAACTGCGCAAAGATATATGTAGCTGATGTCTGCATCGATGGAGGCAAAATGAGCAGTGACCCGACCAGCTCCCGTGACGCAATCGTGAAGGTCATGATCCATCCTGCCAGCATGCCGGGCATAATCAGCGGGAGCAGAATCCGCCGCAATATAAGCAGAGGACCGCCTCCAAATACCTGCCCCGCCTGAAACAGGGTACCGTCAATCTGCGTAAAGCTGGCCTTCACATATTGCACCGTGTATGGGAGGAACAGCACGACGTACGTCAGCACCACCATCCCATAGGTATTGTAGAGCGTAACCGGCATCCATGGCGCATTCCAGAGCAGGATCAAACCGACCACCATCACAATGCCGGGGACCGTATTCGGCAAAAGACTTAACAGATCGATGACCCGCTGCATCCGTGCCTGGGACTTGCCGATCGTTAGGGCAAAACCGGTACCGAGTAGAACAGCAACCGTAGATGCTGCAAGCGACAGACCCAGACTGTTACTAATCGCTTTCTGGCTGACCGATCCCCAGGACAGCAATTCCTTGTAATGATCAAGCGTCAGATTATCTAAGGACAATCCGGCTCCGCGGAGCTTCATCAGGGATGCCGCAATGATTGAAAAATAAGGAATGCCGACAGACAATATCAGCAGCAAACCGATGTATAAAGCGCAGACGGCGCCTTTGCTGCCGCGCAGCGAATATCTTTTGGAGCGCTGACCTTTGCCGCCGACAAGACGGTAGGTAAACCTCCGGCTGATCGTAGACTGCATGTACCACATCACCAGACAAACCGACAGCAGGACTGATGCCAGCGAGGTCGCTTTACCGAAATCGATGGGCCAGCTAGAAATATATTTGTGGATTTCCGAGGTCATCACATAATAGCCGATGCGGCGACCAAACGTTGCCGGCGTGCCGAATTCCGCAATGGTTTTTACGAACACCAGCATCGCACCCATGCCGTAAGAGGATAACAGCAACGGCATTATGATTCTTCTAAACCGGTATCCTGCGCTTGCGCCATGAACCGCTCCGGCCTCCTCCAGATTACCGCCGATGCGGATCAGAGCGTCCCGCAGCAGCAGGTAGAGAAACGGGAACAAGTGCAGACTCATGATCAGCACCATGCCTCCGAAGCTGAAGAAGGAATCGCTCCATCTCGCTGCTCCCGGCAGCCACTGATGTAAATATCCGCCCTTTTGCATAAATAGAATCCAGCCCATCGAACCGATATACGGCGGGGTCATGAACGGAATCATCAAAATCACGTCCACCCACCGATGCTGTCCCAACCGGGTTTTGGCCATCATCCAGGCAAGCGGCAGCGCAAACAGTGTCGATCCTGCCACCACGCATACCCCTAGCCAGATGGTTTGCAGCAAAATACCGGACAGCTCATGACCGGCTATCGTTCGTATCGGCGCCAGCCAATCGAAGTGCTGATCCGGGTATACACTTTGCCAGAAAATAAGCAGCAATGGCACACCGATGCTTATAATAAGAAGAAAAAGGGCGAGAATAACGCCCATTTTCCGTAAAAATCGCTGACTGTCCATGATGACAGGTCTCACTTTTCGGTTCACCTCACATTGCCTTCCTGTGCTTCACTCCTAGAGGTTGTTCAAAAAGTCCGATTTTGATAAGAAAACCAATCGAGGTCAATTCAAGGACGAGCGACCGCGATTTAAAGGTAGGTTTTCTTGCGATACAGAATTTCATCAGCGTAGCAAGATAACTAATATCTAACACGAAGTGAATCAAGAAGCAACTCGGCATCGAATCTTGAATTCATCCGGGCCTTCCGGTGCTCACGTACAAACTACGTACGCTCCGCTCCTCACTCCCTAGCTTCATCCAACTGAAGCGTTTTGTAAAAACGCACATCGGAAGCATAAGCTTCGTTGCTGAAAACCGACCTTTTTGAACACGCACTCTTATGCACTTACTTGAATACTTCGGAAAAACGTGCTGCCGTCTCATCCCCATGGTCATTCATCCAAGCCCAATCCACTTTAAACACTGGAATATCCTTCAGATTGGTCCGGCCTTCGGCCTCCACATCCTCACGACCCGGAATCAGATAGGCATCCGCCACCAGTTTCTGCGCTTCGTCAGACAGCAAGTAGTCGATGAAAGCCTTGGCATTATCTACGTTCGGACTGGATTTCAAAATCGCAGCCGGTCTCGGACTCACGACAGTTCCTTCCTCCGGGTATACAATGTCAAGCGGCTCGCCTTTGGCTTTAGCCGAATACGCCATATAATCCACGCCTGCAGCAACCAAACTCTTGGCACCGGTGATCACAGGGTCCAGTGCTTCCTGGTTCGCTCCTGCCATAGCAGTCCCATTGGCTTTATAATCCTCGAACAGTTTCCAGCCTGCGTCGCCCTTCACGCTCAAATAGCCCGTGATAAAATCCAGCGCCGATCCCGACAGCGTCGGATCCGGAATATTGACCGCATCCTTCCACTCTGGCAAGCCTAAGTCCGCCCAGCTTTGAGGCGGCGCAGAGACCAGATTGGTGTTGTATACAATCCCGAGCGCCGATGCGCTTGTGCTGAAATAGTTTCCTTCCGCGTCGGACCAATCCTTATTCAGCTTGTCCGCATTGGCAGCTTCAGGATAAGGCAATGTCAGACCATCCGCCTTGAGCGCCTGTGCGGATGGGAGGGAGGCCAGAATGACAACATCCGCGACCGGATTCGATTTTTCCGCTTCCATCCGTGCCAAAATTTTGCCCGTTGTGCCTTGGAACATCTCTACCTTCACTCCGGTCTTAGCTTCAAAACCGCTCACGATATTGTCGGCAAGCTTTTGAGGGCCAGCGCTGTAAAGGACGAGCTTACCTCCGGTTTGCGCACTCCCCGATGCAGTTTGCTTGCCTGTATCCTGTGCCGGCTTAGTAGCTGAATCCCCATTCGGCGTACTGCCGCATCCAAACAGACTTAGGCTCATAACCGATGCCAACAACAGTACCGCGCTTTTTTTCCGGAACTTCAATTGACTCATTTCTCCCCAACTCCCCTTCATCTTAGCCTGCAGCAGCAGGTGTGCGTTTTGCTATATTCTGTTGCATGCTCACGTTCTTATCATGACTTGTTCCTTCACCCATCTGGCAGATCGTATGCGGAGACACGTACAGATTCACGCGTTCTCCGACCGGAATTCTCTTGTCCAGGTAAGCGGTCCACTTGTCCAAACCATCCACCTGTAAGTGAATTTCGTATCGCTCGCCTACATAGCTCACGCTTAGCACGATTGCCTGATAGCATACATCCTCCGTGCTTGTCCTGCTCCAGCTCACATGCTCCGGCCTCACCATGGAGTGATCGACCGTCACCCAATTGGACTTGCCGATAAACGAAGCCACAAAGGGATGACTGGGTGTTTCATATATCATCTCCGGGGTTCCACGCTGCAGGACTTTCCCTTTCCGCATGACCACAATTTCATCCGACATCGACATGGCTTCCACCTGATCGTGTGTGACATAAAGGGCAGTCAACCCCATATCCTTCACAAGCGACATCATTTCGATCCGCATTTCCTCCCTAAGCACCGCATCCAGCGCACTCAGAGGCTCATCGAACAGTACTAGAGCCGGACGGATCGCTACTGCTCTGGCAAATGCAACCCGCTGCTGTTGTCCACCGGACAGCTGATGCGGATAACGATCTTCCATTCCTTCTAAACGGACCATAGCCAACGCTTCGGTTACTTTTTGCCTGAGATCCGTCTTAAGCTTGGCCGCTTTTAATCCGAAAGCAACGTTCTCGTATACCGTCATATGCGGCCAGAGGGCAAAATCCTGAAATACCATCCCGAAGTTGCGTTTGTGCGCCGGAACGTCAATCTTCTTGTGCACGGAGTAGATACACCGGTCTTCCGCATAGATTTCTCCTCCGTCCGGTTGTTCCAGCCCGGCTATCATCCGCAGCAGTGTCGTTTTGCCGCAGCCTGACGGCCCGAGCAATGTGGTGAATTGACCATGACGCAGTTTTAAATCGGTAGGAAGTAACGCGGGTGTACCTTGAAACGATTTTTGAATGCCCCTGATTTCAATATCCACTTTCGATCCCAACCTGTCTTCTTAAGCTATTTCCAGTGTAAGGGTTACGTTTAAGCGTTGTATTAGACTAATGTAAACTCAGAATTAACTTTTTGTTTGAATTCTGTTGATACTCATAGATTAAATCTATATAGAGAGCATAAATAAGAAATCATCAAGGGAGAGATATATGAATGAATCTGATGAAGCTGCAAATTGTGGAGCTGATCGACCGCCATCATCATATGACCAGCGTGGCAGAAATACTTGGCATTAAGCAGCCAACAGTTACTTTTCATATGAAGTCACTGGAAGAAGAACTGCAAGTCCGGCTGTTTGAGTCCCGAAGCGGAAAAACATTTCTCACCGAGGCTGGACAAGCTCTGCTGCATTATGCGGTAAAAATAAACGCGCTTGCCAAGGAGTCGGAGCGGGTCGTCCGCGAATACGACAGCTTATATCGGGGAACGCTGCACATTGGAGCCAGTTATGTCCCTGCCACCTATCTGCTGCCCGCGATATTGAATACCTTTGCCCGTGAGTTTCCTGGCATACGGATCTCCTTATCCGTCAAGCCTTCTCCGGTTATCCGTGAGATGCTAGCGCGGCACCAGATTGATCTGGGCATTATTTCATCCGAACCCTTTACGGGGTCCAGTCTGCAGGCCGAGTCCTTGTGCAAAGATGATCTGGCCCTAATATGTTCGCCTGACCATCCGCTAGCCAAAACGGATTCGCTGCAGCCCGAGCAGATCATTCGGACTCCCTTCGCCTTGCATGGAACCGAATCCAGCACAAGGCAGCTGACGGACCTGTGGCTGGAGCAGCATGGTTTGCATATGAGGAGTCCGGTAGAGCTCGACTCGCTGGAAGCGATCAAGCAACTTGTGTTGATGGGGGACCATGTTTCCTTTATGTCACGGATGGCGGTACAACGGGAGCAGCAGCAAGGTTTACTGCACATTATGCCGATTCCCGGCCATCGGGCATCCCGGCACATATTCAGCGTCCATAATAAGGACCGTCTTCCTTCCGTCCAAATTCAGCGTTTTCAAGAGGTTTTGCGTGAAGTGGGCAAACAATTGGAGCAGGTCCTGTGATCTAGGTGAGTATATTCTGTAAGCTATGTGGATGGATTAACAAAAAATGTATGCTGCTATTCAATAATTCTATAAACATTTGATACAATCGCCCTCCCCCGTTAACAACTCACAATTATTTAGCGTTTAAAGTAAGCTGTGTACCTAAATCCAGCTTATGGGAGTGATTGTGTTGAGAAAATGGAAACAGCTGACGTTGTCTTTCATGGTAGGTTTCGCGACTTTAGGAAGTGGACTAACCGGTCTCCAGTCGGAGGTTTCGGCCGCCGCCAATGCCGTGCCTTCGTATGAAGTGAAGTTCCTTGCCAAACCCGAAACCGTGCTGGAATCCGGTGGGAGCCTGCGGAGCGAAGTCATTCAAGCATTCGGAATAGCCTCTGTTCCCCAAGCGATCGGTGTTGCTTATTATGATACAAACAATCTGGAACTGGATGCCGAAGGCTGGAATGTCCGTTTTCGCAAAAAAGAGGATAAAGATAACTACGAGCTTACCTATAAGAAACGGTATCCCATCGTGAATGGAGATATTAACGCGGCGCTCAGCTTGGCAAACCAGGAAGGCTTTGATGCTTCGGATGACAATTACGAGGCCGAGATTGATTGGGGCTACGGCAAACAAACGCTTAGCTTCTCCAACACCAAGAAAGTAAGCACGAATACAACCGGCACAACGCTTCCATCCGAACAAGACGCTTTGGCTTTACTGCTGGACAAACTCCCAGGTAAGCTCAAAAAATGGTCCTCTCCGAATTGGGGTCAACAAAAGCTCTCACAGTCCCGTATTCATGGACCGCTGACGTTCTACCGCTATGAAGGATCATGGAAAGGCCAGAAAATGAGCCTCGAAGTTTGGCCGATCCGCAATGCAGACGGCACAGGAACCGAGAATCTGATCGAAATCTCTTTTAAAACGTCCGATGTCTCGGTTGCTTCCCAACTCCGATCAGAGCTAATGGACACCCTGGAGTCTAACGGTTGGCTTCTTCCTATGGATGGCTTGAAGACACAGCTGATATTGGAAAGATACTAAGATAAAGATATTTAAGATAAAAAAGATATTAAGGTAAAGAAAAGAAGGGCACCCGCTATGTGGGTGCCCTTCTTTCTGATGCTTCATGATTCTTTTCACGAGTTCATGCGGGGGATAACAAAAAAGACCGCTATCGATTACTCGATAACGGTCTTTATGGTTGTTCGCTTGGCGACGTCCTACTCTCCCGGGACCCTTCGGTCCAAGTACCATCGGCGCTGGAAGGCTTAACGGTCGTGTTCGGTATGGGAACGCGTGGAACCCTTCCGCCATCGCCACCAAACGGTTCAGATGCTTGATCACCTGAAAACTAGATACGAAACGAATTTGCAGCACATTGAAATATGTTTTGGATAAGCCCTCGACCGATTAGTATTGGTCAGCTCCATGCATTGCTGCACTTCCACCTCCAACCTATCTACCTCGTGGTCTTCAAGGGGTCTTACGAATTGGGAAATCTCATCTTGAGGGGGGCTTCACGCTTAGATGCTTTCAGCGCTTATCCCTTCCGTACGTAGCTACCCAGCCATGCTCCTGGCGGAACAACTGGTGCACCAGCGGTACGTCCATCCCGGTCCTCTCGTACTAAGGACAGCTCCTCTCAAATTTCCTACGCCCACGACAGATAGGGACCGAACTGTCTCACGACGTTCTGAACCCAGCTCGCGTACCGCTTTAATGGGCGAACAGCCCAACCCTTGGGACCTACTTCAGCCCCAGGATGCGATGAGCCGACATCGAGGTGCCAAACCTCCCCGTCGATGTGGACTCTTGGGGGAGATAAGCCTGTTATCCCCAGGGTAGCTTTTATCCGTTGAGCGATGGCCCTTCCATGCGGTACCACCGGATCACTAAGCCCGACTTTCGTCCCTGCTCGACTTGTAGGTCTCGCAGTCAAGCTCCCTTATGCCTTTGCACTCTTCGAATGATTTCCAACCATTCTGAGGGAACCTTGGGGCGCCTCCGTTACTCTTTAGGAGGCGACCGCCCCAGTCAAACTGCCCGCCTGACACTGTCCCCGTACCGGATTACGGTACCAGGTTAGAACCTAGATACGATCAGGGTGGTATCCCAACGTCGCCTCCACACAAGCTGGCGCTCATGCTTCAAAGGCTCCCACCTATCCTGTACAGATCGTACCCAAATCCAATATCAAGCTGCAGTAAAGCTCCATGGGGTCTTTCCGTCTTGTCGCGGGTAACCTGCATCTTCACAGGTATTAAAATTTCACCGGATCTCTCGTTGAGACAGCGCCCAAGTCGTTACGCCATTCGTGCGGGTCAGAATTTACCTGACAAGGAATTTCGCTACCTTAGGACCGTTATAGTTACGGCCGCCGTTTACTGGGGCTTCGGTTCACAGCTTCGGGATTACTCCCTAACCGCTCCCCTTAACCTTCCAGCACCGGGCAGGCGTCAGCCCGTATACTTCGCCTTACGGCTTCGCACAGACCTGTGTTTTTGCTAAACAGTCGCTTGGGCCTTTTCACTGCGGCCCCCTCGGGCTATTCACCCTACCGAGGCACCCCTTCTCCCGAAGTTACGGGGTCATTTTGCCGAGTTCCTTAACGAGAGTTCTTCCGCGCGCCTTAGAATTCTCTTCTCGCCTACCTGTGTCGGTTTGCGGTACGGGCACCTTCACCTGACTAGAGGCTTTTCTTGGCAGTGTGAGATCATGACCTTCGCTACTATAATTTTCACTCCCCATCACAGCCCAGCCTTATCGATGTGCGGATTTGCCTACACATCAGCCTCACTGCTTGGACGGACATCCATCAGTCCGCGTCACTACCCTCCTGCGTCACCCCATCGTTCATAACGGTTTACGGTGGTACAGGAATTTCAACCTGTTGTCCTTCGATTACGCCTTTCGGCCTCACCTTAGGTCCCGACTTACCCTGAGCGGACGAGCCTTCCTCAGGAAACCTTGGGCTTTCGGCGGATCAGATTCTCACTGATCTTTTCGTTACTCATACCGGCATTCTCACTTGTATGCTGTCCAGCGCTCCTTACGGTACACCTTCAACCTACATACAACGCTCCCCTACCCCTGATGCAAAGCATCAAGCCATAGCTTCGGTGGTGTGTTTAGCCCCGTTACATTTTCGGCGCAGAGTCACTCGACCAGTGAGCTATTACGCACTCTTTAAATGGTGGCTGCTTCTAAGCCAACATCCTGGTTGTCTGTGCAACTCCACATCCTTTCCCACTTAACACACACTTGGGGACCTTAGCTGATGGTCTGGGCTGTTTCCCTTTTGACAATGGATCTTAGCACTCACTGTCTGACTCCCGGATATAAGTCTATGGCATTCGGAGTTTGACTGAGCTTGGTAACCCTTGCGGGCCCCGCACCCAATCAGTGCTCTACCTCCACGACTCTAAATTCCGAGGCTAGCCCTAAAGCTATTTCGGGGAGAACCAGCTATCTCCGAGTTCGATTGGAATTTCTCCGCTACCCCCACCTCATCCCCGCATTTTTCAACATACGTGGGTTCGGGCCTCCAGTGCGTGTTACCGCACCTTCACCCTGGACAGGGGTAGATCACACGGTTTCGGGTCTACGTCCACATACTAAATCGCCCTATTCAGACTCGCTTTCGCTGCGGCTACGGCTTCTCGCCTTAACCTTGCATGGGAACGTAACTCGCCGGTTCATTCTACAAAAGGCACGCCATCACCCATAGATCGGGCTCTGACTTCTTGTAAGCACACGGTTTCAGGATCTATTTCACTCCCCTTCCGGGGTGCTTTTCACCTTTCCCTCACGGTACTGTTTCACTATCGGTCGCTAGGGAGTATTTAGCCTTAGCAGATGGTCCTGCTGGATTCATACGGGGTTTCACGTGCCCCGCACTACTCGGGATCCGTCTCGGAGGGAATATACTTTCGGCTACAGGGCTTTTACCTCTTATAGCGGGCCTTTCCAGACCTCTTCGCCTAATATGTTCCTTTGTAACTCCATGTGAGACGTCCCACAACCCCAGAGAGCAAGCTCTCTGGTTTAGGCTGTTCCGCGTTCGCTCGCCGCTACTGACGGAATCACTCTTGTTTTCTCTTCCTCCAGGTACTTAGATGTTTCAGTTCCCTGGGTATGCCTCCTCGTATCCTATGTATTCAGATACGGGTAACTGACTATTACATCAGCTGGGTTTCCCCATTCGGACATCCCCGGATCGAAGCTTGCTTACAGCTCCCCGAGGCAGTATCGTTGTTCGCCACGTCCTTCTTCGGCTCCTAGCGCCTAGGCATCCTCCGTGTGCTCTTAGTAGCTTAACCAATGCTTCGGTTATTGTGCTCATCGCTCTGTTGTCCGTTTGTTTCCTGATCTACTAAACGAGTTAATAGGTGGAAACAAACTTCCAAAGGATCGATGATCCCAAAACCTCCGCTGCTACTTTTATAAAAACTTGATCAATTGCTTGACACAAGTTCAGCTAAAAGGATATTTCTAATTGCGCAAATTCGTTTCGTTATCTAGTTTTCAAGGATCAAATGAGAGTTGAACTCTCAAAACTGACCAACGAGTGAGTAACAGGCCTAAACCTGATTTTAA
>NZ_CP150206.1:145000-1082500 GCF_037969755.1 Paenibacillus sp. FSL W8-0187 | reverse complement strand
GCATGAAGTCATCCCACTCGATATCGCGTACCTGACTCATCATCAGTACACCGACAATGACAAGCGCTGGAGCTGTAGCAGCCGAAGGAACAACCAGAGCAATCGGAGCTAAGAACAATGCCAGAATAAAGAGTACGCCAGTAGTAACCGCAGTCAAACCTGTACGTCCACCCTCTGCAACACCGGAGGTACTTTCTACGAAAGCAGTGATTGTACTTGTTCCAAGGAATGCGCCCGCGCTTACGCCGCCGGCATCCACGAGCATTGCTTTACCAAGCTTCTTCTCGCCTTCCTCTTTGTTCTTCAGGAGTCCCGCACGGCCTGCGGTACCAACCAATGTACCGAACGTATCGAACAGTTCAACGAATGTAAAGATGAAAATAACTTCTAGAAGACCCATGCCAAGCGCGCCCTTCAAGTCCATCTGACCGACAGCCAGATTATCAAATGAAGGAATCCAGCTTGCAGTACTCAGACCTGACAGATCGGTTACTCCCATTGGAATACCAATCAGCGTTGTCAGCACGATACCGATAAGCAAAGCGCCCTTCAATTTGAGAACCATCAGGATGGCGATCAGGAACAGCCCGATTATCGCAAGCAGCGTATCTTTGTTCTGAATGAAATTCCCAAGACCAAGATTGAAGGCACCGCCTGGTACCGGATGAGTAATATCCGTTCCTGGGTTAATGGAAGCCGTCACGATGTTGCCCAGCTTAAGACCAACGATGGTAATGAACAAGCCGATACCGACCGTAATGGCAATCTTTAAATTGTTTGGAACCGCAGTCAGCAGCATTTGGCGGACTTTGGTAACCGTAAGAATAATGAAGACAATACCGGAGATAAATACTGCACCGAGTGCGGCCTGCCAAGTAATCGCTCCGTTCGAGCTTAATACAACTGTCATGAAATATGCGTTCAAACCCATACCTGGTGCCAACGCAACCGGAATGTTAACGAAGAAGCCCATCGCCATCGTCACAAGGCCGGCACCTACTGCAGTAGCGAAAAATACGCCTTCCTGCGGAATACCTGCGCCATCAGGACCCAGGAACAGATTGTTGACCAGCAGGATGTAAGCCATGGTCATAAATGTCGTCAAGCCTGCGATAATCTCGGTTCTTACATTTGTTCCGTGTTCCTTTAGTTTAAAGAAACGCTCCATTGTAGAGATATCCCCCTTAAAATTAATGACCGACAACATACAAAAAGACCCTAAGGATAAATCCCCAGGGCCATCGCTTGAAAAAAGAGCCGCAAAACAATCATTCGCATGCTGCCAGGCAGCACCCTTATCGAATAACCGGCTGCTGCTTTATGGAGCGGCGCTCCATAAACAGGCCGATATCTCGAATGCTGGACGAGTCCGCATCATTATATTGCCGCTCTTCTTTTCGTAGCGAGATCATTACGGTGACCTGTAGAGACTCCCGGGCCCATTCCCAGGATTATACGAAAAAGCTCGTTATTTGTAGTTGTCATGTCAGTTTCTACACATATTCTAGGACGAGAAGCCCAATCTTGTCAATAACAAAAGCGAATATTATGCTTGTCAATTTAAAGAAATGTTCGGAAATTGATGCTTCGCCACCTATTGATTCTAGGACAACTGAACTACATACGACAAAATACACCATGGAATATGGCGCACATGATCACTGAAATCCGTTCGGGAGGTGTTTCACTCGATGGTAGCAGAAGCAGTCGAAACCGGATTGTTTCCCACGCAGGGAGAAATTGGGATCGTGTGCTCCTCAGGAGAAACTTATTGCTATTTTACCGACAGCATGGTGGGTCTCACTTAATCCCTGGGCATCGTAGAGCCCTTTTTGCGAAAAAGGAAACGTAGCTCCCACTACTGATCTTACTTTTTTTTGCTCCAACAGATCTGCTATTTCCTGAAGTTGCTGACCATTGGGATCCAGCCATATATTTTTGGCGGTTACGTCGTATTCTCTTACCAGCTCCTCATCAAAATCGCTGACAATCGATATGATTCGCCCGGTGTGTTTTTTCAACACTTTAAAACTGTTCTTCTGAACGTCACCGCCCATCGTATCGAACACAACATCCACATCCGATAATACATCTTGAAATGGGGTCGTGCGATAGTCAATAATCTGATCAGCTCCAAGTGAAGCCAGCAGTTCATGATTACGCTCACTAGCGGTCGTAATAACGTAGGCTCCCGCTTGTTTGGCAAACTGGATAGCGAACATCCCAACACCGCCTGCGCCTGCGTGGATCAATACCTTCTCTCCTTTGGTCAGTTCACCATGTGTAAAAAGCGCCTGCCAAGCAGTCAGCCCTGCGAGCGGAACGGATGCGGCTTCCTCCCATGAAATAGCAGCAGGCTTACGCGCCAGCAGGTGTTCATCCACCAAAGTATATTCGGCATAAGTGCCAAAACGAGTCGTTTCCGGACGGGCAAACACTTCGTCTCCCAATTTCCAATCCGTTACCTCGTGCCCAATTTCTGAAATTGTCCCAGCAACATCCCAACCTAAAATAATCGGGAACTCCCAATCCATCATTTGTTTTAAATAGCCTTCACGGAGCTTCCAGTCAATTGGATTTATCGAGGTGGCGGCCACCTTAACTAAGACCTGATGAGCTTGTGGTGTAGGGGTAGGTACTTCTCTTTCCTGTAGTTCCTCCTTTCCCCCATATCGATCAATGACGATAGCTTTCATTCTTTTTCCTCCTCGATCTTGGTTCAACTTCCTTTTAGGACTCGGCTCAACCTCCTAAACGCTCGCACCTAACATTTGCACCTTAACGTATTATTGATCTTATTACACAAAAGATGCATACAATAAAACCATGGGCATCTATCCGTCTATTGAATACAGGAAAAAGTTCGTGTGGTACAACCACACATAAAAAAGCCTTCAATCCCACAGATGTGGATTGAAGGCTTTTGTTTTAGTACAGCAGAAAATAAACTACTCCCACTCGATCGTTGCTGGCGGTTTGGACGTCACGTCATACACGATACGGTTGACGTTCTCGACTTCGTTCACGATGCGGACGGAGATTTTCTCCAGCACATCCCATGGGATACGCGCCCAGTCCGCTGTCATGCCGTCAATGGAGGTAACGGCACGGATACCTACGGTGTAGGAATACGTACGTGCATCACCCATTACGCCGACACTCTTCATGTTCGGAAGCGCCGTGAAATACTGCCAGATCTCGCGATCCAGTCCCGCTTTCGCGATTTCTTCGCGCAGGATGTAGTCGGAATCACGAACGATTTGCAGCTTGTCCTCCGTTACTTCGCCCAGTACGCGGATCGCAAGACCCGGTCCAGGGAAAGGCTGACGGTGAACAATCTCATCCGGCAAACCAAGCTCCTCGCCGACTTTACGAACCTCATCCTTAAAGAGAGCTTTCAACGGCTCGATCAGCGTGAATTTCATGTCTTCAGGCAGCCCACCGACATTGTGGTGGGATTTGATTGTATGCGCCGTGTCCGTACCACTCTCCACGATATCGGTATACAGCGTGCCTTGTGCCAAGAATGCAAAATCATCAAACTTGCTGGACTCCTCATCGAATACGTAGATGAACTCGTTGCCGATGATTTTCCGTTTTTTCTCCGGATCGTCTACGCCTCTCAGCTTGGACAAGAAGCGTTCCTGAGCGTCAATCTTAACGACCTTCATATCAAACTTGCCAACGAAGGTTTCCATAACACTCTCAGCCTCGCCTTTGCGCAGCAGTCCATGATCAATGAACATGCATGTCAGCTGATCACCGATTGCCTTGTGAATCAACATGGCCACAACGGAGGAATCAACGCCGCCGCTCAGCGCGCACAGCACTTTTTGCTCGCCGACAACTTCGCGGATTTCACGAACCTGGTCCTCGATAAAAGTCTCCATGCTCCAGTTGCCTTCACAACCGCACACTTCGTACAAGAAATTTTTGATCATTTCATTACCATGGACGGAGTGACGAACTTCCGGATGGAACTGCACGCCGTACAGCTTCTTATCCTCGTTACTCATCGCAGCGATCGGAGCGGATTCCGTTCCTGCATCCAGCTTAAAGCCGGTAGGCAGTGATACCACGTGATCACCATGACTCATCCACACGGTTTGTTTTTGCTCAATCCCTTTGACAAGCGTCGAGTTCGGAGCAAATTCCAATTCGGCTTTACCGTATTCGCGTTTCGAAGCACGTTCTACTTTTCCGTCCAGTTGTTGAGCCATCAGCTGCATGCCGTAACAAATGCCGAAAATCGGCAGTCCCAGATCATAGATGGCTGGGTCCACATGCGGTGCATTCTCGGAATACACGCTGGAAGGACCTCCTGAGAAAACAATGCCGCGCGGGGAAAGTTCTTTGATTTTCTCAGCGGGCGTGTTGTATGGCAGAAGCTCACTATAAACGCCAAGATCGCGAATGCGTCGTGCTATAAGTTGGTTGTACTGTCCACCGAAGTCCAAAACGACGATGATTTCATTAGGCTTATTCATTACCGGGCCTCCCTTGATTAATGAAATTAATTATACGCAACCCGAATTCATACCGTCAAGAAAGAGGGCCTTTTGTTTTCATGCCAGTTTTTTGACAATTCGAATACATTGGCGTAAAAAGAGTACTTTTTCGGTACGGGACCACGGTTTATCATGGTATGCCGCCCGCTCCCAGCGCTGCGCAAACTGCTCCAGCTCCGCCCTGAATTCGACATCGGCAATCGACAAAGCATTGACGTATTGACGCATGGTCTGCCCTCTTTCCACATCTCCAAATCTTCGCTGGAGCTTGTCCCAAACCCACACCGAGGCCGATACGAGCTCCTCCCGCCTGCTTATCGCTATCGTTCTGGCCATCCTCATGAAGGTCAAGCTTTGGCGCACGGTCGGCATTTGATAAACAACTGCCACAAGGATGGGAAGAATCAATAGTAGAACGCCCCCAAACATCACAGGACCGATGGCGGCTATCAAAAAGAGTACTTTAACGACGCCGTAAAGCATGGAATTCCACATGCTGTTCCAGTACTTAAGCCCGGCAGAACCAAAATCACCGGCAATCGGAGGAGTGGATATCTGCTCGATGCCAAAGCCTGGGGTCGGATCAAACATCACCCAGCCTTGTCCCGGAAAAAAAACCTCAACCCATGCATGCGCATTCTTTTGGGCCACCTCATAACGATCAACCGTACCTGCTACCCGCTCACCCGGTGCAAATCCGGTCACGTAGCGTGCGGGGATGCCTTCAGATCGGAGCAGGACGGTCATTGTCGTAGCAAAATGAACGCAGTACCCTTCCTTCGTATCAAACAAAAAGTGATCCGTAAAATCCCGGCCCTCCGGTGGCACGGATGTTTGCAACGTATACGTATAGTTCTTCTCCAAATAGGATTCGATAGCTTTCGCCTTTTCATACCTGTTCTCAGCGTCCAATGTGATCTTCTGCGCTAAATCCCTCACCCTGAGGGGCAGCTCCTCAGGAAGCTGCAGGTACATCTCCTTCATATATTCGGGATCGTTGTTAGTTGCACTGCGGAGCGACTGCTCCTCCGGCTGACTATATACTGTTTCTATCGTATAACCGGATACCGCCCTCTCGCCTTGCAAGGATACCGTTTCGGACAGCCTGTCAACGGCAAGCCTCGGTGTACCTCTCTCTTTGGAGAAATGCATCTCCTTTATGCGGGTAATAATGCCTCCGGACAGCACGGACTGGATCGGGGTATCTTGTTCAAAAGTCAGTGTCTGGACGAGCCTGTCTCCGGAAGGACGCTCCCAATAGGGCAGGATGTGGCTCAGGTCTTCGGATAGCTTGACGGGCTTGCGGATGGAAGGATCCGCATCCCACTTCCGTCCGTCATACCGGTTATACGTATCCCCCCGCCAATAAGTCGGTTCAGGCGATTGCGCGGTAAAATACATCGCATCACTCAGCGTCAGTGGACCTCCCAGATCTTTTCCCTGGGAAGTGTATCCAGCAACCTGAGAGGCAGGAATCGACGGTTCCGCGTTTCCCCGGAGCCTGTCCCCCCATCCCGTCAGACGTTCCGCTAATTCGGATACCGTTAATCCCACACCTGCCGAAGGCTCGCTAAAAGCTCCTCCCACTCGGGTTATTCCGGCGATTAGACAGGAAGCAAGCACCACCACCAGACTCCAGCGAAGCACAGGCAGCCCAGACAAGCGGCCGGATCGAACAGGCTCAGGGATGTCCGCTCCCCTATGGGTCCCCTCAACGGTTTCCTGCTTCAGCTTAAGAATCAGCATCATGCCCTGGGCCAGCAAAATATACAATACAGCTCGCAGCATATCACGGTATACGCTCTCCTCCATGGCGGATTCGAGCACCGCCAAATAAACCAGCGTCGAACCGCCAAACAACCACACGGTTCGGCGGTACAAAGCCAGCATATGGACCGCGGACACCATGATAGCCCAGCCGATAAGCAGGATGATCGTTCTCGTCTCCTGACCTAAGGCAGTAAACTCCCACGCACTTCCGAATACCGAAACATCACCGGGAAGTATAGCCGAAACAAAATCGGATAACCATGCCAGCGGATCGCTATATTCAAACAATCGGGCACACAGCCAGACCACCAGAACGGCGTTCAGCGGCAGCCATACCCAGCCCCGCAGCGTAAACAATCCTTGAAGCAGCAAGAATAAAGCCCAGATAAATAAGGTTTGCAGCATAAGATGGCCGCCCATGTCCCCTGCATCCCAAAGTGGCAAGAGCCACTCTGACAGCAGTCCCATAACCGGCAGAGTAATCAATATGCGATGAAGAAGCGTTCCGTGCGACAATCGGGAGACGAAAATATGGGGTACACTATGGGCTCCGGATATACTGGTCTTCCGATGGCCTCCTTCCCTAACGGGCGAGCTTTCCGGTTCGATCATGGTTGGCACCTCCTATCTGCATTGGCTTCCCTTCTGTCGGCTGTTCATGCAAATAAACTAGTCTCCCGCCTTTGCTGAAGAACTCTCGTGCCCATTCTGGCTGCGCCTGATTCTCCATTGGACTATTTGGACTAACCCATGAGCTTGAATTTCCAGCCGGTTTCAAGCGCTTTACACTTTGCGTACAGAAGATGGTAACCTTTCTGCTTCCAGCATTCAGCAGGTTGATCGCTGCAACAGCCGTTCCCTGATGAAAAACACCTGTGATAATCGCCCAATCTGTATTCTTTTGCGAGGGAGATAGAGACTTCTCGAAACTTCGGTTCCGTAAAGGATCTTTCTCGGTTAGCTGAACGGAGGCAAACGGTACTAACGTATCCTGCTGCGCCTTGAACACACCCTTGTATTCGATCCGCCGATCCTCCATCCCATCCCCATCCATACATAGTTGATAGGGAACTTTGTAGCGGATGAGCCGAGATACAAATCCTGCTGCCGCAGATACCGCGTCTTCAAATGCATCCTCCGGTTTCAAGGCTCCAAGACCTGCATACCCTTGGAGCGATGTATCCAGGACAACCCCCTGTCTTGATCCATAACTCTCATGCGGCATGAAGGATTGCAGGCGTCCGAGCTTCGCGGAATTCTTCCAATGAATCCGGTTCATAGGATCACCGGGAACATAGTCACGCACGCCCGATCCTCTCATTTCATTCCAAACCTTGAAGCGTACCCGTTCATCTTCCATGTCCATATCGCTTCCATGCATGGGCACCTGGGCCTCCGGCCACGCGGAGGGCCTTGGCAGCACGATCATGCCGGCTGTATCGCTTTCCACACTCCGGCTTGTCCTGAACCAGCCGAACATATCGCCCCATTCCACCTCGCTATAGATCGAAGACCAGACTCCGCGGGGAACCTGGTTCAGTCTGTAGGTATACTCGAGCCTTCGCTTCATGCCCGGGAACAGCAGCTTGCGATACTCCCTGCTGCCGATCCGGTCGGTTATGATAAGCCACGGCACGGGCAGAAGGGAACGATAGGTTACTTGAACCGTCATCTGAGCAGAATCTCCCGCCTGTATGCACGAAGGAAAGCTTGTATGTGATATGGTGATTCGGTTTGGGCCCAGCAAGCTCGTTAAAGCCCCGCCAAGCAATAGAATCGTGGATGCCCACCATACAAGCCGCAGCGATTCCCCGCCTAACCAAACATAAAGGCCCAACGAAACGGACCAGATGGCCACTCCTCTCGACCATTCCAGCAGACGGCGTCTCACGACGGATTTCCCTTCCGGCTTCGCTGGCGCGGCAGATCAAACCTCGTAATGATGGACTCCACCATTTCATAAGGAGTTACACCGGCAGCGCGTGCCTCATGAGACAGATGAATCCGGTGGGTCAGCACCGGTACGGCAACACGCAGGCAGTCATCCGGGATGACATACATTCGTCCTGTCAGAAACGCAGCCGCCTGTGAAGCGCGAAGCCACGCCAATGTCCCTCTCGGGCTAATCCCCAGGGTCACGCCCTGCTGTTTTCGGGAAGCATCGGCCACACTGACCATGTAACGTTTTATGGTGTCATCCACAAATACACGGGAAACCATCTGCTGCATCCGGATGAGCTCAGATCCCATCATAAGGGGCTTTAGATCGTCCAGTCTGGAACTGCCCATCCCCCGCTCCAGCAGCTCCAATTCGCCTTCTATATTGGGATATCCCAGCGATAATCTCATCAAAAAGCGATCCAGCTGCGCCTCCGGCAGACGGCTTGTCCCTTCATATTCATAGGGATTTTGCGTTGCCAGCAGGAAGAAGGGGGCCGGCAGCGGATACGTATGGCCGTCCACGGTGACGCGCCCCTCTTCCATCGCCTCCAGCAGCGCGGATTGTGCCCGTGGCGATGCCCGGTTAATTTCATCGGCCAGCACAATATTGGACATCACGGGTCCGGGCCTAAATACAAATTCTCCCGTATGCGGATAATAGACCGACGCCCCTGTAATATCACCTGGCATCAAATCATACGTAAACTGAATGCGGCTGAAATCACAGCCGATTAACGCAGCCACCGACTTCACCAGCATGGTCTTCCCGACTCCCGGCACATCCTCCAGCAGCACATGACCTCCGGCCAGTAAGGCAATCATCGTTAACGAGATTTGCTCCTCATGTCCAACAATGACACTCCCGATCCGTTTGGTAACCCTCCCCAGAAGCTCAGGTGCCCACTCCGGATGATTTGCTTCTTCAGCATGAACGGATGAACTAAACAAGAACATCAACCTCCAACCTATATTCATAGATTATTAGATAGCGGTAACTTGGAATCTTGAATCTATGAATAGGTTTTCCAAGAAAGCAAGAAGATAGACGTCATTTACTAGAAAAGGATTGGCCTTTCCTCCATGATTTATAGCGTACGGTCCACCTAGCCTGATCGGCATCTACACGAAAAAGGCCAGCCCGTTGCTCACGGCTGGCCTCCAATTCATTCTACTTACATGCTGACTTTCATCGTTCACGTCCGATCATCATATTAACGATTCACAGCCTTAATCATTCCAATTCCAAATCCGGTCAAGGATCACCGCAGCCTGAGCACGCGTAAAGTACGCCTTAGGCGCAATGCTGCCGTTCATGCCGCTCACGATGCCCGAACCTGCAAGCGCCGCTGCACTCGATTTGGCATACTCGGCAACCTGATCCCCATCAGCAAAAGAATCCAGAGACCCCTGTCCTTCCAGCTTCTTGCCGGCTGCCTCCAGAGCACACTGCGTCATCACCATCATGTCCTGGCGTTTCATTGGCGTGTCCGGCACGAAACGGTTTCCTCCGACACCTTGGACCAGCCCAAGCTCTGCGGCAATCTGCACGTCTTCGTAATAATATGCCGAAGACGAAACATCTCCGAACGCTGCCCGGCCTTCGCCCGAGCCCTCCAGCTCCAACGCGCGTACGAGCATAACGAGGAATTCGGCTCGAGTAATCGGGTTCGACGGATGGAATCTCGTTTCGGTCTCACCTTGAATGATCCCGCGAGATGCCATCGTTTCGATCGCATCGATCGCCCATGGCACATGCTTCAGGTCATGAAACGTCTTGAACGCGGAAGCGACTGCAAACGTGCCTCCATGCGTCAGCGCAGCACGAACGATCCCATCTGCGGAATTATACCGGCTGTTGGAAAGCGGAACCCCGCGTCCGTTAGAGTCGATATTCCAAACCATGATATGATTCGGTCGTGCAAACTCTTCCTTGGTTGGGGAATAAGACACCGACCAGATGAGACGAGGCGTGCCCTGTTTCCAGGACAAAGCCCGCTCGCCAGCAAGAACCTCTACCCGGAACACCGGACGATCGCCGATCTTCTCGCGAAGGGCCGCATCCAGGCTGCCGCCCGACGCTTTCTCCAGACGCAGCGTTACGGTTTCTGTATCCGTTAAACCGATCCCCTGAATCAACACGCTTGGCATTTCCAGCGTACCAAACTCCGTTTGGACTACGAGAACTGCCTGCGGATTCCCCAGCAGCCACTTACCCGGCAGCTGAATATCATAGGCCTGGGCTCCTTTCTGCTCCGGAACGTCTACAAGCGTCCGCTTCGTTCCGTCCGTTCCAGCCACTGCCCTTTCCAATGCCTGCTGAAGCATTAGGCTCGAGACTCCAACCGTGATCCGCCCGTCATGGTTCCGGATTTCGAGTGAAGGCGTGCTTGGAGCTGGACTCGTACTGCTTCCGCCACCGCCCGCAGTTCCACCGCTCCCTACGTTACCGCCGCTGTTATGTTCGCCACCGCTTCCATCTCCTCCGCCGGGAGCGGAGCTCTTCGTAAATTCCAGCACGCCGAATCTGGTCGTGTTCTGATAGGATTGGCCGGTCGGATCCGACCATATGGCCACGCTGTCTCTTGTACCTTGGCCGTCTTCATCGTTGTTCACCTGAAAATCGAACCCGATCACAGTCCCTTTCTGAGGTTTAATCTTATCCAGGCCGATCGCTGCTTCAACGACATATCCCCCGTCGATTACCTTCGCTGCGGATGTAAAGTTATCCTCGCCCGCATGACCGCCAAAGGAACGCACATTGTTAAAGTTTATCCGGTACTGTCCATCATCTTCTTCGTAAACATCCGTCTTTCCATTATTCTGATCCACAAAAATCTCTACCGAATCCTGCTCCCATACGTTGGAACTCGCATCCGATAACAAGCTGTCGCTAATGACGGCATAAACGTACAGGTGATTCTCATCCCACAGAGTCCGGAATGTAGCGGTCGCGCCGCTGATTCCCTCGACCCACACGTTTGTTGCCAGTTCCCCGGCATCCTTCCAGATACCATCGAGCTCACCGTCAACCTTCGGGGTGCCATAGCGGGCCTGAGCCGATTTCGGCGCGGCAGCGAGCGTAAGAATGCCGAGTCCGGTCTGAACGCTCTCCTGGGCATGCCTTGGATCGCTCCAGGACACCATCGCCCCATTCTTGCCATGCTCGGAGCCGTCATCCGTACCGGAATCCGTTACTCTGATATCGAAATAAATGTCGCCGCCCAGCGATCCTTCTCCGTTAAGCGGAAGCAGCGCTTCCCCTGCGTAACCTCCAGCGGTCTCTGCCGTGTTGGCGGCTCCACGCTGAATCCGGGCTTTTTGCAGGGTACCGTTCACCACAGCGAAGATGTCAATCTTATCTCCTGGGGATATCGATCCGTCCTGCACGTCTGCCCTGACATATATGTGGTCCTTGTCCCATAGTGTCTTAAATTCAGCAGATAACGATCCTAGCTGCTCCGTCTTAAGTGCCGGAACCAGATTCCATGCAAAATCCGGTTGTCCGTCGATTACTGCTGTACCTTCAATAGCCGTTCCGGTCTTTCTCACGATCGTTAATCGGGAAGGATCGACCATTCCCAAATAAGCAGGTTTGGCCTGATATTGCTTGTCAAAAGGAAACGGGGCATCCTGGCGGCCCGTCCCCGCGGGACGATCATGCAGCCAGGTATGGTCGTCTGCAATCCCCCAAAGGGTGACATTACTGATCCAGCCCCCCTCCACGCCTGCATCAGCGCCCATTTGGTCCAGCCGCTTCAATTCTTCAAACAGCTCTTTGTATCGATAGCCTTGCTTGTCGAGCAATTCCTGAGGAACGGTCTGGTAGACGTCGGTATTGTTCGTGTACACCGAAACGTCCAGCTCGGTAAGCTGATTGTCAAAGCCCGCCTCGCCGAACATCCGGATGGAATCCGAGATTTGCTGGATGGACGGCCCGCTTATATTGATGTGCGTTTGATGGCCCACGCCATCGATCGGAACGCCTTCCGCCTTCAGCTGTTTCACAAGATTCAGCAGATAATCGCGTTTCTTCGGATTGTGCGTGCTGTAATCGTTAATGTAGAGCTTGGCCTCAGGGCCGGCAGCGTCACGCGCTGCATGAAATGCGGTCCGGATATAGTCGAGTCCCGTTATCCGGTACCACTGGCTGTCTCGCATGCCATCCGGACGCCCTTCGTCAATGACCTCATTCACGACGTCCCAATCCCGGGCGTCATCCTTGTAACGACCGACCACTTCATGGATGTAAGCTTCCAGCCGTTGAAGGACAAGCGCTTTATTCTCCGGCGTGGCTTCGAGATAATGGCCCTGATCATCCTTCAGCATCCATTCGGCTCCTTGCTGGTGCCACAGCAGCGTATGGAACCGAAGGTTCATGCCATGATCCCTGGCATAATCCCTGATCAGATCCGCATTGGTAAAGTTATAGGTTCCTTCGCTCGGACTAAGAGATTCCGGTTTCATCACGTTCTCGGCAACAAGCGAATTGTAATGGTAATCGAGAAGCTCCTTGTGCACGCCGGACAGATGCTTGGGTTCAACGGCTGCCCCGATCTCGAAATACTCTTGGTACACATCCTTCAGTGCGGGAATATCCGTCTGAATGGAGCCCGGCAGTGCTATCTTAATGTCATCGATATAGAAATTGGAAAGACCCGAGGTTTCCATATACAGCTTCAATGTTTCCATATCCGAACTGAAGCCGAAGGTTCCTTTCAGCTCCACCCACTCCGTGCCGCTCGCCGAGGCTGAGGCAAGGGTCGTATAGGATGTGTCCGCTGCGCCCGCCGCTTTGTTCTCCATCGAAAGCGATATTTTGACTGGAGCGTCAGGCGCCTGCTCAAGCCTCGCATAGGCTGAGATCGTATACGTTTTTTGGCTCACCATGATGCCTTTCACGTCTTGGCTAGGCCCGTTCCAGTTGTTTGTCCGATCATGGACCTTTAATCCGTAGCCGCCGCTATGGGCAGCTTCTGGCACAGCTTCTACGGTCTCCGAATCGCGTGGTCCCCAATCCATCGTCGTTCCGTCTTCAAAATCCCATACGACCGTATCCTCTCCTCCCGGTACCCCATTCCCCGGGTCTGGTGCCGGCTCAATCAGCCGGACTTTGAATTCGTCCATATAATAAGCGACGTCCGGACTGCTCGGGCTTTGCAGATAAACCTGCAGGGCTGAAGCGTTAGCATCGTATTTATAATGGCCTTTCACCTCTACCCACCCGTCGGCAGTTGCATCGACCGCACTGCTGAAGTTCACGTATTCCGGCTCAGCTCCGGTTTGCTGCATGGCAAGCTGAAGCTTCTGAGACCCTTGGGTACCCTCCTTCAGATGGACAAATGCGGAAATTTCATAGGTAGCTCCTTTGTCCATCCGATTCGTGGCGGCTAGATTAAACCCAGGTCCGTTCCAGGTCTCCGTCCTTCCCTCCGTCAATAAACTCCCTGTCCCTTCATAGGCATAGGTCGCGGAAGTCACCGTCTCCGTCCCTCGCTTAAACCACCCCTCCGTCCCGCCATCAAAATGATGGTGAATCACCAGATTCTGATCAGCGGGCGTATGGGCCGGTTCAACTGCCGCCACACTCCAGCTGGGCGGAATGAGCAGCAGGGACGCGATCAGCATCAGGCTGATCTTCCTAATGATGGTTCTCTTAGACACGGAATGCTTGCCTCCTCATTCGTTGCATATTTAGTCTGTCTTTTATCGAATTCTTGGTTATTCTTTGACGCTGCCCACGTTCAAACCAACAACGAAATATTTCTGCAAAAACGGATACACCACCAGAATGGGTACAGAAGCCACGACCGTTACGGCCGCCCGTATGGACAACGGCGTTACCATGGCGGCGGCAGAATCCTGGGTCATGCCTGCGCCAGCGGCCACATTCGGATTGCTGTTGGAATTCATGCTCGACGACAGCAGCTTCATGAGCTCATACTGCAGCGTGCTCAGCTTCTGCGTGGACGACGTATACAGGAACGCGTCAAACCATGTGTTCCATGCGCCTACCGCAACAAATAGCGCGATCGTGGCAAGCACCGGCTTGCACAGCGGGAAGATGATTTGCATGAAGATTTTGAAATCCCCCGCGCCATCGATTCTTGCGGATTCGACCAGGCTTTCGGGAAGGGTGCCGATATAGGTTCGGATCACAATCAAGTTGAAGGCACTTACCATGGACGGCAGGATGTATACCCAGAAGCTGTTCAGCAAATTCAGATCCTTGATGAGGAAATAACCCGGAATCAAACCGGCGTTAAAGTACATCGTTAACACAAATACAAGCGTAATCGGCTTGCGGAAGGCGTATTCGCGCCGGCTTAACGTGTAAGCCAGCATCGTCGTCAGGAAGATATTCAATACGGTGGAGAGCACGGTTCTAGCGACCGTGATCCAGAATGCGTCATAAATCGTTCCCGAAGCGAATACAGCCTTGTAATTTTGTAACGTCCACTCTCTCGGGAGCAGGTAGATTCCGCCGCGGATCGTATCGTTCCCCGCGTTGAACGACACCGCAATCGTGTTCAGGAACGGGTACAGCGTCACGATCACGAGGAAGACCATAAATACGGTGTTAAACGTATTAAACAGAACCGGCTCCACGCGCGTTCTGACGATATCTTTCTTCACGGGAGCGTTTGCCGCATTTGGCGGGCTGAGCTGCTGATTTCCCATGTCTATAACAACCTCTCTTCCCCAAGCCGCTTTGCGGTCCAGTTGGCAAGCAGCAGCATAGTGACGCTGACCACCGTCTTGAAGATCCCGCCGGCCGTTGCCATCGAGTAGTTCCCTTGCGCAATTCCATACTTCAGTACGAAGATATCGATCGTCTCCGCCCAATCCACCACAAGCCCGTTGCCAAGCAGATACTGCACTTCGAATCCGGCTTCAAGGATGTGTCCGATGGACATAATCAGCAGGATCACGATGGTTGCCTTGATGCCGGGCAGTGTCACATGGAGCATCTTGCGATAGCGGCTGGCCCCGTCAATTTCGGCGGCTTCGTAGAGTGCCGGATCAATGGAGGCAATGGCAGCCAAGTAGATGATCGTGTTCCAGCCCACCTCTTTCCAAACATGGGAGCTCCCGACGATGCCCCAAAAATATTTGCCTTCGCTCAACCAAAGAATTGGCTCCTGGATGATCTGCAGCTTCATTAACAGATCATTGATGATCCCATCCGAGGCCAGTGAGGTAGCCACGATGCCCGTTACGATAATCCAGGACAAAAAATGGGGCAGATACGAAATGGTCTGGACGGTTCTTTTCCAGAATACTTTCTTGATTTCGTTCAACAGGAGCGCCAAAATAATGGCGGTAACAAACCCAAGCACAAGATTGATCAAACTCATGCCTACCGTATTGCGCAGCACGCGCAGGAAATTGTCGTCCGTAAACAGGAACTTGAAGTGTTTCAGCCCCACCCACGTCTGTTGCCCGAAGTCCCTGGCCGGCTTGTAATCCTGGAAAGCCATCGTCCAGCCCCATACGGGAACGTAGGCAAACAGGATAATGTACAGCATCAACGGGACCGACATCATGATCAGCTGCTTCTGATTTTTGATGAGGGTCCATGTGATGGGCTGTTTCTTCCCCCTCTTGGGATTTCGCATGGCTCTTTTTTTCGCTAAGGTCTCATCCATATCAAGCTGCTCTCCCCACCAACCTTAATTTTAGAAAGTGGAAGGCCAATAGCTCGCCTTCCACCCTCTGATCTTCAACCGGTTATTTGCTCCAATTGTCGATTCTCCATTGGATCTGTTCGTTAATTCGATCTTCATAGGCTTTGATGTTGATCTTTCCGATTTCGGCCGTATACTCGCTCCATGCCGATTCAAAATCAGCCGGTTTAGCCAGGATGGCCTTCGGCAGGTATTTGGTAGACAGGTCATTCAGCTTCGTATTGACCACCTTCGCCTCGGATCCTTCAACCAAATCGATGGTCCATGCCGGGTAGGCCACCTCATTCTCCGGCGGCTCGCTGAAGAAGTCCACGTAGCTGTCAAAGCCGTAAGCTTCCAGGAACTTCTTGTCGTATTCCTTCAGGCCGGCTTTATACTCCTCAGGCTGAGCCGCCGCATCCGTGGCGTTGCCGTCACTGAAGCTTCCTTCGATTTTTGGCGCGAAGCCGAAGAAGGCATCCGCTTTGTTCGCCAATTTCCAGGTCCCGTCTGTAAACGCATCACGCTGCTCCTGCGTTTTCATAAAGCGGCCTTCCCCATTCACGATGTAATCCTCGCCTTCGATTCCCCAGCTCAATACTTTCTGCCAATCCTCCATAATCAAGGCGTCGAGCAGCTTCAAGATTTTGACCGGATCCTTGGCATTCACGCTGATGCCGAAGCCATTGTTCAAGTTCAGCGGCCCCCGGTCGCGGTAGTGATCCTTGATGCTCTCGTCGTAGACCAGCGGAAGGCCTACATACGTTCTTTCATCTTTGCCCTGCGTAATCAGGGAATTCTCTGCGTTTTGGAAGTTCCAGTGCTGGTCGAACATCCCCAGCACCGTCCCACTGGACAGCTTGGCCAGATACTGGTCATAGTTCTGCACAAAGGTCTCTTTATCAATCAGTCCCTGCGCATTCATCTCGTTCAGTTTCTGATAGTACTGCTTAGCATAATCCTTGTTGGCAAACACCTCGGCAGCGCCATTCTTAACGACGACGCCGCCATCGTTCGGATGTCCGATCAGATGCTGCGGCGCATTGAACAGCCCCCAGTTTCTCCAGTCATAATTCAGGATCTCGAACCCGATCGTCGGGCTGCCGTCAATCGTCGGATATTTCTCTCTATATTTGGCGATCAAATCAAAATATTGGTCCAGCGTCTTTACCTTCGGATATCCGAACTCCTCCAGCACGGCCTTCTGAATCCAGAATGCCGGACCCGAATACCATGTGCTGTTCAGCTTGCCGTTGAACACGCCATAATTCGGAAGAATATAGATATGTCCGTCATTCGGGTCCTTCATCATGTTCCAGTAGTCTTCATAATGCTTTTTCAAGTTGGGAGCATGCTCTTCAATCAGATCTTCCAGCGGAATATAAGCGCCTGCCGCTGTAAGCTTCGTATTTCCGGTCATCATATCCGGATAATCGGAACCGGCAATCATAACGCCCAGTTTCTGATTGATATCGCCGGCCAGAAACTCAAAGTTAAAGGTGGCGCCGAGTTCATCCTTGATTTTCTTATAGATTTTGTTATCCGGTGTCGGCTGCTGCCCAGCCTCCCCAATAAAAACGCTCACCTCAAATGGTTCAACCTTATTCCCGTCCGTCCCGGGTGTTGTTTGTTCAGCGGAGTCCTTTGGTTCCGGCTTGGCCCCGTTATTCCCGTTTCCGCCCCCGCAGCCCGTAAGGACGATGCTAAGCGACAACAGCAACACCGTGCTGAGCCGAAGCCATGATTTTGTCTTTCCCCCCATAAAAGCACCTCCGTCATAATGTGGTTACACCGTTGGTTAAAATGCCTCTGCGTGTAACCTATCTATATTGTAAAAGCGCTTTCAAAGGCGGACTATACTATAATTAAAGCATTAACCTTAAAAACTTTAGAACATCCTGTTCTTGAATTCATTCGGTGCCATGCCCCATCTTTTTTCGAAATGCTTAAGGAATTGATTGTAATGGCTGTAGCCGACCCTTTCGGCGATCTCACTGTTCTTCAGCTTGTTCTGCTTCAGCAGCGCGACCGCTTCCTCGATCCGCAAATTATGTATAAGTTCGTTGAAGCCGATCCCATTTTTACGCATCAGCAGCTGGCCGAGATAGACGGGGTGCAGATAAAAAAGCTCCGCCAATCGTTTAATCGTCAGATTCTCGCGGTAGTGCAGCCGAATATAATCGTTAATCTCCTGGATTACGCCTTGCGCTTGCCGGGCCTGCTCCTTGAGAAGAAGCTCGATGCTTGCTTCCCCGCAGCGTATCAGCTCCCTGAACCAATCGTCCAAATGGGTCGTCCCGTCTGTTAACTCGGTTATATTATTTTTAGCTGACAGGATATGATCTTCCCCGCCTCCAGTCTCTTTCACCAGGCTCTTGATCTTGTATAGAACATGGATGACCATTTTCTTCACGATGACTGGTGCAATTCGCTGCTCCCGAAGCCTGGATGCCGCCAATATGGTAGCCTCACGGAAATCATCCTTGCTGAGGAGCTCCACGGACCTGATGACCTCATCCAACAGACTTGTGGGGTAATGATAACGAAACGGCCGATCCCGTGCCTCCACATAAGATATAACCCGGCCATTATCCGTATCATAAAATGTATGCTCGACAGCCTCCTTGGCGGTCCCGTAGGAATGATGGATCAACATCAGAGAAGGCCTCCCTTCTCCTTCACCCATAAGCACCCGTTGACCTTCAAAACGGCGGAGCAGCTCGCGGATCGTGCCCGAGGGTACGATCCCTTTGTCAGGAGAATAGCCGTACACCAAACCAAGCCGGTTCGGTTCCAGATCGATGACATACTCCGAATTCGCTTGGGCGGACAAGCGGGCGACGGTTTCCCTGACGTCAGGAAACAAGGCAGACTCGGCCTGGATCAGACATACGTTCCACTCTTGATGGGCGGAGGATATAACCTGAAGCTTCGACAGGCTGCTAGCCCGAAGCGGCATCCCCAGGAGCGATTGCTTGATCAGCGAAACATCCTCTTCCCTCTTAGCAATCACGCTCAGGCTTAATCTGCGATGCTCCTGCATTAGCTCTGCATGAATCTTGCCGAGCTCCTCCTCGGCTTCCTCTGTGATAATAGGCTTCAGCATATAGTGATGGATGCCATGCCGCAATGCCTTCCTTGCATATTCAAATTCACTGTAGCCGCTCATAATGGCAAACTTCACGCCGCTGTCATGGTGATGCTGCTGCCAGGTTTCAATCATATGAAGTCCGTCCATTAGCGGCATCTTCACATCGGTAATGACCAAATCCGGCGCAAGCCCATGAATCATCTTCAAGCCTTCCACTCCGTTGCCGGCAGTTCCGCAGACGCTAAACCCCAGGCGTTCCCAATCGATCCACAGCGCCAGCCCTTCCAGCGCACCCGGTTCGTCATCGATCAACAACACTTTGAATGGCATGGTTCTCCTCCCCTCCGCCTTCATGTTCCCGAAGCTCCAGCAGCCGGATCGGAATCTCGAAGGAAACGGTTGTCCCTTGATTCGGCGTGCTGGCAATGTTGAAAATGACATGATCGTCGTAGTACAGCTCCAGCCGCCGATATACGTTTCGAATGCCGAAGCTGTTGCCCGAGAACTGCTCGTTACGGACCGAGAGAATAATGTCCCGTAGCTTGCTTTGCTCGATTCCCTTACCGTTATCCGTTATGACGATGCGAAGGTAGTCGTGGGCAACCGAAGCGCTTATGGTCACCAACCCGGCTCCATCCATCGCCTGCAGACCATATTTGCATGCATTCTCAACGAGCGGCTGAATGCTCATTTTCGGAATTTTATAATGAAGCGCTTCCAAGTTGATGTTGAATTGATATTCGAATTTATCCCGAAAGCGGAATTTTTCGATTTTGAGATACATTTCGATAAATCTGAATTCCTCCTCCACGGAGACCAGATCCTCTCTCCAGCTCAGCAGTCTGCGAAGCAGCTTGGACAAGCTTTTGATAATATCCGTCACTTCCATGTAACGGTTCTTCGTGCAGACCACCAATATCGCATTCAGGGTATTGAACAGGAAATGGGGATTCATCTGGCTCTGCAAAAAGTTTAATTCAGCCCGAACCCGCTCCATCTCCAGGCTCTTCTTCTGAATCTCCAGCTTGTACACATTGTTGATCAGGGAGTTCATCTTCGTTGTCATCTGATTAAAATTCCGGATGAGTCCGCCGATCTCGTCCCGGCCTTCGTCCAGTTCAATCAAGTCGAATTTCTCGTTGCTCACCTTTTGCATATGACGGGACAAACGCTTCACCCGGTAATTGTAGGACCGGAGCATAACGGTAATAAAGACCGCCGCAACCAGCGTAACAACCGCTGCCAATACGACGGTAAACAGCTGCATATCCAGCATGGCGCTCGTGATCCGGCTGCCCCGGTTGATGCCGATCAGCTTCCATCCCTTCACGTACCTGGCTGTTCCGATCGAGAACACATGCCGATCCTCTTCATCGTATTGCCCCAGATCAAACTTCGAATATGCGCTGTACTTCCCTCTTTCATAACCGCTGCTTGCCGACATAATAATCTCATTGTTCTCGTTGACCAAATACATATCCAGGTAATCGCGTTCCCGCACTATGACGTCATAGATCTTGCTCAGGTCGATGTCGATGCGAAGCAGCTTCTCATAGGTAGCATAGCTATCAAAATAATCCATCTTCTCAATGACGCTTAAATATGGAACCGTCGAAGCCGAGTTGTTTGCCTCCGTAGCCCGATATGCCGCCACCAGCACAGGATGGGCCGAACTCTTCCACAACGCATACCAGTCGCTCTCAAGCACGTTATCGTCGATCACATGATAATTGCCGCCGGACACAATGGTGGAATTTTCGGTAAAGATGCTAATTCGCTGAATCTGGTTGTTAACCGGTATGTAGCTGGTTACCCGGTTCCGGAGCTGCTCATCAAAGGTCTCGTAGAAGTCCAACTGGGACTCATATTCACGGTCGAGCATTTCGTAAAGGGTCTTATCTGTGCTCAGCGCATGACTTACAGCGACCCCACCGTCGATGAAATTATGGATATCCTTCCTAGCCCGCTCCATCGAGATATCGAGGTTCTGCTCCTCTCTCTCCCGAATCAGCTCCGACATCCGATCCATAAAGATGAGGTTGACCACCAGAATAGGCAGCAGTACCCCAACGACAAAAATAAGAAAAAATTTAGTTTTCAACGGAATATCGTTCACGAAATTCCCCAGCCTGAACATCCTCTTCATGAAGGCACCCTCCCGGTTTAGCGCTGCTTGCTTTCAACATGATTCTTGTAATTCGAGGGCAGTATCCCGGTTGTCAGCTTAAACTTATGGATAAAATAGTCCGCGTTCGGGAACCCGACATGGAGCGCAACCTCGGAAACCTTCATACCGCTACGTTTCAGCAGCAGCTTGGCCTCCTCGATCCGCTTGTCATTCAGATATTCCTTGAACGGCTTGCCTGCATGCTTCTTGAACAGCTGTCCCAAATAAGTGGCGTTCATATGAAAATGCCGTGCCAAATCCTGAAGCTGAAGCTTGCTTCGATATTCTCTGTCGACATACTGAATCACTTGAAAAATGGTGTTGTGCTCGTTAAGCTTTCTTAACTCGGCCAACTGCGAAGCGGCCTCGAACGAGAGCAGCCGCAAATAATTCTTTAACGCTGCGTTATGGCAAGCTTCACCCAGATGTCCAAGTTCCCCTTGCAGCCGGTTCATGAAAAGATCCGGATCTCCCTTCATCTCCGCGATCCTTCGGCACAGCTTCAATTCCAGATCGGCCACATCGGCTTGAAGAGCCCTCAGGTGGGGCAGGTGATCAGTCATGGCTGCATAAATCCGCGCCAAGCATGACTCGATGGACGCTTGTTCCCCCGCCATAATCACAGAAAACAATTCGTCTATCCATCCGAAGGGGAGCCCCCGGAGGTGCTCGACCCTCCTCCACTCTTGATAACAAAACACGCCGCTTCTGCCTTGACTCCGTTTATCATCACGCACCTCCGCGCTTTGCCTGTAAAGCTCTCCAATCGCCTGAATTCCTGTCCCCATTCCGCTTAACGCTGCGATAACCGGTCCTTTCAGCTCCTGGGCCAGAGCGGATTGCAATTGAAGCGCGGTCTCCATAACATCATCCGGAGTCGAATGCTCCACATGAAGCACCACTCCGATGCTCCCGCTGTTGTCCTGGAAACATCCCAGCGAGCTCTCAGGCCCATAATCGGCCATCCATTCGATCCAATCCACTCCCGTTTCAATAATCTCCGCCTCAATCAGTAGGCACTTCAGCAGCGGCTTGCCCTGGATTAACATCGCTTTGCGCGCTTGCTCGGCCAAATCATGGCTCAGCTCATCCTGAATTAACCGGTTCAACAAATAATGGACGGCAAGGCCCGCCTTCTTCCGGTGGCTGCGTTCAGCGTCTCGTTCTTCCCGGATCTCATGGCTGAGCTTGGCAAGCACAGCTTCGATCTCCTCGTCATCTATCGGTTTCAGCAAATACTCGGCGACCTGTTGGCGCATGGCTTGATGTGCATACCCAAAATCATCATAACCGCTCAAAATAACGAATTTCGGAGGAAGAGGCAGTATCCGTTTACTGTGCTCAATCAATTCAAGGCCGTTCAGGACTGGCATGTGTATATCCGTCATCACCAGTTCGGGCTTCCACTGTTCCATTAACTTTAGCGCTTCCGGAGCGCTCAGAGCTTCTCCGCATATTTGAAATCCAAACCGGTTCCAGTCGATCATGGTTCGAAGTCCCTCTAGGACCCATGGTTCATCATCCACCAGAAGTACATTGAACAATATCCTCGTCCCCCTTCACGAGCGTAATTATGTAAGCGCACCCATTTTACCTTATACTACCATACTAGTATATCTGTGAAAATATACTGCAGCTCGGCTGCTTTATATTGGCACAGTTCTCCTTCCGCCTCAGCCATGACCCTCTTCTCGAGCAGACCGTTCTTCAGCTGACAAATCATTAACATGAAGCGTATTTGTACCTTGCTTGTACTCCATCTTGATTCTGGTTAGAACACAAATAACCCGTTAGCGGGTTCCTCATTCAAGGAGCTCCGCTTACGGGCTGATTAAGCTCACCTATCCCTTAATCCCGGATAAAGTAACGCCTTCAATAATATATTTCTGACCGATGATATATACGATGAGGACCGGGATGAGCGCAATGGATGCTCCGGCCATCATGAGCGTCCAATCCGTTGAATACATGCCCCGGTACAAATTCAGCATCATCGGCACGGTAAACTTATCCGTGCTGCTGAGAAAAATCAGCGGGTTAAAGAAGTTGTTCCACATCCCGAGGAAGGTAAAAATCCCGAGTGCCGATAAAGCCGGTTTGATTAAAGGCAGCATAATCCGGGTGTATATCGTCCAGCGGTTCGCGCCGTCCACGATGGCCGCCTCCTCCATTTCTTTCGGAATGCCTCTGAAGAATTGCCGGAGCAGAAACACCCCGAAGGCGTTGAGAAGTGCCGAAGGGACGATAATCGCCAGATGTGTATCCAGCCATCCGATATTTTTCATGATCAGATAGAGCGGAATGATGGTCACTTGTCCCGGCACCATCATGGTAGCTAGAAACAGAATGAACAGCGGCTCCCGGAACGGGAACGTGATTTTGGCAAACGCATAGGCCGCCATGGAACAGGTAATCAGCTGTGAAACCACAACGATCATATTGATGTAGAAGCTGTTAAAATACGCGCGCCCGAACGGCAGCGCCGTCAGCGAATCCTTGTAATTGGACCAGATGAACGGGTCAGGAATCCATTTGGGCGGCACGACGAATACTTGCGACAAATCCTTGAGCGAGCTGAGCACCATCCAGACAAACGGCAAGGCCATCATACACGCGCCTATGATCAGCACGATATGCAGCACTACGGTGGACATCCTCAATCCCCGATGTATCATTCATTTTCCCTCCTTCCTAAAGGTTCGACCGTCAGTCTTCGTAATGCACCCACCGCTTGGACATCCTCATCTGGAACAAGGTGAGCGACAGGATCATCACGAACAGGATGACCGCCGACGCCGTGCTCTTGCCAAAGGTGAAGTCCGCAAAGGCCGTCTCATAGATGTGATAGACAAGCGTATAGCTGGCCTTCGCCGGTCCGCCGGAAGTCATGACAAACGACTGGTCAAACACCTGGAAGGAACCGATAATGGACATGATCGTTACGAAAAAGGTCGTCGGGGACAGCAGCGGAATCGTAATATGGATCAGCTGCTGCCATTTGCCGGCACCGTCAATCTCGGCCGCCTCGTAATAACTTCTCGATATGCCCTGAAGCCCGGCAAGGAACAGCACCATATTGCCTCCCAGCCCCATCCAGACGCTCAGCAGGGCAATCGAAGGCATCACGTACCTGGAATCCGTCAGCCAGGAGGGGCCCGTTATCCCGAACCACTGCTGCAAGTACATGTTAATAAGGCCAAAGTCGGCGTTGAACAGCCACATAAACACGACGGCGACGGCAACGGACATCGTAATGTTCGGCATGAAGTAGATCAGCCGGTACAGAATCTTCCCGCGAACCCGGTTTAAGCCTACCGCCACCAGCATGGCCAGAACGATGCCTGTCGGTACCGAAAGAATCGTGTAATACACCGTGTTCACCAGTGCGATGTGGAACTCCTCATCCTGAAGCTGGGACACGAAATTTTGGAGACCGATAAACTTCTTGGCTCCCATGCCGTCCCAGTTCATCATGCTGATGACAAAAGCCGAGATGAGCGGGATCAATGAAAAAGCGATCAAGCCGATCATCTGGGGAAAGATAAAAAAGTAGCCCCATAAACCATCGGACGTCTTGCTCTTTAAGGTCGTTCTCCTCTCCGGAAACCGCTCCGGAGAAGGAGCGGCGCCGGAGCTTCCTGCAGGCTGCGTGTTCATTTCATCTCACCGTTCCTCCCCAGAGCTGGATCAATTCTTGCCGCTCTTGTAATCTTGAATTTTCTTGTTAGCCATATCCTGAATGTCCTTCATCGAGCTTTCAAGATCCTGATCTTTCAGCCATAGTGCCTCGAACTTGGACGTAATATCCTGGCTAAGCCCGGGAATGCCGGCCTCGAACGGAGTCAGGGAATACCCGATCTCACGCGCGTCCAGGAATAACTGGGCATGCTCCGGCAGATTCCCTTCCAGCACCACCTCATCCGTTCCCTGTACCGACGGGACAGCATTGCCGCCGCCCTGCAGGCGAAAGCGTTGACCCTCTTTACTTACGTACTCGGAGAAGAAGGTGTATGCCGCTTCCTTATTCTTCGATGCCTTGTTCATCACCATGTATGCGGTCGGGATACCGGCCGGCTCGATCTTATTGCCGGTATTGGTTGGCCATGTGACCACGTCATATTCAAGTCCTTGATTCTTCTTGAACAGCGGCAAGTACCAGCGGCCTGCAGCAACGAATCCAACTTGGTTGGACATAAACATGGCATCCCCGCCCTGCCCTTTAGGAAGCGTTCCGGAGAAGGTGATGTTTTTGGATTTCACGTTGTCGTACAGGAAGCGGAACGCCTCCATCGCCTTCGGATCCGAAGCCGCCACGAAGTTCCCTTCGTCGTCATACACCCGGCCGCCGTTGGAAGTAACCCAGCTGTGGTAGCTGTTCCAGGAGTTATCCAGCACGTAGCCGTACTTTTTGCTGTCCCGGATCTTGTCCGACATCTCCTTGAATTTGTCCCAGGTCCACTGTCCGCTCGCCTGAAGATCGGCCGGCATCTCGGTGATCCCTGCCTCCTTCAGCACCTTCTTGTTGTACCACAGCACCATCGGGTTACAGTCCACCGGTACCCCGAAGGTCTGATCATCCCGCACGGCTGCGCCCCACAAGCCTTCGAAATAATCCTCTTTCTTGATCACGCTTTCGGGTGCTTCCATATACGGCGTCAAATTCTCAATGCTCTGATTCTCGATCAGTTTCACGACCAGGGCGTCCCCTGCATAGAAGATATCCGGGGCCGTCCCACCTGTTAATTGGGTTAATATTTTCTGATCATACTCGCCCGGAATCGGAATAAATTCGACCTCAATGTCCGAGTGATTCTTATTAAAGTCCTTCGTGAGCTCCTGAAAGCGGCTAAGCTCCCCGGGATTTCCCCAGGTCGCCCATTTAATCTTGACCTTCTCGCCGCTTCCGGGCTCCCCGCCTTCTGATGTTCCGCCGCCTCCACACGCTTGGAGTATGGATGATAGTAGAAGAATGATTGCAAGCAATGACCCTCTCACCTGTTTCCTTGTCATTTCATTTCCTCCATTCAAACCAGATTTGGACTCGCTGGCACAGCTCTTGTAAACGCTTTAATTATAAAATTTTGGCAAAAAGTTTTTGAACGGATTATGTTCCGAAAAAGTGGATTCTTTTCGGATCCTAAGAAATTCCCATTATTTTCGATGCTGTCCCTGGTACTCAGCAGGCGTCATGCCTACCAACTTCTTGAACAGCTTGCTAAAGTATTTCACGTCATTAAATCCGGAACGATCCGCCACTTCATACACTCGTAGCGATGTGGTGGAAAGCAGCTCCTTGGCCCGTTTCAGCCGCAGATCAATCACATAGTCAATGAAGTTGTGCCCCGTGACGCGCTTAAACAATTCGCTAAAATAGTTGCGGCTTACGGCCACCTCGTCCGCCACCTCCTGCAGGGAGATCGGCTCATTGAAGTGCGCCTTAATATATTGGACGGCCTGCAGCACGATTCGCTCATGCAGCGTGGATTCCGGTACGGGGTGACGCATGGCTTCCTCCCGCAAAGTATGGAAGCCTTGGAGCACCAGCTCTTTCACTTCCTCCACCGAGCGAAGCTTGCCCACTTCTCCGATTTGCGGAAACGGCGGGCAGCCGGGAAGATGAAACATAGCGAGCAAGCTCAGAAGCTCCTCTGCTTCCCGGAGGACCGCCCGTTTCTTCATCCTTCCGGGCTGCCAGCGCAGCATAATGGACTGCAGGCGCTCTTCGCTGATATCCATGTTCCCGACGGTCAGCGCGGCTCTTAGGGCATGCAGCTCAGCGGCCGCCCTCTCCTGAGCCGAATCGGCCTCGGTCAGAGGGAGCTCCTCTGCCCGAAGAATCTGTTGATCTTTATGAAAGAAGAGGCCTTCCAGGCACTCGCTAGCTTCTCGAAACGCTTCTTGCAGCTTATCCATGCCGTTATATCTCCTGCTGAGCCCCATCGCGCATCGGATCGGCAGACGGATGGCCGCTTCGTGCTCTGAAGCTGGAAGACTTCCTGCATGCCGTAGGGGCACGTAGACAGCGATCCGATCCGTCTCCAGCCGAGCTGCCAGCGCCTCCGGCGCCTGGTCATATAACTGTCCCATTAATCGCTCGATCTCGTCATGCCAATCCTTGTGCTGAACCCCGGTCGCGCAAGCCCCTGGATCAGAATTAAGCTGGAGCACGGCCAGCAGATAAGGACCGTTATGGTTCCATGCTTCCAGCTTTGCGAGCGCACCGGGCTCCCCGGACAGCGCCTGAAAGAGGACTTTTTCCGCGGCCTTCTTCTGATTCAAACGCTGCTGCTGCTCATGCTCGGTCAAAATCCGCTGCATCTGCTTCTCCTCTTCCAGCTTCAAACGCATGTGATCAAGCACAGCACCCAAAGAGTCCGCATCCAGCGTCGGCTTGAGAATATAATCCGATGCGCCAAGCCTGATGCCTTCGCGCACGAACTCAAAATCGCTATGACAGCTGAGCAGCAGCACTTTCACCCAAGGACAAAGCTCCCTTGTCCGGCGGGTCAGCTCCAAACCATCCATGACCGGCATCGCGATATCCGTGATCAGAATGTCCAGATCCCCGTTCAGAATCCATTTCATGGCCCGCTGTCCGTTGGAGGCCTCGCCCACAAGCCGGTAACCATATTTCTCCCAATCGAAGGTCGATCGAAGTCCTGTACGTGCGATCGCTTCGTCATCCACGAGCAGCACTCTGTACATAATCGTCCCCCCTTTGCCTCGCAAATGTTATCGTGACCCGCGTTCCTCCGCCTTCCGGGCTTTCTACCCATACCCCGTAGTGACTGCCGTAATACAACTGGACCGTTTGGTGAACATGACGCAGCCCGATGTGGGTCATGCCTTGCTTGGAGTGATCCTGCCCATACGACAGCAGTCCCGCTATTCGTTCGGGCTTGATGCCGATTCCATTGTCCTCAATCCGAACCATGACATCCTGCTGGTGCGATGTTATTCGAATCGTGATAACGCCAGGATCATCAAGCGGGGCGATCCCGTGAAAGATCGCATTCTCCACAATCGGCTGCAGCAGCATCCGGGGAACATAGAGATCCTCCATTGGCTCGGGACATTCGATCCTCAGCTCAATTTGATGGTCGTATCGGTAATTCTGGATGATCATATATTTCCGAAGCAGCTCCAGTTCATCTCCAAGGCGTATGAACACCCCATTGCGCTCCAGGCTCCCCTCCAGCAGCTGAACAAGGGCCGTAACCGATCGATCCACGTCATTCGTCCGGTTCAGCTTGGCCATCCAGCGAATCGAGTTCAGCGTATTGTAGAGAAAATGAGGGTTGATCTGATACCGCAGCGCGCGGATTTCCGCCTTTTTTTTCTCGGATTCCTCCGCGGCGATTCGCCGGATCAGCAGATCGATCTGCTCAATCATTTTGTTGAAGCTTCTGCCCAGCTGACCGATTTCACTGGGACCCACATTCTTGCTGCGGACCGATAAATCGCCTGCTTCGCTTCTGCGCATCAAGCGGTTTAAATGAACGAGCGGATTGCCGATCCTCCGCGTCATGAAATAACCGATCCCGATCGCTGCCAGAATCGATCCGAATACAATCCAGACCGTGAAACTCCGGATGCTGGCGGAATCGGCCGTCAATTCCTTAAGCGGCACCATGCCGACCACATGCCAGCCGTTGTTCAGGCGCGAAGGGATCATCAGCGTTTTGTTGTTGTTCAGGTTGTATTCCGTCAATCCCGAGGGCAGCTTGATCTGGGACGGCTTCCCGTACATGGAAGGATCGGGATGGTAAAAGTAACGATTCTCGTCATTGGCCACGTACATATACCCCGTGTTGCCGAATTGGACATGGTTTAATTCATCGATCAGGACATCCCCCATAATCTCGATGAACATCACCCCGACGATCTCCCCCGTATCCCAGCTCCGGATTGCCCGGCCCAGCCCAAACACGGGAAATCCCATTCCCGTTTGCTTCAGGTAGGAGGTATCCGACAAGCCGAACCATACCGCCTGCCCGTTCGCCTCCAGTATCGCTTGATACCAAGGAGAATCCCACTGGTCCGGGATGGACATCAAGGAATCGGCGCTCAGGACCGAATTGTTCCGCTGCACGTCAAACACGTACACGTCCAATATCTCCGGCGAATTAATCATGATGGAGGTCAACAGATCCTTTCCCTCCTTCACCTTCAACGTCAGGTCGTATTTACTGATATCCTGATCCTCGAGGATGCCGTGAACCACTTTGCTGTTCAGCACCATCATCGAGGAGTCATCCAGTTTCTTGAAGAACATATTCAGCTTGTCACTGACTTGGGTGATCGTGAGGGAAGCCACTTTACTGACCTGCTCCTCCACGATTGAGGCTGACTTGTGATACGACAGGAAACCCATGATGAGAACCGGGAGTGTGGTGCCGATGAAAAAAAACAAAAAAAGTTGAATGACAATGGAATGAAGACGATGATATCCCCGCATATATGCTCCCTCCGTTTCATAAAATGAAAACTGCGAACCTTTTGCGATAGCGCTTACATAACTGTTTAAACTTCTTTCTTCTTCCTTTTGGACTTTCACCTTTCAGTCTCTCCCTTACCTCCTTCTCTAACATCCCGCTCTGGAGCACGCGTGTGAAATCCCTTGGTATTCCTCGCTCCCGGGTGTAACCATCGTATTATGTTTTCATGTCGATGTCCCTAAGTCCATCTGCTTATGTTTGGGCTGTGAAATAAAAAAAGATGGACCCGAAAACTCAGGGTCCATCTCTTTATATGTGAATATAATGCCGCCTTCTAGGCTTAGTAAGCCAGTGTAAACAAACCGTTGATGTGGGATAGGTAACGCATGTTACTTGCTTCTTTCATCAAGGTTGCAGGCAGACCCTTCAATTGGGTCTTGTTAGCACCAATGGTACCGATGGCATCTTTACGTCCCAAGCTGCCGAGCGTACCGGAGAATACCGGTGTGAACGAAGCTGGTACGCCGCCATTCAATTGTGCGAAGATGTTGTAGCCGATCAGCTCGCCCATTTGCCATGCCAGCTGTGCTGTTGGCGGGTATGGACGACCTTCCGGTCCCATAACAACCGCGCTGTCACCAGCAACGTATACGTCAGGGTGGGATGCGGATTGCAGGAATTCGTTAACAACCGCACGACCACGGTTGACTTCGATGCCGCAGTTAGCCACAACGGAATTACCCTGTACGCCGCCAGTCCATATCAATGTGCTGGTTTCGATCGTGCTGCCGTCTTTCAGTTCAACGGTAGTGCCATCCATTTTGGTAATCGGCAATCCGGTCAGGAAGTTCACGCCGCGTTTTTGCAGGCTTGTTGTTGCGCGGTCAACCAGTTCTGCAGGGAAGCCTGGCAGAATGGAAGGAGCTGCTTCAACACAATAAAGCGTGATTTCTTGTGGATCGATACCGTATTTGCGAGCCAGTTCGCTTTTCATATCGGCATATTCACCAACAAGCTCAACGCCTGTCAAGCCGCCGCCGCCAACAACGATGGTAGCGTCCGCTTTGTTTTTCGTTTTGCTATATTCCGCAATGCGGGACTCCACATGAGCACGCAGACGGTTAGCATCGTTCACGGACTTCAGGATAAAGCTGTTCTCTTGCAGTCCTGGAATGCCGAAGAAGGCCGTTTCGCTGCCCAGTGCGATAACCAGGGCATCATATGTGAAGTTTCCGCCGTCATCGAGGGAAACCGAACGCTCATCCGGCTTGATTTCTTTAACGTTGCCGATGCGCAGGTCAACGTTCGCGCCGCGCAGAAGCTTATCGAGCGGCAAAGCTACTGCTTTCTCTGCGATGTTGCCTGCTGCCAGACGGTGCAATTCCGTAATGATCTGATGGGTTGGGAAACGGTTGATCAGCGTGATTTTTGCACCAGCACCAAAATGCTCGCGTGCAGAAAGCGCACTAAGCAAGCCGCCATAGCCTCCGCCCAAAATTAAAATATGTTTAGACATGACCATCCTCCGTTCTTCGTATGATTTATGGATTAACGCTTGTTTTGTTGGTCGCGCTCGTTAAGAACGTCCAAAAAAGCCTGAGCATAGCGAAGACCCTTTTGAACCTGAGGATCTTTCAGCATTTTCATCAGACCAAATACGCCAATCTGAGCTTGGTCGCCTTGAGCGTGTACACGGTCTCCGGCTTCGATAGCTGCAGATGCAACGCTTTTCGCTGCTGTCGTGACCGGCTTCGCGAATCCGCTAAGGGAAGCCATAGTGTCTTCCGCAAGCACGGGATCCGTAGCTACGGATTTACCGAAGTCATAAGCTTTAGTCATGACGGTCAGCATTTCTGCAAGTTTTGGAAGATTGTCCACGAGAGTTGTGAGGGATTCCTGAACCTCGGGCTTGAGCAGTTGTTCGAGCAGCACATCAGGACGGCTGGACGCCGCAGCTTCTTGGTTTCCTACAACATTTTCCGGAGTTTCGGACGGCTGTGGAGAAGATGTTTCTGTCATAAAGAATTGCCTCCTTTTCTTTAAGTGAATTCCCAAGATGGACTTGGCGACGATCGAACCGGTTAGCTTTAATTTTGGGATAACCGGTATCTATTATGCATCACTTACAAAAGTGCGAACTTAAGGGTGACTCACTATCGCCAAAAATAAAGCAGGGGGAAACTTCCCCCTCCTTTATTCTGAAACAATCTTAGGGATTGTGATAAATATCTCTAAGTACTAGTCTATAACTTGTGAAGCATAATTACAAACATAAAATGCAATTTTCGACTACAAAGTTAGAACGCGATACTCGCTTTCTTCATATGTCACTCTTGTAACAGGGCGGCCGGAAAAGTCAAGCGCTTCCCGAAGCGGAATCCAAGCAGTACCGCCGATTAAATGAACATCCGAAGACACCGGTTTGCCCCCTGTTTGCATGGGGAATAGCAAGCCGCCAACCGGGTCTGCTTCCCAGCGATTCCCTGCCAGCGTCACCTGCACGGTCTTGTTGTGAGACTTCCAGGACACGCTTCCGCCGAGCCGCTCCACCAGGGCGCGCAGCGGTACCATCAACCGGCCGTCCACCATTTTGTATTCCCCTGCCGCGAACGCAGTCTCCATTCCTCCGAATTCCACGGCCAGCGTTCGCCCAGTCTCAAACAGCGCGGCATTGGCTGCGACATGCTCCTCGATCCATTGCTTTGAAGGCTGCGAAACCTTACGTGCACTCTGCTGGGCACGAAATTGAACGGGCTGGATTTCCGGAGATAGTACATCAAAGGCATAGCCTTGCTTTTTATAATAAGAAATGATGTCCGGCAGAGCCTTTACACTTTCGGCATGCCCTCTACCGTCATGAAGAAGCACAATTGCCTCATTGCCGTTCACTTTCGTGGTTGCCCCTTTTACGATGTCTTTAACCGGGACGCCTCGATACCTGGAGTCGCCGCTGTCGACGTTCCAATCGAATACATGATAGCCCCCCTGCTTCATGAATTGAAAATAGGCTTCGTCAAAATGGCCGGCCGTTCCCCCGGGAGCTCTGACCAGCTGCGGCCGTTCCCCCGTAATTAAACGAATGATTTCCTCCGTTTTCTTAATCTGTCCCCAGAAATCCTGAAAATGCCCGTAGAGCTTGTCATAACGATGATCATATGTATGATTCCCGATCACATGGCCCTCCTCATAGATGCGGTTAATAATCTCGGGACGGGTCTCCGCTTCCTTACCCAGTACAAAAAACGTGCCTTTAATTCCTTCTCGCTTCAAAATATTCAGCACATCAAGCGTCAAATCCGATGGCCCGTCATCAAATGTCAGGTATACCGTTTTGTCACTTTGTTTCTTATATTGAACAGGTGCGGTGTTCACAGCCGATGTATTCTTGTATGCAGTCGTAACGATAGGCTTGCTTGACGCTTCCGGCTTCACCTGTATATCCTGCCCAGTCACTGTCATTGGCGCTGCTGCCAGAGGAGCGTGTTCCATATATATGTCAGTCGGCTGCTGGACCTCAAGCCCCATACCGATCATGATGAGCACTGCCAATACGCCGAAAAATACCGCAATTGATGTTACCCGCACCATATTTTTCATTATCTACTCTACCTCCATCGTTTCTATGAGTTCGGCTTCCTGATAGATTATATGGAGGGTGTTTCAAAAAAAGACTAGAATTTGAGTAAACTGAATTCATTATTCCTCTGGTCTTATTTGTTAAAAAAAGGTCCCTTATCATACCTGTCCAGGCATGCTGAGGGACCGTTCTTCATATAGCTATGACAGCACGGCTGTGAGAACCGCTTCGACATGACCTTTCACTTTTACTTTCCGCCACTGGCCTGCAAGCTTTCCCTGCTCATCAATCAAGAAGGTAGAGCGTACAATACCCATATACTCGCGGCCGAACATCTTCTTCATCTGCCATACGCCAAATATTTCGCTTACCTTGTGCTCTTCATCAGACATGAGCAAATAGGGAAGGCTATGCTTATCAATGAATTTGGCATGGGATTTCAGTGGATCCGGGCTAATCCCGATCACCACTGCGCCAGCTTGCTCCAACGCACCATAGTTGTCCCGGAAGCTGCAAGCCTCCTCGGTACAGGTTGGGGTCATATTTTTCGGATAGAAGAACAGCACGACTTTACGTCCGCGAAAATCGCTTAATGCTACCTTCTCCCCGTTCGAAGCCGGAAGTGAAAAATCCGGCACCTGGCTTCCGACTGTCAACTGCGTTTGATCTACGATAAGGCTCAACTCCTACTATACGGACTTTAGTCCCGAAAATTGATTGTCTTTTCGAAAAAAATTATAATAGAATGAATGTCGAATGTTCAAATGTTCTATCGAATTTATTCATCAGCGTAATCCGAAAGGAAGAACACAATGACCAAAAAAACAAAGAAGACGATTATATGGAGTGTCAGCCTCATCCTCGCCGCTGTTATTGGTTACGGCATTTATTATGCGGCGTCGTTCTACGACGGCTTGCAAAGTCTTCAGAAATCAGGTGATTCCTCCCCTTTTCGCGAAATTGAAAAGGTAGATGCCAAGGTTCCTGCGCCACCCGAGTGGGAAGGAACGGAGACGGTTAACATTCTGCTGATGGGCGTTGATGCACGCGGTTTTGAGGAAGGCGAAATTCCTCGTTCCGACAGTATGCTTGTTGCCTCGATTGATCCGGTGAAGAAAAAAATGCACTTATTCTCTATTTTGCGCGATACTTACGTAGAAATACCCGGATATGACCGAAACCGAATCAATACGGCCATCACGCACGGCCCGAATACGGCCATGAAGGCTGTAGGCGATCTGCTGGGCATTCCGGTTCAATACTACGTCTATACGGATTTCCAGGGTTTCATGAAGCTGGTTGATTCCGTCGGCGGGGTTGATTTCTATGTTGAGAAAGACATGAATTATTCCAGTAAAGCAGACAAAAACGAATACGACATTGAATTGAAGCAAGGCATGCAGCATCTAGATGGCAACACGGCGCTGCAATATGTCCGGTTCCGCTATGATGCGATGGGCGACTTTACCCGCACCGAGCGGCAGCGCGAGCTTTTGAAGGCCGTAGCCAAGAAAATGCAGACCACCACGTCCATCATGAAGCTTCCGGACATTCTGAAGTCCGTCAGCCCATATATTGATACCAATCTCGATGTCGAGGATATGTGGAAGCTTGCGAACGTTGCCTATAAGAGTAAAATGAGTGGCAGCGAACAGGTTCCTCCGATGAAACTCCTGAAGGAAGAACATATCGGCGGTGCTGCCGTTCTAACGGTAGGCAATCCGGATACGCTGAAACAGTATATCCAGGACATCTTAAATCCGCCAACGCCTGACCCTGAAACCGGAGGCAGCGAAGGTACGGAAAACAATTCTGAGACCCGTGGTTCTGAGAACAACGATTCTGAGAATGGTAATTCCGAAAGCTACACTGCCCCATCTGCAACAACGGATCGTAACTAATACACTTACAGCAAGCAGGACAGGACGCTACGTCATTTTAGCTTCCTGTCCTGCTTCATGAAGAAAGGAAGTTTTACTATCATGGCAACATCAAGAAACCGTTCCGAAACTCTGTATCAAGAAGCGCTGCAGCATATCGTAGGCGGCGTAAACAGTCCCTCCCGTTCCTTTAAAGCCGTAGGCGGTGGTGCCCCCGTCTTTATGAAACGCGCAAGCGGAGCCCACTTCTGGGACGAGGATGGCAACCGTTATATCGATTACTTGGCGGCTTATGGTCCGATCATAACCGGACATGCCCATCCGCATATTACGGCTGCAATCACAACATCAGCTCAAAACGGTACTCTTTACGGGACGCCAACAGAGCTTGAGATCACCTTAGCCAAAATGCTGAAGGCCGCCATTCCGTCCATGGATAAGGTGCGTTTCGTCAATTCCGGTACCGAGGCGGTCATGACGACGATCCGGGTCGCCCGCGCCTACACCAAGCGCAACAAGATCATCAAGTTCGCCGGCTGTTACCACGGCCATTCCGATCTTGTCCTCGTGGCAGCAGGCTCCGGCCCTTCCACACTTGGTATTCCGGACAGTGCCGGGATCCCGGCCAGCATTGCGACGGAAGTCATTACCGTTCCGTTCAACGATCTGGAAGGCCTGCGCGCTGCCCTCGACGCATGGGGCGATGATGTGGCTGCCGTTATGGTAGAGCCGATCGTCGGCAACTTTGGGATGGTGATGCCGAAGCCGGGTTTCCTCGAAGGCCTATGTCAGATGACGCACGACAACGGCTCACTGGTCATCTATGACGAAGTTATCAGCGCTTTCCGCTTCCACTACGGATCTACCCAAACCTATGCGGGTCTGGCCAATCACGAGGCGATTCAGCCGGATCTTACGGCTCTTGGCAAAATCATCGGCGGCGGCCTGCCTATCGGCGCCTATGGCGGCCGTAAACACGTGATGGAACAGGTCGCACCGCTCGGCCCTGCTTATCAGGCCGGAACTATGGCGGGTAATCCCGCCTCCATCGCAGCCGGAATCGCTTGCTTGGAGGTTCTGCAGGGCGAAGGCGTATATGAAGAAATGGAGCGCTTGACCATCAAGCTGACGGAAGGCTTGCAGGCGTCCGCCGACCGCCACGGCATTCCGCTCACAATCAACCGCATCCGTGGCTCCTTCTCCACTCATTTCTGCGATCATCCGGTCACGAACTATGACGAAGCGCAGGACACCGACGGTGAAGCCTTCGCTGCATTCTTCCGCCATATGCTGGACCGCGGCGTGAACTTGGCTCCTTCCAAATACGAGGCCTGGTTCATGACCACCGCCCATACGGATGCTGACATCGAGGCTACGCTTGAGGCTGCGGAGGAATCTTTTAAGGCCATGAAGAATTAATTTAAATACATTCAACATCGGAAAAGGAGATTTCCTTATGAAAAAGCGCTTGAACAAGTTATAACATGCTCCATATCCATGCCATGCTTCTACGGTCCGGATTCGTGGACCTCCTGACCTGTCCGATTCGAATCATGAGTCATCTAAATATGAATGCGGAGGCTGGATAACATGAGAAGCGAACAAGAAATGATGGATTTGGTATTGGGCTACGCAGCCCGCGACGAACGGGTTCGGGCGGTGACCCTGGAGGGCTCGCGAACGAATCCCAACGTGCCGAAGGATATTTTTCAGGATTACGATATCAGCTTTCATGTTACGGACATGGACAGCTTTATTCAGGATCCGAACTGGATTGATGTCTTCGGGGAACGGTTGATTCTGCAGACGCCGGAAGATATGGCCATGTTCCCTCCGGATCTTGGAGGCTGGTTCTCGTACCTGATGTTATTTACCGACGGCAACCGGATTGACATGACTCTGATTCCCATCGAGGAGAAGGAGAAATACTGCAAGGGAGACAAACTGATCCAGATCTTAATGGATAAAGATCAGACCTTTCCCAAGATTCCTGCTCCGTCCGACGAGGATTTCTGGGTACAGCGTCCGTCCGCAGCCTTCTTCGAGGATTGCTGCAATGAGTTCTGGTGGGTATCCACGTATGTAGCCAAGGGCTTGTGGCGGGAAGAAATACTGTATGCCCAAGACCACTTCCACAACATCATGCGGCCGATGCTGATGAAAATGCTGGAGTGGCAGGTAGGCACCCAGACCGATTTCTCGCTCAGCGTGGGCAAGAACGGCAAGTACTTGAAAAACTACCTGTCTGCGGACAGCTGGAATGAGCTGATGTCCACCTACCCTCGCGGAACCTACGAAGAGGTGTGGGAGGCGCTGTTTACGATGGGAGCGCTGTTCCGCAGAACCGCACTGGATGTCGCTGAGCAGTTGGGCTTTGAATACGATATGGGGCAGGATCGGCGTGTAACGGGCTTCCTGCAGCATGTCCGGCAGCTGCCAGCGGTTGCGAAGGCGATTTATTAAGATTGCGGAAGCTGCAGTTCCCTTGATTCCAAATATGGAATCAGGCAGCCGTGCTCGAGGAGGACTGACCACGGGTCCAAATCAACTCCTAATTGCAAGGAAATGAATCAGCAAAGAGAGACGCCGCTCCGGCGTCTCTCTTTTTTGCGATGCAGAATTTTCTCCAGTCCCATCCGAGAGCGCTCCCTTACTCCAACCCGATTTTCGAAATGCGCTCTCCTGCAATCAAGATTAATTGAATCCATTTGTCACATTTGTGCTCTGCCCAAGCGTAATACAAATTGTAAAGGGGTGAAACCACTTGGATGAACCAGCATTCCATCAGATCGTTGCTGATGTTTTGAAGGGAGAGATCGACAAATATGAGCTGATCATGAACCGTTGCCACAAAGCCATCTTCAACTATTGCTATCACATGCTTGGCGACTATGCCGAAGCCGAAGATTGCACCCAGGAAGCTTTTTTGAAAGCTTATCGCAATCTATCTAAATTCGAACTGGACAAGCCCTTCGAAGCCTGGCTGTACCGCATCGCCTCCAACCAGTGCATCGACTACCTCCGCAAGCGAAAGCTATCCCGATACTTCCCCTTTCTGTATCAGAAGGATCAGGATAACAGGCATGTCGATCAGGTCATCGAGCACAAATACTACAATCCGTCCGTGCTCCGGGCGCTAGCCAGACTAACCGCTGAGGAACGGAGCCTGCTCATCCTGCGCTGCGTCGAGGACAAGAGCTATCATGAGATCAGCCTTATTTTGCAACAAAACACGACCTATCTTAGGAAAAAATTTCAGCGGGCTGCAGCCAAGTTCCGCAAACATTATGCCATGGCCGAGGGGGAAGAAACGAATGAGCATGGACAACGACCAGGACCTGAAACCACTCTTTCAAAGGGTTGAGCCGCTCGGGACGGCCCTCCCGGAACGCGTCATGAACCAAATTCGGGAAAAGCATCTTAAAAGGGAGCGATTTTTCGTGAAAAACAAAGTAAGCATTCTCTTAATTGCCGGCATGCTGCTTACCGCATCGACCGGTTTCGCAGCAGTAAAGTACCACTCTTTAACCAACGGCCAGGGAGAGGTTGTCTATGAGGAGAAATCGAAGGCTGAGTCGCCTTCGCCTAAAGACTATTCAAAAGAGGAACTGAACCGCATACATCTGATGAACACCATCTGGGACGAACAGATCAAGCCGGGCGAAGCCGCCATCATTTATGTCGTGCCGGATAATCCGAAGCATGCCATCGACATCAAATCCACTCCACATGCCGTCAAGGATTTCGCCAAGCTGCAAAGCATGGTGAACGTGCCCGGTTTGCCGCTGACCAAGGAGCTGTCCGGTTCGGGCACATACACGTTCAATAACGCCAGCGTGCACATGGAGCGCGAGACTGACGTGAACCCGCTGACCGAGCAGGAAAAAGCCAACATCGCCAAAAAGCTGCTTGAGAAAGCCAAAGCTTCCGGGAAGGACTACGCCCTGATGCCGGTGAAGTTCACCGATAATTTCTGGATTTCAACTGTATATTATACCAGCGACAAAAAGGAAGTCTCCCTTACCATCCTGAATAACGGGGACCACGGAAGCGTGACCTCCTACTGGGACGACAATAGTGACATGATCAACCGGAAGATCAAGATCAATGGGCAGGACGTTCTGCAAAAAACGTGGAACGGCGGAAGCTCGGCGCAGTTGGACTGGGCCTATGAAGAACCAACGACCGGGCACCGCTACATGCTTAGGCTTAGCTCTGCCCAGGGAGAGATCACTGCCGAAGAGCTGATCCGCATCGCCAATACGATTATTCCGAAGCCTGATTCCAAGTAAGCAGCGTTATATCTCTTGGCTTAAAAACATCATAATCGCCAATCATTATACCAATTATGGCTCTTTTCTCGTAGAAACGCAGTAAAAATGATAGATAATACAGAAAAAGTCGCCTGTGGCGGTCTCGGGACCCGGACACAAATCTGGCGGCCATGCTTGGGAAGGGCTGACCTTTCGCCCGGCTTTTAGCAGCTATTGCCAAGGATATGAAAAGCAAAGAGAGACGCTGTTTCCGGCGTCTCTCTTTTTTGTGCTGCAGAGTTCTCCCCAATCCCATCCGGGACAGCCGCACCCTTACTTCTGTTCGATCTTATCGAAAAAATTCTCCTGAACCAACTTGGCTGTTTCGTCCAGCTGTTTCTTGGAATCCGTGCCTTCCTTCGAGAACGATTCCTGCACGACATTGGACATCGCCGCATAATAATCCTGCGTTCCGAATTGCGCTTCCGGTTTGCCTTCCAACAGGCTGAAGAGCTGCGGATCATATTTGTAGACATTGTCGTACTTATCGTAGATGGCCTTCACCTTCGCGGCATACTCGGAATCATCGCTGAAATATTCAAGCGGCGTCGGTACAAAGTATTTGCCTTCGGCTTTGCGGGCATTAATCGTATCTTCCACCGATTTCAGCGCATCATCCGTAAAATAATCAAACGTGATATAGCGGAATGCCATTTCCTGTTCTTCCTTCGTGGCATTCGGGTTGATGACCAAATAATTTCCGCCCAAAATGCCATGATGCGCTCCGCCTTTCTCCATCGCAGGCATCGGATATGCAAGCACATCCTCAGGCTTCATGCCGCCCTCGTTCAATGCCGGCTGGATCACGTCATATGCGCCAGCAATAACCATTGCCGTACGTCCCTGCTGGAACGAGCTGACGGCATCGCCCCAACCGAGGGCCCAATCCTGCGGAATAGCATTCGCTTCCCATCTCAGCTTCTTATAGAAGTCCAGTGCCTTCACGCCGGCTTCCGAGTTAAACACCGCTTTCACTTTGCCGTCCTCGTTCACTTCGATATCCCCGCCGGCTTCAAACAGGAAGTTGGTCCAGTTCCAGCCCGCTTCATTGCCTTTACCCATCGGCGCGATTCCGGATATACCGGCCTTCGGGTCCGCAGCGCCTTTAGCCGTGTTGTACATATCGTCCCATGTCCAATCCATCGGCGGGACGGGCACGCCCTTCGCGTCCAGCAGCTTCTTGTTCACGATCGTTGACGTGATATAACCGTTCTGCGTAACGCCGTACACCTTGCCGTCCACGATGAATTGATCCTGCAGCACGGGATTCATGTCATCCTTGTACTCCCAGTCGTTCCAAAACTCCGTAATGTCGGCCACCCAGCCCCGCTCCACGAGCAGCTGTGCTTCCGTAGCCCAAGTGTTATAAAACGTCGGTGCTTCGTTCGAAGCCATCTTGACCCCAATTTCGTTGACGCTGTACTGCCAGTCGTCCTTCACGATGGTCACGTTCGGATATTTCGCCTGGAAACGGGCGATTTTATCATCCTCCTGCTGACGCAGCGTTGTGTCATCCGGCAGCGGATAGTGGATCTTGATCGTTATCTTTTGATCCGCGATATCCTCTTTCGGTTCCTCTGTCTGCGTTGTAGTCGTTCCGCCCGAATTGGCGGTCCCTCCGTCTTTATTGCCGGCCTCCGGCGCTGCTTTGCCGCCGCCGCATGCTGCGAGCAAGGAGCTGAACAGCATAAGGCAGATCAGTAGTGCTGAGAACTTGCGCATGGATACTCCCCTTTTCCTTATTGAGATGATGATGTCCTTTCCTATCTCCATCATAGAATCGAAACCTGGAAAGGACGATGTGCATTCATATGACGATCATGTGCAGGGCTACGATGGTGTGGTATATGCTGCCCTACCCTTTAACGGCCGAGAGACTGACGCTGCGCATAATGAATTTCTGGAACACCAGAAATACAAAGATCGGCGGCACCATGACCATGAACAGAATCGCGAATTTTATGCTGCTGTCCAGGCTTCTAGCGTTAATGACATACTTGTAGATGGCCGTAGCCAGCGTGTACTTGTCCTGCGTCTGCATGACAAGCGACGGCCAGAACCAGTCATTCCATGCCGTGGAGAAGATAAAGATCGCCAGCGTTGCGAAGATCGGGACGGACAGCGGAACGGCAATCCGCAGAAAGCTGCTCAATTCCGAAGCGCCGTCGATGCGCGCCGCCTCGAAGATCTCCGGATGTATGCCATCGAAGAAGTTTTTGATCAGCAGGAAGAAGTAAGCATTGGCTCCGGCCGGCAGCCAGAAGGCCCAGTAGGAATTCAACAGCCCAAGCTCCTTCAAATTAACGAAGTTCGGAATCATGTAACTCGACGCCGGAATAAACAAGGTCATGAGAATGAAGAAATAGATGACGCGGTGATAGGGAACTCGGATCCGGGAAATGCTGAAGGCCGCGAGGCCCAGTACCAGAATCGTCACCAGCAGATTACCGCCAAAAATAAGCAGCGTATTCTTCAGAAACATCGGCAGATCGATGTATTCCCACCCCTTTGGGACGTTATCCCAATGCCATTCCGAAGGGAAAAAGCGTGGCGGAAACGTGTTGATCTCCTGATTGCTCTTCAGCCCGTTGAACATCGTCATGCCGATTGGGTACAGCATCGTAAAGACCATCACCGCGATACACAGCACCATAAACCCGTATACCGCCTTGTTCCACGGTTTTCTCAAATCCGATGCGGACAGTATGCCTCTCTCTTTCATCCTAGTACTCCTCCCTGTTCATCTTGAATTGCAGGATGCCCAGCAAACTCAGCACCAGGAACATCAAAATGCCCATGGCGGTTCCTGCCCCGTAATCCAGCTGGTTAAACGCGTACTTTACGGTTAGAAGCGCATAGGTGAGCGTGGCCTTGTTCGGTCCGCCATCCAGCATCGCAAGCTGCGACTGATATGCCTGCGAAGTGCCGATCAGCTGCAGAATCAGCATGAGCATAATCAAATTGCGCATCGAGGGGAGCGTAATGTATTTAATCCGGGCCCATACGCCCGCACCGTCGATTTCGGCAGCTTCATACCAATCCTTCGGTATGCTGAGCACGCCGGCCAGATAGATCAGCATCGCCGAGCCGAATTGCTGCCACGTCTCCATAACGACAAGCGACACCATGGAGAACCGGCTATCCGATATAAACGATACCGGTTCTGCCCCGAAGAAGCCGAACAGGGCGTTAATCGGGCCTACCGGATCATACATCCACCTCCACATGCCGTAGAGCACGACGCCAGGTACGACAAACGGGAGATACGCTGCAATCCGGGCGAAGCCCTGGAACAGCTTCAGCTCCGAGATGGCAATGGAGGCCGCGATGGGTACCCAGAAGCCGATGACCAGCGTTAACAGCATGAAATATAAAGTATTTCGAACGGATAGCAGCAGATCCGGATTGCTCAGCACCTTGGCATAGTTATCGAACCCGACGAAGGTGTTTCCTTTTACGAAATCGATATGAAAAAAGCTGTAAAAAATCCCTTTAAAGATTGGCACCCACAAAAAGACGATAAAGATCGCAATCGCCGGAACGAGGAACAAATACCCCCATATGTACTTCTTCCACAGCGGCTTGCGCTTGTGCTCCTGTCGGGTGCGATGACCGGGCTCTATCCGAGCCCGGTCTTGCGGCATGGCCGTTTCTTCCATCTGACTCCCTCATTCCTTTATTAAATGTCCAGCTTTAATTGTAAAAAGGAAGGGAGTCTTACAACATGTCTAAAACTATGTGAAGTATAACCGTTCTTACTTCTTTAACTCGCTGGGGCTGACACCATAATATTTTTTGAAGATTTTGCTAAAATGCTCCGGGGATTCATAGCCGACCCGCTCGGCGATTTCGTAACGGCGAAGATCCGTGCTCAGGATCAGAGACCTGCTCTCCTCCATCCGCAGCTTCACGACATACTCCCACAGGCTGCTGCCGGTATATTTTTTGAACAGATAACTTAAATAGTTCGGACTCACATGATTGTTCTTGGCTACCTCATGAATCGTCAATCCCTTTTGTCGATAATGCTCCTCGATATACTGCCTCGTATTCTCGACGATCCGGTTGCTCTGGCTCGAGAGCACCTCTTGCGACGTCTCCTGGGCATAGTTGTGCCAATTGAAATCCCCGTAATAAAACACGTGGAAATCATGCAGCTGCTCGCTCCACAGCATCGCTTTGTCCGCCTGACGGCTGAGCACACTCAAAAATTCAGGCCCTCTCAGTATTTGACTGATCCCCACGGTACAGCTACGTTTCAGGTACAGCTCCACATGGTGGTGCAGGCTCCGGCCAATCATCTCCAGATGGTGGATCTTGCTGCTCGCATTTTCCTCCATCTCCTGCTCGCTCCATTGAAGGATGATGTTGATGTCTCGCTCCGGCGAGTAGAACACGAAGGTGTGCGGCTCCTGCTCCAGCAGCTCCTTGGCGATATTCAGCGCAGCATATTGAATCAGATTTATATCTTGCCTGGAAAAAGAAGCGCTGCTGTCTTCCATTAGGCCCAGCTTCATCTTGATGACCGCAAAATAAGGACCAATCAAGCCCAGTTCCGATTCGTCTAGACCGGCCAGTTGCAGCTGATCCGACTCTGTGGAGAGCCGCTGGTTCAGCCGCTCTATTCGTTCGGACGGAGGCTCCTCCATCCGAAAATGCTCGTTATCGACCATGAGAAACGACTCCACCTGAGGCGCCGGTCGGTCCATCTTGAGCAGCACGCTGCGGACCGAATCCAGAAACTGCTCACTGTTCAGTGGTTTGATCAAATAATCCTTGGCTCCGAGCTGAAGCGCCTGCTGCGCATATTGAAATGTTTCATGGGCTGAAATAATGATTGTCTGAACCCACGGCTTCACGATCTTCGCCTGCTGCATCAGCTCGATGCCGTTCATCTCGCCCATCTGGATATCGGTGACCAACAGATCGATATCCCCCATCCGTATGTAATCCAGCGCTTCTTGCCCGCTGTAAGCCGTGGTAATCCCATCGATGGCAAGGCCCGAGGACGTTAACAGCCCGGCTAAGCCCTTGCAGATCAAAGGTTCGTCATCTACCACCAAAATGTTATACATCAGGAGACCTCCTGTCCGGTTGTGGTAATGGTTGCAACTTCTGTTCGGGGAATCGTAATCGTTACACGGGTTCCCCCTTCTTCTCTTGGTTCATATTCCAGCCCATAGCAGTTTCCAAAATGCAGCCGGATCCGCTCCTGGATATTGCGAATGCCGTAGCCCGATGAAGGGTCCTGCACTTCATTATGGAGCAGTCTATGAATAGACTCGTAGTTTACGGGACGGAAGCCGTTATCTTCGATGACGATCCGGAAGCATTTATCCTCCAGATGTCCTGAAATCCGAATGATTCCGTCCTCGCCCATATTTTTAATGCCATGAATAATCGCGTTTTCCAGCAGCGGCTGCAGCGTAATCTTCGGCACATGGTTCACCAGCAAGGACTCGGGAACTTCCCAGCGGACGGTAAACTGATAGTCGTAACGGTTCAGCTGGAGATTAATATAAGCCCCCGCATGCTCGAGCTCTTCCCCAAGCGTAATGAGATCCCGCCCCCTGCTGAGACTGATCTTCATTAATTTGGACAAATCCTTGATCATCTCCGCGGACTCGGTATTGCCCTCCATTGTGCTCTTCCAATAAATACTTTCCAAGGTGTTGTACAGCAAATGGGGGTTAATCTGCTGATAAAGCAGCTGCAGCTGTGCTTCCTTCTGCTTCAGATCCATACGGTATTTGTAGTGGATCAGATCATTCAATCGGCGGGCCATATCATAAATCGTGGAGATGAGGACACTGACTTCATCTTTTCTGCGTCGGTAGGGGGTTTCCGGCACGACGTTCCCCGGTTCGTACCTTCTCACGAAATGCGCCAGCTTTTGAAGCGGCGTCATCAGTGACTGCCAGAAGTAGAAAACGATAATGAGGCCCACGGCAAAGTAAGCGATGGAGATGACCTGAATGACGCGCTTCATTTCGCTTTGCTGGGCGAGCAGCGTTTTGACAGGCACCTTGTAGACCAGCTTTTGCTGGAGCACGTAGTTATAATCGATGACATAGATAAAATCAGACGTGATCACGTCCATGACGCCGATCGTGGAATGGCCCGGATCCGCTTCAGGGGGCAATTCCAGTTTGCCCGCCATGCCCTGTACCGACGAGGTCAGAATATTATCGTTCCAATCCATAAAATACAACTCCCCGTCCGGTATCGAAACCGTCGATAACGACTCGCCGATCCGCGCGTCCAAATTCGTGACCACCAGAACGCCGATGGTCCCGCCCCTATAAATATTGTTAACGGCCCTCACATAGCTTAAGGTCTCTTGATCCTGCCGCCCTTGTACCGGCGGGGACAGATTCGCTATCCGCTTGAGATATCCGTTCCCTTTCATCGCCACGGCCTCATCGAACCATGCCGGCTTCTCCTTCTCATCGGAGAAAAAATACACCCCCGCTTTTCTGCGGTCAGGGTAATAGGGAGCAAAGAAGTAGCTATTGTCCGGGTCATACACATAGAGCGAGTAATAGACTGGTTCGCGTTCATCCGTCTCTTGAGAGAACGACAACAGCATTTTTTCCAGCTGCTCGTAGTTTTTGACGCGCGCAAAAACAGTGCCCTCCGCAAAGGGATCCAGCTGCTGGATCTGGGAGTTTTGGATGACCGTAGAGGTCACTTTGTTAACGGTTTCAATATCACGGTTAATCAGCTTGAAGTTCTGCTTGTTCAGTTCGATATAAGCATTAGTCACATGACGCTTCAGGATTTGACCGGCCATGGAATTCCCGTAGGCATTGAGCGCAAACAACGGGATGACCAGCACCAGAAACAGCAGAATCATCTGCTGTTTGATATTCATGCGGCCCAGCGGATTTTTGAAGCGGTTCTTCATCGGTACTTGCACCTCCGGCTTTCTCAAGCATAGCAACAATCCAGCAGCACCAGCGTAGTCATTTCTACGGAAATGATGCGTAATTTTACGATGAGGCAGGAAGTTACAAATTCAACTATTAGCCTCGGGACAGGCGATTTCCTTCTTACTAAGGCTGGCCTGCCAATTGTTAACGGACTTACCATGATCAAATTTGCCTGATAGGTAAGTACACTCCAATATGCATTATAGCCAAATAGAATAACACCCCCATGCTAGATCCTAACGGACCCAACATAGAGGTGTTCATATGCAAAATCCCTCTAGAACGGAAAGAACATCGGCAGTACCGCCATCATGACCAGGCCGATTACCAGTTGAAGCGGCAATCCAACCTTCACATAGTGACTGAATTTATAACGGCCTGCGGACATGACGAGTGCATTCGGCGGCGTAGAGAACGGAGAAGCAAAGCACATGCTTGCTCCAATGGAGACGGCGAACAGAAACGGATACGGGCTCGCCCCCATCTGAATGGCAGCCGATAGTGCAATCGGCGCAAATAATACGGCGCAGGCCGTATTGCTGATGAACATTGTCAACAGCGAGGTAGTGAAGTATACCCCTGCCAGCAGAGCAAGCGGGCCATAGCTGCCCAGTGAATGGACCAGCATATCCGAAATCAGCGTGGCAGCTCCCGTTTTCTCAATGGCAATGGACATCGGAATCATGCCGCCAATAAGCACAATGCTCTCCCAATTGACCGTCTTATAGGCCTCCTCCATGTTACGCACGCATCCAAACACAACCATCAATACCGCTGCAACCATCACAGAGGCGACCGCCGGAATCCATTCCGTCACCAGCAGGATCACCATCAAGAGCATGATCCCGGCCGCAATCGGCGCTTTATGGTCCATCGTCAATTTGCGCGACTCTTCCACTGGCTGCCCTACCACCACGACATCTGTTTGCTCGGCGGCCAGGAGGGCTATATCCTTCCAAGTGCCCTGAACGAGCAGGGCATCGCCAAAGCGCATTTTCTCTTCTTTCAGATGGTGCAGAAGATACTGTTCTTTTCGCTGGATGCCCAAAATGTTCACCCGATACTTCTCCCGGAAGCCCGAATGTTTAACGAGATGGCCAATCAGGCGCGAAGATGGAGTCAGCATCACCTCGGCAATGCCGACGTCACTCGTGGCGTACTGCGACTCTTCGGCACGTTTCCGAAGCTCTGGTGCACGCTGGTCCAGCATGATAAGCCCATACGTCTCCGCAAACTCCGCGGCCCGCTCGAACGAACCGTTCACATACAGAATATCGTCTTCCTCAATCACAGTCTCAGGACCTGCGATTTCCTGGTTGATCGTCTTGAAGAATTGATTCTTGGCCGACATTTTACGGCGAATTTCAATGACGTTCACTTCGAACTTCGCCGGAATGTCCAGCTCCCGCAATGTTTTGGATCGAATGGAGGAATCGGCACCAACCTGAATCCGATACAGGTTCTGGGTCAGCCGATACTGTTTGGCCAGTTCTCGAAGCGAGCGCCCGCTCTGTTTACCAGCTCCCCCTTCTTCATTGCTGGGAAGAAAACGGCGAAGAAATAGTATCGCGATGATCCCCGTTGCCAAACACACAAGTCCGATCGGCAAAAAAGCAAAGAACGACAGCCGTTCGTATCCTGCGTTGATCAGTGTCTCCTGAATCACGAGATTCGGCGGCGTACCGATTAACGTAAGCATGCCGCCCAGGCTGCTTGCAAAAGCAAGGGGCATCAGCAGCCGCCCCGGATTAATCTCGGCGCTGAACGCCAGACTAACAACGATGGGCAGCATCACCGCTACCGTGCCGGTATTGCTGACGAATCCGCCAATGAGCGACGTCACCAACATGATCATAATCAAGAGCCGGGTCTCGCTTCCGCCGCCAAGCTTCAGCAGCTTCCCGCTGGCCATCTTGGCTAATCCGGTCTGAAAAATGCCGCCGCCCACAACAAACAAACCGATCATCATAATGACAACCGAATTGGAAAAGCCTGAAAGGGCTTCAGACGGACTTAAAATGTCCGTTAACATAAGTACCATCAACACGCCGATCGCGACCAAATCCGATCGCACTTTTCCCGACATGAACAATACGGATGCCACGGCCAAAACAGACAACGTAATGATCATCGGTCCATTCATTCCTTGATCCCCCTATAATGCCATATCTATGTTTCTTCCAAGATTCGACATTCGACAACCATTTCCCTGCCGCTCTCACACATCCCCACTTTCCATCATGTCAGGTAATGGGTGCAACTTCTGATCTGATGTCAAACCTTGCATGAAAGGAAATGATGTCGTATTGTACCACCTGCCCGGAGTTACTCATGTTAGAAACATCACACCGCTTTGCAACGACATCTCTAATATCTCAAGCATGTTCTCTATCGCGCCGTCAACAAACGGGGGAGATCAAATGGATTTCTCTCATTGGCCATCACCACAATCGGTAATCACAACAAAAAAAGCTGCATCGACTCCTTCCAGCCGGTGCAGCTTGTTTATGGGATTACAAGTTAATGAATGCGGTACGCAATTTGGTGCTGTATTGAACATCAAAACCAAGACCGGATGCAATCACCGCGAGCGGAACGTAAGTTTTATCTTCTTTCCCAACCTTTTGCAGGAAAGCCGGCGTATCGATCGGTACAGCTGTGCCGTTAACTTGAACGGTTTTGGCACCGATCTTCACCACCACCGTCTGATCTCCGAACGTAATCGTTGCACTGGACGTTTTATTTTCCCATGTGGTCGTCGCTCCCACTGCATTTACGATATCCTGTATCGCGACGTAATTCAGGTTATCGCGAAGGATCGGCTTATATGGCGTGTTCAGCTCCTGCCCCTTCACGATGATCCGCATCGGCTGCCCCTGCTCTTGAACAGCGGGATTCTTGTAGCTGCCCCAGATTGTCTCTGCGAACACGCCGGCCATGGTCTCGTATCCATATTGGTTCGGATGAATATCGTCTTTCAGAATATGGGTCATCGTCAGTTCGGAGCCCACGAATTTCTTCGCCACATGGGCCACCTTGATATTCACGCCCTGAGTAGCAAAACTGTCAGCTACGCTTTCCACCAGCTTCGTGAACTCTCCAGATGCTGCAAGCAGTTTTGCATATGCGACCTCGTCAGCCACTTTGGGCACCGGATTGTACTGGTCCGCCACCACGATTGCGGCATCCGGATTGATGGCATGCAAGTTGGTAATGACGGATGAGACATTATCGGTATAGATCTTGAACAGTTCCTGCATCTTGGCTTTTAGCTGTTCGTCGCTTAATGTTTCCACGGTGCTGACCAGGCTCATCATGTCATTGCCGCCGATGGTAATGGTAATCAGATCCGCATTGGCGATGATCGGCTTGGCTTTCGCTGCGTCAGCGCCCATCTGCTTGGTGCGCGGATCAATGCCGCTGAGCCCCGGCTGCAGTTCCTCCGCCGTAATCGCGCGTTCATCCAAGACGGCCTTGACGTAATTATTCAGACCATCGGTTTTCAGGCCGCCGATCCCCAGATTCGTTACTTCGGTCCGGCCGTGGAACAAACCTTGCTCATACAGTCGGTCAACAAAACCGTAGGGCTTGCTGTTCAGCTCCATTCCCGGCTCATACCCAACGGTTAACGAGTCCCCCAGCGCTACAATATGATATGTATCCTTGGCTGTAATCTCATCGGCATAAGCCGGCGTAACGCCCGGTCCAACCAGTGCCACCGCGAGCGTCAAGGTGCCGGTTACTGCCGCCAGCCCCTTCTTCCATTGTTTGAACATGCCTTCACTCCCCTAATGTCAATGAACTTAATACAGCCTTATTTTACCACCAGCAGCCTGTGAATGGTACCGAATCAACCAAGACGATAAGGTTTCATGAGAACCCCCCTATGGACAAGGCTAAACCTCGTGACTCCAATTTGAGCCATCTTGAGAAGTGTTACCTTGACTAGTGATCATAAAAAAATGGACAGCTCGCTCTATGCTGTCCATTCCTGATTCGGCCTTTCATGAATAGAGATGTCCCGCTTCGTAAACATCTCCTAAAGCGCTATCAAGCCTCTTCACCTGCATCCTCAGGCTTATCCTTCTTAACTGCCTTCTCCATGTACTTGTCATAGCGATCATCCACTTCCTTCGCCATGCTGCGGTATTTCTGCGTCTCTTCCACGATGGGATCGAGATGCGTCTGAATCCGGATCTCGTATTTCGGAGAGAGAAGCCTGCGCTCCTCCTTCTCCCGATCCTTCTTCTCCATCTCACCATCCGTTAACATCTCGCTGAGCTGGCGCTCCAAATCCTGATCCGACTTCTCATTCATCGTAAGCACACTCCTTTATCAAGCGGTTGTAAATGACCTGCATTCCTCTGTTGTCCCGGGTCGTTAGCGAACCAAAGCTTCGCCCGCGTCTTTTAGTGTATCCAGAAAACGCTGATGAATCAGCCCATTGGTTGCCGCCAAATGACGCACCGACAGATCGTATGACTTTCCTTCCGTATCGGTTACTTTACCGCCGGACTCCTGAACCAATAGTGCTCCTGCGGCAACGTCCCAAGCGCTCAAACCGTGCTCCCAGTATCCGCTAAGCCGGCCGGCAGCCACATAAGCAAGATGAAGCGCAGCGGAGCCGCCGGCTCTTACATTGCGAACCATCGGCAGCAGCGCCTGCAGCTCAGCCATATTCAGCGGCAGGTTGACCGTGCTGTCCAGCGGGAAGCCCGTGGCCAGCAAGCTGTCCGACAATTGATCTTCCTTGGAAACATAGGTAGGGTTGCCGTGAACGTAGGCTCCTTTTCCTTTTTCCGCAACAAACAACTCGTCCCGGGAAGGATCGTAAATAACGCCGACAATGACTTCACCATGATGAGCCAGTGCAATCGACACGGAGTAAAACGGAAATCCGTGAACATAGTTCGTCGTTCCGTCCACAGGGTCGATAATCCAGAGATACTCTTCGTCCTTGGCGTCCTCGAGTGCCTTTGCATAGGCATCGGTACCCGGGGCAACCCCTTCTTCTCCGAGGATCGCATGATCCGGAAAGTGCGTCAAGATCAGCTTGCGGATCATCTGCTCCGCGCCTTTGTCCACCTCGGTTACGATATCCTGTGCCGAAGACTTGGTGCTCAACTGCTTGACGGTACCGAGTTTGCTCTTAATCCACTCTCCCGCTTTGGCGGCGCAATTAATCGCAACGGCGGTGTAGCTCTTACTGCTGACAACATAAGGAATCTTTTCATTCTCGTTCAAAGCATTCACTCTACTTTCTATATCAATCTAGTGATTTTTGACAATCCCTACATCCTATTCAGTCATTGCTGTAATCGAAAGGGCAGCCACGCGAAAATTCCGCCTATTTCAATAAAAGTCCGTCCTATGCTGTGCACCTGAATGCTTGGCGAGAACGAACTTTTTTATCCGATGTTATGTGTTAAGGGGAATCTCTGTTTGGATACTTCCAACGTAACCCAAAATCCATCAACTTGCAAGTGTTAACAAGCTCATCTTGTCGGGTTAAGGGTTCACTTGGATGGAGGCACCGTCGAGAATGGTTACGCCCTCTGCCGTATAATCTCCCAAATCCTTCATCAGATCAAACAAGGCGCCGTCCTTCATCTTTGCTTCTATCATAACGTCCACCTTCGGCGTAGCCCCCGCAATATTCCGTAAAAACGCCAGCAAAGGCACGACATCCACCCCATCCGCATGACTGCGGATATCGGTAGGGCTCTTGGGACTGGATACGTGAATCTTGGGCGGCAGCGGGTGCGCCCGGTCCGAACCCGCCTGCGCTAGCGGCGTCTCCCAGGTGCGAAGAATATCCGGCCACAGTTCCCAAGGCGCCTCGCCATCATTATTGACCCACTGATGATGGATATCCAGCACCATCGGCAGCCCCGTTTGCTGGCATACGGCCAGCGTTTCCTGCGCAGTAAAGGTTTTATCGTCATTTTCAAGGGTCAGTCGTTCCTTAATATTCGGTTCAAGCTCATGAAAGTGTTCCACGAATCGGGTCGAGGCCGAAGGCTTGTCTCCATAAGCGCCGCCGATGTGAATGTTATTTTTCATGGAAGCAGGCAGCTCCATCGCCTGCAGCATATGGACGTGCGACTTCAGATCACGGATCGAGTTGACCAGCACCTCAGGACGCGGCGTGCTCAGCACCGTGAAATGATCCGGATGAAAAGATACCCGCATCCCGTGTTTTTTCACAAAATCCCCAATGGCCTGAAAGCCTTCTTGCAAAGCCGGGAACGGATCCCAATCCTGCATATCTTGATGCGTAGCCAGCGGAATCAGCTTGGACGAGAAGCGGTACACCTTGATATCGTGGGCCGCATTATGCTTCAGAAGCCGAAGGGTATTATGTAGATTCTCATTCGCGATCCGCTCCAGTTTGTGTATGCCGGCCTCACGGTCATTCAGCTTCATAAAGCTTTTCATGGTCATCGTCTTGGAAGGAGAAGCATTCTGCACAACCGTGGACATGGCTACATAACCGAAACGAACAATCATGCATGATCTCCAAAAAACATTTCGTGAGCGAGGGCTGTCTGTATGCGTGCTTCCTCTTCGGTCAATTTGCGGATAAGCTGCAGTTCGACCGAAGTGACCTCGCGGCCCTGGAAGTTAATCTCTGATACGCATGCGGTGATCAGAACGATTGCCACCGCCTGGTTATCCGGCGTATAAGCAATAACCTTCTGTCCTGTCGGAAATACCCGAAGCCCATCCTTCAGCATTTTACCGCGGCCGTATTCCAACAGCTCATAGAGCTCCTGCTCACTCTTAAACTTACAAACGGAATTGAACTCGGTTTGAAATCCCATATTACGTATCTTCCTTTCATCCCAAAATATTAGAGTCAAGGGGAGCCGTAAAGCGCGGACTCCCCCTGGTGTTTCATATCCTATTGTGACGGCTTACGCCTGGTTCTCATAAATTAGGGATTGCTTGCGGTTGTACCGCTCAAGACCCAGCTCGATCATCCGGTCAAGCAGCTCGCGGTAGGACACGCCCGTTTCCCGCCACAGAAGCGGGTACATGCTGTACGGTGTAAAGCCCGGCATCGTGTTCACTTCATTGATCAGAATCGCGCCGTCCGAACGGCGGACAAAGAAGTCGGCCCGAGTAATGCCGCCGCCTTCAATCGCTTTGAACGCGGTAATGGCAAGATCACGCAGACGATCAGCCGTATCCGGCTCGATCTCGGCCGGGATTTGCATCTGTGACTGTCCATCCGTATATTTGGCCGCATAGTCGTAGTATTCACTGGAAGAGACTATTTCACCCGGAACGGATGCCATCGGCTCATCATTGCCAAGCACGCTGACCTCCACTTCGCGCGCATCCACGAACTCTTCAACGATAATCTTGTCATCGAACCGGAGCGCGGATTCAATCGCCGCCTTAAGCTGCTCCCGGTTCTTTGCCTTGGATATCCCGACGCTTGAGCCCAGGTTAGCCGGCTTGACGAAGCTTGGGAATCCGAGTTTGTCCTCGATATCCTTCAGCACTTCATGCTGGCTCCGCTCCCACTGGGTACGATTGAAATAACAATACTCGCATTGCGGTAATCCTGCTTGGGCGAAGAGTTTCTTCATCACGACTTTATCCATCCCCGCAGCCGACGCAAGCACACCGGTTCCCACATAAGGGATGTCCGCCATTTCGAACAGTCCCTGAATCGTTCCGTCCTCCCCGAACGTCCCGTGAAGAAGCGGGAACATAATATCCACCACCTGAGTCTCTTGGCCATACAATCTGCTGAACACGGCGTTCAACGCTGTTTGCGTGCCCTCCCCTTCAGCTAGCTTCAATTCCTCCAACTGGGCAAAAGGAGCCGACAGCTTGCTGCCGATTCTCCAGGTACCCTGCTTGGAAATATAAAACGGAACAATCTCATATTTATCATAATCAAAAGCGTTCATGACCGCGAATGCCGTGGATAGCGACACCTCATGCTCGCCGGATTTCCCCCCGTATATTAAACCAACCGTCAATTTATCCTGTCCCATGTTAACCTCTCTCTTGTCCGTATTGCAGCATGACATGCTGTCATCTTAAAAATAATCGGGGATATGGTAAAACCGGTATTCCGTGTTATCGTTCCAAGCGTAGGAATCCCGGTAGTCCCAATAGCGATGGCGGCTGGACACCGTATGTGCATTAACCAGCGGCATGCCGCCTGCGTCAAATGCCGTCACGATGGTGCTGTGCTGAAACGCACCGTCACCGTCCCAGTCGTACACGATGACATCCCCCAGCATCAGCTGTTCGGGACGCTCCACCCGCTCGGCCCGCAGCCCCGAGGTACTGGCGTTCAAATAATGCGCAAAGCTGTTCGATACCGCCCAGCTGTAACTCCACCATTCCCGCTTGTTTACGTACCCCTTGTACCACCATCCCGTTTCTCTTTTACCAGTATAGAGGATTGGGGCTTTGCCTGCAAAGAGGCACTGGGAGATATAATTCGTGCAATCCACGTCAAATTCCTCAAACTCCGGATTCCCGGAATCCCACCAACGATCAGCATAAGCTGCTGCGGCTTCACGCTCGTAACGGCCGGACCGCGGGCTGCTGCCGGCGGCGTATACGCGGCCGTTCATAAAGGGAGTGGAGGGCTCTCTTCCGGCCCCATCCGCGCCTGCAACCGGAACATCGGTTCTTTGCAGGGGATGGCGTTCATCCTGCAGACGTTCGATGCCAACAATCAACCAGGCATCCCCGTCCCGGATCAGCGTCAGCCGCTCCCTAAAAACCGTGTCTTCCCGGTGCGTCATGCCTCTTTTTTCATAATAAAATACGCTGTGGAGCCGCACGTCCGCGACCACATCATCCTCCGTCTCCCTCATGATGCGCAGGAGGCGGGCACGAGTCTCGCTCTTAAGCGGCGTTGCCTCCCGCTGCGCATACCACGACTGCAGCCGAAACTGCCTTTCCCCTCTCTCTACCAGGAAATTCAGATCCGCTACAATCTGCTCTTTCAGGCCTGAAGAATAGTCCACGCGATTTTGGTTATATTGATTGACGTAAATATATAGAGCTTGCTTCCAAGGCTTCTCTGCTTGCTTCAGACTGTTCATCTACTCTCCTCCTCTAACCTTGCCTTTCACGCTGTTCCCTATCACAACTATATGAAGAAAATCTCCGGGCTATGAACTTCGGTCAAGAGAATACAGAAAGACCGGGATCACACGCGACTGTATCCGGGTTAAAAACGGGCTTGTTTTCACCTTTTTGAAATACTTTTCTTCTATAAAAATGCTTTACGCAGCGAGTTGAAAACGGTATACTTAAAGTAGTTAATTTATGAAATTAGGTTTCACCTAGTGAAACCACAGAGGATTTAACTCACAACTTTTATTCGATTTATGAAATGACTTAAGGAGGTTCATCAATGCCAGCAAAGGATCAATTCTCCATCTCACGCAACCTCGAGGTGGGTGGTAAAAGTTACCGTTATTTCAGCCTGCAGGCGCTCGAAGAGCAAGGATACGGCAATGTATCCAAGCTTCCTTTCTCCATTCGGGTACTGCTGGAAGCTGCCGTACGTCAGTTCGACGGACGCGCAATTACCGAAGATCACGTAAAACTCTTGTCCAAGTGGAATGAAGGACGCGACAACAACAAGGAAATCCCGTTCATTCCTGCCCGTATCGTGTTGCAGGACTTCACCGGCGTTCCGGTTGTCGTTGACCTTGCAGCTATGCGTGACACCGTTAAGAAATCCGGCGGCGATCCTAAACAGATCAACCCCCTCGTTCCGGTTGACCTTGTTATCGACCACTCCGTCATGGTTGACGCTTTTGGTACCGACCAAGCTCTTGAAACGAATATGAAGCTTGAATTTGAGCGTAACGAAGAGCGTTACCGCTTCCTTCGCTGGGCTCAAACGGCATTCAACAACTTCCGCGCCGTTCCTCCGGGAACGGGTATCGTTCACCAGGTTAACCTGGAATACCTTGCTTCCGTAGCAGCTACGAAGACGGTTGACGGCGAGACGCTTGTCTTCCCTGACTCCCTCGTAGGTACGGACTCCCATACAACCATGATCAACGGCCTTGGCGTTGTGGGCTGGGGCGTAGGCGGTATCGAGGCGGAAGCCGGTATGCTCGGCCAACCGCTGTATTTTGTAACACCTGAAGTTATCGGCTTCAAGCTGACAGGCAGCCTGGCGGAAGGCGCAACAGCGACCGACCTTGCCCTAACGGTAACCGAGCTTCTCCGTAAGAAAGGCGTTGTAGGCAAATTCGTAGAATTCTACGGACCGGGTCTTGCTAACATCAGCCTGGCTGACCGTGCAACGGTAGCCAACATGGCTCCAGAATACGGCGCTACCATCGGATTCTTCCCGGTTGATAGTGAAACCCTGGCTTATCTCCGCAATACGGGCCGCACCGACGAGCAGGTTGAACTCGTGGAGAGCTACTATAAAGCGCAAAACATGTTCCGTACGGCAGATACGCCGGACCCTGAGTTCTCCGATGTAATCGAATTGGATCTCGCTTCGGTTGTACCAAGCTTGGCTGGACCAAAGCGTCCGCAGGACCGTATCGAGCTGACCAACATGAAACAAAACTTTAACGATATCATCCGTACGCCAATCGACAAAGGCGGATACGGCCTCAGCGATGAGAAAATTGCGGAAACCGTTAAAGTCAATCATAAAGACGGCTCTACCAGTGAAATGGGAACGGGTGCGGTTGTTATCGCAGCCATCACCAGCTGTACAAATACGTCAAACCCAAGCGTTATGCTCGGCGCAGGTCTCCTGGCGAAGAAAGCCGTTGAACGCGGCCTGACAAAGCCCGGCTATGTGAAGAGCAGCTTGACTCCAGGTTCCCTTGTCGTAACCGACTACCTCGAGAAGTCCGGTCTCTTGCACTACCTTGAAGCTCTCGGCTTTTATGTTGCAGGCTATGGTTGCGCAACTTGTATCGGTAACTCCGGTCCTTTGCCGGATGAAGTGAGCGAAGCGATTACCGACAACGACATGACGGTAGCCGCCGTATTGTCGGGTAACCGTAACTTCGAAGGCCGCGTGCATGCTCAAGTCAAAGCCAACTACCTGGCTTCGCCGCCGCTGGTTGTGGCTTACGCCCTGGCAGGCACAGTGAACATCGACCTGCAGAACGAGCCGATCGGTTACGATCCGAACAATGAGCCTGTATATCTGAAAGACATCTGGCCAACGAGCGCGGAAATCCGCGAAGCGATCGGTCAAGCCGTTAGCCCTGACGCTTTCCGTGAAAAGTACGAGAATGTGTTCACCGCCAATGAGCGTTGGAACAAGATTCCTGTTCCTGAAGGCGAGCTGTACGAGTGGGACGATCAATCCACTTACATTCAGAACCCGCCATTCTTCGAAAGCCTCGGCAACGGCTTGAACGACATCCAGGACATCAAAGAAGCACGCGTGCTTGCTCTCTTGGGCGATTCCGTTACAACGGACCATATCTCCCCAGCGGGTAACATTGCAACCAACAGCCCTGCCGGCAAATATCTGAGCGACCGCAACGTTGAACGCAAAGACTTCAACTCCTACGGCTCCCGCCGCGGTAACCACGAAGTCATGATGCGCGGTACCTTCGCTAACATCCGGATCCGTAACCAGGTAGCTCCAGGTACGGAAGGCGGCGTAACGACTTACCTGCCAACGGATGAAGTGATGTCCATCTATGATGCTTCGATGAATTATCAAGCAGGCGGACAGAACCTCGTCGTTATCGCAGGTAAAGAATACGGTACAGGAAGCTCCCGTGACTGGGCGGCAAAAGGTACCTATCTTCTCGGTGTCAAAGCTGTCCTGGCTGAAAGCTTCGAGCGTATTCACCGCTCCAACCTGGTGGGCATGGGCGTTCTTCCGCTCCAGTTCCAAGAAGGTCATGGCTGGAAGAGCCTTGGGCTGAACGGCCGCGAGACATTCGATATCCTGGGCCTCAGCAACGACGTGAAGCCAGGCCAGGAATTGACGGTTATCGCTACGCGCGAAGACGGAACCCAATTCGAGTTCCAAGCTATCGCCCGTCTCGACAGCATGGTGGACGTGGATTACTACCATAATGGAGGTATCCTCCAAACGGTACTGCGTCAAATGATCGCATCGAACCAATAAGGCATTCTTATAGGTGATTTGGCCTTAGTAAAAAATCCCCATCATCCGCGCATGGATGATGGGGATTTTGTTATTTTCCGGTACTTCTTTCCTGAATATTGGAAACTCCGTTTCGAATGATGCCATGGAGGTTAATGGGTAAAAAACATTCGCGGAAATCCAGACCTAGGAGGAAGGTACCCATGATCAAAATACATACGATGACATCGCTCCAATATCAATACCAACGGCCGCAGCCGGTGGCTGCACCCAAAAGAGAGGAAGCGAAAGATAAACCCCTCACCTTCCAAGAGATCCTCAATCAGAAAATGAAGGAAAAGAATCTGAAGCTGACCTAAGCGACGCTTACCTATTATATCGTTGAGCCATCACAACAAAAGGACCGTTTCCCCAATCGCCAAGATTGTAGGGAGCGGTCTTTTTGTTGGTTGAAACCCCTTCCCTTATATCCTTTGGCCTTGCCATGTAACGTAACGTTTCGCATATTTCGTCTCGTATTGTTTCGTTTCGTTCCCGTTTTCGAACGGTTACCCTCGCATAGTAATAACCGGGCGGCTGTATCACATGGAGCCTCCCGGTCATTCAATAACTTATAGTGATGCTGTCCGCACTCCGGCAATAGAATGAATTAAATCATCATTCCCATTTCCCGTGCCGCCTCCATCAGGATTGGCGCATGTTCGCGGAGCGTTTCCGCTGACAGACGGGTGACTGGCCCTGACATCGACAGTGCTGCCGCCACTTGACCATTCCGGTCAAAAATCGGTACAGATACCGCAGCGGCCCCAGGCTCGCGCTCTTCGATGCTGATCGCGTATCCCTTCTCCAATATTTCGGCCAGCTGCTGCCGGTAAACGATCCTATCAACTGACTCCGGCCAATCCGGCGCATTCAGCAGCTCCTCCTGATCGGCCGGTGGCGCAAAGGCCACCAGAACCTTGCTAGAGGCGCCAACCGACAACGGTAGTCGTACTCCGACCTGGGCGACCCGCCGAATGCCCTGGTTGCTCTGAACCGCTTGAATCCGAAGACGATCCGAACCGTCTCTTAAATACAAACTCACCGTTTCCCCAAGCCGATCCCGCAAGGCTTCCATCGCGGGCAAAAGGCGAATCGCCGGGTCGTCGCTTTGGGACAGATGCATAGACAGCTCCCATATTTTCAAGCCGAGCCGATATTTCTCCGTTTCTTTATTACGAACAACGAATCCTTTGTCTTCCAGCGTTGCTAACAGCCGATGTACAGTACTTTTATGTAATCCGATAAGGGAAGAAATCTCCGTGAGGGCAAGTTCACTTTCTTTCGTAAAACACATCAATATATCAAGTGCCCGCTCTACAGCACGCACCGTTAATTTACGATCTTCCATCCCGACCAGCTCCTCTCCTGTTTCATTCTATGAAACCTGGTTACAAGAATTATATGAGAATTCTTCTCAAAAGTAAACCATCGAGACAGGGACTTTACAGTTGTCTTACAATCTATGGATTTGCATTGACTTTATAGGCATCCGGGCATACGATTATTATAATTTCAACTCTTTCATGTTAACGAAACATATCCAGACTATATGGTAAGGAGGGGCCACTTATGAGCACAACGACTGGTAGTAATGCCCCACTCTCCCAATTAAATGACACGCCAGCCGAGCTGTCGACGGGCTTAGTTCGTTTAAAGCATATTATATTAGCGTTGTTATTATCTGTCGTTTTTTTCCTTGTTTTCTGCTTTATTGCGCTTCATGCTTATATTGCTTGGGTTTTGTCGAATCCAACGGTTGCTCCACTCTATTCTAACCCCAAGCTTGCTAAAGATATGAATTACGAGAATGTCACATTCCACTCCATTGACGGTAAACGAAATATAAATGGCTGGTATATACCGGCCGAGAATTCTTCTAAAACCATCGTGCTCAGCCATGGTTATGGCGCCAATCGGGAGGAAACCTGGGTACCGATGTACGATCTCGCCCATTATGCGCATAATATGAATTTTAATGTGCTTATGTTTGATTACGGTTTTGCCTCCCAGACCAGCAAGGAAGTGGCGACCGGAGGCAAGGAAGAGAAACGCCAGCTTCTTGGAGCCATTGAACATGTAAAGCAGCGCGGCGCGAAGCAAATTGTCGTCTGGGGCTTCTCCATGGGGGCCGGAACCGCACTACAGGCAGGGCTTGAGACCAAGGATGTGGATGCCATGATTCTGGACAGCGCCTTTTTATTGGAGCCGGACACGCTTTACCATAATATTCACAACCAGATCAATCTCCCTCGTCATCCGTCCCTGGAGATTCTGGAGCTGCTCTTCCCGGTGCTTAACGGCACAAGCCTGGATCAGATCCCTTACAATGAGGTGAAGAAGCACGATTATCCGTTCCCGATCTTGTTCATCCACGGAACGAAAGACGATAAGGCACCTTACCCGATCGCCGAGAAGATTGCTTCCAATCAGACCCATACGGATTCGGATTCCTGGATTGTAGAGGATGCGCATCATGAGCTTATCTTCCGTGAGCACCCTAAAGAATATCTGCGCAGAGTATCCACCTTTCTAGGAAAACTCGAAACTCCGGATGAATCCTGATGCTTTATTGATCATACGGCCCATCACCCCCCGCTGCTTTGATGCAGCGGGGGGATTTTTAATTTCCTCCTCATAATACAGGCCGCTAACTGAATATAGTGTGTTTAGTGAACCTGATACTGGAGGGAACGGACATGTTATTTATTTACGGAGCGAAGCTCCCGATACGATTACTCGAAGAGATTCGCTATTGGAAACATCAGGAAAGGAAGCATACCGGGCTCATCAAAGCTATTGTTCCGGATCTGGAGCCGGTCTATGTCAAGATGCTGGATCAATGGGCCGTGGTGTTCGCTGACACGGAAAAAGCGGCAGACGAACTTCTGCGCCACATTCTTCGTTATGACGCACCTCCTTCACCTCAAGTGCTGGCCCAGGTCGAGCAGCTGTTGCGTGCTTCCTGCGAGCAATCCAGAGAGTTCATCCGCCAGCTCCACGGATTGAAGGAGAATAGTGAGGCTGTTCAGAAAGTTCCGCTCGCCGCCACGGTCCTGCACCATGTGATTCGGGAGTCCGAATACTTCCTGAACACGCTGGAGACGCTCAACTCCGCCGGAGCGCTGGAAAGATTCATGGATGTGGATATGCCGATGCAGTCGATGACGCTACACGAGGCCACGTCTCCTCCGCCGTCTCCTCCCGAGGCCGAGCTATCCATTCAAGGCATGGGAGACAGCGGCGGCAAGGCTGTTCCGATTGGCGGGCACCGCCTTCCTCCACTGCCTTACGCTTATAATGCGCTGGAGCCTCATATTGACGAGAAAACCATGCGGATTCATCACGACATCCATCACCAAAGTTATGTCGACGGTCTGAACAAGGCGGAGAAGAAATTGGAGGAGGCCCGAAAAAGCGGTGATTTCGAGCTGGTGAAGCATTGGGAACGCGAGCTGGCTTTTCATGGTGCCGGCCACTATCTGCACACGATCTTCTGGAACATTATGAACCCGCGGGGCGGTGGCGAGCCTGGCGGGGAGCTAGCCCAACAGATCAAGAAGGATTTTGGAAGTTTCGACCGCTTTAAAAAGCACTTTAGCGAAGCTGCAGACAAAGTGGAAGGCGGCGGCTGGGCAATCCTCGTATGGAGTCCGCGCAGCCATCGACTTGAAATTTTGCAGGCCGAGAAACATCAGAATCTCTCCCAGTGGGATGTCGTCCCTCTCCTCGCTCTGGATGTATGGGAGCATTCCTATTACCTTAAACATCAAAATAAACGCAAGGATTACATCAACGATTGGTGGAACGTGGTCTACTGGCCGGAGGTTGCGGAGCGCTTCAAGCATGCCAGCATGCTGAAATGGAAGCCTTTTTAATTCAAGACCTAGCTGGGCTGCTTCACATTGGTTAATATTGGGTATTATGTCTATAGCCCTCCTTACTTCATTATGGAGTTTAAGGAGGGCTTATCATTATTCAGTGACTCTCTGTACACTGGAGCACATTGGATAAAGGGATCGGGAGCCGATGAAATTGATGTTGAAGGATATGTCATAGGGCATCCCGATCAGACTTTCAATATATCCGTAAACCACAAGACTCTTGAAACCGGGCACTTGGTCATGAGTCCAGAATTGGACTTGATTATTCAAGCTAGGGAGTAACCCGACCCTATTGTTAGGTCTTTTTTACCATATATCTGGTTATTTATTCGGTTGAACGCTCCCATATGCTGGATTATGATATGACAGTAAGCTTGATAAGCAGTCTCTGTATGGCCTAAGGCGATACGAAGAGAAATTATGCGATCCATACTAAGACTGCAAGATTCAGCGTGCCGGTAAGAGCAGAACATCACCACTGAAGGGATGGGTCAGTGTGAACAGTAGGTTCAAATCACGTGTTTTCATTTTTGCTTTTGTGCTTATCATTTTAATTGTTGGAGGATGCCAGCCCGTGAACAATAACCAAGCCACTACAGACGACAGCTCGGACGAAGTCATAACGAAGGCTAAAACCACAGCCGTTCAGCATTTTAAAGAGAAATACAACTTGGATGTAGAAATTACCAAGGAAGAGATGATGCCTTCGATCGTAGCGGACAAGGTCAACCTCGAAGGGTTTGTCGTAGATCATCCTGAACAAACCTTTAAAATATCCGTTGATTTCAACACAGGCGAGACATCCAACTTCGTGATGAACCCGGAGCTCAGAAAAGCGATTAAGGGCGAGTGATGGGTTGTGGCTGCCTTTTGGCTGTAACTACATGTTCTGATCCTGCTGATTCATGTTAAGGAGGGAGTATATTTGAGTTCACCGCAAGTGGATGACGAGACATACCGATTGATGTCAGAAGCGGCTTATCTCGATCTGAAAAAAGAAGATACCGTTGAGGACTTGCCTGGATGGGAGGTCCTTGAGGACTATAAGAGCAACAGCATATCAGGTTTTGATGCGGTAACTTTCTACAACAAGGAAACGAACCAGGCCGTTATCGCATACCGGGGCACCGAGGCAGGCAAAGATTTATCCCATGCTCTCCCCGATTATTTGGCTGATGCGGATATTGGCATTGAAGAGATCAAAAGAAAAATCCCGGAATTTCGGCCACCTTGGGCGGACCATGTGGACAAAGTCAAAGAAGTCACGGGGATTAACGATGTCACGGATTGGTTCGGTGAACAATCGAGACAGATCGATAAAAAAACGGATATATGGGGAACCAACCAATTGTATCAAGCCGAGGATTATGCGCTGGAAATGAAGGAGAAATACAAGGACGTTGATTTCACCCTTACGGGTCACTCCTTGGGGGGAGCCAATGCGCAATATGCTGCCGCCTATACGGGCATGTCGGCTGTCACCTTCAGTGCTCCGTCGGTCATCGGAAGCCTCTCCCCTGAAGCCAGAAGAAAGGCAGAGAACGGGGAATTCGACTCTCAAATCACTAATTTCGCCCATCCTGGCGACATTATTGCCAGCGGTGCGCTCGGCGGCTTCGATGGCCACGTCGGTTCCACCTATTACATAGACTCCAGTTATAAAGACGCCAATGACGGGCTTAGCATAAAGGAAAAAATTGATAATACACTGGGCGGCCCCAATTATCATCAGCTTGACCGCTATCGATTCGAGAATGGCTACATTTCTAATCCCCTGTATGACGGTGCTACCGGCAAAGTCGTTGATTCGCCCAGAATCCCTGCCCATAGCGATCTCTTGTTTGGCCTTGGCGGGCCGCTGAGCAATCTGGGCTTAGGGTTGGGCGGCTCGCTGGCAGCCATAGCCGGCTCCGCAGGAGGCTCAGCTGGAACCATTCAGGTGACCCCTGCCGAGCTGCGAAGCGTAGCCGAGAAATGGAGAGCGCACGCCCATCAAAGTGATGCCGAACTACAGGGAATCCGGCAGCGCCTCTCCAAATACATGTTCTCCAGCCACAGCAGGCGTCTACAGCCGATTGTCCAGCAGCTGGATACATCCATCATGTCGATGAGTCAATGGCATCTGCAGCATACCACCGACATCGTTCAATATATTAAATTCAAAGCGAATTTATTTGAACGGACCGACAACAGCGGATAAACATCGATACGAAAACTACCGGGAGGGATGGAGATGAGTCGAGAGATTCTGCTGGAGCTTGATGATTTGCTTCAAGCCGAACGCGAGCTGTCAGGACTGCTGGCAGCCGTTCGAGCCGACGAACAGGAGGCAAGGGTCATGTACGCCCGTCTGCAGGATTGGAAGGGACAATCCGCCAATGTGCTGCGCGACCAGATTGAAACCTTCTTTATGGAGATGTCCCGCCGCATCCGGGATATCGAGGAGCAAAAACATGCACTCATCCAGTATGTGCAATATATGAAACAAGTGGATGGCGCTTCTTGAGGAACCCTTGCCCAACATCGATTATTGTGAGTTCACATTCATTATTAAGCACAAAAAAAGGCTTCGCCTCCGTGGGCGAAGCCTTTTTCATTTGTCTGGATCATGATTAGTCTTTAATCAAAGACAGAAATTCCGAACGCTGTGCAGAATCACTCTGGAAGGTACCGCGTACAGCTGACGTGACCGTCTTGCTGCCCGGCTTCTTCACACCGCGCGCGCACATGCACAGATGCTCGCCTTCCACTACCACCATCACGCCGTTTGGCTGCAGCGCCTCCACCATAATATCCGCGATTTGCGAGGTAATGCGCTCCTGCACCTGAAGACGGCGGGTAACCGCCTCTACCAGACGTGCCAGCTTGCTTAAACCGGCGATTTTGCCGCTAGGGACATAACCGATATGGACTTTACCAAAGAACGGCGCCATATGGTGCTCGCACTGGCTGTAATATACGATATCCTTCACGATAACCAATTCCTCATGATTCTCGTCAAAGGTAACCCCGAGAACATCCTTGGGATCCACTTCGTATCCGGCAAAGATCTCCTCATACATCCGCGTCACACGGGCCGGTGTCTCAAGGAGTCCCTCACGCTGGGGATCTTCACCGATCAGTTTCAATATTTGCTCTACATGATACTCGATCTGCTCTCGGTTATCGCCGACTTTATTGTTTACATAATCCTTTACACCTGCCACAGTACATCCCCCTTTTTCGTTCCATATAAAAAGCAAACGGTTAACTTATAGCCGCTGTTAGCGGCCTTTTAAATAGAAATGCCCCTCCGTCATCCATTCAGACGGGAGTGGGCTTTCTTGCATTATGATTTGCGTTTACGGCCTTGCCCTTTACCCGGAACAGGCTGATTTTTCATCATTTGCTGTGCACGCTGCATCTGCTTGCTATTCATGTTATACCCCATTTGTTTTGCCATCTTCTGCAGCATTTGCGGATCGTTCTGCATCTTTTCCAATTGCTTTCGCAAATAGAATACGCCGATGAAAAATCCGCCGACCAGACCCACGATCAATGTAATAATCGGAATGACAATATCCATCACTTGACCACCTTTTACTAATATCTGCCATTTAATGGCGCATACACGAACCTATCATAGCATGTCCTTTTCATCACAGCAAATGAAAATAACAGATACATGGCAGCAGACAGGACTGATGATACGCCTTGATCAACTACGACCCTTTCCGGTCCGGCATGGCTCCTTCTATCGTTAACAAGGTGCGTTTGATTTCCGGACCGCCGGCATAGCCGATCAAGGCTCCATCGGCTCCTACCACCCGGTGGCACGGCACGATGATCGGAACGGGGTTCTTGTTGTTCGCCCCACCTACGGCACGAACTGCTTTAGGACGCCCGATGGATTCGGCTACATCCTTATAGGAACAAACCGTTCCATAAGGAATGGACTTCAGCGCTTCCCATACCTGCAATTGGAATGAGGTGCCGCGCATGTCCAGCTGTACGTCGAACGCCTTTAGCTCCCCTGCAAAATACTGCTTCAACTGTGTGATCGCAGGAGCTAATCTTGCCTCGTCACGCTGATAGCCGCCGTTACCGGCCCAGGTCCGTGACCACTGCTGGATGACCGCTTCTTTCACATAGAAGCTGCCAAATTCAATAAGACATAATCCCTTCTCCGTTGCGCAGACCGTCAGCGGTCCAATCGGAGATTGAAGTTCATCGTAATACAGCATTTCCGGTCCTCCCTCAGGGACGGCCATCGGCTCGACTCCCTGAATAACAGGACTTTCCTGTCCCGGCTTGTCCCCATTAGAGGAACCTGCAACAGGAGTGCTAGCGGAGGAAGCATCAGCCGCAGCCCCAGCTACGGCAGACGCTTCTTCCTCACTTGGTTCATTCAGTTTATTCAAGGCTTGCTGCAGCATATCTCGTACTTGGGAGTCCCCTTCTGATTTCATGCTTTTCTCTAAGTTGTTCAACGCTTCTTCGCCTCCAATACGGCCCAGAGCCCATGCAGCGGTTCCCCGCAGCTCCGGGCGCGGGTCTTTCAGCAGTACTTCGCTCAGCTTCGGTACGGCTGAAATATCTTTAAAGTTGCCAAGCGCGATGACAGCATTGCGCTGAATCGGCTTTCGGCCGCGCCATGCGGCCGACGTATCTCCGAATGCCTCCTTGAATTCCCGGTTACTCATATCCAGGATGGGCAGGAGCAGAGGCTTGGCTTTTTCAGGATCGGGCTTGAAGTCCTCTTGATGAGTCCAGTTCTTGCCCCGGTTCTTCGGACAAACAATTTGACAGGTATCGCATCCATACAGCCGGTTGCCGATCTTGCGCATGGCCTCTTCGTCCAGAAACCCTTTGGTCTGGGTCAGAAAAGAAACGCAGCGCTGAGCATTCAGCTGCCCGGGACCGACAAGGGCGCCGGTTGGGCAAGCATCGATGCATTTGGTGCACTCCCCGCAATCCTCAGTTACCGGCGTATCCGGAGGAAACGGGATGTTCGTTACCATTTCGCCAAGGAATATCCAGGAACCGAATTTCGGGGAGATGATGGAGCAGTTCTTGGCGCTAAAGCCAATCCCGGCTCGCTGCGAAACCGCCCGGTCGACAAGCGCGCCGGTGTCCACCATGCTTTCAAGCTTCGCATCCGGCACGCGTTCTTTAATGTATTCCTCGAGACGGCTCATGGCCTCCCGGAGCACCTGATGATAATCCCTTCCCCAAGCTGATCGCGCCATAATCCCCCTGTATTTACCTGGCTCCGATTTGGGCGGGTTCTCCATCTTGGAGTGGTAGGTTATGGCGATGGCGATCAGGGACTTCGGCTCCGTGCCAGGGAGTGCGGGAGTAACCCGCTTATCCAGATCCGACTCCTCAAAGCCGGACTCATATCCCATATCCCGATGGTTTTGCAAAATTCCCTTTAGGGATTGGAACGGCTCCGCCGAAGCGAAGCCGATATCATCAATCCCAAGCTCCGGCGCAGCGGCCTTGAGCTCCTGCTTGAGCTCCTCCCATACCGAAGGCGGAGGAGCGTACGAGCCGAGTGTGTAGGTCATTCTCCAGCGCCTCCTTTTCTGGGATGATGTTCTGTCTTTCAGGCTACAGCTTTTTGATCTCGGACAACGGCCAGAAAATAAATTCGGCTCTGCCTACGATGTCGCTTTCCTTCACGCTGCCGAACATGCGGCTGTCCTTACTCTTTCCGAGATGGCGGTTATCTCCCATAACGAAGTATCTACCCTCTTCCAGTACTATAGGCTCAAAGCCAGGATCCTCGATCGGGACATCGGTATATCCTTCCTGCTTTGCAACCCCGTTTACGTACAGCTTCTGGTCCTTTACCTCAATGGTATCTCCAGGTACGCCCACGACACGTTTTACCAGAAACTCCTTCTTATCCGGGCCATCACTCGGGTCCTTAAGTACAATAACATCGCCATGGCTCGGTGCTGAAAAGCGATATACCACTTTATTAATAAATAGCCGCTCCGATGCTACCAGTGTCGGCTGCATAGATTCACCTTTAACCATAGACAGGTTGAACACAAACATATTTAGAAGCACCATAATAACAAATGCAATCGCAATCGTCTTTACCCAATCCCAAAGCTCGGCAGCCCAGCCGTTCTTCTTGCCAGGTTGATTCTGAGGTTCGTTGTTCACGCCATGCTCAGTTGAATCCGGAGAAATCACTTGTCCCATGCTACACCTACTTTACTTCGATTTCACCTCCGGAAAACGAAGGCGGCACCTTCAAAAAAAGGTACATTAATAGAAAAGCATATCTCCCACCCATTTGCAACGGCTGAAAGATATGCTTCATATCGAAAAAATGTCGTTTCTTATCTCTGTCGAAGCTTAAAGCCGCCGTTTGCGTCGCTCGTATGTACCGCTTTTGTCATTACGACTATTGACCAAGGATACTGAGCTTCTGGAACGACCGCAGGATTTGGCTGGCACCGTATCCCATGGCTTCATAAAATGGCATGGCTGCGGCGTTGTGCTCGTCTCCGGCTACCATAATCCGACTGACTTTCCGTGATTGAAAACGCTGTTCCATTGCCGAAATCAAAGATTTGCCAATCCCTTTTCTACGATAGTCGGGATGAATGGCAATGCGGTAATAACAACCATGATTGCGTTCGATCGTACCGATTAAGGCACCAACGATTTCACCGTTTTCTTCAGCTACCATAATCAGATCGGAATCCCAAGCTAGCTGCCTGGAGAAGGGCTCCATCGTGTTTTCGTAGCATTCTTCCGATAAAGCAATCTGAAGTAGCTCGGTTACGGGGTTACAGTCACTCAACTGAAAGGAACGAACATGCATTTCAAAATCTCCCTTTTCGTTAGCATGATGCGGTTTACCCGGTTTACAAAAATCTAGTATTCCGTTTACGCAAACCTGACATTTATATTACTACAAAAAACCCGAAAATCCTCTTTCCTTGTCCATTAAACCACATCTTTCTCGTAAATTCACGAGTTTTCTTCTGAAAGCGCTTTATAGGAAGCGTTTTCAGTATTTTAGCTGGATAAAATTCCATTTTTTTGTTGAATGCCAGGTTTGTTTCCTGCTGCTAAACCATTATCTCACTGTTAAAATAGGCCCATTAATTTCCAGTGGTTTTCTTTCTTATTTGAGATTTATACTTCGATAAAATAACCAACCTTCTCCAGTTCCACCGAGGATAAAGACATGTAGTAAAAAACAACAGCGTCCTCTCGGCTATGTGCCTCTGAGGAACGCTGTGTTTTTTGATCATGATATTTACTTACTGGAGAACGACGGTGTCGCCCACTTTCAGCCCTGACAAAACCTCGACTTTATCCAGCGTCTGCAAGCCGGTCTCGATATCCTGCCGTTCAATCTGGCCGCCTCCCTTGTCCACCATGACATAGGAGGCGCCTCCGTCCGTCATAACGGCAAGTTTAGGAACTACAACCGCCTTATCCTTCCGTTTGGTTACAATGTCTCCGTTCAGCGTCAGGCCGCCGATTAAACGATCTTCCTTCGGCAGCGAGATGATCACCTTAAACTGTGGTGTCTGGGAAGTTTGCTTCTCCTGGGCCGTCGTCTCGGCGAATTTAGCTACTTCCAGCACCTTTCCCTTCAGCTTTAGATCCTTGATGGACGGCATCTTAACCTCAACCGCCATGTCCGGCTTAATGCTGAATATATCGTTTTCCCCGACAAATGCCACTAATCGAAGAGAATCCAGGTCGACGATTTTGCCGATATACTGGTTCGCCGTCACCGATTGCGGCCGCTGCTGTGTCGGGTCGAACAGAAACAGGCCTGCTGCTGGTGATAAGTATGTAGCTTTCTTCAGCCTGTCATTCAAGTCGGCCATCGTCTGGCGCTCAATATCGTTAGTAACCTCGTCCAGTTGACTGCTCAGCCGAGCATTTTCCTGATCTGCCAGCACTTTAAGGCGTTCGGCCTCCGTTGCTAAAGTCGGGGCGCTATCGAGGTCCTGATTTAACGTAAACTCCTTCAGCTCCTTCTCCAGCTTCCGCTTCTGCAGCTCGGCTTCCTTCTGCTGAAGCTGCTGGCGAATGGCCGTTTGCTCTAATTTAAAAAGCGCATCGCCTTTCTTGATCTGCTGGCCGTTCTCTACGTTCCATGACTCCACTTTCGCTTCAAAAGGTGCGTACACATTGGTCTCCCGCCCGTATTCGGACGTTCCCTTGACCTGCACGGTCGAGACGATGGTTTCCTCGGTTACGGGAAATGAGATGACCTGCGGCTCTTCCATCATGGGAATCTCGGGTTCTTTCGGTTTCACCTGTCCGTATCCCCAATATCCCACCAAGCCCAGCACGGCAACGATAACCGTCCATTTTATGATTTTTTTTATCATACCGATTTAGCTTCCTTTCCGAAACTCATTATCCTAATCCCGCTTAATGGCCAGAAGTGCATTCGTTCTAGCTGCACTGATCGCCGGATAGATCCCTGAGAAGATTCCGGTCATCACAGCGAATGCAATGCCGATGGGCAGCGTCTCCAGCGTAACCGCAATTTGCAGCCCTGACATGCCCGCTGAAGCCATAATGAATGAATTTAGCCCCTTGATGATCAAAAATGCGAATACGATGCCAAGCAATCCGCCAAGCAAACCGAGCAGGCTGGCTTCTACGATGAACATGTTGCGGATTTGCGGCATATTCGCCCCCAGGACCTTCATGATGCCGATTTGTCTACGGCGCTGATGCGTAGACATCGTCATCGCTACGATGATCGATATCGAGGCCAATAACAGGATAAATACGCCGATGCCGAGAGCGATCGCTTTGAATGTATCCAATTGGGAAGCGACCTGATCACGCATAGCAAGATTGTCGCTCGCATTCAGCGCGAGCTTTGAGATCAAATCCTCGAGCGGTTTAATATTCTGCAGATCATCAACTTTGACGGTTAGATTATCGTATACCCGCTGTTTGGAAGCTGTCCCATTTTGCAGTTTCAAACTGTTTGTTAGCCATTCCGCCGTATCAAAGGAAATATAGGCCTGACGATCGTAGATCGCAAACTGGGCATCTCTTCCCGTAGGCACGTCCAGCACGCCTCCAACATAAAGCGCCGGGCTAAGCTGCTTCTTATCAGCGTCCATCTGCTCCAGCTGAATATTTTTACCGTTCATTTCCGATACGGTGCTCTCATACATCTGATATTCTTCCCATATCTTCGGATTGTTGGGATCGCTATTGATCATATTCATTAATCTTTCGCTCGTCTCTGCATCCTTCCATCCGGTTGTTGCTCCGTAATTGAGCACCATGGCACCGATCTGTTCAAGCGCGCCACCTTCCTTGAACCTGTTCCCCTGCTCTTTGAGCTTTGACAGGTCCACGGCCACGACGTTGAAGCCGTCGTTGATCAGGTTATCGGACGAAATGGCTCTAAAATACCCGAGCTGCTTGGAGGCTATAACGGATTTGACATGATCAAAGCCCTGAATCACCTGAACTTTATCATCCGTCAGCAATCCCCGGTCAGCTCCGGCCGCGGGGCCGCTGCTTTCTCCTTGCCCGCCTGAGCCCTGTGGAGTCACCGTAATTTCGTCAAGCTTCATACCGCCTATAATTTCCGTCTCCAGATAACTTTGGGCACCGTTGCCAATGCTGATCGCTACGATAATAGCCGCGCATCCAATCGAAATACCGGTCATGCACAGGGCCGTCACCACTTTACGACGTTTAATCTGTCCCCATGCCAGCCGTATGCTGTCTAAAATTATCAGCTGACCTCACCTGCCCCCTCCGTATGAACCGGGACCCCAGGCAGGGACGAGAGGCCGTTTGGCCCCCGTTGACCTGCTGCTGGCGTTATATAGTCCTCCGGCTGAACCAGATAACCGTCACGGAGCATAATCGTTTTTTTCATTTGGGCAGCGACTTCCATCTCGTGAGTAACGATGACAAATGTCGTTTTCATGGACTCGTTCAGCGCCATCATGATTCGGATAATTTCCTCTTCCGTTTTGGTGTCCAGGTTACCCGTCGGCTCGTCCGCAAAAATGACGGAAGGCTCGGTAATCAACGAGCGCGCAATACTAACGCGCTGCTGCTGTCCGCCTGACAGTTGGGACGGGTACAGTGAAGCCTTATCACCGATTCCCGTCATCTCCAGAAGCTCCATCGCTTTCTTCCGGCGCTTGGACGGAGAAACGGATTGAAAGACCAGGGGAAGCTCCACGTTTTCACGAATCGTGAGCGTTGGGATCAGTTCATAGGCCTGAAAAATAAAGCCGATATGCTTGCGCCGGAAGACAGCAAGCTTGTTTTCCCCGTACTTGACAATATCCTGATCGGCAATATAAATATGGCCTTCCGTCGGCTTCATCAGTCCTGCCATCAAGTTGAGCAGCGTAGACTTGCCCGACCCGGAGCTGCCCAGCAGGGCAATCATCTCCCCCTTCTGGACTTCGAACTGGATATTATGGAGCACCTTTAATACTTCGTTACCGTTCTTAAAGCTGTGCGATACATTTTCCAAACGCAACATGTTCGCTATTCCTTTCCGGTTCTTAATTTAACTCTCCTCGTCAGGAACTGCTGTAGGCGTGAATATCAGATTGTAGCTTTGACTGCCCAGCGTGATCCGCTCATTCTGGAATTCATCCACCAGGGTCAAGTTAAACCAACCGCCTCGAAGTTTTTTGTATTGCTCATCCGACAGCTCGATCGACATCGACCGGGTGCCTGGGACCTGAATATCGGTTCCTGGCGTGAGCGTGCGCTCCTGTGTCTGCCCGAGGTTGTCCTTGATGATTAAAATCAGCTTGTGGCCAGAGTCCGCCGCAATGATGCTCTCGCTGCGTTTCACATCAATCGTGATATTCAGCGGAATGGATGAGCTGCCTTCCTGCAGATGTCCTACCGCTTTCGTAACCGAAACGTGGTAAGGATACCAATCGAGGTTTGTCAGTCCGGAGCTTATGGCAGGTCTGATCGGATTCAGCATCAATTTTTTCATGCCCATGACACCGGTAGCATCTTTACCCGTTTCAGCAAGCTTGCCTCCGGTCATCGCCGTACCCAGAGCAAGCCCCAGTTCGCTTGCAGCCCCCTTCGGCACTCTGGCCCAAAAGACAATCGACTGCTTGGACCCCGGCTGAAGCGAGGCTTCAGGCTGAATGGTTTCCGCTTCATAGATCTTTCCATCCGTGCTTTGGAAATACCCCTTCAGCACCGCTGCTTGGACGCGGCGCTGTTCATTGCTGGTCAGCAAGAACTCGGAATAGACAATATCGGAGTCCACACCTTCATAGATGACCGTCCGCCGTTCCTGCGCCTCTGCGCGCTTACCAATCGCGGTAACGGTATACGGCTTCCCTTTCTCCAAAGTGCTGATCGACTGCGTCATGCCGGACGTGGTCATGGTAAGGAACGACGTTTTGGCCGTATCCTGCTGCGTAAACAGCTCGAAGCGAAGCGAACGGATATCCTTGGTATACGGGATCCGGGCCATGACATATACCTCGGTTGATGACCCCGGGGAAATCAGGGAACCCTGCTCCTCCGCAATAACCTCCGAACCAGCCAGACTTGTTTTTTCGTCCGCTGTGACGTTCACTTTAAGCTCAGGCAGCGGCAGCGATTTGGATTCCTGCGTATTCCGCAGACGCAGCTTTGCAACGATCAGATCCTGATCCTGCCATGGCAGGCGCTGGATGGATTCCAGCGTGTACGCAAATCCTTTGGCTGTCTGCGCGTCGTACTCCACACCGATAGATGATTTGCGTTCCGTTTGATAAGGGATGGCAAAGTATGCAATCGGCAGGGTCAATGACTCCTGGACCTCGGTGGTCGGCTCACCGGCCGGTTCACCCGAGCTCGCCGGCGGTTTAGATGAGCTGGCTGGTCCAGATGTCCCGATCATTTGCAGCTTCAATCGGTCCTGCTTGAGATCTAGCGGGAGCGTTATTTCCATCACCATCGTTTTCTCTTCCCCGGGACGCAGCGTCAAACCCGCTTTGTTATCCGGAGTGTAAGGATGGAAGGAGCCTTCGGATGCTTTAATCGCAAATTCGTAGGCCGGAACCTCCACCGATTTTTTTCCTTTATTCTTGAAGGCCATCTCGATATTCCATATGCCCTGCCCCCCTGAGGCACGCAGCGAAGCTTGGCGGATTCTGGCATCGACCGGAATCCCCTTGATGGTCAACTTCTTGGCCGCGCCCGCCGCAACATCCCACTTTGGAGCTGTTGCCGCAGGTAGCTTGAAGGATGCGACTGGCAATGACAGCTTCAGCGTTTCATCGTTTTCGGTCCACAGGAAATGCAAACCGGTCGTTTTAAGATAAGAGGGAACTTCTGTTATGTAATAAACCAGTTTCTTTTCTTTCGGCTGAACAGGCACACCCTCAGCCCCTGCCTCATGACGCAGAAGGAACGAACTGCCGCTTGCCGTCGCCAAATACGGTTCGAACCCCCGATCATTCCATACCTTTCCACCATGGTTCGTCATATACATCCCGACTTTGGCGATGACTTTGCCGTCATACTTGATGATCTCCAGTGATTCAGCCTGTACGGTAACCGGAGTGCCGCCCAGATTCAGCTTGGAGGTCGAACCAGATGGTACGGCTGCTGTATAATTGGCGGGCATTCTGTACGTTCCGACACGCTGCAGGTAGCCTTTGACTTGCGGATTCCATACGTCCATCACCAGCTTCATGCCGGACAAGGAACTGCTCTCGGTCTTCGCATAGTAGGTTACACTCAGGCTTTGCCCGGGCTCTACCTTCTTCTTGGCCAGATCCTTGGATATGGGATTGGCCGCCGTCACGGAACCGCCGGGAAGCACCACCTTGGGAAAATAAGATACCAGGCGCGCTGCGCTTTTCCCCCCGTTTTTATAAGTCAGTGTAAATACCGCCACATTCGTGCCGGTCTGCTGCCATACGTCGGCATGGTCAAGCTTTGCTGTGACGTTGTTCCCAAGCTGCACGCTCCAGGCCAAAGCTGCACCCTTCTGTGCAGTCGACTTCGTGATTTGCGATGGCTGTGTCTTAGTTGCTGCAGCTTCCACTTGCGGTGCCGCAGCCAGAATGGCAGCCATCAGAATGGCAGTCACTCTGAGCTTTGTACTATTCATGTTATGTACCGACTCCTTTCTACCTCGACATATCCCTTCTATATCGACGTTTCGATCATAGATTTGTTCAAGACTATATATATAACGACAAATTTCACAGAAAAGTTTTCCATTAATTTTCGATGTCACAACTTTCGTTCATGCAATAAATCAGCCCTCTCGGACTTTTCAAACATAAAAGTTGATTTAATCACCCAAAACGGTTTAATATATGTAGTGTAGCCGGATTACATATTACGTCTCCGGGATGATAAAGACTTCCTGATGAAGGAAGACCCTTTCATCATAACCAAAAACTAAATTTACAGGAGGTTTTTACTATGGCATTTCAATTACCAGCACTTCCTTACGCAAACGACGCGCTCGAGCCTCATATCGACGCACAAACGATGGAGATCCACCATGATCGCCACCATAATACCTACGTAACCAACTTGAACGCTGCTCTTGAGAACGCTCCTGAGCTTCAAGGCAAATCCCTTGAGGATCTGATCTCTAACCTTGACGCTGTACCGGAAAGCATCCGCACAGCGGTTCGCAACAACGGCGGCGGCCATGCTAACCACTCCCTGTTCTGGGAAGTTATCGGACCAAACGGCGGCGGACAACCGACTGGCGCTTTGGCTGATGCCATCAACAGTGAACTGGGCGGCTTTGATAAATTCAAAGAAGATTTCGCAAAAGCGGCTACAACCCGTTTCGGCAGCGGCTGGGCTTGGCTCGTTGTTAAAGACGGCAAACTGGCAGTAACCAGCACACCGAACCAAGACAGCCCGATCATGGAAGGTCAAACACCTCTCCTCGGCCTGGACGTTTGGGAGCATGCTTACTACCTGAAATATCAAAACAAACGCCCTGATTACATCTCCGCATTCTGGAATGTAGTGAACTGGGAAGAAGTCGGCAAACGTTACGATAACGCGAAATAATATCGCTTAACTAAAAACCGATATCATACCAAAAAAGGCTGCTTTCAGCTGTAGACCCTGTCTACTGCGAAAGCAGCCTTTCTCTATATCTATATCATGCTGTTACGTGTTATTTACCGCTGCTGCAGAGCCTGACTCATAATGGCGGACCTTGGATGGTGCATAGATGACCACCAGCAGAATGACCGAGATCAGGACGGCTGCACCTGCACCGATCAGGCATACGGCCTGCAGCGGCCAGGCATCGGCGGCAAAACCGAGCAGAAGTGTTAAGAGAATCTGCAGCATCCCTTCCAATAAGCGGGTCACGCTCGTAAAGCGCCCCATCAGATCAATAGGCACCTGATTTTGAAAAAAGGTAGTATATCCCGCATTCGCATACGAAGAGAAGAAACCAAACACGATAAAGCCGATAACGGCCGTCAGGAGGCCGGATGCGGCATAGAAGATCATATACCCGGCACTCGATAGAAGCACACCAGCCCCGATAAACATGCGCAATGATAGCCATTTGACAGTTAGAGACGCAGCCGCTGAGCCGGCCAAATACCCAGCTCCGGCTACGCTGACGAGTAGTCCGTAATCCTCGTCGCCGAGGAGCAACACCTGTTTAATGAAGGTTGCCTCTTGGGAATCGAGCGCGAAGCCTAGCAGCATGGCAGATTGAAATAACGAGTATACAAGCATAAAATACTTCGCCGCTTTCCCGAAATCAATAACCGCAGCCCAGTCCTGAAGCAGTGTCTTCATTGTGATGGCATCCCGTCCATTGCCTGCGCTTTCCTTTCCATCCACATCGGGAAGGAAGTAAATGACAAGCGCGCAGATGAAGAAAGATACGGCATTGATGAAGATGCTGATCCGAATGTCCGTATAAGCGATCAATAGACCGGATATAGCGGGTCCAAGCAGCACCGCGCCGGATGTCGTAAAGCTGGACCATGCGTTGAACCGCTTTCGTTCCTCTGCCGGGATCAGCTTCGTTATATATGTCATGGACGTAGGCCCGAAGAAAGCCCCCGCAACGTTAATCAGAAACATGATACAGTAGATGCCCCAAACCGAGGACATGAAGGGGATAAGGGCAATCAAAGCCCCTCGGATCACATCGGTGGTGATCATAAGCCTGCGCTTATTCGCCCGGTCAATAATACTGCCCGCCCAGGAGTTGGTAAACAGGGTTGCGAGCGGCCGGATGATAAACAATCCAGCCACTGCCGCAGGAGAACCTGTCATATGCAGCACAAGCAAATTAATCGCGACCAGATAGATCCAGTTTCCCAGATTGGAAACCCCGATGCCAAAAATGTAAAGAAGCGCATTCTTCCAGCTATGCAAAATCTCCACTACTCCTTACAAGCCGTTTCAACATTATATCTCCCATTGCAAGGGAAATACGGCTTTAAGATGAGAAATACGAGTTCAGAATCCGAATGAACACATTCGGAAATGCGTAGCGTTCCATGTCATGAACGTGAATCCAGCGAAAGCTCTCTTCGCCTGTCTCATATGCCGCTGCACTCTCTGCTACTTCCAGGGCTTCCGGCGGCACATCCTGCCATTTACAGCGGTACACGCCCATATGCCATTGAATATGGCTAAAGGTATGCTCGGCGTCCATCACATGGCCCATCGGCAGGATCGGAACTCCTTCCTCCAGCAAGGCATGACGCAAGCGGCTCATCGCCGTCTCCTCGGACATCACGGCCGGTACGCCGCTCCCCTCGGTCGACACGATCACATGCGGCAGCTCCCACATCCCTGCCAATAAACCGGTGGATGGACGCTTGCGGATCAGAATCTTCCCTTCGTGCACGCCAGAGCCTTCTACAATGGCCGTGAGGCGGTATTCAGGACGTGGCGGCTTGGCCTTCGTCTTAATAGGAAGGGACTCCTCTTTGCCCTCAAACCGTGCTGTACAATGCTCCATCACAGGGCATACCAGACATTTGGGGGACTTCGGCGTACAGATCAACGCCCCCAGTTCCATCAACGCCTGGGTGAAATCCGATGCTCGCCCATCCGGAACCAGCGTCAGCACCAGCTCCTCCATCTTGGTGCGGGTCTTCACTTTCATAATATCTTCTTCAATCAAAAAATAGCGGGACAGCACACGCATGACGTTACCGTCCACTGCTGCGGCAGGAATATTGAATGCAATGCTGCGAATGGCACCCGAGGTATATGGACCAATGCCTTTAAGTCCCGACACTTCATCTTTGCCGCTCGGCATAACGCCCCCATACTGCTCTGTCACCTGCCTTGCGGCAGCCTGAAGGTTGCGTGCCCGGGAATAATAGCCAAGGCCCTCCCAGCACTTCAACACATCGTCCTCCGGCGCATCCGCAAGCGACTGAATCGTTGGAAACCGCTCGATAAACCGGTGGAAATATGGGATTACCGTGTCCACCCGGGTCTGCTGCAGCATAATTTCAGATACCCATATATAGTAGGGATCACGATGCCGGCGCCATGGCAAATCCCTTTTGTTGATCTCATACCAATCCAGCAGCTCTTGGCTGAAGTATTGTTTGTGTTCCGTATTATGCATCTATAAGTAATCTCCTTCGTCAACCTTACTTTATCTTCTCAACCACGGCGAAAGCGGAAGCCAGCGTGGTCTGATGCGAAATCGTCAAATGAATCGCATAATGTGCGGACTCCTCCATTCCGAGGCGATCCCAGGCTTCCTGGGATAGTCGAGTCTCAGGCCTGCCAAGAACACCCGGCAGCACTTCTATGTCACGGAACCCGAGTATACCTCCAATTCCGGAGCCAAAGGCTTTGGATATCGCCTCTTTGGCAGCAAAGCGCCCGGCAACAAACTCCGTCCGTTTCGCCCCCTTACCGGCGGCAATGACCTGCTCACCCTGCGTAAGCACGCGCTTCATGAATCTTTCTCCATGCGGGCCTGTCATCAACATCTCCATTCGCTTCATGTCCAGCACATCATGTCCGATTCCGTAGATCACAATCGTCCGCTCTCCTTCATGGATCCAGTCTTCCTGTCCAAAAAATATACTCTTACTTATTGTATCAGTCGATGTACGTCAACGCGAGACCAACGGTGTTACAACAACATGAATTAAATAAATTTGTTGTATTTCAAATTTCATCTATATAGACTGTACAAAATAGCATGGTGAAAGGGGAATCATATTATGGGCTCATTGATTTATCACGTGGCTGTTTCGCTCGACTATTTTATCGCCGATCAAGCCATGATGGATGGAAGGATCGACCGAACTCTCTTTTTATTCGATGGGGAGCATGTTCCGGACTTCTTGGCAGAAATCCAGGAGTTTGAGGCTGTGCTGATGGGCGGTAAAACGTATGAGTTTGGATTTAAGATGGGGGCTAAGCCAGGAGAGCCTGGTTACAAAGGACTCAAGCATTATATATTCTCACGCTCATTAGAATTCGAATCCAATGAAGAAGTTGAATTAGTCAAGGAGAACGCCATCCCGTACATCCATAATCTTAAACAACAGACAGACGGCAAGCTGTGGCTGTGCGGCGGCGGGGAATTGGCAGGAAGCCTGCTTCAGCATCAACTGATCGATCAGCTTGTATTAAAGATAAACCCGGTAATGGTTGGTGACGGGGTTCCGTTATTCGGCAGTGTCAAACCGCGGCTAAAACTCGAACTGGTCGATATGAAGCAATATGCCAACGGCGTTCTCAAACCGACCTACAATATCATATATACCTAGTGCCGCGCTAAATAAACTAGCCTTCCGGAGGTTATTCCACCGGAAGGCTGGTTGCCTGGATATTCGTATGTTAGATGCCTGGAATCGTATTGCGCTTGTGTGCGGTTTTGACGTAATAACTCTCGAGTTTCTGCTGAACATCAGGATCAATCGTCTTACCTTCCAGGTAATCGCTGTTATCCTCGTAGCTGATTCCGAGCTCTTTCTCGTCTGTTTGACCTTCCCAAAGGCCGGCAGAAGGGGCTTTATCCAGAATCGATTTCGGAACTCCTAAATAGGATGCAAGCATACGAACCTGACGCTTGTTCAGGGAACTCAGCGGCGTAATGTCCACTGCTCCATCGCCCCACTTGGTATAGAAGCCGGTAATCGCCTCGGAAGCATGATCCGTACCGACCACGATCAAATTCTGCTCGAATGCCAGCGCATATTGTACCACCATACGCACTCTGGCCTTCACATTGCCTTTACCCGGAATACTCATATGCTTATGGACCCCGATATTTTTCAGGCCATGCTCAACCTCCAAAGCTATTTCGTTCACCGTTTCCTCGATATTCGTCTCGACGGTATGTTTCAAATCGAAGGCCTCCGCTGTCGCATAGCTGTCTGAAATATCAGCCTGCTCGCCGTATGGCTGGAACACCCCGAGTGTCTTGTATTCCTTGCCACTCTCCTCCGTGAGTTCATCGGTGGCCCGCTTGCACAGACCGGCAGCGACGGCTGAATCAATCCCGCCGCTAATGGCGATCAGCAGTCCGGAAGTGCCCGAGTTCTTTACATAGGTTTTCAGAAAGTCAACGCGCTTGCGTACCTCTTCCTCCACATTAATGGTAGGTTTGACACCCAGCTCTGCGATAATTTGTTCTTGTAGGCTCATGATATATGACTCCTTTCAGTATGTTCTCTCTTTCTGAAGTACTTCATTGATAAAAGAAAAACGTCTATAGACGTATTTTCTCAGAAGACAGACCGCGTTGCATCAGCGTAGCTAGATAACTTATAAATTCTATATCTATAACAAAAGCCCCGCGGCTTCGGAATATGCCGAATGCTTCGGGGCCTATGTAACTGCCGGATTACTGGCAGTAGCGATTGAATGCGTCGGTCAAATCTGCCGCGATTTCTTCTGCAGAACGATTCTCCACTTGATGACGCTCAATAAAGTGCACCAATTCCCCGTCCTTCAACAGAGCAATCGATGGGGAGGATGGAGGATACGGAGCAAAATACTCACGTGCTTTAGCCGTTGCTTCCTTATCCTGTCCGGCGAACACGGTAAACAATTGATCCGGCTTCACCTGGTTCTCAAGCGCTATGGCTACACCAGGACGCGCTTGCCCTGCTGCGCAGCCGCATACGGAGTTTACAACGACCAGCGTTGTACCTTTCGCTGTAGGAAGAACTTCCTCTACCTCTTCAGGTGTTGTCAGTTCCTTGATTCCCAAGCTGGTCAGCTCATCCCGCATCGGTTGAACCATATCGCGCATATATCGGTCAAAAGACATACCCATAACTCTTCACTCCTTATATAAACAAGATTGTTCGAATTATAACAGCTCATCGATATCTATATTATACAATCCTAAAGAGTGAAAGCAAGAAAATACAAAACGAGCAGCATCACAAAATAGGATACCGCCCGTTTTTCATGTTCCATTGGTTGAACTAGGTAGCAGGATAGTTTACCCCATCTTTTTTCTTGTCAACGATGGGCTCACCACGGCGATCTTTGTTTTCACGCTCCTGCTGCTCTTGTTGCTTGGAATCATTTTTACTCATCCGAATCCCTCCTTTACCCTAAGCTCTGCCTTATGATGCCTAATTACCAATCTGTTTATTCGAAAGCGGCAGCGCTCTGGGATTCCGGCAAACCTTGCGGGTACGAGTGAAGAGGAAAAGAAATAATGAAAACCGTTCCCTCGCCAAGCTTCGACTTCACATCAATGGTTCCATGATGACGCTGTACAATGCTCATGCACAGGGCGAGTCCAAGCCCCGTTCCCTTGCTCTTCGTCGTAAAGAATGGTTCAAACAAGCGCTCCAGCTCATTCTCCGAGATGCCGATTCCGGTATCCGCAACGTACAGCTGCGCCCGATCTCCTTCCATCCGAGTTTCAATTGTCAACGTTCCCTTATCGTCCATAGCCTCCATCCCGTTTCGGCATAAATTCAGAATCAGCTGTTTCATTTCCTTGGTATTCAGGTACAGATGGGGAATTTCGGTTCCGAGTTTCAGCTCAATGCTCTGTCCGCGCAAATTCGCGTCGGCCCACAAGAGCGGATTGAGCTCATGGATAATGTCATGAAGGTGACACTCTTCTTTTTCTGCCACCCGGTTTTGGGCCAGGGATAAAAAATCGCTGATGATACCGTTGGCCCGATCAAGCTCCTCCATGACGATCCGGTAATAATGGTCCAGCGTATCAGGACTCTTCTCCTGCATCAGCTGCAAAAATCCGCGCACAACAGCCATCGGATTGCGAATCTCATGGGTAATACTTGCCGCCATTTGGCCAACCAAGCTTAAACGCTCTACATTCATAAATTCCGTGCGAAGCCTCTCCAGCTCCGTAATGTCTTCCATAACTCCTACCGCACCCAAGATGTCTCCGTTCCCATTATGTATAAGTGGATAGATGCCGGTGGAATATACCCGGGTAGCGCTTCGCATAATCTCGCCGGTGCTTTCGATTCCATCCATAGCTCTCTGAAACCGGTTGCGCAGATGCTCCTTTTGAATCATGCCGTCCAATAAGTCAAATAATGGTCTGCCGATGACATCCTTGGTCGTCAGATTAGGAAAGACGTTTCGAAAGCTGCGGATAAGCGGTTGATTAAAGGCGATGATATTGCCGCTTCGATCCACCGCAACCATTCCTAAAGGAATCATCTCCATCATTTTTGTTAAAGATGACCACTCTTTGACCTTCACATCGTATTGACCTGCGCCTAGGCGCTCACATGTTAATTCGATCCAGTACACAATCATTCCAGAATAAAAAATACCGATCAGCATATACAGAATGGTTACCAGAATCGTATCCGGATTCAGAGCATACTGGTTAACCTTTCCTTCAATCGCGTGGGAGGCTACAATAATCAGCATAGCCGGAATAAGCGCGCTCCACAGCCAACAAATCTTTTCGGTCATGGAGCCTTTCTTGAAATTGGAGGTAATCCAGGGTAATAGCGAGTACCCTAGAACCAGCATATACAGAATGAGGCCGATCGTGGACCAGCCGTTCATCAGCCCATAGCTTGTGATATATATAGCTGCAAGACATAGACCTGAACGCCGACTTCCATACAATATGCCTAAAAATAACGGGATTACGCCAAGATGGATCGGAACGTAATAATCGTTCATAGCCGAGATCAAGACGCATAATACAGTACTGATTCCGCATGCAATGACAATATGTTGGCGAAAGCGAAGCAGATCATCCGGATTCTTCTTGTTCAGGCACTTTAGATGTCTGTCGAGGAGAAGCGGCAGATGAAAGATGAGTGTACCAGACAGCAAAACTTGCAGCAAAATATCTTTCCATAGGCTCAGCACAGCGATCGATCACCTCAATTGGACAACGCATCTAATATTTCTGATTAAAGCATAGGCGACACCATATTACAATATATTGTAATTTCTCATTCGAAGTCTGGGGAAACTCCATCCTGTGTCCTTTTCATGAGGTTTGGGATAATTCGCAAATATCCTATATAATAAGATTCATCTATTAATTGATATACCCCCAAAGGAGCTATGAGCAAACATGCTTGATTATGATATTATTGTCGTCGGCGGCGGACCTTCCGGATTGATGTCCTGCGTGGCTGCAGGGGAAAGAGGAGCTTCTGTTCTGCTGATCGATAAAGGAGATAAACTAGGCCGTAAACTAGGCATATCGGGCGGCGGAAGATGCAATGTGACGAATGCCAAAGAACAGGATGAATTGATTGCCAACATCCCGGGAAACGGCCGTTTCTTATATAGTGCTTTTCAGCATTGGAACAACAGGGATATCATGTCTTTTTTTGAGGGTCTTGGCATTCGCCTCAAAGAAGAGGACAACGGGCGCATGTTTCCTGTGACAGATAAAGCCTCGAGCGTTGTGAATGCCTTGATTGGCAAAGTGAAGGAGTTTGGTACTGACATTCGGACAAACAGTCCGGTGAAGAGCGTTCTCTATGCGAACGGCCGGACGGGCGGGGTCGAGCTGAAATCCGGGGAAGTAATCAAGTCTTCCTGCGTGATTATTGCAACGGGTGGACAATCCGTGCCTCAAACCGGTTCCACGGGGGACGGCTATCCATGGGCTGAGGCGGCAGGACATACCATCACGGAGCTGTATCCAACTGAAGTGCCTATCGTCTCCACCGAGCCTTTTATTGCCTCTAAAGAGCTGCAGGGCTTGTCATTGCGGGATGTTGAGCTGTCCGTCTGGAATCCGAAAGGAAAAAAAGTGATTGCCCACCGGGGAGATATGCTGTTCACCCATTTCGGAGTGTCCGGTCCGATCGCGCTGCGCTGCAGTCAGTTCATCCGCCAGGTGCAGCGGAAGTTTGATATCGTGAATGTGGACATGGGCATCGATATGTTCCCCGACCGTTCCCAAACGGAGCTTGAGGCCGAGCTCAAAGGGCGACTGGAGGATGAGCCAAGAAAGAGCATCAAAAACGTGCTCAAGGGCATGCTGCCGGAACGAATGATCCCCCTGCTGCTATCCAAGTCGTCCATCGACAGCGACATGATCTGCAGCGGTATCTCCAAAACGGCGCTGACAACCTTTGCCTCCATTCTAAAAAAGTTCACGTTCCGCGCTTCGGGCACCCGTTCGCTGAAGGAGGCCTTCGTGACAGGCGGCGGCGTCAGCCTCAAGGAGGTCCAACCCAAAAGCATGGAATCCAAGCTGATGCCCGGGCTCTTCTTCTGTGGTGAAATTCTGGATATTCACGGATACACCGGCGGTTACAATATTACGGCCGCTTTTGCAACCGGTTATACGGCAGGCAAGCATGCAGCCGAAGTCGCAGTGATAAACAAATAATAAGAAAAACGTCTATCGACGTACTCTCACAGATGACAGACCGCAGTTAGAGGAAGTTTTTCTTGCGATATCAGGAAGTCACAAGCTTCGAAGTTTATACTTTCTGATATCTTAAAATAAAGCGCGCTGTATGCCCCATCCATTGGAGCATTCCAGCGCGCTTTTTATTATTCTTGCGGGTGTCTCTCCTCCTTGTAGACCGGCCAGGACATGAGCGAGGGCGCGACCATGACAGCCAGCACAGTCAATACAAGCGCGGCGAGCCATCCCATTCCCCCTTGTAAAAGCGTTAGCCCTGTCATGAGCGAATAAAGAAAGGCGGGAAGAGCGAGTAAGGTTCGGACCGCGAGAACACCAGCCGAACGATGCTGCTGATTCGTAAACGGGAGCACCTGCATAAATTCGGCTTTGGCGAACAATGCCCACCTTGTATTCAGCCAATATGACATCATCAATACCAGAGCAAGATATACGATGATTTTGATGATCGTCGGCGGCAGCCAGACGGCCAGGATGCCGACCAGCGTAATCTGAATATATAATAATAAGCTCTCAGAGTGGCGCAAAATCGCCTTTAACCCCGCATCGGCAAGCCTCTTCTCCGCCGTACCTTTGAACAACCGGCCGGACTTGCGCATAAACCAGGTTTTACTTCGTACGCTGGGAGGTTTACCGACAGCTTGAATGAGCAGCTTCTCCGTCAACTGGATCCTTGTCTTCGCATCCTCACGCGCATCTGCGATGAAGGTCCCTTGCATGGCAAGACGCTTGCGGCTAAGAAGAAACAGCACCAAGAGCAGAATCAAGGAAGCTGCCCACAGTACAACGTAGGACTCAAGCCAAAATGTAACAAGCAGCGCCAGCAGCCCGAATGAGAGCCAGCGTACGATATAAGTCAGCACATGTTTCCGCCAGCCTTTATAGCTGGAACGAATCATAGCGGTTAATAGATTCGCGCACCAGGCGCATACAGCTGTAATCATCAGCAAGGTCACCAGAACAATACCGGTTATCCCATGTTCCCTGACCAGGATTGGCAGCGCAAGCACTGTAACGACCAATCCCTTGATCGCTGAGACCGTATGGCTGTATACCATGCCTCTGATCATTAAGCCCTTCATCCATCCCCCCTGCTGCCGAAGAAACAACACGTCAGCCTCTTCAAGGAACAGCAGAACTCTGCCGGAGAACATAAAGAGCAGGATGCCTACCACCGCCTGCAGCGGGAAGAACTGTGCCCATCCGGGAAGCGGGCTCGTCCATAACTCGCGGTAGAGCCCGCCTCCCAGCAGCAGACCCGGAACAATGATGTACAGCATCACGATCCAGTCGACCACGGTTCCCAGATTGTCGCGTTGATTCTTCCAATGAGCGGTTACCCTTCGCCAAAAGAGGGCGCCCGGATGGCTAAAATGATAGGATCGATCCATATCCATCACCTCCCTCATGTGAGCGCATCGAAGCAATCAAACAACGATGCGCCGGGAAGATCAGCGGCCTGGCGGATTTGATCCAACGTGCCCTCCGAAGCAATCCGGCCGCCGGATATGAGCACAAAGCGATCGCAAATTTTCTCTGCGGTATCCAGCACATGGGTAGACATCAATACACCGGCTCCCCGGCGTCTCTCCTCAAGCAGCAGATTCAAAAAATCTCGGGTGGCCCGGGGATCCAATCCGATAAACGGTTCATCTACAATATAGACGTCTGGCTTGGAGAGAAAGCCGATCATCAGCATCATCTTCTGCTTCATTCCTTTGGAGAAGCCTCCTGGCAGTTCATTGCGCACCGACTCCATTCCAAACTGACGGAGAAGCTGATCAGCCTGTGCTTCGAAATGTTCATCATCCATTCCAAATGCGGCAGCTGCCAAATCCAGATGCTCCCATAGCGTCAATTCCTCGTAAAACACCGGCTGCTCGGGAACGTAAGCATATCGGGGAGGATGGCCTGCAATAAAGACGTCGGCTTTACTATCTTTAAGCAGCCCCAGCACCGTTTTAATGGTCGTGCTTTTTCCGGCTCCATTCGGTCCGATCAACCCCAGCAGTTCGCCGGGTACCACTTGAAACGATATATCCCGTATGCGTGGGCGACCTGGTTCGTAACCCGCCTGCTGAATATCCACCTTCAGCACCGGCTCGGGCTCAAGTCCATTCTCTTGAATCTTATGCATCTTAACACCCCATCCATTAATCCTATTCTCAGTATTACGCAGATGGACGGGGATTCGTTGCATTTAGTGAAATACTCTTACATTACATCGTAGAAGTTTCAGGGACCCTATGGACTCCATTCCCTGTGGCAGAGACTTCATCCTTCCGTTCGATTCTGCCTTTGAACAGCAGCAGCACGGCACCCACTGCAGCAGTTCCAAGCCCTGCAACGATATAAGTCGGCACAGGTCCCAGGCCTGTAACGAGAGCGCCGCCGAGCGTAGGTCCGATGATCGCCGCACCGCTGGTAAGACTATTGACCGTTCCGAATACGCGGCTCGTCATATGCTCCGGGGTCCTCTTCATCAGCAGCATCTGGAACGGTACAAGCACGAAGCCTCCGCCTGCACCCGCCAGAAAGAAGGATCCGAACAGCACCACGCTCTGCAGCAGATGCGGCATTTCGGTCACGACGACTACGGCACATACGGCAAATACCAAACCCGCTGCGGCAGCGCCTATTCCCATCTTGGCAAGCGTGCTCCAACTCAACTTGCGGACAAACATGGCTGCGATCAACGTGCCCAGGCCGCTGGCGGAAATACAGTAACCAAGCAGATCTTCTGATACATTCGGAATCAACCGGAACAAGGTTACAATCTGAGAATCAGCCATCTGCAGCACCAGTACTACTGCGCATATCGTAACGACGCCTCCCAGCAGCAGCGGTATGCTATAGATCAGCTGCACCCCTTCCCCGATTTCCTTGAAGAAGGATTTTTTTTGTCCGTCATGTCCACTACGCCCTTCATTTGGCGACTCACCGGTCAATCCTTTCTGCTTAAGCTGCTTCCGACCCGGCACGCCAAGCAGAAACAGTGCCGATACGACAAAAGCGCCGGCATCGATAATGAAGCATAACTGAATGCCGAACAACGCCAGTAATAAACCGCCCAAGGACGGCCCGATAATCTTGGACAACTGCTCGATCGATGAACTGATTGTCACCGCCTGATCGATGTGCTTCGGGTCCACGATCTCTTTAATCTTGCCGCTCTTGGCAGGAGAGAACAGGACATCCATCAGGCCTTTAACGATCAGCAGTATATAAATTTGTATTAGATTGCCTGCAAACAAAACCCCAATCAAGATAAAAACTCTGACCCCGTCCGATATCACCATGATTTTTTTGCGGTCATACCGGTCACCGATCCATCCTGCCACAGGGCCGCCAATCAAGACGGGAATGGCCATGCATAATGTCATCGCCGTTATTTCCCAGGGCGCGGCCTGCCATTTCAATCCGACAAGCGTCAAGAGCGCAATGATATACAGCCACTCTCCCATGTTGGACACCAGCTGAGATCCCATCAATAACATATAGTTCCGATTGCGCAGCAGCGGTTTTAATCCCTCTGATTCCACGGTTTGTGCTTGATTCATGTTCCCCACCCTTTTCATCCCATCTGAATAATTTCATTATAAAATCGGCATTCAGAAGGCGTATCGGGCTGGAGGTGTAGTTGATACGGAGCCGGAGAATGAAAATGTTTCGGCTGCATTGTGACAAATCACATGTTGAATTTATTCATTTCAGCGTAATCTTAGATTTGAAGTAATTCAGGACATGAGTCCATATCAAAGGCGGGAGAATGTATGAAGGTGTCACATGAACGCGATACACAGCTTGCTATGCACCTGTATCGGGTGTTTGCCAAGTCATTCAAGAGCGTCAACGAACATGTCGTGAATGGCAGTAAAATCGAAGGCTTTAATCCAACTTCATTTGCCGTAATGGAAGTACTGTTCTATAAAGGCCGCCAGCCCATCCAGCAGATCGGGGCACAGCTGCTCCTGCAGAGCGGAAACGTAACCTATGTGGTTGATAAGCTCGTCGAAAAAGGATATGTACGCCGCAAGCCCTGTCCCGAGGACAGAAGAGTGATTTACGCCGAGCTGACTCCGCCCGGAGAACAATTGATGCAGAAGCTTTACCCCCTGCATGAACGTCACATCCAGCATGCCCTGGGTGGATTGGATGAGGAAGAGAAGTATCAACTGATTGGGCTTCTGAGTAAAATGGGCAAACATGCGGAACAGGTGCAAATCGTACGCCAGCAAGGCTGAAAAAACAAAGAGAAGAACCCTTCCTCCTTCTCGGAATCAGGGTTCTTCTTATTAATAAGAGTCTATCTATCATTTCATTGAAGTCTGCCCCTCTTCCGTTTCCGCCTCCGGTTCAGGAGGAGCATTGCGGAAGGCGGCCACGATAAACAAACAGATCACGGCCATTACGGCCATCACCACAAACAGCGAATTCAGACTGCCCTCCAGTATTCCGCTCAGCAGACCGCCTGACCCTTCAGGCAGTTCAGCCATTCCATGCGGAGAGAGCAATTTGTTAATGTCGTCGCTGGTAATGCCTGCAGCATCCGGCTCCGCCGCAAGTCTGCCCGCAATTCCCGCGTTGACCCATAATCCGAACACCGCTACGCCCACGGTCTGACCGAACGTCCGAATGAAGGAGTTCAGCGCCGTGGACGCTCCCCGAACCTGATAACCCACCGAGGATTGTGCAATGATCTGGAACAACGTCGAGATGTATCCGAAGCCGATGCCATAAATGAAAGTAAAGACCAGCAGCACGCCCAGCGCTGTATCCTTATGCATATAAGCCAACCCCACCGCTCCGATCATTAGGAATACGACGCCGATAATCGCCGTTTTCCGGGAGCCGGATTTAACGATCAAACGGCCACTGATAATCGAACCGATGAGCCATCCGATCGACATCGGGGCCAATGTCAGTCCCGACAAGGTCGCGTTGCCGCCTCGAACGCCTTGAATCCACAGCGGCAAATACGTGGTCAACCCGATGATAAGCGCGCTGACCAGAATGTTGGCCACCGTCGATACCGTAATATCCCTGATCTTGAACAGATGCAGCGGCAGCATCGGCTCCTTCACCTTGCTCTCCACTACCAGGAACGCAAGAAGCAGCACCACGGAACCGATGATCAGACTGAGCATGAATGGAGAAGTCCAGGAATAGGTCTCTCCGCCTCCTACCGCGAGCGCAAATAGCAGCGCCGTCATCCCAACGGTAAACAGAGCCGCCCCCCCGTAATCGATCGACACCTCGCGGGTGGTGCGTTCCTCTTTGAAATAACGGAAAATCAGCCATATCGATAACAGCGCAAACGGTACATTAAAGACAAAGATCCAGTGCCAGGACAGGTAATCGACAAAATAACCGCCAAGCAGCGGGCCGATCAGAGAGGAGATTCCCCATACGGAGCTGATCATCCCCTGAATTTTACCGCGCTCCTCCAGATTGTAAATATCTCCAACAATCGTGAAGGTCACCGGAATGACGGCGCCCGCCCCGATCCCTTGGATCGCCCTGAATATGATCAGCTGCGTCATGTTCTGCGACAGGCCGCACAGTAATGAGCCTACGAGAAAGATCAGCGAGCCGTATAAAAATACGGGCTTGCGTCCATATAAATCGCTTATTTTACCGAAGATCGGCGTCGTCACAGCCATCGTCAGCAGATAGGCCGTAAAGATCCAGCTCATCAGACTCACGCTGCCGAAGCTGCTGATAATCGCCGGACCCGCTGGACCGACAACCGTTCCCTCGATCGCAGCCATAAAGGTGGATAACAGAATACCGACCAAGATATAACCGCGTTTGTCTTGTTTTAATACACCCACGTTCCTTCGTCCCCTTCACTCTAGACAGCCCCGGCATAATCCCAGACCTGCTGCAACAGCTTTCTGGCATGTATCCTTAATAGAGAAAATAAGGTGTAACCGGGGCCAACAGCATAAAAAGCGCCTCCCGATACCAGGAGCGCTTTCATATCATGTAATATTTCTATTATAAAGGTTACCTTGAAGGTTGCACAGTCACTTTTTCCCGCTCTTCAGATGAATGAACGATGTGGCATGTTTCTTCATGAGTTCTGGATCGTGAGTGATCATCAATATGGCCGAGCCTTCCCCAATGACAAAATGACACAACTCGATCACCTTATCGATGGCGGCATAGTCCATCCCGGAGGTCGGCTCGTCCAGGATGTACAGCGATCTCTCCAGCATCAATTGGCTGATGATGCTCAGCAGGCGCTTCTCACCCTGACTGAGCAGGTAGGGTGACATCTGAAGCCGATCCGCAAGTCCCGCCTTCTCCAACAGGAACCTCGCTCGTTGCTGTTGGCTGGCAGACAGCTCCGGACGCTTCTTCATGGGCAGCCCTCCATGAAGACTGTAGATCAGCTCCTCCCATACATTCGGGGCGGTAAACATATATTCCGGCTGCTGGAACACATAACCGATCATCTCGGCTCTGCGGTAGACGGCCATTCCCTTCGTATCTTCCCCTTGCCAGCGTATACTGCCTGCCGGAGCGGGCAGCAGCCCCATGATCAGACGGCTGAGGGTTGTTTTGCCGGAGCCGTTCTCCCCCGTTAACAGCACCCAGTCGCCGGGGTAAATGTTCGCATGGATATCACACAGCGCCTCCCGGCCCCCGGGATAGGCAAATGTTAGCGAATCGACCTCGAGCAGCGGGGAGGCGGCAGACTCCCTACCGCCTTCTGCATGGGGTACCGCCGCAGGCATGGAACCTGCAGCGATCGGCCTGCCCGCATGGCGCGCAGCCAATTGCGGGGGAGTCGCCGCCGGGACAGGATTGTCTCCGGCGGACGCACCCGCTGCCTCGCCTGCGGGCCGAGGCAGCAAGCCCAGCTGCACCAGCTGCTCCCCGCAGCGGTGCAGCAGCTCCTCCGGCGGACCGTCAAGCACGACGGTCCCGCCATCCAGGACGATGACGCGCTGCGCGGCGCGCGCGACATCGTCAAAGCGGCCGGACGCGGTGATAAGCGTCCGGCCCTCCGCCTGCAGCTTATGGCACAGCTGCAGAAAGTTCGCCTGCGCCGCGGCATCCAGGCTGGCGCAGGCGTCGTCGAAGACGAAGAGCCGCGGGCGCAGCGCCAGCACCGCGGCAATGGCCGTCCGCTGCCGCTGTCCGCCGGACAGGCTGCGCACCGGATCCATCCGGCGCTCCAGCAACTCGACCGCCGTAAGGGAGTGCACCACCCGCTCCTCGATCTCCGCGGGTGAAACCCGCATATTTTCAGGACCGAAGGCCGCCTCGTCCTCTACGATGCCTTGAACGAGCTGCGCATCCGGATCCTGAAACAATACCCCTACCGCCTCGGCCACGTCGGCAATCGGCGCCGCTGCAGGATCAATGCCATCCAGCAGCACTTCCCCTGTTCTTGTGCCTCCGCCGCTCCGCGGAAGAAGGCCGCACAGCAGCTGGCAAAGCGTCGACTTCCCGCTGCCGCTTGCCCCAAGGATAGCGACCCACCCGTTCTGCTCGATCTCCAGATGGAGATCCTGTATAACCGGGCACTCTTCTCCATCATAGATAAACCCGAGTTCCCGGCATGTTACCGTTGTTCCCGACATGGAACTATCCCTTCACGGCGACGGCAAACCGGCGAAGCAGGCCTGTCTTCACTAACGCCTCTCCTAACACTTTGGTTAACAGACCGCAGAGAAGCACGCCGCTCAGAATGCGCACAACCAGCGCGATGCCAAGCACTTCAAGCGGCCAGGACGTATATCCGAACATATTGGCCGCGAATAGGAACCATAACGGTACCATCGCGCCGCCAACCAGCATGAGCACGCCGGCACTCCATTTTTTGTGGCGGTAGATAGCAAAAATCGTCTCTGCCACGATCATATAGCAGCCTGCGGCCACAAAACACGAAGCGATGCCGTATACTGTGCCCGTCAGAGCCTGTATCGTGCCGCCGATCGCAAACGTGACAACCGCCGTTCCCGGTTTACGAATGATATAATAGGCCAAGAGCCCATATACCATGTAGATGCCCGTCGTCGTCGAGGTTGCGATGGGTCCGCCAAGACTGTTCAGCAGTTTGTTAACCGGCCCTATGTATACAGTTAGAACAGCATTGACGGCAGCGAGCATCGCCATCAGAATAATTTCCTGCGTCGTAAAAGCAAACCATTTTTTTGGGGATGATGATGAATTCAAATGTAGTCCTCCTTATTTCCAGCCATGGGCGGCTGTACTAGCGCTTTCGAATGCTTCATTTCATATTTTGCATGCTTCAGTCCTTAACGTCAACCTAATTTTTATTATTATTGGTTAACAATTTAGACAATCCACCACACGAAAACCGTTGCCAGTATATACATGACAGCCGATATGACCGCCCAAGATGGGATGTTAACCTCCGTGCGGTACGTTCGGTCCGGATACGCGCCAAAGCCTTTGGACTCCATGGCACCCGCCGTTTGTTGCACACGCCGCAGTGCATTGAGCAGTACAGCCGATACAAACTTCAAGCCGTAGCGCACTCGGTTACCGAGGCCCCTGGGAGGTCGATGGCCCCTTACTTGCTGGGCAGCCAGAATATGAGTTCCCTCTTCCTCCAACAGCGGGATGAAGGTTAGCGCAGCAGATATGCCAAACGCAAACCGATAAGGGATTCGAAGACGTCGGGTTAATTCAGCTACCAGTTCTCTCGGATCTGTCGTCAAGATATAAGCCATCGAGGTTAGAAACAAGGTAAACATCCGGAGCGTCATGGCGCCCGCAGCGTTTAACGCCTCCACCGTCAGGGAGATGGGTCCCCACTGCAGCCATACCGTCTCTCCTTTGACCGTCAGGCTGGTCAGAATGAAATAGGGCACCGCAACCATCGCAATCAGCCGGATCCCACCCAGCAGCCGTTTGCCTGATACCCGGCCAGCAAGTCGGGCTTGTCCGATGCATAGCAGGAGGAATACTGCCTGCTGCCAGGCCTGGTCAAGCAGCATGGCTATCACAGCGGTACAAAATAATATCACCAGCTTGCTTAATGGATCATATCGATGAAGAAGCGCGTTCCCCTTCTCATATTGAATCAGCATATTACAACTCCTGCCTCTCTATCGGCAATCTTTTCTTAATCGCGAAAAAACGACGGCATCCACATAACCGCTTGGCGTATGGCGATAATCCCGCAATAGTCCTTCGCGCGTATAGCCGATCCCCGTAAACCATCGACATGCCCGTTCATTTCTCGGATCAACAAAAGCTTCAATCCGGTTTAGTCCCATGGATGTGTACCCAAATGCCGCAACCATTTCGGCCGCCTCCGACATGAAGCCCTGCCCCCAATAAGCGCTTGTGAGCTCACAGCCGAACTCGCCCTTGAATGCGCCCTCCAGCTGCCAAATATTAAACCCGCAGCTGCCGATCAATTGGCCGGTGTCGATGACTTCGATGCCCCAGCGGATGGCTTCGTCCTGCTCCGCAAGCAGATGCAGCCAATGAATCAATGCCTTTGCATCCTCAGCCGAATGCATGGCAGGCAAATCCAGAAAAGCGCTCGTCTTCGGATCGGACCAACAGCGCAGCATCGCTTCCGCATCATCCGCCTCCATCCTTCGCAGCCGTATTCGCCCGCCATTTATTTCCGGAATGATTCCCTCGCAAACATACATGGCTTTCGCACCTCCTTGCAAAAAAACTGACTTGTATGGGCTGTTTCCGGTGATACTATGTGCGTGTATAAAAGAGTATAGCGAACATTTAATCCGTGTCCTGGTCATCCATCTGCATCTTAGAACCTAGATGTATCTATATTGATGGATTCGGGAGGCTTCCGTCAATATGCATGTTACGGCCCCCCTTGTACAGTACGGAAGAAGGAGGAAAATCATCTGAGTATGTATATCGCGATTGTCTTGCTGTTCACCGTCGTTGTCATTGCCGCTGCCATTACACAAATCGGATATCTGCAAATTACAAGGATGAGAGTAAAGAACGATCTCAAGCTGTTCAATGTTCTCGAAAAAGCCGGACTATACAGCAGAAAGCAATATGAGTCGCTTCAGAAGAACGAAGTGGTTATCACGAGTTTTGACGGATTGAAGCTGTGCGGCGCAGCCATTGAGAACAATCCCGGCTCCAAGCATTGGATGCTTCTCGCTCACGGTTATACCGGATCCCGAGCCGTATCCACTCAATTTATCGATTTGTTCACAGAAGAGGGCTATAATGTACTCCTCATCGATCAACGCCGGCATGGACGAAGCGAAGGACGTTATACCACCTACGGCTATTATGAGAAACACGATGTGCAAGCGTGGGTACGCTGGCTTATTCGGCAGTATGGCCAGGATGTGGCCATCGGGCTGCATGGTCAATCGCTGGGAGGCGGAACCGTGCTTGAATACTTGTCCATTGCCGAGCCGCAGGTTAAACTTGTCATCGCCGATTGCCCGTATTCCGATTTGACGGATTTAATGCGGCATCAGCTTACGCGCATTAACAAAATCCCTTCGGTGCCGTTCCTGTCTTGGGTTAACGCCAGAATTCGACGCAAAGCCGGGTTCAGCCTCGATCAAGTCAGTCCGATCCGTGCTGTTCGGAACAGCACGCTGCCGGTTATGTTTATCCATGGCACCAAGGATAATTACGTGCCTACCCGAATGAGTATCGACATGTTCGAGGCTAAACCGGACCCGAAAAAACTTCTTCTTATCGAAGGCGCTATCCATGCGAACGCTTATCATGTTGATCCCAAGTTATATCGGGAAAGCGTGCACTCTTTCCTTCGCGAACATATTGATCAACCCGTTAAAGTACCGCAGGCGGAAGCTGAACGCGTATCACAGCCGGAAAAGGAAGCTGCACCTGCACCCCATCCTTTCCAACTGGAGTTGGACGGCTCGCTTGAAACGATATAATCCACGATATAATCCGCTGGCTCTAACCCTTTCTTATCCCTTCAAAAAAGCCCCCGCCTGCACGCATAAAAACCAGCGTGAGTCGGGGGCTTCTTCAATTTTTATGCCGTTATCTACTTACGCCATGGAGTCTGCCTTCTTGGGATTCACCGGTTTAAGCACTTCATCGCAAAGCTCCTTAAGCCTGCTCTGAATTTCCTTGAATTCCTCGATTCCGGCTCCCGTGAGGCTGTATCCTTCACCGTGCGCCGTCAGGAAGTTCTCCTCGGTCAAACGTTCGAGCTCATGCTTAACCTCCCTATCGCCAACCTTATATCCATGGCGCTCCAACTCGGGCTGCATTTCGCTGATCGTAAGGTCCCGCTCATGGGCGTGATAGAGCATATGAATACCGATAAACAAATTCTGTACGTCTGCCCGCATTAAGGTTCTCTCCCTCCACCTGATTAAATTGATACCTGGTCATGTCATACATTACCCTTGCGCCTAGAAGAGGAATCAGTTGGATTCACTTGGAGCTTTCTTCCTCTTGGCTTGTCTCTTGACGAATATCATATACTTATACTAAGGTGATGGAACCAACGCGAAAATAAAGGAAGGGCGGATAATCACATGTTTCAAAACACACCCTACGAAGGCACCCGGAGCGAGCAATATGCCCAGGTCCTGAACCAGTTAAAAGTACTTATACACGATGAGCCCAATGCCATTGCCAATTTGTCCAATGCCTCGGCGCTGCTCAAGCAGTTTCTGTCCGATACGAATTGGGTCGGCTTCTATCTCTATGATGGTAAAGAACTGGTGCTCGGGCCGTTCCAAGGACTGCCCGCTTGCATTCGGATTCCAATGAATCGTGGCGTTTGCGGCACGGCTGCGGCTGAACAGACGACACTGCTAGTTGCCGACGTACATGAATTCCCCGGGCACATTGCCTGTGATGCAGCTTCGAACAGCGAGATTGTTGTTCCGATCATGGTGGATGGCGCACTGTATGGCGTTCTCGATATCGATAGTCCGCTAAAGAACCGTTTCGATCAGGAGGATCAAGCTTTTCTGGAGGAGTTTGTCCATATATTGGAAGGTCAGCTCACTTTATAATCAGGATGTTTTTACGTATTCTTCCGTACACTAATCAAGGATTTGAAACCACAATTCTTAGGAGGAATACAAGCTATGTATCAAATGAATAACAACAACTCGCAAATTTCGCAGCAAATTCGTCAGTGCGAGCAAATTCTTCAGCAGTTGACCCAGCAAACACAGCAGGGTTCGGCTATGTACCAGCAACTGATGCAGCAAGAGCAGCAAAATGCAGCCCGCCTGGAAGAGCTCGCTCAACGTGAGCGTCAAGCGGCACAGATGATCCAGTCTGCCCTTCAAGGACATCAACAGGCGATGCAGCAGTATCAGCAAATCTCCCAAATCGTTAGACAAGTCGAGAATTCCGTGCAAGCTCACAACCAAACACAACACATTCAGCCTTCATTTGGCCAACAGGGTTTTCCTAACACACACCAAGGCCAAGGCTTCCAATAAAAATGTTAAAAGGGGTATCTCACAGGTCGATAAGACCTGCGAGATACCCCTTCTATCGTTATCTACTTCTTCTCTTTGTTATCTACTTTTTCTCTTCACTTACTCTGAATTCGATCTCGGCTTGTATCTTATACCTCTTTGGCTCTTCCCCGTTCGAATCGCCCTGGTCCGCGCCGTGCGATTGTGAATCAATCACAAAATCCGCAGATCCATAGACGACGTAGTCCCCATCCGGAAAGCCATCCTTCAGGGAACGGATGAAATCTTTGAACCTCTTGTCGTCACTGCTGTCGTAACCACCGCCGATTTTATAATATTCGCGAAGGGGCTCGCCCTTTTTCAGCGTGGTTGTAATATAGGGCTCATTCATGGCATAACTGATGTTGTAGTCCCTTGTGAGCTCTTTCATCGGGAAATAAAAGGCGGAAGCCGCATGGCCGATCGTAACCTCATCCAACTCGCCGACATACTCTAGTTCCGCGTATACTCGAACCTGATCTCCATGCTCGTACTGCTCCTTCTCGCTAACGAGGCGATACACGAAGTCCCCGTCAGGAACTTCCGCATAATGTCCCCTGGCAGCTATATTCAATGGAGGATCAGATGGAGCCGCCCCTAGCGTCTCCTGCTTCACACACCCTGTTAGCATCAACATCAAGATAAACCCCATATAAAGGTATCTTTTCATCTTCATTTTCACCTCAACTTCCAGACGGATGGTCAGAGGGCAATGTTGCACAGAACTGCAAAAAAGCCGTATCCAAAACTCCTCAGGAATGCGAAGTTTTGGATCGACTTATAGTCAAACTGTTCTATTCATGGCAGCCTGAGTTTTTTGACGGCCACAGGACTGCTTCGAATTTCAAGACTCATAAATGTTCTTTATCCGTCCCACCTGGCCATCTTGAAGGCGTACTTTTATGCCATGCGGATGGTTCGGGGAATTGGTCAGAATATCCTTGACCACGCCGCGGGTTAATTTGCCCGTTCGCTGATCCTGCTTCAATACGATATCAACCTCAAGTCCCGGTTTGATATTGGAACGCTGCCCACCGTTCATCGTTGTCCCTCCTGTCCATTTCTTGATGCTGTCCATTCTCTATTGTCCACCTTACTGAAATCAAGGTTGAAAAGCAAATTCCAAACAACAAAGGACTGCCCGTTAAAAGATCATTCAGATCTTCGAATCGGACAGTCCTTCTATCTCATTCTAAGTACGGGTACATACCCAATGAAAAATTATGATGCGCTACAGGACGCTTCCGCCATGCATGAAGCGATTTTTCCAGGAATCACCGAAGGTACCAACAAGGACACCACCGGATTGTTTTGAGTACGTATGCAGCAGCTTATTGTCTCCCAAATAAATAGCTACATGGGTGATCCGCTGTTTGGACTTGTCCAATCCGGCATAAGCGGATGCCGATGAACCTCTGTAACTCATAAAGAATACTAGATCCCCGCGTTCTAATTGATTGACGTTGTAAACAGCCGTTCCTTTATCCTTGACGTATTGCCCTTGTTTGCGGGAATCGCTTGGCAGCGTAATGTTAGCGCCGTCCATGAATGCGCGGCGAACAAAAGCGGAGCAGTCAAAGGTCTTCGTTGAATTCCGGTTAGAACTGAATTCGTACGGCGTGCCAAGATACTTCATGCCTGCACTGATTACTTTTTCAACGCTGGCGCTAGCAGAAGGCGCAGTACTTCCCGAATTGCCGGAATTGTTAGAAGAGCCGCTGCTTTGGTTAATATATTTAGACGAAGCATATCCTTGCTTGCCGTCCGAAGTTTTGATCTTATACCAGCCTGAGCTCTTACCCAGAATTTGAACGCGGTCACCCTTATGCACGCGGTCAACGACTTTACCCGAAGTCGAAGCCTTATTGCGCATATACACATTCGAGCTTGCCACGCCGTTTGTTGCAGACTGCACGCTGGCAGCAGCCACTTCATTCACAGACCCATATCCGTAAGAACCAAGAACCGCTGCTGATAGAAGCGCTCCGGCCATCAATTGTTTAAAGCTTTTTTTCGAGAAAATAATGATCTCCCCCATCTCGTTAGATTGTGGAATGACGAAATTGTCATTTTCGTGATCCCGCAATCATTATAGACAGGCCATGTCTCGGGACGCATGCTACCATCCTCACAAAAACGCATGCCAACTATTGGTAAAGAGGGGGACTATAGTCTCTTTTTATGCTTAAATTTAGTATAAATAGATTATTATAGAAATAATACATGCCAAAATAACCCAACCAGCCCGGTATAACAAACGCCGGAATTCTCTGTTGGGTCTTTCTACTTACCATATATACGTATTTTTTCTTACTATTGTTGCAGGAGAGTATATATTGCGATCCTTCCTACAGCGAAAAAAGCCTGTCCAGACGGGTATCCCCATCTGACAGACTTTAGTTTATCGTACATCCTAAATTTCATTCCACTACAATTTTGTAAACAATTGACCTTATGGCCTCTTGGAATAGAGCGGATACCCAGGGTTTTCCGGTACGTCAATCAGGATAACCCTGACATTGTCTTGCGCCTTAAGGCTTAGCGTCTCGCCTAGCTTTGTATCCATTACCATAAAGTCCCGCTGTCGAAATTGAAGGCTTTCCTCTTCGGCACAAAAGCTGCCAGCTCCCCTTACGGCAAGCACAGCCGCTCTCCTGCCGGACTTCAGTTCATACTGAGCTTCATTACCAGCCAGAATCTGAATATCCAGCATCCTCACATCTACGGATAAATCGGTTGGTGCAGAACCGCCAATCATCGTTTTGACCAGTCCACCCTGTATGCGGGTTACCGGGAAGGAATCCGGTCGATACTGACGACAGGCAGGATTCTGTTTCAATGAATCGCGAAGATACGGCTCGAACCAAATCTGAAATCCTTCTGCATCCGGTCCAGTCAAACGTTCCTCGTGTGTTAGCCCGGAACCGGCCCTCATCAATTGCAAGCCTCCAGGCCCCAACTCACTGTGCGTGCCATGCGAATCCTTATGAACGCCCTTTCCCTGAATCATATAAGTCACGATTTCAAAACCCTGATGGGGATGAGGCGCAATATAACCTTCGACGGGCGAACGGAACCAGGACCAATAGAAAAGTGGCCCCACCCGGGTCACGGCAGACCCTTCTCCGGAGAAACCGATCGGCTTCTGCTCCGTTATCCTTCCTCCATCGAGAGAGTCCGTGCTCTGATTCTCGGGTGGATATACATTTCCTATCATGTCCAGTCTCCTCCTTTCACCCATCCATGATGGACCTTGAACAGGTGCTCCATTGATTATCTCGGCTTTAAGATAGTATCAACGATAACAGAATATATATCAACATCCTTAAATTCCCTTCTTGCGGATGCATATTTGCGAATCACTTTTCAGTTTATTTTCAGTTCACGTTCAGTCTTCATTCAGCTAGAGCACGTATGATAAAGTTGAAGGAATGAGATAAGGGGAGTTTTGTGCTATGGAATCAACGCATCGTATTCGTGTTTTGCTAGTGGACGACGAGCCGCATATCCTGCAGTTTCTGGAGCTTGGTCTCCAAAATGAAGGGTTTGAGGTGCGAACGGCCCCGGATGGGGAACGTGCGATAATGGAAGCAAGCCGCTTCGAGCCGCATATCATCGTTCTGGATGTGATGATGCCGGGAATGGACGGACTTTCGGTATGCAGACGGTTGAAAGAGGAGGGTCGGGATATCGCGATCATTATGCTTACCGCGAAGGACGAGATTGATGACCGTGTGAAGGGCCTCATGATCGGAGCGGATGATTACATGGCCAAGCCTTTCAGTTTCGAAGAGCTGCTTGCCCGAATTCAAGCAAGGCTGCGCAATCAGTTCCCGAGCCTGCTGGGTGAAATTCGGCTTGGCCCATTCACCATCGATGACCGGAAGAAGGAAATTGCATACCAGGGGGAGGCCCTTGAGCTGTCGCCCACGGAGTATAAGCTGCTTAATCTGCTTGTGACCAAACACGGCAGCGTTTTGAGTAAACCGAATATTTTGAATATTGTGTGGGATTACGACTTTGGCGGAGAGGATAACATCGTTGAGGTTTATATCCGATCCCTGCGCGAGAAGCTCGGCGATAAGGAACACCGGGTCATTCGCACGCTTCGCGGAGCCGGCTACCGGGTCGATTTGCCATGAGTTTGCGAAACCGTACACGTTCATCCGGGCCTACGTCTCTACGTACGCAGCTCTTGTCACGATCCCTCATCATCTTGGCGCTTCTGCTTGTGCTGATCGGCGCATTGCAATATGTATTAATGAAAAATGCCCTGTTCCGCAATCAAGCCGAGGCGCTTTCCCTTCAGGCTCGGTCGATCCCCATGGAGCTATGGGAGGCTGATCAGGAGCCGCATAACCGGCCTTCAGGGCGAAATAACGAAGCCCTTCCGGAAAATCCGCGTAAGGGGGACAGACCTATGTTCTTTCTGCCGAATATGTCGCTTGCCAAGATCGAAACCGACGGAGGTTACACCGACCTGGCCGCTGATAACGGTCTGTCCGCGCCAAAGCTGACAGCAGAGGCTTATTCAGCGATCCTGGAGAAATTCCAGAAGCGTCTGCCTATTCCGTATGAAGTAATCGAAAATGCCGAGGGCACCGAGCAGATCATTGTCTTTCGCCCTTACGGCAATCCGAGCAGCCCCTCGGGTGTACTGCAGCTTGGATTGGATACGCAGCCCCTGCATGCCGTTCTGCTGCGGCAGCTGCTGATTTTTGCCGTACTGGCTTTACTGGCCATGGCTGCAGGGGTTGCATTGTACCTGCCTTTGCTGCGCCGAACGCTCCACCCCCTGAACCGAATGGTCGAAGCGGTAAAACGCACAGACGCCGGGAACTTGGCGGAGCGTTTTCCTGCCGTGCAGGGTCAACGGGAGATTGACCGCTTGGCCGAATCGTTTAACGGCATGCTGGAAAGGCTCGAAGATGCGTTTGAAACGGAACGCGAAGCCAAAGAGCAGATGCGGAGGTTTATTGCCGATGCTTCCCATGAGCTGCGAACGCCACTCACTTCCATTCACGGCTTTCTGGAGGTGCTTGGCCGCGGCGCTGCCGACAACCCGGAGCAGCTGCATGCTGCACTATCCAGCATGCACGGGGAATCCAAGCGCATGAAGAAATTGGTCGAGGATTTGCTTCTGTTAGCCAAGCTTGACCGCAAGCCGGAGCTCCATCTGCAGGCAACCCGGCTGGATCAGCTGCTGCTTGAGATGGAGCCCCATCTGAGGATGCTTGCCCAAGGCAGGATTATAACGATTCAAGCGGTACCGGTGCTGTGCCGGTGTGACCCCGATAAGATCAAACAGGTCGTCTATAACCTGTTTCATAATGCGGTACAGCATACCGATTCTGCCATAGGGCGGATTACCCTTACGGTTAATAAAACCAAGGAACAGGCCGTACTGCTGGTTAGCGATAATGGAGCCGGGATTCCGGAGGAGCATCTGCCCCATCTGTTCGAGCGGTTCTACCGCATCGATGAATCCCGGACCAGACAGCACGGTGGTGCGGGTCTTGGATTATCCATTACCCAATCCATCATTGCCGCACATGGCGGTCAGATGAGCGTGGACAGCACGGTCAACCAAGGAACGGTTTTTCGTGCCGAGTGGCCGGGTATCATTCAGTCCTTAGCCTGAAATCCCCCTTCACAAGCTCCGGCCGGGACCACCACCAATGACGAGAACATCGGCCGTCAGTTTGAGTCCCTCATTTGCACGCAATCGATGATCCCCCCTCCTTGATTGCTAAATAATATGAGATCATAACGACAAAAAAGGAGATCATGAAGGATGCTCATGATCTCCAGTAGACTGGTCGATTGAATTTATCATAGTTATTCGATTGGAGTTATCAAGTATATTATCAGCAGATGTGTGGTAACGTATTTTTCCTTATATCCTGACAATTTGGTACAATACACTCGGTACTAGAAGAATGTAAAATGAAGGGACTATGATCGATATGTTCAAAATCTTTATTGTCGAAGACGATACCGGGCTGGTCAACCTGCTGAAAGAGTATCTTCATAAATTCGGTTACATGACGCAGTCCGTTCATGATTTCGAGACGGTACGCGATCAATTTGAATCGTATGACCCCCACCTTGTGCTTCTGGATATCAATCTGCCAAAATACGATGGATATTACTGGTGCCGCCAGTTCCGAAGCCTCTCCACCTGCCCGATCATCTTCATCTCCGCCCGCGACGGGAAAATGGATCAGGTGATGGCGCTGGAGAACGGTGCCGATGATTATATAACCAAACCCTTTGACTACGAGATTGCCATGGCCAAAATCAAGAGCCAGCTCCGGCGTGCCTACGGCTCTTATGCTGTCGCTCAGAATGAGCGCGTGCTCAGCGTTGCCGGACTCACGCTCGACGTTGAACGTCTCTCCCTGTCGCTTGGGCAGAACCAAACGGAGCTCAGCCATACTGAAGCCAAAATTTTGGACGAGTTAATGAAGAAGCCCGAGCAGATCATCAGCAGGGACCGGCTTCTGGAGAAAATATGGGATGATCAGGCCTTCGTGGACGATAATACGCTGAACGTATACATCACCCGCGTCCGCAAGAAACTTGCTGCCCTTGGGATCGAGGATGGCCTTCAAACCGTGCGCGGTCGCGGCTATCGACTGGTACCGAACTGGGGGGACGAAGCATGAGGCTATTTCTGCAAGAACAACGTCCCTTAATGATTGTCTACATAGCCCAGCTTCTCGTAGTAACACTCATTTACAGACTGGATGGCTATCGCGATTTGATGGTTAGTCTGTACGCAGGCATCATCAGCTTGCTGCTGCTTCTCGGCTATCTGGCCTTCCGATTTATAGCCAACCGTTCATTCTATAAACGATTAGAACAGCCGCTCCCGGGAGAATCCCTCACCGGCGAATCCTCGGCAGAATCCTCCCATACCCCGCTCGCCGAAGCGCTTCATCAACTGCTGAAAACCCAGTTCCGGCATTACACCACGGATCTGCATAACTATAAGCATAAGATTGAGGGCCATCTTCAGTTCATCAATCAATGGGCCCACCAGATGAAAACGCCGATTTCGGTCATTCACCTGATTCTTCAGGATGATGATGATCCCCGTTTTGCCGCGATCGGCGACGAGCTGGATCGACTCAAAAAAGGGCTTGATCTGGTGCTGTACACCGCCAGGCTTGATACGTTCGAGCATGACTTTCACGTGGAGAACCTGCCGCTTCAGCGAATCGTCCGGAATGTCACTTCCGAGCAAAAGCGTCTGTTCATCCGGCGGAGAATTTATCCGTCCATCCAGATCGATTCCGGACTAACGGTGGCCACGGACGAGAAATGGCTCTCTTTTGTGCTGACACAGCTGCTGACCAATGCGGTTCGGTATACGCTGAAGGAACAAGGCACCCTCTTTTTTAACGGCTACACCCGGGAGAATCAAGTTGTACTTGAAATCCGGGACGAAGGCATCGGCATTCCCCCAAGCGACCTGCCGCGAGTGTTCGACCCCTATTTCACCGGAGAGAACGGGCGCAGGTTCCAGGAATCGACAGGCATGGGGCTGTTTCTTGTCAAACAAATATGCGATAAGCTAGGACATGCCTTCGAAATCGAATCCAAAGTGGATGAAGGAACGACGGTTCGCATCATTTTTGCGGATTCTTCAGGCCACATTGCACAATAAAGTTCAACGGCAGGCAGGGCAGCGCTTTTTGCCCATTCAGAAACGATAGCAGTGGCAGTTCCTGATCTAACTTACGGCAGTTAAAGAAACCTTACAAGGTTGTAAGGTAACTGTAAGTTACGAATATGGCATGAACGCGAAGGAATCTTTTACAATGATATCATCGTTATAGAGGAGTGAAGATATGCCCATCTTGAGCGTCAAGCATCTATCTAAAATCTATGAGGGCAAAGTGGCGTTCCAAGCGCTGAACAATATTCACTTCAACGTCACCAAAGGGGAATTCGTCGGCATTATGGGTCCTTCCGGCAGCGGAAAAACCACGCTCCTCAATCTGATTGCAACCATTGATCAGCCCACAGCCGGAGAAGTGATCATAGGCGGGCGCAATCCTCATCTTCTCAGCAGAAGCGACACCGCTCTGTTCCGGCGCCGGGAGCTTGGCTTCGTCTTCCAGCACTTCAATCTGCTGGATACGCTGACCGTTGAGGAAAATATCGTTCTCCCGTTGACGCTGGAGGGCATGCCGCTTGACGAAATGGGCATCCGGCTGAGCCGGATCGCAGATCAACTCGGCATCGGGTCCATTCTGCATAAGCATACCTATGAGATATCCGGCGGGCAGATGCAGCGTACCGCCATTGCCAGGGCGCTCATTCAGGAGCCCTCTCTAATTCTCGCTGACGAGCCCACCGGCAACCTAGACTCCAAAGCCTCCAAAGAGGTGATGCAGACGCTTTCTGCTTCGAGTAAAGAGGCTTCCGCAACGATTCTCATGGTCACTCATGATCCGGTGGCAGCCAGCTACTGTGACCGCGTCTTGTTCATCAAAGACGGACAACTTTATAATGAAATGTACTGCGGTGACAACCGCCAAGCCTTTTTCCAGAAAATTATCGACATGCTGGCTTTACTGGGAGGAGGCAGTCATGACCTTTCGACAATTCGCTTTTAGGAATGTCCTGAGGAATAAGCGGACCTATGCTGCCTATTTCTTAAGCAGCGCATTCTCCGTCATGATTTTCTTCGTGTGTGCGCTGTTCCTGTTCCATCCTTCGATAGCGGACGAGATGTTCTATCCGGTTGTTATCCAGGCGATGCTCGGGGCCGAGCTGATCATGTATGTATTCTCGTTTTTCTTTGTGCTGTATTCCGTGGGGGCTTTTCTAAAGACGCGCAAGCGCGAGTTCGGCATTCTGTTCATGCATGGCATGACGGATCGCCAATTTAACAAGATGGTGTTTCTCGAAAATATGATCATCGGCGTAAGCGCCATTGCTACAGGCATCCTGTTCGGCATCATTACAGGCAAGCTGTTTCTGATGGCAGGCTCGGCCTTTCTTGGAATCCCGCCTCTGCCGTTTCGATTGCCCCTGCGTGCGCTTGGACTGACGGTTGCAAGTTATGTGCTGCTGTTTATCATTATCTCGCTGTGCACCTCTAGGCTGCTGCGTCCTAAAGCGTTGATCGATCTGTTTCAATCCGGACAGCGACCGAAAACCGCGCCCAGGACATCGCCCTGGTTATCGATATTGGCAGCCGTGCTGCTGGTGGTCAGCTACAGCTTAGCCGCCACGACAAGCGCGTCGACCCTCGCGCTGCGCATGTTCCCGGTTACCTTAATGACGATGATCGGCACCTATCTGATGTATACGCAGCTAGGAGTTGCTCTCGTGCGGAGGTTGAAGCAGAGCCGCCGGTTAGCCTGGAGAAGGACCAAGCTGATCTCGCTATCCAGCCTGCATTACCGGCTTAGGGATCATGCACAGATGTTCTCGATGGTGACAATCGTGCTGGCTGTTTCCTTTTGCTCGGTAGGCGTATTTGCCTCCATCCCGGTGCTCACGAAGCAATTCAACGAGGATTTCCCTGCTGCCATCGGTTATCTCGCCAAAGCGGAGGACACCTCCGAGAAGCAGCATTTACATGAAATCCGGCAGGAGCTTGAGTCGAAAAAAATACCGTTTGAAACGCTATCGTTTCGCGTGAAATATACGGAAGTTGAGCCAGCTTCCGCACAGGTCGGGCAGTTGCAAAATCCGTTGGCACTGATCTCCTTCTCCGACTATAAGGCGGCGGTGCTAATGGCGGGACTGCCATTTGATGAACAGCCGCTAAGCGGTGAGGATGCGCTTGTCCTCATTGCTTCGCAAAATGACAGGGCTTATATCCGCGACCGGGAGCACGCTTCGTACCGAATCCATGATTCCGAACTTCTCCTGCATGAAATCGGTTATTCCGATCATGTCGGCGTACCGGAATATTTGCTGCCGGAAATGGACGACGATTCTCGCTTCGGCGGGCTTGTGGTCAGTGACGAAGCCTTCGCCGCCATCACGAATCCGGTCCGGCTAGAGCGGTACACCGGCTTCTATGTGGATGATTTCACAGAGACGGAGGGCATCGTCCCCCATCTGGCCCCGCGCGGGGCGGTGCGTTATGAGATGGGCCAGCCTTATGCATTGGCGGTCAGCGGCACGCTCTTTGCCCTTCGAGACAGCCTGTACAATATGCTGCTCTTTGCGGCGCTGCTTGTGGGCACGGTGTTTTTTATCGCGGCAGGAAGTTTCCTGTACTTCCGCCTCTATGCCGATCTGGATTATGACCGCAGGCATTATGCCACGATATCCCGGCTTGGAATGACCGATAAGGAGTTCCGGCGGATCGTCACCGGACAGCTGGCGCTGCTGTTTTTTGTACCGATCAGCCTTGCGATTGTGCACAGCATCTTTGCTTTTATCGCGCTGCAGAGCTACTTCTATTTATCCATTGCGGCTGAAATGGGCATCGTGTTGATCAGCTTCCTGATGATGCAGGTCCTGTATTTCTTCTTTATCCGCAGTCAATATCTGCGCAAGCTGAAGCAGACCCTTATATAACGGATGCAGCAGCATCCTTATTTTGAAAGAGGTGTAACCCTTGGAAAACTGGATTACGGATATGATGGAGCAGTTCGGCTATATCGGCATCCTGCTGATGATTGCCCTGGAAAACGTGTTTCCTCCGATCCCCTCCGAAGTCATTCTTACCTTCGGCGGATTCATGACCACCTACACGAAACTGACGGTGCCTGGCGTTATCATTGCCGCAACGATCGGATCTGTCGTCGGTGCTGTTATTCTGTACGGAATTGGTCGCCTGCTCGATGTCGAGCGGCTTGAAAAAATCGTGGATCGCTGGGGGCATATCCTCCGTGTCAAAAAAGAAGACATCCGCAAGGCGGATGCCTGGTTTGATAAATACGGCTACTGGACCGTGCTGTTCTGCCGCATGATTCCGCTGATCCGAAGCTTGATCTCCATCCCGGCAGGGATGTCCAACATGAAGTTCGGCATGTTCCTCCTCTTCACAACCATCGGCACCCTGATCTGGAACATTATTCTGGTATGCGTGGGAGCCGCTGTCGGCGATTCATGGGAAAAAATCGTAGCCTTCATGGACGTCTATTCCAATATCGCTTATGCTGTAATAGCTGTGGCCGTAATTGCGTTCCTGTTCTTTTTCTTCCGCAAGCGGAGAAAGTCAGCTTAAAGTTACGCATATTCATGCCATTGATCATTCATATCATTACATTTAACATTTTAGTAAGGGAGAGACTATAGGTCATGGATTTTTTAACCATCCTCAAAGCAATTATTCTGGGAATCGTCGAGGGACTGACCGAGTTCGCTCCTGTATCCTCTACCGGTCATATGATCATCGTTGATGATATGTGGCTGAAATCCGAGGAGTTTCTGACGAAATACGTAGCCAACACCTTTAAGGTTGTCATTCAGCTTGGCTCCATTCTAGCCGTCCTCGTTGTGTTTAAGGACCGCTTCCTGGATCTCTTGGGCCTCAAGCGCAAAAAGCCTGAAGCCGGCGTACCGGCGGTTACGGGCAGACTGAAGCTCAGCCAGGTTATTGTCGGTTTGATTCCGGCCGGTGTTCTGGGCGTCTTGTTCGAAGACCTTATTGACGAACATTTATTTTCTACCGAAACGGTGCTGATCGGACTTGTAATTGGGGCCATCTTCATGATCGTTGCCGATAAAGTCAGCTCGAAAAGAGAGCCGAACGTGGTCACTGTCGACCAAATAACGTACAAACAGGCATTCAGCGTCGGATTGATTCAGTGTTTGTCGCTCTGGCCAGGCTTCTCCCGCTCCGGCTCCACCATCTCCGGAGGCGTCATGCTCGGTATGAGTCACCGCGCGGCGGCGGACTTCACCTTCATTATGGCGGTGCCGATCATGTTCGGAGCCAGCTTACTGTCGCTATTGAAGAACTGGGAATACTTCACGCTGGAGGCTCTTCCATTCTTCATCGCCGGATTCGTGGCAGCCTTCGTCTTCGCCTTGATCTCCATCCGCTTCTTCCTGAAGCTGATTAACCGGATCAAGCTGGTGCCGTTTGCGATCTATCGGATCGTGCTCGCTGCTATTATTGCGTTGGTGCTTTATCTGTAAAACCGTTCTACAAGTACCCGTTTACAATCCTAGAGGTGCTCGGGCACGTATAAAGGGGCTGTCCCAAAGTCATCTTTCATGACTTCTGGGACAGCCCCGTTTTATTAAAAGTGCGCGGATGGCTATGGTATTAACAGACTATATCATAACAAATCTTTCCTCTATGCTTCTTTTGTTATAGAACTTCGTTTACCTCATCAGAGAACCATTTCGCGATGATTTGCGGCCTTGTTATGGCGCTGCCTACAACCACACAATGAGCCCCCATTTTGATCGCTTTTGCAGCCTGCTCCGGTGTGTTGAAGTTGCCTTCTGCAATGACTGGTTTCTTACACTGCTTAATCAGTTCTTCCAGCACGGTGAACTTCTCCACATGCTGAGACTGCGGTGTATAACCAATAAGTGTCGTTCCAATGTAGTGGAACCCCAATCGATCTGCTCGCAACCCCTCTTCCGTGGTGGAGATATCCGCCATGAACTTCTGCGAAGGGTATTTTGTAAAGATCGATTGCAGGAATGCCTCATCCTGATCCATCGTTGCTTGCACAGCAATAATTTCAACCCCCGTGCCAACAAGCGCATCCACTTCGGTCATGGTCGCTGTAATGAACGATTGCATACCCGGGTATTCTTTTTTGATAATGCCAATAATGGGCAACTCAACTTGCTTCTTAATCTCTTCGATGTCTTCAACGCTATTAGCACGAATCCCCACCGCACCGGATTCGGCAGCCGCAATGGCCATACGCCCCATAATAAATGAACTATGCAACGGTTCGCCTGGCAAAGCCTGACATGATACAATTAATCCTCGATTCACAATATGTTCCCTCCATGCCCTATCCTGTTTTATTCTTCACCAATAGTCTCATTTATCTTTTGTTTAATTAAGTCGGCTTTGGCGCCAAATACAGCCTGAATCCCGCCTTTTACTTCCAATACTGCGGTAGCACCCAGTTCTTTGATTGTATCCTTATCTACCTTCGATACATCTTTGACGGCAACACGAAGTCTTGTAATACATGCATCGACGTCTTCCAGGTTCTCCTTGCCGCCAAGCGCACTCAGCACTTTCATCGCGGTATCTCCAATACTGTCCTTGGATTCAACCGATACGCTCTCCCCATCACTTTCACGTCCAGGTGTCGCCACATTGAATTTCGTAATTAAGAAGCGGAACACAAGGTAATAGATGATCGCCCAGAAGAGCCCGATAATGATGACATAGATCCAATTAGTTCTGGCATTCCCCTGCAGAACCCCGAAGAGCAAGAAGTCGATGGCCCCGCCAGAGAAGGTATTCCCGATACGAACGGATAACATATCCGCGATCATAAAGGATAGACCGTCCAGAGCCGCATGAATCACATATAACCATGGAGCGACGAATAAGAACATAAACTCAATCGGCTCCGTAATCCCTGTCAGGAACGAGGTCAGCGCAGCACTAAAGAACAAACCAAACACAAGTTTGCGACGGTTCTTCGGTACGCAATGATACATCGCAAGGCATGCCGCAGGAAGACCAAACATCATCGTAGCAAAACGCCCTGCAAAAAAACGGGTTCCTTCGGAGAACATTCCAACATGATTCGGATCAGCCAGTTCGGCAAAAAAGATTTTCTGCGCACCCACCACTTGCTGACCTGCAACCGTGGCGACACCGCCCAGCTCTGTGAACCAGAACATCGGATAAATCATATGGTGTAGACCGACAGCACCTGTAAGACGAAGCAAGAATCCGTATAAATAGGTTCCGAAATATCCCATGCCGGCAATAGCAGTTCCTGCCGCTACCAGCCATCCTTGAAACGTAGGCCAGATTAAGAAGAAGATCCCGCCTACAAAAATAGCACTAAACGATGAGACGATCGGAATAAACCGCGAGCCCCCAAAAAATCCTAGAAAGGAAGGTAATTGAATCCCCCGGTATCGATTATTCAAATAAGTAACCAGGATACCAATGACAATAGCCCCTACAACCCCGGTGTCAATGGATTCAACGCTTGGATTGAATACCGTGATCATTGCACCAATCGATGCATTCATAACTAGGAACGAGACGGCTGCTGCCAGTGCGGCAGTACCTTTATCTTTTTTCGCTAATCCCACGGCAAGACCAATACACATGATTAGCGCTAAGTTGGTAAACACAACATTGCCGGCTGCTGACATAATTTGAAAAATAGCTTGTAAAAACGGCGTATTCAGAATCGGATATGCCGCAATCGTATTTGCATTCGATAAGGATCCGCCAATCCCAAGCAGCAAACCCGCAGCAGGTAGGATTGCAATCGGTAACATAAATGACTTACCAAGCTTTTGCAACTGTTTAAACATGGATTTTCCTCCTATTAGATCAAGCATTGTACTTCCATCGCGATATGTCGATTCTACATCATGAAATTATTTTAGTAAATATAATTTTATTAAAATAATTTTATTATTACCTGACAATTAAATCCATGACAACCCTTAGTATGAACAACTCACCAATAAAAAAACCTGTGCCCCTCCAGTAGACGATAAATACGTCAACTTCCGAGGTTCACAGGTACGATGAATGCTTTATTGGTAATCCATTCGATTATGTTCAAGAATCGTATTAACTGTAATTTGCATCCGTCTATTCAAATCCGCATCCGCGAGTAAGATCATACATAAAATATCGATCGCATACATGACGGAAAATTGACTATTTACAAACCTTTCTTTATCAACAAACAATGTATTCGGGACCAGAATAAAAGAGTCCACTTGCTGCGCCAGCGTACTCTCGGAGAAGCTGGTCAGACAGATGACTTTGCACCGATTATTCTTTGCAATTCTGGTTGCGTCGACAATGACAGACGTTTCCCCTGAACTGGAAATCGCAATAACGAAATCATTCTCATTCACTATCGAACTATTGATCAGCATTAAATGCGAATCCGTTATACTCTGCACATTGAAGCCCATACGCAGCAAACGAAGCATCATTTCCTTCGCTGAAAGTCCCGAGCTTCCGATCCCGTATATGAAAATCCGTGCTGCGCCCTTAATCGTTTCAGCAAGCTGATGCAAATATGTAATGTCCAGTAATTGATTCGAACGCTCAATAACTGTCTGATAGAATTTAGATACTTGAATGAGAATATTGTCCTCCACCGAAGGAGCCGTCGCAGTTCGTAGCCTGCCCAACTGAACCTTTAATTCGGCAAAATTATTGCAACCAATCTTCTTGCAGAAATGCGTGATTGTCCCATTCGAGACACCAACATGGTTCGCGAGCACAGATATATTCATGTTATTAATCGATTGACCTTCTTGAAGAATATAATTCGCTACCAACTGTTCTTTCTTCGAGAAACTCGGATATAACTGCTGAATAACCATATAAATATCCATCGAATCCACCACCGCCATTTGGGAATTATAACAAAAAAAGCATAAGGATTCAATATTATTACTATAGTAGGGAGCATTGCTCAGGACCCATCGTAGGAGTAAACATGATGCAACGCAACCACCATCCATCCATGAAGAAAAAAAGAAGAAGCCCTCCGTTTTTGGAGAGACTTCCAGGTTATAGTTGAATGGGAGCTTCCCCTATCCATCAGCGCGCTAGGATCATTTCATTTCTGTAATGATGTGTGAAAGCCAGGAGCCCTGCGCCTCACTCTTCAAACGATAAATTGGTAGGCTCCTCCAGGAGCTCATAGTGAAAATCAAAGTTCGTCGTCGGTACGCTAAGATCCACCTCTTCAAAGCGGAGGCTGTCCAGCCACACCTTGCCTGCCCCCATCAGCAGAACACCGATCGAAATCGTGGCGCTGTCCTCGGGTACGTCGAGCACGATGGCATAGTGATTCCAGTGCATGCTGCCCACAATGCGCCGATCGTTCATATTGTCGAACTGGAGTACGTCTTCCGCTCTGTTGTCAACACGCATCCACAGCCCGCAGTATTCTTTGACGTTCTCGGTTTTGACAAATCCGGAAAACCGCATCCGTTTGCCCGCATACTTATCGGCTTTGAACTGCTGCATCATGGTCGCAAAAGCGCCAGCCTCCATTGGGGTTAGGGCTTTTAGGTAACCGGAAGTGCTTCCTTGGTGGACGGTGGACCGATCGACACCGATTTCATAATCATGCGGGTGGCTTCCGCTCAGAAACCAGCCTTTTAATGCGGATTGAGATTGCTGCTCCATGTGATCCTCTCCTTTAAAGTAGCTTGCGTGTTGAGCGTGAACCGCAAAGATTCTCCGGTAACGCCCCGGCGGCATGCCGTATAATTTTTTGAATGCTCTCGTAAACGACTCCTGACTTTCGAAGTGACAGTGCAGGGAAATGTCGATAATCGCAGCCTCGGAGTGCAGCAGTAGCTGTGCCGCATAACAGAGTCTTCGTTTTCTAAGGTAATCCGCGATGTTCATACCGACCTCCTTCCGAAACAAGCGGTGGAAGTGATATGGCGAAAAACCGGCATAGGATGCAATATCCGCGAGGGTCAGCTGCTCCTCCAGATGCTGCTCCATGTACGCTATACTTTTTTGGATGATACGCTGGGTACTCAAGGTTAGGCCCTCCTTTGTTATAAAGGATACCAAATGGGAGAGGGACGTTTTTGATCTTTTTTGCCAACATCAAAAAGCCCCTTCGATTACAAAGATCGAAGAGGCTTAAACAATGATACGATTCTCGTTATGGATCACAGGAAAGGCTCCCTGCCATGAAGAAGGTATAACCGCGCTTTTTACTTCATCCATCGTTAGCGGCGATACCTTCTCGCAACGAGAAAGAAGAAGAGCTCTAGCCGGTTATCCCGCAAATCATCGATTACCAGTACCCAGATAACTTGAAGTCACACCGATGAATCCCGTTGCACTCCCGCATTACATGCTCTTTGTGAGTGAGCATAAAATATTGCCGGATGAGTGTCGGACGTTTCGACATGACCTCACGTCTTGAGGATACGTGTCCTCGACGGCAAGCACATGACCGAGCGCGTAATCCTGCTGTACGGCTAATGCCGCAAAAACCGCATTATCCCAGCGGCTTCAGCTGAACGGTACGCTTGGTGCTTGCGGATTCATACGCTGCAATGGCAACACGGGCAGAATAGTAGCCGTCTTCCCCTGTTATTTCGACCGGCTTGCCGTCGCGAATGCTGTCGATAAAGCTGTTGACGAGACCTTCATCCATATCATCGCCCCAGAAGCTCCACGCAGCTTTCCCAGTTACATCGCTGTAGACATCGTTCTTCTGGGCAAAAGAATCAATGTTCAGCACACCCTTGGTGCCGATGATCTCAAGCGTTACATCCCCCCAGGTCGGGAAGGTGCGATTACGGGACCAGCTTGGGTCCAGTACAGCCACGACGCCATTCGCGAATTTGACGTGGACCATACCGGCATCGTCAATCTCCGTGTCATTGAAGAGCGTTTCCGCATGGGCGTATACTGCCTCTGCCTTGCTGCCGGTAAACCAGTGCATCAGGTCCATCACATGGACGGTATGGTCCAATACAGCTCCGCCACCCGATTTCTCCCGTTCGATAAACCAGCCGCCAGGCATGCTTCCCCGGTTGGTTCCCTTCATGGCCAAAATTTCGCCGATCTGCCCTGCGTCAATCGCTTCCTTCGCCTGACGAACGGACGTAATATAACGGCAAGGAAAAGCCGTCATAAGCTGCACGCCATGATCCTTGCACACTTGAATCATCTCCAGCATCTCGGACTCGGACAAACCTAACGGCTTCTCGCACAGCACATGCTTGCCCGCCGCAGCGGCAAGCTTGGTAAGTTCCGCATGACGTGCATTTTCCGAACAGATGACAACAGCATCCAGTTCCTGTGCCAGCAATTCATTGTAGTCCGCATAATACGGGATTCCCCGGTCCACAGAGTAAGGACGCACGCGCTCCGCGTTTTCATCCGCGACTCCGACCACCTCGACATCATCCCGCTTCAGCATGCCTAGGAGATAGCTCGCTGCATGCATATGGGCAAAGCTGATAAAGCCTACTTTAACTTTCTTCATGAAACCGTCCCTCCGATCATCACGGGCTGTCCAGTCTGAGCCGATTGCTCCGCTGCCTGAGCGATTTCAACGGCATAGCAAGCATCCTTAATACTTACGAGCGGCTCGCTGCCGTTTCGGATGCACTCGATAAAATGCTGCACCTCGTTATAATAAGGGTCATGCAGACTTGGGCTTGAAGGAACCTGTACAGCTGCTCCCTCCCCTGCCTCCGCATTGACCAATTTAATGTCCAAAGACTGCACCTGATTGCTATCAAATCTTATGATTCCCTGGTCACCCGAAATCTCGAACTGCGTCGTAAACGGTCCGGGATACCCCCAATAGCCGGTTAAACTGGCGATTGCACTATTTTTAAAATGAAGCGTAAGCTGAGCATACTCCATCTCAGGCTCATCCCGCTTAACGATGGAAGCATATACCGACTCCACTTCTCCGAATAGCCAGCAGGCAAAATCGATATCGTGAATCATGAGATCCATAATAACACCGCCGCTCTTACTCGGGTCGTTATACCATCCATCCATACCCTGCGGATACGAACCGTACCGCTTGAAGTGAGCCATCTTCGGTGTTCCGATGTTCCCGGAGTGGGCCTGCCGATAGGCATCATGATAGTTCGGGAAGAATCGGACGACATGTCCGATAAACAACCGGACTCCGTTTTTCTCGCACGCCGCCTTCATCTCTTGTGCATCCTCCAGGGTCAATGCAGCCGGTTTTTCGCAGATGACGTGCAGCCCTTTTTCAGCTAGTTTCAATACAAACGGTTTATGGAGATAGGTGGGCAGACACACCGCAACCGTTTCCAAATCTTTTTGTTCAAACAGCGACTCTACATCCGTGTATGCCTTCGCCCCGGTCAAAGCTGCAGCCCGCTCCGCCCGCCCGGCGTTAATATCGACCACACCCGTCACTGTTACTCCCGGCATTTTCGCCAAATTATGCGCATAGGCTGTCCCCATCGTTCCGCAGCCCAAAATCGCAATGTTCATGCTTATCCCTCCAGTATACCTATAATGACTTGGACCAAAAAGTGATGCCGTATCCGTTGTCCGCGAATACTACCCACCCTGTTACATTCTTCATATAGCGCAACATTCCTGCCTCTATTTCGCATGATTCGTGCTTTTTTGAACTTATGCCGCTAACTTGGTAAAGTGTATATATAGAGTAGAGAGAAAGGGTGTAGCGAGAACATGTCAGAACTTGTCGTTCAAACGAAAGGCGGGCATATTCAAGGCAGTTCGGAAAACGGAGTACGTGTATGGAAGGGGATCCCTTATGCGAACCCCCCGGTAGGCCCGCTTCGATTCCGTGCTCCTGTTCCCCCCGATTCATGGGACGGGATAAAAGATACCACCGCCTTCAGCCCCATGTGCCTTCAGCCAATAGAATCCACGTCAAGCATGCTTGGCGGAGGAGTGGCCAAAACGGTGTCCGAGGATTGTCTCTACCTCAATGTGTGGGCACCCCTGAATACGCCAGCGGAGCCGCTGCCCGTCATGGTATGGATTCACGGGGGCACTTTCATCACGGGCTCCGGCAGTTTGCCAAGCTATAACGGTACATCTTTCGTACTCAGAGGCGATGTGATTGTGGTAACCATCAATTACCGTCTGGGTCCGCTAGGCTTTCTCCATCTCTCCCCATACGGCGAATCCTTTGCCTCTAATACCGGTTTATTGGACCAGATTGCGGCCCTGCAATGGGTACGGGATCATATCGCGGCCTTCGGCGGCGACCCCAAACGGGTCACGGTATTCGGAGAGTCGGCCGGCAGCATGAGCATTGCAGCTTTACTTGCAATGCCGGCAGCCAAAGGGTTGTTTCAGCGAGCCATCATGGAAAGCGGTGCTGCCCAGGTGATGGCTCCGGAGCAGGCACAGATGATAACGGCTGGTTTGCTTAAAGAGCTGGACATAACGCCTGATAAGGCCCATCAACTTGAATCCCTCACAGGTGAGCAAATATTCGAAGCCGGGGAACGGCTGAAGAAACGAATCGGTCCCGGCGTCAGCATGATCTTCCAACCAGTGCTGGAACCCCACACGCTGCCTCATGATCCGCTGCAGGCTATTCAATCGGGCTGGGCGAAGGACGTGCCAATCCTGATCGGAACGAATCTCGATGAAGGCGCCTTGTTCTTCCGGCCGGACATGCCGCTTGTGAAGGAGGACGATCTTGTCCGCACCGTTGAAATGATGACCGGCATCCAGGATGCTGCGCCTATCACCAAAGAATATCCGTACAGCATCGACGGACATGCCCAGATTATGACCGACCTGTATTTCTGGCGCTCGGCCCTGCAGTTCGCTTCCGCTCAGAGCAAGCACACGCCGGTATGGATGTACCGATTCGATTGGACGCTGCCGAATCATCCGGTTCTCGGCAAAGCGATGCACGCACTGGAAATACCGTTTGTATTCAACACGCTGGGGCTGTTTCAGAACATCGGTGTGCAAGTCGATGCCGCCACACAAGCCCTTTCCGACCGAATGCAGGATGCTTGGATTGCATTTGCGCGCAATGGCTCACCGGATACGGAGGCACTGCCGTGGCCTGCTTATGATCTGGCATCACGTTCAACGATGATATTCAACAACGACAGCAGGATCATCGAGGATCCGGATGCGGAGAAGCGGGAAATGCTGCAATTATAAAATGAACAAGTGACGGCGACACCGTCAGTCTTTGGGGCGGCTGGCCAACTCCAGAAGACCCGTCCAAATAGAAACAAAGCTGGATAAAAGCCAAGTAAGGCTGTCCCTATCATGCAGAATGGTCTGCTTGAGGAGACAGCCTTATTTCATTGCATGTCGATCCTTAATTTACGAATAGGGATCCCTGTTCATTATAGGCATGGAGCAGCGTGTACCGACTGTTTCGAACCTTGTGGGCTTCACTCAGGCTCCGCTTCAGCAATTCGCTCTTGATCGGAAGCTCCGATACCCCGGCTGGTCCGCCAACCGAGCGCATCAGATCGGCCAGCTCTACCGGTTCCGGGATTTGCATTATTTGCGACCGGATTTCGTTCCAATGCTGCGTGATCCGAAGTGCAGTGTCATTCGCACCTACGGAGGCGCTTCTGTACATCTCAAGCCCCTGTTCCCCAAGACGGTGATACAGCTTCGAGATTTCCACACAAGCGGCACCCACCTTGGCACCGTGCAGCAGCTGCTTCTCCCCTAGCCGGATAAACTCCATCTCCCAATAGTGGGACAGATGATGCTCCGAGCCTGAAGCCGGATGGGATTGACCGAACAGTAGCATGGCTAAGCCCGATTCAACGAGCGCACCCATTAAGATGCGTACACCCTCCTCGGTTCGCTTCCCAATCTGCTCGACCCCGTTCACGCATTGGTTGAGCGCGGATCGCGTAATATCCGCCGAAATTTGCAAATAGGGTTCATCAGCCACCAGGCTGCCGAATTTCCAGTCGAACAGGGACGTGTACTTGCCCAGCATATCCCCGAACCCGGCCGCGGTAAGCTGCGGGGGAGCCGACATGAGAATATCGACATCCGCAAAAATCGCGCTCGGTCCAATAGCTGGAATCGTCTTCTTCTCACCCCGTATAATGATGGGCGCTCCCCTGGAATTAAATCCATCCACCGAAGCGGCCGTGGGTACCGAGATGAATGGGATACCCGCGGTATAAGCAGCGTACCGGCTAATATCGTGAATAGTTCCCCCACCTACCGCAAGCACCGCCTTCGCCCTGCTTTGCTGGATATCCAGTATGACCTGAATCAGGGAAACCTCATCCGCGATAACATCTCCCTTCCGGTCAGGAAGAAGCTTGGTAACTTGGACCTCAATCGAGGATTTCGTAAGCAGGTTCGCAAGCGGCTGGCCCGCTATGTCATAAGTATTGCCGTCTACGACCATCACCACCGAGGTCCACTGTTTTGTCTCAAGGTAACCCGCGACCTCGCGTAGAGCTCCGGACTGGATCTGAATCGACTCCACTTCGTCCAGATTCGAAAGCTGCCTAGCAGGTAAATGCGCCGCCAAACTTCGGATATTCGATAAAATGGAGGTCATATCCGCGTGCCCTTCTTTCCGATCATCGCCAGCGCCGGAAGGGGGTTATTGCAGGTCATACCGGTAACCCCGCATTCCAGCGAATAGCGGACACCCTCCTCATCGTCCGGGCAATAGCTCCAGACCAGCAGCCCCTGTTCCTGGAACCGGGCAACGAGCTCTGGCGTAAGCAGCGACATCTCTACGCCGATTGCCCACATCTTGGAGTAGGTTCCATCCTCCTCGAAGACAAATCGGGACATTTTCTCACCCGGAAAGCCCTGTGTCTTCAGACCATGCGTATCATGAATATGCGTCAGAACTTCTGCATCGAAACAGGTGAATACACAGCGCGGCAGGTACCCGTATTGGTTCAGCACATCAACCGCCAGGTCTGCAGCCTCTTTGGCATCAGGGCTTGGCTTAATCTCCACGTTGCACAGAACTTCGGGATATTCCCGGAGCAGCTCGCATAGCTCCGCAAGCGTCGGGATCTTCAATCCTTCAAACTCCCGAGCGAACCAGCCGCCCGCATCCAAAGATTTCAGTTCCGCAAGCTTAAAATCCCTCACCTCGCCAGCGCCGCTCGTCGTACGCTGAACCGTTGCATCATGGATAACCACCACTTCCTTATCAAGCGTCAGCCGGAGATCAAACTCCAGCATATCTACGCCTAACTCCAGCGCCTTGCGAAAGGCCAGCAGCGTATTTTCCGGATAAGCTGATTTATACCCGCGGTGTGCAGCCACCATCGTACAGGATGGTTCCCGTAGTCGTTCGATCATATGTCCTGCCACTCCTTTACCAGTTGTTATTGGGCCAAAATCCGTTCCGTTTCTTTCTTGAAGGTATCCAGCGTAGCCGGAATATCCTTGCTGTCGTACATGATCGCTTCCATCGCCGAGAAGAACTCATGCATAATCTCCGGCCATTCCACGTCCTTATTGGTATCGACGGCAAATTCCAGCTGATCATAAGCGACTTTGCGGTTCGGTTCTTTGGCCCACAGCTCTTGGATCTGCTCCGACTCCACCATCTTCTTCGTGAATGGCAGGTAGCCAGATTGCAAAATAAATTCAAGACCGCCTTCCTCTTCCATCTCCATCCACCGGATGAATTCCCATGCCGCTTCCTTGTTCTTGGAAGAGGACAGCATCGTCACATTCGCGCCTCCGGTCGGATTCGCATACACTTCGTCCTTAGGCAGGAACGCTGTGACGTAATCAAAATCCACCGCACTGGACAACCCGCCAATCGATCCCGTAGATTGATACATCATTCCGACCTTGCCTTCCACAAACATGCTGTTCACAATGTTGCCGGAATCCTGAGCAGGCGGATAATACAAGGCGCCTGTGCTCTGCATGTCTTTAAGGTAAGCGAACATCTTGGCGCCGACACCGTTATCCCCGAAGCCGATCGACGTATTGTCATCATTGAAGAAAGTGCCGCCCGCCTGCGAGATCATGGCAATCGGATACCAAGTGTCATAGGGCATCGTAACGCCGTATCGCTTATACTCGCTGCCTTCCTTGACTACAAGCGCATTTGCGACCTCCTTCAGCTCCTCCCATGTGGTCGGAATTTGCAGCCCCTGCTCATCCAGCAATGTTTTGTTCACATGCAGAATCGGGGTGGAACGGTTCAGCGGCAGCGATACCAATTGGTCATTGAAGACGGAGTGTCCCATCAGTCCCGGCGTAAAGTCATCGGCGCTGATGCCAGAGCCTTCAAGATAAGGCGTCAGATCCTCAAGCACTTCCGAATCTGCGAACATCTGAACATAGGCTCGCTCCAGCATGCTGACATCCGGACCGGTATCGGAGGCTATCGCCTGCTGCAGCTTGGTTACCGTCTCGTCATAACTCCCCTGAAAGGTGCCTACCACTTCGATATCCTCATGGGATGCATTAAAGCGCTGAATGAGTGCATCCATGTATTCCCCGTTCTTGCCTCCCAACGAGTGCCAGAACTGAACTGTAGTTTTCCCTTTGTCTCCGGACGGGGCTTCGGCTCCCCCGCTTCCCGGCGCTTTGCCCGTATCACCGGAAGTTCCCCCACCACCACACGCGGCAAGCAAACTGAACAGCATAATGACGGATAGCAGTGTATACCATTTGGATTTCATATTGACTCATTCCTCCATTAATCATTCGATTATGAATTGCCGAACCCTGTTATTCCAGTAATTATTTAATGCCTGAATAAACAAAAGCCTTCACGATGTGCTTCGAGCAGAATACATACACAAGCAGGATGGGCACCACCAGCATCACATTGCCGGCCATGATGATATGCCAGTTGCTGATGCCCTCAGTCTCCCTTAGCATGGCGATCCCCAGGGTCAGCGGCCGGACGGCAGCTGAATCGGTCATGACGAGCGGCCAGAAATAGTCATTCCAGTGACTGACAAAGCTGAACAGCGCGATGGTCGCAAGTGCCGGCTTCGACATGGGAACCATGATTTTCCGAATGATTTTGAATTCGCTCGCATTATCAAGACGGGCCGCTTCAATGATTTCCTCCGGAATCTGCATGAAGTACTGCCTCAGCAGGAAGATGCCGAAGGCATTCGAGATGAACGGGATGATCTGCGGCAGCAGGGTTTTGACTAATCCCCAATCTGCCATCATCAGATAGACCGGTATGAACGTAACCTGACCCGGGATCATGAATGCCAGAAGGATCATGCCGAACAGCAGCGTTTTTCCCGGAAACTTATACTTCGCAAATGCATAGGCAGCCGGGATCATGATCAGAAACTGCAGAACGATGATGGATCCGGTAACGACAACCGAGTTCCTGAAATAGGTAAGAAAAGGACCTGCATTCATCGCCTCCGCGAAGTTACCCCATTGCGGCGAGGCCGGAAACCACGTCGGTGGAAACGTCATCGTTTCCCGGAATGTCTGGAGTGATGTGGAGATCATCCACAGAAACGGAAAGATGAAAATCATGAGCACTGCGGCCTTCAGTAAATAGCCCAGCGCCGTCCATACGATTTTTAAATCAAAGGTCTTCAAACTGTGCCTCCTTTCTGCATGGCCAAAGCCGCCTTATTGATAATGGACTTTCTTGGACAGCAGCCGGAAATAGATGAACGTAAGCAATCCGATAATGGCCATGAGCACGACGCCTGTCGCAGCCGAATAACCGATGTTGGTCGTTCGGAAGCCGTATATGTAATACACAAGCGTGGTCGTTGCATTATTCGGTCCTCCGCCTGTCATCACCTGAACGGTATCAAATACTTTGAAGGAACCGATCGTCATGATGATCAGGATAAAAAACAGCTGCGGCGAAATCATCGGCAATGTAATTTTATAAAACACCTTGAACCTGCTGGCATTATCCAGCGCCGCCGCTTCATAAATACTTGGCGATATGCTCTGCAGGGCTGCCACGATAATCAGGGTGTAATAACCGATAGCCTGCCAGACCGATACGATAATGACAGATATCAATGCGGTCTTGGAGCTTTGCAGCCATGCGGACGGCGGGAGTCCCATCAGCTTGAGCAGATAATTGAGAAGTCCTTGATTCGGCTCCATCAGCCACAGCCAGACCAGTGAGATCGATACAATGGAAACGACGTGCGGTGTGAAAATCCCAGCCTGAACGACCGAATTGAAACGGCCCTTCTTGTTCAGCCACACCGCAATCAACAGGGACAGCAGCATGGTTAGAATCACGACGCCGACTGTATAAATGGAAGTGTTCCATAACGCTTTGTAGAAATCCCCGCGACCCAGAATCTGGGTGAAATTGTCCAGTCCGACAAACTTGCTCTTGTCCTTGTTCATCAGGTTGTATTTGAACAGGCTTAAGTAAATCAGATAACCTACCGGATACATCACAAACAGCATGATACCCGCCATGGCCGGCGCGATTAGCACATAGGGCCTGATCCCTTCCCAAATCCGCTTCTTATCCATGAGCCAGCCCTCTGAGCCGCTCCATAAACCCCCTATAGCGGATCTCCTGCTCTTCGACCCGCTTCTCATCCGCCCCGAAGAAAAACAATTTATCCGCCGGCACGCCGAGATATACCTCCTGATCGACATGAAATTTGTCATCCTGGCACTTCACCATGAAGGCCTGGCCCTCCATCGTCCTTACCTGATAAATTGTCTCGGAGCCCAGCATTTCGCGCGTGATGATCTCACCCTTGGTCGTATAATGAAACGACTCCGGTTCTGTTCCGATCACGACGCTCTCCGGACGGAATCCAAATGTAGTGCGGTCGTCGCCCAGCGGCGCAATGTTCATGGGGGGAACCCCGATAAACTGGGCCGCAAACAGATTGCTAGGCTCGCGGTACACCACCTCAGGCGGCGCTTCCTGCTGAATGACGCCTTTGTTCATAAGCACGATGGTATCTGCCATCGACATCGCCTCGATTTGGTCATGGGTCACATAGACAAAGGTCGTTCCCAGCTTCTTGTGCAGTTCAATCAGCTCGATCCGCATCTGAACCCTCAGCTTGGCATCCAGATTGGACAGCGGCTCATCCATCAGGAATACGGATGGATCCTTAACCATCGCCCGGGCCAAAGCCACTCGCTGCCGTTGTCCGCCAGACAAGGTAGAAGGCTTACGATCCAAGTAATCGTTCAGTCCCACGGTTGCCCCTATGGTCTCCACCAGACGTGTGCGTTCTGCTTTGGGAACCTTGTTGTTCACGAGACCAAACTCGATATTCTCGCGGACCGACATCGTTGGGTAGATTGCGTAATTCTGAAATACCATGGCCACGCCGCGCTTCCCCGGTGCAATTCGCGTAACATCCTTGCCATTGATAAGAACGGAACCGGAGGTTTGAGGGTCAATGCCTGCAATCATCCTTAAGAGCGTTGTTTTTCCACAACCTGACGGACCGACCAGCACCGTGAATTTTCCGTCTTCGATGGTAAGATCCAGGTCCTGGATAACGGTTTGACGATCAAACGACTTGCTTACTTTCACAAATTCAATGGATGCCAAGAGCGATCCCCCTCACGAAAGTGTAATGATGTTGTCATGACAAGCAAAAATCAATGAATCCATAAAAATGAAATCCCTTACATGCACCTGATAATAAGTACGCATCAAATGCACATGTAATGATCACTTTTGTTCATTTTTATTTAATTCGATTGTAGATGTGCAATATTAGGAGAGTGTTAGACCTTCGTACGGATTTTGTAAATTCGCTTCGTATCAAGGAATTTAACATGGAATTAACATAATGCGAGTACACTAATAAGACATGGAATCCTTAAGCATAAAAGAGCAAAAATGCGCATTGTATGTACAAACGCACCTAAACTGCTCATTGTCCATTCAGGAAGGGAGAAATTATCGATTGCTGGCACATGAACGAAAGAAAAGGATCATTGATTACGTAAGGCAATACCGAACAGCAACGGTTGCTGCGCTGGCATCGGAATTCGGTGTTCACACGGCCACCATTCGCCGTGATTTGGCGGAGATTGAACAGGAAGGCGCTTTGAAGCGCACACATGGCGGGGTCATCATGGAGCAATGGACGCATAACGAGCCATCCTTTAATGAGCGAACCAACTTTCACCGGGACGAGAAAATACGCATCGGTCAGCTTGCGGCTTCGCTTGTGGAAGACGGGGAGAATATCATCATTGATTCGGGAACAACCACCCTTCATATTGCGACGCATCTTGTGCACCGCTCGGACATTACGGTCATTACGAACGATATGAACGTTGCTGTTGAGCTCCGCGATGCTCCGGGTATCAAAGTCATTCTGACCGGCGGGGAGCTGTACCCCTCGAGCTATATGCTAAACGGCATGTTTACCGACCATGTACTGAAATCCCTGCATGTTGAGAAAGCGTTCATTGGTACCCCTGCCTTGCATCCTCAGCATGGCCTCATGCACCCGGAGGCGCTGCTCGTCCCGGCCAAACAGAATATGATTCAAGCCGCCGGCGAAATTGTCGTGGTCACCGACCACAGCAAGATTGGCAAGTTGTCTCTGCACACAGTCGCTCCCAACAGCGCCATACATACCCTCGTCACCGGCACTGAGGCTTCCGACTCGGATATCAAGCCGTTTCAGGAAAGAGGCATTACCGTGTACAGGGTTTGAGGCTTGCGCTCTTTGTATACCTTGGCATACCTTACGTACCATTGCGTACCTTGGCATACCTAAACATCCTTCTTACAGAAAACACAAAGGGCACCCCTGGGGGTGCCCTTATCAAGCTGCGGCTTGCTGGCAGCTTATTTATTTCTATTCCACTGCTATGTTTTCCATCCAAGTGACAACAAGCTCATGCTGCCTTTAACTCTCAAGGATAACTCTTCTACTACCATTAAGACTAGTTGGGGAGCTGACTTCGATTCCCCCCGCTTAGACCAAAAGGGCAATATGCAGAAATTCACTGTACGTCCAAAAATACGATCGTCATATCATTCAATATGTTCAAAACTCAACTTGTTCTTTGGTGTGAGGACTTCCTTACGGACTCAGAATACCTTATTTCATAGAAAACAGCCCTTTTAGTAATTTTAGCGGACCCAGCAAACCTTATTTGCTGTTTTAATCGGTATTTGCTCCCGTAATTCTCATAATAGCGGATCTGGAGTCCGGTACATTGTGAAAAATCGGGTTATGATCTTAAATAACGGAACTAGGGTCCGTTAAAGTTGACGAAGGCCATGAAATCATCGAATGAAGAACATCGACAGTCAGTGAACCCACAACATTTCGATAGGTACTTCCAAGAGCCACCAGGGTCAATGCGTAGCCGACGGGAACTATTTCCTCTACACATATTAATGAACCCCACTCTCTCATTCCTTCCTCGGCGGCTTAAAAAAAGATCCGGCAGTCATATGACGCCGGATCCTCTCACACTATTCGATTAAGGGATGACTTTCCAAACATCGGCAGATCCAGGAGTTTCGCCTTGAGTCCACCATTTCGCCTCATAGTTCACGCCGTTGTAGCTGACTTTGCTGCCACCTAAGTAAACAGCTGTTGCATTCCATGCCGGATAGGTCGCTGAGTTTCCGGATGTTGACACGGTAAGCGGGGCGGATGCTGATGATTTGCTGCCCGTACTGCTTACGGCTACCACAGTATACGTATAGGACGTTCCTTCGGCTAACCCCGTATTGGTATAGGAGGTTGTAGTGGATGTGCCCACTAGGGATCCGTTACGGTAGATTTCGTAACTGGAAGCACCTGTGGAAGCTGCCCATGCCAAGGAAACACTGTTGTTGGTTTGGGATGGGGAAGTAAGTCCTGTCGGTGCCGGTACGCCTGGGTTCGGAGTTCCGCCGCCACCGCCAAAGTCCACATCGATAACGTTATAGAAAGCGTTAGGTGTGTCAGCTACTTCCCATACCGCCAGAATGACATGGTAACCGGATTTAGCAGGAACGTTACAAGTGGACGCATAGTTTGTCGGAGGTTTTACACCGCCGTAGTCAATGGAGCAGAAAGGCGTCAGATCAAACGATGCTCTGCTCAGCGGAGCATTTTGATCCCAGCCGTCTTTCGTAATGTAGTATTTCCAGCTTGCCGTCACATGGTTGGCTGTCAAATGCCATTGGAACGTTGTCGTTCCCGGGGAAATGCTTACTTTGCTCCAGCGAGTTGCGGATTGCTCGTCAAGTTTAGGGAACGCGCCGCCTGCACTGGCGATTTTGCCATCGGCAGGACCTGCATTCGGCCAGCCTTTAGGAGCTTCCAAGCTTTGAGGCTCATACACGATTGCGCCGCAATCGGTATTTTGCCCCTGCTTACACAGAATGGCGCGGCTGCCTGGAGAATCGACATACCCGTGGGCAAAAGCTTTATCCGCAAATAAAACCATGAATAAGGTCATCAACAACATCGTGGAACCGGCAATGATTAGATTCTTGAGCCATGCTTTGTTCGGCAAACTTAAAGTCATACAATTCTTCCTCCTTTAATATAAATTAATAATTAAAGCGTTTACAAAACCTCTGGGCTGCTCAGGCCACCTCCCTTCCTTTGAGACAAGTGTTGCTGTCTGACTGACTGAACTTGGAAATCATCAAAAAATGCATCGTCCAAGCTTTACCAGTACTATCATTATTTTAAAGCATCCGGAAGCGGTATCCCATAATACTAATCAACGATTTGTTACACATTTCAACGAAATTGGATAAATATGTAACGCAAAACGTTATGAAAATACACTGAATTTGCTGAAAACAATAAAAAAAAGCATAAATCCCCTGCTGGATTTATGCTTAATCCAAACATTTTATCCTCTCGCCAGAACGACTCCTATTCCACGCCGTCCTTAAAATGCTTCGTATAATGTTTATCCCCTTTGTGCTCCAAATCCTCAATCGTCAGCTCCAGGGTATGCACAATTTGTTCCTTGACCTGATTCAAGGTGTCGAAATAAACATGTTCCTCCGTCCCCACAATGCGTGTCCCACTGAGTGCCTGAACAGCCTGGTAGACCCGGTGCTGTTCGGCCAAATCATCAACGGCTTTCAACGTATGTTTCATCTGAAGGAACAGGTCCTTATGATGCTGGGTCGCCAAACGCTTTTCAAGCTCCTCGATTCTGGCATTCATGGCAGCTCTCTCCTTCACAATAAGATGCTTTCGATTATACTTCCCTGGCATTCGCATTTCCAATAAATTCTTCTTATATATATCACGGTTTCTTTCCAATGAAACAGGAAATTGACCACTGCTCAGCGAACTATGATAACGTTAACATTTTGCACAGCTACATACACTCAGAAGGACGAAATCGATCAAACATTTGGAGGTAGCAATGGAAAACAACGGACTCGGAGGAAAAAGCATTATCCTCAGACTAGAAATGAATACACAAGAAATCAAATTCGGTCAAGTTGCATCCGCCATATTTGAGGCGGGGGGAGACATGGTCGCCATCGACGTCATTCAGGCGAGCGGCCACATTACCGTACGCGACATTACTATTACGGTTACGGACAGCGTGGATATCGGTAAAATTACTAATTCAGTGAAAAATCTAAAGGGCGTCCGGCTCGTCAACGTTTCGGACCGTACCTTCCTGCTGCATCTCGGCGGCAAGATCGAAACCCAGCCCAAAATCCCAATCCAAAACCGTGATGACCTGTCGCGCGTCTATACGCCAGATGTTGCCCGCGTATGTGCAGCCATCCAAGAGGACCCGAAAAAAGCCTTTACTCTTACAATTAAAAGAAATACGGTGGCCGTCATCTCGGACGGAAGCGCCGTACTCGGTTTGGGCAACATCGGTCCTTATGCGGCCATGCCGGTCATGGAAGGAAAGTCGATGCTCTTCAAACAGTTTGCAGGAGTAGACTCCTTTCCGATCTGCCTGGATACCCAGGATACCGAAGAGATTATTGCCTGCATCAAAGCAATGGCTCCGGCTTTTGGCGGCATTAACCTGGAGGATATCTCCTCACCGCGCTGCTTCGAGATTGAACAACGACTGCGGGATGAGCTGGACATTCCCGTGTTTCACGATGACCAGCACGGCACGGCGGTGGTTCTGTATGCGGCACTGATCAATTCGTTGAAAATTGTCGGGAAATCGATCGATAACATTAGGGTCGTGGTATGTGGAATCGGTGCTGCGGGCGTAGCATGCAGCAAAATCCTCCTGTCAGCCGGTGTCAAGGACATCATTGGCGTAGACCGCGAGGGTGCACTGGTTGGCGGACATGCATATAGCAATAGTATGTGGCAATGGTACGCAGAGCATACGAACCCGAATAAAGTCGAAGGTTCCTTGCGTGAAGTGATCCAAGGTGCCGACGTGTTCATCGGCCTCTCTGCCGGCGGCCTGCTCCGCCGTGAGGACGTACAAGCCATGGCCGATCAACCGATCGTATTCGCAATGGCAAACCCTACGCCCGAGATCAAACCGGAAGAGGTCGAGGATATTGTAGGCGTCATCGCAACCGGACGTTCAGATTATCCGAACCAGATTAATAACGTCCTCTGTTTCCCGGGTATTTTCCGTGCGGCCTTGGACTGCAGAGCGACCACGATTAATGAGGAGATGAAGCTGGCTGCAGCCGAAGCCATTGCATCCGCTGTATCGGACGAAGAACGCAACCCGTCGTATATTATTCCAAGCGTGTTCAACCAGAACGTCGTGAAAGCCATTCGGGAGCTTGTCGTGAAAGCAGCTGTCAAAACCGGCGTTGCCCGGAGAATTCCGCGTGAATAAGAAATCCCTCATTCGGAAGTTCAATAAACAGGCAGCGATATATGAAAGGAACACCAGGCAACGGAGGCTCGGTGAATGGAGACAGCGGCTGCTTCAGGATGTAGAGGGTGACGTGCTTGAGGTAGCTGTTGGCGCCGGCGCGAATTTCCCATTTTATCATCGCGATAAGGTGAACGTAACGGCTGTCGATTTCAGTCCCGAGATGCTAAGCCGTGCGCGGCGGATGGCCTCCGAGCTTGGCATTCGGGCCAGTTTCCTGGAACGGGATATCGAGACGCTGGAGCTGCCGGAACGTTCCTATGATTGCGTTGTATCCACCCTGTCGCTATGCGGCTATGAGGATCCGGTCAAAGCCTTGAATAAAATCAACCGCTGGGCCAAACCCGGCGGCCGCATTTATTTATTGGAGCATGGCATGAGCACGAACCGGCTCCTTGGCGCCATGCAGCATCTGATCAACCCCGCAGCACGGCGGATATCCGGCTGTCATTATAATAGGGACATGATCCAGATCGCGAATGCCTCGGAACTGAATATCATGAAGACGGAGCGCTATTGGAATGGCATCGTCCATCTAATCTGGGCACAAGCAACTTGATCCATTCATTGATTTTGACCTGTCTGCATAATTTTTTATGTAAGCTCTTATTAATTGATCTGGAGGAACTTGTTATGAATACAAGGCCTGATTCTAATGAATATTTGCTCCTCGCCGAAAAATACGTCTCTCTTGTCCCCGAAGGCCATATTGCTGAGGTATTGCAGCGGCAGCATGATGAAACGTTGAGATCGCTCAGCGATCTGACGGAAGAACAAGCGAATGTTCGTTATGCGGAAGGGAAATGGAGTCTAAAACAGGTGGTCGGACACATCGCCGATGTAGAGCGCTTATGGAACTACCGCATTCTCTACATCGCGCGTGGGGATGCCCGTGAATTTTCGGGATACGACCGGGAGATTTTTGTCCAGAATTCTCCTTTCAGCCATCTCCCGTTACGGGAAGCCCTTAAGGATTATGCTGCCGTCAGGCAGTCTACCATTACACTGGTTGGAAGCTTGACGGAGGAAGCTCTGCTGCGTCAAGGTACATTCAACAATTACCCGCTCTCCGCCCGGGCAGCCGCCTATGTCATAGCTGGGCATGAGCTTCATCACCTGAATATTCTGCGGGATAAATATTTAACGTAGTTTATGAAGATTGCTTAGCAATGATCTAATATTGCTTATTCTTAACAAAATGGGGGTGTCCATAAAGATCTTAGATCTGACGGGATCCCCCTTTTTCTGTTAGGAGACGCTCCGCGTACGAATCGTTTCGTCCTTTCCGCTAGAAATACAAAAGGAGACCGTTTCTTGGTAAAATGGAAGCGCGACCCACCAACTCATTCTTGTATGATGTAAAGGTTGGCAGCGCAAGCTGTCTTAACTCCAATTCCATACCTCGATCCGGCCCAAACGGAACTCCCAAAATTCCTGCTCCTCCTTCAGCTTCTCCAACTCCCGCACAGGTCCGGTAACGGTCGCTCCGTAAACTTGAACTCCATTTTTCTTCAAGTAGGCCAGCCGGCGTTTGTCATCATCCACACCGTTATATTTGATATTGTTGGTCATCCATTCAACGTCGGCGATCAGTTGCTGCACATGATCCGTTATCCCGTCATCCTGTGAGAAGAAAGTATGCCAACTTGAAAGAAAATGATTATCGCTAAACTGAACCTTGGGCCTCAATGTGAGATGTGGGATCGTGTAATCTGCGCCGCTAGAGCTATAAGTACCCAGCTTGAAATCCTTCAGTTCTCCTGCAAAAACAGCCATACTGGTTGCTTTAACGTCATAGTCCGACAAGAGCTCCAAGACCTCCTCCGGTGACCTAAGCGTTCGAAGCGAGAAGAATAATTCCGCTACGTTTCCGTCTTCAAGTCTCCCTAACTGGTTCATTGCACCAGTAGGGTGAGGATCGTCTTTAATCCCCCTACCCTCCAGCAGCGCAGAGTTCAGGATATAAGGATTTCTTTCCTCACGATTCAAATAAGGATTAAGTTCCTCAATAGAATACGTCAGTTTTCCCCCTAATTGCTTCTTCGCGTGAAGCTCTCCGACAATTACCTGCCATTCCCCCACATTCTTATACACTTTCAGATTTGTCTTCTGAGTGAGGAAGGGCGTCACTTCACCCAAAGGCGAGCTTCGTTTATCTACTATAAGTCCACTCTCATGCAATTCAACCGTTGTCATGACAGACCTTAAGAATTTATCGTTCAGGCCGGATTGTTCATGATATATGTAGGCGGCTGAATAATACATGCCATAAATCAAAAATACCATCAACGCAGCTGATAAAATTTTCGCAAACAGCCTCAAGGGCGTTCGCCAGATCATCCGATTCATCACTTTTGTATCCATCTCCTCTTTACCTTCTCATGTAGACAACGGTTTAATCGCGCAAATGTTACGGTAGAACAAGAAAAATCGCTACAGCAGCTAAAAACACGCAGCTACTGTAACGATTCCATATCACACAAAATTCTATATTATTTCGCTTCAGTGGATGGGGTGTTGTGTCCATCCCAGCATTCCACATCCTGCAGCCCTTTGATGCTGTCCTTGGTGAAGACAGGGTTCACGCCAGCCCGCTTCTGCTTCAAGTAATCTTGAAGCGCTGCAAAGGCCGTTCGGGAAAGCAGCGTGATGGCCACAAGATTCACAATCACCATCAATCCCATGAACAGGTCGGCCAAATCCCACACCAGCTTCACGCTGGTAACGGAGCCGAAGATGACCATGGCCAGCACACAAGCCCGATAGGCCCATATCCATGCCCGATTCGACTTCAAAAATTCAATATTGGTTTCACCGTAATAATAATTGCCAATCAGCGTGCTAAACGCAAACAGGAAGACCATGATCGCCAGGAAGTCGGACGCCCATGCCCCCATCTCCATGCCCAGCGCAGCCTGAGTCAGGGCGATTCCATCAAGTCCGGTCTGCTGGTAGGCACCGGTAAAAAGAATAATGAAGGCGGTACTTGTACATATGACCAGCGTATCAATCATTACGCCCAGCGCCTGCACCAGCCCTTGCTTGGCAGGATGGCTTGTTGTTGCGGTAGCCGCTGCGTTAGGTGCGCTCCCCATGCCGGCTTCGTTGGAGAACAGCCCTCTTTTGATTCCGTTCATGAGAGCGGCACCGATCGATCCGCCAACGACCTGCTCATAGCCGAACGCGCTTTTGACAATAAGAGCAAAAACTTCCGGCAGCTTAGTGATGTTGGCTAATACGATAAACAGCGCGGCACCGACATACACCACCGCCAATACGACAACGATCAGCTCCGACATCTTGGCAATCCGCTTCACGCCGCCAAAGATAATAACGGCGAAGATAACCGCCATGATAATTCCGAGGGTTAAACGGTCGGTTCCGAATGAATTCTCGAAAGCAATTGTAATCGTGTTGGACTGGACGGCATTAAAGACAAGCCCGAAGGACAAGGTGATCAGGATCGCAAACAATACGCCCATCCACCGTTTCTTCAATCCTTGCTGCATGTAATAAGCGGGACCGCCGCGATAACCGCCCGCCCCATCTTTTACTTTATAGATCTGAGCCAGCGTACTCTCGATAAAGCTGGATGCCGAACCGATAAGCGCAATAATCCACATCCAGAATACGGCCCCGGGTCCTCCAAGCGAGATGGCCAGAGCCACCCCGGTTATATTCCCTGTCCCGACACGGGCTGCCATACTGATGGCAAATGCCTGAAAGGGTGAAATGCTTCCCTTCGCTTTACTCTTGGGTTCGCGGATTACCCGGAACATCTCACCGATCAGGCGAAACTGCAGAAACTTGGTCCCTACCGTGAAATACAGGCCAACGGCAATCAGCAATACGATGAGCAGCTTAGACCATAAAAAATCATTAAAGATATTCACTACATGCTGTACAATTTGATCCATAATCTACCCTCGCTATAGAAGTCATCACCCATGGTGTAGGTTTTTGTGTACAATAGTCCACGTTTCATCTAACCATTACTTCCCCTTCAAACACAAGAGGTTAATTGTGGAAAATGCTGCACTCTAACTGGGCGGTGACCTCATTTCTTATTCGCGGCGATTCTTTGTTGATCTCAAGGTGGGGTTTTTGGACATTCATATAAGAAAAGACCCTCTTCTCTGCGTGTTAAAACGCAGGGAAAGGGTCCTGTCATAATGCTAAGGCTGCCTACCTACCACCAGCCTTTCTATGATGAAGAGTTCATGCCCGTGTAGATCAGAATCGCATCGCGGAGGAATGCTGCCGTTCCGGGCTGCTTCTCATCGTAATGAGCGGTAAAACGCTCGTCAACATACATCTGGGCGAGGCCTACGTGGGCCTCTTTACTGTAATCGTTCCAATAATAGGTGAGCCAGCGCTTGTGAAGATCGGCCGCCTTCTGGGCCAGCTCACTAGCAGGATTTATCATAGTAAATCTGGACGTCTGAGTAATACACGGCATAAATAAAAAGAACCATCAACACAGCCGACAAAGCATACACAATCAGCCTCACCCTCGTCCGCCAGATCATCCTATTCATCACTCTGCATCCATCTCCTCTCCCCCTTCTCATTTAGACAACGGTTCGATCCCGCAAATGTTACGATAAAATCAAAAAAAATCGTTACAGCAGCTGCAACACGTTGCAACCGTAACGATTCCGCTTTCATTATATATCATTGCTCATTAGAGGATGGATTGTGTAACATAGGGGATTACCGCCTTTGTATGATATCTATATTATACAAAGGCAGTGGCGGTTCACTTCCTGAATCGTTTACCTCCCCCGAACAAATAGAGGAGTACAATACAGAGGCTTATTAAAAAGGAGTATAAGATAGACTAGCGCTGAATGAAAGTTGGGTAATATCAGCTGCTGAGGGATCAGTCTCAGCAAGCGTCCTTACACGAATACCAATACGATCACCCTCAGCGACTACCAATGATCCCCCAACATTTCTATTCGTTGCGGTACGGAAACCGGTTGGGTTACCAGGTGTAATGACCGTATTCGGAGCTCCGAATCTAACCGAACTAGTCAGCGAAGTCGTCACGTAAGGTGAAGAACTATGATCAATGCCATTATTAGGAACTGAAGGTGCGCGGAATACTGTAAAATCATATTGAAGACCAAGAGTATTTATAGAAACCTCAGAAGCAACCAATAAATCTACACTTATTTGTAAATCTTGAACGGTGCCCGCAAAGGGAATTGGGAAAGCAAAACCACCTGCTTCGGGTGGCATAGTTGATTCTCCAGAAGCGTTAATAACTTCAACCGTGCTACTACCAAAACCCATTAAAATTGGAGCAGCCGATACTACTTCAGCTCCAACGAGGATGATACCCGTTGAAAATGGAATTAATCCTCCACCTCCTGCTGGCCCTGCTGGCCCTGCTGCTCCTGTTGCACCCGCAGCTCCTGCTGGTCCTGCTGGTCCTGCTGGTCCTGCTGGTCCTGCTGGTCCTGCTGGTCCTGCTGGTCCTGCTGGTCCTACTGGCCCTACTGGCCCTGCTGGTCCTACTGGCCCTGCTGGCCCTGCTGGTCCTGCTGGCCCTGTAAGTCCTGCGGGTCCAATTGCTCCTGCAATCCCTGCAAGTCCTTCGGGTCCAATTGCTCCTGCAATCCCTGCAAGTCCTTCGGGTCCAATTGCCCCTGCAATTCCTGCAAGTCCTGCGGGTCCAATTGCTCCTGCAATTCCTGCAAGTCCTGCGGGTCCAATTGCTCCTGCAATTCCTGCAAGTCCTGCGGGTCCAATTGCTCCTGCAATCCCTTCAAGTCCTGCGGGTCCAATTGCTCCTGCAATCCCTGCAAGTCCTGCGGGTCCAAGTGCTCCTGCGATTCCTGCAAGTCCTGCGGGTCCAAGTGCCCCTGCAAGTCCCTCAGGTCCAGCTTCGCCAATTGCTCCTACAAGTCCTTCTAATCCAGCTGGTCCAAGTGCTCCTGCAAGTCCTGCGGGTCCAGCTGCTGCAATTGCTCCTCCAAGTTCTTGAAGCAATTGCGGTCCTTGGGGTCCTGGAGGTCCCGGAGGTCCCGGAGGTCCTGGAGGTCCTGGTGGACAATTACACCTTCCCATGGTCTCATCTCCCTGTTATCAAAAGTAATTTATCATATTAAAAGCTTAAAAAGGTAAACACGGCAAATACCTATCAACTGAAAATATAGGCAAATAGAGCACTACAATCGCTGATTTTCTGTTCACCTATGCTCTTGTCCCATAGCATTTTGTCTCTGATGGCATTAGATAATACGAGATATCGAAGTCATGGGAGTGATGAGATTGGAGAATGGCCCTTTAATAGGTATTCTGGTAGCTAAAAGGAACAGCAGAAAAAGAATTTTGGAGCTTTATGAACGTTATCACAATCTAAACCTGAAACTTTACGCCTTTACACCGGCAGATATTCTTTGGGATGAACAACGTATTATTGGACTTAGCCTGAAAAAGGGCATATGGAAACAAAGTTCGTTCCCATTTCCTCATGTGGTCTATAACCGGTGTTTTAACAAAAAATTAATAACCATTCAACGACTAGAGAAGGCGATTGGTAGAAACAAATGTTTCAACAATATCAATTTTTTTAATAAATGGGATCTCTATAACCTATTACAACAGTCAGATCTTAAAGCTTATGTGCCGGACACATTTTTATATAATGAAGTGAATGTATCAGAACTATTAGAGAAATATAAACTACTATACATTAAGCCTTTATACGGATCTAAGGGGAAGTCTGTGTATCGGGTTGAACTAACGGATAATGGAGATATTCACATCTCTTTGCACAGCTTGGCTCCAAGATATATTTGCAGAAAAAACGAAAGCATTCAGGAAAAATTGGATGAACTTCTCGGACTAACGAAATACATGGTTCAGCAAGGGATCCATATGAGTCAATTTGATCATCAGTATTTTGATATCCGGGTCCTTGTTCAAAAAGATATTCTTGGAGAATGGACGGTTTCCATAATTACATGTAGAGTGGCTTATGAACATTACTTTAACACGAGTATGTGTGAAAGCATTTATGAAGTTTCAGAAATTCTTCCGCGATTATTTTCGCCGGAGAAAATGAATAAAATCCTCCGATCTCTGTATGAGGTAAGTGTAACGGCCGCACATGAAGCAGACATTCATATGGGTTCATTGGGAGAATTGAGTGTCGATTTTGTGTTAGACGAGCAAAGAGAGTTATGGATTATTGAACTTAACGGAAAACCCCAAAAAAATATATACAAAGACTTTAAAAGTATAAAACGCAAAATTTATAGTAGACCATTGGAATATGCTTATTATCTCTCTCAACCTTGAGAAATAATAAGTCTCTGTGAAATGCGCAATAAAATCTATCTGAAATACGAGGTCGTACATCAGTTTCCTCTGCTCTAAAGACAACTTGGCATGAAATGCTCAAGAAATTCCAAATGAAAAAGCCCTTCCGAGGCGGATTAACCGCAGTGGAAGGGCCTTTACAAAAAATATGATAATCCTCTATTCATCCCTGTTACGAGGGATTCATACCTGTGTAGATCAGAATCGCATCGCGTAGGAACACTGCTGTTCCGGGCTGCTTCTCATCGTAATGGGCGGTAAAGCGCTCATCATCAACGTACATCTGAGCAAGGCCCGCGTGGGCCTCTTTGCTGTAATCGTTCCAATAATAGGTGAGCCAACGCTTGTGAAGATCGGCCGCCTTCTGGGCCAGCTCACTGGCAGGGTCGCCTTGCTTAAACGCTTCTACCAGCGTCTCGTACAGCTCATCAGCCAGACGCGTTACTTCCTCATGCTGCGCTTGCGTCATGTTTTTCAGCTTGGCATTGGATTTATTTACAGTCTCTTCGCCATACTTCTCGCGAATTTCCTTACCGTATTTCTTCTCATTATCATCAATCAGCTTCTGCTTGAATCCTTCGAATTTCTCTTGGTCACTCATGGTCTTTCTCCCTTCGGCGGAGGCGATCGTGTTCTCCACATTGGTAATCAGCAAATCCAATTGCCTTCTTTTGTCTAGGAGCTGCGCATGGTGTTCCTGGAGCGCCTGGGCCCGGTTGAAGGATGGTGAGGTCATAATCTCTTTGATCCCGTCCAATGGAAGCCCGAGCTCCCGGTAAAACAAGATCTGCTGCAATTGATCGACCTCCTCCTGCCCATAAATCCGATATCCTGACGAGTTGATTCTGGCCGGCTTCAGAATGCCAATCTCATCGTAATAACGGAGCGTCCGGGTACTTATTCCTGCCAACTTTCCAAGCTTCTGCACCGTGTATTCCATGGTTTCACCTCCTGACAACATCAATGTACACCTTTACGTAACGTTAAGGTCAACACTTTTCGCGAAAAAAATGATGCCCGCCATCCTCAGCATACAAAATAAAAAAGAAACTGAATGTATTCTTAACAGAATATCATCCAGTCTCCCCAACGATCCCATTCAGTATGTTAGTTCGCTTCCTCTTCCGTATCCGCTGCAGCGGCTGCGGATTTATCGGCATCTGTATGCTTCTCGTTAATCCACTGCTTCAAGGGCTCGGTCATTTGATCCTTCAACTTCTGAACCAATTGATCCTCTGCAATCCCCTTCGAGGCGGCTATCTCGGCTAGCGATTGCCCTTCCTTCATTTCCGCCTTCAGTTCGTCCTCCGATAATCCGAGTAAAGCTGCAATTTCCTCCGGATTACCGAATTTGCCGAAACCTCGGCCGCCTTTGCCATGACCTTTTCCAAAACCGGCTTCGCTGCTCTCTACCATTTGCGTAAGGCGAGCACTCAGTCCCTCTTTCCATTCGGCTGCTTCAGTTTCCGTTATACTGCCTTCACTCAGGCGCTCATCGATCTTGGAGGTTTCCAGCTCGGTCAGCTTCTGCACGAACACGGATTGGGTCATTCCTTTGCCTTCGGCAATTTCGGCAAATGTGCTGCCCGCTTCAAGCGCCATACGGATCTCAGCCTCCGTGAGCCCAAGGACCTCGGCCGTCTCTTTGACGATGTTACCACCCCGAGGTCCACCCGCTTTACGATCCATCCACTTTCCAGCTCGGTTCTTCGCTGCATCCGCAGCCGATGAGTCTGTCCCCGTCTGTCCATCCTCGGATACCGAGGTGGAAGCGTCCGTGCTCGCCGCTGCAAAAACCTTGTTCTGAAGGTACCCGGCTCCCCCCAGCACAATCGCTGCTGCCATGCTGCTTACTAATACTTTTTTACTTATCGGATTCATCTTCATCTCTCCTTTTAGGGTTATGGTTTGTCTTACAATTTGAAGTATAGAGAGGGAATCTGAAAGTAAACTTAGGGGAACGTTATGCCAGGCTTAGGCTAAGCTGAAGGTTTGCTGAATGCTAGACACAACATACCGTGCTCACCAGGATCGCGGACGCGGTTTACAGCTATTCCCAATCAAAAAGACAACGAAAAAAAACCGCCGGAGGCAGCCTCTTCAGCGGTTCCTGTCTGTTATTCCTTCACGATTCAATAAGCAACTATTCTCGAAATGGCCTCATCCCATCATATCGAGCTTTAGTTCCCCTACTCCTCCACTTCCGAAATGGCTCGACGAGCGAGATTCGTCAGCACGACATCGTCCATCGGCGGATTATGAAGACCCGCCCGGACATCCCTGTACATTCGTTCCAACGGGAGCTGCCGGGAGAGACTCAATCCTCCAACGATCCGCATGGCGTGATCGACAATCCGGACCGCTGCATTGGTCACGACATATTTGGCAAGACCCAGCTCAGGCTTGAGCGCAGCGCGGTTCTCCACTTCCTTGTCCCAGCGGTCGGCGGTTTGATACAAATAACTGCGGGCCGTAAGCAGATCCACTTCGATTTGGGCGATATGTCTTTGGATATTCGGCAATTCGGCAATGGGGACAGTCAAGGAATTCGGTTTATGATGACGGGCAAAATCGATGGCAAAATTGCGTGCGGCATAAGCAATCCCCATATAACATGCCGGGATGTGAAGCAGAATGCCTTCCGTCGATACGGGAAACTCAGGTTTTTCATAATCGAGTCCCCGAATCACTTCCGTCTCCGGCACGAAGACGTCCTCCAGAATCATGTCATGGCTTCCCGTTGCCCGCATGCCCATCGTATTCCAGGTTTCCTCGACCTTAACCCCGGGCCCGCTGCGCACGAGGAACGCACCGACCTTCTCGCTATGCTCGATACCTGCCGTAACCACAAATTGCTTCAAGATCGGGCTTAACGTGCTGAAGGTTTTGCGTCCGTTAATGCGCCAGCCGCCAGGCACCCGCCGCGCCGTGGTCTCCGGCCTTCCGCCCCGGCTGGGACTCCCTGTCGCAGGTTCACTCGCCAGCTCATTAATAACCACGCCTTCAGCTACAACGTCTTTGCACAGTCTCTCAAATAAAGGCTCCGGCCAAGCCTCGGATAGGCGCAGCTGGAGTATTTGCCCGATATGCCAACCGACCGCCAGCGCCGTAGAGCCGTCACCTCTAGCGAGTCGTTCCTGGGCAAGCACCATCTCGTATACGGAGGCTTCTTCTCCTCCAAAGGATGCCGGGACGGTCAGCTTCAGATAGCCCGACTCCTTCAAGTCATCAAAATTCTCGAACGGAAACGATCCCTCCAAGTCGTGCCGTGGAGCTCTTTCCGCGAATTTCGCTCCAAGCTTATCGGCCCGAGCTGCGATCATGGCTTCGCGTTCATTACGTATGAATGGATCTGTGGAACCGGATCGATTCAAGTTCGTCCCCTCCTTGCTAACCCTTGTATTCCGATAGATATATACATAAAATTGTAGCAACCCTATTTTGGGGTGTCAATGAGGGGGCTCACCGATCGCCGCTCCCCCCTTTAGTTCGGATATATCCAGTGTATGAATTCCGAATCATAGAAGACAGACCGCGTTTAGATGAAGTTTTTCTCGCAAAAAAATCCGCGCTGCAGAAACTACGCGGATCCAAGACGCAAATAGGATAGTCTACACCGCGTTCTCTGTCAGAAATGAAGCGATGGCTTCATTGACTTCATCCGGGTTATCCAAATTCGTTGCATGGTGAGCGTTCCGGATGATTCTTAATCGCGAATTCGCAATTCCCTCCTGCATGTATTCCTGCTGCCTTCGGATCATCGTGTCGCTCTCTCCTTGAAGAAGCAAGGTTGGACAATGGATCTTATGCAGATCCTGCGTGCTCTCCATCCGGGTCACCGCATCCCATATCCGAACCCAGTTGGAATGCGGGATGGAACGAAAGGCTTTCTCTATATAAGCTTGATTGCTCTTATTGTACTTGGATAGCATTTTCCCTTGCATTTTTCCCGATAAGGACATCGGCATCAAGTAACTTGACCAGCGATTTAGCGGCACGAACATTCGCTCATACCAATTGAACGCATTCGTGAACGGCGTACCGATCAGTACAAGGGCTGCGACCTTGTCTGGATGGCGAACGGCAGTCTGCAGCGAAATATGCCCGCCCAGGGACAGCCCGCAAAGAATCGCTTTTTCAATGCCCAGTCCGCTTAGCAAATCCGCCAGATCCCTGCTGAAATCCTCCGAATCCACTTTTCCGTCCGGCAAGGAAGACGAACCATGTCCTCGAACATCCCACACCACGGTTTGGTACTGACGAGAGAAATAATCGACTTGCGGCCGCCATTGTTCATGATTCCATGAGGCCCCATGCGTAAAAACAAGCGGTTTTCCTTCTCCCTTTACTTCATAGTACAGATCGACTTCCCTTCCTTTAAAAATCGGCATATAACCATCCTCCTTCCTATGTTGAAATTATTGTGTACCGACATTCCATAACGGAGCGAATATCACCTGAAAGCACTCATCAAACAGTTCATCCAACGTTCGGTTAGATTCTTTAATCCAGATCATCATAGCCCCGCTGATGGAGGCTTGCAGTACCCTGCTAACCATAGCCACGTCGCATTCAGCGATTTCTTTGTTCGTAATCGCCTGGCTGAGCATCTGCCGGGTAAACTCATCGATCAGCTGCAGTCGGTACCGGGTCTTCTCCAACAAATCCGGATCATTCGTCCCTTCCAGATAGAAGGAAGTATGGTTAGCCAATTCAACAGGATCTTTCATATGTAAAACCGCATGCTTAAACACGGCCTTTAGTGCATCAAGTCTGGATTGATCGGATAGGCTGGCCTCCTGGAAGGCATGCCTGGTTAGTTCAATAACATAATCGCTATAGGCCAGGAACAAATTCTTCTTCGAACCGAATCGCTTCATTAAAGCTGCCGGCGAAATATTCACTTCATGCGTGATGTCGGTTAATGCTGCTTGACCGTATCCTTTTTTGGACAGTGCCTGGTAGACACCGTAGAAGATAGCCTCATCTTGAAATTCGCGAGGTCTTACCATGCGTGATTGCCTCCCTACAGTTAGTGAATGATCATTTACTAACCATTGTTTCATAAACCTTCTCAAATGTAAACCGTGAAATGCCCAGAGGTGAATACGCACATCAAAATACGGCCTGCCTCCTGCAAAAAGGCTCTGTCCTCCTCTGCTGACCGCTCTAGTGTTTAATCCGGCTGTCGTTTTTAATAGAACAACACAACTTCCTTATACTCTTGGACTGAATTACCCTCTATACTGACAGTAGAAGGAAACCATAATCTAGGAGGAGCTGAGCACATTGCGTACCAAATTCATTTACCAGTCACCTGCAAACGGTTATCCCGAATGGAATAATAATCCGAATATTTTTCAGCTAAACCGCCACAAAGCCCATGCTTACATGATGACGTTCCCGTCGGAGTCTGAGGCGCTGAGCCATGCCCACTCCATGTCTCCCTGGTATCAGTCATTGAACGGGATGTGGAAGTTTGCATTTGCCGAAACCCCTGACAAGCGCATCCAACATTTCTACGAGACCGATTATGATTCCAGCAGCTGGGCCGATATGCCCGTCCCTTCCCATTGGCAGCTTCAAGGCTATGACTATCCTCAATATACGAATGTTAGATACCCCTGGTCCGAATCGGAGCCTGAATTGAAAACCCCCTTCGCGCCAACACGATACAATCCCGTGGGCTCCTACATTCGTGAATTCACGGTACCGGACACATGGAAGGAACAGCCCGTTTATATTAGCTTCCAAGGTGTTGAATCCGCTTTCTATGTATGGGTGAATGGCGAGATGGTCGGATACAGCGAAGATACATTTACGCCGGCCGAGTTCGACATTACCCCCTATCTGATTGAAGGCGAGAATAAATTGGCTGTTGAAGTGTATCGCTGGTGTGATGCGAGTTGGCTCGAGGATCAGGATTTCTGGAGGCTTAGCGGGATCTTCCGCGAGGTCTACCTCTATACCGTCCCTGCCATCCATATCTCCGATTTCTTCGTCCGGCCGGTTCTGGATGACGAATACCGGGATGCCGAGCTGGAGATCGATGCAACCGTTACGAATTACTTTCATGAAACCATTGATAAGGACAAGCTTCAGCTTGAGGCGCTTCTATACGACCAGGACCGTCAGCTGGTTCGGAAACAAACGCTCACCATAGCGGATTACATTATGGAGGAGAGCACCTTCACCCTTAGCATGAACGTACCCGAACCTAAAAAATGGAGCGCGGAATCGCCTTATCTGTATACCGTCGTTCTGGCATTAAAGGACACGGACGGAGTTTGCCTTGGGGCCGTAAGCTGCCGCACCGGCTTCCGCCGCTTCGAGCTGAAGGACGGATTGATGCGGATTAATGGTCAGCGCATTCTGTTCAAAGGCGTGAACCGGCATGAATTCTCCCCGGATACCGGACGGGCGCTTAGCCGCGAAGACATGATCACCGATATTGAGCTGATGAAGACGCATAACATCAATGCGGTACGGACTTCCCATTACCCGAATCAATCCGTATGGTATGACCTCTGCGATGAATATGGATTATATGTGATCGATGAGACGAATCTGGAGACGCACGGAACGTGGGAGTATGGGCAGCAGGAACTGAAAGAAACGATCCCCGGCAGCAAGCTCGAGTGGCGGGACAATGTTTTGGACCGCTGCAATTCGATGTTTCAACGCGACAAGAATCACCCCTCCGTCATCATCTGGTCGCTTGGCAACGAATCCTTCGGAGGCGACAACTTCATTGCGATGCACGATTTCCTGAAGGAGGCCGATCCGTCACGGCTCGTTCACTATGAAGGGATCTTTCATTACAGGGCGTCCGAGGCGGCTAGCGATATGGAGTCCACCATGTATGCAAAACCTCAGGAAGTGGAGAAGTATGCAATCAGCAACCCGAGCAAGCCTTACATCATTTGCGAATACAGTCACGCGATGGGCAATTCCTGCGGCGGGCTTCACCTGTATTGGGAGCTGTTTGAGAAGTATGACATTTTACAGGGAGCTTTTATATGGGACTGGATCGATCAAGCGATCCGCACCCAAACGGCCGATGGTATCGAATATTTAGCGTATGGTGGGGACTTTAACGAAACGCCGCATGACGGCAATTTCAGCGGAAACGGCCTGATCTTCGCCGACCGCAGCAAAACCCCCAAGCTGGACGAAGTGAAAAAATGCTACCAGAACGTCAAGTTCGAATGTTTGGACCCTGCTGCAGGCCGGATTCGGGTCAGCAACCGTTTCTTGTTCACTAATCTCGATCAGTATCTTATAAAATGGGAGATCCAACTGAACGGAGAAGAAAGCCAATCCGGCACGCTCCAGCTCTCGCTCCAGCCCGGTGACCATACCGAAATCAAGATTCCTTATTCTCCTATAGAGGACGATGGAAAAGAAACGATTCTCACCGTCTCCCTGGTTCGGAAGGAGAGCACCAAGTGGGCACCCGCAGGACATGAAGAGGCTTGGGAGCAGTTCGCGCTAACGCCTTATATAGCGAGCCAATCGGAAACAGACTCTCTTTCAAACGCGGAGATCCTAGAAGTTACCGAATCGGATGAAGAGCTCCTCATCACGGGTCCTGCCGTTTCGTTACGCTTCCACCTTGGCACCGGTGATCTGACATCTTACGCGCGATCCGGTAAGGAATTCCTGCTGGCACCCGCCAGACCGAATTTCTGGCGAGCCGTCACGGATAACGATCTGGGCAACCGGCTCTCAGAACGCTGCGGCGTATGGAGAACAGCCCATGATCAGCGGAAGCTGCTGGCTCTAAGCTGGCATGCAGAAGGTCCTGCCGTCGTGGTCACCAGTCACTATCAGATCGAGACCGCTCCTATATCCGGACTGACCTTGGAGTATCGAATCTTCCCGGATGGAACCATCCGCGTGCAAGAAACCTTTGTCCCGGGCAGCGGCTTGCCTGACATTCCGGAAATCGGCATGCTGTTCTTGCTGGATGAAAGTCTCGATATGCTCAGCTGGTATGGACGGGGACCACATGATAATTATTGGGACCGGAAGACAGGAGCCAAAATCGGCCGATACGCGGGCAAGGTCGCCGATCAGTTCGTCCCTTATCTGAGGCCTCAAGAGTGCGGGAACAAAACGGATGTGCGCTTCGCGCTGCTAACCGGGGAGCATAGCGGGGACGGCCTGGAATTCGAGAGCTCCTCCCTCATGGAGGTATGCGCCCTGCCGTGGACGCCGGAGGAACTGGAGGGCAGCGACCATGCGTACAAGCTCCCACCAAGCGATAAAACCGTCCTGCGCGTCAACTACAAGCAGATGGGCGTCGGCGGCGACGACAGCTGGGGAGCGCCGATCCATGAAGAATTCACGCTGCCTTCCAACCGCACGTACAGCTTCGGCTTTACGATGGGGGCAGCACGCTGACCTAGTCTATAGAACAAAAGCAAAAAAGAGCAGCTTCTAAGATTAGAAGCTGCTCTTTCCATGATTCAAGATCATGCCCTCTCACCACCGAACGGTGCAAATGGCATTTTCATATTCTTAGATCGTGCCCGATGCTAATTCGCCATTGCTTAGGCCTGTGCACCCTGCAGCTCGTGACGATCCGATTCGTCCCGAATGTCGCCCACGATTTCCTCCAGGATATCCTCCATCGTCACCAGCCCAATTGCCGCGCCGGATTCGTTCGCGACGACGGCCATATGAACGCGGATTTGCTGCATCTTGATCAGGACGTCCTTGATCGAAGACGATTCCGGAAAACGCGGCATGTCATGAATAAAGTCATTCACGCTGCAGTTTCTTCCGGCCGCTATGCCCGTCAGCATCTCCTTCGTATTGATAAACCCGATGAAATCCTCTGCGCGTCCCGCTTCCGTCACCGGGTAACGGGTATAGTCGTACTCGCCGAGAACTTCCAGGATATTGGCAAGGGGCCACCCTCGTTCTAATGTTACGATGCGATCTCTTGGGACCATGATTTCCCGCAAGGTGCGCTCCTCAAAAGCAAATATATTGGTCAAATAACCCATTTCGGTTTGGTTAATTTCGCCGCTCTCGTAACTCTGATCCACGATCCACTTCAATTCCTCTTCGGAATGGACCGTTTCATGCCCTGCCGGCTTTACGCCGAATAATCGAAGCAGAAGACGCGAAGCTCCATTCAGTGCATAGATAAACGGATACATGATCTTCCCGAACCAATACAAGGGAGATGCCAGCAGTAACGTCATTTTCTCGGCAAATTGGATCGCTAATGTTTTAGGTGCCAGTTCCCCGATGACGACGTGCAGGAACGTAATGATCCCAAGCGCAATGGCATAAGAGAGTACCGTTGCCACCGCCGCCGGCACGTCGAATCGATCAAACAGCGGATGCAGCATTCTTTCGACGGTCGGTTCGCCCAGCGCGCCGAGCACGAGGGCCGTAATGGTGATTCCAAGCTGGCAAGCGGACAAGTAGTAATCCAGTTCATGGGCTACCTTCCTGGCCGTGACCGCCCGTTTATTCCCCTCTGCGATCAATTGATCGATTCGGGACAGCCGCACCTTCAAGATGGCGAATTCGGCGCCCACGAAAAATGCAGTCAGTCCTATAAACACAGCTACCAAAAATAAATTTAACACGATTATTCCGTCCAATGATTTCCCTCTTGCGAGGGATTCACCTCCAAAAAAGTTATGGTCTGAATGTACACGGGATCACGCTATGCCCTTGATCACCCGTGTCTGAGAATGACGTGTTTGATCTGAAAATTATCCGTTTCGGCTACGGCCCATACATGCTCGCCATGCTGGATCTCATCGCCGTCTTGAGCCGTCGTGCCTTTCTGATACTGTATCCAGCCGCCGATCGTATCCATCTCCTCGTTATCCTCGAATACCAAGCCGAAGCGCTTCTCAAGCTCCTCCAAGAGAACCCGTCCGTTTATCAGGTATTCCCGTTCACCGATCTTGCGGATATCCGCTACTTCATCTTCATCGAATTCGTCGCGAATTTCCCCTACGATCTCTTCCAAGATATCCTCCAGGGTCAGAATCCCCGCCGTACCGCCGTATTCATCAATCACCAAAGCCATATGCATCTGCTCCTGCTGCATCTTCAGCATGGCATCCTGGATCGGCGTAAATTCAAGGACGACCGGGAGATCCAGAACGAATTCTTCCAGCTTGCGGTCTCGTCCGGCCACGATGTGGGGCAGCATCTTTTTGACGTTGACGACGCCAACCACCCGATCCTTGCTGCCATCCTCGATGACAGGGTACCGCGTATAGTTGTGCTCATCCAGGATGCGGACGATGTCCGGGTGTTTCATGCCTTTATCAAGTGTGATCAGATCCGTTCTCGGTACCATAATGTCTTTAGCCACCCGCTCATCAAACGAAAACACGTTTTCCATGTAAGCCAGCTTGGTCTCATTAATCTCGCCACCCTGAAAACTCTGCGCCATGACGATGCGCAGTTCCTCTTCCGAGTAGGCCTGCTCATGGGGCGTAGGTTTCACGCCGAACAAGCGAAGCAGCACGCGCGAGGCTCCATTTAACGCCCAAATGAACGGATACATCAACTTTCCGAACCAATACAGCGGGGCTGCAAGGAGCAGCGTCGTCTTTTCCGAGAATTGAATAGCCAAGGTCTTGGGCGCCATCTCCCCCACCACGACATGCAAAAATGTCACGAGAATAAACGCAATGGCGTAAGAGGCAATCGAGGCCGTTGAAGCCGATACGTCAAACCAATCGAATACCGGGTACATGAAACGTTCAACGGCCGGCTTGCCGATGGCCCCGAGCCCCAGCGCTGTAACCGTAATGCCGAGCTGGCAGGCCGAGAGATAGTAATCGAGATCCCCGGCTACCTTTTTGGCAACAACCGCCTTTTTGTTTCCTTCCGTTATCAATTGATCGATCCGCGACATGCGGATTTTAACGATAGCAAACTCGGACGCTACGAAAAAAGCGGTCAACGCAATCAGTATGGCAAGTATGATTAAATTAGTGATGGTAATAATGTCCAATGATTTCCCTCTTCAGAGGGATTCACCTCCAGATTGAATTAAAGGCCATATGTTGTGCATCAGAACAGGTCATGTCTATATACGATATTTCCATGAAAAAGAGGTAGTTCGCAGATGAGAATATTACAGCCTAATTCCGCAATTTGATCCATTTGCAATAACGCCTTCCCAATGTACTACCTCCTCTCCTGGAATCTATTTTTCATATTTATGAAAAAATTATATCATGGCAGCCCTCAAACCATCCAGTTGCACGTTATGGTTGAGGGCGGGTCCCAGCACGAATTCACATAATTCTCACTTGTTTGATGAGGTATATTCCCAGGCGGTACTAAATATACCCTGTTATGTATTAAAATGTACGCTTCATCTATTGTTCATCCATTCATAACCATAATGGCATTCGTCTAGAGGGATCCGTGCAGGCTGGTTCAACTTACAGGAAAAAACCGCAGGATCGTGGCTGGATCCTGCGGTTTTTCCATCATGTTGTTACGTATTTCGTTATCCATGGAGATCGACGGTTTTGTTAATATCCGAGTCACCCTCCGGCTGTTGGCCCACCATTTTTTTGAAGAAGGCTTTCACCGTTTTCGTTTTGTTCCCGGTTTCCCAATACTCCGCAGTATCTGTATCCACCTTGATCAAAATAATGTTGGGATCGTCGTAGGACGTTTGCAGAAACTTCTCATATGCCGCATTCCAAAGCGCCTTTTTCCGCTCAAGGTCATCCACGACTTGGGCCGTTCCCCGAATCGATACATAGGAGTTGCCGACATAAGCGACATTGACGTTGGGATTAGCCATAATTTCTTGATATTTGCTGGTGTCCCTTTTCGTTAAAAACCACAAATCGCCGTCGAATTCGATATCCTGCGTTTGCATCGGTCTGGAATTGATCCCGCCCTCCGATATCGTGGAGAACATCGCTGTTTCAATATCCTTAATAATATCCTTCACGGTCTCGACCGCTTCTTGGTTCACTACGGTTTCGTTTGACATCTGAATCACCCCATCCTTGTGTTTAGTCTGTATTTACACTTCCCCAAAATAAGTTAAACGATGAATCCTTTATAATTCCGTTTTCCTTTGCAGGGTCATCTATCATGATCCAGGCGGAGCCTAAACCATCCACCTGCACCACAAAAAGCCGGAAACTGCCAGCGCAGTCCGACTTTTTTGGTGCAACGATTTGTTATGGAGCTTACATCATTCCTCTGTACCTTCCGCCACTATACACTCGCTTTGAATTCAAGCGCGTAAACGGATGAAGGCCGCAAGTTGTAACCTTGGCGCCATGCTTCTACCGGCACCCTGCTTTCCTTGCACACAATATGATCCGGCTGGAATACGGAGTTAATATCATCGTAAGAATTGCCGGTGATTTCATAAAGGATCGTTTCCCCGGAAGCCTCGAAGGCCTGCAGATCCAGCACGGCCGTTACCTCCTCCAGACTTCGGTTAACGATAAATACGGTTACTTTGCTGCCGTCGTCATTCGTCCCGGCCACAATGTCCAGGTCCAAAAGCGCGCCAAGCTCCACAGGCGTCTTCTTGCTTGATGCCACGGAGAAAGTTCCGCATTCCGCTTGGACGGGGAGAATACGCCGGACGTCCCGATTCGCGTAAAGCTTTAACACTTCATAGGTCGGCGTCCCGTATACCGTGAGCGGAAGCCCGCTCCATCCGGGCTCCTTGCCGCAATACTGATCCGCATAGTAGTCCCCGACCCGGATGCATCCTCCAAGCCAGCCATTCACAAGATCGGAGAAGCTGCCGATATGCACCATGTCGCTGCAGCGAATCATTTCGTTCAGGTTGGCGGCATTGGCCACCGCGGCTCCCAGCGTATGTTCGTTAGGCAGCCCTTTTCGCACCGTATTCGGATAGTACATCGTGTTGTATTCGGTGATCGCCAGCTTCACGTGGCTGTGCTTCGACTGGGATCGGATCAACTCCGTCGTTTGACGGATATGGTGCCGGGTCCACTCGGGATAAGAGGCAATCGCCTTATAGCGTTCCTCCGCCGGCGTTTCGCGGTTCATGCCGAAAGGTCCGTAGCCGTGATACAAATGCAGTGTCAAATAATCCATATACTCGCCTGCCAGATCCAGCACGGTTCGGTTCCATTCCTGCTCGTAATGCCCGCAGGCCAGCAGCACGATGGAAGCGTCCGCCTCCTTCATAGCCTTGGCAAACGAGATCGTCCGCTTCGCAAACCGGTCTGCCGTACAAGTGCCGACCTGCCATTGGCCCCATACTTCGTTGCCGATTTCCCAATACTTGACGTTATACGGCTCAGGGAAGCCGTTTTGGGTTCGTAAAGCCCCCATCGGCGTTTCCGCGCTTCCGTTGCAGTATTCGATCCACTGTGCGGCTTCTTCAGGTGTACCCGATCCATCGTTCACGCATATCAAAGGTTCCACCTGCAGCTCGCGGCAAAAGCGGATGAATTCGTCCGTTCCGAAATATTTGCTGGTCCATCCTCCCCAAGCCTCATTGTACATGACCGGTCGCTCCAGAACCGGGCCGATGCCATGCTCCCAATGGTATGCGCTGATGTAATTGCCCGCGAGCCTCATCATGCCCGCATTCAGTCCTCTCGTCATCTCGATCACTTCACGCTTCACCATCGCAATGCTATCGATCGGCAGCAGAGACACGTGATCGATCCAGAGCATGCCGGTGGATACGTGATCGATCCACCTTGGATGCTCGGCCGGAACATACACCCGGATCTCGGCATCGCTGCAAGCGCGTGTTATGGACAGCTCTCCCTCGTATTCCTGCCAGTTGTGGCTGCCCAGCTCCACGCGAAGCTGTCCAAGCGTTTCTTCCGTGCGCCGGTCCACGACATCGACCGTTACGTATTGAAGCTCAATGGAAGCGCGGGCAACAAGCCGGACCGTATACTTCATCGGACCCTTTAATGCCGCTTTCTGCGCAATGCCGGCATAGGCTTCGTCATCGCTCAGGATGCGGATGCGCTGGGCGCGTCCCGAATGCCGGGGTGCCGGGGCTTCCATCGCGTACCTGGTGTTACGCCCGTTGGTATAGGGGCGCCAGCTTCCCGATACCGGTGTCTTCGTTTCTGCATCGCTTTCAAAATCCATGTCCTTCAGCGGAAACGCGAGCATCGCCTCCATATGGTCCCGAATATCCTCCACAAAATGCCCGAACAGATAAGGATTGATCGTATGATCGCTCTTTCGGCTGCAATTAATGGTAATCGTTGCGTTCGTTTTCAACATAAAACCTCCCAAAGGAATTTTAGGCTGGCCCGTACGATCGGTATCGGAAATCAACCTTTAATCGAGCCAATCATGACGCCTTTAACGAAATGCCGCTGCACGAACGGATACATCAACAGTACAGGTAAACTTGAGACGATAATTACCGCGTATTTAATACTCTCGGCAAGTAAAATTTTATCCTCCAGTCCAACGCTACCGTCCACGGAAGCGGATTGGCTGATCAGCAAAATTTCGCGCAGCACCAGTTGAAGCGGGTGCAAATTCTCGTTGCGAATATAGATGAGCGCATTAAAGAATGAATTCCAGTGACCTACCGCATAAAACAAAACCATGACTGCCAGGATCGGCTTGGACAGAGGCAGAATGATACTGAAAAGCAGCCTCCAGTTGGAGCAGCCGTCGATATGGGCGGCCTCCTGCAGCTCCCAGGGAATGCTCGATTGGAAATAGGTCCTCATCACAATCAGATTGTAAGTCGCAATGGCGCCGGGAACAATCAGCGCCCACATCGTATCGACCATTCCCAAATCCTTGACCAGCAGATACGTTGGAATCAACCCTCCGCTGAAGAACATGGTCAGCGTGATAAACACCATGATGGCATTGCGCCCCGGAAGGTCAGGCCTCGATAGCGGGTAGGCCGCCAAGATCGTCATGATAATATTGATCACTGTACCGACGATCGTATAGAAGATCGTGTTGCGATATCCTATCCAAATCTTTTCGTTTTGCAATATATTCGTGTAGGCATCCAGCGTGACGCTTTTCGGCAGCAGCCAAACTTCGCCATTCAATACCCTTGTCGGATCACTGAACGAAGCGCTGACAATAAAAATCAACGGGTACAGCACAATGACGATAATGATCGAGGCAATCACGTATATAATGACATCGAATACCCGCTCATTCGCGGCTTCTTTTACTATCGACGGCTTGGGCATGGCGCGTCCCCTCCTTTACCATAAGCTTGTCTCTGACGTCTTGCGCGCAATCCGGTTTACGAACAGCAGCAGGATCAGATTGATGACCGAATTAAACAGCCCGATCGCTGCCGTGTAACTGTATTCTCCCTTTAAAATGCCTGTCGTGTAGACAAACGTGGAAATGACGTCGCTCGATTCCAGATTCAAGTTGTTCTGCATCAACAATATTTTCTCAAAGCCAATGTTCATGAAATGGCCGATATCCAAAATAAGCAAAATGATAACGACAGGCGCGATTCCCGGTAAAGAGATGTGCCAAATGCGCCGCAGCCTCGATGCCCCGTCCATCTTGGCCGCCTCGTAGAGCTGCGGGTTCACCCCGCTCAGTGCCGCTATATAGATGATGGACTGCCACCCCATGTTCTGCCAGATATTAGAACCGATAAAGATGGTCTTGAACCAGCCGGCTTCCTCAAGAAAGCGGATCGGCGTACCGCCAACGGCCTCAATCAACTGATTGATCGGACCGCTATTGGGCGAGAGGAACACGTTCAGAATGCCCACGATCACAACCACCGAAATAAAATGCGGAATGTACGTAATGTTCTGCAGCCATTTGCTGAAAGTCTTGTTGCGTATTTCATTGATGATCAACGCCAGCAAGATCGGAATCGGGAAGGCGATCAACAAGGAAAACAAATTGATGGACAGCGTATTCCACAGCAGCCGCCAAAAATAATACGAATCAAAGAAACGTTCGAAATGCCCGAAGCCCTCCCAGCTGCTGCCGAGGATACCTTTTGCCGGATTAAAATTTTTAAACGCGATTTGCAGCCCGTACAACGGACCATAATGAAAGACCAGATACCAGATGACTGGCAGAAGCAGCATGAGATATAGGTCATATCGCTTGGCCATTTGCCTTAAAAGACGGGAACCCCGCCTCGAATCGCTTCGAGGCAGAGCCATTGATGTATCGGCTTTGACACGCTTCAAGGGCATCCACTCCTTATCCATGATGTACCAGCATTATTTCTGCATCTTGTCATAGGCATCCTGATACAATTTCTCCAGCTCGTCTACTTTCATCTTCTTGAGCGTGGATTGGAATTCTCCCCATTTGTCGAAGCTAAGCGCGCCAACAATGAATTTCGTGCTTTGCTCTTCGTAATATTTGTCGATATCGTTTCGCAGGATGTTGACCTGCTGTGCGGTTTGCTCATCAAACATCGGAGCCGCATAACGAACCTCCGGCATGAACGGATCCAGCTTCTGCTGCGCCTCCTGTACCTGCGGCGGATTGATGAAAGAAGAAACCTGCTCGCTGATGAGATGAGGTGCCCCTCCCCCGGCGTAAGGCGTGATTTTGGCCTGATTGGTAATATCCTTCAGGAAATCCTCGGTATAGAACGGAATCCCGTCCTTGAGCTCATAATGCTCTCCTTCCCTGCCGAACCTCAGAAGCGTCGATCCTTCGTCACTATAGAAATAGTCGATCCAGCGCATCGTTACTTCCGGGTACTTATTAATGGACGTGATGGCAAAGGCTCCAAAATCCCGCGCAATCGGCAAGGCCTGGCTTTGCATCCGATCTCCGTTCGGGCCAGCCGGAGGCGCGATTCCGGTATACTGGTCCTGGATCGACAAGAAATTATTGTTGGTCTGGTCAAAGAAGAATCCCGCATTGCCCGACCCCTGCTTGGCCAAATATTGCGCTTCGGTGTGTGAGAATATCTCAGGATCCAGAAGCTTCTCCTTGTAAAGCTTGTTTAAGTACATGAGCATCTCTTTATTCTTGTCGCTGCCCATCCAGATGCTGACTTTGTCATTCTCGATATTGACGTTATAGCCGAGCTGGGAATCCAGTCCGAATGATCCGCTCATTGCGGCCACAACCGGCAATCCGAGCCGAGCCGTCATCGGGATTTCGTCCTGTTTACCGTTGCCGTTCGGGTCCCCGTCACGGAAGGCCAGCAGCACTTCATACAATTCTTCCGTCGTCTCCGGCACCTCCAGATTCAGCTTCTCCAGCCACATCTGGTTGATCCATTTCTTATCCGTCCGTGCCGCGCCCAGTGTTACAATGCCCGGAATCGCATAGATATGCCCCTCCGGCGTCGTGATGCCCGAGCGAATTTCGGGATATTGCTCCATCAATTTTTTCAGATTCGGCGCATATTCATCGATAAGGCCTTCCAGCGGAATCAATTGCCCTGCCGATCCGTAGCGAACGGCCTCGAGCGGGGATAGGCCGGAACGGAACAAGGCATCAGGCAGCTCATTGGAGGCGAACAACAGATTTTTCTTCTCCTGGAAACCATCCGTCGGCGCTTCAATGAATTCAACCTTCACATTGCTCAATTTCTCGTAATCCTGAAATACCGGCATCTCTTTGAACGGACCGTTCACGGGTGCAATCCGGGTGAACATCTTGAGATCCACGGGCTGCTCTACAATCGGAAACCCTGTAGCATGAACCACATTCTCTGTACCTTCGGGTGTTGCCTCTTTCTTCGAACCTCCATCGGAACTGCATCCAGCCAGCATCAAGCTGGAAGCGATCATTGTGATGACCGCGTTTCTTCCCCAGCGTTTACGCATAAATAAGCGACCCCCATATCCCTTCATTCACCAAACGCCATTTGTAAGCGTTTACTATTGGTGTGTGATTATTATAATTCACCCTTCAAGACGGCCCATTACAAAAATATGACCATTTACTCCACATATTTTACGGTTTGTGAGAGGCGGCCTCCCCGCACGGCTCTTCTGCCGATCTGAATACTTGGTTTTTGGCCTATCCTCTTCCCAAGCGGTTCAAATACTCCTGTGGGGTTACCCCCGTTATTTCCTTGAATACTTTAAAAAAATAGTTATGGGTCGTAAAACCCACTTGATTGCTGATTTCCTTGATCGAGTATTTGCCGCTTTCCAGCAGCTTCCGCCCTGCGTCGATCCGAACTTGATTCAGATACTCCGAGAACGTTCGCTGCGTTTCTTCCTTGAAGATTCGGCTTAAATAAGAAGAGTTCAGGCCGATGGCACCCGCGGCAAGCTCCAGCGTGACATAACCCGGATACCTCTCCAGAATAAAATGAACAGCCTGCGTGACATGGCGGGAATACGGTCCCGCCGCACGATGCTGCTTCAGCAGGGCAAGCAAGTCCGCATAGTAGGATTGCAGCCATTGCACCAGCTCCCCGACACTGCCGATTCTTCCGAGCTCGCTTCTTGAAGGAAGCTTCTCCTTCGCGGCTCCAACAGATGGCATCCATGTCTTCCACGCCTTATCCCCGGTTTGCATGAGCTCACTGACGATCATCTGGATCGTATGCGAATGGACCGGAAGATGACGGATCGAAGCAAAAACAGAGGCGATTAAACCGTGCACGCCTTCGATGTCCAGTCGTTCAATCGAAAGCAGCAGCTGTTTGTGTTCCTCGATCGTCAAAGATACGCGCTGATGGTTGCCGCCTGCAAGTCCCCCCGCCCGGCCCGGCATCCTTGGTGCCGCATGGCTTCCGGACGGCTCCATGGTGGAAGCGTCGAGCATCCGCTCAGAGGAGCTATAACTTGAGCCAAGTTGTGACAAGCTGGTGCATACATGTCCGACGGAGACCACGCATTTTAGATTAAGGAACAGCTCAAGCGCATGCTGAAGCTTCCTCATCCGTCCGGCTATCTCATTCTTTATGGCATGTTCGCTCCGCTCCTTGAACGCAAACACGACAATAAACCGTCCATCCTCCACGTAAGCTGCCGTCCGCTCCTGAATATCACCCAAGCTCTGCTGCATCATATCGACCACCTGCTGAACCAGCCGGTTCGTTTGCACGTCGCTGTATGACTCCGTCAGCAGCAGAAACGGAACAATCTGCACAGCCGCTGCCGCATAGCTTAAGGCGTGGGGGTACAGGCGGTTTTTTTGTGAGAAAGCCTTAACCTCCATGGTTGCATCCTTCCTCCCGCTAACGAGATACACGATATAATCACGGAGCAGCACGGGACTCGGCCTTTCGGCCACGGCCTCGTGAGTCATGCGTTCTTCCAGCAACCGATCTTCCTGCCGCAATTCCAGGACCGCTTTGTTTAATAAGGTGACTAGCGCTGCACCGTCCAGCCGATGCTTCAACAGATAATCGATGGAGCCGTTCTTCAGGCACTCCCGCACGTAGTCATAATCATCAAAGCTACTGAGCATAATCGTCTGAATGAACGGAAACCGTTCTTTAATTGCCCGGTTGAGCTCTACGCCGTTCATTTCGGGCATATTCACGTCAATGATCGCAATATGCGGGGGAGACTGCTCAATCATGGCCAAGGCCATCAATCCGTTATGCGCTTGGCCGCATAATTCGAATCCATGCTCATTCCAGTCCAATAACGTTCGCAGATCATGCCGCACGAGCGGCTCATCATCAACGAGCAGCACTTGAAACATAGCTTTATATCACCTCTTGTCGGGATTTGTCCTTACTCTCCATTGTTTTCGGCAGCCGGATCTCGGCCTTTGTATATAAACCCGGCTCACTGTACAGCTTGACGCCGTACGAATCGCCGTACATGTGAACGATCCGCTCATGCACATTGCGCACGCCCATACCGCTAAAACGGGAGGTTTCCCCCTTCTTGCCCGTCTCACCCAGCAGGTGTGCCCTTTGCCCTTCCGTTATGCCCTTGCCATTGTCGATCACTTCAATCCTCAGATCGCTCCCCTCATCGCATACGCGTATCAGCACGAGCCCTTCCTGCTCCATCGCTCCGATTCCATGAATGATGGCATTCTCCACAAGGGGCTGCAGCATCAGCTTCAGCACCCGGCATTCCAGCAAAACGTCGTCCTCGATCTGGGTGACCATTCGGATCGGCTCCATATACCTGTACTTCACGATCGAGATATAGCGTTCAACATAATCCAGCTCCTCCCTCACCGTCAGAAATTCACTCGAATTGCCCAGAACGCCGCGCATGAGCTCAATCAGCGATCCGGACACCTCTTCGATATTCGGCACGCCATTCATCTTGGCCAAATACTTGATCGTGTTCAGCGAGTTGTATAAAAAATGGGGATGAATTTGCGCCTGAAGCGCCGTTAACTCAGCCGCCCGCTTCTCCTTCTCGCTGACCCGGATCCCTTCCAGCAGTCGCTTCAATTCCTCCACCATGCTGATAAAGACGCGGTACAGCTGCCCGGTCTCGTCTTCGCTTGTTATCTCTTTTCTCGGAAACGTCAGATTCCCTTCCTTCACAAACATCATTAATGACTTCAACCTCCGGATATTAAGGGTGATTCGGGAAGATACCTGCAGCGAACCGATCAGGACAACGATGAAGACGATAACCGATACCTCCGCCAACAGTTTACGGAGCTTTGTCGATTCGCTAAGCAGCGAATCCATCGGTATCAAAGCCAGGGTAGTCCATCCCGTATAACCGGATTGGCGGCTGACAACGATGTAGTCTCTGCCGTCAATGGCTTGCTTGATGGCATCCCCATTCCCTGCGAGTTCTCCGTGGATGCTGAGGATCTTCTCGAACGACGGGGCAAAGGACGGCGCCGATTCGGCCTCATAGACAAACCCGCCCTGCTTGTCCAGCACGTAGATCATGCTATCGGTGGTAGGCTTCACCCCGTATGTTTTTTGGATGAAATCATAATTCAAATCCACCATGACAACCCCGATCGGTTCCCGGTTATATCGGATCTCCCGCCCGATCGTGATGGCATCCGACACCCCGGTCTGCTTGAAATACGCATGACGCGATCCATTCTGGAGCATGTAATCCATCATTCCGCTCCCCAAGACCGTCTTGTCCAGCCACGGACCACCCGAGAAAAACACCTTGCCGTTCAAACCGACCACGGCAATCCGTGAAATATAAGGCTTGTAATCGATCAGCACGGATAGAAACTCATCGATCCGTTTCTGCTCTTGAAACCATTCATAGCTAATTTCTTCATGAGGGCTCAGTAAGGTGTCGATCACCGTATTTTTGTTGGTCACCACGACGGTGTTCAGCCGGTCGATCTCTTCCAGCATCATATTCAGTGATTCATCCGCCTGCCTGATGCTGTCCGAAACCGAGGTGATCGCATTTTGCATGATCGTCTCGCGCATGCTCATATATACGATGACCGTAATGGAGACGATGGACACGAGCGTAACCGCACTGAACGCAATGAAAATTTTCCCCTGAATACTTCGTCTGGGTGATATCCACCTTTGAATCGTAGAGAGTTTCATGGCGCGTGTCTCCTTTTTCCAGATCAGAAGAAATAGTTCGTAAACGTTTACAAAAACATATTGCCGTCCATAAGGTCAGCATCGAGCTCCGCGCATGGTTATGGGAGGCACCTTATAATAGATCTTGAAAGCCCTGGTGAACGAATACAAATTCGGATAGCCGAGAGACAACGCAATCTCGGTAATCGTTGCGTCCGTTTCTTGTAACAACCGTTTTGCCTTTTCCATTCGTATGCGCTGAAGGTATTTTAACGGCGGCATTCCTACCTGATGGGTGAACATATTGGAGAAGTACGACCGATGCACCCCCGCGAATTCGGCAACCTGTTGTACGGAAATCCCCTCGGTAGCATGCAGCTCCATATAATCCAAACACTCGTGAATCCATCCCGCTAGTTCCGTCGGCTGTGCGGAAGCCATATCCGGGACCATGCCGGCGAGCAGTCCATAAATCAAGCCGTGCAGCTCCAGCGATACCGCCGGTTTCCAGCGCTCGACACCGGCCAGGGCATCAATCACGCGTTCGGAGGATTCTTTGACCTTAGAGGATATCATCTGTTTGCCGAACGGGCTTTCCGGAAATAAGCCGGCCAGCGCAAGCAATGGATTGACCCTGTTCCCGTCCACTGCCAACCAGCTCATCTGAAGCGGTGTATCCGCGGGAAGCATGTGATAATAATAGGTCCGGCCCGGAAACAGGCAGAACAGATCATTCTTTTGCAGATCCACTCGTTTGTCATCGAACTCTAGCCGCACCATGCCTTCATGTACAAAATGCAGGCTATAACACTCGATTCGCTTCGGTCCGACTCTGTAATTGGGCTTGGCAATGCTTCGCCCCGCCCGGACAGGCCAGATCTGTTCCTCTTTATCCAAATATCCCGGCGTATAATAGATGAATTCCGCATATTCATATTCGTATTCCTGCATCATGACTCCCTCCTCTTCCTTCATTTTTCTATTAAGAATAACAAAATGACAACAAAAATATAACACACAGCTATTTTTATAACCCGTTATTTTCAATATCATCATACTAGGAGGGGATTACACTTGTCGAGAAGACCTAACATTTTGCTAATCACAAGCGATCAGCAGCATTGGAATACAATCGGAGCATTTCAGCCTGAAATCTCTACGCCCAACCTGGACCGTCTTGCGCGTCAAGGGACAACGTTCGATCGGGCGTATTGCCCCAATCCCACCTGCACGCCGAGTCGAGCCTCCATCATTACGGGGCAGTACCCGAGCCAGCATGGAGCATGGACCTTGGGGACAAAACTGCTGGAAGACCGCCATACCGTAGGAGAGAGCTTCCAAGACGCAGGCTACCGGACCGCACTGGTGGGAAAAGCGCATTTTCAGCCGTTGAAATCAACGGAAGATTACCCATCCGTGGAGGCCTACCCGATTCTTCAAGATTTGGAGTATTGGCGGAATTTTAACGGGCCATTTTACGGATTCGATCACGTCGAGCTGGCCCGCAACCATACGAATGAGGCCCATGTCGGACAACATTATGCCCTATGGCTCGAGGAGCAAGGATGCGTCAATTGGCGGGAGTACTTCCTGCCGCCTACGGGAACCATGGATCCTTCCAAAACATACACCTGGCCCATCCCGGAAAAATACCACTACAACACCTGGATCGCCGAGCGAACCAATTCGCTTTTGGACCAATATAAGAAGGCAGATGATCATTTCTTTATGTGGGCTAGTTTCTTCGACCCGCACCCGGAATATCTGGTACCGGAACCATGGGCTTCGATGTACGATCCGGAACAACTCACGATCCCATCCCTGACGCCAGGTGAGCATGACCGCAATCCGCCGCACTTCCGCTTGACGCAGGAAGAAGATCCGGATTTTTCACATCTCGCTGAAACCGGGTTCGGCATTCACGGCTACCGTTCCCATCACTATTACGAATACGGTTCGAAATCCAGGTTAACGGAGTACGACAAGAAGAAGCTGGTCGCCGTGTATTACGGCATGATCAGCATGATGGATAAATATATCGGCAGCATTCTCGATAAACTGGATGAACTGGGACTGACCGAGGATACAATCGTTGTCTTCACCACTGATCATGGACATTTCTTCGGCCAGCATGGCCTTCAAGCCAAGGGCGGATTCCATTACGAGGATTTGATCAAGCTTCCATTCATTGCACGATATCCAGGACGGGTGCCTGCCGGAAAAAGGACAACTGCAATGCAGTCCCTGGTCGACCTGGCCCCTACCTTCCTCTCCTTCTGCAATATACCGATCCCGCCAGCGATGACGGGCATCGACCAAAAGGAAGTGTGGCTCGGTAACGCGGACGCCGCGCGGCAGCACGCTATCTGCGAATTCCGGCACGAGCCTTCGACAATTCATCAAAAAACGTACATCGAGCAGCGCTATAAAATCACCGTTTATTACAATCAAACCTACGGCGAGCTCTTTGACCTAGATGCAGATCCCGGCGAGCTGCGCAATTTATGGGACGAAGCGGGGTACGAGCAGCTGAAGGCAGAGCTTCTGCTCAAATACATCTGGGCCGAGCTTGGCAAGGAGCCGATGCCGATGCCGAGAATTCATCACGCCTAATGGAAAGGAAAAACGCATACTTTAGCAGGCTGAAAGAACGGTTAACGCTGCTGGCCCGGCTATTTTGGGCCTTCTTTCGCATCGGGCCTTCCACCTTCGGAGGCGGATATGCGATGCTGCCCATAATTGAGCACGAAGTGGTGAGCAAGAAAAAGTGGGTAAACGAGGAGGAAATCGGTGAACTTATCTCGCTTGCCGGTTCCGCTCCTGGAGGAGTCGGCGTAAATGCGGCCGCGATGATCGGCCACCGGCAAGCCGGCATTGCCGGGGCTGTTTCGGCCGTGCTTGGCGTGACATGCCCCACGTTTTTGATTGTGATCCTGATCAGCGTAGGTGCCGTGTATTTTCGGGATCAACCCAAGGTTGAAGCTGCCTTAAAGGGGATGCATGGCGCCGTTATTGCGTTGATCGCTGTCGCGGCTTACCGGATGGCCAAACATGCCGTCTTTGATGCAACGACAACGATATCCGCCCTAGCCACCGTATCCGTGATGCTGTTTACAGGGGTGCACCCCCTCTATCTTATTGCGCTAAGCTTACTATGCGGAATGGCTGTCATTCAGATAAAAAAACGGCTGGGCCTTCAAGCGAATACAGAGAAGAAGGCAGGGATCAACAGCTGCCCGGAACTGGAATATTACATTTGAGCGAAACGAATCGGGGCGATTGAAACATGTATTGGGACTTGTTCATGATGTTCATAAGTGTAGGCCTCGTGTCCTTTGGCGGCGGTTATGCGGTAATCCCGGTCATTCAGAAGGAGGTAGCGGAAAAAGGACTGCTGACTGCTGCGGAATTCCAGCAGACTGTGGCGCTGGCCGGCATGGCGCCCGGTTCGATCGCCACCAATGCCGCTACGCTGATTGGCTATCAGTCCGCCGGCTATATCGGAGCCGCCGTCGCAACTGCGGGCATCATCCTGCCGTCGTTGGTCGTCATCGTGCTGCTGTCCGCCCTCTTCTATCGCATGCGGGGCAATCCATATGTACAATCTTCTTTATATGGCCTGCGTCCCGTAACGACAGGACTCATTATATATGCAGCTATTCATTTTGGGTATCCCGATGAGGGTGAAGGGCTCATTCAGGGCCTCATTCCTACACTGCTGATTTGCGGAGCCTGTTTATTTCTCTTGCTGAAGTATAAACTTCACCCGTTGTTGATACTTCTCATGGCCGGCGCTGCCGGTATTGTTTTATTCTAATAAGTTGGATGGCTGTCGGCCGTACGTGAAGGATTGGACAAGGTTGCCTTTCCAAAGCACGAATAACAAGCCGGAACCTTCATGGTCCGGCTTGTTTTGGTTTCTTTTTTTATGGTGTCATCCGTTCCGAAATCCTCTTGGCCATCCACTCGTTTACTTCCCATAGATCAGTAACAGGAGCTCCTGTGAAGGGCAGCGTATGCATGTAACCGGAATTGGCAGGCCCGAATTCAGGCGTCATGCTGGTATAGCTGAACCCTTGCTCGCTCCGGTATTGGATAATTCGTTTCCACCACGTTTCAAATGCGGCCAGTTCCCGGCTATATTCGGGCGCTCCGGGATGGGGAACCTGCGGCCCCTGAGCGTAACCTATGCGCGCGTGTATATGGACGGCACGGCGAATAGCGACCTCCATGTCTTCCGCATAATCCTCCAGCATGGTCTCCGTCACACAGCACCAATGGCTGAAATCAGCCGTAATGCTCAGCTCAGGGAATTCCTCCAGCAAGCGGCGCGTCGTCCATGGCGTGAACATCGCCCGCGATCGGTGGGTTTCGTGTCCGATGGTAATGCCGACCCCTTGCTCGATCTTCAACGCAGCTTCGAAAAAACGCAACTGGTCCTCTATCTTCATGCCGTCGCGGGCACTATGGGATACAATCAGCTTCGGATCGAAATCGGTTGCCCGGCGAACCTGCTCAGCGAAGGTTTCTTGATGGGGAACGGCAGTGACCACCTGTGCAATATAGTGAAGCTGCAGTTCGGCAAGCAGGTCTTTGAATTCGCGTTCCAGATCCCGAGGAGGCAGCGGGGCTTCAATCCCCGCGTAACCGGCTTGTGCAGCCCGCGTCAATTGGTCCCTGTAGCTTCCTTCCATGCCCCATAGGGCTTTATACAGCTGAATATTCAATTCGCGAAGTCTCCTTTTCCCCTTCAGGTTATTCGTTGACGAATTTCGTTCCGGCTATATTCTTTCCGCGGGCCAGCCACACTTTAAAGCCCGGGTTCTTATCCGGATAGACCAGCGCTTCCGTCGAGAAATACCGCATGGTGTAGCCGCAGCGACGGTACGGGCTAGTATTCGGGGCTGCGCCATGAATGATGCGCGAATCGTGAAGTGAGCATTCTCCCGCTTCCAACTCGAAGTAAACCGCTTGAGACTCATCGACGGAACCGCTCTTAATTTGGGTGTCGAACAAATTGCTCGCCCGATCTACTTCCTCATAGTCCGAGAAACCGTTACGGTGCGTACCTGGAATGACCCGCATGCATCCGTTTTCCTTCCAACTGCGGTCGATCGCCAACCATACGGTGATAATTTTGTCGAAGCTGCTTAATCTGCCGTTCCAGTAAGCCGAATCCTCATGCCATGGCGTAGCACGTCCGACATGCGGATCTTTACAGATAAAGTGGCTGGACCACAACCCGATGTTCGGACCAATGATCGGTTCAACCAGATCCAGTACCTCATCGGATAACAGAAAATCGAGCAGCCTTTCGTCACGGAAATGCGGCGTATCCAGCTCGTCGGATAATTTACTGCCCTTCTCCTCCAGCTGCTCTTCAAAGATCGATGTCAGAACCTGCATTTTTTCGGCACTAAAGAGCGGTTTCTTGTACAAGTAGTACCCATTTTCCTTATAAAACTCAACTTCTTGCTTCGAAAGGGCTTGCGTTGTCATCATCATAACCTCCAGTCAAGTAGGGATTTCGTTAACTGTGGTCATTATATCCCGGACGATCAGAGCCATACTGCGCATTCGTTAGGATAAATGCTGCATATCTTCGGTTATCTCTGCCTTGTTGCGGTACTGTCGGGGGGACATTCCTTTTCGCTGACGAAACACCCTTTCAAAATGCCCCAATGTATTAAAGCCGGAGACATAACAAATTTCGGTAACGGGCAGCGAGGATGCCTGAAGCAGCGATTCGGCGAATTGCATTCTGACATTTTGCAGATAACGTTGAAAAGATTGCCCCACAGATTTCGAGAAACACTCGCTGAAATAAGTAGCCGAGTATTGGGCCTGGCCAGCTGCATCCTCCAATCTCAAATCCTCACGGAAATGATGATGAATGTAGATCAGAGCTTTTTGCAGGTTTAAGTTGAGCTGCCGATCTCTCGTCCCGTTCGTGGGCTGAATGCGATTTGCGGCGCTGCCACGATACAGATCCACCAACAGCCGCTGAAGCGTAGCCCGGATCACGATCTCGCTGCCTTCCCGCCAGGTTCCGTTTTCCTCCCTCATCCGTTCATAGTCAGCGAATACCCCTGAGAGCCGCTTCTCCTCAAGCTGTGCTTGCAGCAAAAGTTTCCCGCCGAATAACCAATGGTAGACGTTATCATCCATCATAGCCTCGGTGAAAATGACATTATAAATTTCAAGTGGTTCCTCTTCCACGGAAGCCAGCTCATGAAAATCGGCTGGCGTCAGCAAGAAGATGGTTCCAGAAGACAACGGATACGACGAACCGTTGAGCCTGTGTTCGCCTTTTCCGGAAACCACATAACTCAGCTCGTAAAATTCATGCCAATGCAGCGGAATTGTCCCCGGATGAATGCCGTGGAACACCTGAACAGGCGCGTGGGGCTGCAATTGGTAATCCTCATTGGTTAGCCTGGGAGGCTGCTTGGTTGCCACTTAAGACGCCTCCTTCTCGCTTTTGATTTTTACAATAATTCCAACACGGATAAGAAAAACAGGCTAGAATCCTCTTCGAGCGATGTCCTGCCGGTGCGATTCGGCCAGTCTTGCGAAGTATCGAATGATGAAATCCCTGAACAGTACCGCAGTATGCATGAGGTATCGGTCCTCGGGCCAAGACAAGGAGATTGAGCGTTTGCACCAGCTTTCTTCGAGCCGCAGTTGGACGACATCCGGTCCGGTTGATCCGCCCCACGTAACGGCTGGCAGGAAGGCAACACCCTGACCGGCTCGAATTAATCCTCGGACGGTGGCGGGATCGTCGCTCTCAAATCGGATATGGGGGATAAATCCGGCAAGACGGCAAAAGGCATCGGTTGTTTCACGCAACGATTTTCCCGGAGGCAGGGTAATGAAGCTCTCTTCCTTAAGCTCCTGCAAGCTGACATGGTTCCGATCCGCGAGCGGGTGCCCGGCGGGAACGGCAACCACGATATCCTCTTCGAGCAAGCAGACCGACGCTGTTCCCTTTGGTGGTGTTGCGCCATCGGATAGGCACAAATCGAAGCTCGGCATACCTTCGAATGACGAAACATGCTGCTGTAATTGAAACTCTGCATTCGGCCATTCTTTGCGGAAATCAGCCAATAGATCCGGCAGTAAATGCGAGGAGACGCGAACATCAAGCGTGATGGCGGCGGGGACGCTGCCATTAGCATCCTGCAGCTGCAGCTTTCCATCCTCCAGCGCTTGCAGCGCGATATCCACTTGATGCAGAAACAGCTTGCCGTGCTCGTTCAGCCGTATCGTTTTACGCTCCCGTTTGAACAGCTTGGTTCCCAGCTCGGCTTCAAGCGACGCGATCATTTTGCTAAGTGCCGGCTGAGAGATATGTAGGCTATGGGCTGCTTTTGTCATGTGCTGCATGCGGGCGGCAGTCTGAAAATACTTTAATTGCAACAGTTCCATTCCGATCCCCACTTTCCACAATACATAACCTGTAAGTTATTATTAATATAATTCAATATATATTAGGGTTCATGAAATATACAAGATATAATAGTCTCAAATCGTAAGGATAGGGGACAATCAACTTGATCGTACAGATATTATCAGGAAAAGTTGCAGGCGAAAGATTAAAAGGTTCGTATGTATTCCGGGGCATCCCTTATGCAGCCCCGCCAATCGGTAAGCGAAGATTCAAGCCTCCGGCACCTCCGCTCTCCTGGCCGGGCGTGAGGCAGTGCAATCAATTCGGACCTATCGCACCGCAGAAGCATAATCCGCAAAGCTGCATGCCGGAGCTTGTGCAGTCCGAAGACTGCCTAAACTTGAACGTGTGGACTTCAGGTGCAAGCGATAAGCTAAAGCCAGTCATGGTCTATATCCATGGCGGCGGTTTCGTATCGGGCAACGGAGCGGAGTGTGATGGATCACGATATGCAGCAGAGGATGGAATCGTCTACGTATCGATCAATTATCGGCTTGGTGCGCTAGGTTTCTTATATTTGGGAGGAGTGCTGGGCAAAAAGTATGAAACCTCCGGTAACAATGGAATGCTGGATATCGCTGCTGCCCTCCAATGGGTCCAGCTTAATATTGCCGCTTTCGGCGGCGACCCGTCGCGCGTAACCGTCATTGGCAACTCTGCCGGGGCCAAGTGTACCGCCACCCTCTACGTGATGGAAGCGGCACAGGGCTTATTTCACCGGGCCATTGCCCAAAGCGGCGCAACGCAGTCGATACGGGATTGCCAAACCGCCAATGTCACGACTCTCCGGCTGCTTGAAGAGCTGGGGTTATCGCAAGCGCAGGCGCATCAGCTGCTTGAACTGCCTGCGGAGAGAATCATCGAAGCGCAGTCGGCGATCGGCTCCGACACCTCGCGCAGTCTGCATATGTTCGGCCCGGTTGCCGATGGCCATGTCATTCCGTTGGATCCGCTGGCGAGTCTAGCCGGGAACGCCGACCTTCCACCGCTGCTGATCGGCACGAATGAGAATGAAGCGGCTATTTTTATCCATAACGATCCCGTGCTTCAGTCTCCGGCTTTCGAGACGCTCGAACGATTCTTCGGAGGGAATGCCGCTGTGGCGTGGAATACTTATGCTCGTTATGAGCAATCGATGGCATCGGGTGAAGCGTGGAGCAAAGCATTGACCGAACATCTCTATACGATTGGAGCGATGCAGTTCGCAGAAGCCGTGGCATCGTCCGGAACATCGGTATGGATGTATCGGCTCCAAGGCGGCGGCTCGCTAGGCGCGATACATGGTTATGAAGGCAGTCTCATCCATGCGGTGGTAACCCGCAATCCTATGTCCGAAATGCCCACCAATGAGGATCCGTATGCTGTAGCAGCTGAGAGCTATGCGCTGGCACGCGCCATGCGGGAAGCATGGGTTGCATTCATACAGAGCGGAGACCCAAATATCCGTGCGCTGCCGGTTTGGACCGTCTATGGGAGCGGGCACCCCACCATGGTACTGGACCAAAACTGCTGCGTTCGCTATGACCTGCCGGTTCCGGCTGGGATCGGCGTTCCTCATCAGGTTTTGAGGATAGTCTGATGCAGTTGGTCGATATTGCCCTCGTTATGGTGCTGCTCGGACTCCTTCTCGGTTTTGTAGGTGCAGGCGGCTCAGGTTTCATTATCTCCATCCTAACCGTCGTATTCGGTTATCCCATTCATACCGCGCTGGGTACCGCACTGGCTGCGATGTTCTTCTCGTCGCTTTCCGGTTCTGTCAGCCATTACCGGGAAGGGAACATGGTACTGAAGACGGGGGCCGTCGTCGGCTTGGCCGGTGCGGCAGGGGCATGGGTCAGCTCGGGCTGGTCCTCGCTTATTCCCGAGGATAAGCTGGGCTTCATGACATCCGGTATGCTGTTCGCCTCTGGACTAGCCTTATGGTTCAGGATGCTGTACGTCTCACGTCGGTCGAAGGCTTCCGGGAACTCGATGCCATCCGTCGTCCATGACTTCCGATACTGGCTGCAGGCGCTGCTCATCGGACTCATCACCGGCGCCTTATCGGGGCTGTTCGGAATCGGCTCCACCCCTTTCATCCAGTTAGGGCTTATGCTGATCCTCGGCATGTCGATGCGTTTTGCCGCAGGCACGACCATGCTGGTCATTATGCCAATCGCACTGGCTGGAGGAGCCGGGTACTTCTCGATCGGGTACCTGGATGTTCAACTGCTCGCCGCTGTTGTGATCGGTACGATGTCCGGCTCGTATGTGGGGGCAAAGTTTACGAAGCGGGTACCCGTTGTCTGGCTGAAAACCTGCATGGTCCTCACCCCAATGATTGGTGCTGCCATTCTATTGCTGTAAGGACCACCCAACTGGTGGCCCGAACCCCCACAGAACCCGGCGCGCGGATTTCCCGCACCGGGACGGGGCGAAGTTGGATTGGATCAAACGCAAACAGGCCATAATCAAGATGAAATCGATACCCACTTTACAGAGATAAGCAGCAGGAAGATGATTGACGGTAAAACCGATCACGGATGTGAGTGTGGGAGCAAGGAAAATCTGAAGCGGATGCCTGAGCCAATTCGGATCCCGGTAGACCCACATGGCGATCACCATGGCTGCGATTTCGGGTAGGATGAACTCATGATTATGACTAAGTTCCGAAGCCGCGGCCATCAGGATAATCATGGCGAAGGCCATCGTGTAAGCCAAGAGATTTTTCCTTTTCTTCGTGTTCATGCATCCTCCCCTTATTCCGGTAACACTTCTGCGCTTACCTCGTAATGAGAGGTGTCTCCGTACAACTCGATGAATGGATGAGAATCATGAAATACAATTTTGCTTAAGCTCGCTGAAGGAACATCCGGCAAATTCCCCATGTCGCTCAACTGCATTCCGGAATAATGGTTCATTAACGTTTTTAAGGTCATGCGGTGGGTTACGATCAGAACGGTTCCTCCTGGGCAGCTTAGCAGGATTCTTTCCACAGCGATTACCGCCCGATCCAGCAGCTCCGGGAAGGTCTCTCCCTGTCCTGTTGGACGGTATAAATGAGGCTTATGCAAAAAATGATCAAACTCAACGGTATGCTCATTCTGTATTGTTGGTACGTTTTGTCCTTCCCACAGCCCCATGTGAATTTCCTTCAGTTCATCTAATTTAATGATACTTTCCGATTTGCTTCCGCAAATCATCTGGGCCGTTGTCAACGCTCTCGGACTGGGACTAGAAAAAATCGCATCAAACGTAACCGTCTGTAACCGGTCACGCAACCGTGCAGCCTGCCGTCTGCCTTCAGGTGTTAACGGTGAGTCCATATGCCCCTGCATCTTCTGTTCCACATTCCACTGGGTCTGGCCGTGTCTTACGAAATAAATGGTGGTGGTCGTCATGTTGCTCCCTCCTTTGTTGGTAATTGAAGTATACGTCCGTAATGTATAAAATAAAAATATATGTTTTATATTATGTATTAACAAAATGTATAGAAGGTGATGGGATTGTCTCTCAATCTGCATGCATTGATGCTGTTCTATAACGTTGCTCTTGCCGGAAGCGTTACCGAGGCCTCCAAGAGGCTGAATATCAGCCAGCCTGCCATCTCTGCCCAAATTCGGAATTTTGAAAAGCAGTACAAAATCATTTTATTTGAGAAAAAAGGAAGAAACCTGGTTTTGACCTCTTTTGGCCAAAAGCTGTTTAAACCCACCGAAAAGCTGTTTCTTCTCGAAGAGCAAATCGAAACCATGATTGAAGACTATCATAAACATCCGCAGGGAAAACTTCGGCTCTCCGGAAATTACCTAGCGACCAGCGTTTTGATCCCCAAGTGGGCTTCCTTATTCAAGCAAAGGTATCCGAAAGTGGAAGTGGAAATTACGACGGTGAATTCACAAGTTGCACTTGAAAGATTGACGAATTACGAGGCGGATATCGCCATCTTTGGAAATAGCGAAATTACAAATCAGAATGACCATTCCCTCCATTGCCTGGAATTATATCAAGACGAATTCAAATTTGTGGTTGCGCCAAATCATAAGTATGCCAACAGGCAAATTTCCATGGAAGACATGGTGAAAGAGCCATTTATTATGCGAGAGGAAGGCAGCACGACCCGAAAGAGGCTCCTTGAGCTGTGCAGCGTTCAAGATGTCAGCCCACCAAAGATCGAACTGCAATTTAACGGCCTTAATGAAACCATCCAGGCTGTGGTCGCCGGATATGGCGTCAGTTTTGTATCCTCTCTTGTGGCCAGTCCATTCATCAAACGGGGAGAATTAGCTAAAGTGGATGTCATTGGCGTCAGTTTTACCAACAAAATCGTGCTCTGTTCTCATGATAAAGATGATCTGGAGGGATTCATCCGCGATTTTATTTCGATCGCAAAAAAAGGCTAGATCCACTCTGAAATGGTCAATGGTCGTCTATCGATTAAAAAAGGAAGCCGTTTTTTTTCGGCTTCCTCCAAATGGTACTATCCATTAATAAGCGGTGATTCTTAGCTCATCTCATCGTTTTGAACGACCAGTTTCTTTTCACTCGTCGTTACCGACGCCCCTTCATTTTCCACGTGGACTTTGACGAAATACTCCCCGCCTTCAGAGAACAGCGTTTTAATCCGGTAATTCCCATCCTGGTCTGGAATGGCAGTGATCATATCATGTTCGGCGCTGTCTTTTTTCCATATTTCGAATTCGACTCGCGCGGTATCGACGATTGGATCGCTTCCCTTCGTTATATGGGCATCTATGAGAATGGCGCGGCCGGATACGAGGACGTCTTGAACAGGATTCACTTCAACTTGCAGCTTTTCCGATTCTTTGGCTTCTCCCCCGCCAACGCCGGAACAGGCGGCAGAGATCAATAAACATACAATTGCAATCAAGGGCAGCACACTTCTTCTCACACGAATCATCTCCAAATCTCGTATAGTCCAAATCTCGTGGTGCATCCTAAGTATACAGAGACAAGTCATTAAGAAATAATATATTATATGTCCGATATATAAATAATAAGTATATATGGTAATGGAAGGAAGCTTTCAATTGCATCAGTAACAAAAAAAAGAAGCCCGATTAATCGACTTCTTTTTTGTATTTTTGATTATATAGAACTGATGATTCATCCTGTTAGCTATTACGCATGAATCTAAATTGAGCTAACGTTTTAGAACCCCATAAAAATGTAACGATTAAAGCTACTAATGCTGTGACGATAAAGATCGAGAATAGGGTGATACTTGAATCGTAATTGGGAAGCAAAAATGAACAAACGTTATTCATTGCATGAAATATGGCTGCTGCAAGTACACTTTTGCCCGTATTTTTATAAAACCAAACGATCAGTATCCGCAAAAAAACGGAACCCGCGCACTGCCATAGGATCCATGCTGGCGAATGATGGTTTTGAAAATGGGGAATAACGTGCCATAGCTGCCAAATAACCCCGAGAACGATGCTGGCCCCTAATGCGTGCCACCGTTTTTCCAGTATGTCGAAAACATAGCCTTGCCAACCAATCTCCTCGCATATAGCTGCGATGAAAAATACCGCGAAGAAGGTCAATACCGTCAGGATGGAAAAGTGCAAGTCAGGAAGCGGTTCTCCCATTAATTTCATGAATCCATATACACAGATCATAATGACAGGCATCAAGAGAAAGAGAGGGACAAACCAGATCTTGTTCTTCATGCTCATATGAAATGACTTCTTCAATAGTTGTTTGATGCCGCCTGAACCGTCATTCCTATAGACGAGGATGACAGCCGCGATCATAGGACACACAAACATAAGAGCACTAAAAGGAAGATTTATCGGAATTTCTTGTTGCCAATGTTCGGCTGCCATTCCGATCAACCAGAACGGAATGGAGAGAATGAAAACCAACAAGAAAAAGATCCAAGGAGTATGATTTGAGGATTTATTGTTTATGCCCATAATTTTAAATAACTCCTATATATTTGTGTGATTTAACATTTTGATATCTTTGACAGTCTTCAAGGTACAATAGTGCTATTCGATCGAATTAAACAGGCTCATGGTAATCATCGTAAAGACTTGACGTTCCAAGTCATTGCGGGAATATTCATCCTGATGGCTAAGATAGTACTTCGAAGTGCTCTCCAGCGTACCGATAATACTGACCGCAGCCAAATTCGAGTCAAGATCACGGAGATAATTTTCATCGCACTTTCCTTCTTCCAGGATCTTTGCCAAGAAGTTGAGATGCTCCTGTCTGAGCAGTTTTAATTCATCCAGAACGTCTTCCTCAAATCCGTTGGAAGTATCATTGAAAACAACATGTGACAAATGGCGGGATTCCAGAAACAAATCAAGATGGTGACGAATCGTTTGCTGAATTTTATCCTTGAGTGGGATGGAAGAATGTAGGTCAGCCTCAATCCGCCGAATAAAGTCCTCAAAAGTACTCTTGACAACCGTTTTAAACAATTGGGATTTCCCTGGGAAATTGTAGTATAGAGTGCCTTTGGCTACCTGCGCACGTAGTGCAATTTCATCCATGCTTGCGCGGTGGTATTCATTCTCAGAAAACACCTCAATGGCAGCTTTAATAATTCTATCTTTACTCAAAATAGGATCTACCTTTCGCTGAAAATTCGGGGAACTCAAATCACAAAAAAAACTGACTTGCAAGTCTAAAAATCAGATTAGCATTTCAGGAAAAATAAGTCAAGCGATGTACTCAGATGTTCCCTCAGAACGAATCTCATTAAAAACTATTTAGGAGGGTTCGGTATGGCCAATTGGGTACGCATTCATTGGGACATTCCGGAAAAAACTTCAGTTCGTATCGTTAACGAAGTGGATAATGTCAATCACGTTATCTATCAGGCTATTCAAAAGGAGGATACCGGCCATAAAATGAGTCAGATATTTCACGTTTGCAGCAAATTCTTGCCTTAAAGGAATTAATGATCGATTTGCTACGCATGATACCTTTGTTGTGGAAAGAGTTTATAATACCAATCGTGGATAAGCTGGGCGAAGTGTTAAAGCACGCGTCTATGACCGAGAATAATCAATGACAATTTCAAATCTCAGCATAGGATCTACAGATAACCAGAATAGCAGTTAATAACTTACTAAAGCCTAATTTCTCGGTGTTGTAAACGAGAAATTAGGCTTTATATATTTGGGCTTTCTTAACGTTGTATATTCGCATCTTCTACTCCGCACGATTTCTGATACATGTCATGGTGGAGATCGAATAATTCTTTGCCAAGAGGAGTGTTCGGAAGTGAATCTCGTTAACTTAATCATTTTGTTGTACTGATCTACCCGTCTTCGCCGATCATTTGCAGCTCAATTTGTTTCATTTCATAAAAATATCCCTTTTGCTCCATCAGCTCTAAATACGTGCCCGCTTCAATGACTCTGCCTTGGTCCATCACCAGAATCCGGTCCATCTCTTCCAAGCCGGTCAGCCGATGGCAAATCAGAAGAAGCGTATCGTTATCCGCTTGCGCCAACAGATGCCGAAAAACACGCTGCTCCGTAACGTAATCCAGTGAAGACGTCGGTTCGTCCAGAAGCCATAACCGTCCTTCTCGGAGCATCGCCCGGGCCAAGGCTAAGCGCTGCTTCTCTCCATCCGACAAGTTCTCCCCTTTTTCATATACCATATCGTCCAGGGACTTATTCGGCAGCTGTACTTTATCCAGCATAACCGACAACGCCTGATCGGAATGATGTTCCTCATTCAACAGCAGGTTGTCCCGAACGGTGCCCCGAAAGAAATGACTGTGCTGCAGCACTACCTTTGAGGCTTGCCAAATGCTCGCTTCATCCAGTTCCTTAATCGATGTATCATTTAAACGAATCTGGCCGTCTGTCGGTGTGCGCAGCTTGAGCAGCAATTCGATGAGGGTTGTTTTCCCTGATCCACTCGGACCGACAATAGCGGTTTTAGACCCCGGCGGAAGATAGAGGGAAATGTCCTTCAGCGCTGGACGCCATTCATCTTCATATTGAAATGAAACACCGCTTAGCTCAATGGAAACGGCTTTCTCGACGGAAAGGACACCGCTTGGCTGCGGCGGCTGCCTATCTGCGGCAAGAACCGTTTCCGCAAGCCGCTTAGCCGCATGTTCGCTATCCAGCTTATAAGCGGGCAGTGTGGCCATTGGCGCTGCTTCTTCAAACACCGTAAGCGAAGCCATGACCAGCATGGCGAGAAACACGCCGGCAAGCGAGCCGTCCATAATCAAATAGGCGCCAAGAATCAGTACGCCCCACGAAATCAGATACGTTACAAAAATATGCAGTGATTGCCCGCGCAGCAAGTGCCGGGCTGCCGCTTGCTGTTCCGCTGCCAATGCGGCGGAGGTACGCTGCAGCTGCTGCTCGCGCTTGTTCATTTGCCCGTATACTTTCAAATCGCGGAAACCGTAAAGCAATTCGGTCACTTCTGTGGAAAGCGCCGCTCGCTCTTGGCGAACGCGGCCATATATCCTTCTCTGTCCAAGAAGAACAAGTGCAGGAACCACAAAAGCCGTTGCCAGCATCCCCAACACAAACAAACAGGCAATCCAGAATGAAAAGGCGGAAGTAAACAAAATCGTAGCCAGAAAGACCATGACAACAATGACAGGCGGATAGGCGACACGCAGAAAGTAATGCTGTAAGCTCTCTACATCCCCGACGATCCGTGCGAGCAGTTCTCCGCTCCGTTTTTTGCCCAATATCCCTGGCGTCAAAGGAACAAGCTTGGCAAAAAAGGATGTACGCAAACGGCTGAGCAGAGAGAATGTCGCCCGATGGGAATACAAGCGTTCCGCGTAGCGGCTTGCCGCCCGCAGCAGACCAAGTATTTTTACCAGGGACGTCAGCACAATCAAGGTATAGAGCGGCGGGGCAAATACAGTCTGGGAGATCAGATACCCGCTTGCGGCGAAGAGACATACACCTGCGATGCCGGCAACGAATCCTCCGATGATGGCGATGGCAATATCCTTCCGTTCCTGAATCATCGCCTTGGTTAAAATAGCCAGCTCATTCATGCGAGTCCCCCTTTCCGCTGGGCATCCACCATTTCAGCATATTGGGGCAGACGCGCAAGAAGCTCATCATGGCACCCGCTGTCCAGCAGCACTCCGTTGTCCATAAACAATATTCGGTCGGCATGTCGTATCGTGTACAAGCGGTGCGCCACGGTAATCATGGTCGCCTTGCTTGCAAGCTCGGCAATGGACCGCTGTAAGACGCGTTCGGTGTGCAAGTCCAATCCGACGGTGGGTTCATCAAACAAAATAACGGCAGGCCGCTTCAAAAAAGCACGCGCCAGCGCTAGCCTCTGCTTCTCACCGCCCGACAACCCCCGGCCCCCTTCGCCGACAAAGGTGTCATAGCCCTGTTCCAACTCGGCTGCAACCGCAGCTAGTCCGGCGGCCTCCGCCGCCTGCACGACTTCGCCCCTGGAGGCGTCCCTGCCCGCACCAATCGCAATATTGTCGGCAAACGTGCCGGCAAAAATATACGGATGCTGGGTAATGTAGCTAACATGATCAAACCAGTGAGCCTCATCGTACCCCGCAAGCGGACGTCCGTTCACCAGCACTTCTCCCGACGTCGGCGCAAGCAGCCCGGCAATCACATGCAGCAAAGTGGTTTTACCGGATCCGCTTTTACCAACAATGGCGATTTGCTCCCCTGGTCCAAACGACATGGAGCCGGCTGCAAGCTCGAACGAATCCGGCCCATACCGAAACCGGACATCCCTCAGTTCGATGGATGGCGGCATCCGAATCAAACCCAAGTCGGCTGTCTCAGGCTTATCCGCCGTATCAATCTGATCACCCCTGTTTGTTCTGCCCTTTTTCCCGGCGCCCTCTTGCCCATCTGTCACTGCTCCTGCTTCCCTTGTTTCCGTGAGCATCTCCTCTACTTTTCGGACAGCCCCCATGCTGGTACGACCGCTATGAAAAGCAGTTCCCGTGTTTTTTAGCAGGCTATAAAACTCGGGCACCAGCAGCAGGATCAAAAAGGCAGTGTGGAAGGAAAGCGATTTGAAAACCAGCAGCTGCAGCGCCAGCTCAAGTGCGACAACGCCAATGCTAAGCATAACGATGGATTCCAGCATGAAGGTGTTGGTAAACGCAATCCGTAAAATGCCCATCGTTGCATCCCGATAGCCCAGGCTGCTGCGTTCAATTTCCTGTTGCTGATGATCTGTCCGACCAAACAGTTTGAGCGAAACCAGCCCTTGAAGAGAGTCGAGAAACGTACCGGAAAACTCGGCCAGCTGTGCGAATTTCTCCTCCGATTTGTTCTTCGTTTTCAGCCCCACAAGCACCATAAATATCGGGATAAAGGGGGCGGTAACCAGCATAATCAAGCCGGAATTCATATGCTTAGTAAAAACAATGACCAGAATCAGGACGGGAATGATGGCGGCTTCTATCATACGCGGCATATACTGGCTGAAATAACTGTCCGCCTCATCCACCGCATCCAGCGCCACACTGACCTTTCCGCCCGTTTGTCCACGAAGCGTTGAAGCTACGGAAGCATGGGCCAGCTTACGCAGCACCGCTGCTCGCATCTCCGTCTTGGCGCTTGCAGCCATGTGCAAGCCAATGATCCCGTTTCCATAAGACAGCAGCGTCCGCGCAGCCATCACAGCCAGCAATGCGCCAAGTATGACAACAACCGACGAAAAGGAAGCCCGCTGCACAAAAATCCTCTGGACCGCTTCGGCGAGCAGCGCGGCCTGGCCTATCATGGCTGCACCGAGCGCAAGCGACATGAACCCCAAGAGAATCAAACGATTCCTTTGCGCGGACATTTGCTGAGACAGCAGACTGGTTTTCCCCTTCAAGTAACTCCCCTCCTTTATACCAAACCACTGCAAGGTACTCCTAAATGAAGTGATACCCACGCACGATTATTATTTTTTGCCTTTTACATAATCCGCATCAAACAGGAATAGCCTGAAGACCAGTATAAGGGACGGAATCAGCAGGCAGAGGCCGCCGATAAAGGCCGCCACAAGCGCAGCACCCATCGACTCATGCGTGGCTCCGCTTTGAATGGTAATGTACGGATCCAGAATATAAGGATATTGCCCGATACCGTATGCAAAAAATGCACAGAAAAATTGCAGCATGACACAAATAAAAGCGAGTCCGTAGCGGCGTCCTTTGTACAGCAGCCATATGGCTATCATGAAAAAACCAACGGAAAGCGCCAGCAGCCACCATAAATCCATCATGTTTTGAAAATGCCGCTCATTATGTTGACTGAGGAAAATAAATGCCGTGAGCGCGGCAATAATGGTTGGCGTACTCCAGAACAGGGCATATGTCCGCACCAGCTTTAGCGCTGGCTGATCGTCCGCTCGGGAGGCGTAGAAGGCCAGGAACGACCCGCTTATAAACAGTACCGATACGATGGCCAATGCGACGATGCTCCACGACAACGGGCTCGTCATCAGCGTCCAATATTCCAGAGAAACAGCTCCACCTCTTTCCACAATAAAACCGCCTTCGGAAAGCGTTAATGCTACCGACAAGGAGGCCGGAATGAGCAAACCTGTGGCCCCATATAAAAACAGATACACGATGTTTTCTTTGGAGCCGTAATTTTCAAACGCGTAAAAGGAGCCGCGGATCGCCAGCAGAATAATGGCGATGCTTCCCGGTATAAGCAGCGCAGAGCCATAATAATAGGCCGTGTCCGGGAAAAAACCGACGATGCCGATAAAGAAAAAAACAAAAAACACATTGGTAATCTCCCAGACCGGCGATAAATAACGGGATATCAATCGATTGATCAGGTGGTCCTGCTTCGTCAGACGGGCATAGAAGGCAAAAAAACCGGCGCCGTAATCAATGGAAGCTATAATTAAATAGCCGTATAAAAACAGCCAAAGAACAGAGATGCCTATCAACTCGTAATGGATCATACCGGCTCACCCTTTCCCGTGGATTGATCGCGTTTCTCTTTCACGAACTCGTCCAGCTCGGCTTCTGCCGGTTTGTTACGGAACAAACGTCTCAGGACAAAGACACACATGGTCCCAAGAACAATATACAGTAGCAGGAAGAGGAAAAAGAGAATCCTCACATTCGGTGAAGTCGTAGCCGCCTCCTCTACGCGCATATATCCGCGGATAATCCACGGCTGCCGCCCGAGCTCCGCATAGAACCAGCCCATTTCAACGCCCAAAAATGCGAGAGGCGCACTAAAAACAATGGCCCGAAGCAGCCACTTGTTGAGCTCATTGCGTCTCTTCCAGAACAAAAACAGGAAATACAGGACAGCAACGGCTAACATAACAAAACCGATCCCGGCCATGAAATCAAACAAATAATGGACCAGCAGAGGCGGCCTTTCATCAAGCGGAAACTCCTCCAGCCCCTTTACCTCGGCATCAAAGTCCCCAAAGGCCAGGAAGCTGAGTGCTTTCGGAATGTGGATGGCTCCCATTACCTTCTGCTCCGCATTAAGCCAGCCCAGTAATATCAAATCCGCACCGCTTTCCGTTTCAAAATGCCATTCTGCAGCGGCCAGCTTCTCCGGTTGATGCTCCGCCAAAAACTTGGCCGACATATCCCCGGCTAAGGTTGTCAGCAAGCTGAACACCAGAACAACCGCCATCATGAGCTTCAATGCTTTCTTGTAATATGCCGAGGGCCCTTTTCTCAGAATAACGTAGGCTGCGATTCCCGCCAGCAGGGCAGCTCCCGTCAAATAGGCCGAGGTTAGTACATGGAATACTTTTGAAGGCGTCGCCGTATTCAACATCGCTTGCAGCGGGTTAACCGCCGTAAAGTGGCCTGCCTCCATGACAAAGCCTCCAGGCTGATTCATGAATCCGTTCACCGTCGTAATAAAAACAGCGGACATGCCTGCCCCGGCAACAATCGGAATCGTCAGCAGCCAATGGATATACGGGTTGCGGAACCGATCCCACGTGTACATATATATCCCCAGGAAAATGGCTTCAAAAAAGAATGCAAAAACCTCCATAAATAACGGGAGGGCGATAACATTCCCCGCCACTTGCATAAAGTTCGGCCAAACAAGCGCGAGCAGCAAGGAGATCGCCGTTCCAGTCACCACGCCAACCGCCACCGAAATAACGAATCCTCGCGTCCATCTTTTGGCCATGAGCATGTAATGGGGATCCTTCTTACGTATACCGACAAATTCGGCAATGGCAATCATTAACGGAACACCGACGCCAACTGTGGCAAAAATGACATGAAACGCCAAGGTTAGCCCTGTCAGCCATTTGCTCCACAGCACCGTATCTATAACCACGAGATACTGCCTCCTTTCAAACCCTGTTCATTCGTTGATCGGGATTGACCCTAATAAGTACATACCCGATATTTAAACGTTATTATAACGAAGCAATGTCTCAAATGAATCACGAAAGCCTCTCGTTCAACAAACAATCGTATCTTTCCGACAACTCGGTGAAAAACAAAAAAATCACCCCATCGAGTCATTGTACTATTAACCGATGTATGGTATTTGAAGCTGCATGCTTATCTACTCATACACTCGATAAAAAGAAAAAGTCCCCGTAAATACGGGGACCAGGCACTCTTCTTTGAATGAAACAACTGACTATTCTGCAGGTATAACCGTAGATTCTCTCACGATAAGTTCAGGGTCAATCCGAACATTGCCCCCGCGTTTCATCGTACCATCCATACGCTTCAGCAGCATTTCCGCTGCGGCAAGCCCAATCCGGTCAGTAGGCTGCCGGACCGTTGTCAAATGTGGGCGCAGCTTGGATGAGATATACTGATCGTCATAGCCGACAATGGCTACCTGTTCTGGAATCCGGATGCCTTCTTCCAGAAGAGCGTTTATGACCCCGAGCGCGATATTGTCATCGCCTGCGAATACGGCGGAAGGAAGTCGCCCTTCCTGCAGCCATTTGCGGCAAATATCATAACCAAAGTCGATTTCGAAATCGCCCGTAATCATTTCGAACGGCGCCAGGCTCTTTTCCTTAAGTGCCTGCAGAAAGCCGCTTCGGCGTTCCCTCGTACTGCGGAACATATCCTGCCCGCTTAAATGCGCAATGGAAGTATGGCCGAGATCGAGCAGGTGCTTCGTTGCGGTATAACCGCCTTTGTAGTTGTCTATGGTGACGGAAAAAGCGTCATTATCCGGCTTCTGGTTGTCAATCAGGACATAAGGGATATTGCGCCGTTTCAATTCCACGATATAGTTGTCTTCTTCCATTGGCGAGAGCAGAATCAGTCCGTCCACGCGGTCTTCCTGAATCAGATAATGGGCTTCGTCAGAACCTATGCCCGTAGAGACCGAAATGGCCAGGAAATAACCGTGAAGTGCCAGCACTTCATTCAACTCCTTGACCACAGCGTCGAAGAAGGAGTCCTGAAGGGTGGTCACGATCAAACCGACAATCCCTGTCTTACCGCGGGCTAAACTCCGAGCGGCAGCATTAGGACGGTAATCAAGCTCCTTGATGGCTTCCAGAACCTTTTGTCTGTTTTTCTCTCGAACAGATTCGGCACCGTTTAAGACACGTGACACCGTTACAACGGACAGGCCTGATTTTTTTGCTACGTCAAATATACTAACCTTCATTGTTTATACTCCTTGCGGCGGATTTTCCGTACGTTTACATTGGCTTAACACTAGTATACATGGACGGAGGCCTGGCCGCGAAGCTAAATTAACAGATGCACCGCCCCTTTCGGGGCGGTACCATAGTCTGCATTAACGTTTGATAATTTCCATGACTTTTTTCTGAATCGTTGGCATCACTTCTTCAACGGTCTTGTGTCCGGTATCGATCGGCTGCATTTCGTTGATGAACATGTCATTGATTTGCGAGTAGTTGGTGATCAAGTGATTATAGGATTCAAAGCCGTATTTCACAGCGCCTTCATACACCTTTTTCACATCTTCCGGATCGATGCCCTCAAAATGCTTGTAATAAACTTCAGCTGCCTTCGTATTGACAGGTGGATTGCCGCCGCTCAGGTCAATGGATTTTTCCTGAACTTCTTCGCTGACCAGATATTTGATCCATTCAAAAGCTTCCTTCGGATGCTTGGAACCTTTCAGAATAAAGAGTGGATCGACGAACAGCACGCTGCGGATCTTGTCGTTGCCGCCGGCAGGAACTGCAGCCACGCCGACCTCGAACGGAAAGTCATTGGAGCCTGCAAGGCTCCAGGAGCCGCTGACGGTCATGCCAACCTTGCCGGTTACGAATGCATCGCCATTTTGCCCGGCTACGCTCTTACTCCATTCCGTCGTCGGGGAAACCTTATCCTTCAAAATCAAGTCAAACAGTTTGTTGTAGGTTGCCATCACTTCAGGAGAATCAAAATGAGTCTCCGAAGGCACACCGCCGTTGGTCCAGGTATCCTGGGAGTAAGGCTCAACGCCGAAATACAGCGGGCGCATATCGCGTTCGGACCATGTGAAGTCGACGCCATACTGTGTTTTAGCGATATCGTCGGATACATGCGTCATTTTCTTGGCTTCTTCAACCATTTTGTCAAACGTCCAGCTCTTGTCCTCGTAATCGCTTGGAGGATAAGGAACATTGGCAGCATCAAACATGTCTTTGTTATAGAGCATGAGGGTCACATACATATTGACCGGAATCCCGTATACATGGTCTTTGATGGTATAGATGTCCATGAGGTCTTCCGGGATGCTGTAATCGGATGCCTTAAAGCCGTCTTCCTTTATAATGTCGTTCATGTCAAGCAGCATATCTTTGTTGAAATATTCCGCAAAGCCGCCGTAGCCATAATGGCTTGTCACGTCAGGCGATTTACCGCCAGCGATCAGCGTTTGCAGCTTGCTATCAAACTGCTCGTAAGGAGCCTTTTCTATTCGGACCTTGATGTTAGGGTGCTTGGCTTCAAAGTCCGGAACCAGCTTCTCAATAAAAGTCCGGTCTTCCGAATCCATCGTGTAATGCGTAATGGTTACTTGCTCGCCTGAAGAACCGCCGCTGTCGCCTTTGCCTTCGGGAGCCACTTCTCCCGCTGATTTGCCGCCGGTGCAGCCGGACAATGCCAATACGACGAGCATGCTGAACGCAAGCAGAAGTGCATAGGTCTTTTTAATCCTTCTTTTTTTCATGAACTACAGTCCCCCATATACTCAAGTTTGTTTGCCGCCGCTGCGGCAGGGTCTTCACTTGATGCCTGTAAGTACAATTCCTTCAACAAATCGTTTCTGGGCTATCGCAAATAAGGTGACAATCGGCAGCATGGCGAGCACGGAGGCAACCATGAGCAGATGCCACGGCGGTATGCGAAACCGTGACGAGGTGAAGGAAGACATACCGACCGGAAGCGTAAATTTATCCGATGAGCTTAGGTAGAGCACGGGTGTCAGCAGGTCGTTCCAGCTGTAAATGAAGGCAAAGATGGCAACGGTTGCAAGTGCTGGACCAGACAGAGGCAAGGCAATCCGCCACCACATCCGCAGCTCGCTGCAACCGTCCATGCGTCCGGCGTCAAACAACTCATCCGGCAGCGTGGAGAAGAACTGGCGCAGCAAAAAGATGTTGTATGCCGAGCCGAAAAATGCAGGTACGATCAGCGGCAAGAACGTATCGATCCAGTTCAGCTTGGAAAAAAGAATGAACTGCGGGATCATAATCGCTGGATAAGGAAGCATCATGGTGCTGAGCATCAACATGAACCACAGGTTGCTGCCCTTGCCCCGGTATCTGGCAAAGCCGTAGGCTGCCAGCGCCGACGACAACAGAGTGCCGACCACGGTCAAAGTGCCGATAATGAGACTGTTCATGTACATTTGACCGAAGTTTAGCGTTTCGAAAATTTCCTTGTAGTTGCTCCACTGCCAGGAATCTGGTAAAAAGGTTGGAGGAAACTTCAGGAGTTCCTTCTTCGATTTCAACGAGGTCGAAACCATGAAAAACAAAGGCAGGAGCATGAGAAAGGTAGTAACCACTAAGGCAATAAAGCTGGCAATGCTTACGACATCGATTTTGCGCCGGCGTTTATTCGTAGAAGGTGAAGCCGAAGGACTGGCTGTCGGAATGGTTCTCATTTGCGTCCGCCTCCTTCATAGTGAACATAACGGTTCGAGAATTTCATAATTAGTGCCGTAAACAGCATGACAACGATCAGCAGAACCCACGCGAGAGCGGATGAGTATCCAGCCCGGTATTCTTTGAAGGCGCTGGTGTACAGGTTGTAAACATAGAACCATGTCGAGTAGTTAGGACCGCCCTGGGTCATGACGTACGCTTGCGTAAATACCTGGAAGGAGTCAATGACACCCATAATCAGCTGGAACAACAGCACTGGTGATATCATGGGGAGTGTCACATTCAGAAAAATCCGGAAGCGCCCCGCACCGTCAAGCTTGGCGGCTTCCACGAGACTTGCAGGCACGCTCATGAGTCCTGCGAGGAACAGAATCATGCCTGAACCTACTGTCCAGAAGGACATAATCATCAGAGCGTAAAGCGCATAATCCGGACTCATAAGCCAGGACGGGCCACTGATGCCGAACCAGGACAGAACGTAGTTGAACAGACCGATCGATGGATTGAAAATCCAGTACCACAGCAGTGACATCGCTACGCCGGATACCATGCTCGGAAAATACATGGCGGTCCGGAAAAATCCACGGAACGGTATTTTCGTATTGAGCAGGAGCGCAAACCCTAGTGCCAGCAACAGTTGGATCGGTACGCTTATAAACGTATACCGCACCGTTACCACAACGGATTTCCAAAACAGATCATCTTGAAACATTTCGGTGTAGTTCGCCAGGCCGACATATTTCGGTGGGTGGATAATGTCATAGTCCGTGAAACTGTAATAAAGGGATGACAGAATCGGATACAAGGCAAACACCAGGAAACCGATAAGCCATGGAGCGATGAAGAGGTACATGTATAACGTCTGCCGTCGGCTTTCGCGATGGGTCACGGAAACACCAACCTTTCTTTTTATTTTGAAAATTATAACGCTTTAACTTTCAATATAAAGTTCCCCCTGTTTTCAGGGTTCATAGGATGATGTATGTATAAAAGTTAAAGTGCTTTAATTTTCATATCCGGTCTGATGACATTATCATAGAGGATGATTTCTCAATTATCAACTGTTTTTTTGGAAAAATGAAAGCGCTGCATTGATTGCCGCTGCTGAAACCATTTGACGGGAAGTCTGCCAAAAGCTGATACAGAACGGTTTGTAGCCGATATCCAGACTCTGAAACATCATGAAATTTTTGGTTGGGAAAATACCTACGCTGGAAGGTAATCGCCCCCCTTCCAAGATCAACTTACACAGAGGGAGCAAGTTTTGCTCTACTCATCATTTGTCACGGATATACCTGCAAGAACAACAAAAAACCTTCAATGATCGAATGACGATCATTGGAAGGTTTTTTGTTTCCCGAAGACTACCACCCTGCAGTTATTTTACTTGCGAACAACCGTATAGCCTTTATCCTTAAGCAGCTTCACAATGCCATGCTCACCCAGATAATGAGCTGACCCTACCACAATGAAATACTCTTCGTTTTTGCCGTTTTTCAAATATCCGTCGATTTTGTCTGCCATGCCGATGTTGCGGTCGATCAGCATTGCTTTGTTATATTCCTCGTCACCCGACATGCTGTTTGTTAACTCGAGCAGCTGCTCGTCATTGCCTGTTTTCCACATTTCGGCCATCTGGTTCACGCTCTCGTCCAGTACGTCGAAGTTATCGAGGGCGATATTGAGGTTTTTCTCCTGCAGCTCCTTGGAGAAGCCATCAAACATACCCAGCTGGGATTCGTAGGATTCCAGCTCCAGAATCGGAACTTTGCGTTCGATGGCCTTCTGGATGAAATACAGGTCGATCCCAGCTGATGCTTCGTACCCGGCTTTTACGGATTTCAGACTACTGATCGTGGTTTCGGCAACCCAAGGCTTGAATGCATCAAGTGCATTCGGCTGCATGCCACTTTGCTTCAGAATTCCGCCAAGCTTAGCATAGGTCTCACTGGATACATGGTCCTTCAAGGTTGTCCCATCCTGATACATTCCCAGATCCATGATCAGTTTCTGCTGCTTTTCATCAGCCGCTTTGCTGATATCAATTTCGACACCGAGATAGTCGGCCTCGGCAAATGCTTCTTCAAATTCCGGACGTAACGGGTAGAAGCTATCATCCGCGATATGCATGGAGCCTACAAGGTACACTGTATTCCCGTTGCTCTCCACTTCCCACATGAAGCCGCGGCCGCCAGCTTGTGCGGTTTCTGTTTCCTTGGAAACCAGCAGAACGGCGCGAGTCTTCGCATCCCAGCTAACCTTATAACCGGCAGCGTCCCCAACAACTCGAATTGGCGCATAGGTTACGCCATTGATTTGTTTCAGCTTACCTTTTAGGGTAATGGTTTTGCCATCCACAACGACATGGATCGTGTCATCTGCTGTACCCTTCAGTTTCACGTCCAGAGCCTGAAGCGTTGTTCTGAGCGGAACAAGCGTTGTGCCCTTATCTATAATCGGTGTGCCAAGCGAATATTGAACAACTTGGTTATCCACTTTTACTGCCGGCTGTTGTTGTGGGGCAGCCATGGCAGGTACTGCCGAAGCGATTAGCCCAACCGAAATCGCGAGGGACAAGAGCATTTTTTTCCAATTTTTCATTTATGTAATCTCCTTTATTTTCAATGTGAGTTGATAGTTTGCGCCATACCGATTTGACACCCTTTGTCTTCCGCTTTCTTACTCCAGCAACTCACAACTCTTTCTATGATATCATAATTAGAAAGAAACTCGTGAATATCTTTTACTATTTTTATGCAATAACTCGCCCTCCAAAGGTTCGCGGCATGATGCATTTCTTACACTACGAACTGGCTGCCTCTTTAATAAAAACAACCCCGAATTTTATTTCGGGGTTGTTTTAACAGGTATATGTGCCGCTCATTCTTTAATCGTTCGCCTTGTCAGTTCCTTCGCTTGGGGTCTCTTCATAAATAATGGGATACGACTGACTTCCAAGCAGCATTCTCCGCCCCTGGAACTCATCATACAGGTTGATGCGAACAGTCCCTCCGCTTACATTTTTGCCGAAGTTGTTATTCAATGTAATGGCGTATGATTTATTGCTGCCGATGGTCAAATCGGTGCCGAGTGTCAACGTCTTCTCTGTGGATTGTCCGGTCGGGTCAATCATCTCCATGATGAGCTTGTGTTCATATTCGCCTGTCTCGTAATCGCCATCTCTGGAGAGGTTATAATGAATGACAGTATCAAGCCGATCCTTCCCTTTGCTAAGCTCAGCTTCCCCTCTCGTTATGGACAGTCTGTACGGGAACAATTCCACATTTCCTAAACTCGCTCCCGGATCTATAGCTCTAGGCCTTAAGGCTAATCCCATGGTATTGATCGATCCTGTTGATTCTTCCCCTAAAGCTGTCAGTTTTCCGTCGGCCACACCTTCGCCGATATAAAGCACAAGTTCTGAAGTATTCACATCCAGCGGAAGCTTGCTCCAAACCGTAACCAGATTTTTCCCATTCGGACTTGTCTTGTCGGTCGATTGATTGATTTCTGCTTCAAAATACTCGTTGTCCGGTGTTTTGTAGTACGCCACCAACTGTGCCTGCCTGGAGTAACGTGTTTCCTGACTGGTCATCTCCAGTTCCGTATACATCAAATTGGAGCTGCTTCCCTGGTAAACCGTAGACATGCGTTCACGGATTTCCGCTTTCTTGCCTGGAGTAGAAATACGGTATGATTCGCCTGCAGCGACCTGATTCATTACATTGTTGAGCGCTTTGGTATTGAGCGACAGAAATTTCGTGACCTTCTCTTCTGATACTTCCTGCAGCTCCATTCGTAATTGATTGAAATTATAGGAATATGGCACCTTGGCAAGCACATACATCTCTACGGTTTCATTAGGCGCCAAGGTCGTTTGATCCGTTGGCACCACCATTTGAGCCGTACTGCTCAAATCACGCATATCAGCCTTAACCTTGGCTTTTAGCTCAGGCAGCTGTACGGTCGAGTCTTTGGTGTTGCGAATACTAATCCGGGCGGCAATTTGATCGCCGTCTCCCCAAGGCAGCCGTTGATACAAGCTTAGCTTTACGCCGAATGTTCCATGACTGTTCTCCATGATGTTCTCCAAGCCCAGATGGCTCTTCTCTTCTTGAGCATAAGGAATTTTATAAAAAGCCGTCGGGAAACGGATCTTCCCTTCCATAGCAGGCTCCATTAATTGCAGCTGCAGCATATTCTGTTTCATGTGCAAGGGTACATCTGCCTCGAGATCAATAAGTTTCTCCTCCAGCGGCTTCAACGTAACATTCTCAAACGCCTTCGTATTTACCGGTATGCTGTAACCCTCCGCAGTTCGGATGGAAAGTTCGTAAGCTGGCAGCTTCACTGATTTTTGACCGAGATTTTTAACGCGGAATTGAAGGCTCCATTTCCCGGTATCATTCTCAGCAAATACGGAAGCACTCTTCAATTGCGTTTCAATCGTACTGTTATTAATGGATATTTTTTTGACGGCATTATTAGCCGCAGGCACGTCAGCGCTAACGGCAGGAAGCTTGAAGGTTTTTACCGGGAGCGTCATTTTCAAACCTTCGTCTTCCTGGGTGAATTGCATCGTCAAATGGTCCGTTTTCAGATTGGAAGGCACCTCAGCCAGATAGTATATCGTTCTTTTCTGCCCTGGCTGGATCTTAAAGCTTCCTCCTGTATCATCCTCAGGCTCAAGCTCGATCACCGAGCCGCCGACTGACTTCAGTTGTGCTTTAAATCCAGGATCGCTTAGCACCCTCTTTCCTCCGTTTGCGAGATGAACCCCGACCTTCATATACACTTTTCCATTATCTTTCATTCGTTGCAAACTTTCAGCCTTGACCGTAACGGGCAGCTGTTTCATCATAACCTTTGCGCTTTTGCCATTAGCAACAGCATGATCGGAAGCTGCCGCAGGAAGTTTGAACGATTGCACCGGAAGATTTATGTTCAACTCTTTGTCTTCTAGCGCGAGCTGTAATGTCATGCCATTCGTCTTCATCGTGGAAGGAACCTCTGTCCAATAGTAGATGATTCTGCTCTCCTGAGGCTGGAGCTTGTAGCTGGTGCTGGCTGAATCAGGCAAGAGCTCGAATGCCGAGCCGCCGGCCGATTTTAGATATGCTTTATATCCGGGATCGCTAAGTACCGTGGTTCCTCCATTCGAGAGTTTCATCCCCAGTTTTATATATACTTTTCCATTGATTTTATACCTCTGCGCGGTATCTGCCTTGGCCGTAACGGAATAATTATTCATCTTAATCTGCTTGCTCTTGCCTACAGGAACAACAGATGAATAATGGGCAGGAATCGTGAAACCACCCAGTCTTTTATCATAAGTGGGGCTGCTAAAATCCCATCCGAACATGGAAACCTTAATTCCGTTTATCTGTGACGATTTTCCAATATTCACATAGTACGTCACGGATTGACTGCTATTTGCATGCAGCGTTCTTTTACCAGCATCACCCGTGACTGTTTTTCCTTTTACAATGGCGCCACTCGGCGTGGAAACCTTGGAGAAATAATCGATCAGATCTATTCTGTTGTTACTACGGTTACTGTAATGAAGCGTGTATACCAGAATATTGCCGTCAGGCGCAGTCATCATATCCATCCCCGTCAGCTTCACACTGACGTTTTGCTTCAATGTGACCGAACCGAGTTTATCCAGTGTGAACATAGAAGCAGCTGCAGCGGATTTGGAACCGGACGCATTAGCCGCAGATGCCCCATATGTATTAACGGCAACGAATTGACTCAACACCGCAGCGCTGAGCATCATGGTCATACATATCTTTTTTGGCCTGTACATCAATGTACCTCCCGATAAAAATAATTTAGTGCAAACGAATCTTATCGCCTTCTTGCAGCGGAGCACTGCTCTCTACAATGATCGGTTGATGCTCCATTAAACCGTCTACTGCCGATTGGTTTTCATTCGAATCCATGATCGTAATATAGGTTTTTTTAACAACAAAGCTGTTGCCTAACGGTCCATTTCTTTCCTCGACACCCAATACGTACGATTGGTCTCCTTCTTTGTGGATAGCTTCATTCGGTACTAGGATCAAATCATTCACCGTTTTGATCAACTGAGTCTCTGCCGGCTCTCCGCCCTTTAGCTCCTTATCCACAATAGCAATCACCAGTTGCTTCATAGGTGTTGTGTAAGCAGGTGTGTTTCCGCCGTTTTCCGGTTCACCAAGCGGTTGTTCGGTATCTTTAATATCCTCAATGCTCCCCTCGACTTGTCTGGCATTACTGCCACCTATTCGAACATTCAATTTTGCTCCTTTTTCCAGATTATCCATTAATGTCGCTGGAGCAGTAAACTCAAACTCAAAGCCGAGTTTCGAATTGGCGATCATGACATCGAACTCTTCCCTTTTCGACTCAAGCCCCTCCACTGCATTAATCTTCGTAACGATCCCGTCAAAAGGTGCAATCAATGTGCTGTTTTCTTGCAAATCCTCCTGCAATCTATGAACTTTCCGTCTTTGGACATCGATATCCATTTGAGTCCTCTTCATATCGTTTTTAGCTTTTACGATTGTTTTCTCATCGTCGCTTAGTGAAGCTTCCTTATAACTATCTTGCTGCTCCTTTAGCGTAAGCATGAACTGGCTCAATTGCGTCTCTTCATCCTCAATCTGACGCTGGAGGGTCCGTTGGTTGTAAACAACCAGGATCGCTCCTTTCTTAACCGTTTTGCCTTCCTTGGCATGGACCTTCTCAACTTTGCCTCCGACAGCGCCCGATAAAGCTGCGGTCTCTCGCCACTTCACAATTCCCATACCTTGAAAAGTATGATTTAACTCCCCTCTTTCCGGTGTTGTAACTGCAACCTTAGGGAGCGTTAACGCCTTAAGAGTATTGCTAAACAACGTCAATGCAACGAGTAGCAACACAAATAAGCCAAAGAAGATGCGAATCCTCCGTTTGCGTCCAGATATCGTTTTACTAGCAAGTTGCACTTCCATTCATATCCCCCCGTAATAAACTAACCTTTAACTCCTGATAGCTGAATGCCCTGTACAAAATATGACTCAGCGTACAAATACAACAGCACCATCGGAGTCATATATAAGACGGATGCAGCAAAGGCGACGCCCCTTGCATCTTTATTAATGTGCGACAAATACAGAGACAGCGGTTGTTTAAATGCATCCTCAAGAAAAATAAGCGGCTGCTCAACCATATTCCAATTATCAACGAATAGTAAAACGACGAGCGCAGCCATTCCCGGCTGGACAAGCGGGACAATAATTTGATAAAAAATTCTCAAATGCCCCGCGCCATCGATTTTGGCCGCTTCAATATAAGAATTCGGAATATGCATCACGAACTGTCTGAGCATAAATACACCGAAAGCACTGAATATACCCGGCAATATAATGGCTGAGGTTGTATTGATAAGTCCCAGCTTATCGGCAATGATATAATTGGGCACGAGTGTCACCTGAAATGGCATAAGCATCGTTAAAACATATAGAAAGAACAACTTGTCTCGTCCCGGAAATCTCAGCTTTGCAAACGCATAGGCAGCTAATGACGCAACCAGCACTTGCAAAACAATAATAGGTACGACCATAAACACAGAATTCCAAAACATTTGGAGAAACACAGGTTTGTGAACCAGTACCTCCGCATATTGGCGGAAAGATACCCAATCAGGAAGCAGCTTTACATTAATAAATCCATCCTTTTCCCCTGCTTCAATATTGATCAATTGGCCAATGAGATGATAGTTATATTCGATTTCGGCCTCCGTCATGAATGAATTGGAGACCGTGATCACAATCGGTAACAGCATCATCAAAGCCAGCACACCCATCATTAACGATAGACTAAGCTTTTGAATGAAAGTCAATTTCCCAACCACCTTGCCTATTCCATGGAATTCCTAAAACGACGTTCGACAGCTAACATCATTATGACGAAAATAAGAATGCAAACTACCATTAACACAGCAGCAGCTGTCAATTTCTGAACATCGAGAGAAAGAAACATGTTGTTCATATAATGTTGCAACATATAAATGCGGTCATGTGGATAATCGCCTGCAATCAGGTATGTTTCGCGGAACACTTTGAATGAATTAATAATCGACATCAGAAAAACAAATACCATCGTTGGAGTCAGATAAACCAGGGTAATATGGAACCATTTATGAAATCTGCCCGCTCCTTCGATATCTGCCGTTTCATAGTAGTCTTTGGGAATGCTCTGCAGCCCCGCTAGAAACAATATGATGTTGTAGCCAATATTTTTCCACGTATAGACGATGGCCAGTACACCAATGGACCACTCCGATTTCATCCAATCGATCCGCTCCACATTGAAGTTCTGCAACCATGCATTTAAGGTTCCGTTCCAGTCAAATACAATTTGCCAGATCATAACGATTGATGCTACGGGTACGACAAGTGGCAATACAAAAGCCGTTTGCAGCCAATTCCGAAAAAATAACTTTTTGTTTAACAACTGCGCAAGCAACAATGACACCAAGATCATAAGGGGCACGCTCACACTTGTGAACAGGAACGTATTCGTCGCTGCCTTGCGGAAGGAAGAACTTGCAAGCAATGTATTGTAATTATCCAATCCAACAAATGAACCATCGATCGTACTATCCTGAAACGAATAGAGAAATCCCATGCCGAACGGAACGAGATAAAAGATTAAAAAACCGATCAGACTTGGTGCCAGAAACAGAGCTGCAATGGTCCAGTCTTGACGCAGCTTGCCCCTCATTTTTCTCCAGAATAGATTGCCTTTCACCTTGTACCTCCTTCACCATTTCGAAAAAGAGAGAATGAACCCTGCACCAACTGTTTAGGGCCATCCCTCTTTGCTTTCCTATTCGTTTAATACAGTGGTCACCCTGTTTTGAATAAGCGCTGCCACCTCTTCGGGCGATTTTTGCCCAGTGAAATAAGCGTGGGACTTATTCATTCAAATAGGTCGTTATCCGGTTCTGTATGAGCTCAGCAGTGGCTTCGGCAGATTTCTGACCCGTGAAGAATGCTGTGGCCTCCTCGGCGATGATCTTTGAAAACATGTTGTGTTCGTCATCGTATCCATAATTTCTTAAACGAGCCTCCGATACCAATTCCTTAAATGGTTGAAGATTCTCTTCGGTTGCTTTAATGACCTTGCCAGCCTTAGGATCATTAATCCCTTTCTCCACTACATCTTGAATAGCTTTATCATTGACCGCCTTATTTATAGAAATATAAGATAGCTTCGAGTAGGACTGCATCTCTTCCGACATTAAGAACTTCATGAAATTCCACGCTTCCCCTTTGACCGTAGAATTTGCATTCATCGCTAGCTCTCTGGTCACGCTAAAGGATACACCTGATTGTTGGTCGGCTGAATGCGGCTTCTGATAGATTTTTGCGTTATCATAATATAAACTGAGACGGACAAGATAATCTGAAGGGGAGAGGATTCTAGAATGTAAGAAATTAGTTTTTTGCGAACCGCCCATGACTTCCGACGTGATAATATTGTCGTCATACAATGATTTCACTTGCTTCAGCAAATCTATGAATAACGCGGAGTCAAACGATGCGGTCCGCCCATTGACCAATTTGGCATAATTGTCGGATACAAGGTTATTTAACAGCTGTTCCGGAGGCCAATTGTCCATGGAGACGGAATACCCTCCCTTATTAGCCAACTCTTTGCTTATTTCTGCAAAATCGCTCCATGTCCACTTCTTATCATCGATGGTGACACCAGCATTCTCGATATTTGCAGCATCCCCAAACAAAACTTCTAAGTGAAACTCTAATGGAAGGGTATAAATACCGTCATTCATTCGGGAATTTTCAATAATATTCAATTCGTACAGGCTGGGATCAAAAGTGTTATCCCTCTTAATTAGCTCTTCTAAATTAACAAAAGCCTTTTTGTTAACAAACTTCTCAATGGGCAGGGGAACAACTGAAACAGCATATAAATCCGCTCCCTTACCTGATAAAACCTCCGTAGTGGTCTGTTTTGCATATCTTTCCACTTCAGCCGGGGACAGCATGGCCCCCTCAGCAGGAAACTCTTTGAACTCAATCGTCGTATTCGGATGCTGGGCTTCGTATTTTTGTTTCGCTTGCAGGAAGAAATCGTCCGCTGCAAGCAGCGAGACAACAACGGTTTTCTTGCCGTCCTTCGTTTCATCAACCGGCATTCCTTCATCTTCTTTAGCTTGATTATTACTGTTACTGCTGGTTTTATCTGTCGTCTGTGCTCCCCCTTGATTGCCGCCAGTAGGGGCACTGCAAGCAGAGACCATGACCATGATGAACGTGAATAGAATTATCATCGCTTTTTTCATTGTTTCTCTTCCTTCCCATAATCGATCTCTCCGCGATCATCCCGCGAAAGTTACTCCATTAAGTGTAGTACAGGGATATATGAGGAGTTAGATCGACTTGTAATGAAGTTGTAAAAGTAAAAAAAAGAACCGTCAGAGATAAATGATTCCCTGACAGTCCTTTGCTTATCGCCGCTAAAAGCGTTTGGTGTGGTCTTGCAGCACTGGGTTAGGCGGGCAGGTCTGCTTAGAGCCTGGAATAGTAACTAAGCAGCGCCATGACATCCTTACTGAATCCGATAATTTCATTTCGTTTCAAATCGACTGTAACATTATATTTTAACTTCTCCCCGTCCTTGCTCATGTAATACAATTCCACAACACCGCCCGAGCGCGTCATGTCCTCATTCAGCGTTATATCGGACAACGGATAGCTCCCTTTATCCTGAATAAACTCTGTTGCGAGAGGTTCAACTTCGTTCATATGATATTTTACCATTCGATCGTCTTCCACCGTAGACTTGGCATGATCCTGCATCGTTTCTCGCCTTCTGACAGCTCTGATGACATCGCCGTCCCTCGCATTCAGCACGATTTGATAGCCTTGATCAGGATCGGTTGGTTTGGTCAGCGTCGTATAATATACGCCGCTAGAATACGAAGCAAAATCAATTTGATCGTTCACCTTTAGTTCTGGAACCGCTGCTGAAACCCCTGTTGGTGTAACAACGAGGCCCTTTTCCGCCTCATTTAGCATAACTTTAAACTTGTTCTGGTCAATAACCGCCAACTCAAATTGAAGCTCGTCCTTCGTCAAGTTTTCATCGAAGTACTTATTTACTGCATTAAGACTAAGTGTCTTCACCGCATCCTGGGACAGAACGCCCTCATATTCCTCCTCCATATTCTCGTTCTCTCTGATTATTTTTTTAACCATGACGGTATCTTTGGGAATCGTATTGAAAACGCTCTGGCACCCTGTCGTCAGGATGATGAACGACACACAAATGATAACTAAAATAAGTTTGTTCATTCCTTTATCCCACCTTTCGGATGGGTAAGCGAGAATACGACTTCTACGGTAGTACCCTGGTTTTCATTGCTGGTTACCCGAATGACGGCATTATGGACACTCGCGACATTTTGACATAACGCAAGACCGAGACCTGCCCCTTTACCGTTTCTTGTCCTCGATTTATCCACCATGTAAAAAGGTTCAAAAATTTTATCCTGATGTTCCTTAGCGATCCCAATGCCCTGATCCGTCACTTCAAGCACACAATCTCCGTTGTGCCATACGACGCGCAGCGTAATGGTCTGCTGTTCATCCGAAGCTTTGATTGCATTGTCCACCAGATTGAAGATCAGAACTTTGATCAAATCCTTCTCCAATCTCAGCTCGCCCGGCTCGCACTTCGCGACGATCGTCACCTGCTTTTCTTTGGCCATCATGTCCAGCGCAGGCTTGATTTCAGCTATAATCGCTCCCAAATCGTGCGGCTCCATTTCGAATTGATCCTCTTGCAACACAATCAAATTCATCAGCTTCATGGACAACATCTGTAATCGCTTGCCTTCTGAATAAATCACATTGAGACCGTCCAGAAACGTTTCCTCATCATATTTGGTTGTTCTCATAAAATTCGCATAGGCGATAATCGAAGTCAGCGGCGTATTTAATTCATGTGTGAAATTATTGATAAACCGTTGTTTCTCTTGATTGTTCCGCTCAAGTTCTGTGATGGTGTCCTCCACAACAGCGGCCATATTGTTGAAATTGTAGGCCAGCATCCCGATTTCGTCTTTTGATTTTAACTGGACGCGTTCGGAGAAATTCCCCTGTGCGATAACCTGAGCAGTTCGACCCAGCCGATCAATCGATCTCGTCAGTCCCCGGCTTACAAAAAACATGATCAACATATAGAGGAAACAAGCCACCACATCCACTTGCACAAAGAACCGATACTGATCTACACGGTCCTGATATAACGAGGTGACATCTACCATATAAGTAAATAGATAGCTTGTACGGTTAACATCCACCATACTTGACGTGAACAGGATCGTTCGCTCACCGATATCCCGTAAAACATAATGGATTTCATCCGTGCCCAGCTTGCCCAGTTCCTCACGTTGTGTCGGTATTGGGAAATCGGTATTACTGAAGACTACCCGATTTTTCTGATTTCTGATATCCAAATACACACGCTGTTCATGATTGGTACCCACAAATTCATTACCGATTCTCGTTAATACGGTTTTCTCGTAATCAATCGAATCATAGATGCGAAGGATCGGCACAATCGCGTTAACACTGGATTGAATACTCATATTTTGGCTTAACGCGCTATTGATCTCCTGCTCAAGCATCCTATTATGGCTGCGCTCGATAACCATAATGGAGGCTGCGTTAAAGATAATGACGAAAACTAGAATCGAGAAGACATAAATTTTTTGCCAAAATTTCATTCCCCTCAATCCTCCAGCCGATAGCCGAGTTTATAAATGGTCTTGATATGATCTTGCAGCTCTAGTTTTTTGCGCAGTGATTTAATATGCATATCAACCGTTCTTGTTTCGCCATAATAATCGCCGCCCCATACTTTATCGATGAACTGCTCTCTGGATAAGGCGATGTTCTTGTTTTTCAACAGAACGACAAGCAAATCATATTCTTTGGGCGTTAGCTCTACAACTTTCCCCTGTTTGGTTACTTCCCGTTTGTCCAGATCGACGAGCAGGTTTTGGAATGCCATCACCTGTTCTTCCTTTTCATATCTTCGCAGTACCGTTTCTATACGGGCCAGCAGCTCAATCGCTTCGAAAGGCTTGACCATGTAATCATCAGCCCCCAGCTTCAACCCGTCCACCTTATCATAAACCGAGTTTCTCGCCGTCAAAAAAATAACCGGAATATTGTACGGCTTTATGCGTTTCATAAGCTCAAAACCGTCCAGTTTCGGAATCATGACATCCAACAAAATAAGATCGAACTTTTCCTGTTGCACCAGCTCAAGCGCAGCTTCGCCATCGTAAACCTCCATCGTTTCGTAGCTCACAATATTGAGATTCATTTTAATGATTTTGGATATATGAACATCGTCCTCAACAATCAAAATCTTTTTGCTCATGCCTCTGAATCTCCTAACACAAATAATAGTCACGATCTTAAAGCTACGATAACGAAGCCACATTAAAATTGCAACCGTGTCCTAGGCTCAAGCACTAACTTGGCGAGAGCCAAATACCTTTTACAAACGTTTGTCATTTTGGAAGTTAACCGAAAAATGGTCTGCGTCATTATATACAGCAAACTCATATCCTTTTCCCTCGTAAAATGCAATGATTTCGGGAAGCGCTTGTAAGGTTTGTGGTTTTTCATGCATGAGTATCACTTCTCTGTCAATTCTAGTTTGCCTTTTAATGTTTTCTACAATTTGGCTTGGATTATCTTTTAAATCCCAGTCTTTAGAATCAATGGTCCAATCCCAAACCTTAATTCCAGATTTCACAACTTGATTACGAACCTGTTCACTTTCCAATCCGGGTGCTGATCCATAAGGTGGACGAACCAACTTAGGATTTGTACCTGTAATATCTTCAATTAGAGACAGTGTTTCTTTCATCTCTGATACAAACTGTCCGTTATGGTATAACTTTTTGTAATCATGCGACATACTATGAGCTCCAACATAATGGCCTTCTTCTGTGGCTCGTTTGACACTTTCCTGTAAGTCGGTTTTTTGTAAATTCGTCCCTTGCATAAAAAAGGTAGCTTGTATATCTTGCTCTTTTAATAAATCTAAGAATTGATCCGTTAACGTAGTAGGACCATCATCAAATGTTAAATAAACAACTTTGTCCCCAAGCTTTCCATCTGACCTTTTTTGTTTGGCTGGTTGTTCGGTACTTTGTACGATATTTTCTTTGGCTACGACATCTTCTTCAGGAGCAGCAGTGAGTTTCCCTATTAAAAAGATCATTAGGAAGCTAGCTGCTAGAACAACGACTAATCTTCTTCTCGCCTTGATTACCCTGCTTTTTTTATTATCATTTCGTGATATTCTCATTATTTATCTAGCCCTTCTATGAAGTTTCAGTTGTGTCACGAACCCCTTTCCAATCTTCTCTACCCGTAAAATAATCTTTGATCCCTTCCACTATGCCCTGAGCGGTTCGATCCTGATGGCTTTCGCTAAGCATCTCCATTTCATCGCTCGGGTTCGTGAGGAACCCTACCTCCAACAGAATTGCGAGATTGTTGCTTCCCGTCAGTACCTTCCAACTTTCCTTTCTCACACCGCGATCCCTGAATCCAGTGGCCTCCACCAAGTGCTCGTGCACCTCGCGTGCGAACGGAATACTATCGTCCGCGTAATAATATGTTTCGGTGCCAGATACATCGGGATCTGCATAGGTGTTCCCATGAATGGAGACCATTGCATCCACATCAAGATCGTTTGCGAATTGGTTACGATCCTCTAGATCGACAAAAGTATCGTCCGTACGTGTCATGTACGCCTCGAACATTGGCTCTTGCTGGAGCAGGTCGAATACCTTCTGTGACAGCGCTAGTGTGTACGCTCTCTCATGGTTTCCGCTGACTCCTTCCGCACCAGGATCCTTACCTCCATGCCCTGGATCGATCACGATTTTGTAGCGTTGGGATATTTCTTGTGGCACTGCCGTTTTTGGGAACAGTGCAACTTTTAGCTCCGCGGAAACCGAGGGTGAAAATTGCTCATGGATCGACCAAATCATTCCTATCAAAGCAACAACAATGACCACCAATATCGCTTGGCGGCGTTGACTCTGTTTTCTGTTTTTCCTTTTCATACGATCTCCTTACTCCGATTAATCGGTACATGCTGATATCTTCAATGACTCAACAAGTGTAGCAAGTCGATATATGATAAGTTAGATCATCTTGTATAGAAGTTGTAAAATCTGATTTCAACTGACAGCACACAAAAATATATACAGCCGAGCCCTATGGATGCTAGACGTTAAATACCCATTGTACGTCGTAACATAGGAAATTCATAGGCTGCGAACGAAGCCTGTTAAGCATGACTTGGAAAATACATATAAAAATCAAAAAAAAACGGAGAGTCACCTCTCCGTTTCTCCTTACATATTAACCATAAACCATGAATGCAGTTTATATATTCATAGTGACACCACACATATTTGTACTATCTATGCTTACATCTTATAAGCCTTCATCGCTTTTCTAAGCTCCTTGAATGTAGGGCGCTTGCCGTACATCAGGACACCGGTCCGATAGATTTTCGCAGCCAGCCAACCGAAAACGAGGATGGATACGATCAGGATCGCCAGCGAAAGCAGGATCTCCCAGAATGGGATACTGCCAAGGCCGATACGAACCAGAATCGTGGTCGGCGAGATGAACGGAATGTAGGTGGATACCTTCATCAGCATCGAATTCGGAGCGCTTAGGCTAAAGATGGCGATATAGAATGCCACCAGGGACAGCATCGTAATCGGCATGACCGCCTGCCCCAAATCCTCGGTACGGCTGACAATCGAACCGATAGCCGCGTAGAGCATCGCATACAAGAAATAGCCAAGGATGTAGAAGATTAAACCGAACACCAGCAGCATCGGATCTATGGCTGTCAGATCGAGATTCATGTCCTTCAATGTATCTATATTGTGCGGCAGTATCAAGTTCACAACAACTACAACTCCAAATGCCGCGATCTGGGACAGTCCCAGCAGGAACATGCCAATAACCTTACCAAACATTTGGCTCAGCGGAGATACGCTTGTAATCAAAATCTCCATAATGCGGGAGCTCTTCTCTGTTGTTACTTCCGAAGCGATCATGTTACCTGTCCCCATCAAAGTGAAGAAGAAGAGAATAATCAGTGCATACACAACAATGTAGTTAATAACCTCGGAAGCTCCTTCCTTCTCTCCGGAAGCTCCGTCAGCGTTACCTGTTTCTGTAGGATCGATACTCCGAGCGTCAATTTGAACCGGTTGATTCAGTTCATTAATCTGCGCATCGGACAAATCAAGTCCGTCTACAATGCTGCGTGTCTTTGCCACTTGCAGAGCTGCTTGCAGATTGGATTGCAGTTCCGGGCTCATAGCCTCATCTTCAGAGCTGTAGACCACGGTCGGGAACGTATTGCCTTCTTGTGCTTCGAATTTCAGATAACCTTCGATTACGCCATCTTTAATATCCTTATTCAGAGCGGCTTCATCAGCTGTTTCGTATTTTACCAATTCATAGGAGGTTGTCGGCAGGTTACTCCAGGTAGTCTCGAGTTGTTCAGCGAGCGTCTGCTCCTGTCCGTATACCAGACCGATGCGGGTGGTTTCTTCAGAGCCTGCTTTATCTCCCGTAAACATTTGGATCAGAAAAGGAAGATTGATCCCGATCGTAATAATGAGTGCAAAAATCAAGGTTGAAACGAGAAAGGACTTTGTTCTTATTTTATTCATGAACGTAAATCGGATAACGGTCCACATATTATTCATTGGATTCACCTACCGCCTTTATGAAGATTTGATTGAGTGTCGGCTCCTTCACTTCAAACCGATGGATCGTGCTTTGCGACATGGCTGTATTCAAAATGTTTTGCGCTGCCTCAACCTGGCTGATCCGGATGGAGTAGCCGTCTTCTGTTCGCTCCACAGCCGTTACGCCAGGCAGGGCTTCAAGACCCCCGACTTCACCGGACGTGCCGAGCACCACTTCTTCACGAGGATACTTGGATTTGATATCCTTCAGATTCCCCTTCACTACCGTATTGGAGCGATGCAGAATGGTAATGTTCTTACACAACTCCTCAACATGTTCCATCCGGTGGGTGGAGAACAGAATGCTTGTGCCCTTGTCGCGGAGTTCTTTTACTGTTGATTTCAGAAGTTCGACGTTCACCGGATCCAGTCCGCTGAAGGCTTCGTCCAGAATCAGAATTTGCGGGTCATGAACAACCGCTGCGATAAAGCCCATTTTTTGCTGGTTACCCTTGGACAGTTCCTCAATCTTCTTATCGTAATAGTCAGGTACTTCAAACCGTTCCAACCAGTATTTCAGACTCTTATCCGCGTCTTTCGCGGACATGCCCCGCAGCTGTGCCAAGTAGGAAATCTGCTCACTGACTTTCACTTTCGGGTATAACCCGCGCTCCTCCGGCAAGTAACCCATAATGTGGCGCAGTTCCTTGTTATACGGCTTTCCGTTATACAGAATGGTTCCGTCATCCGGGTAGATCAATCCAAGCACCATTCGCATGGTGGTTGTTTTGCCGGCGCCGTTCGCACCCAGCAGTCCGTAGATTTCACCTTCCTCAACCTGAAGCGAAATCCGGTTTACCGCCGTTTTGTCCGCATAAATCTTAACTACATTGTCTAATTGCAAGCGTTGCATATCGTAAAAACCCCTCTCTATCCTAGTTCTGCACGTTGGCAGGAATGTTTCCGTCAATCCATAATCGAAGCACTTCATCCAGCTCCAGGGAACGGGTCTGAATAAACGGTATGCCTGCAGACTGCAGGATCTTCTCCACTTCCAAGCATTCCGTCGTTATAAAAGAAATCGTAGTCGCTGTCTCTTGTTTGAAACTCAGAATACCCGGCAGCTCCTCGACAATGGAGGCATCCTCTTGAATCCAGCACTCCTTCCAGTTATCCAGCAGCGAGTCCTTCTCCACCATGCCCAGCAGCTTCCCATGATGGATTAGAATGACGTAGTCCGCCAGACGACGAATTTCATCCACCACATGGGTTGAGAGCACGATTGTTGTGTCCATGGACTTCATCACTTTGTGCAGCTGATCGATCATCAGCTTCCAAGCGAAAGGATCAAGACCGGAAGAAGGTTCATCCAGCAGCAAGAACTTGGGCCTTGGCGCAAGTGCAGCGGCAATCTCAAATTTGCGTCGTTCCCCTTTGGACATCTTGCGAAGTTTTACGCCCCGCGGGACATCGAACCGGGATAACAGCTCATCGAAAAAATAACCGTCCCAAGTGTCATACCAGGATGCGCGAAAGCTGGCCGCTTCATCCACCGACATATTCTGTTCCTCTACGCTCAGCTGTTCAGGTACGAAGCCCATTTGTTTACGGATGGAGACGGGAAGCTCTCCCCGGTAAGGCTCGCCGAACCAAGTAATCTCACCTTCGTCCGGAAACACGGTCTGCATCATCATGTTCAGCAAGGTGCTTTTCCCCGAGCCATTAGGCCCCACCAGAGCAACAATATATCCTTGAGGGATCGATAATTGTATCGGACCGATGGTTTTCGTTTTCCGTCGTTTAATGACATTACGAAACTCAATAACATGCGGTTCCATGGAATGTTAGCGACCTCCTTTTGTGTCATATTTTTCGCGGACAACTTCCATGAACATCTCTTTCATCTCATCTTCATTGAATTGAACGGCAAGCCCTTTATCTACAGCAATCCTTAATGCCTCTATAACCGCATCGCGTTTATATTGTTCTCGGGCCTGGTCGCCGACACCAGCAACAAAAGTTCCCGTACCTTGTCTCGTTCGCAGCAACCCTTCATTCTCAAGATCCTGATACACCCTGCGCACCGTAATAACGCTACACTTCAGATTCCCGGCAAATTCCCTAATGGATGGCAATAGCGTTCCCTCCTCGATCTGACCGCTAATAATGAGCGAGCGCAGCTGTGTTTCAATCTGGTGATATAAAGGCTCTGCGCTATTTTCATTGATCTGTATCAGAAGTCGCACCTTTTACCACCTCGCTTTTCTAAGAACATAAACCCGTGCCGTCGCATGCCATACGGATTCATCTTCATATTCTTCATGATAAATCCCGGGTCTGCTGCCGAATGTATGTTAATTTGCTCATAAGCATCATAGACACCAATCCCGCAATCAACGAGCCCCACATCACCGGGGATAACAGTCCCCATTTCATGGCGGCATCCGCTACGAATTCGAATATGCTGTATCCCAGAAGGCTTAGTACGGCTACCGATCCGGCAATGAGCGGATTCAGAAGAGCGGTATTCCTGAGATACACCTTGCCGCTGCACATGTTTTCCCAGTAAATATAAGGCCCCGTTAATAAAAATCCGACACCGACCCACGTCAGCATAAAGGCGATATATTCGGGAATAGCCATCGCACTTCTTAGGTGATTCCCCATTGCGTAGATGAATCCATAAAACACGATGCTGTTGATGGCAAAAGCGATCAGGCTATTTATGATCCGACTAACAAAAATCGCGGAAGCCGGCACCGGTATGCTCCGGTAAAAGTACAGCATTCGGGTGTATGAATCCTCGTTCAAATATTTGAAGGACCTTCTGTTAAATACAAAACCTACAAAAGGAGCAAAAAGCACCATGATAAAATCGACAAATGGGTTGTTGTATTCCTCTAGATGCTCAAACTGAACGTTTATGACGAAACTCGTGGAAAGCCCCAGATACAGCATGAACAGTATCGTCCATATGAGTTGGAACTTATCGCTTGCGAAGTCTTTCTTCACGATCTTCATCGCATTATGGAAAACCTGTTGCAATGCGTCTCATCCTTTCATTCCTTCATATATTCATTTCGTTTTATCATCGCAGTCTAAGTTTCACTGTGCTTAGTGTGATTACTGTGCTCACTGTGTATATCTTTATACACAGTATATAGTGTGTATATAAACAGTGTCAATAGAAGTTGTAAAAAAATTCCCGGCAGAGGTTTCCTGCCGGGTGTCACCTTCCCCTACTGCGGCTCATTCCAGAGCTTCCATGCACAAGGGAGTGTAGCCGTGGAGGAGACCTGGCGTTCGCCTTTGAAACCGGGAAACAACCACCTCATCTATTCCCAAGTTTCCTGGTTTCAACAGCGACCGGAACGGATACACTCCCCCACCCCCGCCCTCAAATTGCTCTTGAATAATGAGCCGCCCTGCCAATTAAAAAACACCCGCCAGATCTCTCTGACGGGTGTTCTCCCACGCTTACATTCCAAATATCACTTTCCATACAGGCTGAGTATGCCCGCCCGGATATAACAAGTAAAGCAAGGTATACACGGCTACGCCGGTAATGGCGGTAAAGAACCAGATGATCGACGTAACTCTGCCCCACTTGCGGTGCTTGGAATACTTCTCCTTAAAGCCGAGGGTCAATGTCGTGATCCCAAAGACCGCTGCTACGGTAGCCAGTACAATGTGGAAGACCAGGAATACCTGATAATACGGCTTTAGATCATCGGGACCACCCCATGACGTGTTGCCGATGAATACGGTGCGCGAGGAATAGATGATAAAGAAGATGACAGCCGCGACGGCCGCCCAGATCATCACTTTCTTGTGGGCTTCGCGCTTCCCCTTAATAATAAGACCCCAGCCAATCGCTACCAGCACGGCGCTGATGACAATAAACGTTGTACTGACCGTGGGAAATATAAAAAACCAATCCATATGGATCCCCCTTCAATAATCCTGTTACGCCTGATTGAGCTTGCCGGGAGGAATCTCGCCAGGCAAAGGATCGTCTTCCTGATTTTCTCGTTTGTACCAATGAAAGAACACATAGGCCAGCATCGAAGCAAAAATAATCTCTTGGAAAAACTTCATGATGATCCCGCCCACTCGCTGGTCAATTGCAGGCTCTAGATAACCAAAGAACTCAGGTCCGCCGAATTTACTAAGCAACGCCGAGGTATCGCCAGCTACGCAGTACCCCATCGCCTTTGCCCATACCACCGGATCGCTATAAGTTGCGTACATCGGCTCGCTCGAGAAAATAATGAGCGCACATGCCGGTGTCAGCAAGACCATATTGAGAAAAATATACCCCATTTTCAAAAGCCCTGAGGACTTGTCCTTCTCCGGGATCGGGTTAATAATGGCCCACCACATCAGCAGCGAGGCGATAAACAGGATTGAATAGTACAAACGGTGCACCCAGAAATTCAACATAACAAAATCATGGATAACCGGAATGTGATAAAAAGAAAATAAGCCGTTAAACAGAACCGCGGCAACAATCGGACGTGCAAGGAAACCGAGATTCTTAAACGGATTGACCTTATCGAAGGCACGCCACATCCAAACAGGAATACCCAGAATCAAGAGCGGCATCGCCATTAAATAGGACATTGCCATACTGACCATGTGAAACGAGAACATCGTATGCCCCAGCAGTTCAATGGGTCCACCCTGTGCAAGATAGAACGCAAGCATACCGCCTACAAACAGTGTTCTCCTCCCTGCGGAAACCGGAGCACTCCCTTCGAATCGATTGCTCAGCGGCCCGGTCAACAGGAAGTAACCTGCTGTTACGAGCAGCATAAATGCTAGGAACAAGGGACTCCATTTATCTGCAAAACTAAAATATTCTAAGCCCAGCATGCAAAAACCTCCCCATAACGGGTTAAATTCTGTCCAAATTGTGACACCTACCTACGATTTAAAAAAAGAGGGGGCTGAAAGTAGCCCACCTCTTTTTCATTCTACCACCAAACCCAGAACAGTGCCATGACAATACAGGTACTAGCTACGAAGAAGCCGCCAATCATAAACAGGATTGGCATTAGATGCCCTTTGTCCTTCAAGTGCATCCAGTAACCCATTTGTACGAACACCTGCAACACAGCCATAACCAGCAAAATGATGATCGTAAATGCTGTGTTGATGCCACCGGCTGCGACAGCCGCAAAAGCAATCGCAGTCAGGACAATGGAGAAAATAAAGACAACAATGTGTTTCTCAGGGCCTTCCACACGATGGCGGTGTTTAACTGTAGGCCCCTCATTAGATTGTTGATTCGCAGTCATTCCTTAGCCCACCTTTCCAAGAAGGTATACGACCGAGAAGATGAACACCCATACAACGTCGATAAAGTGCCAGTACATGGCAGAAACATATACCTTAGGTGCTGTAACCACGGTTAACCCTTTTCTGTACAGCTGAGCGATCAACAGGCTGATCCACACAACCCCGAAAGCAACGTGGGCACCGTGGAAGCCAACCAGCGTATAGAATGCAGACGAGAATGCACTCGTCTTCATGTTAAACGATTCATGCACAACATATTCATAGAACTCATAAATCTCAAGGCCAAGGAACCCAAGACCCAGAACAACGGTTACGATCAGCCACAACTTCAGCTTCTCGATATTGTGACGGTGAAGCGCCTGAATGGCGAACACACTGGTCAAGGAACTGACAAGCAATATCAGCGTTGCTGCTGCCGTAATTGGCAGAGAGAACAGCTCGGCTGCGGTTGGGCCTTCGTTGTTCTGGCCGCGAAGCGCCAGGAACGTTGCAAACAACGTACCGAAGAGCACGGCCTCTCCACCGAGGAAGAGCCAGAAACCAAGAACCTTATTACGGCCTTCGAGTGTTGCCTTCTCCGGCTCGTGAGGAAGTTCGCCGTTTACATGTTCAGCGTGACTCATGCTTTCCCCTCCCCTTCCAGTTCTTCAACTTCGATGTGATATCCATGATCATCGTACAGGGAACGAGCGATCATAGCCGCGAACGTAATCAGAAGACCAACAATCAGAACAATATATTTATTGAAGATTAAGCTCATGAACGAATTCGAGAAGTCCTCCGTGCTAAACATGAAACCAAGACCCGCGATAAACAGACCCAGTGACATTACAAACGGTAGAATACTTGGCGAAGGCATGTGAATCGGACCAACCGGTTCGGATGGTGTCATCTCTTTATTGCCTGCCATCTTCTCTTTCCAATAAGCGTCAATGCCGCGAACAAGCGGAATTTGCTTGAAGTTGTACTCTGGCGGTGGAGAAGGAATACTCCACTCGAGCGTACGGCCATCTTCCCATGGATCGTTCGGAGCACCAACCGGTTTTCTCGAAGTGGCAACAACGTTTGCCAGGAAAGCCAAAACGCCGATACCCATCAAGATTGCGCCGATGGTACTTATAAAGTTAAGTTCGTCAAAATTCTGGTTCGGCAAGTATGAGACAATCCGCCGCTGCATACCTAGCAGTCCAAGGAAATGCTGTACGAAGAATGTCAAATGGAAGCCGATTGCGAACAACCAGAACGTCCATTTGCCAAGCGTTTCGTTCAGTACGCGACCGAACATTTTTGGCCACCAGTAGTGGAGTCCGGCAAACAAACCGAATACCAGACCACCAACGATAACGTAGTGGAAGTGAGCTACAACGAAATACGTATCATGGTACTGGAAGTCTGCAGGAGCAGATGCCAGCATGACACCGGTAACCCCACCCATAACGAACGTCGGTACGAAACCGATCGCGAACAGGTTTGCACTGGTAAAGCGGATTTGACCGCCCCACATTGTAAACAGCCAGTTAAAGATTTTGATACCGGTAGGAACGGCGATCAGCATCGTTGCGATGGAGAAGAGCGCATTCGCTACAGGTCCAAGACCTGTCGTAAACATATGGTGAGCCCAAACCATGAAGCCCAAGAAGGCGATCAGGATGGTTGCAAATACCATGGAGCTGTATCCGAACAAACGTTTACGGGAGAATGTCGGAATTACTTCTGAGATAATACCGAATGCCGGCAAAATCAGAATGTAAACTTCAGGGTGACCGAAGATCCAGAAAATATGTTGCCACAACACGGGGCTACCGCCAGCCGCAACATCAAAGAAATTGGCACCGAGCAAACGGTCAAAGCTGAGCAATACGAGACCTACCGTAACTGCAGGGAATGCGAACAGGATCATGGCCGATGTAATGAAAGCCGTCCATGTAAACATTGGCATTCTCATGAATGACATTCCAGGTGCACGCATCGTTATGATGGTAGCCAGGAAGTTGATACCACCGATCAACGTACCCAGACCTGCAATCTGAAGACCTATCGTATAGAAGTCTACACCATGTGTAGATGAATAGTCCGTTGTGGATAGCGGCGTATAGGATGTCCAGCCCGCATCAGGGGCTCCGCCCATAATCCAGCTAAGGTTAAGCAAAATTCCACCGAACAAAAATGTCCAGAATCCGAGCGAGTTCAAAAATGGAAACGCGACGTCACGTGCACCGATCTGAAGCGGAATGACCGCATTCATCACGGCAAAGATAACTGGCATTACGCCAAGGAAGATCATCGTCGTTCCGTGCATGGTAATCAATTCGTTAAATACCTGAGCTGATACTAGATCGTTCATCGGCTTGATCAGCTGCAAGCGAATCAGAATCGCTTCAATACCGCCAATCCCGAAGAATAAGCCGCCCGCTATCAGGTATAATATACCGATTTTCTTGTGGTCAACGGTTGTAAGCCAATCCATTAACCCCGTGTAGCGTTTGACGCTATGGCTTTGAGCATGAGCGTGAGCCAAGGTTTGTACCCCCTTTTAAAGTTCTTGCTGCTGTATTAATTATCCAACTTATAATTGGCCAAGTAATCGGCGATCTGCTCGATTTCTTCATCACTGAAGCCGAGATCCTTCGGATTAGGCATCGTGTTGCCAGGTTTTACAGCCTGAGGCTCCATCAGCCATTCCACCAGGTTGTCTTTCGTCGGCTTTGTGCCTGGTTTGCCGCTTATGTCGTTCAGCAAGATACTCGCAATCGTCTCACGTGATCCAATGCCGGTCAGGTTAGGACCCATCGCTCCGCCTTGGTCGCCCACAGCGTGGCAAGAAAGGCAGTTGGTCTTGAATTTCTCGGCGAGTGCCGCATCCGCAGGAAGCACTGCAGGTTCTTTAAATGCCGCAACCCATTTGTCAAATGCCGCATCGTCAACCGCTTTCACCCGGAATTCCATGAAGCCGTGAGAAGGACCGCACAACTCTGCGCATTTACCAATGTATGTATCCGCTTTGTCAGCAACCAGAGTCATGTAGTTAACGCTGCCTTCTGTGTTTGTATCCATCTTACCGCCGAGCGATGGTACCCAGAAGGAGTGAAGCACATCATTCGTTTTTAATTGGAACGCAATTTTCTTGCCTACAGGAATAACCAGCTCTTGAGCGGTTCTTACGCCGTAGTCTGGATAATTGAACTCCCACCAGAACTGATGAGAAGTAACTTCCACCTTAACTGCTTCTGGATTGTTCCAGTCGTTCTCTCCGTAAGCAAATACCTTTTGAATAGTAGGAACTGCAAGCACGAGAACCAAGAGCAGCGGAATCGCCGTCCAAATAATCTCCAGCTTATGGTTACCTTCTACTTGCTCAGGAATTTCATCTTGTCCCTTTTTTCTACGGAATTTAACAAGCACGTATGCGGCAATTCCAAATACCACAACCATTACGACGGTCATAATCGAAATGGAGAGCTTAATTAAATCCAGTTGACCTTGTGCTACCGGACCTTGTGGTCTTAAGACCGACAAATCCTCTCGGCCGCAGCCGGATAACACCAAAGCAAACATGGCCATCAAAGGAAGAAGACGCTTTACAGCCTGCCACCGTTTCATCATTGATCTACCCCACTTTTCCGATTTTCGTAGACTACCATCCGGCGCAAACAGCGGTAATCTACCTGCACAATCACGGATGAAGTAATCCTGTCAATTAAAGCAATCACTTATTAAATATAAGTTCATGGGTTGCTTTTGTCAATCATTCACAGGGAGTTCACAAATTGTTCGAAAAGTCGTCAAAGTCGCGCCGTTACTGATTTTGCAATCGCTTTCAAGCAGTATCCCCCACCCGACGACCTATCATTCGACATCCTCTGCAACCCGTCAGCGACAGCCTTCATAGCTATATATACAGTCATTTCCGCCATTTTGAATCTGTTTGCAGCCACTCCACGTTCATCTGAGCCCCCATGATAAAGGAGGTGTTCTCCGCAAGCCTAGGCAACATCGCAAAGAATACCTTCTATTATTATGGTATATTTTTCGTGATCTTAATCCGTCAGAATAACAGCACCTTCACGAGTAACCGCAATGGTATGCTCATACTGTACGCCTACCGATCCATCCGCACTGGATATGGTCCAGCCGTCATCCCCCCAGAACACGGCACCCGAAGGTCCCAGGGTGAACACCGGCTCGATGGTAATCACCATTCCTTGTTTGAGTTTGAGTCCCCTTCCCGGAATTCCATAGTTCAGCACATCGGGCGGTTCGTGAATGGCCCGGCCGATGCCATGACCGACTAGCGATTTTACAATCCCGTAGCCTTCCCTTTCGGCAACCTGCTCGATCGCATAGCCCACGTCACCCAAGGTTGCCCCATGCCGTACCGCCTCGATCCCTTTAAACAACGCTTCATGCGTATGTTTCATCAGCTGCTTTACTTCTGGGGAAACCGTTTCTACCGCATAGGTCCAGCCGGAGTCCGCCAGCCATCCGTTCTTGTTCACCACCATATCTATGGTCACGACATCCCCCGCTTTCAGCTGCCTCTGGTCGGGAAAACCGTGACACACCACATCATTTACTGATGCACAAGTGGCGTATGGAAATCCTTTATAGCCCTTTTGCTCGGGAAAGGCTCCGTTCTTCTCCAGAAACTTCTCGACCCTGGCATCGATCTCGCTCGTTGTGATCCCCGGTTTAATAACTTTCGCTATTTCACGATGACACGCAGCCAATATACGTCCCGCCTCGCGGATATGTCCGATCTCTTCCTTCCGTCTCAGCTGTATCCTCACATCTGTCCACTCCCTTATATCCTAATCGGATCGATTGCTAACAATATATGTGGGGACAATTGCAAAATACCCCTAGAAAATGGACTTTTCGAGGAAGTAGGAGCCTGTTGACTAAAAACGGAGGCTGACAAACGCAAAAAAACCGCTTTCGGGACATTAGTCCCAAAAACGGTTTAACCATAGAATCTAAATGGTTCATGTCATTAGTCATTAACAAGGTGAAGATGCGATGCGTGTTGGTGATATTTCTATAGACCAGGTGCTATTACAGGTTACGAAACGGAGGAATTCAGCTTGCCAAGTTCATGCTCAACAACAAGAGTAAGCTCTTCTTCATAGCCTCCCATAATATGGTACTTCCGGACATACTCCTTTACAAATTTTTTCGGATCTTTAGGCCGGAAAATTCGTGTCATTTCCCGCAGACTTTCCTTAACCTCATTGTGACCTTTCGTTGCCATGATGGATCCCTCCCAAAACGTGTGGAATAAAATTACTCCGTTTAAAGAGAATGCCGAAAAGATCTACCTCATTAAGTTGAAGCCATATTGCAGTTCTTACGGTGATGATTAGGTTGATATTCAGCAACTTACCAATGCACCTGACACTATACATACCCTAACAGCATGCAACTGAATCATTAATATATTATATCATATTCTTCTGTTTGTTTCATCTTTCCCAAAAAATGTTTTTATGTCCTATGTTTTTTCATCAGGTCATTCTTTGTGCCCGGAATTGGTTAAGATACATTCAATCGAACCTCCCGCCAACTCTAGAAATCAGTGAATATCACAAATTGATACTCAGAATAACATATGTAAGATACAAGGAGGCTTTTAAATATGATGTCGAATACCCAGTCTTTTCTCCACTCCTCTGTTGACATAAGCTCGCCTATTCCTGTCGCGGAGCCTGAAGACGCAGGCCTTCAGCGCGATGTGCTCGATCAGGTCGATCAGATTATTCAGAAACAATACCCGAAAATGCGCAGCTTTCTTCTGCTCCATGCCGGCAAACTCATCTACGAACGCTATTACAACGGTCATGGCATTACTTCGCTGAATGATCTCAGGTCCGCTACCAAGAGTTTTACGTCGGTATTATGCGGCATCGCCCACTCACGCGGCGAATTACCTGACCTGAATTCCTCAGTAATTGACATCTTCCAGCGATATGTTCCCGAACGAGCCCATCCCCTATTGCAAAAGGTTTCCCTTCATCATCTGCTGACGATGACCTCAGGCTTTGCGTGGCAAACTGGTAAAAAGCTCGGGGAACCGCTCATTCACCGGTTCCACCGCAACCGAAAATGGACGAGCTTCGCGCTATCCCTCCCTGTCATTGAACAGGAAATGGGCCTCTTTCAATACCGGAGCATTGATTCCCATCTGCTCTCCGTTGCCATTAGCGAGGCTACAGGAATGGATGCTTACGCCTATGCCAGACAACATGTATTCGAGCCGCTCGGCATTCGTCATACCGCCTGGTCCCCAAGCCCCGAGGGCCACAGTATGGGTCACATTGGCCTCTATCTTACCTCACGCGACATGGCCAAATTCGGTCTTTGCTGCCTGAATGGGGGACGTTGGCAAGGTGCAACACTCATCCCGGAATCATGGCTTAAGCAAGCACTCGCTCCGCAGGTTGAGGGCTATCCCGCGTTTGGCGATTACGGATTCCAGTGGTGGACCGGAGTTCAGAACGGGACTCCCTTTGCACTCGCACACGGCCATGGAGGACAGCAAATCTACCTTTTCCCCCAATTGGGTACAGTCGCCGTATTTACGGCCGACAGCAAGGTCAGCCGCTGGAAGAACCCGCGGTTTCTGCTGGAGCGCTATATTCTCGATGCTCTAAAATCAATATCCGCAACGTCTTCGCCAAATAGCTGACAGATCGCCAGCGTCGGACTCTGTGCAAGAAGCACTCGATTCGTTGGCACGCCTATAACCTGACCTTTCATGCAAATTTCAGCGGATAGTACCTCCTCTTTCTGGTTACTTTATGCGATATGAATCATTTCTAAAATCAAGCCTGAGAGGAGCATGCGACATGTCCGGTAAAGACAAGGATCTCCACCCTATTTCACGAGAAGAGGTTGAAGTAGACGGAACCTACACGAATGAATGGGGACGGGAGGAATATTTGAAACGCGGCGAGGAATTTCCGTTCGATCCCCAGAAGGGTTCCACGGAGTGGCGGCTGGCGGAGTATGATTTTGAAAACCACCATCGAGGCATGACAGATGAGCGACTGGTTCCGAAGGAAAAAGGTCCTGATAAACAGGTGAATGCCGAATCTCCGCTGCGGCATGATGTGGAAGTAGATTAAAACCCTTGCATATCGGCAGTGAAGAGATGATTCATCAGACCTGCTTATAAAAGGGTGATATGACATGCGAAAATCGAAGCGTCTTCTGCTATGGCTGATCCCGATCGCCATCGTAGGAGCCATATGGCTTGCAGCTTCTATCGTGGAGCCGGAATACGCCTATATACCACCGGCACATAAGCTTGAGAATACCACGCAGCTCCAAGCCCAGCAAACGGGTTTCATTCGTCAGTATGATATCTGGGGCAAGACGCTTACGGTTCCCGGTACCGCCTTGAAGGATCAGGACCCCAGATTAACAGCCGCCCATGGCGCCGTTGAGGTGACGAAAGAGCTGCTTGCCTTAGGGCGCCGTACACTGTATGAGGAGTCCTTTGGCAATGAGGTGTTTTTAACGGATATCTTGGGGATCGTCGATGGTCCGATGAAGCTGAAAAACGTGGCAAAAGCTATCGTCGAGTTAAAGGGACGCGGAACAACCAATCTACGCGTTGAACTCGATCAGGATGTTACGATCGGCGACAAATCCTTCCGTAAGGGAGATAAGATTGATACCGGCTTTGACGTAGCCAAAGGCGCCTATTCCCCCATTGGCGTTACGGTTAAATATGCCGAAGGCAAAGCCCGCATCGGCGTTAGCTGCATGGCCTGCCATGCGACCGTAAACCGGGAAACGGGAATGGTTGTGGAAGGAGCGCCCAATTCCGATCTAAACCTCGGTTTAATGCTGGCACTGGCCCCGAATAGCGCGGCGTATTTTACCCATACTGACATTACGAGTCTGGTGGATTATGTTAAGAATGAGCAGCGTACGGTTGTAAACTCTAAAGGAAAAACCGAAGCGCTGCCCGATCCCACCCTACTAGAGAAAGCCGTTGACGAAAATCTGATCAAATGGATGCCCGGCACTTTCGATACAACCGTGGATCTGGTGAGCGACGTGACCCAAATTCCCGATATGTTTACGAAGGGCGATCATCCCTACAGTTGGAGCGGCTTCGCTACCATGGGTCCCTTCAAGGGACTTAGTACCTTCAGCAACAATGTTCACGCCCAGAATACGGACACCCTGAGTCAAACTGAGGTTAGCGAACCGTTATGGGGGATCGATAAAGAGATTTATGTGGGCACCATTCTGCAAAATGCAGCCCATCGTAAATTTCGCTATGATCCGAGCAGCGGGCTGAAGCCAACCGAATTCTTTAACCGGCTGGATCCCAATCCTGGAACCCCCGGCGTGAATGAGGTGATTAAGATTCCGAATTTCCCGAAGGTTTCAGCCATCGCACCGAACGGGCTGTACGTCAGTTCTCCGGGATTCAAGGCTGGGGAGCAGGTTAATGCCATGTCCGCCTATCAGAATACCATCCGTCCGCCTGAAACGGATCCCAAGGAAATCTCGGATGCCAAAACGATCAACCTCGGAGCGGAAGTCTTCAAAAAAGCACAATGCATCACTTGCCATGCTGGCGACTTCTTTACGAATAATCGCGTTATGCGCGCGACCGAAATTGGTACCGAGCCTGCTAGGGCCAAGGCTTTCCATCGTACGCAGAACGCTTTTGGCGAAGCAGAGTTCTATCCACCCAACACGCCTGTGCCGATCCCTCCGGATGCCAAGGTAACCAAAATCCCGCTGGATGATATCGCCCCCGAGCAGATCGAGTTGGGCTTCGGCCATAAACAGTTGGGCGGCGGTTATAAGGTCAAAGGGTTGATCGGTCTTCGCTGGTCCGCACCGTATTTGCACGACGGCGGCGTAGCAGTTGGGCCTGAGCTGACACAAACCGGCGTCTCGCAGACGCTTATGAAAGGGATTCACCCGGACCCATACAACAGCCTGAAAGCCCTGATTGACCGCAAGCTGAGACTGCAGGTCATCGAGGCGAACCGCAAGGATTCAAGGCTGAGAGACACCCATGTCACCGGTCAGGGGCATGAGTATTGGGTGGACGAAAGCAGCGGTTTCACGCAAGAGCAGCAGGATGCTCTCGTGAAGTATCTGCTGCAATTAAAAATGAAATAAGTTCGGGATTTAACCATCATACTTTGTCCCATCGGCTCATAAGGTAAGGTATAAAGCTTGCCCTACCCCAGTACCGGTCTAAGACAAGGAGTTGATGAGATGTCCCCTTTCAAATCGTCCACAGGACTTCCCGAGAATCTGGCGGCTACGCTGTGCTATCTATTTCCGATGGTCGGAGGAATTCTGTTTCTATCATTAGAAAAAAGAAGCCGCTACGTCATATTCCATGCTCTGCAGTCCTTGCTGGCCTTCGGCATCCTGGCCGTCGCTCACCTGCTGTCGAGCGCGGTGCCCATCATCGGCCTACTGGCCTCCGCCCTCCTGGCGCTGGTCGGCGTCTTGATGTGGCTGGTGCTTATGGCCAACGCCATTCAGGGAAAATGGTTCAAGCTGCCCTGGATCGGCAATATTGCAGAGAAACAAATGCAGCGCGTATAAAGATTTTGTACCTCACGTAAAAACGGCTACCTTCACTCTATGAAGGTAGCCGTTTTGTTGGGGTTCGAACTAACAGGACCGGACAAAAAAAGCAGCCGGAGTTCATCCGGCTGCTTTGAAAGACATTCGTTATGCGGCGTGTCCTTCTGCTGAATCACCTTGCTCTGTGGAAGTGGGCTTGGTATTTCTCAAACCATTGAAGATCAGGTTTAGCACAATCGCTGTCAAGCTGCCCGCCACAATGCCGTTATCGGCAAGAATACGCAGGTTGTCAGGCAGACTCGCGAACAGACCCGGTACGGTTGTCACACCAAGGCCCATGCCGACGGAACATGCAATAATAAACAGGTTCTCGTGTCGGTTAAGGTCTACTTGATCCCCTAACATCCGAATACCAGAAGATACAACCATGCCGAACAGGGCTACCATGGCTCCACCCAGAACGGATGTTGGTACAAGCTGTGTCATGGCGGCAATCTTCGGAACAAATCCGATCAAGACCAGCAAGCCGCCTGCCACAACGATCACGTCACGCGTCTTCACACGGCTCATCTGAATCAGACCCACGTTTTGAGAGTATGTGGTATAAGGGAACGAATTGAAAATACCGCCTACCACAATCGCAAGACCCTCCGCACGGTAACCACGGGACAAATCCTTGGAGGTAATGTCACGATCCACGATTTTGCCAAGCGCCATAAATACGCCTGTCGATTCGGCAACACTGACAATCGCTACCAGAATCATTGTCATGATCGGAACGATCTTAAACTCCGGCGTACCAAAAAAGAAAGGCTGCGGAGCACGGAACCAGCCGGCTTCGCGCAGCGGGGTTAAATCCACTCCACCGTAGAATGCCGCTACCAAGGTGCCTAGAATAAGACCTAGAAGTACCGATATCGAACGCAAGAAACCTTTGGCAAACCGATTCATGATAATGATGAAGGCAAGAACGCCGAAGCCAAGGGAAATGTTGAGCACACTGCCAAAATCCTCGCTGCCTTGACCGCCGCCAAGGTCATTCAAAGCTACGGGAATCAGCGTCAACCCGATAATTGTAACAACCGAGCCCGTCACGACAGGCGGGAATACCTTAATCAGCTTACCGAATAAACCGGAGAACAGAATGACAAATAAACCGGAAGCGATAATCGCTCCATAAATTGCCGACATCCCGTGCTTCTGCCCGATAATGATCATCGGACCTACAGCCTGGAATGCGCAGCCGAGCATGACCGGAAGACCGATACCGAAGTACTTGTTGCCGAATACCTGCAGCAAGGTTGCAACCCCGCAAGCAAGCAGGTCGATGGCGATGAGATACGTCAGCTGCTCCGTCGTTAAGCCGAGCTGCCCGCCAACGATAAGCGGTACGATGATAGCCCCTGCGTACATTGCCAATACATGCTGTAAACCCAGTGAAAAGGTTTTGCCCGGACTCCGATTTTTATCAAAAATCGGTTCTTGCACCGCTTGTTTCTGTTGTTCCATGGCTCCTTGATTCCCCCCAATTAAATTGTCAGCTTTCGGTCTATGCGAATGTCACTACGCCATCTTCAAGTGATGCAATCCGTACGAGCGATTCTACCCGGTAGCCCGCTTCGGCTAACAAGCGTCCTCCTGGTTGAAATGCCTTTTCAATGACGATCCCGATGCCTACCACCTCGGCGCCCGCCTGCTCTACGATTCGAGCAAGCCCGAATGCCGCCTCGCCGTTAGCAAGGAAGTCATCCACGATCAGCACTTTATCGCCGGGTTTGATGAATTTCTTCGCGACCGTAATTTCGTTCGTCTCCTGCTTGGTGAAGGAATACACCTTCTCCACGAATATATCCTCACGGAGGGTCAGCGACTTCTGCTTCCGTGCAAAGATGAGAGGCACTTCCATCTCAAGGGCGGTCATAATGCCGGGCGCGATGCCGGAGGATTCAATGGTCAATACACGAGTCACGTTCGCTTCCTTAAACAATCGCGTAAATTCCTTCCCCACCTCTTTCATCAATACCGGGTCCATCTGGTGGTTCAGGAATGAATCCACCTTAAGTACCTGTCCGCTTAATACAATGCCTTCCTCTTTCACTTTGTTCTGCAGTAATTGCATGATGCTCCCCCTTAAATTTGTTTACATTCCAAGCAAAAAAAGCCCACTTCCTCCTTTCACCGAATCGCCGGGAAAGAAACAAGTGGGCATAAGCAACAAAAACGCACCGTGAGCCACCTGAGGTCAAATGGAATTGACCTGGCTTGTCCGCTGCTGCTATAACCCGTAGTCCAATCATTTCCGGTGATCGGGTAGAGACATGCAGGCCAATTCCTGCACCTATACGAGAAAATGTATAATATCCAAATTCCTTAGAATGCTTACGTGTAAATGGTATATTTCCGAATGAATGAAGTATAACGCATTCCCTATGAAAAAATAAAGTGAAAATTTACGGAAATAATAAACTGCCGGTCAATTAAAGGAAAAAAAGCTGCCCCATAAGTTTCATGGGACAGCCTGCAGAGGCACTAAATCCGCTAAAAAACCTCCATAATCGATTCCATAGGATCACCGATGGGCACCGACACATCGCCGTTTAGATCAACCAGCTGGATACGGAGCGTATAAGTTCCACCATGAGCTTGCTGCTAGGGGAATAAGATATCATTCCCATTCCCTTCCATTTCCATGTCACCAGCGGTTAAACCTGCGTTCACTCGGTATACCCCTCAACCCTCAATATCATCTATTGAAATGTAACATGGATTTGAACAATCTCGGAGCGGGAACCCAGACGAATCGGCGGTCCCCAGAAGCCGTAGCCCGAGGACACGATGGAATGCATCTGGCCTTTTTGCAGATATCCCCAATCATTCTCGAACATGGCCTCCGTAATCAGATGTGTCGGGAATACCTGCCCACGGTGCGTATGCCCAGAAACGATAAGGTCTACGCCCTGCTGCTGTGCTTCCTCCAGCGCATTCGGCTGATGATCAAGCAGAAGGATCGGCTGGGATAGATCGGTCCCATCCATGATCGTGGACAATTCGGCCCGCTCCTGATCCTGTTTATCCCGTCTGCCAACCAGCGTCAGGCCCTCCACCGTCAATTTCTCATCATACAGCACGGTCATGCCGCTATGCTCAAGTGCTGCGATCAGTTCCGGAATTTCCCCTTCGAATCGGTCATGATTGCCCAGTGAGGCATACACACCATACGTTGCCTGGATACCGGTCAGAATCTGATCGATTCCCTGGCGTAAATAAGCATCCAGGTCGTCATCGATGATATCGCCTGGAAACAATACCAGATCCGGCTTTAAGTCATTGATCTCCTTCACCATGCGCGCAGCATGGGCTTTACCTGACAAGACGCCGAAGTGCATGTCGGATGCCATAACGATATTCAGCTGCTCAAGTGTGCCGGCGTTCTTATCTACGTGAATATCATAAGCTCGAACCGTTGGACTATACGCATTAAATGAGCCGAAACCGATCACAATCACCATGAGCACCAACACGATAGAACCCGCCGCCTTCTCCAGGCCATCTCTTCGCAATGCCGTCAATCTCAGCAGCCACAACATGATATGCATCAACGGGAGAAGGATGATCAGGACATAGAAAATAGCCATCCAATACGATCCTATCACACTCAGCAAGGTGAGGTTACCAAAGAACCGTCCTGAAATAAACGATGTCGATGCCACCGTCAGTACGACTATGTATGTCCATTTGAGCACAAGGGATGGACCCGGTTTCATCCAGCTCCATACGCTTCGACCAATATAATAAACCAGCAAGCCGTAAATCAATATTGCAACGATTCCTGCAAAAATAAACATCTCCATCCCCTTCCGTACATCCATTATAACAAGCGGATTTTGCGAATCCCAGCGGACGTTACGAAAGGCAGATGGGGTTATTCATTTCTTCGCAAGTATGATGTCTCCAGCAAGCCGTTACAAGCCGGTGCGCTGTTTAGGCAGCAGCTCGTTTAGCAGTGATTTCAGATTGCGGTCTTCCGTATATTTTTCTTGACCCATATCGAGTTCATTCACACGTATATAAGTATAACTTTCCGTGGGATTCTCCGGTTTAAAAAGAAGTTCATCATGCGGGTCAGGTACCACCTTATACTCCATTTCATGAAACATATCGAGCAGCTGCTGACCTGTAGGATTCTCTCCTTTATCCACAAAAATCAATCCCCGAAGCTTCTTAGGTTCTTCCTTATGTCCCACTGTAAAATGAACGATGCATTCCATGCTCATTCATCCCCCTTCTCTTGGTTGTCATGATTGCGATTAAAAACCGTCTCATTCATGCTCTCCTACCAGCTACATACCTTCATTCCCACGTGTTGCTGGATCTTAAGCAAATAAACGCCAAGATAAATCCCGGCGTTCCTTATCTATATGTTTATTACATTGTACGATGAACCATAATGTCTAACTGTGACAAAAGTCACTTCTAGAAAAGCTTCCCATGAGCTGAGCCGAAACCCTAGGCCGTATTTCGACTGCTATCCCCGTCCATTGAGTTAGAATCAGCTTCATACTCCACTAGTTTGGATTTCGGTTCTGGAGCCTGGTCTTCCTGAGCTTCGGCATCGGCTTCCGCATTAAGATACAGGCTCTGGATCAGACCAAAGTGCTCTCCATAACGCGCCTCCAGCTGCTCACCCATGTCCTGTTCCAGCTGGAACAATACCATCTCCTGAGTAAAATGATGCAGCAGGAGCTCCGCTAGTACCGGATGCTCCGTGATGACCGCTCCTGTATCATATTCCCCGCCGCGCATCCCTAATATGCACCACTGCCGGTCCACAACAAAGGAAAATTTCCGGCCGCCTCCTCTGCGCTCCGCAAGGCCGTTCCAGCCAGACCATGCCAGCGTTCTTGAGAGTCCCTGGTCCGGGCCGTCACAAGCCCACAGCACCTTGACTCCCCTAGCCTCCGCTTCCGCCAGCGGTTCACGCAGAAGCGATGCCTCTTCACGCCAGACGTCAACCACGATCTCTTGTTTCGCTCGCTTCAATTCCCGGACGAGCACATCAAGCACCGCCTGATCTCCTTCCATACTAAGGAAGGGAGCAGCGGTACCGCTTCCTCGCGGCAAGCTCTTCTCAACAAAAGCGAGTGATGCCTCCACACGGCCGGATATCATTCGCGTCAGTTCCTCCGGTTTCAACGAACGGTAACGGACGGGTTCCCCGTCCATTCGCTCAAGTGCCCCTTGCCGCTCCAAACGCTGCATGGCTGCATAGACATTAGAGCGCGAAGCTCCAAGTCGTTTAGCTACCTCATAACCACCCGCCGGCCCATACTCGGCAAGGTCCACCATAATTTTCGATTCAATCTCCGTAAATCCCAAATTCCGCAAATGATGCAGCAATTGTTCCATAATATTAGTCCTCCCAAGATGCTCGAACGCTTGCTCTATCATTCATACTGTCATATTAACACTCGCGTTAAGGGCATGATCGTCCGAATCCCTATATCTTAAATCTGTTCAGCTCCGCAGCGCGGACACCATTTTGAGCCTTTTGGCAGGTCGACACTGCAAATCTGGCACTTCACCATATCGCGCACCGCCTCATCATCACCAACATAGTCCTGACTTTGGTTATTCTCCTGCCAGAAACGAATGCGGCGGTCCAGTTCCAGCTGCCTCTCCCGCTCCCGCTCGAGTTCTTCCCAGTGACGACGCTCCTTCTCCTGCTCCTCCTGCTCGATACGCAGCTGTTCCGGATCAACCTCCGGTTCAGACAGCTCCATTTCCTCGTGCTGCCGCTCCGGCTCCGGTTCATACATATCCGGCTCGTATGGATCCGGATTCGAACGGAAATCATAGGTATGCAATTCGTCCTGCTCCTGTTGTTCTTCAGCCGCTGCATATTCATGTTTATCAAACATGATCTTACGCTCAGGCTCCCTTGGTTCTTCCGCTGTTGACTTCTCAGGGTGAATTAAATTATCAAGCTTATTCCCACAGTATGGACAGAAATTTGCATCCAGCGCGACCACCCGCCCGCATTCACAGACCCGCTCATTCTTGAGGACCGCAATGCGGTTCCGAATTGCTTCGATTTGCTCCTGCAATCCATCGCAGGTTTGCGCAAGCTCGACCATTTCTTTTTCAGCCATCGCCATGTCCTGCTGACGGTAGCCCTCATAGAACACTTTACCCATCTGCAAGTAATATGTGTTCTTCTGCTGTTCGATTTCGGAAATTTGGCTGTTGAGCTTATTCACTTCCACCACGTGCTGAGCCTTTTCCGTTGCGCGGTTGGCTCCATCCTTGAGCTTTTGTAAAATATTCATTTATGAATCCTCCTCTTTCTCATATCCCGATTCACCAGCGAGCCGCCGGCGCATTGTCATATCTCTTCATTAAGGTTATTAACGATTTTTAGCTAGCCATAAACCGGCTATCCCATGTTTTTTTACCGTTTCGCATACTACTCATTGTGATGATATGCTCCTCATCGTCCAGTATACTGCCACCATGGTGATTCTATCATACCAAATTCCTTGCCCCATGTGAAAAAGGAAGCACCTTCCAACCCCGCTGCTGATTCATCCGTGTCCCGAACGTGTATATGATTAGAAAACTGGTCAGTACCATGCCATTATACTGTCGGCTTGCAGCCTCGTCCTATTCCGAGCAGCCCTTAGCTGCCGAAGTCTGGAGGGATTTAATATGAGAAACGATAAAAAGACGTATTATGTTTCAGTCAATCACAATCTGATCCAGGATGTACCGAACGATACGAATGAATATGTCGTATATATGGATGATGAAGAGGTCTCCAAGCTGAGGGGGCTGCTGTATGAAGTCAGCAGCAGCGATCGGTATGCGTTTAAACGTACTTTCGTCCCTTACAAGTCGGCGGATCATGACGATGCTGCCGAGCAATATGATGAACGAACGATGAACCTCTACCACTTTCTCCATGAACATGGTGATGAACGCACGCGCAAAACCATTGAGGACATGAATATCCTCGGCAAGCTGACCGACACCGGCTACGATGATCCCGGTTATGAGGACTCGCCATTAAATAAGTAAAGACTATCAGTCCGTACGTATATCGACAAACTTTCTCAGATGACAGACCGTATTTAGCGGAAGTTTTTCTTGCGAGATCAGGATGGTAAGCCTCTGAAGTTGATGCTTTCTTATCTCTTAAAATACGAATGAATCCCGGAGCCAAGCGGCCCCGGGATTCATTCGTATAACAAGAACATCGCCCGGCCTTGCGCAGGTCCTGTTCTACTTTATAGATTCGCAAGCCGGTGTACAAGGATAAAAAGTCCCGTTTATCCTACGACTATTAGCACAGCTTACAGTTTAATGTTCGCCTCATCGAGGTATTCTTCCAGCGTCATGCCGCTGTCGGCAATATCCGGCGCCAGATCCTTGCCTACATAACGGATATGCCATGGCTCGTATACATAACCGGTAATATTCTCGGCTCCTTCCGGATAACGAATGATGAAGCCGAATTCCGACGCGTGTTGCGCCAGCCACTGCCCTTCCGCCGTATGACCGAACGTTTCCTCCAGCGCATTACCTGCGCTTGGACTGGACACGTCAATCGTAAGGCCTGTCTGATGCTCACTCGTACCCGGCACCGCGCTTACACGATTAGCCTCGACTTCCCCTTTGGTACGAACATTATTCTCATATATACTTTTCTGACGGGCATAGGAACGGTATCCCGATACGGCGCGCAGTTCGATGCCATCCGCTTTGGCCGCATCGAACAATTCCTCGAGCGCGTCAGCCGCTTCTTTTCTCAGATGCCGTTTTTCATGCGGCTCATCAAAAGAAAATGGGACATTCGGCTCCACGAGATCACTTGGTTCATAACCATCAGGCAAGCTGCGCTGCTTATTTACAACCACCGTCATAGCCTCCGCGTTGGTTACGACCTGCTTGCCGCCGCTCTCCTGGATCGTGGCTTGAAGTGCATTCTCGCTGCGCTTCGCCATAACCGGATCCGCTGGCTGATTCTCAGCCCCTGCCTGTCCATTACCCGCGCCACCCTCAGGAATTGTGTTTCCTTCCTGGCCCTCGGCCGGCGACTGCAATTCCTGACCCTGTTCCTTACCGGAACCGGTATCATTCGATTGACATCCTGCCAGAATGGCTCCTGCTAACATCAAGGATGACAGCATTACGCTTGTAAATCGTGTTCGTTTTCCCGAAAATGCATTCATCTATTACTTCTTCCTTTCCCACGGTTTGTCCTGACCCCATTGTACCTTATTCAGAATGAACAGAACAAACGAGCGGCTGTCGAATCCTGCCGGATAATCTCCGTTTACGTCAAATATCCGGCCGTTTCCCTCGATTTATGGCGCCGCTTCTATCAAATCCATTACAATTCTGTGATGGATTTCCAACCTTACGGCGACTTCAAATTGCGACGCTTCTGCTCGGCTTGCTTGGCCGCTCCGCGGGCAATCACGCTGAGCGCTTTGGAAGCGCCGCGAACGCCAGGCAGTAAGCTTGTCCAGTCGCCGACTGGACCTAGCTGATCTGCCGGAGGCGGCGGTGATAGCTGCACCGCCAGCTCGCTAAGCTGCGGGCCGGGCCGGTGCAGTCGGCCCTCGGCCGCCGCTTCGGCCACCCATTCGCCCGGAGAAGGACCGGACGGTCCCTTCTCCTTCGCCCGGGTGGCCTGCTCTGCGGCAGAGCCGCCTGCTGGCGGCGGGGCTGCTTTGGCCCAGGCGTCGAAGACGCCGGCCAGCAGCGCTTCCCGCGGCAGCCCCAGCAGCGTCAGCTGCTGGAGCGGCTCTGCCGCAAGCCGCAGGGCCGCGGCAGCCAGCAAGGCTGCGGCATGCCCGCAGGCCCTTTGGCCGCAGGTGCAGCGGGCATCGGCGGCCGGCTCTTCGCCCTGCAGGGGCGATGGCGCCAGCTCGGCCAGCCAAAGGGCGTCCTGCCCTGCAAGCAGGCGGTACAGCGCCTGCGGGTCTTCCTCCAGATAAGCCAGCACCGCCTCACGGGCAGCGGGGTTCAGCGTCTTCACCTGAACGCTGACCTCATACGTCCCCGATGATTCATCGGCTCCATCCACTTTCCCCTTTAACCATCCAGGTTCGATCTCCAGCCTGATTCGTTCGGCCGATTCCGCAGATTCCATAGCCCACACCTCCCTGGCATCCATTTTTGTATGTCTTATCAGCTGCTCCATGCGCCGTACGCAATCCGGTTACATCCAGTCTTGCTCCTGCAGCTCAATCAGCTGGCGGAGCTCACCGTCCGACATTTCTGTCAGCCATGTTTCGCCTGACCCGACAACCTGCTCGGATAGCGCCTTCTTCTGTTCGATCAGCTCGTCAATCCGCTCCTCCAGCGTTCCCTGAGAAATCAGCTTGTGCACCTGAACGTTACGGTGCTGCCCGATCCGGAATACACGGTCCGTCGCCTGATTCTCGACCGCCGGGTTCCACCACCGGTCATAGTGAAGCACATGGTTCGCGCGGGTCAAATTCAGGCCTACGCCCCCGGCTTTTAACGAGAGAACAAAGAACTCGGGCCCCTCGCCTGCCTGGAATGCCCGTACCATCTCATCCCGTTCCCGCTTGGGCACCCCTCCGTGAAGGAAATACGGCTCCTTCCCGTATTTACGTCCAAGCATGCTTACCAGCAGTTCACCCATGCCCACATACTGGGTAAAGATCAACGCCGATTCTCCGACATCTGCGATGTTGTCGAGAATTTCAAGCATACGCTCCATTTTGCCCGAGGACTCCGCACGCACCGCGCGTCCTTCGTCATGTCGAAGCAGCTGCGGATGATCGCATATTTGCTTCAGCTTGGTGAGGGACGAAAGCACGAGTCCCTTGCGGGCTATGCCCGATCGGCTCTCGATCTGCCCCATCATCTCATCGACAACCGCTTGGTACATCGCGCCTTGAACCTCGGTCAGCGGGCAATATGATTTCAATTCCAGCTTCTCCGGCAGATCCTTGCGGATATCCGGATCGCTCTTGAGTCTGCGCAGCATGAATGGAGATACCAGCTTATGAAGCTCACGGAATCTCTCCTGCTGCCCCTCTCCTGGCGCATAGCGCTGACGGAAGGTGTTAAAGGAGCCGAGATATCCCGGATTGAGAAAATGAAAGATCGACCACAGCTCCGCCAAACGGTTCTCCACCGGTGTTCCGGTCATGGCAATACGGTGAGGCGCGGATAATTTCATGACGCTCTGCGCTTGCTTCGTACGGTAATTCTTAATATATTGTGCTTCGTCGAGCACCACACTCGACCACTGGATAGCGGATAAATCACCGCCGTCTCTTCCCGCCAAGTGATAGGTGGTCAGCACGATATCATGATTGGCCGCTTCCTGCAAAAAGTCTTCGCCACGCAGGCGTCGAACGCCATGGTGCACATGCAAGGTCAGATCCGGTGCAAATCGCTGAATTTCCCGCTGCCAGTTACCCAGAAGCGAGGTCGGGCAAATAATCAGCACCGGACCGCCAGCGGATTCCGTATTGAGACGCTCCAGCAGACAGGTGATGACCTGTACCGTTTTTCCAAGTCCCATATCGTCGGCAAGGCAAACACCAAATCCCAAATCGCGCATCACGCTTAGCCACTGATATCCCCGTTCCTGATACGGTCTCAGTTCGCCGTGAAGCGAGGAAGGAATCGGGCGGGATGGCAGCTTGCGGGACGTCTCTCCATCCAGTAAAGAAGATAGCAAACCCGTTGTCTCCACTTCTTCGATAAAGAGACCCTTCCACAGGCGTTCTCCATCCATATCAGCGCTAAGGTGCATCCATTCCGCAAGCTCCATCTCGCCCTTCTCATGGCGCTTCATGAACCGCAGCACTTGGTTGATCTCCTTCAGATCCACCTCAACCCATTCCCCGCGGAACTGGACATAGGGCAGATTCTGTTCGGCCAGAAACTTTAACTCTTCGCGCGTCAGGGATTGGCCTCCCATCGCTGCAGATATCTGAAAGCTGACTAGATGCTCCATGCCTAACACCGGCAGTCGATGCGCTTCACCGGATGATTTTGCATCCGGCATCATTTTGAGAGATAAGCCGACGCGGCGGCGCCCTTCCCTGCTCCATCGTGAAGGCATTTGGACCGTGACTCCGCTCGCCGTTAATTTCGGAACCGATTCCTTCATAAACGTGGACAAGCGGTCAAGCGATAGCGACACGCTCTCGGGAGCACGCCCGTACAAGCCTGCGGCCAGCTCCGGTGCCAGTTCTACTGCTTCTCCCAGCTTCATTAACAGCTGCAGCTGAATCCTAGAATACATCCGCCCACGGATCAGCTGATCCGATTCCGGATTTCCCCAAATGCTGCGGACTGGCATTGATAAGCCTTCGTCCTCCTGGCTTCGTACCCAGAAGGACACCTTCCAGTCCTTCTGGGTCTCGTCCAAAGGCGGCTCAAGCCGCAGTCCTAGTCCAACGGTTCCGTTCTCGGGAGGCTGATCCTCCCCGCTGGCATAAGGAAACGTTGTCCCTCCAACACGTTCAACAGCTTCCTCCAGCTCGCTAACTTCCTCAGCCGTCCCTTGAATGGGAATATCCCGACTGACGGTCAACAGGCTGTTCCACCACAGCTCGGCCAGGGGAGATTGTCCCCGCCGGTAATTCGCCAGATAGGTCCGAAGCTTATCCTCCGATTCACGGACAGCTGCCCGGGCCTGGCTGTCGATCACGCCGCACAGAAAAGAATACAGCACAATAGCCCCTGCTTCCTCACGGGTTGAAGGATCGAATCCGGCAAGAGCTGCGGGCGTCCCAATCGCAATGGGCGGGATATTCGCTGCCAGCTGCAAAAAGCGTGCTGTATCCTCGGCAGACAGCTGCGGCTTCCATACCGCTTTTATATTTTGCATCGTTGTCCGGCGCCTGCCCACGGAAGGCACCTCGGCTGTCCCCGGTGCAAACTTCCCTTGCAGGAGCAGCTCCAATGCAAATCTGCTCACTTGTACCCAATATTCCATTTCTTCACCGACGTTTAGTCCCTGAGTCTGATAATACTCAGAATCCAGCGAGATCAGCAATTGAAATGCGTCTCCCGGTGTCAGAGCAAGCCCTTCCATCGTCCGTCCGCCAAGTGTCTTCCGTTCCGGACGCCGTGTGCTTTTCGATCCGAGGACTTTGGCCGGATATCTGAGCTCGGCAAGCCGGAGGGAAGCGTTAGCGAAGGGACGGGTTCCATCCGGTTTGCGAAAGGTACGGACCACGCGGCTCCAAGCATCCACTCTCGGTTCCGAAACCTCACCGGAAAAACAAAAGAATACGTCACCTAGCCATACGCCATAGAGCGGTTGATTCATCGTTGTCTCCCGTCTTTTCCTGCTTTATAGATATTATTACTATCTTATACGATAGCTTCAACATTTCAAAACGATGGCGAAATCGTTCCCACGCCAAAATAACGTCAACCTTTATCATACCATGTATTTACTATTTCGTTGTGATCTATGTATTGCAGAATTCTCCTATATAGGTTAATAAAATATCCCTATTCTTATGCAATCTCCGGTTACCCCCGGCAGGAAAATTCCAAATCTTTTTGTTTTTTTGCGACCCTTCTGCTGATCGACCGTATGTAAATCATACATTTAGAGTTCGGGAGGGTATTTTATTATGAGTTTTGTTGGCTTTGGTATCTTAGGAATTGTGACGTTATTACTGGGATTCTTCTTGTTCTTTCTTCACATTGCCGTCTGCGTATGGGGTTATAATGACGCCAGGCGAAAAGGCCGCAGCCCCGAATTTGCGATTCTGGTTGTGCTGGGCTTGTTGTTCTTCCCTATTGTCGGTCTCATTATTTATTTACTGATCCGAAATAATTATTAGTAATAACCATGCTCCGCTTCTTCTTCCCCTTGGGACGGGGCATACTTATCAACTATAAAGACGTTGCCCCAAAGCTAAGGTATGTGACAAACAAAAAGGTCGAAGACCAGCGCTCTAAATGAGTCTGTCTTCGACCTTTTATGATGCATGAATGACGTCGGGACTGTTTTCAAAAAGACGATATATCTTTGAGACAGCCCCTATTCACGTCAATGGATCATTTCGATGGTATAGCATGGTAGACGTCACCTTCGTGATTACTTCGCCTTCAAGCTTTCCCATGATTTCTGAATGCCTTCGAACAATTGGTTCTTGTCCACATTGCCAGCAACATAACCCTGCATCTGGCTGCCGAATTCATTCATACCGCCATCAGGGAATTTGTTGAACTCCCAGCTGAGCGCTTTGTTTTCTTTACTGTATTTCACGACATCGTTACCCAGATCGCCAAGCGTCTCGCTATTCGCCTCGATGCTGGTCAGTGCCGGGATGAACTTGAACTCTTCTGTAATATAACGTTTACCGGTCTCCGAAGTAACGAGCCAGTTCAGGAATTCCTTGGCTTCATCCTTCACCTTGGATTTGTTGTTCACGACCCAGTTGTTTGGCACACCGATCGGAAGCTTGTCATTCTCTTCGGCATTGTCATTGATCGGCATTGGCAGAAGGCCAATGTTCAGATCCGGATTAATGCCGTCGATTTGCACTTGCGTCCAGTTCCCGTTCTGGGTCATGGCTGCTTCACCGCTGGCAAAGGTCGTGATTTCCGTGTTGTAATCTGTCGTCAGCGGGTTCTTCTGACCGTACTGAACAGTAAGGTCGAACAGTCTCATCCATTCGTCGAATTTCGCGTTGCCTACCAGTTTCTCCGTACCTTCATTCATTCCTTTGACGAATGAACCCGGATCTTCTTGATGGGCGAATGGAATGTTCAACAAGTGGTTGGCCAAAATCCAGGTCTCTTGGTATCCATTAACGAATGGCGTAATGCCAGCCGCTTGCAGTTTTTTGGCCGCTTCCTCAAGCTCCGTAAGCGTCTTAGGAAGCTCGGTAATACCCGCTTTCTCAAACAAGTCTTTATTATAAATGAATCCATAACCCTCGATAGTCATCGGTTGTCCGTAAAGTTTACCGTCTTTGGTCATAGGCTCTTTGGCAACGTCAACCACGTCCTTGACCCATGGCTGATCCGAGAGATCCTCGACATTCTCGAACCACGTTTCGAGATCGCGATATCCGCCAACGTTGAAAATGTCCGGCTCATCGCCGGAAGCGAACTTCGCTTTCAGCGCCGCGCCATAATCGGAGCCGCCGCCAACGGTTTGAATGTCCAGCTTAATGCCGGGATGTTCTTTTTCGTATTCAGCTTTCAGTTTATTCAGAGCCTCGGCGATTTCGACTTTAAATTGGAAAATCTTAATTGTTTTCGTTCCGCCTTCGGCGCCACCATCAGCGCCTTGATTGTCCTCACTCTTGCCGCCGCAGGCCGCAAGAAGCGTGGAGAAAGCCAGAACCATGACCAGGAGCAGCTTACCGTATTTCTTCATTGTGAATCCTCCCTTTTTTTTTCTATAAATTGTGTGCAGCATTCATTGATAGCGTTTTCTTTTTCAGTATAATCAACCTTTTTTCGTTAAATCAGGTATTATATTGATCTTTGAGGGGGAGGGAATTGACCGATTGACGGCTATCCCTTCACCGCTCCTTGCGTGATGCCTTCAATGATGTATTTCTGCATGGCCAGGAAGAAAATAATGACCGGCATGATCCCCAGCACCAGCGCCGGAAGAGCCAAATCCCACTGCTTCGTATACTGCCCAAAAAAGGCAAAAGTAGCAATTGGAATGGTCCGAAGCTCTGCGGACTGCAGGATCAAGGATGGTAGCAGATAGTCATTCCAGATCCACAGGGTGTTCAGGATGATGACTGTAACGAACATCGGCTTCATCAGCGGGAATACCACCCGGAAGAAGACGCCGTATCCGCTGGATCCATCTACAGTTGCGGCTTCTTCGATCTCCATCGGAATCGATTTCACGAACCCATGGAACAGGAATACGCTCAGCGGAACTCCAAAGCCCAAGTAACAGATAATAAGTCCATACAAGCTGTTGTTAATCCCAAGCGTTGCCGTCACTTTCACGAGCGGAATCATGATCGATTGGAACGGAATGACCATCGCCGCCACAAACAGTGCAAACATGATCTGGTTAAATCGCGTGTTCCGGCGAACCATCTGGTAGGCGGTCATGGCACTTAACATCGCCAGCAGCAGATTGCTCGCAATCGTAACGACCAGCGAGTTCCAGAACGCCTGCGGAAAGTTGGTGATATCCCACGCCCGCGAATAGTTGCTCCATTCAAGAGTGGTCGGAAGCCCTGCTGAGTCCGTCAACAGATCGCCGAAGGTTTTGACGGAGTTCACGAACAGGAAGTAGAACGGGACCAGGAAGAGCAAGGCTACGATGATCATGATGATCTCGGTGGCCATGGTGTTCAGCCGGTATTTTCTCGTGGTCTCCATTACGCCTCAACCTCCTTGCTCTTCGTGAATCGAACCTGCAGACTTGTTATGATGGCAACCACGATGAAGAAGATGACTGCCTTCGCCGTTCCGAGTCCGAGACGGTTATTCGTATAAGCCTCGTTGTAAATATTCATGGCCACCGACTCCGTGGAACCGAACGGCCCGCCTTTAGTTAAGGATAGGTTCAAATCGAACATTTTGAAGGACCAGGAAATCGCCAGGAACAAACATACCGTAACCGCCGGCATGACAAGCGGGATAATAATGGACCGCAGGACCTGCCCTCTGCTCGCACCGTCAATTTCGGCAGCCTCCAGAATATCCTTCGGCACGTTGTTAAGTGAGGAGATGTAGATAACCATCAGGTAACCGGCCGTCTGCCAGACGAAAACGATTACAATTGCCCAGAAGGCAGTCCCCTTGGTGCCAAGCCACGGCAGGTTAAAGAATCCCAGGTTCGTGGCATTGCCGATCGCTGCAAACCCTTTGACAAAGATAAACTGCCATATGAAACCGAGCAGCAAGCCGCCGATCACGTTTGGCATGAAGAAGATCGTCCTGAGGATGTTTCGCGTCTTAAGCGGCTTGGTCAGGAAGTAAGCCAGTAAAAATCCGAGCAGATTCGTCAGGATGACGCCAAGCACCGTAAACCGGGTTGTGAACCAGAAGGCATCACGGAATTTATCATCATTGGTAAAGATGGTAACAAAATTATCAAAGCCGACAAAGTCGATTTTGCTTGACACGCCATTCCAGTTCGTGAAGGAATAATAAAGACCCAGAAGGAACGGAATGATCATGATCAGGATGAAAAAAATAGTGGAAGGTCCCACGAAAAGAAACTGCTGCAGCAGCGCCGAAGATTTTTTTCGATTCATCCCTTGATCTCCCCTTTTCGTTAAGTTGTTGTATGATGTACAGCCATTATGCGGTAACCTGTAAACAATAAACACGGAGAATCATGAACCGTTAGGTGTAAAATATTGACCATACGCGCTTATGCCCATTCGATAATCCAGGGGGTGATCCTTCATGAAATACCGCAGCATCCAGACCCGGCTGATCACGTTCATGCTCGCTGTCACTACCATTCCGCTCCTGCTCTCGCTATTCATTACTTTTACGCATACCCGCGAGTCCGTGAAGGAGCAGACGGTGAATGAAAATATACGGTTGATTTATCAAGGAGCGACCAATCTGATGAACTATTTGCGCGGCATCGACCGCGCCTCCCTGTCCGTATATTCCGATCCCCATTTTCTGCGCAATCTTGCTCTGGATCCCGATAATCACCGGGTTGTAGCCGAGCTATATACGACCTTGCAGGCCATTCAAACGGGCACGCAAGACGTGCATCAAATCTATCTGCACAATAATTTGACTGGACAGTCCACCCAAGTATCCAGCAATCTGCCTCGCAGGGAATTCCGACAGGCGCCCTATCACAAAATTGAAGAGTTCGGCACGGGCAATACGGCCATCGAGCCCGTCCATCAGGTGCACAGTTACGGGTTCCCACCGCGGCCTGCGGACATTCTGAATTTTGAAGTTTTCACCTTCTATCGATCCATCACCAACGTACCGTCACCCGACCAATATGCCCTTATGGCCATCGATGTGAAACTTGACAGTATTTTGGCTATTTGCGATCAGCTGTATGCTAAAGGGGAAGAACAGCTATACTTGATTGATGACAAGGGAAGCATCATCTACGGTCCGGATCCGCAGCAGAGAGGGCAACGTCTGGACGACCCTGTGCTTATGGGCAAAATCGCTCAAGCGGATCATGGATATTACGATGGCGCAGACGCGATGATCGTCTACGAGAAGCTGGATTTGCCCTATGCTCCCTGGACGCTAGTCAAACAAATCCCGCATCAAACGCTGTACAAACATTCGACAGAACTAACGAGCATTAACGCGATTATTGCGATATTAGCACTGTTCATTGTCATATTCGGCACGCTATGGATATCCATTCGGATTACAAAACCCATTAAACAACTCACAAGCTATATGAATCAGGTGAAAACCGGGCGGCTTGACGTGGATATTGAGGTTACAAGCCCGGATGAGATCGGGATTCTCTCCCGCCGCTTCCGAACCATGATGGACACCATCAACAACCTGATCCTGCGTGAGTACCGGCTGGAAATCGCCAATAAAACCAATCAGTTGAAGGCACTCCAAGCTCAGATCGATCCGCATTTCCTATACAATTCGCTTCAGTCGATTGGTACCTTGGCCCTGCAGCACAATGTGCCGCGAATCTATTCCCTGCTCTCTTCACTGGCGAATATGATGCGCTACAATATGCGCAACAGCGAGGGCAAAGTAACGCTCCAGGATGAGATCAACCATGTGCGGCTGTACCTTGAGCTGCAGAAGCAACGGTTCCGGGACCAACTGGACATCACATGGGATTTGGATCCGGAGAGCCTTACGGCTCCGGTTCCAAAAATGATCCTGCAGCCGATTGTCGAGAATTATTTCAAGCATGGCATGAATACACACGCCGGCGTCGGACATATATCCATATCTTCCCTCATCTCGGAAGATCTCCGCTTGATCGTCGTCGTTGAAAATAACGGGTCATCCATCGAAGAGGCCGAGCTCGCTTCGATTCGCAGCAAGCTTGCAACTGCTTACGGCCACCCTGACCGACACGATGCCGGCAATGATTCGATCGGGCTCTTAAACGTATTGATGCGTTTGAACTTATACTCCGACAACAAGGCTGGGTTAACGATAGAGAATGTAGTGCCACACGGCGTCAGGGTCACGCTCGATATCAACATATGGGAGAGTGAACAGTAGAATGAGAGTATTGATCGTAGATGACGAACAGCATGTGCGGGAGGCTATAGGGCTCCTGGCAGACTGGGAGCGGCATGGAATCACGGAAATCGATCAGGCCGCTGACGGTGAGGAAGCGGTGCGCTTAATCGAGGAGAACAAACCGCAAATTGTCATGACCGACATGCGAATGCCCCGCAAAAACGGACTGGAGCTGCTCACCTGGCTGCATAACACGAAACCGGATATTAAAGTGCTCGTCATTAGCGGATATGATGATTTTGAATATGTACGTCATACGATCCGTTCGGGAGGCATTGACTATATTCTCAAGCCCGTTGAACCGGACAGCTTGAACGAGGCACTGACCAAAGCGGTTCAAACCTGGCAGCTCGAGGAAGAGAAACGGCAGCAGATTACCAATCAGAATATCGAAATGAATCAGATGACCCCTTTCTATATGGACCGCCTGCTCTCGGATCTAGTTAACGGCTATGGCAACAAGGACAGCGTGGTTTCTCAATTGCGGAACCGGATGACGCTGCCAGTAACCAGCATGGTCTATAATGTTGCGGTGCTACGCGATGATCAATTTGACGAAGCTTTGCTGTCCAAATTCCGCAACAGGCGCCATCTGTTATCCTTCACGCTCATTAATATTTGCAATGAGCTGTTAATGGATCAGGGGGTTGCCTTTCGACATATCGACAAACCCGGGGAAATCATTATTCTCTGTTGGAATCCGCGGCTTCCCTTTAACGACGTACTGGATCGAATAAATGACGGGTTCTTCTCTACCCTTCGCAGGCGGAGCCATTTCGGTGCCGCCAAAGCAGGCGCCTTTCCCGACGATCTGCCGAAGGCTTATCTAAATGCCGTCCAAGCCTTATACAGCCGCAATTTATTAACCGGCAAATGCCGTATTCATCGCGAACGTGCCGTTGAAAGCGAAGGCTCGCGCACCCTGCGGCTCTCCTCCTACGAGGAGAAATTCAAGCTGGCTGCACTCAGCGGGAGTAAGGAACGCATCGAGACAGCCACGGAAGAGTGGCTGCAGGATGTTCGGGAGAGGGATCTCGTATCGCCTGAGCATCTGGCAAGGTGGAATTCAGAATGGGACTGGATTCAGTATCACTGGACGGAAAATGAGGTAAGCAGCACGCAAGAACCCGTCGAAGACGCTGAAATCTCGCAAGACCCTCCCTTCCCGCTTCCTTACAGCGAGGATGGCATGATCTGCTGGGATCGCTGGCGCGAACAGATCAGCGGAAGGCTTTATGCGGCATCCCGCGTTCTTACTCAGATTCATTCCAAGGACAATCATATCATTCATGACATTGCCCGCTATTTGGAGCAGCACTATCATGAGGAGATTTCACTTCAGCAAATTGCGGGGAAGTTCTTTCTTAGCAGGGAATACATTTCGCGCAAATTCAAGCAGGAATTCGGTGTGACGCTATCGGATTTTCTCGGGAGGATTCGAATCGACAAGGCTAAAACGCTGCTGCTCAATCCCCAGATCCGGATCGCCCAAATCGCGGAGATGGTCGGTTACCAGGATGAGAAGTATTTCAGCAAAGTGTTCAAGAAGATGGAGGGGTTCACGCCCAACGAATACCGCAAGAAACATATGAGTTAAGTGAAGGGCCGGTGCCCCTTTCTTAGCTGCTGGCTCGATATTCATTCTTTTGGGTATATTCTATATATTCCAGACTGATATCAGGAGGAGATTATATGTACCGCAACAACCCGTACCGCTGGTGGAATCTGCTGTTTTTCGCCGGGGTAATCGCCATGAATGTGTTATCAGGCATGCTGCCGCTTGGCGGCAGAACAACCGGGGAGATATCGGATATGTATTATACGGCGATCACCCCCGCAGGATATGCCTTTTCCATATGGTCCGTCATCTATGTGCTGCTGTTCTTTTTTGTCATCTACCAGCTGCGTCGTGATACCGGAAACCGCGATTCCGTAAGATCCATCGGACCATGGTTTATACTTAGCTGTGTATTTAATATGGCGTGGCTTGTATTGTGGCACTATTTGTATATTGAATGGTCTGTCGTGATGATGTTCTTACTGCTGTTAACCCTGTGGGTTCTGTATGTGCGTACGCATACGATAGATTATCCGACGACAGGCGAGAAGTTCTGTCTGAAATTGCCGTTCAGCCTATATATCGGCTGGGTGTGCCCTGCCTTTATCGTCAATGTCGGGATCGTGTTTCAGAAGAATGACTGGAGCCTCTTTGGCCTGCGCGAGACCACTTTGGGGATTGTGCTGCTCTGTATTGGTGCATTACTCGCCATATTGATCGGTCAACGTTACCGGGACAGCATCGTGCCGCTGGTCTTCACCTGGGCTTACATCGCCATCGCAGCCGAGCACCGGGAGACCGACAGCATCTTAATGACCGCCTTTGTACTCTCTATCGTCCTGCTTGTATATGCCATATGGCTCTTCTTTACGCGCAATCGGAGAAGATCCCGGTATTAAACCGAGACCGGATCTTACGCAAAAGAGAAGTTTCTTGCTTTCGATTCGCTTCCTACTCGATCAAACGTAAAGACTGTTGTTGATCTAATCCAAGGGGTTGAAAGGGTTCTATTCCATTGATCTTTGAATATCTCCTATAATCCCCTTGGATTGATGAACACCCAGATCTGTATTTGTCATGATTATGATCCCCTTCCCTGAATACGGCCGCATGGTCATCATGCATTGAAATCCTACACCCCATCCGAGTGATGAAACCTCAACCTCTTGATCAGACTCACCCAAAAAAACACCCAGCCCGGTCCATTCCTTGCTGCATTGAGGAGTAATCCATTCCTTCGCTCTATCCTCGGATAACCCTATTCTGCTTCTGCCATTTAAAGAATCCATGAATTCAATCGCCAAGATGGCTAGATCGGATGGTGTGGTCCATAAACCGGATGCTGCCGCGTAGGGGTACATCGGATATTTGCCCTGAACTAACTCCCCGTTCTTGTTATGGCCACATGATAACTGTCCGCTTATGGATTGGGAAATGGTCGGATTCAGTATACTGTCCTTCATATTTAACGGTTCAAATACCTGCTCCTTCATCAGCACCTGAAATGGCTTACGAGACACGTCTTCGATCAGCAATTGAATGATGCAAAAACCGGCATCCGAGTATGCAAATTCACTCCCGGGCTCATATGTGACACGAATCGCTTCATTGCAATATGGCGTCCTTCCCTCCAACAGTTCTACCATAGAAGGGAAACCATGCGCGGAGTCCCATTCGCCAAAACTGCCTTCAGGATCCATGATTCCCGACTGATGGCACAATAATGTTCGGAGGGTCACTTTGCTATGCCGGGTGAATTCGTTCTCTGGAACTTTCCAGGTGGTAAGTTTAACATTAACATCTTCATCCAAATCCAGCAGCCCTTGACCAACCAGCTTCATAACGAGCATCGAGGTAACGAATTTACTGATCGAACAAGCATTAAATATTGAATGTCCGGTTACCATGTTGCCGGTTCCAGCTTCCAAAGTGCCGTAGCTTTCTGCCACCCGAATATGACCTTCAGCAATCCGTGCCATGCTTAAACCGGATACCTGATATTGCTCCATCCATTCTCGAATATTCTTATTCATATTAGGCTCCATCCCCAAGATATCCCCTCCCTATTATTAGTTTGACCTATATACTTGCTTCTCCGTTTATTATAGAACGTAGGTTCGTATTACTCAATGTGCACGATCTCCAATAAACATAAGAAAAACGTCCATCGACGTACTTTCTCAGAAGACAGGAAGTTTTTCTTGCGAGATAAGGATGCTGAGCCTCGGATCTTTATACTTTCTTGTCTCTTAAAAAAGGAGCTTTGCCAATGCAGGCAAAGCTCCTTTTTACATTGATAATCGCTTATTGCTTAACGGCGATGACCTCAATCTCAACCAGTCCGTCCTTCGGCAAACGAGCAACCTCAACGGCGCTGCGTGCTGGGTATGGCTCGGAGAAGAAGCTGCCGTACACTTCGTTCACCGCTGCAAAATCGTTCATATCCTTCAAAAATACGGTGGTTTTCACCACGTGGTCGAGGCTTGTCCCGGCTGCTTCAAGAATCGCCTTTACGTTGTTGAGCGACAACTTCGCTTGCTCCTGAACCCCTTCACCGAATTCCCCTGTTTCCGGATTCAATCCCAGTTGGCCTGAAGTATACACAAATCCATTGATTTCAACAGCTTGGCTGTATGGTCCGATAGCTCCAGGGGCTTTGTTGGTCGATATGATATGTTTACTCATGTTTTGTCACCCTTTCTATGTATTCCTATCTGTGTACATTGTAATCTGCCACAGGTACTCTGGCAAATTTAATCGGCAGCCTCGCCGAGAACATGGATGACTTCATTGGTATACACATGGTGGCCTTTCATATCCGTTAAGCCGATATTCACCATCGACTTGGCTACTTTTCTCGCAGGTATAGCCCGGTATGGGGCCAGCTTCGGACCTTTGAATGCAAAGTCGAGGGAAGTCATGAGAACCGATGCCACCCGCTCTCCAAACCGCCACTCGGGCCGCTCGCCCAGCAGTAATGACGGTCTGAACAGATGCAGCCCCCAAAAACCAATCTTCGCCAGCTTCTCTTCAACCTCTCCCTTGGTCCGAAGATAAAAATTACGCACCTTCGGATTGGCGCCTGCGGAGCTGACCGCCATAAATTGTCTTACCCCGTGCCGCTTAGCCAGCTCCGCTGTCTTGATGACATAGTCCACATCCACTTTATGGAACTGCTGCTGGGAACCGGCCCTTTTGATCGTTGTTCCCAGGCAGCAATACACGCTATGGACGCCGGAAAAAGCTTCGCTATATCGATCTAGCTGATCCCATTCCACCAGAATAGGCAACAGCTTGGGATGCGCAACATCAGGAAGTCTTCGTACCAGCACGCGGACCTCCTCCACCTCCTCACGGCCCAGCAGTTCTTCGGCTACCATACGACCCACAAGCCCTGTGGCCCCGACTACGAGTGCAACCACTCCACCTCACACCCTCCCTCAATTCATGATATGAAATATGAATAACATGAAAGGCCTCTGCAGCCTGCCGCTCTTCTAAGCAGCACGAAGCACTCTCCGCCCCACCGTCAAAGCAATGAGCACCATCAGCAGGCCCACTGTGGTTTGGAAGCCATATCGGGCTACCCAGTCCGGTGCATCTGCGATCCTTTTGAATATGAACCCGCCCAGCACGGGACCTAGAAAAGAGGTAAACCCCGTGATGGCGGAGTATACGGCGATAAACATTGGTCGTTCGCTTTTCGGCGTATCCCCGATCATAAAGTTAAAGGCAAGCTGGTTAAAGCCACCTACGCCGGCACCAAGCAGCATATGAGACAGCAGCAGCACCGGAATCATGGGCAGGACGGACAGCAAGCCCCATGTCAAGCATGACCCCGCAATTAGCGGCAATGTCCAATAGAGCAAGGTTCTGTTGCGGTAGCGCGCATTCAAATTCCCCCATACGTAGAAACCGATCATCATGATCACGGTCTGTGCAACGGTCATAATGGATACGACCGAATACGAGATATGCAGGATGTCCAGCATGGCATACGAGTAGAGCGGAACAATCAACGTCTGCAGAAAGAGCCAGCCCGCCAGAAACAGTGTAGATTTGATAAATGTGGTATCCGACAGCGGCTTTCGGATCATCGCCTTAAACTGACGCTCGCTCGAGTGCTCGAAGGGAGGGTCAGGGTATAAAAAGAATAAGGATAAGTTCGAAGCAATGGCGATCCAAGAGATGATGAACAGAATAAGAAAGCCCCCGCCGCCGGGAACACGGTCCAGGATGATCCCGCCAACAAACAGGGTCAAGGCGCCGAGCGCATTCAAGATGGTATTACGTATGCCAAAATAACGTCCCCGGACCTTGGACGGCACCATATCGCTGATCAGCGAGGTCCAGAGCATACCGGATACGGTATTGGCAATAAAGGCGGCCATATAGAGGATCATAAACACCGGAATCCACCATCGTTCCGGGAAGATCAACGGGATGATCCCCGTGGCCCCCCACAAAATGCGGTGCATAAAGGTGAAGACAATCATCGCCTTCTTGCGGTACTGCAGGCGCTGGATCAGGTACGCAACCAGAATCTGAAGTACGTTGAACAGCGTAGTGACAGCCAGAACAAACCCAACCTCACTGGATTCCGCACCTAAGTACAATAAATACCCTGTCAAGAAGGGACCGCCCAACAGTGTCTGCAAGATGACAGCCGGCACCCCTTCCCATGTGGCCGTCATCAAATGTTTACGCTGATGCGAAACCTGTTTGTGCGGCTTGTGAATAACCTGGACAGCCTTGATGGTGATACACTCCTTCGATGACTTCAAATGGGCTGATCATACTTCCTTTTGACCCCATTCTACACCGCATCGGACCCAAGTCAATATGACTTTTTAAATATAAAACTCACATGAATTTCTCATGGCGCATAACCTGAACATCCAAGCATAAAAAGACAAAAAAAAAGAGCGCAAATCAGGCTCGATTTGCACTCTTTCTCCAAGCGGTTATGAAGCTGGTCAGCGGTTTCCACTCCCTGCGGAGCCGGCCGGAGGATTCGGCCGTTTCCTCCGCCATAAGCCCCGCGGTGGACAATGCCGCCTGCTGACTGTCTGCGACAGGGAGAACTTCCTCATTCATCATCTCATAGTATCCCAAATGATAGGTGCTGACCATGTCTCCGTGTAAGGTAAACACCTTGCCGTCACGAATATCGATCACCTTGCCGGTCACAACCCGGGATTCCAACATGATTCGTTCTGCCTCCCTTATCTTCCTCAAGACTAGTCGCGGTATCTTGAACTCCAATCCGTATATTCACGCTCCGCCGCATCCTTCGTATGTCCGTAGCGTTCCTGCAGCTTGCCAACCAATTTATCTTTCTCGCCGTCGATCACATCAAGATCGTCATCCGTCAATTTGCCCCATTGCTTCTTCGCTTCACCCTTCATCTGTTTCCATTTCCCTTTAAATACGTTGCTATCCATAAATATCAGCTCCTCTTAGAGTAATGAATGATGAAATGTAGAATTGCCTGTACTTGTGTATACCCCGTAGAAGTTTCTCTGAATCCTGGCAAACGATGTCATCACGATGAGACGGTATGCGACTCACCAGATGATATGATATCCATATTTCATTCATCTCTAGCCAACTGGCAGAAGCAGCATGAAAATCGCAACACTTGTCTGGCTGCCCTGGGGTCCAGTGATATGTTAACGACAGCCACACAAAAAAGAGGCCGTTTACCTGCAAGGTACGGTCTCCTTCTTATTCCTATTCCACAGACCCAGCTGCGATTCCCTGCTTGTCACCTCTAGCGGATCGTAATGACCTTCTTCTCCGCTTTCATATATTTAACGAACATGCCCGCATAATCGGGATCCCACTGGGTTCCCCTACCGGCTTCTAATATGTTCAAGGCATCAACGGATTTCATGCCGCTGCGGTAGGGCCGATCCGACGTCATGGCATCATAGGCATCGGCAACAGCAATAATCCGGCCAAACAGCGGGATTTCCTTCCCCTTCAACCCATCAGGATATCCGCCCCCGTCATAACGCTCATGATGGGATCGCACTCCCTCCAGATAAGGCGCCATCGCATCGGCAGGCTCGATCTGCAGCAGAATGTTCTCTCCTTGAGCCGGGTGGGCCTTTACCTGATCGAACTCCTCTGCCGTCAGCTTTCCTTCCTTCAGCAAAATGTTGTCCCGGACCCCGATTTTACCGATATCATGCAGCAATGCCGTCTTGTGCAAAAGATCAACCTGCACTTCGCTGAGTCCCGCCAGCTGGCCGATTAATACCGAGTATTCCGCCACCCGAAGCGAATGTCCTGCTGTGTAAGGATCTCTGGCATCCAGCGCCGCTGCCAGGGCAGCAAAGTAGCTGTCCAGCAGCTTGCGGTTCCGCTCCTCCCGCACCTGCAGACCGCGAACCATCATATTGAAACCAGCGATCAAATTGGAAAATTCATCGGAATAGAGATTGGAGGTCTGGATCAGACGTCCTTCCTTAATCTCATTCATCGCCCGGTACAGCTGCCGGATCGGCCGCTGTAAATCCTGGGTCAAGAGCCAAGCGCCGATATAAGCAAAACCGACACCCAGCAGCAATATAAATCCCGCCCAACCCCAGTACTGCTGAGCTACAATCTGACTGAGCCCCTCCAGGCGGATCTGCACCGCTAGACTGAACAGAAACAGCGGAAAGGTGCCGATCAGCATCGTGCTCAGCAGAAACTTCGTCCGAATCGCCATGAATACATGGCCCTCAAGGGAAAAATCCACGCCATATCGCGACAACGCCTGCCGCCGGATCTCCTTGATCAGCGGACGGATAGCAGCAATCGTCAGGAAGAATTCGATCATGGCATGACAGCTGGCTAGCAAGACCGCCCCCAGGCAAGCCAGCCATATATAGAACGGCGGAAAATTCAGTTTTCCCTGCTCCATCATCCAAACCGTAAGCAGTATAGCCGGAAGTGACAAACCGAGCAGATGAGGTCCGAATATGCGGTATACCACCATACGCGGCATGCGGTGTATACTCAAATATGCTTTTTCCAACGTTTCCAAATCCGTATGGCCTTCATCAAAGCCCGCGTGAATCGGTCGTAAATACCGAAGAAAGACGGTCAGCTCCGACGCCATCATCACCATGAACGAAATAGCCAGTATGACCACAAGACGCGCGCCTTCCTCAAAAGGAATTTCCAGAGTTGTTACCATTAATACGCCACCCACAACAAGCACAGCTGCAATGGACCCGATCATATAGTTCCGGATTAGCTGTTTAAGAAAAGACTTATACAGTTGCATGGAACGCCTACTTTCATTAACAGATAATAAACATCGGCAAGGCAGGTGTGAATCCGAACGTATTCGACATGATGCTACAAGCTTAAGAGCCCAACAGCAGAATTTGCAAGAAAAAACTGTTAATATGAATATCGTTGGATTTCCAGAAAAAATCAAGCGTTTTTGCATAACATTCTAATATACATTTGAATATCTTTGCTTATTGCGAGCAACTGTGCTATAATAAGTAATTGTTACATGAAGTTTAACCCCGTTAGTTCCTCGAAACATGGTTATTTACATCTCTGTTGAAGTGCAAATTCCTATTTTATGACCCTAGAGTATGAGTTTTATGGAACGGATTTCTGATTCACACTGGCGCGGTCATCGGAGCCGCAAGGACGAAAGAGAGGCAGGGCTTTTGTCGTTTTAGAAGCAAAGATTCTTGAAAATACTTCAAATACGGAACCGACTGTACAGCCGTTATCGGCCGTCAGGGGTTAAATTTTATATGTGCTTTTTAGCGCTCAATCAAGGACTCGGCCTTTGGCCGGGTCCTTTTCCATGTTACGCTGCCCTTTCGTGTGTCGAATCCCAAAAGACCAGTGACAGCCGCCTAAACGGCTGCATATGATACCGAAGACGATGAGTATTCGGAAGGAGCGTGTTGTTTTGAAGAAAAAGAAGAAAAGCCCATCATCTTCCTCTTCCCAGCCCTACAGGGTAGATCCCACTACAAGGGAATTCGATCTGCTTGAGCGAAATAAAGGACGCAGCCACAAAAAAGATAAAGATGCCCATATCCTCTCAGCAGCAACCATTATGGATCTGGATGAGGATCTTATCGGCCTCATGGAATTAAAACAAGAAGAAAACAAAGAAAATAAAGAAAACACCCCACTATCGACTTCTGACGAAGAGGCTATCATACCTACAGAAGATGCTGTAGCCGCTGAACCCCCGACCATGCCTAACGATCCCCCATCCCTTCCAGAGATGGAGAACGAGCATGTGCAGTTGATTTTGGAAAAGGAAATGCCTGAAATTAAGGGCGCATTCATATATACAGAGGACATAGGGGAATATGCGGTAACCGAAAGCCGGATCGCTTCGAGAGCTGTCACAGCATCCAAGCTGTCACGTGGTGCCGTCGGACCTGAAGCTATACAGGATTACAGCATCACTAGTCTGCACCTTGCCGATGAATCTGTAACTTCCGGAAAAATCGCACCATTATCAGTCACAGGAGAACATTTGATGGATGGCATCTTATCTACGCGCAAGTTTCGGGACGGTTCCGTAAATGCTAGCAAGATCAAGGATGGTAGTGTAACTTCACAAAAACTGGCAGACCACGCCGTGGTCAGCGACAAAATCGCAGATGGGGCTATTACTGCACGTCATCTGCAACAGCTCCTCGTGACAAGCGACCTGCTCGAAGACCAATCGGTTCAAGGGGACAAAATCGCATCCAGCGCCGTAGAAACCCGACATCTCGCTAATGAGAGCGTCCATAGCTCCAAGATTGCAGAGGATGCAGTCACTTCAACCAAAATCCGTGACGAAGCCGTAACAGGCAAAAAAATCGCCGATGACACCATCTCAGGTTCTCACATAAAACCGCAAAGCATCGAAAGCAAACATTTGACCAGCGAGGCCGTAACTGCGAAGCACATTGCTGCCGGCAGCATCGGGCCAGGCCTAATTGCAGACGGTGCCATCAACGCCGGGCATATTAAAGAAGGCTCGCTCAGCTCCCGACATTTAGCGGACAGAGCCATAGGATCAGAGCAAATCCAGCCCGGCTCCATCGGTTCCGATCAGATCAACATCAACGCTGTATCCGCCCGCCATCTGTCTGATTCCAGTGTCACCAGTTCCAAGCTTGCCGATCAATCCGTCCACACGGTAAAGCTGGTTGAACAAGCGGTTACGGCTTCGAAAATCGCGGATCAGAGCATACTCCCTAACAAAATTGCCAATGAAGCCGTTCAAACACGCCATTTGGCTAAGGGTGCGGTAGAATCGGATCAGATTGCATCGGATGCCATTCAAACCCGGCATCTCGCTGCGGATACTGTAAATGCAGAGCATATTGCAGAGGGCAGCATCTTACCTCAGCATTTCGCGCCTCAGAGCGTCATAGGGCGTGCCATTCAGCCCAAAACGATCGCAGAACAACATCTGGCAGACGGAGCGATCGGGAAGCAGCATCTTCAGCCTGCATCCGTCGGCGAAGAGATGCTGGCACCCGAAAGCGTGACCAGCCAAAAGCTTGCGCTTGGATCGGTTGGCGGAGCCATTATTGCTAAACATGGCGTAACCTCCGGAAATATTGCCAGCGAAGCCATTCAACAGCAGCACTTGTCAGCAGGCAGTGTAGGTGCTGAAGCCCTGCAAAATGGTGCGGTTCGCGAGCCGCATCTGACCGATGGCTCTGTGGCCAGCCGCCATCTGCAGAAGGGAAGCGTACGGTCACAAGCGCTCGCCCAGGGAGCGGTAACAACAGATAAAATTGCTGCAGGCAGCATTGTGGAGTCCTCAATCGGCGATGGGGTCATTGCACCACGACATTTGGGGGACCATGCGGTAACCTCGCTGAAGCTGTCTCCGGAAAGCGTGTCCACGGATAAATTGACAGACCTGGCTGTAACTTCAAATAAACTAGCTGAGAGCAGTGTCTCCGCTGGCAAAATAGCTCCAAAAGCGGTTCAATCCACTCACTTCTCGCCGTATTCGGTAACTTCAGAAGCGATTCAGAATAAGGCCGTTACTTCGGAGAAAATTGCTCCGCAAGCTGTAGAGGGCGCGCATCTGGGACTGGAATCCATCCTGGGCAAACATATCGTGCAGGAAGCCATTCATGGCTATCACTTGAAGAAAAAATCCATCACGTTAAGCCATCTGGCTGACGAAAGCCGCTCTGCAGAAGCGTTGTTTGCAGACGGCAGCATCCCGGGCGTAAAAATCAGATCACAATCCATTTCAGAAGCCCATCTCTCGCCTTCGTCGGTCTCGGGAACCGCATTGCAAGCGAATGCCGTGAGCGGCGATAAGATCAAGCCTCTCTCCATTTCAGCAGTGCATCTGCAAGAAGCGAGCGTCCAGTCTGACCACCTGGGCGTGGATATTGTCAAATCACAGCATATGGATGAAGGATCTGTGACCGGCCGCCATCTTGCTTCCGGCTCTGTCACTGCCCGGCACATTCAAGCCGAGAGCATAGAATCCGCACATATTACAAACGGCGCCGTCCTTCCTGAGCATGTCGCCGGAGAATCGATCCAGAGCGGACATATCGCCGAAGGTGCTGTGAGCTCCAAGCATGTTGAATTGTTCTCGATTCAGAGCCATCATTTGGCGCCGTACTCGGTCAACGCAGCACATCTAGGAAATCAGTCTGTCGGTCATGTCCACCTGCAGCCGGACAGTGTTGGCGTCGATCATTTACAGCCGGGGGCCGTTAAATCGAGGCAGTTGGCGGAGGGCGCCGTTCTTCCCCATCACCTGCAAATTTCTAGCATCGGTTCGCAGCATATCGAAGCCAGTGCAATCACAACGGAACATGTGCAGGACCGTGGAATTACGGGAAGTAAGATTGCGAAGGAGACGATATCCGGTACTCACGTTGCGAACGGCTCTCTCACAGGAGCTCAAATTGCCGATGGGACCATCGGCAGCCGGCATCTCGGACCGGATGCCTTCGATAACTTCACCCTAGACGAAGGATCGGTTACTGGCAGCATGATTGCGGGGGCTTCCATCACCGCCGAACACGTTGCGGATGGTTCGCTCACAGGCGTGCAGATTGCCGAAGGCTCACTGACTGGTGCGCAAATTGCTGACGGAGCCATCGGCAGCCGGCATCTCGGACCAGATGCCTTCAACAACTTCTCGTTAGCCGATGGATCCATTGACGGCAGCAAGATTGCTAAGGCTTCCATCACCGCCGAACACGTTGCGAACGGCTCTCTCACAGGAGCTCAAATTGCCGATGGGACCATCGGCAGCCGGCATCTCGGACCGGATGCCTTCGATAACTTTACCCTAGATGAAGGATCGGTGACCAGCAGCATGATTGCGGAGGCTTCCATCACCGCCGAACACGTTGCGGATGGTTCGCTCACAGGCGTGCAGATTGCCGAAGGCTCACTGACTGGTGCGCAAATTGCTGACGGAGCCATCGGCAGACAGCACCTAGGACCGGATGCCTTCGATAACTTCACTCTAGATGAGGGATCGGTGACCGGCAGCAACATTGCTAAGGCTTCCATCACCGCCGAACACGTTGCGGATGGTTCGCTCACAGGCGTGCAGATTGCCGAAGGCTCACTGACTGGTGCGCAAATTGCTGACGGAGCCATCGGCAGACAACACCTAGGACCGGATGCCTTCGATAACTTCACTCTAGATGAGGGATCGGTGACCGGCAGCAACATTGCTAAGGCTTCCATCACCGCCGAACACGTTGCGGATGGTTCGCTCACAGGCGTGCAGATTGCCGAAGGCTCACTGACTGGTGCGCAAATTGCTGACGGAGCCATCGGCAGACAACACCTAGGACCGGATGCCTTCGATAACTTCACTCTAGATGAGGGATCGGTGACCGGCAGCAACATTGCTAAGGCTTCCATCACCGCCGAACACGTTGCGGATGGTTCGCTCACAGGCGTGCAGATTGCCGAAGGCTCACTGACTGGTGCGCAAATTGCTGACGGAGCCATCGGCAGACAACACCTAGGACCGGATGCCTTCGATAACTTCACTCTAGATGAGGGATCGGTGACCGGCAGCAACATTGCTAAGGCTTCCATCACCGCCGAACACGTTGCGGATGGTTCGCTCATGGGCGTGCAGATTGCCGAAGGCTCACTGACTGGTGCGCAAATTGCTGACGGAGCCATCGGCAGACAGCACCTAGGACCAGATGCCTTCGATAACTTTACCCTAGACGAGGGATCGGTGACCGGTAGCAACATTGCTAAGGCTTCCATCACCGCCGAACACGTTGCGGATGGTTCGCTCACAGGCGTGCAGATTGCCGAAGGCTCACTGACTGGTGCGCAAATTGCTGACGGAGCCATCGGCAGACAACACCTAGGACCGGATGCCTTCGATAACTTCTCGTTAGCCGATGGATCCATTGACGGCAGCAAGATTGCTAAGGCTTCCATCACTGGCACGCATGTTGCTGAAGGTTCCCTGACTGGTGCGCAAATTGCCAACGGGGCGATCGGCAGCCAGCATCTCGGTCCGGATGCCTTCAACGACTTCACATTAGCCGAAGGCTCCATTGACGGCAGCAAGATTGCTAATGCCTCCATTACTGGCGCTCACGTTGTAGATAGTTCGCTCACAGGCACGCAGATTGCCGACGGAACTATCGGCAGCAAGCACCTGGGACCAGATGCCTTCAATAGCTTTTCGTTAACTGATGGATCGGTGACAGGCAGCAAGATTGCTAAGGCCTCCATCACAGGATCGCACGTTGCTAACGGCTCACTGACTGGTGCGCAGATTGCTGACGGAACTATTAGCAGCAAGCACCTCGGACCGGATGCCTTCAATAGCTTTTCGTTAACTGATGGATCGGTGACAGGCAACAAGATTGCGGAGGATTCCATCACCGGCAAGCATGTTGCTGACGGCTCACTGACTGGTGCGCAGATTGCTGACGGAGCTATCGGCAGCAAACATCTCGGTCCAGATGCCTTCGATAACTTCTCGTTAGCCGATGGCTCCATTGACGGCAGCAAGATTGCGGAGGATTCCATCACTGGATCGCACGTTGTAGATGGTTCGCTCACGGGCGCGCAAATTGCTGATGGCTCCCTGACTGGCGCACAAATTGCCGACGGAACTATTAGCAGCAAGCACCTCGGACCGGATGTCTTCAACGACTTCTCGTTAGCCGAAGGTTCCATTGGCGGCAGCAAGATTGCTAAGGCCTCCATCACAGGATCGCACGTTGCTGACGGCGCCCTGACTGGTGCACAGATTGCAGATGGAACTATTAGCAGCAAGCACCTCGGACCGGATGTCTTCAACGACTTCTCGTTAGCCGAAGGTTCCATTGGCGGCAGCAAGATTGCTAAGGCCTCCATCACAGGATCGCACGTTGCTGACGGCGCCCTGACTGGTGCACAGATTGCAGATGGAACTATTAGCAGCAAGCACCTCGGACCGGATGCCTTCGATAACTTCTCGTTAGCTGATGGCTCCATTAACGGCAGCAAGATTGCGGAGGATTCCATCACTGGATCGCACGTTGTAGATGGTTCGCTCACGGGCGCGCAAATTGCCGACGGAACTATTAGCAGCAAGCACCTCGGACCAGATGCCTTCGATAACTTCTCGTTAGCTGATGGCTCCATTAACGGCAGCAAGATTGCGGAGGATTCCATCACTAGCGCGCACATTGCTGATGGCTCCCTGACAGGCGCACAAATTGCCGACGGAACTATCGGCAGCAAGCACCTCGGTCCGGATGCCTTCGATAACTTCTCGTTAGCCGATGGCTCCATTAACGGCAGCAAGATTGCGGAGGATTCCATCACTGGATCGCACGTTGTAGATGGTTCGCTCACGGGCGCGCAAATTGCCGACGGAACTATCGGCAGCAAGCACCTCGGACCAGATGCCTTCGATAACTTCTCTTTAGCTGATGGCTCCATTGACGGCAGCAAGATTGCGGATGCCTCCATCACCGGCAAGCATGTTGCTGACGGCTCCCTGACTGGTGCGCAGATTGCTGACGGAACTATTAGCAGCAAGCACCTCGGACCGGATGTCTTCAACGACTTCTCGTTAGCCAAAGGTTCCATTGGCGGCAGCAAGATTGCTAAGGCCTCCATCACAGGATCGCACGTTGCTAACGGCTCCCTGACTGGCGCGCAAATTGCCGACGGAACTATCGGCAGCAAGCACCTCGGACCAGATGCCTTCGATAACTTCTCGTTAGCTGATGGCTCCATTGACGGCAGCAAGATTGCGGATGCCTCCATCACCGGCGCTCACGTTGCCGACGCCTCACTCACAGGCGCGCAAATTGCCAATGGAACTATCAGCAGCAAGCATCTCGGTCCGGATGCCTTCAACGACTTCACCTTAGCCGAAGGCTCCATTGATAGCGATAAGCTTGCAAACGGCGCCGTCACAAGCACCCATCTGGCCGAAGGAGCCGTTACCGGACAACAATTGGCTAAAGGCGCAGTAACGGAAGAACATTTATGCTTTACGCCAGTGCGCAGCACACCTGGCCAGCCGAAGCTGCAGCAATTCGGCATGACGCCATTTGTATTTGGAGCTGAGACGTTAACCGAGGTAACCGTCCAATTCGAGGAAGCCTTTGGTGGGATCAACTATATCATTGTGGGGATGAGCAACAATCCTGGCTTCCAAATCTCTCTGAAATCCCAGCGCGAGGATACCGCCGTCCTTGAAGTGAGCCGCCAGCCTAACTGCAATCTCGCCTATGGTTTCATGTCCTGGATTGCGATCGGTCCTTCACGGTAACACCATAGCATTCCAAAAGAGGCCCTCCCCTGGGTAACACGGGAGGGCCTCTGTTACGTCAATTTCTCCACATTCCCAATGGGTTACTTACCCTAACTGGCGTTTAAATGTTTTACTGGCGAAGAAGTAAGCGATGACCATGATGCCGACACACCAGGCAAGCGCGATCCAGATATCGTTGCCAACCGTCCCTTCATATAAGAGGGCACGAATCGCATTCACGATTGAAGTCACGGGCTGGTTCTCAGCAAACGCACGGACAATTTTAGGCATGGTTTCGGTGGGGACAAAGGCCGAACTAATAAACGGCAGGAAAATTAGCGGGTACGAGTAGGCTGTCGCCCCTTCCATAGACCCCGCTGTCAATCCGGGAATGACCGCCAGCCATGTCAGCGCCAGCGTAAACAACCCGAGTATCCCAGCTACTGCGAGCCAATCCAGGATATCGGCGCCGGAGCGGAAGCCCATCAAGAGCGCGACGAGGAAAACCACCACGACAGTAAGCGCATTGGAAACAAGTGAGGTCAATACGTGAGCCCACAATACCGACGAGCGCTTGATCGGCATGGTAATGAAACGCGCCATCAACCCACTCTTTACATCCGTAAACAGCCGCAAGGAAGTGTAAGCAACGCCGGATGCGATAGCCATCAGCAAAATTCCCGGCAATAAATAATTGACGTAATTGTCCGTACCTGTCTCTATGGCGCCGCCAAATACGTAGACAAACAGCAGCATCATCATAATCGGCGTAATCGCCACCGTGATAATTGTGTCCGGGCTGCGCATGATGTTTCGCATTAAACGCCCTAGTAACACCCCTGTTTTGCTTTTCATTTACATCGCCTCCTTGTTGCCGATGATCGCGAGGAAAATTTCCTCCAATGTCGGCTGCTTCTCAATGTACTCCACTTTGGCTGGCGGGAACATCTCTTTGAGTTCGGTAAGGGTACCGGTCGTGATGATTTTTCCGCCATGCAGAATGGCGATGCGGTCCGCCAGTTGTTCGGCTTCCTCTAGGTACTGGGTCGTCAGCAAGATGGTCGTGCCGCCGCCGGCAAGCTCCTTGACGGTATTCCAGACCTCAATCCGCGCTTCGGGGTCAAGCCCTGTCGTCGGTTCGTCGAGAAAAATGACGGCCGGTGTCCCGATCAGGCTCATGGCGATGTCAAGCCGGCGCTTCATCCCGCCGGAATATTTATCTGCCCGGCGGCTAGCCGCATCGGTCAGGCTGAATCTTGCAAGCAGATCGTCGGCGACTTGAGCTGGATTGGAAACTCCCCGCATCTTGGCAATCATCATCAGGTTTTCCCGCCCGGTAAGCATGCCGTCTAAAGCTGCGAACTGCCCTGTCAGGCTGATGCTCTGGCGAACATGATCCGGTTGACGCTGGACGTCAAAGCCGCAAATACCTACTTGGCCGCCATCGAGCTTCATCAGCGTTGAGAGAATGTTGACTGTCGTTGTCTTGCCTGCTCCATTTGAGCCCAGCAGCGCGAAAATTTCCCCACGCCGCACTTCAAAATCCACCCCCTTTAAAACTTCCTTGTCTTTAAAGGATTTTTTTAACCCTTTTACAGAAATCGCTGCATTCCTCATATTTTTTCCTCCTCATAATTAGCGCCTTGCGGAGCTAGGTTGCCTGCACCCAACTATTTAGTATTACTGATAATCTGTATAACTTACTACCGGGTTAAAAATTAACTGAATAGCGAAGGTGGCAATTCACATTAGTAACCAGCTAATCAGTCGGTATGATCTATTGAATTTATTTTTTACCCAATCGGTTCATGATACTCTGATTCAAATCTTCCCGATACTTGGCTACATAGGTTTTAGCGTTTGCTACTAGTTCGTCAGCAAAGGACGCCACGTCTTCCCCGGTGATTTCCAGCACTTGTCTGCCTTCAGCTGCTCCGGCTTCGAACAACTCGATTAATTCATACTGCATGTGCAGCATATCCATCCCGTTGCCCGCTGAGAAATTCCACATGTAGTTTTGAATTTTCTTAAATACAAACTGGTAGTCCTCAGGCAGGGCTTCAACCCGTGCCATCATCATTTTGTACTCTTTTTTATCACCAATCATTTTTTTGAACATTTCCAACATATAATTTTCCTCCTTTTATATAAAGCGGAACAAGGCACTCCAAAAATATCGGACGGAATATCTTATGAGGCTAGATTGACTTCAAGACGTTGATTTTTGATGATAAGAAATCCCACCTTTCCCAAAACGATTCAAGCTCCTGGCGGCCAGCCTCATTAAGTGAGTAAAACTTGCGCGGAGGCCCCATGTCTGACGGTTTCTTTTCAATGTTCACCAGCTTTTTCTTTTCTAACCGCACGAGTATGGTGTAGACCGTTCCTTCCACGACTTCGGTAAACCCAAGCTCGTTCAGACGGCGGGTAATCTCGTAACCATAGGTTTCACGGCGGCTGATGATTTCCAGCACACAGCCTTCCAGCGAACCCTTCAGCATTTCAGTTAAATTTTCCATATTCGAAAGCCTCCTCTATTTCGCCCTCCCCTACTTAGTATTACCTATATTCAGTATAACATAGTACCGAAGGAAATTTTTACTTAATAGCGTTTGGAAAAACACACTATTAAGTATTACTCATTACACGTACATTGTAATACTGAGTAGCAGGGGGTGTCAACAACTTCTTTAAAATATTTTTGCAACCTCATTGTTCAGTGATGTCGGTATTCAGTGTGACCTACTACAGGTATATCGTAATACGTAGTAGATGGATTGTCAACCGGATTTCCAAATATTTTCAAACTAGTATCGCCCCGCGATTTATGCATGCAAAAAAGACGAGCTTTAAGCTCGCCTTTTGTTTATTGATTATCCGATCCGTCCTTGTTCAAGCCCCTCCCCTAACTCCGGCAATCTCGTTCGTATCCGTAATGCGTAACATCCCGAGATGAACAATACCGTGGCAGCGATGATGTACGTAGCCCGAACGCCGAATTCATCGGTTATGAACCCAAACAACAGGGTGGATAATCCGAATACCAGCGAAACAAGCGCGCTTTGAGCTGCGTACACTTTTGGCAATACATGGACAGATACGCCCCGCTGCAGTGTAGTCTGAAGCGAGACTGCCTTAAGCTGTTCAAAAACGCCGAAGCCTGCCGAGAACACCAGGGCCAGCCAAGGCACCGAGGTCAATCCAAAACCGAACGTCATGATACTAATGCCGAAGGAAGAGCAGATGACGAACTTGCGGATGTTGCGGTCGATCAGCCCCGCGTTTCTCATTCCAAACAGTCCACCCAGCATGAGTCCTAGGAAAAAGCTTGCGTTGATATATCCCCACCATGCCTCCTCCCTGTGCAGCACATCGGCTACATACACGTAGATGGTCGCTGCGATCCAAATCACGCCCGCCATCGTCTCCAATACATAAATCACATGAATTGCCCGAAGAGAAGGCTGTTTCCAAATGAGTGTCCAGCCTTCCTGAATGGAGCGCCAATTCGAAACGTGAGCCTTCTCTTTCTGTTCCTGGGTGGATTCATGCCGATCCTCTATAAGCTTCATGAAGACTGCGGCGGCGAGGGCTAGGGCAAAGGTCAGCCATATTACGTTGCTTCCGCCCAAGACTACGACCAGCAGTCCCCCAACGGCCCAGCCCCCCAGTTGAATTAGCTGCTCCACGATGGCAACAAAGCTATTCGCTTTCGTCAGCTCGGTGGCATCCACCAGACGCGGCAGCATGGCATGGCTTGCAGGTGCAGCCCAGCCATCAAGCAAAGAGATGAGGAATACGAATCCGAGGATCGCATAGACCGTCACCTCCTGCTCTCCCAGCACATAGTAGGTCATTAACAATAGGAACAACACGGCCGTTTTCCCGATTTGCGACGAAGCAAGCAGCGACTTGAGGCTGTATTTATCCATCAACACGGGCGCAAAGCTCCCGCTTATAAACCGTGCCATCGTCGTGACAAAAGGTATCATGGCCATCAACATGGCGGATCCCGTAATCCCATAGATAATTGCCATCAGGCCGACAATGTAAAACAAATCGCCGCTATTGGCGAGCGCCTGACCTATCCAGAGATACCGAAAAGATTTCCTCTTCATCTTTCTACCCCAATTCTGTATTTAGTTGTGTTGGTTAGGGTAGAAAAACCTACATGTTCTGGCCTCCGTACATTTTATATGGTTAATATAGTAACACCGTTAAGGACTTCTGTTAAGTCCACGGATTAATTTTTCAAGCGAATCAGATGGCATATCTCACCAACCGCAACTTTTTTATCCCCGGCTAAAACTATTTGGCCCGCTCCAGGGTCTAATGATCAGTCAAGCGCACTCAAGTACTTGAGCATGATCCAACCCATTAAACCAGGAATAGATCAAAACGAATTCGTGCCATGACATAAAATACTAGCGCTAGTAGTTAGGAGTGAGTGAACTGAGAGCGAAAGAGTCGAAACCAAAACAGTTCAGTGAAAATATTGAGAAATGCAAAAGCAAGTTATACCGGGTGGCCTATTGCTATGTCAAAAATGAGCAGGAGGCACTCGATATCGTCTCCGAGGCAACCTATAAGGGATATCTCGCTTACGAGCGGATGAACACGCCGCAGTATTTTGAGTCCTGGATGACCCGGATTGTCATTAACGCTGCCATCGACCATCTCGGTCGCAAGAAGCGGGTAACTTATATGGAGGACCAAACGCAAGACTATGCAGCCGCAGAGCATACCCTACCGCTGGAAGAGAAAATGGATTTATATGATGCGCTGGACAGACTGATGCCAGAAGAGAAAACCTATATTATTCTGAAGTTTTTTGAGGACCTGCGCTTTCGAGAAATGGCGGATGTGCTGTCATTGTCCGAAAACACGGTCAAGACCAGATTCTACCGCATTATCGGAAAATTAAAATCGTATTTAATCGAGGGAGAGGTCGATAATCTATGACAGGAAAAGAACGCTACGAACACATTGAGATCCCTGCCCAGCTAACCGATGTTATGGCCGCAGCACAGAAAAAGGCGGCTGCCCGCAAACGATCCATGCGCTTGACGAGATATTCGTCCGTTGTTGCAGCTGCCATTGCCGTACTATTCGTGGTCAACATCCCGACGGTGGCAAACGCCTTAGCCAAAGTCCCCGTGGTGGGCAGCATCGTTCAGGTTCTGCAGTTCGGGGGCGGAGGCGAGCGGACCGACGGCGTTACCGTGGGTACGGAAGCTTCCGAGGACGTGATTAAGATTCAATTTGATCAGGAAGGCAAGTCCGTTTCCAGTGTCCCGTCCTACACCGTGGATCACCGGGATGCACCAAACCGTCTGATCTTCACGTTTAACGGTGTACGAAACTTTGATTATGAAACCCTCAAGAAAGACATGCTGGCCCTGCCGCTGGTGAAGGATGTCTATGAAAATGTGATTTTGGATGACTCGGCCATGCGTTTTGTCGTTGAACTGAAGGATGGCGTGAAGCATACCGTATCCGAATATAAAGACCCCGGCTATATTGAGCTGAAGCTCACTTCGACCGGCGAGCCGGTAAACCCGCGCGAGGTCTTCTATATCCGCAGTGAAGCCATGCCACAAGGGGAATCCCTTGCTATTCTTGAAGAGATTTATATGGAAGACGACGTGACCTTCATTAAGACCGCTGGCGGTGACTTCATCGCGGTCATCGGCGGGTTCGATACCCGTGAGGAAGCCGAGCAAAAGCTTGGTGAAATTTCGGCTCGCGACAGCTACAGCGATGATCTGCGTATCGACAGCTGGATGAGCAATGAACGCCCGAACTAACCTGGATCATGAAAAGGCACCGCTCCGACTAATGCTGGAGTGGTGCCTTTTTATGATGATGCAATGACGTTGTTTGGGCAATATTGAACATGCCGGTCCCGGAAGCGGCTCTCCCGGCTGCAACCATATTATGCGGTTGAATGAGGATAGATCATGACTTTTACGCTGGTGTCCTTGTGCGTACGAGCAAGCTCTACAGCTTCCTCGATCTGATCCAAGGAAAACTGGTGGGTGATGATATCGCGTATGCGGCTGCCCTTGTTTTGCAGCATCTGTATAGCCGCCGGGTACGTGTTCGCATAGCGGAACACGCCGTATACATCCAGCTCGGCGTCAACCAAAGCGCCGATATCCACCGGGATGGCATCGTTTGTCGGCAGACCTACATACACGATCCGGCCTCCGCGGTTCACATAACCGATTGAATCCGCGATGGCACCGGCGTTGCCCGACGTTTCAATAATAAGATCAATCCCTTTGCCGCCCGTAAGTTCGTTCAACCGCTGCGGAACGGATTCATCCATCGGATTGATCACGCCGGAGGCTTCCATCTGAAGGGCCAAATTACGCCGGTATTCCACGACGTCGCTGCCATATACCTGAGAAGCTCCGGACATTTTGGCCGCCTCCATAGCAAGCAGGCCAATCGGCCCCAGGCCGAGAACCAGCACCCGGTCCTCCGGGTGCATACGCCCGCGGCGTACGGCATGAAGTCCTACGGACAGCGGTTCAAGCAAAGCGCCTTCCTCAAAGGACATTTCATCCGGCAGCCGGAACAGAAAGTCGCTTCGCACCGCGACGTATTCGGCCCAAGCTCCGTCAACCGGCGGGGTGGCCATAAATACAACATCCGGACACAGGTTGTAACGTCCGCTTTTACAATAAGAGCAGCGCCCGCACGTAACGCCCGGTTCCACGGCCACGCGGTCACCGGCGGAGACATTTCTCACCTTCTCCCCCGTCCTTACGACAACGCCGGCAAGCTCATGTCCCAGAATCAACGGTTCCTTCACCTCATACCTGCCAATCCGTCCATGCTCATAGTAATGCACATCCGAACCGCATATGCCGATGCAATACACTTGAATCAAGGCTTCATCCGGCTTTGGCTCCGGAATGGGAACCTGCTTCACCCCAATGGATAAAGGGCGATCAAGAACGGCGGCAGACATCATGTTTGGTTGTGACAAGCTGCATTCACCTCTCATTTCAAGAAATCGCTTACGAACTTAGTTTACACGATAAACTATCGCTTCATAAGGGTGTAGAGCGAATTCGCCGAAACTTCGCTCCGAGCGCTTGTAGTTCGAGAGTACAACTTCCGGTTGATGCTCACGCCACTCGACAGGGAATTGAAAATCCGGTGTTCCGCTATAGAAGTTGAGTACGACCAAGTACATCTCGTTCCCGAGCGACCTGGAATAGGCGAATATTTCCGGATGCTCCTGAAGCACCGCTTCATATGTTCCGTAGATCAACGCCTCACTGGATTTGCGCAGACGAATCAAGGCTTTATAGTAATTGAGAATGGAATCGGGATCATTTAACTGCTGCTTCACGTTGATCTCATGATAATTCGGATTGCAGCGGATCCACGGCACAACCGTGGAAAAGCCGCCATAAAGCGTATCATCCCATTGCATCGGCGTTCTTGCATTGTCCCTTGCCCGGTACGCGATTCTGCGCATCGTCTCGGACACGTCTTTCCCGTCCAACAGCCGCTCGCGGTAATAGTTGTAGATCTCCACGTCTCGATAATCGCTCAGCTCCGCAAACTCAACATTCGTCATTCCGATTTCCTGCCCCTGGTAAATAAACGGCGTCCCCTGCATCAGCATAAAAAAAGTAGCCAGCATCTTGGCCGATTCCTTATGATAGTGAACCGGATCGCCAAAACGGGATACGGAGCGCGGTTGATCATGATTCTCCATATAGAGGGCATTCCAGCCCACGCCTTCAAGTCCCGTCTGCCATTTATGCATGATCTGCTTCAATTCGGCCAAGTCCCAGATCGCATAATCCCAGCGCCCTTCGAGTCCGAAATCAAGATTGACATGCTCAAATTGAAAAATCATGTTCAGTGCCCCATTCTCTTCCCCAATCCAGCGGTCTGCTTCCGATATCGGAATGCCACTCGCTTCGCCAACCGTCATAATGTCATAATGGGCGAACGCTTCGCGTTTGAATTGTTGAAGAAAATCATGGATGCCCGCTATATTCCGATGTCCCGGATTCGAGTCGACATATCGAAGATGATTCGGATTGGGCATATCCGGCAAACCCGGCAGTTTCTTAATATGGGTGATCGCATCCACACGGAAACCGTCAATCCCTTTATCGAGCCACCAACGGATCATCCTGACCAGATCATCCCTGACCGCAGAATTCTCCATATTTAAATCAGGCTGCTTCTTGGAATAGAGGTGGAGATAATATTGATCCGTTAACTCGTCATATTCCCAAGCGGAACCAGTAAAGATGGATTCCCAATTGTTCGGCTCGGCCCCATCCCTCGCATCCCGCCAGATGTAGTAATCCCGCTTCGGATTAGTCCTTGAGGAACGGGATTCAATAAACCACGGATGTTCATCCGAGGTGTGATTGAGCACCAGATCCATAATAAGGCGCATGCCGCGGTTATGGATTTCGGCCAGCAGTTGATCGAAGTCGGCCATGGATCCGAACTCCGTCATAATATCCTGATAATCACTGATATCGTAACCGTTGTCGCTATTGGATGATCGATAGATGGGGCATACCCATATAACATCAATCCCGAGATCCTTCAAATAATCCAGGCGTGATATAACCCCTTGCAGATCTCCGATGCCGTCTTCATTCGAATCCATAAAACTGCGCGGATAGATCTCGTAAGCAACGGCTTCTTTCCACCATACTTTCTGCATTGTCGTATCCCCCGTTTACAATAAAGATGCTGCTTATTAGGAATGCAGACCGAGTCATTACACGTACTTCATTAACCAACTTAGTCTGTCGCAGCATACAGTATTGCCGTTTAAGCGATCATATAAGCCTAACAACCATAGAATAGCCGTGCCGCGGGGATATGCGGCACGGCCACTATAAAGTCCACTATGAAACAACTACGGAAATGAATTCGTGCCTGCTCCATGTAACATACTGCATGGGTTTGGTCAGACTCCGGTAAGTACCCGCCATTCACTCCACTTCTTTGATCTCCCGCTAACCCCGTACATACTTTGCAGTCAGCGATTGTTCCGCCATGATCAGTTCAGCAGGCGTTCCTTCGAACATGACCCTGCCTCCCCTGCTGCCGCCCTCGGGTCCAAGATCGATGATCCAATCCGCTTGACGGATTACATCCAGATTGTGCTCGATCACGATCACCGAGCTGCCGTTATCGACGAGCCGATTCATCATGTCCAGCAAATGCCCGACATCTGACATATGCAGCCCCGTTGTCGGCTCGTCCATCACGTAGATCTTTCCCTGTCTGTGCAGCTCGCTGGCCAGCTTGATGCGCTGGCTTTCGCCCCCTGACAGGGTGCTTAGCGGCTGTCCGAGCGTTAGATAGTGCAAGCCGACATCGTGCAGGGCCTCCAGCCGCCGTCTGATTTCTTTTTTCTCGAAAAAATCGAGTGCCTGCAGCACCGTCATATCCAGTACGTCGGTAATCATTTTTCCATGGAGTTTATACTGCAGCACATCATCCTTAAAGCGTCTGCCATCACAGGTGTCGCACGGAGACTTGATGCCTTCCATAAACGCCAGGTCCGTATAGATGAACCCGAGACCGTGGCAGTCGGGACAGGCTCCTTTGGAATTGAAGCTGAACAGGGATGGACTCTGATCGTTAGCTTTGGCAAACATGCTCCGGATGTCATCCATGATCCCCGTATAGGTAGCAGGATTGGAACGAATCGAGGTGCTGACGGCGGACTGGTCGATGACGACAGCCTCGGGATGCTGGGACAGGAAGGCATGATGAATCAGCGAGCTCTTGCCTGACCCCGCTACGCCCGTGACCACGGTTAACACGCCTTCCGGGATATCCACCGTTACATTTTTCAGGTTATGATGACTGGCATTGGTAATCCGCATTTGTCCTGTCGGTACCCGGAACTGTTCTTTCATCGGCATGCAGCGTTTCATATACTGCCCGGTTAACGTAGAGTCTTGGCTGCACAGCTGCTCAACCGTACCCTCGAAGACAACTTCCCCTCCCCGGGTACCTGCATTCGGTCCCACATCCACCACATGGTCGGCAATTTCAATCACGTCGCGGTCATGCTCCACGACCAGCACCGTGTTGCCCTTGTCACGAAGCTTCCTGAGCATGTCGTTCAGGCGGTGAACATCCCGGGGATGCAAACCAACGCTCGGCTCATCAAAAACATACATCATGTCCGTCAGACTGCTGCCCAGATGCCTAACCATCTTCACCCGCTGCGATTCACCTCCGGAGAGCGTGGTCGTCTCCCGATTCAGCGTTAAGTAATCCAGCCCCATATCCATCAAGTGCTGCAGCCGCTCGGCCAAACTGGCCACCATACTGGCAGCCACAGGCTCCTTGATATTCAGGATGACCTCTCTTAACTCCCCAATCTCCATGGCCGCACACTCGGCGATATTATACCCGTTGATTCTGCAGCTTAATGCCGCTTGACTGAGCCGTGTCCCCTCGCATAACGGGCATGTGCCATGCGTAATAAAATTTTTGACGTGATTTAAGGTGCGTTCGGACAATTCACTGCTGTCTCTCTGGATGTACAGCCGGTTGAACTTCAACACGAGACCTTCGAAGTCAGACTGTACCGGTCCACCCTTGGACGGAAACGTCACCTTTCCCTCCTTGCCGTATAGGAAGAGATCCCATTCCGCTTCCGAATAGTCGGCCAGCTTCTTATCGTTATCAAAGAAACCGGACATGGTGTAATTTTTCATATACCAGCTATCCACTGAGAAAATAGGAAATCGGACTGCTCCCTCATTCAAAGATTTGCTCGTATCCAGCAGTTTATTTAGATCCAGCTCAACCTTCCTGCCGATTCCCTGACATTCCGGACACATGCCTTGCGGATCGTTAAAAGAAAAGACGTTGGAGTATCCCACAAATGGCTGTCCCACCCTGGAAAACAACAGACGGAGTATGGCGTACAGATCCGTGATCGTGCCTAGCGTGGACCGTGAATTACCCCCCAAACGCTTCTGGTCGATGACGATGGCCGTCGACAAGTTCTCGATAGAATCGACGTCCGGCTGGCTATGCCGTGGAAGTCGGTTTCGAACAAAAGCGGTAAACGTCTCATTCAGCAATCGCTGAGCTTCTGAACTGATGGTATCGAACACGATGGACGATTTGCCCGAGCCCGATACGCCGGTAAAGACCGTGATCTTTCGTTTTGGAATTTGCAGTGAAACATTCTTCAGATTATTCTCCCTGGCTCCACGTATGTTGATATATTCTTGCGCCATGGCCGCTCCTCCCTTATACCCTGTAGTGTTCCTATTATAAAAGGGCAATCATGACATGTACTGTCATAATGGGTGAAGGTCTCTATTATTAAGTTATTCCCGCAACCGGTAAATATCAGGAAGGTTGTTGACCGTATTAATGCTATACTTAGTTTATAAGAGTTTGGGGAGATAAAATGTTACACCCTCCCATTTTTGATTCCGGTTTGCCAATAAGCATCCTGTCCCTTACAATTACGGAACATCATCGTTTCTTAGAATTCATGTTTACAGGAGAGTAATGACGATATGAGCAAAAAAATAGTCGCCATCGATATGGATGATACCATCTGCCATCTCATACCCAAGGCCATTCACTATCACAATCTGCAGTACAAAGATCCTCAGCTGACGCTGGATCAGATTACCGATTATAATCTGCACCAAATCTGGCATCCTGACTGCTCAGAAGAGTTTTTCTTCGGAAAGCCGGGCTTATATGAAGAACTTGAAATATTTGATGAATATACGATTGACGAAGTCCACAGAATGACGCATGATTATGACGTTATTGTTGTTACCGCAGCCCGTCCCTCCTCGGTGCCCGAGAAGTGGAGATGGCTGCAGCGACATATGCCTTTTATTCCGTTCGAGAATTTTTTCGTGGCCAAGCGCAAGGATTTGGTGGAATTCGATCTTCTGATTGACGATGGTCCCCATAATGCGATTGCCGCCAGAAAAGCCGGAAAGCAAACCATTCTGATTCCGCGTCCGTGGAACGCGCATATTCAGCATGAATTTATTCTGAAGGATTCCTGGAAGGGAATGAACAAGTTAGTTGACCGTATTTTATCTGATTCTAACCATCAAGGGGATATGAAATAAATGAATACAGACCGCAATAGTCGGTACCTATCGCAAGACATCCATTTTTTCGCGGCCGCACTGTCGGAAACGGTTGTTTCCGTATGGGAAGAGGATCCCGCTAGCGTATACGTGGAGATCGAGCGAGGTTACATTGAATGCTATACACCGGATGTCGTCCGCATCCGCAACGAAGAGACAGGTTATCTGACACACTACAGCCGTGACACCGCTATGTTTCAACGGATGTAATACGATAAAGGCCGCTTCCCTTGCCGGGAGGCGGCTCTTTTATTACTCAAATCATCTTTTAGCTGACAGAACAAGAAACAGGGTTGCGAGCGGGCCTAACAACAGGGATAGCAGAAACCAGTTTAATCCCGTTCTGTTTTTTCCTTGAGCCAATCCGGCATTAATTAACGCCAGCGTTCCCCATCCCACGTAAAATTCATTATTCATCCTATCTCCTCCGATACCGTGCTCTTTATCTGCTTATTACGTTTTGACATGCTGAATCGTTGCAGGATATACAAAAAAGAGCAAGGAAAGCTCCCTGCCCTGGGCAATTTTAACATGTATAGCAGCAGTCTCAAAAGGCTCCGGCTTTAGCCGCGAAGGCCCCACTTTCACTTGAGTGGACAATCGATCCTTATGCGTGTTCCAACTCTCTTAACAGCTGAAATATCTGTCCACGATGATGGGATTCATGCTCAATCAGATGATAGATGACCCATTCGGGCGTCACATCGTACGGTTCCAGTTGTCTGACTCGCCTCCAGTCCGAGAGGTCCATGCCTTTGAAATGGGCAAGCAATTCATGACGTACTCTCTGCATGCGGTGAAGGTGTTCCTCCAATGACTGATCCGGCACTTCAGAAAGACTGTTATCCTCGGTACGGTGATCCCAGGGAAAGCATGTCTTAATTTTCGGGTCCCAAGCGGATTCAAGCACCTCGGCGTACAGCCAGTCCGCTTCAATGTAAGCGATATGATACAACAGTGAACCGATCGACTGCCGACCGTCCACCTTATGGTTCAAAAACTCATGCCGAATCCCTTCCAGCCGTCTCAATATCGTTCGCCGCACATCTTCAAGTCCCCATATCCACCGGCCAATCTCCGGCTCAAACCCAGGCAATGCCTCAACCGTCAACGTTTTCCTCTGCAAATCTTCACGCTCCCTTACATCATCTCTTGAACCTAAGAATAACAGGCTCAAGCGGCAGACTGCCAGGTAAAGTTCGGTTTAGGCAAAAACCACCCTGGGTCATTCAGCCGTTCTTACTTCTTTCTAGTCGCAATCGCCTCTGCTGTTTGTTTAACGGCCTGATGCCCGAATACCGCAAACGCCCCTGCGAGTATGCCTTGAATGATATTTTCCACGCTCCAGCCGATCAAGCCGGTCGTGAACAGAATCGATACGACTATAACCAGATATACAATGCTCCAATTCGGAACCTTGGGGGTTTGCTTCAGCACATATCCGATTACCCAACAGGCAGCAACGACCATGAAGAGCCGCGGGTCGATCAATTGAAAAATGACGCTCCATTCCATGGTAAACCCACCCTTTCCATTCATCTTCTACATCCTATTCCTCGAGCCTATCGATTGGCTTGTATTTATATCCTTATTCTCGTAAGTAAAATAATAGAATCTGCGAAATGGAATTTTCGATAGGTTTGACGATGAGCAGACGCAGCAAAAATTTACGTTATTCCCGGGTGGAGGAAATACGCAGTGACTATCCAATATGAATGGCGCGGTTCTTAAGGCTCCTGCCTGCCCGCTTCTATTATCCCTTTGAACCAATCGGTCAACCGCCGATCCTTCTCTTCTTGACTGCAGTCTGAGGGAAAGGTTAGGTAATGCTGATGCTCGGGAATCTGGGGTATCCCCTTCTTCATGTTCGCATCCGCCCTGGCATCGTTATCGTATTCTATAAAACGGAGATCCCTTCCATCCAATGTCTGATAAGCATAACAGCTGTACTCGACTTCGTCGATGACGGTCCAGTGATGTCCCTGCTTCGTGGGATTGCATAACACATGCGTGCCCTTCAGCTTGTTTAACGAGTAAAGAAAGCCTTGCAGCTGGGCTTCCGTGACGTGGTAATCATCCAAGTAATACCGCTGCGAGACTCTGGCAACATTCGTGTCGATGATCTGGTAGTTTAGAATACACGCAGCCCCTTTGTGCAGCACCGGATGGAAGTAATCCTTCTGAATCCAGCCCTTATGGCGGGACAGGCGATCTGACACCAGGTAATCGATATTGCTATGGTCCAGGTTATAACCGAAGGTTACCAAGAATTTGCGATTCTTCATATAGAACTCCCCCTGATACATCAGAATGATTGACCCATTATTTTCCATGTATATTATACAAAAAAAAGGCAGCTTCCATACCAACGGAAACTGCCTTGCTCGAAATCTGTTCTAACATCCCCAATTCCAAACCAAACTTGATGTTATACCTTGCTAACCTCAGCTCCGTCCTTTACGACGGCTTCAGCCTCGACAGCGGACTGCTCGCCCTGCCATAACAGCTGCATCTCTTCGCTCGTTGCGAGCAGCTCGGACAAGCTGCCCTCCGCTTCGATCCGGCCATCCTTCATGACGATGATATGATCGGCCTTCGAAAGGGCTGCCCTGCGATGCGATACCGCGATGCAAGTGACGTCCCGCTCCTTGAACAACCCATCCCATACCAGCTGCTCCGTCTCCACGTCCAGCGCGCTGGACAGATCATCAAAAATGAATAAATCCGCGCCCGTAATCAGCATGCGTGCCGTAGCCGCCCGCTGGATTTGTCCGCCCGACAGCATAACGCCCCTCGGACCGACCAACGTCTCCAGTCCCTGATCCAGATTCTCGATATCCTTCTCCATGACGGCCAGACGGATGGCACGTTCCAGAGCTTCCTCCGTCCGCTCTTTCTTCCCTTGAACAATGTTCTCTCTCAAGGGATCACTAAACAGCCTAGGAACCTGCGGTGTATACGCCGCCCGAGGAGGCATAAGGAAGGTTGCTGGATCCACCTCTTCCCCGTTCCAGCGGATCGTCCCTTCCTGCTTCGGCAGCAGACCCAGCAATGTCCGAACAAGCGTCGATTTCCCCGCTCCGATTCGTCCTGTCACCACCAGAAACTTGCCGCGCTCCAAGCGGAAATTAATATCCGATATGCCATTCTCCGAATTCGGGTAATGATATGATAAATTCTTGACTTCCAGCTCCTGCAGCTTCTCCCCCGGTTCTCTGTGAATGACGGGCAGTTCCGGCGGCTCTTCGTTCAGATACGTTTCCCGTGCCTCAATAATCCGGTCTTCCTCACCAGGACGGAACAGCGAGCGCATCCGGTCAAAGGAAACCTTCAGCCGCTTGTGCTGGAACACCATATACCCGAACAAGGAAATACTGAAGCCGATATTAGCCAGGTAAGACGTAAACAAAGCGAAATCCCCGACGGTAAAATGCCCGGCCTGCATTTCAGCAGCGCACATCAGCAGAATTAGTCCCGTACAGATGCTAAGCACATGCTGATTCAAGGATCGCATCCATTGTTTGAACAGATTATCCTTCAGCGCTGCCTGCCGGCGGTCTTCGTTCAGCTTCATGAAGCGCTCATGAACATGATCCTCGGCCTGCCCGAGCTTCAAGGCTTGAACCGCACCGAAGGTTTCCGCGATAAAGCTTGTAATGCGCCCCGTAGCTTCCCGGTTCTTTAGCCCGTAACGACGCGCGCGGTTGCCGGACAGATTGTTCAGGAGTGTGACCACTACGAGCGGCAGCACGGCCACCAGCATGATCTTCCAGTTAATGCTTGCCATAATGACTACGGAGACGAGGGCAAAAACGAGGCGCCCCCAGAAATCCACCCAGGATTCCACGTATTCCACAACTTCTTCCACGTCATCGCGGAAGCGACTCATCGCCTCCCCTGGAGAAGCCGGCAAATTCCGCCCCGGCCAGCGCATGATCCCAGCTAGCATGTTCGTGCGCAGAATGGCCTGAATGTGGTAAATATACGTTACCCATTGATAAAAGGCCGCAAAGAACGTCCCCACCCGCGCAACCCTTACTACGGCAATAAAGATCAAAGGAACGGCCAGCCATACATAATCCGTCGAATTCGATGTAGCCCGGTCAAAAAACCACTGCATCCCAAGTCCGATCAATAGCGGCAAGGAATGAAATATGCACCACAACAGACCGTTGAATAAAAATAATGAAGGCTTGAAACGAAATAGGCGCCCTATAAAACCTGTGATGGTCATGCCAGTTCCTCCTCTCTGCCTGTGATCAGCAGTCTGGCATAATGCGATGCCGGATCTTGTGCAAGTGCTTCCCGTGCTCCGAATTCCAGAATTCGTCCGTCACCCAGCACCATAATTTTATCCACCTGCTCCAGCGTAGCCAGCCGGTGCGCGATGATGATGCCCGTACAACTGCTCATCAGCTGATCCACGGCCGTCTGCAGCATCATTTCCGTTGCGGCGTCTAGGCGTGAGGACGGTTCATCCAGAATCACCAGGCTCGGCTGCGTCAAAAATACCCGGGTTAAAGCGAATAGCTGCGCTTCCCCCGCGGATAGCGATGCTCCGCCTGTTGTCAGATGAGTATCCAGACCTTCCGGCTGCGCATCGATCCATTGCCGAAGTCCCAGACGCTCCGTCGTTTCCAGAATAAATGCATCCGACACGCCCTTATCGAACAACGTCAGGTTGTCACGCAGCGAGCCATCAAACAGCTGTACATCCTGCGTGACCATCCCCACCCGGCGGTAAAGCGCAGGCAGCTTCAGCTTCGTGATATCGGTCCCCCCAACGCGGATCACACCGCTGTCGATGTTATACAGTCGAAGCAGAATACGGCTGAGACTCGACTTTCCGCTGCCGGTACGTCCGATAATACCCAGGCGTTCGCCTGGTTTGACCTCAAAGTTGATGTCTTTTAGCACCGGTTTATCCTCGTTATAACTGAAGTTGACCCCCTCAAATTCCAAACCGAGCGCTCCCTCCGGAAGCTCTTCTTGTTCTCCGTCTACAATCTCGCTCTTATTGGACAGCAGCTCTCTGGAACGCAGCATGCCGGATTTTGCCTTTTGGAACTCCTGCACCTGGTCACCCAGCATCTCGATCGGGTCATTCAGCATCTGCGTATATTGATAGATTAGGAAGAGGGTCCCTAGCGTAATTTCACCGATCAAATAATAACGAACCCCTAGTAGCAGGACAGCGGTAACTGCAAGGGCAAACAGAATCACCGTGGTATTCCAAGGGACGACGCGAAGCATCCAGGCTTTTCTTCCTTTCAGGAACACGCTGCGCATCATGCGATGAAACCGATTCATCACATACGGCACATTGCCGTTCGCCTGTACATCCTCAATGCCAGCGATGCGTTCCTCAATTAAGCCAAACAGCGAAGCGCTGGCTTCCCGTTCATTCTTCGAAGAATTGACGCCCATATTCCGGATGAACACCATGAACAAAATAGACAGCAGTGTAAACACCGTCATGACGATCGCGATCGGCAGATTGACTGTGAACATAAATCCTAGTATGCCGGCGAGCAGCACAAAACTTCCGATAACCTGCACGATGAACATCGCGAAGAAGTTCGAAATATTCGTCACGTCGCCATCAACCCGCTCAATCATCTCGCCTGGCGTTTTCACATTATGAAATCGCATATCCAGCCGTAAACAATGCTTCAAAAGATCGCCGCGAAGCCGGTTCGTTGCGCGCCATGAAATATCGTTCCCCATATAGCTGACAGCCACGGTAATCAGCTGATTAAAAACAGCCACGACCAGAAACAATCCCGCCAGTTGAATCAGCGTGGCTATAACGCCGCCTTCGGCTGCCGTGTCAATAAACCGTTTGACAATCTGCGGATTCAGAAGCTGCAAACCTGTCGACGTCAGCAGCATCATGATCAGCAGTATCAGCCGTCCTTTAACCGGTTTTAAATACCGCAGCAGCCATGACATTGAAACCTTTTCTTGTTTGGGCACAGTGCCCACCCCCATATGCAAGCAAGTATGTACAGACCCTCCATCTCCCCATAAAGCAAGGCATGGCGGCAGTAAATCATTACCAGTCTACATGATATCCACAGTCATTCCTAGGTAAAGAATAATTATAATATGTACTAAGAAAAGACAAACGAACGCCTAGCTTCTGCATCTATGCAGAGCTGGCGTTCGTTTATTGTGCTTAGAATATAGCATCGGTCGTTCTCTCGGTGTTATCGTAATGTGATTTGTGCCTTGTCCTGATCTTCAAGCTTGATGACCAAGCTTTCTTTAGAATCAGCTACGCCATCGGGTACTTCTATGACAACAAATCCGGATTTCGTAGCCAAAGGCTTGATGCTGCCTGTTCCCAGATCGCCATCGATCATGGTTACCGTATAGTTATACTCATATTCCTCTTTAAATATGGCTTTCATATTAACGCCACCAATGATTGATGTGAAATCCTTTGCCTCTTTACCATTATTGGTGACTGTATAATTTAGAATAAGGAACTTGTTGCCTTCATCAGCACTTGACGAAAACATATCTGCACTTACTTTTTGATCAAACTCAAACGAATCAAGTACAACTTCCCAATCACCTAAGGTGAATTTTTCTCCAGGTTTGTTAGAAGCCTCTTTTGGTTCCTCTTTTGGTTCCTCTTTTGGTTCCTCTTTTGGTTCCTCTTTTGGCTCCTCTTTGGCTGGCTCTGTTGTTGCTTCTTTGCTCGGCTCATCCTTAACGGTCTCCCCAGCTGCATTGACACTTTCGTCTTGCTTGGCGGAGTCACTGCTCGTAGGATTATTTCCGCATGCCGAAATAACTAAAATTGCACAAATCATCAAAATCAAACCAAACTTTGTTCTCATTTACTGACCTCCGTGTAGGTAATATATACCACATTATCATACCATATATGATTTTTCTATTATTTTCTTAACATTTCGACATTTTCTTATGCAAGATTTAAACCATTCAGTATAACGAATTTCCCTATTCTCTTCCTCTATAAAACTAACAAGTCAATACCCGCTTCAAAAAAAAGCGAATCCAATAATTCAGCATACTCGTATATGTATAATAGAGTGACGTGCAACTTTTTGGAGGTGGGCATAATGAATACTGGGATCAGTGGATTAGACGGACTGGATGAACAGAAGCTATCAGAAATTCGCGAAAATGCCGCAAGGCTCTCGGACATGAAACAAGAAGTGCCCGTGGAAGAATTGTTCTCGGAATCATTTATTCAAAGACATACCAAGTTTTCTTCAATCGGTCACTTGCTGAAAGCCGCAGGTTATGAGGGAAGCACAGATGAAGAGTTTGACGAATTCATACAAGGACATACGATTAACCCATTTATCGTTGAACATACCCCATTTCGCAGCTGGCAGGATTTTCAGGAGTTAGCCGTATCCGCTTATATCACGAAATGGCTGGGATTCTAAATATTCAATCAGAAATCCGCCTGTACGCAGGCGAGGGAAGATAACCAAAGAAGCCCCTCTAACCGATGTTAGAGGGGCTTCTGATATATTTTTTAAGGGGTGCTTTTATCATATGCTCCAAATATTAATGGAAGCTTAAATTATGATTAAAGGGACATAAATTGTTTCAGGTTTCTGATGGTATTGTAATTAGGCTGAACTAGGAAAGATGGTTTGACGATTTATGTCCTACGACAGCTAATAAAGAAGGAAGCAAATCTACTGAATTATCCATTCTTTTGGGTTCATCTAATTATCTGCAAATGGATCATATAATGCCATCTGGTAACCTCCATAAAAGGTACTTACTGCAGCTACAATGATTTCCTTCATGTATTATTATTCTACACTAATATTTCCAATCCTGTAATTTATACCAACGAATAACCCCACTCCCTGAATTAATCGGGAAGCTCTGTTAATGAATTCGGATACTACTAAAATATTGAGTTTTAGAAATGCATACTTGGTAAACAAAACAAAGACCCTGCCAGCGTCCAAGCCAGTAAGGTCTTAATAATTTATGGCTTTGTTGTAACTGTAGCCGTCTTGGTCTTGTTATCCCAGACAACCTTGGCGCCTAACGCCTCACCGATAGCCCGAAGCGGCACATAGGTCACGCCATTCTCAAGCTTGCCGTCCGCGATTTGCTTCCCGTTTACGATGACATGTACCTTATCCTCCTCCGTAGCGCCCCCCTCTTTCTTCTGAAGTCCCAAATATTTAGCAATGCCATTCACATGACCGATCGCAATAGAATCAATCACATCCTGCCGTTTAAGCTTGGCTGCATCTGCCGCCACATCGATAAACAAGTTTTCGGTTAAGACAGCAGGCATCTTAGATTCACGGACCATATGCAGATTAGCGGCCTTCTGCCCCCGATCGATGACACCGAAGGATTTAATGGTACTCATGATTTCCGTGTGCATAACGTTCTGCAATTTTACCGAAGCCGAGCTTGCCGAGGTATATCGATATGACTCAAAGCCCCCAGCACCGCCACCCGCGTTACAATGGATGCTAACTAGGATATCGGCGCCAGCAGCGTTTGCCTTATGGGTCCGTTCAGCCAATTCAAGGAACACATCCGAGGATCGGGAGAGTAGTACTTGGACATCGCCATATTCCGATTCCAATCGTTTCTTCACAGCAAGAGACACCGCTAATACGATTTCCTTCTCCTGCAGGTCGTTTCCGGTTGCTCCGGAATCCTTCCCGCCATGCCCTGCGTCAATCCAAACCTTTTTCACGATCATTCACCGCCTTTGTAGGTTGTTGAATAGCCCGGTGATCCATTACAGCGAAGGCAACTGCAACAATTGCTTCCAACTAATGTTTCAATGGTTATATTAGGCAAGCAACTGTAAGTCCTACTGCAAGGACGAGTATATATATAAGATACTCCTGTTTAGCACATTCGGTGTTTGCTTGTGCCTATATTGAGCGGCCTAGATCGGTTTCTAGTCACCTTTTGAGTTTAGATACGAGCCCTGCATTTTACATTTAATGGAACCTAAAATTGGGATTTGCGTATTGTCTGTTAAGGGGTTGATTCTATGTTTACCATGTTCGTCGGTGCCATTAATATCTGGCTTGGTCTATTAATATTCAGAAATCCTGAAGAAATGGCAATCCGCATGAATCGGGATGAATACCATGAAATAGATGATAATGATATATTAAAAATGCAGTTTCTCGGAGTATTTGTTGTTAGTTTTGGTATTATTTTAGCTCTTTTAGGGTCATCTACTTTTTTCTAACGTGTAATATGTATTACTCGCATTTAACTTTTTCATTAAGCCATTGATGAGGGGCTGGTTATATGTCTGGGTTTACACTTATCCTGTTCGCTGTTGTTTTTCTAATACGTGGTCTATTGAGGATACGCAAACCCACATGGGGTTCGTTATATAAGAGTTGGCAGGTAAAACACGAGTCTGAGCCAAGCTCGGACTACATTCAATATATCAAATCCAGTGGGCTTCTCTGGATCGTTTTAGGAGCCCTTTTTCTAGTGTTAGGCATTCTCCTTATGACTCTTTGATCACTCCTTCACAGCTTAGTGGCCGGGTGCTCGCGATTCCCATGATCGATATACTGCCGATTGATCCACACTGGAAGCCAACGGCAATTTAATCAGCACAGACCATTTTCCATACTTTACACAAATCCGTTTCTCTCCTAACATCCCGGTAATACATATTCCGTACAATGTCCCTATCACATTACATCGATGAAGGGATATGACAGAATGAAAAAGAAATTCAAGAAATTGCTCGCGCTGCTGTTGCCAGCGACGATGATTGTGGGGCTGCTGTCGGGCTTTCAAGCGTCCGCAAGTCCGGCCACTTCACCAGATAGCGACAATAGCTTCAAAATGGCCATACTGCCGGATACGCAAAAGTATGCGCGTTACAAAAACGAGCTTTGGCTGTCGCAAACGAATTGGATCGCAAAAAACGCGAAAAAAGAAAATATTGTGTTCACCGCACATTTAGGTGATTTGGTTGATCGCGCCGATGAAGAATACGAATGGCGCAACGCCGACGAGGCGATGAAAGTATTCGATAAAGCCAAGCTTCCATACGGCTTTTTGGCAGGAAACCATGATGTGCTCAACTCGCAGCAATACGATAACGAACGGGATTTAGCCAAGGAACCGTTTTTGAACTATTTTTCGACAGATCGGATGAAAAACATCCCGGGTTTTACCGGCCATTCGGAGGACGGATTTAATTCCTACTATATTTTTGAAGGGTCCGGGAAAAAGTACATGGCACTCTTCCTGGATTGGAGAGCATCCGAAGAGACGTTGAAGTGGGCGCAAAAGGCAATCGACAAACATCCTACGTACCCGGTCATGATGTTCACCCACCAACTGCTGAACATTTCCAACGACAAAAAATCAGCCGTCATGACAGATCATGGGCAATTTCTATGGGACAAACTGATTGCGAAGAACGATCAAATCTTCCTCACCGTAAACGGTCATCATCATGGCTATGCTCATACGGTCAAGAAAAATAACAAAGGTCACGACGTTGTTATGATGGTCGTTGATTATCAGAGCGCCTTTCACGGCGGCAACGGAATGTTACGAACGCTTGAATTCGATATGGACAAGAACCGCATTCATACATCCTCCTTCTCCCCATGGGTCATGGGAATGCCGGAGAAACAAAGAACCGCGTTTGATGAGGAGAAATTAGTAGACGATTTTAACGATTTTACAGTCGCGATGGATTTTGAAGAACGGTTCTCCGGGTTCCAGCCCATCATTTCCGTCAATAAAGAAGTGCCAAAAGTAGAAGGTACGGTCGCTTACTGGCAAATGGACAACCGTTCGGCCGCTGAAGGGCAAGCTGTGACTGGCAAGGGAGCAGCGGTCAAAGATCTTTCCGGCAAAGGCAACGATTTGTACCGTATCGACGAAGGCGACGCCAAGCCAGGCGATCTGATCTGGTACAAAGGAAATGCGCAAAATCCCCAAAGCAATTCGGGCATTCGCTTTTTCAACAACAAGTCGCAAAAGAGAGGCTCGTATTTGAAAACATCCGATCAAGCGCCTATCAATGCACTGACATTCCCGAACGGATATACGATTGAAGCGGTCGTGAAGCTCGGGCCTGACTTTGACGCCGACAAGCATTCCTGGATGGGCATTCTGGGACGGTACGGCACCGGACAAGACGTCGGCAAGAAAGAAGGTGACGCCGACGCTCCGCTAGCAACGTTAGCTGTGTCAAGCTTACGGGAGATTCAATGGGCGTCCTTCCCGCTTAATTACGGAAGCGAGCAAACGAGTTGGTCGTGGGAAATGGACGACAGCTGGCATCATATCGCGCTGGTAAACAACGGACAATCGACGAAGATGTATATCGACGGTGTAGAAGTACTGCGCAATCCCGACACAAAGCCGCAGGGCATCGCCACGACCGGCAAACCGTGGATCATCGGCGCGAGCCAATATGCCAATAAGCTGGACGGCGTATTTAACGGATGGATCAGCGAAATTCGTATCGTCGATCATGCGCTGAACAAGAAAGATTTCTTACAATAGTTAGACATGCGCAAGCGCCGGGATGATTCCCGGCGCTTGCAGCGCTACCTGCTTGTTTTTATGATGATTTCATCTTCCAGACATTTTTGAATGACTTCTGCTGAGATGATCAATGGTTCCTGATTTGGGTAGAGTTTCTGGTAGAGGACTACGGCTCGCTGGCTAAAAGCTGGCGGGCAATTTTTATTAATGCTGGTACGATATTGGACTTATTAGACGAATAGACAAGAAAGTTTAACAATAATTGTTTTTTCCCTATCGATTTGCATATCCTCCTTGGCCGGAGGATAATCTGGATGACTCTTCCAATAACCAGGAAAAGCGCTCCTTCATCCCAGCGACCAGATATCTTGTTAAGAGCCGTTTTAAAGGAAAAAATATCATTTCCAAAAAACGGTCGATAATATTGTTATAAGCCATAGGCTCCAGCCCATTGTTGTCTCCTCTATATAGGCTACTGCATAGGATAGATAGAAAATTACGAAACCATGAAGAGGAGATTGAATATGTACCGTTATCCATGCCACCCTTACCAAGGGTATAATCCTGCGCATAACTACTGGAATAACCAAAATTGGAGCGATAATTTGAATTTTCGTTATTCGAGTTGGAACAATAACAATTGGCATCGTAATGATGAGAATATGAAATTAACTGATTATGGACAAAGGCCTCTTGTGTTGAATATTGATCAAGCAGCTAAACAAAACAATACTTACCGAACCGCCTTATGGACAGGGAAGCACTTTCAAGTGACACTAATGAGTATTAATGTTGGAGATGACATTGGTTTAGAAGTTCATCCTACAACTGATCAATTCATACGAATTGAACAAGGTAAAGGACTTGTTCAAATGGGTGATAGTAAAGATAACTTGGATTTTCAAAAAATGGCCTATGATGACTATGCAATCATGATACCGGCTGGAAAATGGCACAATGTAACCAACATGGGGAATGTACCACTAAAAGTATACGTGATCTATGCTCCTCCAGAGCATCCATATGGCACGGTTCAAGAAACCAAAGCAGATGCCATGTCTGCTAGGTAAAATAAAGGATAAAACCTTTAAAATTAAAACAGCGGCAAACTGGGGTTTTGACATCTCAGTTAGCCGCTGTATTTATTCCCCTTTCAAAATTCCACATTATCTTGATCAAAGAACCCCATGAGCTTAAGCATGTTGGCCATGCTCTCTGTGCTCTCAGCTACCTTCCGACGAATAGTGCTGTCACTCAGACCATGCCGAAAGAACAGCTTCGTCTCTTTATATGAATAACCTTACATATATCTATAGTCTACAGCTTTCCTCGAGTCGTCATCCTGAATCAAGCCGAATGCTCTCCGAAGCTGATGAGTATAAAACTGATATCGTTCAGGAACGTCTAGGCCATTCTTCTATTAATGTAACCTTAGATGCGTATTCCCACGTACTACCCAACTTACAAGAAGCTGTTCTTAATACAATTGGTGACTCAATCTTAGGGAACCAAATCGAGGACTAAAAACCCACTTTACTCGACTAAAGGTTAGAAGAATGTTAGAAGTGTAGGTTATTAAACAAAAATGGCGCGATTCCGAAAAAACTCGGAAAACCGCGCCATTATTGACTTTATAAAGATGCTGGTGAAGGGAATTGAACCCCCGACCTACGCATTACGAGTGCGATACTGTAGATTTCGGCAAGGTTCTACTGGGTTCCGGAAGCCTTTTAGTTATTGGTTTTTATAAGCCTAGATCCGTTTAAGGTTCTTGAAGTATTTCTTGGCCGTTAGAAGATTTGTTAGAAGTTCTGTTAGAAGACTGAGGCCCGTCAGCTAAATGCTAGCGGGCAATTTTCTAGTGAGCAGAAACAATTTCATCAATCTTTATCCATTGCCATTCACCTTCAGCTAAAGACAATTTGATTTCTCGTCTGAACGTGTGGATCAGTACGATAATACCTGTTAACTATCTTCATACTCATCGAACAGCCACAATGTAATAGTGCATTTTGTTTCAGAAAGCACTATCTGGGAAGATCATCCCCTTTTGTATTTAGAAAAAGCCCTGCTCCTTTAAAAACAGAGCAGGGCTTTTGGATAAGAGCAAATATACCAACATTTAAGAGACAACGAATTGAACTACAAGAGGTGTTCCGGGATCTAACGCATCTCCGCCAGGGATGGTAATCGTCGTTGTTGTAACAGAAGAAACATCAGCCGTTTGCATTATACCATTCACATAAAGGTTGTAATAGTTGAACGTACTCGGAAATACCGTGGCAGCTGTTCCTACATCATTGATAAAAGCTGTGGCTGCAATTGCGAATGTTGCTCCTGTTCCCGTTCCAGCACCAACTGTAGAAGTGAATCTTCTACTGTTTTGATACGGTGGTACTATTGGCATTTTCATCGCCTCCCTTCTTTGTTGAGGATCATGCTGAAACTCAAGCTGAAATCTTTGAAAGCATGCCTGATCCTCTTATCCATTTAATGCAAGAGTTCAGGGATTGCGCAGGCATATTACCAAAAATTGCTAGACAATAACATTAGCCGTTAACTCTACTGTTTCTAAAACGATCGGAGTACCTGCATAGATTGTGCTACTTTGGGCTGGAAAAAATAAGCTGAGCGAATTTACATCGTACGAGTTACTGAGCTGAAGAATTCCATTTATATAAAGATTGTTAAAGCTGTTTGGGCCAAGGGCCAAGAATTCCACCACGGGGGCTCCCATATCGTTCGTGAATTGACCGGCTGGAATCATAGCTGACATAGTTAGATCCAGATCTGTTTCTGGTTCATAAAAATAACGGTTAATTGCAGTAGTGACAGTAACTTCAGGAATGACTACTTCTCCAGGAGGGCCTTGTGGGCCTTGTGGGCCTTGTGGTCCATCAAGCCCTCTTTCTCCTTGTGGTCCTTGTTGCCCTGGCGGTCCTTGAGGACCTTGTGATCCATCAAGCCCTCTTTCTCCTTGTGGTCCTTGTTGCCCTGGCGGTCCTTGAGGACCTTGTGATCCATCAAGCCCTCTTTCTCCTTGTGGTCCTTGTTGCCCTGGCGGTCCTTGAGGACCTTGTGATCCATCAAGCCCTCTTTCTCCTTGTGGTCCTTGTTGCCCTGGCGGTCCTTGAGGACCTTGTGATCCATCAAGCCCTCTTTCTCCTTGTGGTCCTTGTTGCCCTGGCGGTCCTTGAGGACCTTGTGATCCATCAAGCCCTCTTTCTCCTTGTGGTCCTTGTTGCCCTGGCGGTCCTTGAGGACCTTGTGATCCATCCAACCCTCTTTCTCCTTGTGGTCCTTGTTGCCCTGGCGGTCCTTGAGGACCTTGTGATCCATCCAACCCTCTTTCTCCTTGTGGTCCTTGTGGGCCTTGCGGACCTGAAATCCCTTGAATACCTGGCTGGCTTAGGGATTTCTGCATTTCACACAATTTAGCTAACTCAGCTTTCATTTTGGATTTAGCTTCCTGTATTGCAGCTTGTAAGGCTTTCTGGTTAATTAGAGCTTGAAGATTTTGCTTTCTTCTATTTAATAAACACCACTTTGATATGCACCTTTTACAAAGGAGTTTCTTAAGAAAAACTGTTTTTTTAATTCTTTTGGTACATTTGTATTTTCTTTTTGCCTTTAAACATTTGTACTTTCGTTTAGCTGCCACCCTTCATTTTCGCCACCTTCTCTTAGACTTTATAACTGTGTGTATAGTCATATCTATATGTCAAATGCACACCATGGGGGTGGACAAATAACTTGTATCAAACAAACCGGAACCATTCCAGATAAAAAATAGGCGTTTTATTTAGGGATATCCTATTTCGTTATACTTAAGTATTGAGCCCAAAAATCAGCGCCGCTATCTGTTATGACATAACTTACCGCCTGATCAGCATATCCTTGAACGTTATAATTATTTCGAGGTGTTTTTTATGTTTATTGAACCGATGCTACTCGCAACAGCGCCAGCTCCTTTCTCAGATTCGCACTATATATTCGAACCAAAGATTGACGGGCACAGGCTCCTGTTTTCCCAACAGTCCGGCCGGATCCGGCTTTATACTCGTCATGAGACGGAATGTACACAACAATACCCTGAACTCTTGGTTCCGTTTGATGATGACATCCTTCTGGATGGTGAAGTAGCATGTGCCGGTCCCGACGGCGTGGACTTTGAGGAAGTTATGGTCCGGTTTAAAGCAAGTAAGGACCAATGCATCAAGCAGCTGACCATATCTTCTCCAGTTACGTTTGTTGTGTTCGACATATTGCAATACAAAGGGCAAGACCTTCGGAAGATGCCACTGCTGCAGCGCAAAGAGATCCTTGCCGGCATAAAAATGCCAAATCAGCAATTTGGCGTCATTCCCTTCGTGGAAGGCGCAGGCGAAGCTTTATTTGAACAGATGGTGAACCGAAAACTTGAAGGGATGGTCGGCAAACGAAAGAATAGTCTATATGTAAGCAGCCGATCACCAGCCTGGCAGAAGGTTATTAATTGGTCGTATACTAACGTGATCATAACCGGGTATCGAAAAAACGAATTCGGATTACTTGCCGCGGTTCAGAATGAGTCTGGTGGTCTTCGGTCGGCTGGGATTGTCGAATATGTTACAAAGGCAACCAGGAAAGAGTTTTATTCGAAGAGTCAATTCCTTGTCACAGGTGAGGATAAAAAATTCGTTTATTTGAATCCGATGATCCAGGGGCGGGTGAAATATAGAAACTGGTTCAAATCGGGGATGTTGCGAACGCCAGTATTAACGGAACTCAACTATTAATTAAAATTTCGTTTATGTGAAAGAACCCCACCAGGATTTGCAGGTAGGGTCTTTGTTATTCGGGGAGTCTTATACGAAGGCACTTGTAATGATCACCAACAAAATAAAGAGAATTCCGAGGATTCGATTTCACGATCTCCGCCATACCCACGCTACACTTCTTCTAAAAGCAGGTATACAAAATCGTTCAGGAACGTCTAGGCCATTCTTCTATTAATGTAACCTTAGATACGTATTCCCACGTACTACCCAACTTACAAGAAGCTGTTCTTAATACAATCGGTGACTCAATCTTAGGGAACCAAATCGAGGACTAAAAACCCACTTTGCTCGACTAAAGCTTAGAAGAATGTTAGATGTGTAGGTTATTAAACAATAATGGCGCGATTCCGAAAAAACTCGGAAAACCGCGCCATTATTGACTTTGTAAAGATGCTGGTGAAGGGAATTGAACCCCCGACCTACGCATTACGAGTGCGTTGCTCTACCCCTGAGCTACACCAGCAAATGTGGTTCGATGATATTCCTCACGAAACAACAAAAATTATTATAATACTTCAGCAGCAAAATGCAAGTCCTATTCTTACGGAAATATCCTCCGTAACTGGCGGTATTACCCGCCTAACTTCTCCTGCACGGACTGGATCTTCTGTTTGCTCGAGGAGACTTGATCCCTGCGGTCGTCGATCTTCACGGAAGTCGATACACGCTTCGCACCGGACAGAAAAGGCGCTTCATGCAAAGCCTCAATCGCCCGCCAGATCATGTTAAGCTCTCCCTCGATGATGGTGCTCATCGAAGTTAGCTCATAGGATATTCCATCCTGTTGTTTCAATATACGCTGCATCTCGGCAACATAAGAACTCAAGCTCGTTGTTGCGGTTCCGATCGGAATCACCGTTACCTCCGCTATAGCCATCTTGAATACCTCCCTCGTTGCATCTCATTTATATGGAATGCTTCCGAATACGTTAAACTCCCGGATACAGTTATCATATCAATTCTGACCCTCCATATCAAAGTCCGTCTGTCTGTAACTTCATACAAGATATGGTGTATCTTCCTCATTTCGTCCGTACGAATATATCCTATTTTGTCAAAACGATAATATACGTGGTATCTGCGCAGAAAAGGTCGCATTTGGTCACAATTCAGGAAATGTTATGGCCTTTTGGCAGTTTCTTAACTGGCACAATGGCCGCTCGTTTGCTATAATTCTTTTTGCGTTCAATTTTAAGAATATAGTTTACAAACACAATATATTGGGTTAAATTAGATTAACAACAACCAAATATAGTGTATGTAGGTGCCGGATCAACCTATAAGGCAGTCCGGCTTAATAGGGAAGCATGGTGTAAATCCATCACGGTCCCGCCACTGTAAGGGCCTAAGGCTGTTTATGATCTATCAGCCATCCACATACGACATATGCCACCGAGGAACCGGATCAAGGTCTCAGGGGAGGCAATGCCGAGGGAAGTAGCTCAAGTCAGGAGACCTGCCTATATGCAGCAGACACCAACCTACGGGGTTTTAGGTAAGTGTTCGTTAAGCTTGCGTCTGTACATAACATCATGCCCATTCATGGGCTTATGGCAAACGTCATTTTCGAATCACAGCGCACGGACATTTTCAAGCCTGCCCGCGGGTTTTAGAAAATGTTTTTTTGATGTCCTTTTTCATATTTCCCCCGAAGAAAGCGAGGAATTTATTCATGCCCCAGCTCGTAGTTAAACCGAACAACCGTCAGCTCGCCTTTGATGAAATTCGTCTCTCCGTCTATGCCGACCGGACTCTAAAAGGATTGGACATGCTCGATAAAGAGCGCCTGCTTCGCGGCGTCAATGCCAAATTGCGCGGTGAGCAAGTTACCGGCGAAGAAATCAGCAACGCCTTCACGATGTCCGCCCTTGAGCTTGTAACCAAAGAGGAGCCGGATTGGAAGTTTGCAGCTGCGCGTTCGTTTCTGACCTCTTTATATAAAAAAGCGGCCACCAACCGCCGATACAAAGCATACCCGGAAGAACCATACGGTGCCTTCTACCCGCTCATTACAGAGCTTGTACAGAAAGGCATTTATCGCGAGGATCTTCTGACCAGCTACACCAAAGAACAAATCGAAGAACTCGGCGAATGCATCGATCCAAGCCGCGACCTGCTGTTTGATTACATCGGGCTGTTGACACTGGCTGAGCGTTACCTGGCAAACGACTTTGACGGTCGCGTCATGGAACTTCCGCAAGAACGGTACATGGTCATCGCGATGTTCCTCATGCACAACGAGCCAGCTGACAAGCGTCTTGACCTTGTCAAAGAAGCCTACTGGGCCATGAGTAACCTGTATATGACGGCCGCTACGCCGACCATGTCTAACGCAGGTAAAAAAGTAGCCGGCCAGCTTTCCAGCTGCTTCATCGATACCGTGGACGACTCCCTGGAAGGAATCTTCGATTCCAATACGGATATCGCCCGTCTCAGCAAAATGGGCGGCGGCATCGGGGTGTACCTCGGTAAAGTCCGTGCACGCGGCTCTGACATCCGCGGTCACAAGAACACCAGCTCCGGCGTTATCCCTTGGATTCGCCAGTTGAACAACACCGCTGTTAGCGTTGACCAATTGGGAACTCGTAAAGGTGCTATCGCGGTTTACCTGGATGTGTTCCACAAAGACATTCTGTCCTTCCTGGATCTGAAGCTGAACAATGGTGACGAGCGCATGAGAGCACATGACGTGTTCCACGGCGTATGTCTGCCTGACCTGTTCATGGAAGCTGTAGAAGCACGTGAAGAGTGGAGCCTGTTCTGTCCGCATGAAGTGAAGAAAATCATGGGCTGGAAAGACGAGAACGGCCGTCCGCTGGGCCTGGAAGACTTCTATGATCAAGGACAAGGCGAAGGCGAATTCCGTCAAAAGTATGCTGAAGCCGTGGCGAGCCCGCTGCTGCCGCGCATTACGGTACAAGCTATCGACATTATGAAGCGCATCATGAAATCCCAGCTTGAAACGGGTACACCGTACATGTTCTACCGCGACACGGTCAACCGTGCGAACCCGAACTCTGCGCATGGCATGATCTACTCTTCCAACCTGTGCACGGAGATCATGCAGAACCAATCTCCGACAGTTGTTGAGCAGGAGGAGCTGGTTACGAAAGACGGCCAAACCCGGATCGTAATTTCCAAAATCCCTGGCGATTTCGTTGTCTGCAACCTGAACTCCATCCACTTGGCTCGTGCTGTACCTGCTGGTGTGCTGGAGCGTCTCGTTCCGATCCAGGTTCGCATGCTGGATAACGTTATCGACATTAACAATATTGAAGTTCTGCAAGCTCAATATACCAACAGCCAATACCGTGCGGTCGGTCTCGGCACCTTCGGTCTGCATCACTTGCTGGCGCTGGAAGGTATCCGCTGGGAATCCGACGAAGCCGTTGCATATAACGACAATCTGTATGAGCACATCAACTACCTGCTCGTTAAATCCAGCATGGAGTTGGCCAAGGAAAAAGGCCACTATCCGAAATTCAAAGGCTCCGACTGGGAGAGCGGCGAGTACTTCACGTTCCGCGGTTACACCGACGGCGAGCATGAAGGCAAGTTCGTAACCACCGAACAATGGCGCGAATTGCAGCAAGAAGTACAAGAAAGCGGGGTCCGTAACGCATGGCTGTTTGCCATCGCGCCGAACGGCTCCACATCGATCATCGCGGGTTCCACAGCGAGCATCGATCCATTGTACGAACTTCTGTCTTATGAAGAAAAAACCACTTACAAAGTGGCTAACCCGGCTCCGGATCTGTCCGAAAAAACGATCTGGTACTATAAAACGGCTTTCTTGATTGACCAGCATTGGTCCATCAAAATGGCTGCCGCCCGTCAGCGTCACGTTGACCAAGCGCAAAGCTTTAACCTGTACGTCCGCCCTGATATCCGGGCTTCGGAATTCCTGGAGCTGCACCTGCATGCCTGGAAAGCCGGCATCAAGTCCACTTATTATGTACGCAGCCGTGCGCTGACGATTGAAGAGTGCGAGTCGTGTGCAAGCTAACCTTTAATTTCGAACCCACCCAAACCCTCCCTTCCAAGGGAGGGCCCCAAGGGCTCTGCCCTCTGGACACCCGCAAGGTGCTTAGGTTCTGAATGAGGCGCTTCTACGTTACTTTAGTGGCTAGGAACGCTTTCTCCCTTCGGGAACGCTGGAATTTAGTGCGGAAGCTAATGAGTTACTTCGTGCGATTGGTGAGTTACTGCCTGCTGGGATCGCTCTCCCCTTGGGAATCGCTTCTCATGCGGCGCAGGGACCATTGAGTTACTTCGTGCGATTGGTGAGTTACTGCCTGCTGGGATCGCTCTCCCCTTGGGAATCGCTTCTCATGCGGCGCAGAGACTGTGAGTTACTTCGTGCGATTGGTGAGTTACTGCCTGCTGGGATCGCTCTCCCTTTGGGAGTCGCTGCATGTTTGGCTCACATCGAACGGCTGTAAGCAATGTTGAATATGCTTTCTAATAAAAGACTACAAGGGTAAGGGTATCCAATCGGAAGAGTTTACGTCCGCCTTTGGGAGCCCTTTGCAACCTTAAAAATACATTCAAGCAAAGGGCGGACAACAGCGGCTGGAGAGTGGATACCCGTCCCTCGAATAGGCTAGCAGATCCCTTCAACCTTCCGCCCTACTATGATATACAAGGAGAGAAAATCGGCATGCAAATGCAAAAGATATTTAATACCGAAGCACCCAACCGCTCCACTCGCGTCATTGAAGGTGAATGCTCCGGGATCTTGAACTGGAACGACATTCGGATGCCTCATATGTATAAGCTGTACAAAGTCCTGCTGCTGAACCACTGGATCGCGGACGAGATTCCGATGTCCAAGGATGCGCAGCAGTTCCCGCGCCTGGACCCTGAAGAGCAGCGTACCTTCAAGATCAACATCTCCCTGCTCGCTGTTCTGGATTCCATGCAGACGATGTTTGTCAGCGACGTGAAGCGTTACTTCACTGATTCGTCACTCGAAGCCATCTCCGCTATCATCGGTCAGCAAGAGGTGGTTCACAACCAATCCTATTCCTACGTGCTATCCTCCATCGTATCGGAGCAAGAGCAGAAGGACATCTTCGAATACTGGAAGCATGACCCGGTACTTCTGGAACGCAACCAGTTCATCTCGAACATTTACCAGAACTTCCGTGACAATCCGTCGCCGCAATCCTTCTTCGAAGCGATGGTCGCGGACCTGATCCTGGAAGGCATCTTCTTCTACAGTACATTTGCCTTCTTCTACAACCTCGCTCGTGACCAGAAGATGATGGCAACCAGCCAGATGATCTCCTATATTCAGCGTGATGAGAACCAGCACTGCTACTTCTTCGCCGAAGTGTTCAAGCAGCTGCTCAAGGATTTCCCTGAGCTGAACTCCAAAGAGAACATCGACTACCTGTACCGCACCATTGACCGTGCCGTCGAGCTCGAAACCAACTGGGCCCACTACACGCTCAGCAATGTGCGCGGCATCGATCTGAACGAATTGGGCGATTACATCAAGTACATCGCGAACCGTCGCATCACCATGATGGGTCTGGAAAAAGCTTACGAAGGTGTGGACGTTAACTGCATGCCATGGATCAAGCCTTTCTCCGATGAAGCCCTTAACGCGACGAAGACCGACTTCTTCGAAGCTAAATCCCGTAACTACGGCAAAGTTGGCGACGACAACGGTTTTGACGATCTATAAAAACCTCTCCAAATACACAAACCTCCGGGATTCCCTTACCAGGGATCTCGGAGGTTTTTTATATCATATGATCGCCTACAATAAAATGTAATACAATAATGTGTCATCATTTATGAAGGTGACATTTCTGAACGTGATCGGTTCCGTCCCGCTGAAACTGCTGGCCGCGCTGGTTGATTTTCAAATTTCAAATATTGAGGATTATTTCTGCTCCAATATGTGAACACGCTTCATGAAAAGAGAAAAGATGAAACCTGCAATCGCAACGACAACAGCAATATCAAAAACATGTTGTATCCCTTCTGTCAAAGCAAGCGCGGCGTTAGCAGGGTCCGCCTGGTCTGCCGTTTGCTTCAGAAAGCTGCTCATGCCCACAGACATGATACTTACCGCAACCGCTATGCCGATCGCACCCGCTACCTGCTGGACCGTATTCATAATTGCGCTACCGTGCGGGTAAAGTGAAGGAGGCAATTGGTTCAGTCCATTCGCCTGCGAAGGCATCCAGACCATGGAGATCCCGATCATCAAAAAGGTGTGAAGCACAATGATTTGGGTTATTGTCGTCGTTGTCGTAATTCCTGAGAGAAACCAGAGAACGACGGATATCAAGGCCATACCCGCGGGAACAACCCATCTCGGCCCAAATTTATCGAATATTCTGCCCATAATCGGTTGCGTGATCGCGTTCACAATCCCCCCGGTCAACAAAACAAGTCCGGCCGAAAAAGCGTTAAGGCCGAGGCCTCTGATCAAATACAAGGGCAACATAATCATGGCTGCCATCATCACCATTACGGCAATCATAAGCATAACAGTGCCAACCGTAAACATAGGCTGTTTGAATGCCCTCAAATCCATCATCGGCTGCTTCGTTCGCAATTGCCGTACCGCAAATATCAAAATCGCCAATATGCCGACAATCATCGGAATCACGACCTTGGGCGCTCCAAATCCTCCTTCTCCTTCCCCTGCACTGCTAAAAGCAAATACAATTCCGCCGAAGCCAAGCGTGGATAAGATAAGCGAATAGCTATCTATTTTCGGCTTGGTAATCGTCGATATATTTTGCATATATCGCATTCCAAACAGAAGAGAAAACGCCAAAACGGGAAGGGTCAATCCGAAAATCCAGTTCCAGCTAAGCTGCTCCATCAACAGACCGGAAAGGGTAGGGCCGACAGCAGGCGCAACCACAAGGACAAGCCCGATCAGCCCGTAGGTCGTCCCCCGCCTCTCAGGTGGAACAATGACAAGCACTGTGTGAAACATCAGCGGCAGGATGACTGCTACGCCCGCAGCTTGAATGACCCGTGCAATCATGAGCAACTCAAATCCTGGGGAAACGGTCGCCACCGCTGTGCCGAGTAAAGCCAATAAGAGCGAAGCCGTGAACAATTGTCTGGTTGAAAACCATTGGAGAAACAACCCGGATATCGGAACCAATATGCCGAGGGTCAGTAAGTAACCTGTTGTCAGCCATTGGGCCGTTGCGGCGGTGATATGAAACTGGTTGATTAAATCGCTGAGCACTACGTTTAAAGCTGTCTCGTTAAACATCCCAATAAATCCGCTTAATAGTAAGGAAACCATGATTGGAATAACTTTATATTTTTGCACCGCATTATGCTGTGCTTCTAGCGTCGCTGCTTGCATATTCTCCACTCTCCTCGTAATAATCCAATATTATAGACTTTAAAGATATCAGTTGTCTTTAATTAGTTAAAAAAAAGAATTGCTTGTTATGTAACTATATTCATTTCTCACACAAGATCAGTCATTTTCTGATTTCTCGACTGTTCTTCCATCTCTTCTTCTGCCGATAACACCACCTTTTGAATCGGGCATCTTAAAAGTAATATTTTTTTCGATTTCATTTCCGAAAGTATTTCTATGACGATCACTAAGGTTTAACGAGGTTCATTTTCGGCGGGATATACCCGAGTTGCCTGCCCATTTTTACAATTTGCCCCCTATGATGAAATTCGTGGGTGATGGTGTGCGTAAAAAGCCATAATTCGGTTAACTCTACGCTGCTACTCTGCCAGGATGCTGGAATGGTAGGGTCCCATTTGTTTTTAAATTCATTCAGAAATTCATGAACCAGGGCATCCGTTTTCTTAAAAACTTCACGCATTTCCTGTACATTGTCAACGAATTCTGGTTTTATTTTGGGAAGTGATTGACCAAGGGCACGACTCCCCAACCATACCCTATAACAATCGGCTACATGAGCATGCAGACTGCGAATAGAAACTCCGCCTAAGGTTTCAACTTCTTTAACATAATCTGTGGGGGACATAGTTTCGCAATAACTAAATAATGATTCCCTTGTACGTTGGATCAATTCATACTGGCTTTCGAATACATCCATCTTCTCGCTCCCCTTTTGATGATAAGATACGTATGGGTTAAATTGTGGATTTCACCACCTAGTTAATCGCCATGCGTGGCGCAATAAAAAAATACCACTTTAATAGTGGTGCACGTTTATATAAAATTAGTGTGTCGAATCTCTACTCTACTCTCCCCCGTGCAGCCCACATTCCGCTATTCCGAATCAGCTTACGCACGGATTCTACCTGGAAAGATGGAAGATGATGCCCCGGCATCAGATATACCACGCGGCCAGAGCCATATGTGTGTGCCCACGCAGCAGGCCACCGCTGGCCATCATGCACATATTCGGCAAGTATAACCGCCGATTCATGCGGACTCAGCTCGAACCGAAACGGTTCTTCATCTATCGTAAAATCGCTTAAGTTCTCCACAATAGGGTGACTCCCTTGATTATATCGAACTGGCAGTGACGTATATTCCGGATGTCCCGTAACCCTGCCGCCGATTAACTTTTCCAGCTCTTTGCTTTGCTGCAGCGAGATACCGTTGTGGATAACTAGCAGTCCTCCGCCGTTTCTCACATAGGATATGAGCGCTTGTGCCTGATCTTCGGGTATCTCCAGATCCGAAAAATCCGCGTACGATATAAACAGATCATAGCCCTCCAGCTTATCCTCCTGAAGCACGGCGTAATCATCCGTACATTCAACGTCCATGTCCATATGTTCAAATATGGTTTGTAATTCGTGATCAATATTCGTAAAAGGATGATATTTCGCTCCCTCGTATTGTCCAAGCGCAATTGCTTTCATATTCATGGTCTCCTCTCCTTCCCGTTTGCCAGGGTCACTCTTGTCCTTCATGCTGTTCGCCAAGGTACGCCTTTTGGTCCATCACAAGTTTCATGATGCGATCGGCAGACACATCCGGCGGCACGGCCGCTTCTTGATCCAAATCGCGGCTCATGTAGGACAGCCACCCCGGTTAGTTATAAATCGATATTGTAGATTTTAAAGACACTTGTTGTCACTAATTGACTTTAAAAAAAGAAGTGTCATATGACTATATTATGTTCCCGCACAAGATCCGACATTTTCTGATTTCTCAACTGTTCTTCCATCTTCTCTTCTGCCGATAACACCACCTTTTGAATCGGGCATCCTGGTCCATGTTCGAAACTGCAATCGAACAAGGAAGCCGAACCTTCAATTGCATGAATAATATCTAGGAACGAAATATTTTCCCAATTTCGTTTGAGTCGATAGCCGCCATTCACCCCCGTTATCGATTCAATCATGCCCGCCTTCACCAACTTGGTCAGTATTTTGGACAAATAGGTTGGAGAGACACTTTGTCGCTCCGCCAACTGCTGTACACCTATTGGTTTTTGGGGCGTCGCCGCAGTAAGAAATAGCATCGTATGGAGGGCATAATCGGTAGCCTTGGAGTACTTCATTCAACATCACCTCAATTAAGGACTTTGCAGATCTATAATAACTATTACGTTTCATTACGTCAAGCATAAAACATGCGCTTTTCTTGGAATCTCACGAAGTTTCATCAGGAGAAAAAGGAGTGGGCAATTAAAGGACCGGTTTAGAAACAGCCACGTCATTGAAGACACCACTCCGGATGAATTCGCCAGGCAGAGCCGAAGGCTGCTAAAAAAGCTGTACCCGGATCGATGGGGGAAGTGCCTAGTAGATCGCATGGGTAAAGAAAGCCTACGATGCACATCTATCAACCATCGATGTCCGAGCAATGAATATTTTTCAGCAAGTGTGTTCTCTTTTTTCAGTTGGGATCATCAATCGATATTCCCTTTAAAAGCAGCTTGATCGCATTGACATGCAGGGCTGCATATTCGTCCCCGCTTAATTTTGGCATCGTTAGGCAGAGCTGCGTTGCTCCAGCTAATGTGGACATCACACCAAAACTCAACGTTTCGATATCTTCATTAATAAAAACGCCTTGCTCGATCCCTTTTTGCAGCACTTGTCTAATCGCACGATAGGCTACTTCTGTGATCTCTCTCAATGTAGCCAATGCTTCGGATTCGCTTGAAAGTGTTTTAGCATACTCTTCGAGTGCTTGGATTAAGGGACTTTCACAATCTCGTCCGAATAAATCAGCCATTTCAAGCAACTGTTCGCTGGGAGACGTGGATTGCTCGGCCGAACGAAGCCACTTTTGTGACATGTCTTCGGCATGCTGGGTAAGCAATTGGAGAAAGAGTACCTCTTTATTTTTAAAATGATGATACAAATTGCCTTTACTCATCTGTGTCGATGCACATAAGTCGTCCATTGTAGCTCGATCATAACCTTTTTCGATAAATAACAACTTGGCATGGTTTAAAATAATCGTTTTTGCTTCTTCTGCCGGCAATCGTCTTCTGGTCATAAAGCTCCTCCCGGAACCTTATGAACGGTTCCTTTTATACTTGAAAAATTGAAAAGCACCATATGAGATAACGATAGCAAAAATCCCAAAGAATGCAAACGGCATATCTAGCGTGTGGCGGTATACAATGCTTTGCAGCCCCATGTTTTCCAATGTCGAAGACCCATACCCCCAAATGGATGTATTAAAAATGTTCGTAGCAAAATGGATCCCGATGGGAGCAGCCAGACCATTGGTGTGGTAGGCAACGATTCCCAGAAAGAATGCCCCCAGCAGGTAATACAACGGTCCAAAAATCCCGTAGTTTAGCATTTCGGGGTTAAAACCATGGATCAGGGCAAAAATTAGGGAAGTGATGAAAATGGACCAGAATACACCGCCTCTTAATGATCTAAACATACGGTACATATAACCTCGGAACAAAATCTCTTCAGCAGCACTTTGAACCAAAATCAAAGGAGCGGTAACAATGAGTACACCTAACCATGGAAGCGGGTCAAAATGAAGCGTAAAAGCTTGAGGATGCACGACGATATCGACAAGCAAATACAAAATAAGCGCCATAAAATACCACAAGAAATAAATCGCAAACTTTCGGAAATCGGGCCTTTTACCTTCAAACAAAAATGTTCTAAAACGAATTTTGAAGAAATATTTGGTGACAAGGAAGATGCCGAGAATAAGGAATAAAAAAGACAAATAAAGTGTGATTAAACTAGGTAATCCTGAGCGAGTAGCGGGAATCAAAGCATTAACAAGATTTAACCATAATAAAGTGCCGCCTTGCCAAATAATAAAAATAACGATGAACCCTGCTACAGATTTGAAGCTGAATGGTATCGGCGGTTGAAGGCCATATTTTTTTTCCATGACATGCACCCATCTCTCATTGTAATTACCGACTAAATAGTCGGTAATTACAATATACATACCCAATATATGTCTGTCAACAATGAACAAAGATTTTGACGCTTGTTATTGCGTGGTTGCCTATAAAAACCATCACTTCTTTGCTTGATCAGCAGCTAATTTTGTTGAATAAACCAATTAGCTGAAGATTCGATCTATCCTCCTGGTCGTTTTACCCCTTCGCTGCCCATACCTCGATCTCTACCTGAATGGACGGCATCGCCAGTGCCGGTACGTAGGCCATCGTCATAGCCGGCGCCTTCCCCCCGTTGAATTTCTCCCATACCTGGTGGAAGTGATCCCAGTCGACCTCCTGAGCCGCCCAAATGTTGATTTTGACGATATGATCCGCCGACATCGCTTCCGTTGCCAATAACCTCTCAATGTTCGCCAAGGTATTCTCCACCTGCTGCTTCATATCTTCCGGCAAGTTCCCCTCCCTATCGGTTCCCACCTGACCGGAGAAGACCAACAGCTCAGCCCCTCTCGGAACCTTGGTTACATGGGTATAAGGCCCGATCGGCGGGGCGATACCTGGCGGATTGTACCGCTGAATTGGAGACGGCTGTTCCTCATCGGCTTCATTCAAAATAGCCAGCGTCTGATGGTCTTCCCATGTCCCGTTGATTTTCACGTTTTTCCGGGCAATGCCTTCTTTATGGAATCCAGCTTTCAAAAGCACTTGGATCGAGCCCAGGTTGTGCGGCATCACACCCGCCTCAATTCGGTGAAACTTCAATTCCTGAAAGGCAAACTTCACAATCAATTGAACCGCTTCGGTCATATAGCCCTTTCCGTTGTGGTCTTGGTCCAGAAAGTAACCGATCCAGCAGCTCTGCAGATTCCCCCGCACCACTTCGGTCAGCATAATCTCGCCGATAGTCGCTCCGGTGTCCTGCAGTCCAATCACATAAACATACCCTTGATCTGCCTTGCTGGCTTCCATGGCCTTTCGGATCCGCTCAAGCTGACCCTGATGGGTGTAGAAGCTCTCTTCCCTTAAGCCCGTGAACCGCTGAAAAAAGTCCCGGTTATCCTTCTCGAGCTTCAGCAGTGCCTCTACATCCGATTCCTCTACCGACTTGACATAAATCTGTTTCCCTTGCATAAACATGGTATCCTCTCCTTTGTTTGAAACATTAGAAATACAAAAAAACACCACAGCGCACCTGTGGTGTACATGCCGATCTATGCAACCACAAGCAAGCGACCTGTGGTGTTCAATTCCACTGCATCCTCATCCGGTTACCGAATGGAAGGATCCTTGATCGCTGAATATCCGATTTTGGACACACTTCTCCCATTATCGGACGGATCAAAGAAAACAGCGGTGGAGTATCCCATGCCTTTTGCCAAAGACGCCAATGATCTTTTTTTCATGTGAATACTCCTCCCTTCTGCTTCGCGCGGTTCATCTGTTCCAAACATCTATGTTCATAAAAAATCTCTCGCCTTACAGCTCGAGTCGCAACGTTAGTCTTCCATACCTTAATTAGCCATAGGATACATGATTTCGAATGAATGGTCAAATTCGCTATACTGGATTTACATGACCGTTCCCTTCGGATTGTCTTTGGCCGGTCCTCTGCCCTGTTTCAGATGCTTCAGCTGAGCCACAATAATGACACTGATCACCACCAGCAGAAACCACGAGCTGATTTTGCCGATATGCACAAGGCTCCATGTCCGCTCCTGACCCGGATAGGTCCAGGCCCCAAGAAACGTAGAAATATTCTCAGCGATCCAGATGAAAAAGCCAATCAGCAGAAACGACAGCACCAGCGGCATCCGCAGGGTTTTTCCGTCCACATCAAAATACACCATGGTTCTGCCAAAAACCACGAACAACAATGCCGTGAGAAGCCAGCGTGCATCCCACACGTAGTGATGGGTGAAGAAGTTGGCATAGATCGCTGCGCTGATCAGCACGGTCAGCACAGGCAGCGGCCAGCCGGTGATGCGCAAATTCATTCGGCGCCATGCCTGGCATATATAACTGGCTACACTGGCGTACATAAAGCCGCTGTACAGCGGGACGCCGCCGATTTTGCTCCAGCCCTCCTCCGGGTAAGACCATGAGCCCATATGCACTTTATACAGCTCCAGCATCAAACCGATGATGTGAAAGACACAGATGACCTTCAGCTCATCCCATGTCTCCAGCTTGCTCACCAACATCCCGATTTGTGCCAGTACACATATGAGCAGGATGAGATCATACCGCGCCAAACCGGGAATTTCAATCACCTTGGTCAGTCCCAGCGCGCCGAAGATAATCACTGGAAATATGCAGGACAAGGCCTGCTGATAACCGAAAATCCACAGCTTCCGTATAAATTCCATAAGCTCCTCCTACCACCTGCACATTCGTATACTTCACCCTACCACAGACCGCGAATTCAATAAAAGAACAGCATTGTCATAATTCGTCCAATCCATTGACGGGTGTATAGCAAAAAAAGAGAGCAGCCCTTCAGCTGCCCTCTCATCGGTTAACGTCCTATTTGACTATAACTTGAGGTTGTGCATGACGCCAATGATGCAGTTCAACCAACCCCGTTCAATCGCTTGATACCTTTCGAGTTACCCTGTCTTGCGCTAAGCTTCAACAGCCCGAAGGATCATCTTCTCCAGCATGGCCGATGAACGCTGGGTCAGAGGGCGACAGGGTGGACCGATTTTTTCTTTTTGACCCGTAACAAAAATGTAAGAGGTACGGCAATAACAGCCACCATCGTTCCGATCATAAACACATCATCAATGCCCATCGTTGTTGCGGCACGCTGGGTCCAAGCCCCCGCTCCCATGTAATAGGATGTTCTGGATACCACCAGTGCGCTGAATATGCCGATCGATAATGAAGCAAGCCCTTGTCGTGCCCAGTTCGTGATGGACGATGCGTGACCTGAATATTCGCTGGACACCGCACTCATCGCTGCGTTCGTTAACGGCATATTGCATAAAGCAATGCCAAGGCAGCGAACCAGCTGCAGTAAGGAAATGTACATAACCGAGGTGTTGGTGCCGATTCCGCTGAAAGCGAGCGTGGCCGCCACAATGATGAGAACTCCCGTGATCACCAGCCGGAATGGGCCGATCCGATCATAAAATTTACCGATAAGCGGCGACGCTGCTGCCATGACAATCGCGCCCGGCAGCATGATCAGGCCGGTATCCATCGGGGACAGCTTCAGCACAGTCTGCAAATAGAGCGGCACCAGCAAGGTTCCCGTATACAGGGATATTGTCACGATGCAGTTCAGGATCAAGCTGTACCGGAATCGGGGGAATTTGAATACTTTAAGCTGCAATAACGGGGATGAAATCCGCAGCTCCCACTTAACGAAGAACAGCAGCAGTAAGACTCCGGAGATCAGTAGAGACAGGGTCTTCCAGGATCCCCAACCCCAGTCGTTACCATGGCTGAAGGAAAGCAGCAAAAGAGAACTGCCTGCCACCACTGTCAAGAATCCGAGGAAATCAAACGATTTCTTCCCGGTCAGTCGGTAAAAAGGAATGAATTTGCTTACGATGACAATCGAGATCAGGCCGATCGGAATATTTAGAATGAAAATCGATTTCCAGCCAAAATATTGCACCAGCCATCCGCCAAGTGTCGGCCCAATCACCGGTGCCAGCATGGAGGCCAGGCTCCATAGCCCCATGGCATAGGCTTGCCGTTCCCGGGGAAATACCTGGTAGATGATCGTCATCGTAATCGGGATAATCATCCCGCCGAACACACCTTGCGTAATCCGGAACGCAATCAAGGTCTCGATATTCCAGGCTACGACGCATAATAGCGACGAGAGTGTAAAACCCATCAATGCCAGGACAAACAGCCTCTTATAACTAAGCTGGTCCCCCATGTAGCCTACGATGGGAGCCACAATTCCCGTGGCGAGCAGGTACCCGGCCATCAGCCATTGGGTGGTGCTCAGCGTGGCATCGAACTGCTCCATCACGACCGGAAAGGCCACGTTGATGGTGGTGATGCTGAGCACCGCCAGAAAGTTACCGAAAAAGATAGCGCTCATAATAAGCCAAAATGAAGATTTATCTTGTGTATTCACATGAAGCCTCCTAAACAAAGTAACCCCGCCCGGATCTGATTAACAGAGCTGGAGGCGGGATTCGAAGAGTACAGTCCTAGGGTTATGGAAATAATTTTTTGCCAAGCAATCGCAGTAAAATATACAGGTTATCCGCCTCATCCTCATCCAGCTGCTTGAAGGATTCCATGACGGCATAATCCCCCTCGCTGCGCGCATCGAGCACAAGCTGCCGGCCTTCTGCCGTAAGATTGACATAATGGCTTCGTCCATCACTGGGATTGGGCGTTCGAACCACCAATCCTCGTTGTCCCAGAGCGTCCACCAAATACGTGATTGTTGCAGCCTTAAGCTCCATATGCTCAGCCAACCGGTTGGGAAGCAGCGGACCCTGCTGCTCGATCAAACTTAAAATCTTATATTGATTCATCGTTAAATCGTTCTTTCTCAAGTGATTCAAAAAAGATACGACGCGATGCCTCGTCATTTTATCCGATAACTCACGGTACATATCCATGAGTCTCTCCACGCTTGCTTCTCTTCCGTTCTCCAGAGCATTTCACCTCGATCTTATTTTAGTTCAATGATTCTAACTTGTAAACACCATTTTCATGTTTTCATTTCCGGATTCCCTGCTTAATTCATGATTTATCGTTGAATTACTTAGATGTTTCAAAGTTTATTACAAGGAATTCTGCTGCTTTAATCCATAAAGAAAAAACCTTTCAAAAACCTCCCCTCAAGGTAGTCCTTCAAAATGATTCACCTAATCTAAATCCTCCGTTATACAAAAAAGAGTCCCGGTAAGCAGCATATGCCTTCGGAACCCTTATATTATGGCTAATCCTCATCGTCTGCAAACAATTCATGAAGCATCGCTTCCCGGCGATTCACAAATTCCTTCGTAATCATGTAATGATCCGTTTCCTCCAAGCTCGACTCTTCCACCCCTTCGGAAGTCAGCTTGTAGATGACGGAATCCGGATAGGCCATAACAATCGGCGAATGCGTGGAAATAATAAACTGCGAGTCTTCCTGGACCAGGTCATGGATGCGTCTGAGCAGCGCCATTTGGCGAAACGGGGACAACGCCGCTTCCGGCTCGTCCATGATATAAAGCCCCTTGCCGCCGAAGCGGTGCAGAAACGTCGCAAAGAAGGATTCCCCATGGGATTGATGATGCAGCGACTTTCCGCCATAGGACTGCCAAAGCCCCAGCGAATCGACCTCGGAGGCCACATTATAATAGCTTTCCGCCCTGAAAAAGAAGCCGTCCCGCGGCTTCCGGACTCCTCGAACCGTACGGATATATTGATACAGCACAGAATGCGTCTCCGCCGTAGAAAAAGAGAAATTGATGGTGCCTCCTTCCGGATTAAACCCGAGGGCCGCGGCAATCGCCTCCAGCAGCGTGGATTTGCCCATACCATTCTCGCCCACGATATAAGTGACCTTCGGATGAAAATGGAGCCCGTCCAAAGCCGCAACAGCCGGCAAATTAAAAGGATATTCATGAAATGACGGGACACGGTCCCTCATTAACACAACGCTTCGCAGATAGGCAAGCATAGCAGCGTTATCCAAGCGCTTTCCCTCCTTGATTGTGAAGCCTGTAATTACTAGTCTACTATATATCATTCCAGCATTGGTTCCAATTAGGACCAGAGCTCCTATATCTGAGCATAAGCATAGGACGTTTCCCTGAAGATTGAATACGAGCAGCCTGTTTGTGCCTACGCGTAAACAGAAGGGCATTCCCTGGAGTTGTTTGTTGCCTCATCGATACTCAAAAAATGCGCCATCACAGGGCTCATTGGCACCTGGCATGACGCACTTTTTTATACGATATCGAATGCTGTTGCTCCGATATGCTATTCGCTTACGATAAATTGATAGAGCTCCTCGACCTTCTCTTCCGTCAGATCGCCACTGTTATCGATTACCTTAATGGACGTCTGAGGAATGTCCCAGTTCACTTCCGGAACGAAATCGACGCGCTTCTTGAAGTCGTCCCAATGATCCAGTTTCCACTGATCCCGCTCGGTCTGTCGGTCAACGATCCGTTCCTTCTGCAAATCCATGTCTTTGAGGGCGACCACGATGACCTTCACGTCAACGTCGCTCTTTGTTAATCCAGCCGATGCGATGACTTCTTCAATCCATTCGCGATTCTTGAGCTCGGCGGTAAACGGAGAAATCATAAAGACATTTTGTCCGGCACCCAGGTTCTCGATGCAAATGTCCTTGGTCGTGTCATATTCCAGATCACGCAGGTTCTCTTTATAAAAGGAAGAGTCGCGATCGTTCGGATCCAGTCCGTTACTTTCCAGGAATTTTTCAACAAAGCGTCCCCCCACCGTATCGCGATCGAGAAATGCAGCCGGTATACGGACTGCAAGCTTCTTGGCTACGGTTGTCTTGCCTGTACCGGCCACGCCGACAAAAAACACTAGCTTTTGCAAATGGTATCCCTCCATATGATCTCTATCGGTTTTATATCCCTGTCGTTCACTCGGGCATTCTTAAACACGTTCTGCCCGGTAACGGGTTTCTTCAATTAACTCCTCCATTGCGGAGGCCAAACGTTCCTGAAGCACTTCCGCTACATCGAATCCGCCATCTTCAGTACGTGCCACTTGGGCATCCACCGCGTACACGCCTCCTAGAATATGACGGGCTCCGATCGAAGAAAGCACGGGCTTAAGCGAATAATCAATCGCCAGCAGATGCGCGAGACTGCCGCCGATGAACATCGGAAGCACGATTTTGCCGGCCAATCCTTTTTGCGGAATCAGGTCTAAAAATGTTTTCAGAACGCCCGTAAACGAAGCTTTATAAACCGGACTTGCCACAATCACTGCATCAGCCTCGGCCACAAGCCCGTTCGCTTTGACAATATGTTCACTCTCAAACTTGGTATGAATCAAATCCTCAGGCGGGAGCCCGGCCACATCGATCCGGCTAACCTCGAAATTCGCAGCAGTCAATGCCTGCTCCGCATACTCCATAATCGCATTCAATCGGGATCCGGCTGTGGGACTCCCATTAATAATAACAGCTTTCGCCATAATCATTCACCTCGGCTTATCTTATAGTGTCGCCATCCATTCATACGATCGCTATGTAAGATCCTCTCGACTTAAAGTCAGACGGCCATAGCCAACATTTCAGAAAAGGAGGACTTTACAAAGAACCGCAAAGTCTTCCATAAGCAGTCGCTCTTAAATCCGACGTTTACCAATATAAATCAGAGCAAATTTGTCAGAATTAATATCATCGTATCAATGTGTCCGCGCTTTTGTCAATGCAGCAGCACCGGCAATTGAACCTTGGCATTTCGCGAACCACTACGCTCATTTCCTCCCCAAACTTCCTGGGTAATGTGATGATCCCGTTCATATACTTCATAGCGATGCAGCGAAAGCGGCGCTGGATCGCTATTCCGCGATCAATTCCTCGCCACTCTTCTTCATCCATTCCCAAAAGCGCGGACACGTAAAAGCACGACCTTTCACCTATTCTGTTCACAAACGGCACCCCGGACTAGGCGAATGCATAGAGATAAAGCATCGACGTTCAACGATAACAACCTAAAAGGAGGAATGAAATGAATCCCCATCAACCCATTCCCTACGTTGGCTCCAAAACAGAATGCAAGGAACAGCCCCTCGCTTTCCCTCCACAGCATCAAAACTGCCAGCCGGGCCTCGAGTGTCTAATGTCTCCGCGTCCGATCAGCGAAGATCCCGCGTATCGGGGCAGCGGTAAACTGGATGGCAAAATCGCTATTGTGACTGGGGGAGACAGCGGTATCGGCAAAGCGGCCGCCATTGCCTTCGCCAAGGAAGGTGCCGATCTGGTCATCCCATACTTATATGAGACTTCGGATGCGGAGGTGACGAAACAACGGATTGAATCGTTCGGCAGACGATGCCTCTTAATGAAGATTGATCTGCGATACAAAAAAAACTGCGAAGCCGTGGTTAACGAAACGATAGCCTGCTTCGGCAAGCTGGATGTTCTCGTGAACAACCATGGCGTCCAGTATGTGCAGCGCAGCATCTTGGACATCACGGAAGAACAGCTCCATCACACCTATCAAACGAATATCTTTCCCTTCTTCTTCATGATCCAGGCCGCGCTGCCCCACATGAAATCCGGGGCGTCGATCATCAACACGGCCTCCATTACCGCCTATGACGGTTTAAAGGAGCTCATCGACTATTCCTCAACCAAAGGCGCCATTGTTTCCCTTACCCGATCCCTGGCCCTTTCGCTGGTCGATCAAGGCATCCGCGTCAATTCCGTCGCTCCCGGCTCAGTCTGGACGCCGCTCATCCCATCCAGCTTCTCCGCTGAAGAGGTCGCCGTATTCGGAACGAAATCACCGATGAAGCGGGCCGCACAGCCCTACGAGCTGGCACCCGCCTATGTTTACCTGGCGTCATCCATCTGCTCATCTTTTGTCACGGGTCAGGCTATTCACGTCAACGGAGGGCAGATGGTAACCAGCTAGCATGGATGTCGCAAGCATCTGAGAATTCTATGAATAACGAGCAGAGGATGTGTACAATGAACACCGAAATTCCCAAACGGTCTGCCCGGATGGACATGGGGTTTTATGCATTAAACAAGCTCGCCAGTGCCGGCATCGTTGTGCTGCTGCTGAGCCTGCTTGATTGGGTGTGGCCTTCCAGCGCTGATCAAGCTTCGGAATGGTTAGGCCTCTATATGCCGCAAGAGCACTGGGTATACGGTTACGCGCTGACCGCGTCTCTTGCAGCGGATGCCATTCTCTCGTTCCTGCCTTCCCTGCATAAGGGTAAACAAGCCGCCGTGTACGGAGCGGTCGGTTTTCTGTTCTTCGCCTTATCCACAGGCGGGAATCCGGAGCAGCTCTGGCTTCGCGCAGCAGCGGGAGCCTTGACACTGCTGCTCTTCTTGTGGGGAAAGCATACGTTCTCCAGCAATTCTCTGGCCACCCCGTTCTTTGCCTTGGCCGTTCCCCTCTTGTGCTGGGTGATCTGATTCAAGTGCCCATAGCTTTCTTCCATGCAAAAAGGGCCCTCCGAGGGCCCTTCCCTTGTTCTTCGCTTCAAAGTGCTGCGATGACATCCCCGGCGATGACCGAGGCAGGATGTCCCCGGTGCCGCGCGGCTCGCTCGCCGGCACGGCCGTGCAGCCACACGCCAAGCGCGGCTGCAGACGGACCGGCATATCCTTGCGCCAGCAGGCTGGCAATGATGCCGGTCAGCACGTCCCCGGTGCCTCCGGTCGCCATGCCGGAGGTGCCGGTTGGGTTGATGTAGGCTTGTCCGTCCGGCGAAGCCACGACGGTATGCGCCCCCTTGAGCACGAGGGTAACCCCGTGCTCGGTCGCAAACCCTGCGGCGGCACCGATCCGGTCCTGCTGCAGCTCGGCGGTAGGGATATCCAGCATCCGGGACATCTCCCCCGGATGTGGGGTCAGCACCGTTGCCGCACCGCGCGGCTCCCAGGCGCTGAAATCACCGGCTGCGGACAGCATATTCAGCGCATCGGCATCCACCACTAGCGGCCCTTCCCATTCTTCCCACAAACGGCGGAGCCACCTGGCATCTCCGTCAAAGCGGCCAAGCCCCGGACCTACGGCCAGCACATCGCGGGTTTTGGCGAGTTCCAGCACCCGTTCCGCAGAGGCCTCATTCCAGTAGCCACCGCTCTCTTCGCCTGTGGCGGGTGCGAGCATCACCTCGGGTGCAGCTCCGCTCAGCGGCAGCACCAGGCTTGCAGGGAGCGCCCAGGTCACCAGGCCGCAGCCCGCGCGAAGCGCTGCCCGGGAAGCGAGCAGGCCTGCGCCGCTCATCGTACGGCTTCCCCCTACGGTCAGGACGTGACCGTAGGTGCCCTTATGCCCGTCCGGCGAGCGGTAGCGGGACACGTCCGCGCCCAACTCGGTCCGAAGCACATGCGGGGTGAGCAGATGCGTGCTGACGCCCTGCTCCCGGCACAGCGATGCCGGAATGCCGATGGAGCGGACCACCACCCGTCCTGCCGCTTCGGCGCCGGGGTACTGCACCAGGCCTCGCTTCAAGAAGGCGAGGCATACCGTCACCGCGGCCGAGATGCACGGCTCGTGCCGCGCGCCGGTATCGGCGTCCAGTCCGCTCGGAATATCCGCGGACACAATTGGCAGGCCGCTGTCATTGGCGGCCTGGATCAGCGCGGCGTAAGCGCCGCGGGGCGCGCCGGTCGCGCCCGTGCCGAGCAGCGCGTCCACGATGCCGGTGTACGCGCCGTAGTCCACGGCTTCACGGCCGTGGACCAGAGCCGGGATGCCGAGCGCTGCCGCGGCATCCCGCTGCACCGCCGCCTCGCCGGTAAGCGCGGACGGCTCGGCGGCATAGAGCAGCGTGACGCGTATGCCGGCGTCACGCAAATGCCGAGCGGCGACCACCCCGTCGCCGCCGTTATTGCCCTTGCCCACCAGAATGAGCCAGTGCTGCTGCGCCGCGAGCGCGGTGGGCAATCGAGCCTCTCCGTCGATGACAGGCGACGGGCGGCTCATCACCAGAGCATGATCATTCCCGGTAGGAGCCTCCGCCACTTCCGAATGCTCCGGTAATGAGAGCCGTTCTTGCCACCCATCATCCCGTATGAATGACCGAGACTTTCCTGCGGTCACAGCACCTGCAGTGTAAAGGGAGCAGCTCACTCTATCACGCTCTAGGCACAGCTTCAGAACTTCCTCGGCAATCGCCTTACCCGCATTCTCCATCAGCGCAATCGCCGGAATACCAATTCGATGAATCGTATGGTTGTCGAGTGCCCTCATCTGTTCAGACGTTACAACATACATCCAAGCTCCCCCCTTTGCTTCGATATATCCTACACAAACGTTCCGTCGACTCAGGATGTCCCTCTATTAATAAGCAACAGTAAAACGGGACTGAATAAACTGCGGATCATCCAGCTCGTCGATCACGGCTACCGCGAAATCTTCAACCGAAATTCGGCTGCTTCCACTATCATCGGTCACCAGGCGATCCATGCCGATCCGGAACTGTCCGGTGCGTTTCCCCGGCTCGATGATCGCCGCCGGACTGACATACGTCCATTCCAGATCGCTTTCCTTATACAGGTCGTAAGCATCCGCATGCGCACGGGCAAGCGGCCTGATCTCCTCCGGAAATTCCGGGGTGTCCATAAGCGGTACGCCGCTATCGGCAATCAAGCTGCCAGCACCGCCAACGATCAATAGACGGGTAACGCCGCCGCGTCTCGTTCCCTCTACAATCGTGCGTGCGGCTGCAACGAGCTCCTCTTCCTGGCCGAACTTCGGACCAAAAGCGCTAATGACAGCATCATGCCCTTGAATCGCCTCTTCTAATGATGAAGGGTCCATGACATCCGCTTTGACTTTCTTTAATCGTTCATGCTCTGAATCCAATCGATCCGGATTACGCAATACCGCCATGACTTCGTGCCCCCGGCGCAGCGCTTCCTCCGTAATTCGTCTCCCGATCGTTCCGCTTGCTCCAATTAATGCTACCTTCATGTTCATCGCTCCTTCGCTTAGAAATTATACTATATCACCCCTGGTGATGAATGGCTCTTTACTGAATCTTAAGTAGTATTATAAACACCTAGTGCCAACTATAGCCGTTCCGGGCTGTCGCACCTCCTATTTACTTATCCCCTTACAGACCTCTTCAAACTCCACTCGTTCATTTTTCCTCAAAACAATAGATCTTTAGACCTATGTATCACAATATTATTTTCACCGATAGAATACATAGATGCATTTTTATGAATGTATATATATTGCATAATGACTTAATTCGCATTACTAAGGTCGTGTGTTTGCTGGAATTTGTCGTTTTTCTATGACGTTATCGTAATGTAAAGGAGATTATCCATACAATGAAAATAAAATACGTCCACTTGCTGGCCCTCTGTCTCGCAAGCAGTCTACTGCTAAGCAGCTTCTCCCTTCAGCCTGATGCGGCTGCAGCCGAATCCCGCCAGAAGGCAACCTGGTTCTGGGATACCCCGCAGATTCAAGATTCGGCTGATGACATTCTGAATTTCGCCACCAGTCAAGGCGTCAATGTGCTCTATCTGCAGATGAACCGTGATGTTCGGCCCGAATATTATCGCAGCTTTATCCGCCAAGCAGGTGAACAGGGGATCGAGGTTCATGCCCTTGGCGGCGCGCCTAACTGGGCGCTGGAAACGGAGCGTCATCGATTAGAAACTTTCATTCAATGGACCGCTGCATATCAGGCTTCCGCTGCTCCGAATGAGCGCTTCACCGGCATTCATGTCGATATCGAACCACATGTGCTGGCCGAGTGGAAAACAAACCAGCCCTCCTTGGTAAAGCAATGGCAAGCGAGCGTCCGCTATCTGGTCCATGAAGCGCACACAATGAATCTACCCATCGGTTCTGACATGACATTCTGGCTGCATGGCTACCAGCTGCCGGATCAGTCGATGTCGATCAGTCGGTGGATGATCCAGCAGTTCGACCAGGTTGTCATTATGGCCTATCGTGATCAGGCAGATAACATTTACAGCGTCGCTGCTGCCGAGCTTAAGGAAGCCGATGAACTTGGCAAGGAAGCCCTGATTGCCGTAGAGACCAAATCGAGCAATGAGGGAGCTTATATTACCTTTTTTGAGGAAGGCACGTCCTATATGGAAGAGCAGTTGTCCAAAGTATGTATCAAAGCGGAGAAGCACCCTTCGTTCTCCGGGTTCGCCATTCATGACTACAGGTACTGGAAGGCATTACATGACTCCGATCGATAACATCGCGATTATTTCATAATAGGAATAAAAAAGATGGCGTTTCAAGAGGGTGTTTCCTCTGGCGCCATCTTTATATTTTTAGATGAAGGAACTCATCCTCTCCACCCGGGTAAAGGCCTGATCGCTCTTAAACCGTCAACATGAGAAGCAGTACATAACCGACCGTCAATTTCGCGCGTTGCAGCGGCGCTTTTTTTACCTGCACTTCCATCACCCCGGCCCCTCCCTCTCTTTCGATGCTACCGTCTTATTCATATACTATATGCGGCTCGGTCTCTTATGTTGCCTTGAGGAAAAATTGTTTGCCAAGAAAAAAACGATTAGCCGTGTAAACAGTAGAATACGATTTAAGCTTCCTGCATAGGAAGCAGAACCCGAGCTGTAATGCAGCTCATTCACGATCAGGATAGCGCTTCAAGACGTCCTGCAAATATTGTTCTGCTTCCATTACAAGCTGACGCTCTCCAGCGTTCCATTGATCCCGATTTCTATCGACCGCTAAGAAGGCAGCATGAATCTGTTCATCGCCATGTGTCACACGTTGAACCATCCGATGCCATTCTTGGGCCAAGGTCCTGGTTAAACGGGACTCGACGGGAACGTTTGAGGCCTTATAAGCTGCAGCTTGCAGCGATATTTTTCGGAACGTATTGTAAAAATCCAATGCCGCCTGCTCAGAGTTAAATACTTTTTGAAATAGCCGCGAGTCTTCCTCCGAAAATTCGTATTCTTTCCAAGCCGACATATCGACCTCATTCAACGAACGCATGAGATGGGCTAACAGCTCCCAGGGTACGTTGTACCCTTCTTTCATCATTTCCTTTGCGACATGCAATCCGTCAAGCTTGGCTTGAATGCTCTCTTTCTGTGAATAAAGGACTGACTCCTGATAATCTAAAATGGTCTCGATATCCTGCTCCCCCGTGCCCACGATCAATTGTTCTTTGATCTTGCTTAAAGAGAAACCGATGGCTCTATAGAACATAATCTGTTCAAGTACATACAGCTGCTTATCATAATATACTCTATGTCCCAGCTCATCTCGCTCCGCCTTAAGAATTCCTTCATTATCGTAATACTGAATGGTTCGCGGAGTTATTCCCGACAATTGACTGATTTCTTTTACGGAATATTTTCTTCCCATGAACCCATCCCTTCCCGTCCCTTACTCGATTTTTGCTAAAAAAGCTTCTATCGTTTCCAGTAACTCTTTAGGGTATTCCCCGTTAATTGCATGCGAGGCATCTTCAAATACGACCATCTCGCTATTAGGGTCTTTCAGGGAATCCATCCCCGTTTGATACGACTTTTCAGCATGGTGCATCGTCGATTGTCCAGCTAAAATACCGAGCACCGGTATCGTCAGCTCAGCTAATCGTTCAGGCTTGATGGCTTCCGGCATGGGCAGCTTGCTCTTGAATGTCCGCATACCGGTTTCGATTAATTTGGCGGTCGGGTCGCTGTCATCAACTTCAGCCCCGCCGGATATATAGCTGAGCATTTTCTCCCGGATCGGTTTGGGCACCATGGGCACAGACGCCGGAATGGATACCAGTATCATTTTCAGTGGAATGGGGCCAAACACATAGACAGGGTCCAGCAATATGAGCGATTGAATCTTCTCAGGATGCTTGAGCGCCACATTTGCCGCACTCCACCCGCCGAACGACAGCCCTAACAGGTGGATCTCTGATTCCGGCAGCTGATCCAGCACTTGCCCTAACCATGCTGCTTGGTCCGCAGCAGTTTCAATCCGTCTGGTTTCTGTGCTTAAACCCGGCTCTCCTATCAAATCAAGGGTATATACAGGCCGGTGTTCTAAAAAACCGCTTAGATTGGCCTCCCACATGGGTGTAGCAGATCCTTTTCCGGGAAGCAGTAACAAGGGTGTTTTATACGGTGTATCGCTCTCCCGGAACTTGTAGAGCTGCACCACGCCAAAATCGGTATTAACCTTAATCGATTCAACCGGTTCTGGTAAGTGATTCATCGCCTCATCATAAGCCACCGCATATTCCTTCTGCCCATCCTCTGTAATAAAACCGCTTAACGACCCCTCATCTCTGAATAGAAAGCCTATTACCGTCAGTATAGCTAGTATCGCAATGAGAATGCTACCTAAGATCACCCATCCTTTTTTTCGTTTCACTTCAATCCCCTCCTAAGATGACTATAGGATATGACGTAACGTTATACGCAACCCCCTATGCTCTCCCTAGCTGCCTGTTACCGAATCGGCTTGAAATCCCTCCCTTGTTGTGCAATAGTGAAAGGTAGAATATTGAAGGAGGGGTCCGCTTGTCCCTTACGGAATGGATGGTTGATATCTTGGGCTCACTGGACACGCTCGTGGCCGTGCTTCTTGCCACTGCAATATTTTCGGGCCTGTACATATACAGTGCATCCCGGCTATTGGGTGCACGGAAGGATTCACTCGCTCGCATTCGTCAATCCTTGACGATTTATACCAGACTGGCCGGACCACTGGGAACCCTCATCAATCGACCGACCCGAACGGCTGTCCCCGACGACCTGTTGATCCGGCTTCTGCAGGAATGCAAATCCGCTGACCTGTTGACGCGGGAGCTCCACGAACAGATTGATACCTTTCTTAGCGATCGTGATGAATCCAGATTAACAACGCTTCACAAGCTGCTGGACCGCGAGATCAACAGACTTATGAAGGAGCGCGACGAACTGGTTGGGCGGCTCGAGAAACCCGGTTGGGGTATGGGATTGTGGCTGCTCTTGAAACCTGCCGTACCTGCCCTTTCACTGGGTGCCGCGATCCTATGGACGACGATTCTCGTCCAGGAACTAAGGCAATCCCCTGCCTGGACAAACCCCGAGGTATGGTGCTTATGGCTCTCCAACATGATTGCCACAATCTCCTTCTACCGACTATTGATGGATTCCAGAAGAAGAACGCATGGTGTGATCTATACCATACTGCATCTGCTGATTGTAGCTTCAGCCCTGTTTAATCTGATCTGGAACGAGGCCTCACCATACGTTTTGGCTACCCAATGCTTGCTGTATCTGGCGGGTTTCCGGGTTACAGCCACCCGTAAGCGCCGTGAACGGCCCTATGCCGGACACCCGGAACTAATGGAACAATTCCTTCATCCTACGGGAGAGAGTGCCCCTCTTAATGAGACGGGAGGTTCCTGCGATCCAGAGATCACTAACAGCCCTCTGCGATCCAGATAAGGTAACAACGACATGAATATTACGAGATACAGCCCGTGCCGAATTCAACGGCCGGGCTGTTATTATATCTTCGCAATCCTTGTGCGGCAGGCAGTCATTACCCGATATTACGCTCTTACCTACCACAATCCTGGATCCCTGGGTTCATACAAAAAAAAGAATTCCCGTATGATTACCGAAGCACACTCCTATAGTCTACATCGGTTAACACTCAGGGTGTTCCCCAAAGGCTACTGGGTAAAGTGTGCTTATGGCATCTAAGGGAATTCTTCTCTCGGTACTCGATAACCCTTTAGGGATCATCTTGCATTCGTTCTTCGTTGTTGGCCGGCTGCCCGGGACGGTCCTGACGTCTTGACCGCTCCGGAGGCCGTATTCTCGAAACGCTTGCGCTCCGTTCGTTCCATCTGAACGATTTGACCCTCATGCACTACAATTTGCAGCGAACCGAATTCCATGTCGTTCAGCAGGCTGGCTATGCGTTCGAGCCACATTTCATCCACTTTTAAAGGTTTAGCCATGGATACGCCTCCTCACCGGGCAAAGCCCAAATATATTACTCATCCCCACAAGTCGAAGTGACATTTTACCTGCACGCGTGCATTATTCATTCTTTTCCAACCTACATAGTATGAATTAACATTAGCATGGGTTGGAAACCACTGTCAATGGGCATTTTTTCGCGTAAACCAATTTTTCAGCAGCAGGGTTACGACGGCTAATAACAGCAATAATGAGGCCACCGCGAACGATGCCGAAAACTGATACTCATTGTACAAAATTTCGACATGAAGGGGCAGCGTATTGGTCTCGCCGCGGATATGGCCGGATACAACGGACACGGCCCCAAACTCGCCCATGGCTCTGGCGTTACACAATATGATGCCGTACAATAACCCCCACTTAATATTGGGCAGGGTGACCCTCCAGAATATTTGCCAGCCCTTGGCGCCCAGCGTTACTGCCGCCTCCTCTTCCTCCGTCCCTTGGTCTTCCATCAGCGGGATCAGTTCCTTTGCCACAAAGGGAAACGTGACAAATAATGTAGCCAGAACAATGCCGGGCACGGCAAAAATAATCTTGATATCATGGCTTTCAAGCCAAGGGCCAAACCATCCCTGCCGCCCGAAGATCAGCACGAAGATTAAACCTCCGATCACAGGAGATACCGCAAACGGCAGATCCAGCAGCGTAATCAACAGATTTTTGCCTTTAAATCGAAACTTCGTTATGGTCCATGCTGCAATAACGCCGAATATCGAATTCAGCGGTACTGCAATTGCCGCCACCAGTAAAGTCAGCTGAAGCGCAGAAAGAGCATCAGGATCGGATAAGGCGGCTACATAGACCTCCCAGCCCTTCTTAAGCGCCTCGGACATCACCGTAATCAGAGGCAGCACAATAAGCCACAGCAGCACAAGCCCAGCCAAGCTTATGAATGTCCATTTCACCCACGGCTTCTCCGCTGCCGCCGGAGAGGACGGCGTGTTTCGTTTCGCTGCAGGAACGGCAGGTACAGTTCCAGCCATTAGTATCCCCTCCTTAACGGGCGGTTTTTCGTGTCCAATGTTGTAGTATATTGATGCCAAGCAGCAGTGCGAAAGAGATGAGCAGCAAGATCAAGGCAACCGCCGTCGCGCCGGCATAATCAAACTGCTCCAGCTTCGTCATGATTAACAGCGGCGCAATCTCCGTCTTCATCGGCATATTCCCCGATATGAAAACCACGGAGCCATATTCACCGATGCCCCTGGCAAAAGCAAGCGCAAATCCGGTCAGCAGCGGCGGAATCAAGGTCGGCAGAATGATGGTGCAAAACGTGCGCCATCGGCGTGCCCCGAGCGTTGCAGCCGCCTCTTCCGTATCCCGCTCCGCGTCCTCCAGCACCGGCTGTACCGTCCGCACAACGAACGGTATGCCGATGAACATGAGGGCCAGCGTGATGCCTAAGGGAGAAAATGCCGCCTTGATCCCCAGCGGCTCCAGCAGCGATCCAATCCAGCCGTTAGCGGAATAGATCGCGGTTAAAGCCACCCCCGCTACTGCCGTTGGCAGGGCGAAGGGCAAATCGATCAGGGCATCCCACAATTTTTTGCCGGGGAAATCATACCGCACCAGCACCCAAGCCAGCAGCAGCCCCAATATCGTATCCGCGAATGCGGCCAGCGCCGCTGTCGTCAGACTAACCCGGTAGGAGGCCAGTACCCTCGGATCGGTTGCAACCGACCAGAACTTCTCCCAGGTTAGTCCGGTTTGATTGAGAAGCAGCGCCGACAGCGGCACGAGCACAACCAAGCTCATATAAAGGACGGTCAGTCCCATGCCGATTCCAAAACCCGGGAGTACGCTGCGATTGTTTCTGCTTTGCTTCTGTACGGGGAGTACTGCCATATCCACTCATCCTTTCCTGCCTTCGGCGGTTATGCCGATCAGCTGCCTGGCACGTAAATCTGATTAAAGATGCCGCCGTCATTGAAATGCTTCGTTTGTGTCTCTTCCCATGTTCCAAACACATCCTTGAGCGTAAACAACTCGATAGCCGGGAATTTCTCCTTGTACTTGTCAGCCACGCTGGCAAGCGTTGGACGGTAGTAGTTCTCAGCCGCAATCGTCTGCCCCTCTTCACTGTAGAGATATTGCAGGTAGGCTTCCGCTACCTCGCGGGTCCCACGTTTGTCAACGTTCTTATCCACGACGGCAACCGGAGGCTCCGCCAAAATACTGACGGACGGATTCACGATCTCGAATTTGTCGGGTCCCAGCTCGTTAATCGAGAGATAAGCTTCATTCTCCCAAGCCAACAGCACGTCCCCGATTCCGCGCTCTACAAAAGTGGTTGTCGCACCGCGGGCTCCGCTGTCCAGCACCGGTACGTGGGTGAACAGCTCTTTCACAAATTCCTGTGCCTTCGCTTCATCGTTATTGTTAACCTTGAGTGCGTACCCCCACGCCGCCAGGTAGTTCCACCGAGCACCGCCGGAGGTCTGTGGGTTCGGCGTGATCACCTCCACGCCCTCCTTGATCAGGTCCGGCCAATCCTTGATGCCTTTCGGGTTGCCTTTGCGGACGAGGAAAACGATGGTTGAGGTATAAGGCGCACTGTTATGCTCAAACTTGCTCTCCCAGCCTTCATTGATCAATCCGGCCTGACGGATCGCATCGATATCGTATCCGAGGGCCAGTGTCACCACATCCGCCTCCAAACCGTCGATAACCGAACGGCTTTGCTTGCCTGAACCCCCGTGCGATTGCTTAAATGTTACTTTCTGGCCTTGTTCCTTCTCCCAATGCGCCGCGAATGCTTTATTGTATTGGTCATATAACTCTCGGGTCGGATCGTAAGAAACATTGAGCAGTTCCACGCTCGGCTTGCTTGAACCCGAAGCAGGCGCGTCTCCATTGGCGGTTGCGACTGTCTCTGTTTTCTCTGCACCGCAAGCTGTAAGTGCCGCCGTCAGCATCACTGTTAATCCGATGAGAACCCCTTGCTTCAACACCTTTTTCATATGGATCACTCCCCCTATTATTCTCTACTAAACAGGCCGTATGGCAAAAAAAGACGGAGGAAAGCTCATCAGAACAGAGTCAAGCCGGTTTGCAACCGTGCCTGCTCTTAGTCTTCGAGCGTTCCTCCGTCGATACGGTGAGAACAATACATTATAATTCCTACCTGTTTAGTATGTTATGTTGCTATTGTAATAAGTCCCTCTCCTGCTGTCAAACCTTTTTTCAAAAAATTTCAAGTTTAGGACCACACGGACCATAGAACCATTTTTGGTGCAACGAACGCAGTCACGACGCGGACTTCCATTTACTGATGGTTGTATGAACCCGCTTCCAACCTTATAATTCTACCCCAAAGGGAGTTGATCACCATAACAAAGCCAAATCGAAAAATAATTTCTGCTCTTTTCCTTAGTATTCTTCTGTTCATGCCTGTATTTGCCCAAACGACGGAGGCAGCTCCGGTGTTAAAGCCTGGCAATGAAAACGGGGATGTCTGGGAGCTTCAATATCGCCTGAAAACGCTGGACTTCTACACGCAGCCGCTGGATGGCAAATATGGCGCAAACACGAAAACAGCCGTTACCCGTTTCCAAAAAGAATACGGTGTGCCAGCCGATGGAGTTACCGGCGCACAAACCTGGAGACAGCTGAAAAAATATACGTTAAATCAATCCGAAATGGATGTCATGGCCAGAGTCATTTATAGCGAAGCCCGCGGTGAGCCTTACAAAGGACAAGTTGCCGTCGGGGCTGTTGTCATGAACCGCATTCAATCCAGCGAATTTCCGAATGATATTCGGGGCGTCGTCTTTCAAAAAGGGGCCTTTACAGCCGTAGATGACGGACAATACTGGTTGACTCCGAACCGGGCTGCCTATCTTGCCGCATTGGATGCCGTTCGCGGCTGGGATCCGACTTATGAATCCCTTTATTATTTCAATCCGAAAACAGCAACCAGCCAATGGATCTGGTCCAGACCGCAAGTGCTGCAGATCGGCAATCATATCTTTGCGCATTAATGATTCATGGAATGAATCTTTAAACCAATGAATTCCTATAACCTTGCAGCCAGCTTCCTCGCTAGTTGGAGATTGAACACCGCGTTCTAGTCAGTGCTACCGGCAGAACGCTTAACAAAAGAAGCAGCTCAAGTCCCATTTTCGGGTCTTCGAGCTGCTTCTTCTTTATATACGTTAACGTTTATTAGCTTTCGCCTTCTCCACGGGACAGATGCATACCGGGCGCGTCACTTCTAGTGTATAGCCCGTAGAAACCAGGTTGCCCGTGTCCGGATCGATCCGATAACTTGCGATCAAACCATTGTCCTGATTCGCCGTCAGCAGGAAGCCGTCCGGCATGATATTGAAGTGGCGCGGCGTTTTACCACCGGAAGACACCCAGTTGACGGCACGGAGCATACCGGTCTCCTGGTCGATTACATATTGAACGATGCTGTCATGGCCCCGGTTGGAGGCGTACAGATAACGCCCGCATGGAGATACCAGCAGATGGGCAGATGTGTTGTTATCCATCACGACGTCTTCTGGTAAGGTCGATATATGCTGCAATATTTTCAAATCCCCAAATGTTCCATCGTTTGCATATGCCGTTACCGTACTGTTCAGTTCATTCGTGCCATACACCCACTTGCCTGATGGATGAAAAGACACATGCCTCGGGCCCGAGCCTGGCGGCAAACTGATCTCGCGGTGGGTCACCAGCTTGCCTTCCTCCAGCCGATACAGGTTCACATCATCCATGCCCAGGTCACTGACCACGATATACTTGCTGACGGGGTCTTCAAATATTGAATGCGGATGAGCTTCGGATTGACGGTCATCGTGAAGGCCGCGTCCGCTGTGCTTGATCTTGGAGGCCAGCTCTCCAACCCGGCCGTCTTCTTCTAATGCCAGCACCGATATATGTCCATCACTATACCCTGTCGTAAGCAGATACTTCCCGTCCGATGTACGGGATACATGACATGCACCGGACGAGCCGGTAGACTGAACGTTCAGCAGCGTTAATTCACCGGTGACCAGATTGGCCGAATAAGCCGACACATCGCTTTCGCCCTTCTCGCTCGCTGCATACAATACAGAGATCGAATCATCGAAATCCAGATAGGTAGGGTTTTCTATTCCAGCCGTACCACCTAAGATACGCAGCTCGCCCGTACCTCGATCCATCGCCCCCCAATGAATTCGATTCTCTTCCTCCGAACCATAGGTTCCTATGTAAAATATCAGTTCCTGTCCTGCTGTCATGTGATCCACTCCTTTGTCTAATGAATGATCCGGTGAACCGGTCTAATTCTTATTATGTATTACCCATCAGGGCTCCGCGCTTACCGCCTTTTTTCAATTCGATCCGGCAAGCCGTCCCGCGTTGCTCTACCAATTATTACTCATAAAGAAATGTATTGCTAGCATTGGTTTTATCATGTACGATTACCACAATTACCACTCTATTCTATCATTCGTTGAAGGAGATGACAGCCAATTGAAGAAAAAAATCAGCCTACTGACGATCGCTTTCCTGTTCTTGCTCGCTACTGCGGCGCAAGCAGCTCCGGCAAAGAATCAAGGGAATATCCGGGTCTACCTCGATAACCAGGAAATCAAATTTCAGGCAGCGCCTATTATGAAGAATGGAGTCACCTTCGTGCAATTCCGCCCTCTGTTCCAGGCCTTGGATTATAAAGTCAATTGGAACAGCACGAATAAACAGGTGACGGGTACATACCTCGATCAGAAGCTGCAGATGACCATCGGACAGAAAACCGCTTATGTCAATGGTGCAAAAACCTCGCTTCAGATTGCCCCATTCACCGATGGCGGCAACACGCTGGTTCCCCTTCGTTTCGTAGCTGAAGCCACCGGACTGCCCGTGAAGTGGGACTCCAAGGCACGTACCATCAAGATCGACCGCGAGGGTTCAATCGATAAAGCCACCGATGAGGTAAAGAAGCTTTACCATACAATTGAAGAAGCTGGAAGTGCCAAGAAACTGGATGCTGTCATGAGCGCCTTCCATCCGAAATCTCCTATTTTTGCGGAAATGCAAGAATATTATCAGAGCCAATTTAAGAACGATCTGCATGTATCTGCTGATGTATGGGAAGTAACGGTAGCCGGAACGTCAATCCATGCCTACACCAGCGTGACCCTCGACCGCACCGGCGGACCTTTTGCTTGGGATGCTACACTCCATTATGAGAATCTCTTGAAGAAAGATGCTTCGGGAGCATGGAAAATCTATGATCTGGTCCATTACGAGACGGAATATTTGGTCGGAGATGAACTGCTGGAAGCTCGTCCAGAAGTGCCGGTAGCGGAACAAACAGCCATCGTGACGACCATTGACACCCAGTCCAAGGGCTTCAATGAGGAGGATGGTCCGCTGCTTATGTCGGTTATTCATCCGGAATCAGCCTACCACGAGATATTCCGAACCAGCATTGCGGAAGGCATCTTTGATGAGGTAAATTTCAACATCAAGTCCGAGGAGATTCGGACGGTCTTTTTCCAAGGGGAAGACGCCGTTGTTTATGCCAAAGAAAGCGATGATGCAGACGGTGAAATCATCCGTTCGACCTCTCTTTACTGGCTCAAGAAAGCCGAAGGCAAATGGCTGATCTATGATGTGCTGGAGCTTGAATAGGTCACTGGCATAACGAATCGTACAAATGAACCGTGAATTTCCCGGCGAGGGAGTTCACGGTTTCTTTTTTTGCTGGCTATAAAACACATCGTTCTTCATTAAATCTTCCTCCCTCTTGGTCTACTTCACCATAGCTGACATATATCATAGTAGTAATCCATAAGAGGAGGGCTTATATGGGTGTTAAATTAATCAAGATCGCCGCTGTATACTTCGTACTGGGGATATTGCTCGGCATGTACATGTCGATCTCCCACAGCTACGATTACGCCTCAGTTCACACACACGTCAACCTTCTGGGCTGGGCATCCCTGGGTCTTGCAGGTGTTATTTATGTTCTGTTCCCCGCAGCCGGAGAATCCACCGCAGGCAAAGTGCATTTCTGGCTGCACAATATCGGTCTGCCTGTCATGATGATCGGTCTCGCACTGCTGGTAAGCGGTATGGAATCGGTAGAGCCGGTCATTGCTGTTGGCGGCGTTCTGGTAACGCTGGGCATTCTGGCTTTCCTATATAATGTGCTTACCCATGTTAAAAGTACGCATAGAAGGAAACGCTGATTTTAGGCTTGGATCCTCAAGGAATCGCCTCTATTTGACGGTTCCTTCTTCATGTTTCATGCGCCTCTTTCATCGGAAGATGGGTCATAGTTACCGACTAATGGGTATAAGTAGATACCTTTCTCTTCGAAGGAGGCATCATAGACATGGAAACAAACTCAGCAATTGAAGTCCAATTTCACTGCCGTCAGTGCCAAGCGGATATCGGGGTTACGTTCAAATCAGAACAGTTCACCACGGTACTCTGCCCGCAGTGCGATTATAGCTATTCACTCATGAGACCAACCATTGGGGAAGAGATCCTGCTAGATTGGGAGAAAGAAGCCGTATTCCAAAAAATCCGCGCGGATCAAACCGAGCATGACAAAATGGAACTGATGCTCCTCGTCATCAAGGTCGTCGAGCTGCTGACTTGGCGGGATGAAGGAAATGGCCATATCCGCGCCATCGAAACGCTTCGTGAGTGGCTGCTGCTTAACGGGGTGCCCAAAGCGCTCATTGAACTCCTGGATGCTAAGGGACCTGAAGGCAGCTCCTCTACCGAGCATAGGGAATCGTGTAATCAATCCCATGATACAAGATATCATAAATGAAAAAAGGAACCGTCCTCCGGCCAACATGGTCGGGGGCGGTTCCTTATTCGCGCCGGCAAAATGACCATCGCATTCGGCGTTGTGGTTATCCTGATGAGCTTTCAGCATCTCTAAATTTATTGAATCGGCACCTCGAATGCCTGCTCCATGACACCAGGGTAGCTGCTTAACGTAAACGTGAGCGGCTGCGGGTAATCCCCGGGTTTAAGGTGGATATACTGTGTGATGAGGCTTACCTCGGTATCCGAAGAGGATCGGGACGAGGAACTGAGCCCCCCAGCATCTTCATTGATCCTATGCTTTTTCCCCTCTCCATCCACAAACTCCGGCTCAATTGACACACTGCCCATATGCCGGTCAGTCTGTTCTTCGTATTCAAATGTCAGGGTATGCCCCGTGTACTCTCCGAACCGAAGGTCGCCGTCCGGTGAACGGATGATCTCTTTCTTATCCGTATCCACCACGAGTTTCATCTTCGAGGGGTCCACCGCCTGGAATCCGCTTGCTTTCAGCGTGATTGATTCTGGCTTCTCCAATATATTGCTGTCGAAGAAGTAAGTCATATCCCCTCCCCCGGCACCGGGTAAGAATGCGGAATCACTGTTCAATCTGATCTTCTCGCCGTTAACCACAGCTTCCAAATATACATCCCATAAGCCGGTTACCTTCATCGTATTACTGGACGGGACGTTCGCTTTCAAGACGATTCCGACAGGAGACAACACAGCTTCTTTCAAATAGAACCTCTGGCTCTCAATCTGCAGCATTTTGTTGAGCGGAACGGTGCTGGTATACTTCTGAACGGTCTCCATATCAACGGATACGTTAATATCGAGCACCTGCTCGTTCTCTGTAGCGGATTCATAAACCGTATTCGTCGAATAGGGGGCGATCCTAAAAGATAACGTCAGTTCCTCAGGTATAAGGTGATTCTCGCCCATCTGAATGTCTGATCGTGAACGGAACAGTTTGCCGGGCTTAATCTCAGTTCCACCAGATGACCCGATACTGTAAGGTAGCGATTCGCTGGATTCCCGGCGCTTCATCTCCACCCTCTTTAAGTCTGCGGGATTCTCCGCATGGTTTTGGACCGTATAGAACACCTCCATCTGCTGGGAGCCTACAAGTATCCCGTTCACCGTTACCGTATAATCCCCCTTGGTCACCGATTGATTCACCGGCTGAATCATGCCGTGTTTGTTGGCTGTATTCAGCGTAATATCTTCTCCGAAATCAAACCCGGTCAATGGCGGATACGGCCCTTGAGCCGCCATTTGCTTTTGAGGATTCACCAGCCCTTCGTTCCCGCTCCATACCACGAACAGCAGCGCAGCCGCTACGGTTACAAGCACGGCAGAGACGGTAGCCATTCGTGCCCGGCCCCGCTGCGTGCGCCGTCCTCTTCGCATCCCGCTTCGCACCGCCGCGTCCAATGCTTCATCGGATACAACAGCTGCGCTGATCTCCGCGTCCCTATTCATCTCCTTCAGCATTCGCTCTTCCTTCTCAAACATGGAATATGGCACCTCCTGGCTCGATTTTTTGCCGAAGCATCTTTAATCCTTGATACAGCCGGGTTTTGACTGTACCCTCCGGAACATCGAGAATCTTGGCGATATCACTAATCGTCATGTCCTGATAATATTTCAAAATCAGCACATGGCGGTATTTAGGCTTCATGCGGCTGAGCCCACGCTCCAGATCCAGCTTGCTATCGCTGACCATCTCGGTAGCCGTCTCCCGGCTGTGAACTTCTTCAACCGGAACCATGCGCTTTTTTCGTTTTTGCTCATCCACGCAGCAGTTAATCAGGATCCGAATGAGCCAAGGAACAAATGCCTCCGGATGCTTCAGCTTCCGGCACTTCATCCAAGCCCGGCATACCGTCTCCTGCAATACCTCCAGTGCGTCACTCTCGTTATGCAAATAACTGTACGCAATTCCGTATAGGCGCCTTCGGTGCTCCGTAACGAGTGCATAGAACGCTTCCTCGTCCCCTCTGCAGGCGGCAGCCGCAAGCTCTTTATTTTCCATCATCCGATTACCCTTCCCCTCCGACCTACCTCGTTTGTATTCATCTCTGTATATAAGACTGCGAAGCGATTCAAACGGTTTTTTTATTTTCCACACAAAAAAAGTCCGCCCTGGCAGGCAGACTTGAACGTATCTCTCGATTAACTTCGTTTTCTGCGTCCTTTAAAAAAGTAATGGTATCCTAGATATCCGATGCCGCATAACAGCAGCATAAGCGCAGAAAGCCAGATGACAGGAAGCAGATATGGCGTGTGCTGACTGGCTACATACAGAAGTACCGCGGAGAAGGCATACATCACCATCAGAAGTACGATGCGTTTGAAAATATCCATGTCGTCCGCCCCTCACCCTTTATCTCAATAATCTACAATTTTTTCCGTATATCTATCTTTATGGTAACTCAAAATGATGAAAATTGCACTCAAAATTTGGTAAATTTATAAAAATTTCAGGGGGTAAACAAGCCTATTCATGAAAATGTTAAAATTCAGGCTTGATAAAACTAATATCATTAGTTATTATACTAATATGATTAGTTTTGAATGAGAGGGGAATTGTATTATGTTAATAACAACGATTGAACACGTAACTCAAATTTCTTTTCTTCCTCGTCTTTTCCCGGTAAATGTCTATCTTGTAGAAGAAAACGACGGGGTTACGCTGATTGATACAGGCATGTCATTTTCCCAAAAGGGAATTCTTCAAGCGGCCTCCGCTATAGGAAAGCCCATCACCCGGATCGTGCTGACCCATGCTCACGGCGACCATGTCGGGGCGCTCGACGGGTTAAAGAAAGAGCTTCCGCATGCTTCGGTTTACATCTCGCGGCGTGATGCACTGCTGCTAAAGGGAAATGCCGAGCTCCAACCTGGAGAGCTGCAAACTCCGATTCGCGGAGATATTCCCAAGAACATAACCACCGTTCCGGATGTGCTTCTGGGTGACGGGGAATCCGTTGGTTCGCTCAAGGCCATCGCCACTCCCGGACATACGCCGGGGCATATGGCATTCCTTGATGAGCGCAGCGGTATCCTGATTGCCGGCGATGCTTGGCAGACACGGGGCGGATTAGCCGTATCCGGTGTGTTCAAGCCCTGGTTTCCCTTCCCTGCCCTGGCAACCTGGAGCAAGGATCTGGCTCTGGAAAGCGCCAAAATGCTAACCGCACGGAAGCCCGCCGTTCTGGCTGTCGGCCATGGACGGATGCTAAAGAATCCGGCGGCTCCCATGCAGCAGGCCGTTGCGCATGCGGAATCTATTATGAGGAGGAATGCAAAATGAGTCCGAGACCCGGAATTGACCGGCTTCAACTGCTTCAAACCGCTGCCGAACTAGCGGATCAGGATGGGCTTCATACCGTAACCTTGGTCGCACTTGCAGGTAAGCTGGGCGTTCGGTCGCCTTCCCTGTATAACCACGTAGACGGACTGCCCGGTCTGCATGCCGCCCTTATGCTGTATGGCCTCCAGACATTGCATGATCGGCTGCTGAAGGCTGTCGCCGGCCGGTCAGGCGAAGATGCCCTGCGTTTTGTATGCCTTACCTATGTTGACTTTGCCAGATCTCACCCCGGATTATACGAAGCCGCATTGCAGCCTCTCCGTCCGGAACAGCAGGAGACGCAGCAAGTAGGCAATCAGATTGTCGAGCTTCTGCTCCAAATCTTAGCTCCTTACCAGCTCAGTGAGCCGGAGGCGCTGCATGCTGTGCGGACACTTCGCAGCCTGTGCCATGGCTTCTCATCTCTGGAACGTGGGGGTCAATTCGCCATGGATTTGGATGTAGATGAAAGCTTGGATTTTATGATCCGGATTTTCATCGATGGACTCCAGCCTTAAAGACAGCTGGTGCTAATAGCGCTGCTCCTCCCGCACCTGCCTGATTTTGCCTGGCATCAGAATGTGCTATAATCAGAAGGCAGCACATTGTCATGTCATTTTATTTATGGAAAGAGGTTCTGAATTGTGGTTAATTTCGATTCCCCAATTCTTCAGATAGGCTCTACGATTGTGATGCTGGTTATGGCACTGACCGTTATTTTCATTCGAATGAAAGCGAGTCACCGCCCCGTCACCGTCAAGAAGATCATCATCCCTCCCGTTGCCATGAGCACCGGGTTTCTGATGTTCGTTGAGCCGCAAGTACGCATCCCCATATGGTGGGCGGGTATTGCCTTTCTGGTAGGCTGGTTCATCTTCTCCTATCCACTGATTCGCAGCACCAAATTCGAGAAGGTCGATGGCCAGATTTTCATGCAGAAATCGAAAAGCTTTATTTACATTCTGCTCGGCCTGCTGGCAATCCGGCTTCTGCTCCACGGATATATCGAGCAGCATATTTCCATCCCGCAGACCGCGGCGTTGTTCTTCATGCTGGCTTACGGCATGATTGTCCACTGGCGCATTTCGATGTATCGCCAGTATCAGCAATTTACGACACCAGAAGCGGCTATATAGCGGACATGTTCCATCGTTAACTATATAAGTTGAACTAAAGATTCTTAGCCTAAGCATCATTACGAATGCGGATTATTCTTCCGATCGCTGTTGCCCCCAGATTTCTTCGATACATTCATATCATGGTTAAAAATCCGGGGGCAAAGGCGACCACTTCGTTTCTGCGCAAAAAAAGAGTGCCGATGATCACGCAAGCCGGAAGGCTATGACCCTTCCGCTCGCAGAGCTCCCGTATGCGGAGGCTTGCGAAGTGCGTAAATTCGACACTCTTTTATTTTTTGTCTGTCAAAAGACTAGCTTTGCTCTTCGCTTACCTTCACCAGCTGCTTCCCGAGATTCTCCCCGGAGAAGAGCCCCAGAAACGCCTCAATGGTCTTCTCGAAACCGTCGACGATATGTTCGGCGTACTGAATTTTACCATCCCTCAGCCATTCGGCCAGTTCATGCAATGCCTCATTGTACCGACTGGCGTAGTCGCCGACCAGGAAGCCCTTCATCAGTGCCGTATTGGTCAGCAGCAGGCTCTGGATTCTCGGACCCGTATCGGGTTTCTCCAGGTTATAGAGTGCAATTTGGCCGCAAATCGGAATCCGTGCATTTTTGTTGATAAGACGCAGCACCGCATCGGAAACCTCACCGCCGACATTGTCAAAATAGACGTCCACCCCATTCGGGCAAGCTTCCGCTAAAGCCGATGCCAGATCTTCGGTCCGGTAATTGATCGCTGCATCAAACCCCAGCTTCTCCGTCAGGTACTTGGTTTTCTCTTCAGAACCGGCAATACCGATCACCCGGGTTCCTTTGATCTTGGCAATCTGCCCGACAATCATGCCTACGGCGCCTGCGGCACCCGATATCACCACCGTCTCGCCTTCCTTCGGCTGACCGATATCCAGCAGTCCGAAATAGGCAGTCAAACCGGTCATCCCCAGCACACCCAAGGCGGTCGATACGGGTGCCAGATCCGGGTTGACCTTACGCAGTGTTCCGGTCCGCACGGCGGCAAAGCGCTGCCAGCCCCATGTTCCTGCAACAAAATCGCCTTCCCGATAGGTCGGGTCCGTCGATTCCATCACCTGCCCTACTGCGCCTCCAGCGATAACCTGTCCTACCTCGTAGGGCTTCGCGTAACTTTTGGCATCACTCATTCTGCCCCGCATATACGGATCCACCGACAAGTATACGGTCCGTACCAGGACTTCTCCAGCTTGCGGAACGGGCAAAGGCTGCTCCTCAAAGGTAAAATCCGACTCATCCGGCATGCCTTGCGGCCTTTTGGCTAGTATAATTTGTTCGTTCACAGACATCTGAGTACCCTCCTTTAAGAAAAACCATCATCTTATCTTTACCCATTTTGTCCGTTTACAAATTTCCCAGCCCTTGCCAGACCCCTTAACGGCAGGTGATCCTTTCGCGTTCAGGTGCATGTTCAATTTCGAGGGTTCCGCTAAATTCAAGCGGTTCCATCATGAGTCGGATACCTGAGGGGAGCGGTTCATCCAGACCTTCACCCTGCCTGCTATTCAAACGTTTACCTGCTCTTCACGAGCAGATTAACGGCATCCTGCACAAGCTTCTCCGTATCCTCACCGTTCGCTTCGGCCTGCCGTACACAATCCACCAGGTTGGAGCTGACAACAACGCCAATGGTCCGGTCGATCGCCGTACGCGAAGCGGATAATTGCGTGATGACCTCCCTGCAGTCCTTGTTCTCTTCCATCATCTTCAAAATGCCGCGAAGCTGTCCTTCAATCCGCTTGATCCGGTTTTTCATCTGATCGTCGTATTGCATGTGACTGTCCTCCTATAATACGTATCTGCACTGTCAGGCTTATCCTTGTCCTTATATTATACAACAAACGCCCGCTCTTTCCTTACGACCTGCCCCGCCGGCAGAATCCCGCTTGAAAATCTGCATCCTGCTGCTGGCTGCTGCATAGCATTAGCAACTTCGATATAGGGCTTGTATACGCCAAGAGCGCATGGTATATTTTTAAATAACGAATGAATTCATAGTCATCCAGATCCAAACCTCATAATTTAAAGGCAATGTTATCTTACAAAGGTACAACCTCGGCTATTCATAGTCCTGGCTGTGCCTTTTTTTAATTTCACTTACTTAAGGAGGAATTATCGATGTTCTTGGAAGCCATCTATCACCGTCCGCGTAAAAACTGGTCCTATGCCTATAACGGTACGACCATCCATCTCAGAATCCGCACCAAAAAAGGCGACATTACCGAGGTGTACGCCCTCGCAGGCGACAAGTACCTGTGGGATCAGACGATGGAATACATTCCGATGACCAAGCTGTCCTCGGATGAAATGTTCGATTATTGGGAGTGCGAGGCAACCCCTCCTTACCGCCGCTTGAAATACGGCTTCCTGCTCCAGCAGGGCGACGAGAAACGCTGGATGACCGAATATGACTTCCTGACGGAGCCGCCGGCCAATCCGGACCGCCTGTTCGAATACCCGTTCATCAATCCGGATGACGTTTTTCACCCGCCTGCATGGGTCAAAGATGCGATCTTCTATCAAATCTTCCCGGAACGCTTCGCGAATGGGGATACAAGCAACGACCCGGAAGGCGCTTTGCCTTGGGGCAGTGCCGAACCGACGCCGAAAAACTTCTTCGGCGGTGATCTTCAGGGGGTTATCGACCATCTCGATTATCTAAGCGAGCTCGGCGTTAACGCGATTTATTTCACTCCGCTGTTCACGGCAACAACAAACCATAAATACGATACCGAAGACTATATGGAAATCGATCCGCAGTTCGGCGACAAGGACACGCTGAAGAAACTCGTCGATCTGTGCCATGCACGCGGGATCCGCGTCTTGCTGGATGCAGTCTTCAATCATTCCGGCAGAACGTTTGCGCCGTTCGTTGACGTGCAGAAGAACGGTATGAACTCCAAATATAAGGATTGGTTCTACGTTCGCTCCCTGCCGCTGGAAGTGGTGGATGGCATCCCAACTTACGATACCTTTGCATTCGAGCCGCTGATGCCGAAACTGAACACGGAGAACCCGGAAGTTCGAGCTTACTTGCTCAAGGCAGCCGAGTACTGGATCAAGGAAACGGGTATCGACGGTTGGCGCTTGGATGTAGCCAACGAGGTAGGGCACAGCTTCTGGCGCGAATTCCGTCAAGTCGTGAAAAAAGCCAACCCGGATGCTTACATCCTTGGCGAGGTGTGGCATGAATCCTCCATCTGGCTGGAAGGCGACCAGTTTGACGCTGTCATGAACTACCCGTTCACGAATGCCGTACTGGACTTCTTCATCAATCGTACCGCCGATGCCGAGAAATTCTCCTTCATGCTTGGCAAACAGCTTGCCGGTTACCCAAGACAAGCCAGCGAAGTGATGTTCAACCTGCTGGACAGCCATGACACTGCAAGACTGTTAACGCAGGCGAACGGCGACAAACGCTTGATGAAACTTGCCGCGATGTTCCAGTTCACGTATTTCGGCACGCCTTGTATCTATTACGGCGACGAAATCGGCATGGACGGCGGGCACGATCCGGGCTGCCGCAAATGCATGGAATGGGATGAGTCCAAGCATGATAAGGACCTGTTCCATTTCTATCAAACGCTGATTAAGCTCCGCAAAGAGCATTCCGCTCTCCGTACGGGAACCTTCAAATTCTTGAAGGCCGAGAAGAACGGCGGTAAAATCGCGTACCTGCGCGAGGACGACAACGAAACGATCCTCATTGCCGTCAACAACGACAAGGCGGGCAACACAATGACCGTCCCTGTGCTGGATCATCAGTGGACGAACCTGTGGAACGGCGAAGGCCTTAGTGCGAAGCAAGGCCAGTTGACCGTGAAGCTGCCCGCCTATGGCTTTGCCATCTTAAAGGCCGGTCAATAAAAATCAAACTCCCTTTGAGTGCCATATGGCCCGTGTATGCGGGCTGGCAGTCGAAGGGAGTTTTTTTATCCGAGCAAAAATTGGTCGGCCAAGGTAAAGAGCAGAATCGTCAAACTAATCACCTGATTCAGGTTATAGGATGCCAGATGCATCCGCCTGCGGCTGGAAGGCTTGATGATGCGATGCTCCACGGCAAGCAGTATCACGGAGACAGCAATTCCCGTCAAGTAGAGCCAGCCCAAGCCTTGGATAAAGTAAAGGGAAACCAGCAGGATGACCATAATCCCGTGCAGCATTCTGGAAATGAGCAGTCCGCCCTCTAACCCAAACGTGCGGGGAATGCTCCACAAGCCGGTGCTGCGATCGAATTCGATATCCTGTGTTGCGTAAATGATATCAAAGCCCGCGATCCACAGCATCACAACGGTACCGATGATAAACGGAATGAAGGCAAATTGCCCCGTTACGGCAAACCAAGCCCCGATCGGAGCCGAAGCAATCGTGAAGCCCAGGTACAGATGGCACAGCCAGGTGAAGCGCTTCGTGTACGAGTACGAGCAGATCAGTATAATCGCTGCCGGTGAGAGCCATAAGCAGAGCTGGTTCAGCATCCCTGCCGCGAGAATGAAGATGGCAAAGTTAACGATGACAAACACGTACACTTCACGAGGCAGCAGAAGCTTTCTCGGCATATGGCGGTTCGCCGTTCGCGGATTCGCGGCGTCGAACTTCATATCGACGATCCGGTTGAAGGCATTGGCCCCATTGCGTGCGGCAACCAGCGCAATCAACGACCACAGCATGACATGCCATGACGGTACGCCGCCCGCGGCCCAGATCATGGAAATGATCGCAAAGGGCAGCGAGAACAGCGTGTGGGAGAACATCACGAGTTCTCCGAACATTTTGGTCTTATGAACGACTTTATAAATCATCTGCATGGATCCAACCTCATTCGTTTACGTTTGGGATAACCCTGCCAGCACCTTATCCAAGGCGCGGAGCATCGCTTCAATCTCTTCCTCCGGAATCATCATGGCCGGCTGGAACGCCAGCACGTTTCGGCCGATGCCATTTTTGCCGATAATGAATCCTTCTTCCTTCATGCGCTCCAGAATGATATCCGTCCATGCTGCGCTTTCCTCGTCTGTCGCTCCCCGGATTTCGGCCCCGGCCATAAAGCCCTTGCCTCGGACATCGGCGATCAGCTCGTATCGGCCCTGCAGCTCCCTCAAACCATCGATGAGCCGTCCGCCGACACGCAGAGAACGTTCGACCAAACCTTCCTGCTCGATGTAATCCAATACGGCAAGCGCCGTGGCCGATGACACCGGGTTGCCGCCGAAAGTGGAGGCGGATGGTCGGTTTAGACTGGCGGCAATCTCATCAGTCGTGGAGAAAGCGCCGATGGGCACGCCATTGCCTAGTGCCTTCGCCATGGTCAGAATGTCGGGCACGATCCCGTAATGCTCGATCGCGAACATGCGTCCTGTACGGCCGCAGCCTGTCTGGATTTCATCGACAATCAGAAGAATCCCATGCTCCTCCAGCATCATCTTCAGCTCATGGAAATACCAATCCGGCGGTACGATCATTCCCCCGTTGCCTTGGATCGGCTCTACGATCATTGCGGCGAAGGTGTCTCCTTTCGCAGCGAGCACACTCGCCAACGCATCCAGGGAGCGGCGAGCGGCAGCATCCTGATCCATGGCAGGATCATAAGGACGCGGAATAAACGTAGTCACCTCCTGGTCCAGGAAATCATCGGCACGCCACATCGGAATGCCGGTCACGTTCATGGTCAGGAAGGTGCGGCCATGAAGGCCGTGTTCCAGCGCCAGAAAGTTGCGACGTTTCGTGTGCAGACGCGCGAGAAGGAGTGCGCCTTCATTCGCTTCGGAGCCGCTGTTCACGAAGAACGAACGCTTTAGATTGCCAGGCAAAACGCCGTTTGCCAACCGCTCCGCCAGATCCGTCATCGGCTGGGTAAGGTAAATGGTTGACGTATGCTGCAGCTTCTGCAACTGTTCAATTGTTCTTGCAGTAATGGCTTCATTACAGTGACCGCAAGCGACAACCGACACCCCCGTGAAGAAGTCGACATACGCTTTGCCATCATGGCCGTAAAGTTTATGCATCTTTCCGCTGACGATCTGAGGCGGCTCTTTGTAGAAATTAGCCGTGCAGGGGTAGCCGTACTGCCGTCGTTTTGCCACGATGGCCTCCGGGCCGATATACGCTTGATCTTCATGCGTCATAAATGTTCACCTCTTCAGATTGTTCTCGTTCTCCCATGTACTGTGAAATATATCAAGATGAATTGAGTCTCACACCAGGTTAATCTTCATGTTCGATTCCGAGGCTCATCTCATACTTCCGTGAGTTCAAGCTGCAAGGCATGGCCGAATTGGAGCGAACCCAGTGTATAACCGGCATAGATCGGTGTCATGTCTGCATACAGCCTGCTGCATGAATCCAGATTCAGGGCAGCTTGGCGATATATCCGCACCAGGCCGCGAAGCTGCTCCGTCGTATACGTCTTTCCTTCAATGCGGAAATGATTCACGCCAGCTTCGTGCAGCTCCTTCAAGAACGGCATATTGCACAGCTCTTTCGACAGTGCCAAGTGGTTACGCCCCGAGGCATCCCGGTATACGGGGTTCTCCCCTTTGTCCGTCAGCAGCACGAGATGACGGTTATCCACAAACTTGTTATCCTCTTCCGCAATAGGCTCGAACTCGGCCGCATTGGCGTATAAGTCATGCTCAAGATACATGACGATTGGCGAGCCATGAACGATGAACTCGATTGGAATTTCCGGATGACGCAGCAATTTCGTTAAATCATGGAGCTGAAGCTCAAGCGACGGATTGATTCTGGATATGCCAAAATGCTTCTGATAGAACGAAGCCGCCATATGGTTGTATATATTCAGGCTGAAATCGGCAATCATCGGCAGCCCTAGGGATTGAAACTTGTGCATGGCACCGATGTTGGATGCAAGCAAGCCGTCCAGACCATAATGGTTATGCTTCTTGCCTGCGCTGAGGAATTGATAATACTGCTCCATATGAAGCTCATTCATCATGCGGGGCATGCCAAGAATAATTTCGGTGTTCCCTTTATCCGCCGTCAAAGCTTCGATATCTTCACGGCCGAATGGAAGATCCGGTTGGAACACGTCACCTGTCAGGTAGATGACGTTCGCCCCTTCTTCGATTGCCGCACGGGCCTGCTCTACCGTGTTGACATGGACCGTAATTTGCGGAATCGACGTGATCGGCTGCTCCCGCTTCGCTTGATGCAGCGATTCCTTCACCTGAAGCACCCGTTCCTCCTTCATCTCGCGTTCCGCGGTAGGTGTGCTGAACACCTTTCCCGTACTGTAAAACTTGCCTGTTCCTTCATAACGGTGATTGATGAAATCCAGTCCCGGCTTGCCAAAAGCATAAGCTGTCGTGAAATCACGTTTCCGGTTTTTATGCAGCGTATCTGCCCCGGCTTCGCGGTTAAAGCCTATCGGATCCGCAATGTAACGATCGATCGCATCTCCGTAAGCATTAACAACCATCAGCAAAAATTCGGTATCTCTCATGCGTCCTTCAATTTTGAAGCTGGTAATGCCGGACTTGACCAGCTCCGGAATATGCTCGTACATATACATATCTTTTGCAGCAAGCGGGTACTCGGTAGGATAGAGGTATCCATCTTTTTTCACCCGATAATCCCAGCGGCAAGGCTTCATGCATCGTCCCCGGTTCGAGCTGTTGCCAAACAGCATGGAGCTGTACAGGCAGTTCGCACCGTGAACGGTGCACATATCGCCGTGCACGAAGTACTCGAACTCCATGCCGCTCTTAGCGTGCAGCACCTCCGCCGTTTTCAGGTCCATCTCGCGGGAAGCCACGATACGGGAAACGCCCAATGCTTTGACGGCTTCAATCATCTCCAGATTGTGCACGTTCATCATGACCGAGGAGTGAACCGGAATATTCGTATAGTTCATCTCTTGAATCAGGGGAAACACGGCCAGATCCTGCGCAATAATAGCATCCGGGCCAACCTCGTTCAAAAAGGCGAAGTAACGCTTCGCTTCCTCCAGGTCCTCTTCATCCATCAGGTTGTTCACTGTAATGTAGGCGCGTTTACCGCGCTCATGGGCCAATTGAACAGCTTCTCTGACTTCCTCATAACTTAAGTTATAGCCCTTGCGCATCATGCGCATATTTAGCGATGGTCCCCCGAAATATACGGCATCGCAGTTTGCGTCAATGACGGTTTTGAATATCTCGAATGTTCCGGCAGGAGCCAACAGTTCCACTTCTTTACCGTTAAAATAACGAGCCATTGTCCGTTCCTCCTAATCCGCTAAGTTTATTTTTTTGATTGTAACATAATTCACAATTAACATTAGTGAATTAATTCACAGCGAAATTCACGTACGATCCCAGCTCCGAAAAGCATCTCAAGATTCGACCTTACCTTTTCATTGACCGATCGTTCATTGAATATTAAAATGAACTCATCAACCCATGCAAAATGCTTGGATATCGAATGGAGGTTTTCAATTGGATCTGCACTACGAAGTTCACGGCAACGGTAAGCCTGTCGTACTTGTTCACAGCGGTGGAGCGGATATGCGGGATTGGGGCTATCTTGTCCCTCTCTTATCCGAGAACTTTTACGTGATTGCCTTTGACGGCCGCGGAGCCGGACGATCTCCCTCTCCCGTTCAGCCGCCAAACTATGTTGAAGATCTGTTGTCTCTTCTTGATTATCTGAATATTTCGCAAGCTGCGGTTATCGGACATTCTATGGGCGGCCGGATTGCCACGGAGTTCGCGATCCATTATCCTGAAAATGCGTGTTCAAAAAGGTCGGTTTTCAGCACCGAGAAGGTTGGATGAAACTAGGGACGTCAGGAGCGGAGCGTACGTTTTGGGTACGTGAGCACCGGAAGGCCCGGCTGAATTCAAGATTCGATGCCGAGCTGCTTCCTGATTCTCTTCGTGATCAAAAGCGGACTTTTTGAACAACCTCTGAAAGAGTATCGGAACTGATTGTCATTGCATCAGCCCTGTCCGGTTTTCCTTATTCTGAGGAAATGCAAACTTACATGCACCGGGTAAGCGCTGCTGCCCCTGACATCGAGAAAATGATCGAGCTGTGCATAGAGCCGCCCTCTTATGAAATTACAAGAAACCGTCCCGAGCGGGAGCTTATGATCCATATGCTTCGGCACCATTTTGAACGCACGTTTACCTGGTCTACCTTTGACTCGATTTGGCCGGAGCCGCCGGCGATGGAGCGATTACAGGATATCTCGGCCAAAACGCTGTTTATCATAGGAGATCATGAACTGCCTGATAACCAGCAGGTAGGAGAACAATTTCGGAGGGTTCCGAGCATTGATTTTGCCACCATCGCGGGAGCGGATCACATGGTCACATTAACGCATCCGGAGGAGTTATCCCGCCATATCACTAAATTTGTGAAGGAATGAAGATTTCATGCCACGCACACCCAGCGAGAACGAGCGCATACGCCAGATAGCAAAAGACAAAATTTTAGAAGCCGCCATGGATTTGTTTATCCATCAGGGCTACCATGCCACTTCCATTAGTGATGTAGCCAAGCAAGCCGGGATATCCAAAGGGCTGCTTTATAACTATTTTTCAGGCAAGGAAGGGCTACTGGCCGCCATGGTTGAGGAGCGAATCGCAGGCGTTGCGGAAGTCATAGAGAATGCCGCTTCACTCCAAGCACCTGCAGAGCAGCTGAAATTTATTCTGGAGCAAGCCATCGACAACGTCTATCAGCAGCCGGAAGTATTCCGGTTTTACTTGCATCTTCAAACCCAACCCGAAGCGGATCAAGAGTTGTTCCCCTACAGCAGGCGTCTTGTGGAAGAGGCTGCACGACAGTTTGAGATTCAATGCCGTATATTCGAAAGCCTCGGAGTTCCCGAGCCGCACAAGCGCTCCTTGTACTTTTCTTCTACTCTGCAGGGGATTATGCTGATGATATCCACGTATCCCCAGCACTTCCCCATTGATGAAGTGAAGGAGCAGATGCTGAAGGAGTTTTGCCCGTAACAAAAAAGAGCCGAGGTTGTGCACCTGTGTTTCAGGACGCCTCGGCTCTTTGCAACACGAAACTTGATCTTCGCACGCGAAAGAGGATTTGATCTTTAGAAATGAGCCTAGCCTAATACAACGTACCGTCCCCTCCCGTCTCTCTCCCTGAACGCCTTGAATTCGATTAACTTTTTCAATTTTTCACTTCCTTCATGTCCTTAATCAGTTATGCTGTTAATAACAGGATCAACACGCGCATGAGGAGGTAATGAATCATGGCTATTCACTGGTTGGCACCGGATATCGCCGAGTGTACCCGAAGAGGAATCGCCTACTTTACATCGGAGCTGGAAATGACGAATGGCCTGCCCTGCAAAGTGTACCGAATTACCGAAAAGTTCGGGAGTTTGTCCGACCATATGCACGATTATCTTCAGATCTGGTATGTCAGCAAAGGTGAATTCATCCATACGCTCTATGGTCAAAAATACCGGATGGTCCAAGGCAACATATTCGTGCTTCCTCCCTATAGCGTCCATCGCGTGGAGATGATACCGGGCAAAGAGCTGGAGGTGCTGGGGTGCGAATTCATGCCGGCCTTCATTAATGAACGACTGAATGAGACGCCGACCGAGACGCAGCTGTTCGACCTTTCCTTCATCAAGTCTTTTGTTACGACCGAGGATAACGTACCGTTCAAAATTACCTTGACCGGCAGCAGCGACCTCGCCGTGAAGGAGCTCCTAACCGAAATGCTGGCCGAATACGGAAGCCGGGGCCCATTCTTTGATATTTTGCTGAAAGCCAATCTGCTGAAGCTGCTGGCGATCGTGAACCGCGAGTATGCCGAGCAAGGGAAGCATACATCGATCACCGCCGGTAGCGACCAGTACCGGGAGCCCATCCTGGAATCAGTCCAGTATATTCATGACCATTACGACCAGCCCCTATGGCTGGAGAATCTGTGTGCCCGGACGATGATGTCCCGGACTAATTTTTGCCGCCGATTCAAGGAGGTTACAGGCCGGACTTTCAGCCAATACTTGGCCAACTACCGGATACGGATGGCCATGCGGCTGCTCACGGAGCCTGAACTCACGGTAACCGACGTGTGCTTCAAGGTCGGATTTAACGAGCTTCCCTACTTCTGCCGCATTTTTAAGAAATATACGGGGACGACTCCCGCATACTATAAAAAGAATGCTTTTAAAACGGTGGACTAACACCCCGGTACGATAATCCAATAAATAAACACGATAGTGAAATCGAAGCGATCGTTCCCATGCTATACTCGGGGCAAGCAATAACGAAGAATCAAGTGTCAGGCTCATGTAATCCCTGCATCATCAATCCACGACTTTGGAGGAGAACCGATGAACAAAATTACAATTGCCGTAATTGGCTGCGGCACGATTGCGAACAGTGCCCATATTCCCGCCTATATGGCCAACGAAGACGCCGAGATCAAATACTTTTGCGATATCGTCAAGGACCGGGCCGAAACCGCCGTCGCCAAATACGAATGCGGTCAAGCCATTGAGGATTACCAACAAATTCTGAATGATCCTGAGGTCGATGCCGTATCCATCTGTACGCCGAATGACGTCCATGCCTCCATCGCCATCGATTGTTTACGCGCAGGCAAGCATGTATTATGCGAAAAGCCGGCCGCCCGCACCTACCCGGAAGCGCTGGAAATGCAGAAGGTTCAGCACGAAACGGGCAAGACGCTTAATATCGGGGTGGTCAACCGCTACAATGAAAGCGTAAACAGAATCAGAAAAATGATCCAAAACGGCGATCTTGGCGAGCTGTATCACGTATATGCCAGCTTCCGTTCCCACCGCTCGATCCCGGGACTCGGCGGCGCCTTCACGACCAAGGCCATCGCCGGCGGCGGCGCGCTGATCGATTGGGGCGTTCACTTCCTCGATGTCGTGATGTACTGCACGGGCGATCCGAAACCGAAGACCGTCTCCGGGCAGGCCTACTGCAAGCTGGGCAAAGATATGGAGAATTACACCTTCCTCAACATGTGGGCAGGTCCACCGAAATATGACGGCACATATGACGTCGATGATTTTGTCACGGCTCTCGTCCGCACCGAAGGCCCGACCATTTCCCTGAACGGTGCATGGGCGCAAAATATCGGCGCCGAAGAAATGTTCATCGACTTCCTCGGCGACAAAGGCGGCATCCGGCTGAAGTACGGCTCAGACTTCACCTTCTACACTACGGAGGACGGCGCATTGATCGAAACCACGCCGAAATTCAATCTCGGCAGCATGTTCCAGAATGAAATCGACGGATTCATCCGCTGCATTCAAACCGGGGAGAAGCAGCCTTCGCATATCGATACGGTCATCCTCTCCTCCCAGATCATCCAGGCGATTTACGACTCGTCCGACCAAGGCGCAGAGGTTTCGCTGCAGCCCGTTGCCCAGAACAGCCTTTAACCTATAGTTTGAACGCCAGGGAGGACCTTTTATCATGAAAAAAATCGGATTCATCGACCTGCATCTGGACCAATTCCATGCGAATAAATATCCTGGCTGGATTGAACAGGCTACGGAAAGTGCCATGAAGGTCGTGTACGCCTACGGCAAAAGAGACAAAGAGAACGGGCTCACTAACGAAGCCTGGAGCAAGGAGAATGGAATTGAGCTGCTGCCCACGATCGAAGACGTGGTGGAGCGCAGCGATTACCTGATCGTGCTGTCCCCGGATAACCCGGAATTCCATGAGGAGCTGTCCCAGCTTCCGCTGCAATCCGGCAAACCAACCTATATTGATAAAACGTTCGCGTCTGACCGGGACACGGCTATCCGCCTGTTCGATCTGGCGGCACAGCATGGAACGCCGATGTATTCAACGTCGGCCCTTCGTTTTGCGAGCGAATATACGGAGCTGGACCGGAGCGATATCCAAACCATCAGCAGCTGGGGCCCCGGTGGATTCGCCAATTACTCGATCCACCAGATCGAGCCGATCGTTAGCCTGATGGGGGCCAGCCCGAAGCGGGTGATGTACATCGGAACGCCTGACTCCCCCGCCCTGCTGATCGATTTTGGGGATGGGCGTCAAGCCACCGTGAATCATCTTGGGGAGAACTGCCCGTTTACCTTAGGGATAAAGAATGACGCCGGGGGGTTCAAGCAGGTCACCGCCAATTCGAATTTCTTCGCCTTGTTCATTGAGAATCTGGTGAACTTCTTCGAATCGGGCAAGCCAGCCGTCAACTCAGCGGAAACTATTGCTGTCATCACGATTATCGAGTATGGATTAAAGGCAGCCGACACGCCATATACGTGGGTAGAATTGCCTCAGTAACGTAACCACGGGTTCGTCACACTTAAGAAAACACAGAAAAAGAGCTGCTCCAGCAGGCCGTAAGGGCCCTGGGCAGCTTTTTTTACATGAAAACACGGATTTTCTCGTTCTGGATTACACTTCTTTCCGCTGAAAATAGATGAAGCCCGCGAGAAAGAACAGTAGAAACCCGCCAACCACGACGGTCATGAGGCTCTCGAACGGCAGGTTGAATGCACCGAAATCGGCTTGACCCGCCGGCATCATCGCAAGAAACGGCTGTGTCCACGGATAGTAAGGGGCATATGTCTGCGAGTTGGCTATCAGCATGTTCGGTATAGTAAAGACCACATTCAATGCCAGCGGAGCAGCAAAGCTGCTCCAGGCTGTGGAAACTCCAAGCTGCAGCGCGGCCAGCGGCAAACAGGCAACCCATCCGCCCAGCACGCAGCGCAGCAGCATTTCCCACGGAATTGGAGTTTCCACCTTATGGATCAAACCTGCTCCCAGGACGGCTCCCATGAATAATAACTGCACCACGGCGAGCAGCATGGCCACCACCGAGAATTTCGCAAAATAGACGGCGCCGCGTGAAACCGGCAGGACGAGCAGCTGCTTCCACCCCCCGCCCGTATGCTCATACCGGCACACCATGGCACTAAAAATCCCCGTCAGAATCGGGAGCAGCAGCATCGCATGCAGGATGATCATAATGCTGATCAAATGCTCCCATGGCGCCAGCTCCTCAGGCTTTCCATTTAATATGCCCACCAGCATGACCAGGATCGTACACAGGAAAATCTGCGGCCACAATTTGGATTTTGACAGCTTAAGCCACTCTGCGGACACCGCTCTTATACAGGATGCCATCTTAGTCCACATCCTTTCGGTTAAAATGAATCAGGCCAAGGCACGTTATCACCGCGCCCAGCAGCAAACCTGCTCCGATGACCTTGACTTCCCCCGGCCCCAAATAAGCCAAAAGCGGCCACTTTAGCGGCATCCAATCGGGGAATTGCAGGGCAAACATCGATACAACGGAGGCGGTAACACCTATTCCGACAGCGATCCCCTGGTTCTTGAGCGTCAATGAGAGCCACAGCTGAAAGGCCAGCATGGGAAGCGCAGCAATTAATTGCACAAAACCGATGCGCAGCAGATCTAGATACGGCATTTGATCTGCGCCCATCCCCAGTATGATGCCGAGCACGGCGGTACTGATCGACAGAAGAAGACAGGATACGCATAGAATCAGGAAGGCCTGAACGAACTTGGCACTGAATACCGCCGTTCTGGAAATAGGCAATGCGAGCAGCTGTTTCCACGAGCTCAGCTGATGCTCCACGTTGGCCATCAGCGAGCAGACCAGTGTAATCCCAAGGAAAAGGGCAATCGGCACGAAAAACAGTACGTTCTCCAGCAACCCGCCCCACGGATCAGCCGCGTAGGATTTCATCAGGTAATCATAGCGAAGTCCGAAGTTCAGCCCTTGCATCGCTGCCAGCCCGATGGGACCGAGCGCAGCGAGAAACCAAATGCCTTTGCCCCGGATTTTCAGCCAATCGGCGGAAAGCGCACGGAACATCATACCCGGCTTCCCTCCCCTACGATCTGCATGAAGATATCCTCGAGCGACTTCCGCTGTTCTTCCACTCGGTACACCGCATGCTGATTCTCCACCAGCCGCTTCACGAGCAGCGCGATCTTGGCGTCCTGCATGCTTTCCAGCTCCAGCATCTGGTTCCGCAGAACTCCTTCACAGCCCAGGTCCAGCGCCAATCCGAGCGCTAACTCCGGCTCGGACACCGATAGACGGAAGCCGCTGGACGCCGTGGATACCAGGTTGCTGATCGTATCCTGGAACACCATGCGTCCCTCACGGATGATGCCGACTTTATCGGCCATCTGCTCAACCTCACCCAGCAGGTGACTGGATACCAGCACGGTTATTCCGTATTGGCGCGGCATATTCTTGATCAGCTCCCGGATTTCATGAATACCGGATGGATCCAGACCGTTGGTCGGCTCGTCCAGAATGAGCAGCTCCGGATTGTTCAGCAAGGCGGCTGCAATGCCAAGCCGCTGCTTCATCCCAAGGGAGTACCCCTTGACCGGACGCTTGGCTTCCTTCGTCAAGGAGACGATCTCCAGCACTTCCGAGATGCGGGACTTCGGCCCGCCGGTAATCCGGCGAATGGCTTCCAGGTTCTCTATGGCCGTTAAATGGCCGTAATAGGATGGGTATTCCACGAGCGATCCGGTCCGGCGCAAAATGTCCATTTTTTCGCTTTTCAAATCCTTGCCGAACAAATGAATCGCGCCACGCGTTGGTTGAATAAGTCCGAGCAGCATGCGGATGGTCGTTGTTTTCCCGGCACCGTTCGGTCCGAGGAAGCCATAAATGTCGCCGCGGGCGATCTCCAGATTCAAATCCACAACGGCTGCGCGCTTTTTGTATATTTTATATAAGCCTTTTGTTTGAATGACGAGTTCCGTCACGTTCATCACCTCAGGTATAAATCCTACATCTCCAAGGTTAAATGCCGGTCGACCTCAAGTTTAAATTTTCTTTAAAAAAGCTGGCAGACTCATAGAGTGAGTTCGTGCAGCTAAGGCGCTGCGTGGCCGGATCGTTCCTCCGATCGCTGTTAAAACCGGGAAACTGGAATTTGCCCAGCGGTGGTTTCCCGGTTTTAAAGGCGAACGCTTCGCTTCTCCAGCAACGATTCCGTCCCCTCCGCTGGTGTATCTGCATGAGTTCAAGAGGCAGTCTAGCAACTGTAACCTGCCTTTCTTATGAACCCAGTTCACCTGACGAGCTCGTGAAACTCGAGCAAAACAATTGTATGAGGACGCCCTACAGGGAGGGTGCCCCGTCTCTGTTATAGACAGCAAAAAAGAGGAACCGTTATAAATGCCGGTTCCTCTTTTTATATATCTAGACCTCAACCATCCCAGAGATAATGTTTGATAACCCAGCCCTTGATTCTTCACCGCTTCCAGATGCAGATCCTCGTCCCCTCATCCGAGCTTTCCACATGGCATCCAAGTCCCATTTCCCTTGTCAGGTGATCCACGATGGCCAGGCCGATGCCTGTTCCTTTGTTGCCGGAGTCGCTTTCGATTCCCGGTCCGTGATCCGAAATGACAAGCACGCCCTCAAGCCCTTCTCTCTCCTCGGTGTGTATTCCGATGTACTTCCCGGATTTGGCATGGCGGACGACATTTTGGAACAGATTATCAAGAAGCCTTCGGAACCACAGCACGTCCACGTTCCAACTCAGCGGTTCGTCACGCACCTGGATATCGGGTTCGATCCCCGCCTTCTCCCATACGGGGTACCAGGCCGCTGCGCTTTCCTTGACGATTCGCAGAACGTCGGTCGGCTCCATGTTCAGCTGCACTCTGCCGCTGGTGAGCAGGTTGTAGGACAACAGGTTGTCGATCAGACCGCCTAAATCCGCAATTTTCGATTCGATGAGGGACAACGATGCCTTCCCCTTCTCGCTCAGCGGCTCCCGCTCCATGGAGAAAATATGGCTTCGAATCACCGTCAAGGGGGTTCTTAGATCATGAGATAGATTGGCAATCAGCGACTTGCGCAGCTCCTCTTCCTCGCGCTGGCGGCGCTGACCTTCCTCTAATTGGATGACCATATCGTTATAGCCCGCCTCCAGCTGCCCAATCTCGTCATGCTTGGTTAAGGTAACCGGCTGCGGAATGCCTGTCACCGTATGAGGTGACGTCATGGCAAAGCGAAGTCGCAGCAGCCGCTTGCGGATACGCACAAAGAACAGCCAGGAGACCAGAATGAACAGGCCGGACATCAAGGCCATGAACAGGCCGTACAGCGCCGTTTCACTGGCAATGGGCTGCTGGACGCTGATATATTTTCTCGGCAGCTGCATGACCATAAAGCCTTCTCCCGATCCCTCTCCCCCGATAAAAGCGACGGATGTGAACGGGTCGCTATCCAAGGAGTTTTTCATAAACTGCACGGTATAAAGCGCGCTCCATACCTCGGGAATGTTAGACTGTACAGGCAGCTGCAGCCTGGTCTCATTGCTGCCGTCCACCCAGAACATGGAGATTTCCGGATACTCCTGCCGTATCGAATTCAGCTTCTGCTCAATAACCTTCGGTGAGGCTCCGCTTAATCCGGCTGCTTCCGCATGCCACATTTTCTCTAACACGGCACCGCTGGTATACTTCCCGACAGGGGCCGGCGGCCGATCCGAGAACGTATCATTCACGAACCAGTAAAAAATCGACGCTAACGGAAACATGATCGGCATGAAGATCATCGCCATTGAGATTAACAGCAGATAGCGGTTGGTCAACGAATTGCGGAACCTGCCCTGCTTCCTTCTCCATCTCATGCTCTCACCCGATAACCAAGCCCGCGAACCGTCTCAATAATCTCCGGGTTGGCGGGATCCCGTTCCAGCTTCTCGCGCAGATACCGGATATGGACCATGAGCGTCTTGTCCCCCTCGATATAAGACTCTCCCCAAACCGATTCGTAAATTTGCTCCTTAGTCATGACACGCCCCTGGTGCTGGAGCAGGTACATAAAGATTTGATACTGCTTGCCGGTCAGCAGCGTCTCCTCGCCGGTATCTTCGTTCACGATCCGATTCTCGGCTTCATATACGGATAAGTGCTTTACTCTCATGGGCTCCGCTGATTTCACGACAGACCGGCGCAGAAGCACCTCCAGACGGGCAGCCAGCTCGTCCGGGTGAAAAGGCTTCGTTAAGTAATCATCGGCAAACTCAAGCCCCTGCAGCTTATCGTCAATAGAGGTGCGGGCCGACAGCATCAGGATAGGCAGTCCAGGATAGGCTTTTTTGAGGCGCTGCCCTATTGTAAAACCGTCAAGCCCCGGGAGCATGACATCCAGAACAACGACCGCACACGGAGCCGCTTCCTCTACGGCCTTCTCTCCAGTCAGCAGCCACCGCACCTCATAGCCCTTATCCCTGAGAAATTCACTGACCCACCCGCCGATCTCCCGGTCGTCCTCGATATATAGAATGCATGCGCTCATGATCCATCTTCCTTTCTCGTGCCAATATTCATATCCCCTGTGAAGGGTTCCCTAGATCCTTTAAGGGAAAAAAAACGCCCGTATCTATTTATGTATATATTGATCCATCATTTGTCATTGTATCATGGGATACCAAGCGTGCAGGCATCTGATTCGCTAACCTACCTTGATCCTTCATCAACCTTCTCTGAATCTCCCTCCAAACATTTCACGCCACTTGATCTTACGGCCCTTAGGTGACCCTGGCACCTATGTATCCGCCACTCCGTAATGCAGGCTCAGCTTCCTTGCCTTCTCCCTCAGCATATCCACGATCTCCTGAGGTTCAATGACTTTCGCCTCCATACCCAAACGCAGGAAGACCTGAGCGACATATTCAAAATCATTACGATCTACGATGGTGTCCACAATGCCCCGGTGTTCATCTTGCATGACCACCTCGTTCTCCAGCCACGGAATGCTCTCGCACTGTCTCGCCCCTTCTCTTGTCAGCTCGGCATATAATCGAACCGGCTCCCGAATGGGATAGTCCTCGAGCCATTCTTGCATGCTAAAGTCCACCTCATAGGTGTGATCGGTTAGGGCTAAGGATTCCATCCGGTCCATGCGGAACACACGCACACCCTCCTTCTCGCGTTCCACCGCGGGCATATACCATAAACCATCCTGGGCATAAACGCCGATCGGCAGCACTTCCCGGTCGCTCGTGCCCGATTTGGAACGATAGCTGATCCGTACAGCCCGCTGATGAAGAGCGGCTTCAATGACATCTTTTAGATAAGGGGACCCTGCGTTTCTGCTTGGACTCCAGAACGTCAGCACCGATTCCAGACGGCTGATCATCATTTTGGTATCCTCCGGAAATCCGGCCAGCAGCTTGCGGGAGGCGGAGTCGATATTCAGCTCAAACGGTAACGAGGTATAACGCTTCAAGGCTTGAAAGGCAAAAAATATAGCAAACACTTCATCTTCATCGAATAAGATCGGCGGAAGAACGCGACTTTTCAATGTACGGTATCCCCCGTGCCGACCTTGCTCCGTATATAAGGGAACGCCCATATCGCTGATTTCGGTAAGATATCGGTGCGCCGTGCGAACGGAAACGCCGAATTCATCGGCCACTTCCTGAGCGGTAAAACTCCTTTTGGCATTGGCATACATGATGACATCCATAAGCTGTTTCGCTTTTGACATAATACCCACCTCACAAGCAATAACTAGACAAGAATTGTCATGTTTATAAGATATGCTATTGCTGTGTCCAGGTCAAAACGATACAAGAAAGGAGCCCTCATGATGAGCAACCACATGGAACAGTTCATCAAGGTAAACGGTGCCCGAAACAAAAACCTGCGTAACGTGAGCCTGACCATTCCCAAAAAACAAATCACGGTATTCACCGGCGTGTCCGGTTCCGGCAAATCCGCCATGGTTTTCGATACGATTGCCGCGGAATCCCAGCGTCAGTTGAATGAGACGTATTCCAGTTTTATCCGTCATCGCCTCCCGCATTATGGGCAGCCGGAGGTCGATTCGGTTGAGAACCTGTCGGTGGCCATCGTCGTCAATCAGAAAAGAATCGGCGGCAATGCCCGTTCAACCGTTGGAACCATCACCGATATCCATTCCTTGCTGCGCTTGTTATTCTCCCGGATCGGCCGGCCCTTCGTCGGATATTCGGACGTATTTTCCTTTAACAACCCGCAAGGCATGTGCCCTCATTGCGAGGGACTGGGCAAAGTGAACAGCTTTCGGATCGAGAACTTGATCGATAAGGAGAAATCGCTGAACGAAGGCCCCATCCGGTTCCCGACATTCCGTCCGGGGGAGTTCCGCTGGAAGCGTTATGTCGCCACAGGCCTATTTGATAATGATAAGAAGCTGAAGGATTACACCGAGGAAGAATGGGACACGCTGCTGTACAAAACCGGCTTTAAACCGCCGAACCCGACGGAGGAATGGCCGCCCACCTCGTATTATGAAGGCATTATCCCCCGATTCGAGCGGACATTCCTGAGCAAGGATTCACGGGATGCGAGGACATATAGGGAAGCCATCGATCAAGTGGTGGCCGAGACCGCCTGCCCGTTATGCCACGGCGGAAGACTGAATCAGGAGGTGCTCTCCTGCAAAATCAACGGAACCTCCATCGCCGACTGTGCACGGATGCAGGTCAATGAGTTGATCGCCTTTTTGCACACAATCCAGGATCCCGCGGCAGCAACCATCGTGGAAACCTGCATAACTCGGCTGGAGCAGCTGCTTCTGGTCGGGATCGGCTACCTGACGATGGACCGGGAAACCGCAACCCTGTCCGGCGGCGAGTCCCAGCGCATCAAAATGGTCCGCCAGCTGGGGAGCAGCTTGACGGATTTAACGTATATTTTTGACGAGCCCAGCATCGGCCTGCATCCGCACGATGTGCACAACATGAACCGCCTGCTGCGACAGCTTCGGGATAAGGGAAACACGGTCATCATCGTGGAGCATGATCCCGACGTCATCCGGATTGCGGATCATATTGTAGATATGGGACCCCGAGCCGGCTCCGCTGGCGGTACGATCGTGTATGAGGGGGATCCGGAAGGGTTGCAGCACGCCAACACACTGACAGGTAAATATCTCAGTCAACGCGCCCGGTTAAAGTCCTCGGTCCGGGAGCCGGCCGGATGGCTGCACATTGAGGACGCCTCCCTTCACAATCTGAAGCAGGTGTCTGTGAGCATTCCAGCCGGGGTGCTGACGGTGGTAACAGGCGTTGCCGGGTCAGGCAAAAGCACGCTCATTAACCAGGTGCTGCCAAACGTTTATCCGGAGGCCATCATTATTAATCAGGACATGATTCAGGCATCCAACCGCTCCAATATCGCTACGTTTACCGGCATTTTTGATGCCATTCGCAAGCTGTTCGCCGACGAGAATCAGGTAAGCCCATCCCTGTTCAGCTTTAATGCCAAGGGGGCTTGTCCGGTGTGCAACGGCTCCGGCACGATTACGATGGATCTGGCTTTTATGGACAGCCTGGTTACCGTTTGCGAAGCCTGCCGAGGCCGCCGCTTTCATGATGACGTTCTGCGCTATCAACTTCGCGGTAAAAACATCAATGACGTGCTCGCCATGACCACCGACGAAGCGCTGGATTATTTCACGGAACAAGGAATCGTGGCCGCGCTTCAGCGCATTCAGCATGTTGGACTGGGCTACTTGACGCTCGGTCAGCCCTTAAGCACGCTATCGGGAGGGGAACGGCAGCGGGTGAAGCTGGCGGCCGAGCTTGATAAGAAAGGTGAAATTTATGTACTGGACGAACCCTCGACCGGGCTCCATCTGTCCGATTGCGAGCGGCTAATGTCCATCATCAACCGCCTTGTCCGTCTGAACAGCACGGTCATTGTGATCGAGCATAATCTGGATATCATCAGCCAGGCCGATTGGATTATTGACATGGGACCCGGCGCGGGGCAAGACGGCGGGAATATCCTGTTCTCTGGCAAACCGGACGATCTGCTGAAGAACCCGAATTCCCTAACAGCCAGATATTTACGGCAGTTTCAAGCCTAGACATTTACGCCTTCCAGGCTCATGCGGAGGGCATCCTAACGGTCAAAAAGACCCCGAGCACACCTCCTTCCAAGGGGCTCGGGGTCTTTGGGTGTTCCACTGCAATAGACAAGCTGCGACCTACTCCAATATGACGGTCGTATAAGGCGGCAACGTTAAGCTGCTGCCGTTTATTGTCGCTCTATCATCCGTTGTTTTCGACAAGGATTGGAATGGCGATTCCCCGCTCTTTGCCGCCAAATCGACCGTCTGCTCTTCGCCTGACAGGTTATGGACAACAAGGGCTTTGTTGTCCTGGGTACGGCGGATATAAGCCATCACCTGCCCATTGCCGGAAGCATAGGATTCGATCGTGCCGCTGTTCAGCGCAGGCATATCATTCCGCCAGCGGATCAACGTGCGGTACCGGGATAACAGAGAATCCGGGTCGCCCGTCTGTTGCTCCACGCCCTGTACCTGATCGCCCCGGTTATGCTTAAGCGGCTCCCAGGTCGCCTGACCCTTATCGCTGCCCGTATTGGACCAGATCATCGGCTCGCGGATTTGTTCGTCCGGCTTCGCTCCCTTCATCCCGATCTCTTCTCCGTAATAGATAAATGGATTGCCCGGCATGGTCAACAGAATGCCGGCGGCCATCTTGGCGTGGTTCTCATCGCCCTTCAGCTGCGACATGACACGGTTCATGTCATGATTCGTCAAGAATGCGGCATCCGTAAACTGGCCGCCTGATACCTGGCTGAACAAACCATAAGTCCGCTCCAGGGTGAAGGCCAGGTTGTTATCCGTCTCGTTCATCGCAGCACCGATGATGCTCTCGCCCAGGCTAAAATTGAACCCGGAATCAAACGCTTTATCGAGATACGGGGCAATGACCGCTGCGGAATTATCCCAAATCTCACCTACGATATAAGCGTCCGGGTTCACCTCATTCATGCTGGCGCGGAATTCCTGCCACCAGGCCGTATTCTTGGCCGTGGTTGCCTCGCCCTTATCGGACATCAGATCCTCATAAATATGTTTGGCTGCATCGATCCGGAATCCATCGACACCGAGCTCCAGCCAGAACTTCCCGATATCCTTCATCTCCTCGCGGACCTTGGGATGATCGAAGTTTAGATCGGGCATTCCCCCCCAGAACGTGCCCATGTAATGGGCACCGTTCATCTCATGCCAAGGCGAGCCGCTGCCGGCCGCGCTGGCCCCCGAAGGGGTCTTCCCTCGATCCTCGGCCCAGATGTACCAATCGCGGGTCGCCGAAGCTTTGTCTTTCGCAGCCTGCTTAAACCAGGCATGCTCCGTGCTTGTGTGATTGACTACCAAATCCATAATAATTTTGATCCCGCGCTTATCCGCTTCAGCAAGCAGCGTCTTGAAGTCATCAAGCGTCCCGTACTCCGGATGGATGGAACGATAGTCGGTCACGTCATAGCCGTGATAGCTTGGCGAAGGATTGATCGGCATCAACCAAATCCCCGTCACGCCAAGATCGTCAGTAGTGTCCGGATTTCCGTCATTTAGATAATCCAGCTTCTCAATGACGCCTTGTAAATCACCGATCCCATCCCCATCGGAATCATAGAATGAGCGCACGAAAATTTCATAATAGACGTCGGAGGGCTGCTCATCCACCTCCCCTGTCTCCACTGTTGCAGGCGCTTTCGGATCCGACTCTTTCGTTTCCGGCGCCGCTGGCGGCTTGGCCTCCTCTTGCGGTGGAGCCGCTGTACCGCTACAGCCTGCCAGCAGACTTCCGGTAAGCGTAATGGCGGCAAGCCATATAGGCAGAGCTCTGCGTTTTCCCCATGTAAAACGTATCACATTATTTACCTCCTGTTCGCTGCAGCAGCAGAAGTTCATCCAGTTACTGCATTTATGTATTCAAATGTATCTCTTCATATCTCTACAGCATTCCGAGAAAGCGCAAACGTTTGTATTTAAAGCCACTAGTGTTTTCCAGTAAAACGGTTACATTTCGTGGTACAACTTGAATTCCATCTTGTTCTTCCGATAGGTGGCCCATTTTTATCCATCCATATCATAACTCACTTCTTTGTTTTGTTAAATCGTTTGCACAATGCCGTTTTAAGTTGTTTTCCGGACTTTTCTGGCCATAATACCGGCCTTTCTCCAGTTTTCTAACCCTTGCTTCTTTTTTGATGCATTTGTGAAATAATTGCGCTGGACTGACTTGGATACGTATTTACAAGCCTATCGATTAACGTTAATATAGCAGTGTGAAACCGTTTAACTTACAGGATCAATATGGCTTTAGATCAATAGGTATCATGTATACTCAGGGCCTGACAGACCCACAATTAAATAAAGCAGAACGGTCCGCGATTAGCGGAAGTTACTCTTCTGAAGCAAGAGAGAACTCCAGTAGTCGCTTTCTTATTTTCAAAAAAACGCAAACGGTTCCACTGGAGGTCCTATTATGTCTGTAACGATTAAAGATGTCGCAAAACGAGCGGGCGTATCCCCCTCCACCGTCTCGCGGGTGCTTTCCAATCATCCTAGAATCAGCCGCGAAACCTCGCGTAAGGTGAAAGAGATCATGGAGGAAATGGGCTACCATCCCAATATTATGGCCAAGAGCCTTGTTTCCAAAACGACGGAAAGCATATGTGTCATTCTGCCGAAACCTGCGGAGGAATTGTTCCTCAACTTATTCTTCATGGAACTGATCCGCGGTATCGTCACCCAAGCGAACCGCTCCGGATACGACGTCGTTCTCAGTTCGGGCGGCAACGAGAAGGAAGAGGTCGAAGCCGTATCCCGGCTGCTTAACGGTCGCCGCGTCGACGGCGCCATTTTGCTATACTCCAGGCAGGACGATAAGGTGGTTGATTTTCTCAAGTCCAACAACTATCCGTTCGTGCTTGTCGGCCGGAGCGAGAAATACCCGGATCTGTTATCCGTCGATACCGATAATGTGCAGGCTGCCTATGATGCAACCAAGCATCTAATCTCCCTTGGACATCAACGGATTGGCTTTGTCAGCGGCCCGCCAAACCTGATCGTATCTCAGGACCGGATGAAAGGCTATGGCAAAGCGCTTGCCGATGCGGGTCTGGAGATGAGAAAAGAGTGGATTGTGGAAGGCGAGTTCCTTCAGGAGAGCGGCTATCGCGCCATGTCCTTTTTCATGAACCTGCCTGAACGTCCGACGGCGCTTGTCATTGTTGATGATATTGTATCTTTCGGCGTGCTTCGGGGACTGCACGAGCTGGGGTATAAGGTACCCGAAGATGTATCCATTATCAGTTTCAACAATATCTCTTTGACCGAACTATCGACCCCGCCGCTGAGCAGTGTGGACATCGGGATTTATAACCTGGGTTATACCGCTTCCCAAGCGCTGATCCAGACCATTCGAAACGATGACAACACGATACTGCCGCACCGTTATATCATTCCGCACCGGTTGATGATCCGCGAATCCTCGATGTTTTCGCTGCCGAAATCTTAAGGTCCGGATCGAATCGCGGAAGATACACAATGTGTTTCCAAAATGCGAAAGATACACGAAGTATTTCAAAATAAAGAAGCATCGTGATGCTTCCTTTATTTTTGCAGCTTGGTTCAAACGTTTGCACTAATTCGTTAAGGAGGATGTTCATGTCATCCATATCCGCTTGTTTATTTGATCTTGACGGCGTTCTGGTGGATACCGCCAAGTATCACTACATTGCCTGGAAGCGTCTTGCCGGGGAACTCGGCTTTGAATTCACGGAGCAGGACAATGAACGGCTGAAGGGAGTAAGCCGCATGGCCTCCCTCGATATTCTGCTCGAGGTTGGCGGAGTGAAGCTGGATGAGGCCGCCAAGCTGGCACTGGCCGAGAAGAAGAACGCCTGGTATGTCGAGTATATTTCCAACATGGATGAATCCGAGATTTTACCTGGAGCCCTCGAATTTATCCAAGCGCTGAAGGACCGCGGCATCAAGGTTGCGCTGGGCTCCGCCAGCAAAAACGCCATGCTGATCCTGAACAATACCGGCCTCACGCCTTACTTCGACGCCATTATCGATGGAACGAAGACTGCCCAAGCGAAACCAGATCCAGAGGTATTTACGATGGGCGCTCATGAGCTTGGCGCCCGGCCTGACGCCTGCGTCGTATTCGAGGATGCTGAAGCCGGTATCGAAGCTGCCACGCGCGCGGGAATGCGCAGCGTCGGCATCGGTTCCCCTGAAACCTTAGGGCGGGCCAACATCGTTCTTCCCTCACTGGAAGGATTCACAGTGGATCGTCTACAGGAGTTGTAAGCGAATGCGTACACATGCTTACGGCATCTGGTAGTTTCATCCCATATAGATCTGCAACCATTTTTCCTAAAAACAAAGGAGCCGATGATTGTGAAACAATATTTAAAGCTTGATGAATGGTCAATTATTGAGGAGGGCTTTGATCCTCACACGCATGAGATCTCGGAGAGTATCTTCAGTATCGGGAATGGATTTATGGGCCAGCGCGCCAACTTCGAGGAATCCTACAGCGGCTCCTCCCTGCAAGGCAGTTATATGGCCGGCGTGTATTACCCGGATAAAACCCGTGTAGGCTGGTGGAAGAACGGTTATCCTGAATATTTCGCCAAAGTGCTGAACAGCACTAACTGGATTGGCATCGGCATTGAAATCGACGGCGCGCCGCTTGATCTAGCCAAGAGCACGGTGAAGGATTTTGTGCGTGAGCTGAACATGAAGGAAGGCTTCCTTTCCCGCAGTTTCACCGCTGTCATGGAAGACGGCAAAGAACTCAAGGTTGAAGCTGTTCGTTTTGTCAGCATCGTACGCCATGAGATTGGTGCCATCCGTTATGCAGTTACCCCACTCAATTTCAGTGGTGAGATTACGATTACCCCTTATCTCGATGGCGATGTGAAGAACAAGGACTCCAACTATGACGAGAAATTCTGGCTTGAAGTATTCAAGGAAGCTGCGCAAGGTTCGGCCGCATTGACTGTAAAAACCAAGAAGCTCGATTTCCATGTAACCTCCGTCATGTCTTATGCGATTTTAAAGAACGGCGAGAAGCTGGAACTTCAAGCGGAACTGGTGGAGAAAGAGAAATATGCGGGGAACCGCGTAGGCATACCCGTGTCTGAAGGTGAAGTCATCGCCATCTATAAATATGTGGCTAATGTTACTTCCCGCAATCATGGATTCGGCGAATTGGTGGATGCTGCACGTGCTGTGCTGGAGCCGGCGGCCCGGACCGGATTTGAGTTGCTGCTGAAGGAGCAGGCCGATGCATGGGGCGATAAATGGAAGGAAAGTGATATCGTCATTGAAGGCGATGTAGCAGCCCAACAAGCGATCCGCTTTAACATCTTCCAACTGAACCAAACCTACAGCGGCGAAGACGACCGCCTGAATATCGGGCCGAAGGGCTTCACCGGGGAAAAATACGGCGGCAGTACCTACTGGGATACCGAGGCGTATTGCCTGCCGTTCTACTTGAGCACCGCGGATGCCAGCATCTCGCGCAACTTGCTGATTTATCGTTATAAGCACCTGGAAAAAGCGAAGGAAAACGCCAAGAAGCTCGGCTTTACCAAAGGCGCTCTCTATCCTATGGTGACGATGAACGGCGAAGAGTGTCATAACGAGTGGGAGATTACCTTTGAGGAAATTCACCGTAACGGGGCGATTGCCTATGCCATCTACAACTATGTCAACTATACCGGCGACTTCTCTTACCTCGGCCAATACGGTCTGGAAGTGCTCGTGGAAATCTCCCGTTTCTGGGAAGAGCGCGTGAATTACGTGCCAGCGAAGGATCAGTATATGATGCTCGGCGTTACCGGTCCGAACGAGTATGAGAACAACGTGAACAACAACTGGTACACAAACCGGATTGCCAGCTGGACGATGGAATACACGCTCGACGTGCTCGAATATTTGAAAGAGAACGAGAATTCCCGCTATGCCGAGCTTACGGCGAAGCTTGCGCTGCAGGATGTCGAGACAACCAAATGGCAGGATATCATCAGCAAAATGTACTACCCGATAGATGAGGAGCTCGGCGTATTCCTGCAGCAGGACGGATTCCTCAACAAGGAGCTTGTTCCGGTGAAGCAATTGGACCCAGCCCACCTGCCCCTGAATCAGAACTGGTCCTGGGACCGCATTCTGCGTTCGGTATACATTAAGCAGGCTGACGTGCTGCAAGGATTGTTCTTCCTTGGCGATCAGTACGACTTGGCTACGAAAAAACGCAACTTCGACTTCTATGAACCGTTCACGGTACATGAGTCCTCCCTCTCGCCATGCGTACACTCCATTCTCGCGTGCGAGCTTGGGTACCAGGAGAAGGCGTACGAGATGTACCTCCGTACATCTCGCCTGGATCTGGACAACTACAACAACGATACCGAGGACGGCTGTCATACAACCAGCATGGCGGGAACCTGGATGTCCGTTGTGCATGGCTTCGGCGGCTTGCGTGTGAAGGATGGTGTATTGCATTTGAATCCATTCATTCCAGGCCACTGGTCTTCCTTCTCCTTCAAAGTGATGTTCCGCGGGTCCCGCCTGAAGGTCAACGTCAAAGGCAAGGAAACCATCATCGTGAACGAAACGGATACGCCGGCTGTCCTGAACGTGAATGGCAAGGAATACAGTATCAACGGATTTGGAGAGGTAACAGCCGCAAGATAACAAGCAAACTTGTTCAATCAATGGCTACCCCGAACTATATAAAAACAAGAGCCCTGGAGAACACTCCAGGGCTCTTGTTTTTACAGAAAACGGGCCTTCAGACATCATCATTACTCCTTCTTGAAGGACCCGTCTTCATCCATGCCAAGCATCTGTATTGTCTGAACTCAGCCAAAGGCTGCGGCAATCAGATGCCAAAGCTCCGCATCAAGATGGCGGGGGAATTGCCGATTATGTATGCTATGAATAGATTAGTTGAGAATGAGGTCACGCGGAGGCCGTTCAGATGGCTTCCCAAACAAATACCCCTGCGAGAGCTCGATCCCGATTTCTCGGCAAAAATGAAACTCCTCCCGTCTCTCAATGCCTTCAGCCAGCACCATGGCCCCAAAATCATGAGCCATGTTGGTGATCATTTTGAGCTGCTTCTGCTGGGCGGGATTACGATCGCAATGGTCGATCAGACTCCGGTCGATCTTTACATAATCCGGCTTAAGCTTAATCATCTGTTCCAATGTGGAATACCCTGCGCCGACGTCATCCATGGCTACCGAGATTCCATGACTGCGATAAACCTCGAAAATCGATTGCAAATGCTTAACATCATCAATCTTCTCGGTTTCCACGACCTCAAATACGAAATCCCTCGGATCCAGATGGAGCCTGTCTATGGTATTAAAGGTGTGGCTTAGACACATCTCCGCATCATATATGGAGGATGGCAGGAAGTTCACGAATCGCTTCACGCCGATAGGAAGCCACTCGGCACTGGTCTCAATGGCACTGGTTCGTGCTGCCCGGTCCAGAAATGCATGCAATCCGGTTTTACGGGCTGTCTCAAACAGCTCATACGGCTGGAATCTGGCTCCCCACTCTACCGGACGAAGGAGAAATTCGTAGGCCACGATCTGCTCGGATGTATCCACGATGGGCTGCATGTAGCTCGTAAACTGCTTATGTAAAATGATACTCACCATATCGTAATGCTCCATCTGCAGTTCGAACTTCTGCATAGGGGTCCACGAATGCCGGATTTGCGGAGCTTCTCCACCGGTAACACAGAAGGACAGCTCTTGACGAATCTTCAGCGGAAGGGGCTGCAGACACTTCATCATAGAGATCAGGTCCGCACGTACCTTGTAGTTCACAGCACAACCCTCATTGTTCTCTTGTACCGTGTAGCCGTTCACTGCCAGCAACTGAATAAGCTCACCACTTGCAGGCTTCATATGAATGGTCCCCTGGTCCTCAATCGGTTCAAAGGTGCTGCAATTGTCGCAAATCATGTTCGTCCTCCTTGGCAAGCTAGCTCTCACTATGCTTCTTATCGGCATTTTGAATATGATTTCTTTGCATTTTATGGATTTTATATCGAAGTTATGACCTATTTTAAGAGAAATGCGCAAGATTCGTGCAATGATTGCATCAAATTCTACAAAAATCGACTTATATTGCTTTTAACAACCTGTTGTCGATACTATGGTCATACATTCATCTACTCACCTTTTGATCCAAAAGCTGCAGCAGCATCGTCCGCTCTACATCAAAATGCCAGGGGGCGTTCCGTTCCTTCGCCGCATACATCGCTGCATCCGCACGACCAATCAGCTCCTGGTCATTTCTGGCATGATCTGGATAAACCGCAATACCGATACTCGGCGTGGTTCGGACCTCATGCCCTTCCAGCTCGTACGGCTCACTAAGCATCGTCCAGATCTCCTCCGCCATCCAGATCAGCTCCTGATCATCACCGGCCGGATGGATCATGACTGTGAATTCGTCTCCTCCTAAACGGGAAACCAAAACTCCCTTGGATTCGAGTGATTGAAGCCGGTCTGCAACCTTTCGTATCAACAAATCGCCGGCACGGTGGCCGTATCGGTCATTGACTCGTTTGAAACGATTCATATCCATATACAGCAAGCCTACACGGGAACCTGTGCGGTCCGCCTCCTTCAGCGAACTTGACAGCCTTGCATTAAAATAACGACGATTATACAGCCCCGTAAGATCATCGCGATGTGCCAGGGATTCACTCTGCATCAGACTTTCATGCAGTCGGTCCAACAAGCGGTCGTTCTCGAACTGGATCAAAATCTGCCTGAACAAGATCAGGATAACGCACAGGGAAAGGCCGGTAAACAGTCCAGTCCACCCTCCAAAATGCTGCGCCATAAGGGCAAACATCCCGCCGAGCACGCTGTAGGGAAGCAGGTACCTTACGATCAGGTTTCCGGTTGAACGAGGCTCCCGCTCGCCAACAGATGGATTACGGGTTTCAGGAGCGGACTGTCCGCCTGCGAAACTAATGAAAAATACCGATAACGTATAGAGTGGATACAGGTAGGAGCGAACCTCGATATCCAAAAGATCAACGAGATAGATGTACAGAACATCTCCGGCAATAAATGTACTTCCGCCAAGACATAACAGGATGGCCGCCCATTTCCTTAACTGTCCGGTATTAAAATACAACACCAGTGTAAAAAAAATAAGTACCATTGCGCACAGTGGATACAGCATGTCCACCCAAAGGTTTCCCCATACTGCCTCATGGACCAGACCCTGAAGCTCAGGCTTGATGAAATATTCCCATCCTACCGTCATGACCGCTATGCCAACAATCAGGATATCCAGCATAAACCGCAGCCCCCGAAACGAACCCTGAACATGCCGGAATAAATAAATGAGAGAACTTGCGAACAGGATAAGTTCGAGCCCCCAGAACAAATGGGTTAGAACTGGCAGGAAAGCGTTCTCTTTTCCAAACCAGATATTGCATGCGTGGAGGGTTCGGGCCACTGCCTCCCCCATCAATCCGAGACTCACAATAAGCCAAAACCTGCGAAGATGAACCTCAAAACGCCGACGGATCCGCATTAAATAAACGGAAGCGGCTGCAGGAGAAATAATGACTAGTACACGCTGAAGCGATAAAGCATCAGGCATCCACAGAGCGATCATTATCTGAATGAATGCATATATTATGGCGAGTCGAATCCACAGATGATCTGCTGGAGTTGGACTCATAAGCATTCCTCCTCGGCCAAAAGGTACGCTGGTTCACTTTAAGTGTGTTAGGTCTTTTGAATTAACATATCTATTTCTCATGATACTTTTTGCCCACCCAAAAGTAAAGATGAGGAAATGAAAGAAAAATCATCTTATTAGTCTGTGCACAAACAACATAACACCCACTTGACGTATAGGAATTATATGATAATATTTCAGTCATATCTTATATGAATCGGAAGGGGTGTTGAACCATGTCACAGAAACGATTGGATCATGTTGGTATTGTTGTCCGGGACCTTGAAGCTACAATCGCCTTCTATACATCCGTAGTCGGACTTGAGCTGAAGGACCGCCTGACCCATACTAATGGCGTCATCCAGCTGGCGTTCCTAGGATTTAACGGCAGCAACGAGACGGAAGTCGAGCTTATTCAGGGATACAGCGACACGCTGCCTTCGGAAGGAACGGTACATCATTTTGCAGTCAGCACGGATAACATTGAAGAGGAATATGCCCGTGTGCAGGGACTTGACGTTCCTCACTTGGACGAGGAAATCGTGACGCTTCCGAACGGGTACCGCTATTTCTTCGTGCACGGTCCCGAAGGAGAATGGATTGAGTTCTTCCAGCGCTAATCTCTGCGTAGAAGCCGTATTCAAACACTTTACCTTGTGAAAGGTTCATAGCATCAATTAATTCTCCCATTGCATTAGTGTTCTAACAAAGACCTGTCACGTTCGCGCCTCTTCGAACTAGACAGGTCTGCTGTGTTAGGACTATAATAGCGGATGTAATGATCGAAACTTCATAAATACCGGGGGAGCTGGAATTTGGCCGGCTGAGAGTGTATCCGATATGATACTGACCCTTACACCTGATCTGGGTAATGCCAGCGTAGGAAGCCCATGTTTGCGGCAGCTATTTATTTGCCGTGGTATACACTTACGCCGTCATGCGTCCTGATATCATCAGGGCGTTTTTTTTGTGGAGTTGCGAGGTAATAGAAAGAGAACTTAAAGGAGAGAAGAAACGATGAAGAAGGGAAGATGGATTCCGCTGCTTCTCGCTTGCGTCCTGCTGATGGTTGCGTCCGGATGCGGTACAAGCGGAGAGAACAAGAAGACAGGCGCCGCAGGTGAGGACAGTCAGACTTCCGGGAAGCTCCGTGACGTACAGCTGATGCTCGATTGGTCTGCCAATACGAATCACACCGGCCTGTATGCAGCGAAGGAGCTTGGGTATTATGAGGAAGAAGGGCTTAATGTCCAGATCGTCCAGCCGGGAGCAGGCGGAACGGATACGCTGGTCGCATCCGGAAATGTGCCGTTTGGCATCAGCTATCAGGAAGGCGTAACGCTGGCCAGAACCCAAGGATTGCCGCTCGTTTCCATCGCAGCGATCATTCAGCATAATACATCCGGCTTTGCGGCTCCCAAGGATAAAGGCATCTTGAAGGCAGGCGATTTTGAAGGGAAATCCTATGGCGGCTGGGGTTCGCCTGTGGAGGAAGCGGTTATGAAGTCCATCATGGAGATCGATGGTGCCGATGTCAGCAAGGTGAATATGGTCAATATGGGCGATGCCGATTATTTTACGGCCGTCAAACGCGACATTGATTTCGCCTGGATTTTCTATGCTTGGACGGGTATTGAAGCCGAGCTTCGCAATGAGCCGCTTGACATGATTTATGTGAAGGACTACTCCAAGCAGCTTGATTATTACACACCGGTGATCGTAACGAACGAGAAGCAGATCCAGGAAGACCCTGAGCTTGTCAAAGCGTTCATGCGGGCGACTTCAAAAGGATACAACTATGCGATTCAACATCCCGAAGATGCGGCAGCCCTGCTGACGAAGGCTGTTCCCGACCTGGATGCCGAACTGGTTCTCGCCAGCCAGAAATGGCTGAGCCCCCGTTATCAGGATGATGCATCCCGCTGGGGCGAACAGAAAGCCGAAGTATGGTCGGGGTACGCAGACTGGATGTTTGAGCGCAAGCTGCTGGAGAAGGAGCTTGACGCTGACAGCGCATTTACCAATGAATTTTTACCGGAGAAGCCATAAGGTTATTTCTATATTAAAGAAGAGAGACGGCCTTTGCAGCAGGCCGCCTCTCTTCCATTACAATACAGCTTGCACGAAAGGATGAGTTTATATGGCGAATACTCTCTTGAGCATTCAAGTAATACCGAGAACGCCAAACGGGACCGACAGCATCCCTTATGTAGATGAAGCGATCAAGGTTATTCAGGAATCAGGCGTGAAATACGAGGTTCATGCACTCGAAACGACCATGGAAGGAGAGCTCTCCGAGCTGCTCAGGATCGTTGAGCGCATGCACGAGGCGCTGGTGAATGCGGGCAGTCCCAGCATCATATCCCAGGTCAAAATCGCGCATCATCCAAGCGGCATCAGCATGGATAAGCTGACTGAGAAATACCGTCCATGAGAAGCTGGTGGAGTTCTGTTTGGCCGCCCGTTGTGGCGGTTCTCTTCTTTTTGGTGGTATGGCAGGCGGCAGTATCCGTGTTCGACATTGAACCCTTTATTTTGCCTGCACCGACGGCCATCGGGCATGAGGCCGTTACTGGAGCTTCCGGTCTCTTCCAGCATACAGCGGCCACCCTGCAATTAACCCTGATCGGCTTTATAATCGGTACGGCAATCGGTCTAATCATCTCGCTGGCACTGCACATGGTGCCTTTTCTCAAAACCGCCCTTTATCCGCTTCTTATTCTTAGCCAAAATGTGCCGACAATCGCCCTAGCCCCGCTTCTCATGATTTGGTTCGGCTTCGGCATGCTGCCCAAGGTTATCGTGATTACGCTGGTCTGCTTCTTCCCTGTCGCTGTTGCGGCCCTGGATGGACTCGCACGTACCGACCGCACCATGATGAATTATATGCAGATGGCGGGGGCTACCTCGTGGCAAATTTTCACCAAGCTGGAGCTGCCGCATGCCCTTCCCTCCATCTTCTCCGGGATTCGAATTGCGGCCACCTATTCGGTGATGGGGGCGGTTATCGGGGAATGGATCGGCTCGGACCGGGGAATCGGCTACTACATGATGCTGCAAAAATCCGGCTACCGCACGGATCGGGTATTTGTTGCCATCCTGGTCATCGTCTTGCTCAGCCTGCTGATGGTGCTGCTGATCACCCTGCTGGAGAAGCGGCTCATCCGCTGGAATCGAAAAGGTTGAGCCCCTTGTGAATAGACATTTCGAATCTTATATGAAAAGAGGCCATTTATCGATATGACACCTCAAGTATCCCTGCCTGTGCAGGACGGGGCTTACCCGTCCACTGCGTCGGTCTCATCAGCACCTGCCCTCGAGGTTCGCAGCCTTCGGAAAACCTTCCGCGACCGGCGCAGCGAAGTGCATGTACTGGATGGCCTTTCGCTTCAGGTACAACCCGGGGAATTCGTCTCCTTGATCGGTCCTTCAGGCAGCGGAAAGAGCACACTCTTCCATATCATCGGGGGATTAACCGCTCCGGATACGGGTTCGGTCCTCATGGATGGTCAGGACGTGACCGGGGAAAAAGGCCGCATCGCCTATATGCCTCAACAGCCAGCCCTGTTCCCTTGGCGTACGGTGGAGGACAATGTGCTCCTTCCCGAGGAGCTGAGAGGCACCACGAAAGCCGCTGCCAGGGAACATGCCCGCAGCTGGATGGAACGGGCCGGCCTCACCGGCTTCGAGAAGGCGTATCCGCACACCCTTTCAGGCGGAATGCAGCAGCGGGCGGCTTTTCTGCGCGCACTAATGAGTCCCCAGGAAGTCATGTGCCTGGATGAACCGTTCAGCGCATTGGATGCGCTGACGCGCAGCGATATGCAGCGCTGGCTGCTCGATATCTGGGAGGATACGCGCCGTTCGGTGCTGATGATTACCCATCATATCGAGGAGGCACTGCTCCTTTCGGACAGCATCTATATCCTGTCAGCCCGGCCCGGAACCATCTTGAAACGGGTAGAAGTCCCTTTCTCCCGCCCGCGCCGGGAAAACATCCTGATGGATCCGTCCTTCATCGCATTAAAAACCGAAATTTCCGCCATCATGCGGGAAGAACAGCATAAGCGCTGACCGATTAAGGCCAGCGGAATACATACATCCATGATTAGCCAAGCGCTTCGTGGAAGCTTACAAGCGAGGTTATGTAACGATGAAATCATTCACGCAAAGTGAAGCCAATTTACCACTGTTGGACACTCATATTCATCTGGACAGCTATTCGTTATCCGATCAACAAGCGATTCTCGCGGATATCCGTCATCATGAGGTTCAATCCGTTATCTCCGTCTCCATGCATCTGGCTTCCTGCAAGCGAAACCTGGAGCTGGCCAGGCAGTACGGACCGATGGTGCGGCCGGCTTTCGGTTATCATCCGGAGCAGCACCTCCCTTCCACGAACGAAACCGAAGAGCTGCTGGATTGGATGGCAGAGCATGCCGATGAGATGGTCGCCGTAGGAGAGGTGGGTCTCCCCTATTACGCCAGGCTGGAGGCTGAATCGAAGGGCCGACCTTGGGATAACCGCCCTTACGCCTATCTATTGGAGCAATTTATAGCATTTGCTAAAAAGCATCATAAACCGGTGATTCTGCACGCTGTATATGAAGATGCGGATATCGCATGTGATTTGCTCGAAAAATACGGCGTCACTCGTGCCCATTTCCATTGGTTCAAGGGCTCCCGTGACACCTTGCAGCGGATGGCCGGTAACGGATACTATATTTCCTTCACGCCTGACATCCTCTATGAGGAAGAAATTCGGGATATGGCATGTAGGTATCCGGATCATCTCGTCATGACCGAAACCGATGGTCCTTGGCCGTTCGAAGGTCCGTTCACCGGACAGATGACCCATCCTCGGATGACGGCTGCTGTGGCTGCGGCATGGGCGGAGCTTCAGGGGCTGTCCATATCCGAGGCTCGCAGGATTTTTTATGAGAACGCCGCGAGACTTTACGATCTATAAAAAGAATCTTCATTCAGCTTTAAGTCGGTTGTTTACGCAATCGGCTTGTTTTCTTTAAGAAATCGGTTATATTGATTAATCAACTCATCAAGCACGATCGATTGACCGAGGACTTTAGGATGATTAAAATCACGATACCGCTGCTTCATCTTATGAAGCTTATGCCGTTCTTGCTCGATATTAAACTTTATGCCTTCCTTCGTTTCCATGACTTTATATCCTCCCCTCATGTAATATTTTATGCTTTAATGTAAAATTATAGGATGTTTAATATTAGACATCAGAAATATAACATGGAGGAGCTATTCCTGTTATTCACGCCAAAAAACCACAATGCAAGTTGCAGCATTGTGGTATTGGATTCCATTATTTAACGTACTTCTCCTGATACGCCTTTGACATCTCGTCTGTAATTTCCTTCATCTTCGGATCACTCTTGATCGTTTCGATCAGTTTATCGTACGATTCAACCGGTTCTTTGCCCGTGATGACCATGACCCGCATATCCTCCACCTTCTTGGAAATCTCGGGATAGTATTTGTTATAGGCTTCCGAATACAGCTCTCCTGAAGGATTCGGAACCTTGACCGTCTTGCGCTCTGTGACAATCTCTACGTTTCGCTCATAAACTTCATCCGGCATCCCTACCGCGCTGATGGCCATATCGTCGCTGACGAGGTGAATCATATTGTTTAAGTTGCCGTCACCCGTCTTATCCACGGCGGCCTGCGGCGTTGCAACCTTCTTCCCGTTCTCCACATTATAATGGACACCTTCGATTCCGTAGGTCAGCATCTCATTGCCTTCTTGACTATAACCGTAATCGAAAAACTCGAGGATTTTCTTCACTTTCGCCTCCGGCACTTTCTTCGGAATCAGGTACACTCCATAGTACGGCGATCCTGAAGGCGTATACTTCACCCCGTTTGCATTCTCCAAGTAAGCAAGCGGCATTAGATCCGCCTTGGGGTCAACGCCTTTCACGGCTTCGCCGGTCACCCAGGCATGGTTCATGGACATGCCCCCTACCCCTGCCTTGGCACTTCGCATCGTATCCATCACCTGCGAGAACTTCATGATCGCGAAGTCTTTGGGGAACAAGCCCTCGTCATAAGCCTGTTTGATCCACAGCATGGCCTCCCTTGACTCGTCCGACGTCATAATCGGAGTCAGGGTATTATCGGGTTGAAGCTTCCAGGACCCTTGCGTTTCATTAAATATATTGTAAATATAAGCGAGAGCCCCCGGATTTGCGGCATATGGAATCTCATCGGCCTGTCCATTACCATTCGGATCCTGTTCCTTAAAAGCCTTTAACACGTTATGGAACTCATCCAGCGTTTTGGGCGTTTCCAGCTTAAGGGCATCCAGCCAGTCCTTGCGGATCATCGGGAACACTCCGCCGCCATAGCTAGGATAATAACGAGGAATGACGATGTTCTTGCCATCCACCTTGGTGATTTCCCACATTTCCTTCAGTTCTTCGCGGTTCAAATTCGGATAGTCTTTAAGAAACGGCGTCAGATCCCAGAAGACGCCCTGCTTCAGCATTTTCTGCAGCTGCGGGTTCTGCATCGTTTCCACGAAAGTAACCTCCGGAAGATCGCCGGATGCAAGCATGACATTGATCTTCTCTTCGGCCGTGGACGGCGACAGCCACGTAATATTCAGCTTGGTATTGGTGCGTTTCTCGAGCTCTTTCCATAGTACATTGGTGTTATCTATGAATTCGGTGGCATAATTCAGGGTCTGTATCGTAATGCTGGTTGGTTCACTGCTGTCTGTTCCGCTTCCGTTATCGCTCGGTGCACTTCCGTCTCGGCTGCCGCATGCGCTAAGCAAGAGTGAGCTTGCCAAGAGCAGCACCCCCGACATTTTTAAAAACGACTTGCCCGGCTTGGTTTCCTTTTTTTTCATCATTAGACCTCCCTTTTAATTTACATCTCGTCTGACTGATCATGATGGCAGTTAGACCGTATATCGGATCATTCCTTGACAGAGCCTACCATCGCCCCTTTGGCGAAGTGTTTCTGCAGGAATGGATACACTAACATGATCGGAACGGTTGCAATCACGACCGCCGCCATCTTCAACGTTTCTGTTGGGACGGGACGGTTCACTTGGAAGGCGAATCCGCCGCCGCTCCCCGATCCCATCGTTGTTGGGTCCACAAGCATATTTTGCAGCAATACTTGCAGCGGCCACATCTTCTGGTCGTTAATAAACATCAGTGCGTTGAAGTACGTATTCCAATAGCCGACGGCAAAGAACAATCCAAACGCCACCAACGCCGGCAGCGACAACGGCAGAATGATTCGCCAGAATACGCCGATATCATTCGAGCCGTCGATCATCGCGGCTTCCTCCAGACTTTCCGGAATGCTGTCGAAGAATCCCTTCATGAGCAGCACATACCATGCGCTGGTCAAGCTCGGCAGGATCAGCGACCAGACGCTGTCAATGAGTCCCACATTGCGGACGACCAAATACAGCGGCACCAATCCCGGCGTAAAGAGAAAGGTGATTAGGATCATAATCATGATGGCCTTGCGAAATCGAAGGCGTTTACGGGACACCGCATAAGCCAAGCCCCCGGTAACAAGCAGGCTGAGCAGCGTGCCAACCGTAGCCAGGAACACGCTCACGGAAATCGAGGTGACAAACAATCCGTTGGACAGTAAATGCTTGTAAGCATCCAGCGTCCAAACCCGCGGCCATAATATCAAGCTTCGTTGATAATATTCCACCGGATCGGTAAACGACAAAATAACGGTATAGTAAATCGGAAATATCGTTGCCAAACCGATGATCAGCAGCAATCCGTTATTCACAAAACCGAACAGCCTGGTTTTCCATCCTTTCTCATGCATGTTTTACTCCTCCTTGTCTCTTCGCCAATCCTTTAGTACAAGCTTTCTTGACCGTACCGTCTCGCCAACCGGTTGGCCGTGACCACCAGGATGACGCCGACAATCGATTTGAACAATCCGATGGCCGTACTGTAGCTGAACTCACCCTGCCGAATCCCCACCCGGTATACATAGGTATCGAACACTTCGGCTACATTGGTGACAGGTGCATTCATCATCAGATAAATCTGTTCGAATCCCGTATCCAGAATCGTTCCCAGACGGAGAATCAACAGAATCAGGATCACGTTGCGCATCGCCGGCAGGGTAATATGCCACATCCGTCTCATACGGCCCGCGCCATCCATGACGGCTGCTTCATATAATTGCGGGTCTACTCCAGCGATAGCCGCGAGAAAGATGATCGTCCCCCACCCGACTTCCTTCCAGATGGATTGTCCCGTCAGCATACCCCAGAAATAGTTCGGGTTGGAGAGAATATCGATTGTCTCCCAATCCATGTAGATGAGCCACTTATTAAACAAGCCCTCCGATTGCGAGAACATGAGGTAGGTTAGACCGTAGATCAATACCCAGGATAAAAAATGGGGGATATACACCAGGGATTGAATGGTCCGCTTATAGAAGGAGTTCCGCACTTCATTCAGCATCAAAGATAAAATGATCGGTGCCGGAAAAAAGAAAATCAAGCTCAGAAAACTGATCGCCAGCGTATTACGCAGCAGCATCCAGAAATCATGGTTGGAGAAAAACCGGGTGAAATGCTCAAACCCTACCCAGGGGCTTCCGAGCACCCCAAAGTATGGAGAATACTCCTGGAAGGCAATTACGAGATTCGTAATCGGAATATATTTGAAAATGATAAAAAAGATCAGACCCGGCAAGGCCAGCACGTACAAATATTTGTCGCGCGAAACATCCGACCATATCCGCCCCCACTTCGTTTTGGATCTCATGGGAATGGGGGGGATCCCGCTTCCTTTTGCCGACTGAACGGTTTCTTGTGCTTTCATCGATACTCCCTCACTTTCAGCCTTGTCATCTTGTTCAACATACCGTTCACGGAATGTAGTTCTAATGTAAACGCTTGCAACATTCCCTGCAATTCCACTTTTTTTCCGCCGTTTCCAATAACCCGTATCTTCCTGCACAACGCAGGGAAATGCTTGGTCTCTAAGGTATTGAGGACCCTTTCGTTTCCTTGTATTGCACTTTTTTTCCACGACGAATGAACGTCCGCTTCGGTTAATCGATAACGTTGTCCCAACCTCAATTGGGAAGATATGATCTTTTCAACTCATCCACTCATTCGCTATGATAGGAAGTAATCATTTACCGGCTCGCTTTGATTAAGCCTTTGATTTGTCTATGCCAACAGGGGGTTAAAGTAATGAGGCAACAGAATCCTGAATCCGTTTTCAAAGGTATTATGTATTGGAGAAGCATCGCGCTGGCCGTGTTGTTAACATGCCTCCCCATCTCGGCCATTACGGCCGTTTACCTTTATGTGGGCAACCAGCATATGATTAACCAATATCAGCAGCGGAACGAAGAAGCCCTGGTTGACGCTGCGAGACAAGTAGACGAGCAATTTACCCAGTTGGTCCACTACGCCCTCAATATGGTGGTGAAACCCCATTTCAAGCCTTCGTTGTCGGATATGGACTTTGTATCGAATATCGAGGAGACAAACGAGCTGTTCAGTACGCTCAACCTAGTGGGGAATGCCGATCCCTTGGTAGATCAGGTCTATCTGTATATCAAAAAGCAAAACAAAATCATGGAGCCTGATCTCGGCCTGCGGACGCTGGATCAGGAACAGGATGCGATAAGCTTCAACAAGCTCATGGAAGGAGATTCGGACATGTTCTGGGTCCATGACCTGGAGCGGCCTTTTAACAAGGATAAATCTTCCCACGCGCTCGTCATGCGACTTCCCTTCAACGGTCATACGCCCTATGGCGCGATCGTCATCTATATTGATCCGTCGAAGCTGCACGTCATTCGCAATAGCGAGAATCTCTCGTTCCTGCTGGACGACCATGGTCACGTCATCGGGGAGTCGGGAATGAGCCGCAGCATGCCGAAAGCGATGAACGCGATTCAGGAACAGCTAAAGCTTCCGGAGAATGCCCGAAGTGCGAATCATTTGCGGTTGAAGGTTCCGGTGGACCAGGATGTGTTGCTGGTGAACACCGTTCAATTTGAAAAAATGCAACAAAATTGGACCTATGTTTCAGGCACGCCGCAATCCAAGATCATTGCTCCAACGAAGCCGTACACCCATATCATTCTGATTTGCTTTGCTTTTGCGCTTGCGGCATCGCTGGCTGTGAGCTGGTTTGCCTCTAAGAGCATGTATCGTCCTATAAGCAAGATGCTGAATATGATTGGCGGTGATCAGGCCAAACCGAGCTTGCGATACAATGAGCTTGATTTTATTGAACACGAGTGGAAGCAGTACCGATTCTCGCACGATACGCTGCAAAGCCAATGGAAGCGGTCCTTGCCCGCGATCAGGGAGGCTTATATCAATCAATTTTTGAGTGGACAAGCCGCCCACCTGACGGAGCCCGAATACGTGCTCAAGCTGCAAGAGATGGATCTTGACATTACCCATAAACAGTTCTCGGCCATCGTGCTTCAGCAGCATACCCACGGGGAGGATCGGACGCCTCTGACGGAAAACGATCAGCATCTTCTCACCTATGCCGCCCTGAACGTGATCCAGGAGCTGGCAGAGGACATAAGCGCGTATATGCATCCCATCAATTTCTTCGACGGCTCATTCGGCGTCATCTTGATCGTTCCGGCTTCCCATCAAGCCGATGAACAGTCGCTTTTGATGAAGGAGCTGTGCGATCAGATCATGCGGGCTTTGCGCGATACGCTCCGCATGTCGGCAACCATCGTATTGGGAGGACCAAGCTCAACCTGGACGGATGTTCCCCATATTCTCGAACAGGCCAAGCGGGCGCTGCATTACCGATCATTTGATGCAGGCAGTCAGCTGCTGGAGGCAGAAACCGTGCTTTCCCAGAAAAACGACTGGATCGACTTTCCGCTGGAATTGGAGCAGGATTTCATTCACACCTTGAATCTTGGGCTTCAGGGAGATGCGCTGCGTTCCCTAAGCCGCTTCGTAACGGCGCTTCAGGCCGGGGGAGGTTCGGAGTGGCATGTCCACCATGGCCTCATGCGGTTAATCACAAGCGTTCACCGGTCTATGCTGCAGGCTGGCTTAAATCCATATCAGGTGTACAATTTCTCCAATCTGCAGGAGCAGCTTTCCCTGCTTCGGGATCCGAAGGCCTGCGTGACCTGGTTCCAGAAAGAAATCATCGAACCCTACCTCGATCAGTTAACAAAAAATTTCAACAGCTCCATGAAATCGCTGGTCGAAAACGTACTGGAGCAAATCGAGCAAAACGGGATGCAAGACCTGTCCCTGGATACCATGGCCATGGAAGCCGGTGTCAGCGTATCCCAGCTGAGCAAAGCGTTTAAGCAGATGACGGGCACGAATTATATAGACTATCTGACAACCGTGCGCATGAACCGCTGTAAAGAATTGCTGCTGACCACGGATCTTCGCATTCACGAGATTGCGGAAGCTGCAGGATATCAGCCTCCCTACTTCAATCGAATGTTCAAGAAGCTTGAAGGGATCACGCCCGGACAATACCGTCAGCAGGGCATTGGCAAATAGATCAGACTGGGTTCAGCATGCGGAGAAGATGGATTTGCCAACACATGATCCTGATCAGTAATCTCCATATAAAAGGAGACTACTGAAAAAGGGCTGTCCCTTGGTCCGTATTTCATGACCTTTTGGGACAGCCCCGTTTCTGTGTTATAGCTTACGTTCAAGCGTCGTACATGGCGGCACGTTTAGCGCCGACCAGTCATCCAAGCATGCCCCGAACAACGCATCGCGCACAGGGAGCAGTGCGCACGATGTACAAAATAGTTGCACAATTTAGCGGACTCAGCGGACCTTATTTTGATCAAAAGCGCCATTTTTCGAATGGTAGCGGACATGAGGTCCGTTATTCACCGAATAAGGCTCTCATATTTCGGCTTATACCCTACTTAACGGAACGTGTGTCCGATAGATCCGGCAAAAACGAGCCCATAGCGAAAATAACGGATCTGCTGTCCGATACTGCTACTGCCGGGCGGGCCGTAACTCGTTCCGGCTTGCGGCTTGGAAGCTACGGCAAACTTACGGTGCACTACTCGGCTTGGAAGCTACGGCAAACTTACGGTGCACTGCACGGCTTGGAAGCTACGGTGCAAACTTACGGTGCACTGCGTCTCCGACTCCACCAATCCCACGCCAGCCGAGCTTGGTTCCGAAAGCCCGCTGGCGTGGGATTGGTTCCGAGGCGGGCTTGGTTCCGCGGCCGGGTTCGGTTAGGCGGCCGAGCTTAGTTCCTAGCACCGTACCCTCGAAGAGTATTCCCACGAGAGCAGCCGTACCCGCCTCTCTCTATTGATTTACGAGAGCGCCGTACCGGCTTTCTCTATTCATGTCTAACGCCCCATGAAACCCTTCCCTTTCAGGAAGTCCTTCATGTGCAGCCTTACCGGCTCTGCCAGGCGTTTAGCCATAAGCGCCGACCACGGCGTGTTATTTTTGCCATGGGTACGCTTAGACAAATATTCGGAAGAGGTTCGATCGTAATTCTTCACTTCCTCTGTAGCCGCGCGATGATAGCTGTCGCGGTGCAAAACAGCCTCCACCGGAAGCCGAGGGCGAAGCCCCGGCTCCTGATCCGGGTAGCCCAGGCACATGCCAAATACCGGATAGACCAGTTCCGGCAGTTCCAAAGCCTCGGAGAACTCGGCAATGGAGTTGCGGACCCCGCCTATATACACGATGCCAAGACCGAGCGATTCCGCGGCGATCGCGGCATTCTGCGCAGCCAAAGCGGCATCCACCGTGGCCACGATGAAATTCTCGGTCGAATCTTCATACGTCTCTTGATCAACCACGTGCGACTCTGTGCTTTTTTTCAAACGATACAGATCCGCGCACCACACAAGAAATACCGGGCATTCCACAATATACGCCTGATTTCCCGCTAAAGCGGCCAACCGCTGCTTCTTCTCTGGATCGGTAACGGCAATCACGCTGTATGCCTGGACGTTGCTTGAGGTTGATGCCATCTGACCTGCTGCCACAACTGCCCTAAGCTGCTCCTCGGACACGGGCTGATCCGAATATTTACGAATCGATCGATGGTTCATCAGAAGTGATAGGGTATCATTCATCGAGTTTCCACTCCTTAGGCTCTGAAAGAATTGTTTCATCTATTATGAAACTTCGGCTTGAGCAGTGCAAGTTCACGCGGAAGGTGATTGGCAGCGCAAAAAAACCGGCTTGCTGTCGATCGCTTCAGCAGCCGGCTCCTATTTTAGCCAAAGCTCGCGGCTTTGGATTGTTCCAGGGAATCTTTCGTTAGGACACGATATCGTAGCCTTGCTCTTCAATCGCTTCTTTCAATGCTTCAAGGCTGACCTTGGTTTCGTCGTATTCGACGGCCACTGTATTGGATGCAAGATCGACTTTACCAGAAGCTCCCGCATTCTTCAGCGCGCCTTCCACCGAGTTCACGCAATGGTTGCAGGACATGCCTTCCACTGTCAATGTCACTTGTTTCATGCTGTCGTCCTCCTATCATATAATATTGTACCATTTAACTTTACTATACCCCCCATAGGTATGTAAAGTTCGATAATTTGCTCTTTTCTGCAACAGAAACACGAAAAAAGTAGGAAGATTTATCCTTTTTATCTGCTATAATATACATAAATCATTAGATTCATACAGGAAGGGACAAGCTTTTCATCCGACCTTCTAATTTTTTTCATAAAATTTGATTTTTGTTGAAGGAATTACCAATTCGCTGTCGAACTATTAATTACAGAGATAATGAACTATGAAAGTAGGAATTCTATCATGGTATTTGACGGCATTATACTCGGATTAATTGTCGGACTGATACGTGGCGGACTCCGTCATGGACTGCAGCAATTCAGTAAGATCCGTCTGAAGGGCGGCTTAATCTTCCCCATACTCCTGATTGTGCAGCTGCTGATATTCCGCTTTCAAGTGAACTCTGATTGGTTGGCAGCCGCAAGTGGCTACGTCTTTATGTTCATCTACGTTGCCGGTATGATCTTTCTCTGGATAAACCGGGATCAGAAAGGTTTTGGCAGCATCTTGGCAGGTGTCTTTCTGAATTTCCTTGTCATGGCAGTGAACGGTGGCAGAATGCCCGTATCGATGAGCGCCACTTCCGTTCTGGATCCTTATTACGTGGACATGCTGAGCAACAGCACCGTCATCACCAAACACTATCTGATGGACGCCTCTACCCGCCTGCCGTTCCTGGGAGACATTATACCGTTATCCCCGCCGTACCCAAGAACACAGGTGATCAGTATCGGAGATATCATCATGAATGTCGGTATATTCTTCTACATCGTCCATCTAATGACTTCCGGGAAGAATACCCCTGTTCAAACCTTAATACGCAAATCCGATACCAATGAACGTGTGGAACCACAAAATTAATCATACATCATACCACCTGGAAAGGAGGGAGAACTGTGAAGAAAACTGATAAAATCAAGTATTCCCGCATCGTATTGAATGCCATCATCGTTGCTTCTGTTGTTGTCGCTCTGACTTCCGGTTACAGATTCGGATAATAGACTTCCATAAGAAACAGGCTGGAAAATTCAGCCTGTTTTTTTACATCTTTTTCGTTGTTTTGCATCGCAATATACCTTAAAATGTGGAGAATACACCATTGATTTTTATTGAGGAGAAATCATTTATGTCCATATTTAAGCGTCCTAGGTTCTCTCAAGGCTTTGCGGGACAGCTGTATTTTGTTTTTCTTTCTCTTCTGGGCTGTTCCATCTTCCTGCTGGTGCATCAAGGGGAAATTCTCCATTATACTCCTTCACAGTGGGTATGGGTCTATGCGATGTTAGGCGCCGCCCTCATCTTAAATTACTTCACCTTCCAGCTGCCGCCAGAGGGTAATTTACAGTCCATGGATTCCTCTGTTTACCTGGCATGCATCTTTATCTATGGGGCACCTTTTGCGCTGTCCGTCATCCTGCTCGTCTCCCTTGCCATGGCGCTTTACGACAGAAAAATCCCCTTTTGGAAGCATTTTGTTAATTTCTCCGTGTATACCGTGATGATCGTCGGATCCTCCTTCATTTTCAAAATGGCAGGCGGACAAGCAGGCCCTATTCACAATAATCAATTTGGCGCGTATGTTGCAGCGTTGGTTGTTTATTTTGTTATCAACGTCTTCCTTGTCGGTTTCTACTACTACCTTCTATACAAGGGATCGTTATATGATATTTTGAAAACCTTCATGAAAGATACACTGCTAGTTTACCTCAGCACGCTCATTCTTTCGCTGGTTCTCTCCATACTCATCGTACATAACGGCGTATTCGGACTAACCTTGTTTATAGGTCTCAGCGTGATGCTATCCTATTCCTTCAAGCAGCTCTTCACGATGTATAAACAGGTACAAGAGAAAGCCATCAAGGATCAACGAACCGGATTGTACAATCACAGTTATTTCGAAAATTTGCTGGAAGACGAGATCAAGAAAGCCAAGACCAATGAGACGCCATTGTCACTGGCCATGATCGATATTGATGATTTCAAAAAATACAACGATCAATTCGGACACCTGAAAGGCGACATGCTGCTCGGATTTCTCGGCAATTACCTCAAGGTAGAATCCGAAATGGCCGAGGTGGTAGCCTCCCGTTTCGGCGGCGAGGAATTCACGATTCTCATGCCGGGTTACGATGACAACAAAGCACGCTCCTTCATTAACAGGCTTCGCAAAAAACTGAACGATACCTATTTTGACGGCGTCGAGATTTTTCCCTCGGGGTGTCTCTCATTCTCTGCTGGTGTTGCGTCCTATCGGATTGACATCCATGACAAGTCACAACTCGTCGAGCTTGCCGATCAGGCGCTGTACTATGCCAAGAAGCAGGGTAAGAATAATGTGCATGTATACGGGAGCGGCGCCGAAAAAGAATCCGAGATCGACTTCGCGGAAGACGTCCGCGATATCGAGCAGCAGTTGAAGCTGTTCTTGTATAAAGATGTGGATACGTTCAAACACTCCAAACGGGTATTCCGCTATGCCATGGATATCAGCGAAGTGCTCGAGCTTGATAGTGTGGAGCGACGCAATTTCGTACTCGGCGCACTCATTCACGATATCGGCAAGCTTGAGATTCCTTGGGGGATCTTGAACAAACGGGACAAGCTCACGGCCGGCGAATGGGAAACCGTCAAACGGCATGTCAGCTGGGGGAAACGCATTGCAGAAACGAACGAGAAGTTCAAGGAACTGGTTCCTTACATCGAATTGCACCATGAAAGATATGATGGCGGTGGGTATCCGCACGGCTTCAAGGGCAGCCAAATCCCCAAGCTGTGCCGGATGCTGACCATTATCGATTCGTTTGACGCGATGACAACGGAACGGCCTTACCAGCAAACGAAATCCTTCGAGGAGGGAATTGAAGAATTGCTCCGCTGCTCGGGCACGCAATTCGATCCGGAGCTTGTTGAGCTGTTTATCCGTTATTTAAGAATTAAGGCAGAAGCGCAGCAGCAGCCTGCAGCCAGTTCGGAGACATCTTAAAGAAACCAATCCCCTCCCCTTTATCGCCTCTTCATGTTTGATACTTCCCCAAATAAGGTATAAAGGTAGTATCACAACGATAAAATGAGGTGAGAAACGGTGGCTGACAAGAAAAAGGATCTTCCGCTTCACAACGGTCCCGGCAACATGGATCACCCTGAACAATACCCGACGGAACAAGAAAGCCTGTTCGATAAGTTTGAGAGTGAACAGCATGTGGACCCGATTCCGATGGAAGACGCCAGGCTGGAGCGCCAGGAAGAGAAGCAGCGGGACGGGACGTCAAAGGATCGTTCATCCAGTAACGATAAGTATCACAGCGGCTTTTAATCGTGGGACAGATCTTGTCGCTGCAGCGTAACTTGAACTTATGGGCTCCGTTTTGGCGGAGCCTTTTTATTTCACCGTTTATTCTTTAATATATAAGGGTATAAATTCTGATTTGAACCCTAGAGATTATATACAGAGTGGAGTGGACCCTTTGTTTTCCATATGGACGTTAAACCGTGTGCAGCGAAGGATGCTGCTGGTACTGATTGCTGCCGTTCTGGTTATGTCATGTCTGCTGGTTCTTACCGGTCTTCATGAACGTTCCCCGAGCATAAGCAGCGTAATCGAAGAACGATATATCCAAAGTGCGGCCATGATCAGCCACCCCGGTGGAGACCTGGAAGAACATGCCTCCAGCGTCATGCCCGGTGTGCCGCTTATGATTGCCGGACTTACCGCCTTGTTCGGAAGCATGGATGCTGCCCTGATCGCCTACCAGCTGCTCCAATGTCTCTTCCATGCATTTTCCGTCTACTTGGTTTTTGTGCTGTCCCGCTACATGTTTAATACGCGAATCGCTTTTCTGTCATGCATGATCTACGCTCTATTCTGGCCGGCTTACGGCGCTGTCCGGCTGATCCTGCCGGATACGACCATGCAGACCCTAATGCTTCTTCTGGTCTGCGCCGTCATCGGAGCGCTTGAATTGAAGCAGGCTAGCTGGTACGCGGCTGCTGGCGCGCTTACGGCGCTTATGGCTTGCTACAACCTTCAGGCGCTGCTGTACCCGGTATTGTTCATTGCCTTTTGGGTCAAGTACCGCAGTCCGGTCAAAATTGTAACCGGCGGGCTCATTCTTATTAGCGCGGGTTATTTACTCATCTTGTCCCCATGGTGGCTGAATATCCCGCTTTTCAATCGTTTGATGTATATGTCCGGTCCGTGGAACCTTGCCTCGCTGTGGCTCGAATCGAGATACATCGAAGGCAACCCTTTGGTTCATCTCTTCCGGAGCATATTTGCTGGCCGCACCTCCAAATATGCGGCTGCGATCGGAAATGAGGAAGCCCGAAAGGTCGTGCAATCCGCATTGGACGCCGTCCGTCTCCTCATGCTGTTTGCCGGGACTGCCGGTGTCATCTGGTCGGTTTGGAAATACCACCTGAAACGGCAGCTCCCGGTGCTGTTGACCCTGCTGTACTTTATTGCCGCCGAATGGTTGGTTCCGAGCCTCGACGGTACCGGATTTCCTTATTCGGTCTTCCTGCTCCTCTACGCTGCCTTTCTCGCGGACAAAGCGATTATCTATGCACATAAAACCCGACTGCTTCGTAAGTAAGTTTCAACGTGAAGCCTGTCATTCCATCATCATGCAACTTCTGCGCCTGAAAACACTTATACCTTGTGCCTTTAGGCGTTTTTTTGCATTTTTCTAGAACCTTTCAGGCTGACGAAACGTCTATAATATATCTTCGTTTTCATATATCCCTGCCAAGAGAGGTGTCAGGTATGAAAATAAACCGTAAGTATATCACCATTCTCAGCATCGCTGTGGCAAGCGTCCTGACGGTAAGCATCATACTCTTCTTTACGGATGCTTCGAATCGCTCGGGCCGGAATCATCGCATGAACGACAACATGAACGGACAGGCGCTGATTCAAGTTGGTTCCACCTACATCACACATACCCATTTAACGACCTATAAGAATAACCTCGCGCATAGCACCGCGCCCCTTCCTGATGACTCTGCGCTTCTTAAAGAAATGGCAACAAAGGAATTAATGCTTCAATTGGCCGATGAACAAGGCGTTGCGGCGAGTCTGGAAGATGGAATTCAAAGGGCCAAGGATCTTCGGAAGACGCTCCAGACCCAGCCGCAGCAGGTGCAAGAACAGCACTCGCGCATTCTGGATACGATGGGCATCAGCGAAGATCAGTACTGGGAAGACTACTCCCCGCCAGAATATCGGGATATGCTATCGATCGAACGATTAGTGAACAAACTAACAACGGATATCAAGACAAACCAGCCTGAGGTCATAACCAGCACGCAGCAACTGAAGGATGATCTGCTACACACCGCGCTAAATGAACAGCGAATTATCGTGTTGGATCCGAGTATTCAATTGAGGTAACGCTGTATTGGTATATAATGGTGTAAAAGTCCATATACCGCCATGGGAGGATATTATGAAAAAACGTTTCTCTTCTATTCCTGCTTTTGCACTCGGCGCAATCGTCGGCGTGGCACTGACAGTAGGTACGGTTGTTGGCGCTGCCGTTTATCTGAAGGCCGTACCGTCCCATTCCAAGATCCTGGTCAACGGTTCGGAGGCCAAGCTGTCCGAGTCCCCCGTTGTCATTCAGAACAAGCTCTATGTCCCTGTCCGGGACTTCTCGGAAGCGCTTGGATATCAGGTCGGCTCTGTTGGTGCCGATCAGATCGGGATTATTCCCAAATCCTCGAATGGAGAGGCAATCCCGGTTGGCCCGACTACGCCTTCCGAGTCCGAAGGAGCACCTGCTCAAGAACGCCATTTGGTGAAAAACCTTGGCAAGCTGATCGAAGTGAACGGCGAATTGAATATGCAAAAGATTTATATTGTTATCGCTGCCGGTGAAGCGAAGTTGTATTCCCAAGACGAAGCAACCGGCAACGGCCTGCTGCACTATTTGATTCTAAACGGCGATTCCTCCCTCTACGACCCGTTTGTACAGATGGACGGAAAAGCTGGTGAGCTTGATTACAACCTGCCAAATTTCGATGGTCAGACACCGCTTCATCTGGCTGTCATCCACAAGAATGACTTTTTCATCGACAAGCTGCTGAACCAGCACAAAGTGGATGCCTCCATCCAAGACGCGTCCGGAAAAACAGCGCTGGACTATGCCGAAAAAGACAGCAAGCAATACAAAACGCTGACGGCCTATATAGACAAGAATAGCAAGTGATTTCCGAATGCTGCAGAGGCGCGTGAGTCCCACCGTTTACGGTAACCCCCTTTTCTACAGCACTTCATATTCTATCGGAAGCCCGCTCATCTAGCGGGCTTTGTTTTTTGCGGTTTAGGGGTTAAATCGCTGAACTCAATTTCTTTATAGCCGAAAGTGTAACTTTATGCTCTGGCTAAACGTGTGTTACACAGAGGGGAGGACATGAAACTGAACAGTCTGGAATCGATTTATCAATATTACGTGAAAGACGTTTATCGTTACTTGTACTCCCTCTCATAGGATCACCATACGGCGGAAGACCTGGTACAGGAAACCTTTTACCGGGCATATCTGTACCTCGAGGATTGGAAGGAAGAACGAATCAAGCCATGGCTATTTCGGGTTGCCCATAACGCTTATGTGGATTATCAGCGGAAGGCCAGCCGCAGCATCGTGAGGGACGCTGGTTTTTTCGATCAGATGATCGACCGCAATACCCCGGAGAACATCCTGCTTCAGCAAGAAGCCCAAAGAGAAATCGGGCAAATGCTGACGGATGTTCCGGAGAAGCAGCGGCAGGCGGTTATCTTGGTGGATTTCCATCAATTCTCCTACCAGGAGGCGGCGGATATTATGGGCATCACCTTATCCCATATCAAAATCACGTTATTTCGGGCCAGGCAACGGCTGCGGGAAATGAAACGAAAGGAAGGGACACTATGAGCGAAGAATTTAAACAGCGGCTGAAGGATTACGCAGATGGCAATTTGAGTGACGAGGAAAAAATCGAAGTAGAGCGGGAAATGGAAAAGCTGGAGGAATACCAGGCTTACCTGGATGAAATGATGGATAACACAAGCTCTATTTCTAATAGCGCTATGCACAAGCGCGCTGACGATCAGACCGGCCTCTCGCCCAAGAAAGAAAAGCGAATCGTGCGCAGGGGCAAATGGAAGGCCCGAATCTCGAATACGCTGACGGTTATTTCTGTGTTTCTAGTTGTATCCATCCTTAGCTCAATTGGTACAGCGTTATTCTACGGTGTCGGCGACCCAAGCCGAAACGATAAATATCGGGATGCCATCGCTTCCGCTATCTCGATATCCCAGCCTAACATCGACGTTCGACTCAACAGTCAGGGCAAAGTCTTCTTCATGCAGGAGATGTATGGGGATATAGACAAGAAAGTAGGGGAAGAACGAGTGACCGTCGGCGAATATACCGTGAACTTCTTGTTCGGGCTGCCGTCCGTCGACATGGACTGGAACGAACGCACTAGTCCATCACGGATTTTCTACCGGCCGAATAGCCCATTGGAGACTTCTTCCTCGAATCAAGACGAAGATCCCAAAGAACAGTCAAAAAAACAGAACGCTAGCACCTCTTCCGCCAAGAGCGGTGATTGGTCCAGGCTTGAAAAACTCCCAGAGGGTACCGTGGCCGAGGCTTATGTATCGTTTAACCGCTTCTTCTCGACCGACGAGTTGCTGAAGCAGTTCGAGAACCGGGATATGGAGGCCGTCTGGTTTGCCGTCGATACCGGGCCGGATGACCGATTCGGCCGCGGAGACGGTGTAATCTCCCATCCTGTCGGCTTTCCTTCTTATCCCGTCTGGCATCATGACGATTTGACAGTGACCTCCTATAAGGAGGAAAAACGCGGTTGGTTTGGCAAAATCGTATCCAGCGGCGGACATTACCCTTCAATAGACACCTATGGGGACGGTAAACTGCGGAATGAACACTTCATCAAATCGCTGCGGCTGCTGCAAGAGTATGACCTGATTGCCGACCGGGTGGCTCCGTTTGTTGACGTAGATGCTTCGTTAGCTTACGTGGAAAAGAACGGCGTTCGTCTCTATGGTGCTGTCATTACCGGCCCCGTTAAGGAGCTGTTGACCCTGCGTGAGGTATCCTGGGTCCGCGACCTGCGGGTCGGAGAAGTGCGGCTGTGGAATTGGACCGAGTGATGGTCTTTTGGCGAATGCCGTATACTTCAACAGGCTTGCTGACATGAATAATGTCAACAGCCATCCAGGCCTCCCCCGGACTACGCACCGTGCACCACAGGAAGCCATGCTCACGATGTTCAAAATCACATAAGGGCAACAGCTATCCCGGACTCCCCTATTTTGAGCCCGGGATAGCTGTTATTCATATAAATGATTCAGGTCATGAATGATCTGCGCTGTCAGCACTTGCCTCATGTGACCATGGCTCCATTTGCCGCTTCCTCTCCCGCTCCTCCCGGATTCGGCGGTCCCTCTCCATCGCTTCAGCAATATAGTCTCGCGGCTTCAGCTTGCCGTTGATGTTCAGCAAAATGCCGATCATAATAAGCTGCAGAATAGCAATAACAACCAGCATGGGATTCCTCCTTGAACATGGTCCTTCTCTTCTTTGCTCTTCTAAAAACATTCCCAAATAATATAACACTTTCCTCAGGGGTAAAGTTGGTTCGTATCCGCGTGTCTAGTAGGCTAAACGTGTCGGAGCAAATCAGTGCAATTCTGGCGTGCGCCTCTGAAATTCACATCATGAATTCATAAGTGTTCGCATCCCGGGGTTCTTATCCATATCCTGCGCTTTGCCAGACTTCCGAGAATCCGGTAAACTGGTAGGACGATAATCGAAATACGAAATGATTGGTGAATTTCATGACATCCATACCCTTCTATAAACGCCCATACGGCGGAGAGCGTCAGGATATTCCGTTTGCCAAGCTGGCTTCCTTCGAGAACAGCCAGGACCTGATCAGCGATGACGCGCCGGATGCGGCTTTTTTTCGCGGCTTGGAATCCCGGGGAATGCTGCTGAACCGCGCCCAAATCCAAGCTGTACGACATACCCAAGGACCGCTGCTTACGCTTGCAGGCGCCGGCTCCGGGAAGACCTCCGTGCTGGTCAGCCGGACAGGCTACCTCATTGCGGCCAAGAAGATCGATCCGTCTTCCATCCTGCTTGTCACCTTCTCATCCAAGGCGGCAGCCGAGATGAAGGAACGCATCATGGCGCTTCCCGGCTTACGGGCTAGCGAAACCGCCAAAGTAACGGCAAGAACCTTCCACTCCTTCTTCTTATACTTGCTGCGTACCCGCGGCTACAGGCAGGAAATCCTAAGCAATTCCAGACATCAGCAATTTATTATGAAGCGCATCCTGCGGGAAATGGGCTTGCAGGATAGCTACGAAGCTGAGACGTTGCTATCGCTCTGGTCTGCCCATCGAATGAGTATGACCGGACTTGACGAGCTGCCTGTCAAAACACCTGCAGAAGTCGAGCAAAGGCAAATTTTTACCCGTTATGAAGCGTGGAAGGAAGACCATGGCCAGATGGATTTTGATGATATTCTGGTCATGTCCCACCGTCTGCTGTCTCAAGATCCCGGTTTGCTGGCCTCCCTACAAAGGCGGTACCGTTATGTCATGGTCGACGAGTTCCAGGATACGGGACTGCTGCCTTATGAGCTGCTCAAAAAAATCGTCGCCCCGCACCGCAATTTAATGGTTGTAGGTGACGATGACCAGACCATTTACGGCTTCAACGGGGCACGCAACGAATTCATCCTGGAATTCGACCAGACGTTTCCCGGGGCTAAGGTCGTGACGCTCGATATCAATTACCGCTCTCTCTCCTCGATCGTCGGGCTGGGGAACGAAATTATCCGCGTCAATGAACGGCGCCGCCCCAAGCAGCTGCGTTCGACCCGCAAAAGCAGCAGCGTACCGCTATACCTTCGTCCAGGCGATCCCGACCAAGAAGCGGAGCAACTGCTGACCCATATTACCGAGCAGGTCCGGGAGCACGGAAAGCAGTACCGCGATCATGCGATTCTGTACCGGACCGCGAACAACAGCCGGGCTATCTTTGAACAGCTCGTGATGCGGGAGATTCCGTTCATTCATTACGAGAATGGAGATCTGTTCTACGAACAGTGGATCGTCAAACCGCTCATGGACCATCTGCGGCTGTCGCTGGACCGACGCAATTTCACGGCCATGGAGGGCATGCTCCATACGCTGTACATGAACCGGGATAAAGGCATGGCTTTCATCCGGCAGCAGGATGCTCCGCGTCCCAAGAAAGGGCCTCTATCGCATCTTCTATCCTTTCCCGGCCTGAAGGATTTTCAGATCGAGAATATTAGAGATCGCACAAAGCTCATTAAGGGACTAAAGGCGATGGAGCCCCTTCAGGCGGTACAGGAAATGAGGCGCCAATTCTATGACAAGTTTCTGGAGGCAGACGAGCGCCAGGAAATCACCCTCCATAAGGAATTCATACAGGAAGGTCTGGATGAGTTGGAGGCTTCGGCGAAGCGCTTTGGCGATATCGCTGAGTTCGTCGAATTTGTCGATCGACTGATCATCATTCATAAGGAAATGGCGGCCATGAAACGGGACGAACATGCCGATGCCGTCCGGTTAATGACGATCCATAAATCCAAAGGGCTGGAGTTTCCCTCAGTATGCCTGATCGGGGCAAGCGAGGGCATTCTGCCGCATACGTCCGCTTTGGACGCCGAGCGCAGGGAGGATCAGCGTCCGCTATCGGACAAAGAAGATAAGGCGCTGGATGCGCTCGAAGAGGAGCGCAGATTGGCTTATGTCGCTATCACTAGGGCGCGGGATGAATTGATTGTCAGTTCGCCTGGCTTTTATCGGGGGCGAAAAGCGGAGGTTTCCCGCTTCTTCCGCGATGTGTTCGTTACGGACGAGCAGAGCAAGCAAGGCAACAGCGTCCCAAGCAAGGGCGGCGGGTCAACGCCGCGATCGACGTTTACGGCAAAGCGTACGGTCCGCATAGAGACCTCAACCTCAGCCAAGCGCTCATCCTTGCCTTCACCTGCTGGGCGGGCAACGGTAAGCACTGCCAGCCAGAGGAGCCAACGCATCGGTTCAGGATCAGGCTCCGCTCCCAGCTTACAGCATCAGACTGCACCCGCTGCAACGGAGATCGTCGACGTGTGGCTGTGCACCAGCGCCAATTGCAAAGGCTGGCAGCGAGTCAACGCGAGAATCGCCGCTGGCGCACGGGATCGGGAGAGCAAGGCCTGTCCTTTATGCCAGTCGCCCATGAAACAGGGGCGTAAAGAAGTTCCGGTGCATCAGAGGCGTTAGACCAGTAGTTCCTGGAATCATTAATACAAACGATTATCGCAGCTTTTGCAATTCTTACGCAGTATGATACCCACCTGCCTTCCAACCGCTGGCCGATATCCAAAAAGGACTGAACCTTTCCCGTTCTTCAGCGAACGATCAGGTCCAGTCCTTTTTTTTCTATGTCTGATGCTGTTCGATATAAACATCAATTCGAGCCATTACATCTTCCGTAAGCGCAGCGATCTTAGCCTGTGCATCCTCATACCTGCTGCCCTGAACAGCAAAATACAACTTGATCTTCGGCTCCGTGCCGGACGGACGAAGGCAGAACCAGCTGCCGTCGGCAAGATGGAATTTCAGCACATTCTCTTGCGGCAGACCATGCAGTCCCCGGCTGAAATCCTCGGTTCCGATGAGTTCAATCCCCGCCACTTCGCTTGGTGCCGATTCACGCCAAGCGCTCATGATGCCTGCAATCAGCTGTATACCTTGAATGCCCTTAAGCGTTCTCGTCTCCAGCTTCTCGGCGAAATAGCCGTAGGTTCGGTACAACTCTTGGAGCACTTCATATAAAGACTTACCTTGCGTTTTATAGTAAGCACCCGCCTCGGCCATGAGCATGGCTGCAACGACAGCGTCCTTATCGCGAGCATAGCTGCCGGCAAGATAACCGTAACTTTCCTCATAACCAAAAATGAAGGTAAACGCTCCGGTCTTCTCGAACTGCGTCATTTTCTCCCCGATGTATTTAAATCCAGTCAGCGTGTTGAAGACGGTCATGCCGTATGCAGCCGCGATGGCAGCTCCCATTTCGCTGGTCACAATCGTCTTGATGATCGCACCATTCTCCGGAAGCGTTCCTTTTTTCTTCATGGATTCCAGCAAGTAGTGCACCATGATGGCACCGGACTGGTTGCCGCTAAGGATGAAATACTGTCCTTGATCATTCTGAATGGCAGCCCCCATGCGGTCCGCATCCGGGTCGGTTCCCAGAATGAGGTCAGCCGCGCATGCCTTGGCCTGGGCAATGGCAATCTCAAATGCGGCATGTTCTTCGGGGTTAGGCGATTGCACGGTTGAGAAATTGGCATCCGGTTGTTCTTGCTCCGGCACGATATCCACATGCTGAAAACCCAGATGCTTTAGAACAGCACGTACAGGAACGTTACCGGTTCCATGCAGCGGCGTAAATACGATTCGGTAATTGATGCTGGCTTCAGGTAGGATTCCGGGATTTTGGCTTATGCCTGCAACGGCGAGGGTATAAGCATCATCGATCTCTTGGCCGAGCCATACGAGCAGGCCGCTCTCTTCCGCCTCTGCCCGGTCCAACTTACGGATTTCTTCAAAAGAAGCGACATGCCCGATCTCCTCAATCACTCTGGCTGCCGTATCGGGCGTAATCTGCCCACCGTCCGGACCGTACACCTTATATCCGTTATATTCCGGTGGATTATGGCTTGCGGTAATCACGATTCCCGCCTCTGCGTTCAGATGCCGCACGGCATAAGACAATTCAGGCGTCGGACGGAGAGCTTGAAATACATAGGCCTTAACGCCATTCCCTGCGAGCACCCGTGCCGCTTCAAGCGCAAATTCGGGAGAAAAATGCCTAGAGTCGTACGCAATCACCGCCGAAGGCGATTCGTACTCCTGCTTTAGCGCAGCAGCAAGCCCTTGGGTTGCTTTCCCCACGGTATAGATATTGATACGATTGCTGCCTGCGCCGATCACGCCCCGCAGTCCGCCGGTTCCGAATTCCAGTTCCTTATAGAAACGGTCTGCGATTTCGCTCTTGTTATGTGCAATAGCGCGAAGCTCATCCTTGGACGCTTCGTCAATCACCCCGCTGTTCAGCCATCGGTCATATGCCTGTACAGCTTGTTCTTGTGCTTGAGTGGTCATATTGTGAATGCCTCCATCTCGAAATCATCGAATCATTTATGTTAATTGCGCGGAGCCGATGTCGAATCGCGTTCAATAAGTGTTGTTGGTAGCAGCAGCTCCATATGCGGCGCGTCCGGCTGCTTCATTCGCCAGAACAGCTGCCGGATCGCCGTTTTGCCGAATAGTCTCAGGTCCACTCCCATGGTGGTTGTCTTGGGCGTAGCCAACCTGGAAAGCTGTCCGTTATCAAAGCTGACAATGGAAATATCGCCCGGAATCTGATAGCCCATATTATAAATGGTCGAATTCACGATAAACCCGAGACCGTCATTCACGCAGAACCAGGCAGTAGGCTGTTCGTCCAGCCCCTGCAGCCGCTTCTCCATAAATTCCTGATCTTCCAGCGCGTCGCTAAGAATCCATTTCGGGTGCAGCTCAATGCCGAGTTCATGATGGGCAAGCCGGAACCCTTCCAGACGTTCATAATAGCTCGGGGAGAAGGAAGTATTGCCGACAAAGCCGATGCGTGTATGCCCGAGCTCATAGAGGTACTTAACGACATGATAGGCGCTGAACCGGTTGTTCGTAAGAATAGCGTCGGCTTGCACATCCGGATGGTGATGATCGATGAGCACGGTAGGAATACCGGTATCGATCAAGGTGTTCATATATTCGGTACTAAGATGCGAAAGGATCAAGATCCCGTCAACTTCCCTTCCCTCGATAAAAGGGGGCAGCGTCTGATCCTTCATCATCTGCTGGGAAATGGATTGGATCAGCAGCTTCTTCCCTCTCTTCTGCACTTCATTTTCTATAGTAAGGTAGATTTCCCCGAAAAAGCCCCGCATAGAGAAGGCAAAATCCGTTGCTACTAAAGCAATACTGCCTGTAGATTCTTCCTTGTCCTCTTGATCCGAGGATCGCTTGCGATTTCCGGTATAGATGTAGCCCAGCTCATCGGCCGTTTGCATGATGAGCTTGCGCGTCTCCTCGCTGACACCGCCTTTACCTGATAGTGCTTGCGAAACCGAATTTTTGGAGATTTGCAAGTGGTCTGCGATGTCCTGCATCGTAACTTTTGGCTTGGTCAAGGATAACGTTCCTTTCTCTTTATAGTAAGAATAGTTGTATAGGACGAATGGATTCTCATCATACTATACCGAAAACAAACAGAGATTTGAAAGCTCTCGCCCGAACATTACAAACATTATTTTAACGTTACAAAATAATTATGTAAAGTAATATATTCATGTGATCTACCTCACAGGAATTAATTGTTTGTTGTATTTCGCAGGTTAAAGCGTTGACAAAACTATTAGTCATGAATAATAATGTGAATACAACGCTTTCAGTAATTAGTAATCCTATTTTGTAACGTTACAAAAATAGCAGTGTCAACGTTTGGTAGACATCTTGCATTTAGGAGGAAGGGTCAATATGAAAAAATCAAGAATTTCTTTGCTTCTAGCAATCTCATTGGTAGGCGGAACGGTACTCGCCGCTTGCGGCAACGGCGGCAGCAATGGCGGTCAAAGCGCAGACGGCGTAACCACCGTCGAATTCTGGGCGGCACCTAACCCGCCGCAGCAAGCATTTTGGCAAGAGATGGCCAAAGAGTACGAAACCGTGAATCCGGACGTAAAGGTAAACGTTAGCGCGATTAAAGAATCACCAAGCTCTGAGGCAAGTATTCAGGCATCCATCGCAGGCGGGAATGCACCGACGGTAGCTGAGAATATTAACCGCGGATTCGCCGCGCAGCTATCCAATAGTAAAGCGCTTGTAGCTCTTGATGAACTGCCGCAATTTAAGGAAATGGTCGAGTCCCGTAACATGACCGAAACGATCGCTCCTTGGGAATTCGCGGACGGCCACCAATATGTATTGCCGATCTACTCTAACCCGATGCTGATCGGATGGCGTACGGATTTCCTGAAAGAGATCGGATATAATGAGCCGCCTCAAACGTACAGTGAAGTTCTGGAAGCCACAACGAAGCTGAAAGCGAAATATCCGGATAAATATATGTGGGCTAAAGGCGCCGACCTTGCAGACCCTACGGCCTGGAAACGCTGGTTCGATTTCTTCTTGCTCTACAACGCAGCTTCGGACGGCAACAAATTTATCGAAGGCCAAAACCTTGTCGCGGACGATAAAGCTGGGGTGGAAATGCTGACTTTCGTTGATGACCTTCGTAAAGCTGGCGGTGTATTGGCGCAGAATGCAACCGATCCATTCGAAACCGGTGCGGGGGTATTCACTGATATCGGTCCTTGGACATTCGATATGTGGGCAACGAAATATCCTGAACTTAAATACGGAGAAAACTTCACCCTGACCCTGCCTCCGGTACCGGATCATATGGATCCGGCAGATGCAAAAACCTACGCGGATGCAAAAGGCCTGGTTATCTTCTCCGCAGCTCCGGAAGCATCGCAGCAGGCTGCCGCCGAATTTTTGAAATGGGTTTATTCCAACGAGGAAAATGACGTGAAATGGTTCAAGCAAACCAACCTGCCTCCGGCGCGCGATGATCTGAACGAAGTGGAAGGCTTCAAGCAGATCCTCGCCGAGAAACCGGAACTGGCTCCTTATGCAGAAGCGGTGTCCAAAGGCGTTCCAGCCATGGATAATCCGAAGTTTAATGAGCTTCAAACCTTGATTGGACAAGAAGCATTTAATAAGGTCATCCGCGGAGAAATCGATCCGCAAACCGGTTGGAATAACATGAAGAAAGCGATTGAAGGTGAACTTTAATCATGATTAATAAGCAAAACAATAAGTTGGGCTGGCTTTTTGCCAGTCCCTACATTATTTTCGGATTGGTATTTTTCCTGGGACCGCTCCTTTGGTCCTTATACCTTTCTTTTACGAATTGGGACCTGATTGCTCCTGAATTTGATTTTGTAGGGCTGGATAATTTCCGGAAGGCCATGGCCGCACCCGGGGTGCAATCCGCCTTCTGGGTTACCTACAAGTTCATGATGCTGTTTGTTCCACTGGTAACCGCCATGTCGCTCGCCGTCGCTGTTGTTATTCAGGGATTGCCCAAGTTCAAAAGCGTGTACCTGATCGGCTTCTTCCTGCCGTATCTGTCCTCAGGCGTTGTTGCTTCCCTGATTGTACAAGGCTTCTTGTCCTACAACAGTCCGGTCAATGAATTTTTGAGAGGCACCTTCGGGATCAATATCGACTGGCTCGGCTCACCGTTCTCGGCGCTGTTTATCGTCGGTCTGATTTTGGCCTGGAAGTTCACGGGTTATTACGCCTTAATCCTGACTTCGGGACTTGAAAGCATTGATAAGGAAGTCTATGAAGCAGCTGCCATTGATGGGGTAACCGACAGGCAGCGATTCTGGAAAATCACGCTGCCGCTCTTGTACCCTGCCTTGTATACAACACTCATTCTCTCGTTCGGCGTAACCTTCGGCATCTTCACGGAAGTTTACCAGCTGACAGGCGGCGGACCGAACTTTGCAACCAATACATGGCAGATGGAAATCTTTAATCAAGCCTTTACGAACTTGCAAGCCGGATATGCGTCTGCGATTGCCATTATGGCATCCATCGTAACGTTCATCTCCATCTTCGTGATTCGTAAACTGCTGGAAAGCTGGGGGAAACGAAATGGTTGGGTCTAAGAAATATAGTAAACGTCGTCTTGCGGGCCGCTATGTACTGGCAACCCTTCTGCTTCTCGTCATGGTGTACCCCTACTTGTACATGGTGCTCAACTCTTTTGCCGATTGGGCGCAGGTAGACAGGCAGCTCGTTCCAAGCAAATTCTCTTTAAAATCTTATGAATGGCTTCTTACCGGGGGCGAGGTTGGCATTGCCCGGCCATGGATGAACGCCTTCTTCAACAGCGTCATCGTCTCGGTAGCCTCCACCTTCCTTATGATGCTGTTCGGAATCATGGTGGCCTATGCGCTGTCCAAATTGAAATTCCGGGGACGCGACACCGTGAATAACTTTGTGTTGTTCCATATGTTTTTCCCGGCGATCATTCTCTTGATTCCGAACTTTCTCATTATCCAGAAGGTCGGACTTTACGATACGTACTGGGCGATGATCATTCCAAAAGCCATCAGTTTATGGGCGATCTTCATGTACACCAACTTTTTCAAAGCCGTGCCGGATGCTTTTATCGAAGCAGCGAAGCTGGATGGGGCATCGGACTTCAAGATTTTGTACAAAATCATGCTGCCCATGTCCAAATCCATCACTGCAGTGATCTTCCTCTTCTTGCTGATGGAGCGCTGGACCGAGCTTTTATGGGATATGATCGTTGTCCGCAGCGACAACATGCTGACGCTCAACGTACTCTTGTCCCAGATGTTCGGGCCATACGGCAGTTACCCGGGTCCGCTCTATGCGGCATCCGTCCTGCTCACCGTGCCGATTATTATCATGTTCGCGATCTTCGGCAAAAAATTCAAGGAAGGCATGCAGTTCAGTCTCAAATAAAACGCCGTTGGCTTCAAAAGGCGCATCGGAACGTTGCAGGAAGCTCGAATATGAGGGTCTGTACTTTACAACCTCCCTATCCTGGCTTCTCTTAAATAAAGGGATGAAAACAGCTTTCATCTGGGAGTGGAAACGTATGGACAGAAACCAAAAAAAGTGGTGGCAAGAAACCGTCTTTTATGAAATTTACATGCCAAGCTTCTGCGACGGCAACGGGGATGGCCTCGGAGATTTTAAGGGGATCACTTCCAAGCTGAATTACCTGAAGGAACTCGGCATCGGCGGTATTTGGCTGACTCCCTTCTATCCATCGCCCAAGATCGATAATGGCTACGATATTTCGGATTACTACGCCGTCGATCCGGCATACGGAACGATGGAAGATTTCGATGGTTTCATTCATGAAGCCCATCGGCGGGGCATCCGGGTCATTGTGGATCTCGTGCTGAATCACACCTCATCAGCCCATGCCTGGTTCCAGGAGTCCAAATCCTCTACCCTTTCCCCGAAGCGCGACTGGTATATCTGGAAGTCTCCCGTTCATCAAGGGACACCGAATAACTGGGAGTCCTTCTTTGGTGGCAGCGCATGGGAATGGGATGAAGGCACTGGACAGTATTATTACCATGCCTTTGCCAAGGAACAGGTGGATCTGAATTGGGCCAACCCGGAAGTCCGGCGGGCCATGAAGGATGTTATGGGATTTTGGCTGGATAAGGGAATCGACGGCTTCCGGTTGGACGTCATCAATTTCCTTAAGGTCTCTGGCGATTTCCAGGATAATCCGGTAGATGACAACGGCGAACAGATTCACCGGTACGATCAGAACCAAGACGGGATTGTGGAAGCCATCGGCGACATTTGCCGTTATGTGCATGAGCGGGAAGGCATTTTTATGGTAGGTGAGGTCGGTTCTGAGGATATGGACATCCTGCGCCATTACAGCGGCAGCGGCCTTCTCGATGTGGTGTTCAACTTCAACCTGGGAAGCCAGGAGCAATTTCGGCCGGAGGATTTATTTAACGAGATTAAACGCATGGAAGACCAGCACGCATCCGATCAGCTCCCTACCTTGTTCTTCAGCAGCCATGACATGCAGCGCCACATCTCGAGATTTGGCAAAGGCGATACGGAGCTTGAGGAGCAGAGAGCCAAACTGATGGCAGCTCTCATGTTAACGGCGAAGGGCATTCCGTTCATCTACTATGGCGACGAGATCGGGATGAGGAACCATATCGCGCACCGGATCGAGGACATGAGAGATATCCAGGGCCTCGGCCACTACGAAGCCGCACTTCAGAATGGAAAAACGGAAGAGGAGGCTTTGGACTTGGCCCGGGTCAAGAGCCGCGACTATTCCCGTTCCCCCATGCAATGGAATGGCGGTCGATACGGTGGCTTCTCTGATCAGGCTCCTTGGATCGGGATGGGGCCGGGGCACGAACACATCCATGCGGAAGCGCAACGGGAGCAGCCGGATTCCATGTATTCTTTTTATAAAATGCTGCTCTCGATTCGAGTCCAACATGCTGCCCTCTCCTCCGGTGATTACGTAAAGCTGGAGCAATTGGAGGGATCGGCAATTGCGTATACCAGACGATCCGGCTGCGAGGAAGCCGTCATTGTCCTTCAATTCGCTGATCAGCCGCTTCAGCTGGACCTATCCGATTGGTCCTCCCAGAGGTTGGAGCTGGCTGCTGCAAGCGGCGAGATGGCATCCCTCGGCGGATCAGTAATCGAAATCCCGCCGCACACAGCTGCGGTCTGGGTATCCTAACACGCAATTATTTATGATTCATATAAGGAGGCATCATACGGTGGCATTGCATAAATCCTCTGTAAAAACATGCGCAACCCTGTTGCAAGAATATCAAAACAAGAAATCCACGGCTCAGAACCCGGTCAAGCTTTCGTTTTCAGGTGTAGGCGACAAAGATGTATATAATATCACGGCGCCCTTCCGGATTGATGGAGTCACCGTCATTGCGGGCCGGGTGGAATCGCGAGACAGCGAGCATTCGGAAATCCGCTTCTTCGTGGAGCAGGACGGCATCTGGGTACCGAATGAAGGAGCCCCAGTCTTTACGCTTCAGGATCCGTTCTTCACCTTTATCCATGGCGAACTGGTTCTGGGTGGCGTTGAAATCTTTCCTCACCCCACGATGGAGAATGCACTGATGTGGAGAACCGTATTCTGGAAAGGCAAAACGCTGAATGAGCTCTCCCTATTCTTCACGGGTCCCGATGCAATGAAGGATCTACGCCTCACGGAGCTGGCCGGCGGCGAAATCGGCGTGTTCACCCGTCCCCAAGGCGAAAAAGGCGGCCGAGGTAAAATCGGGTTTACTAAGGTGAGCTCGCTGGAGGATGTGACGGTAGAACTCGTTAACGAGGCCCCCCTTCTGGCTGACCAATTCATCGATGCGGAATGGGGCGGAGCCAACGAGCTGCACTTGTTGAGCAATGGGCTTGTCGGCGTGCTCGGCCATGTGGCAAGCTTCGACGAAGCCGGGGAGCGCCACTATTATCCGATGGTGTTTGCGCTAGACCCGCAGACAGGCGAGTTTAGCGATATGGAGTTGATTGCCGTACGTGCCGAATTCTTGCCTGGTGAAACCAAGCGTCCGGATTTGGTTGACGTTGTATTTAGCGGAGGACTCGTTCGCCATGCAGACGGAACCGCCGATCTCTATGCCGGCATCAGCGATGCGGAAGCGCATCGCATAACCATCCGGGATCCGTTCCTCCAATTTGAACAGTAAGCAGATCGGTTTCCGTTTCCTGCCTTTCAGGGTGCGACGACAAGCTCAAAATAAATAAGAATATTGGATAGGGGTAAACAACCATGAATATATACAGATATGAGGAGAACCCTCTGATTACACCGGCCGACGTGAAGCCGTATCATGCCGGCTTTGAAGTGATTGGCGCCTTTAACGCAGGCGTTGCCGAATATAACGGCGAAGTGCTGCTGCTGCTTCGGGTCGCGGAGCGCCCGATCAGCGCCGATCCGATGATTGTCAAAGCGCCTGTATTCAATGCAGAAACACAGGAGCTGGACATTTTGGAATTCCGTACCGACGATGCTCGTTATGATTTCTCCGACCCCCGTGTCATTCGCAATGTGAATCACAGCGCTACCTTCGAATATTTGACTTCCTTATCCTATATTCGAGTGGCACGCAGCACGGACGGGCATCGCTTTACCATCGACGACAAGCCGCTGGTATATCCCGCGCAGTCGCTGGAAACCTTCGGTATAGAAGACCCGCGCGTTACACAGATCGGCGATACGTATTACATCTACTTCTCCGCTGTATCTCCGGTAGGCGTAGGTGAATCCATGGTTTCGACCCGGGATTTTGTGAACTTTACGCATCACGGGATGATTTTCGGACCGGACAATAAGGACGTGCTGATCTTTCCTGAGAAAATCGGCGGCAAATACTATGCGCTGCACCGTCCTACGACCAAGAGCACAGGCAACCCGGAAATGTGGATCGCCGAATCCGATAATCTCGTATACTGGGGCAACCATAAACATCTCGCAGGCCTGCGCAACGGCATGTGGGACAGCGGCCGCATGGGCGGCGGTGCCGTACCATTCCGCACGGAAAAAGGCTGGCTGGAGCTGTACCATGGCGCAACGTTGGATCACCGCTACTGCATGGGTGCCCTGCTGCTGGATCTGAACGATCCTTCCAAAGTCATCGCCCGCTCCAATCAACCGATCATGGAGCCGGAAGCCGATTATGAGAAGAACGGATTCTTCGGAGACGTTGTCTTCTCCTGCGGCACTTTGGTCGATGGCGATGTCGTGAAGATGTATTATGGCGTTGCCGATACTTCCATGGCTTGCGCTGAACTGAGCGTGAAGGAAATTCTGGACAGCCTGACCTACGAATAAGATTTTTGCCTGCGTGTAGGCAATGCTAACAATGACTGCGTAATACGATGATTACCCTAACCCAAGGCCTGTTTTAGCAGGTCTTGGGTTTTTGGCATCTGCATGAGGGCATAACAATAGCAGGCTACGGTTGTATCCCGGATTGACTCAACCGGGCGCTGACTCAGCGAAGAATAACAGCCGGTTTTATTCCTCCGATTTTGCAAATATATATGGAAGCGTATACAGAATAAGCTACAATAGATTTATGAACTCGCCTGATCCTTAAGCGTTGATACATACCAAGGAGGAATGCTGTCATGATTAAAGGAATCGCCCACCTGGCGTTCGATGTCGCCGATATGGAGAAGTCTCTGCATTTTTACTGTGATATTCTTGGTTTCACCCGTGCTTTTGATATTCCTAACGATCAAGGTGAACCCTGGATCGAGTACATTAAGGTGCGTGACGGACAGTTTATCGAATTGTTTTATGGTGGGCAACAGAAACCGGAGCAAGTAGAACGGCCCGTCGGATTCTCCCATCTCTGTCTCGAGGTGGAACATATCGAGCGCATCGCGGATCATCTCCGCAATCAGGGCGTGAAACTCGACGTCCCGCCGGTCCAAGGAAAAGACTTCAACTGGCAGTGCTGGGCCAGGGACCCGGACGGCAATCGGATCGAATTTATGCAGTTGGATCCCAAATCGCCGCAGATGAACTGTTAAGTATTAACTGGAAGCTGCTAGCAGCGCGTCTTGACGCGAAGGCATCCCGGCAGCCGATTCCCTATTATTGCAAGGTCATCCCGTAAGCTTTGGGTTGGCCTTGTTTTTTCTTGTCCAGAATGTAGAGACAGACAGTGCCATTAAACATCTTGCCAACATCTGTTAATCCGGCTACAATATAACCACCGAATTATTCAAATTTGAATAATATGTACATAGTTGAATATGGAAAAGGAGTATTCTTAACATGAATGCACAACAAAGCAACATCAAATTGGTCGTGGCCGGTCTGCTGCTCGGCATCTTCATGGCCGCCATCGATAACACGATTGTAGCCACGGCTTTATCGACGATTATCCGCGATCTCCAGGGCTTTGACCAAGTCGTCTGGGTGACCTCGATCTACATGGTTGCCGTAATGGCCGGCACACCGATCTTCGGCAAGCTTTCCGATATGTACGGGCGGAAACGGTTCTTTATATTCGGATTGGTTGTCTTCCTGATCGGTTCCGCCCTCTGCGGGATGGCCAACAACATGACAGAGCTTATTATTTACCGGGCGATTCAAGGAATCGGCGGCGGTGCTCTAATGCCGATTGCGTTTACCATCGTGTTTGACCTGTTCCCGCCGGAGAAGCGCGGTAAAATGACGGGTTTGCTCGGTGCCGTATTCGGTACCTCCAGCATTATGGGACCGCTGCTGGGTGCTTTTATTACCGATAGCGTTGGCTGGGAATGGATATTCTATGTCAACGTTCCAATCGGGATTGTATCCTTTATTTTCATCATGACCTCCTATAAGGAGACCCGTTCCCATGCCAAGCAAAAGATTGACTGGACGGGAGCCGCAACGCTTGTAGGGGCAATCATCTGCCTGATGTTCGGTCTGGAACTAGGCGGGCAAACCTATGCATGGGACTCACCGCAAATTCTAGGCTTGTTCGGGGGATTCATTGCTCTGTTTATTGCGTTTCTGTTCGCAGAGACCCGGGCAGCCGAACCCATTATTTCGTTCCAAATGTTTCGTAAACGCCTGTTTGCTTCGAGCAATATCGTTGCCTTGTTCTATGGAGCAACCTTTATCGTGGCAACCATCTACATCCCGATCTTTGTTAGCGGCGTGTACGGTGGATCAGCAACCAATTCGGGCCTCATTCTGATGCCGATGATGCTCGGCAGCGTATTCGGCAGCCAAGGCGGCGGCATACTGACGACCCGGACTTCGTTTAGAAACATCATGATTCTGTCCGTCTTGTGCTTTATCACAGGCATTTTCTGCCTGAGCACGATAAGCCCAGATACGCCGCGCTACCTGTTGACGATCTTCATGGTCCTGACCGGCTTTGGCGTCGGGTTCTCGTTCTCCACGCTCAGCATGGCCTCCATCCATAACTTTGATGCCAGACAGCGTGGCGCGGCAACATCGACGAACTCCTTCCTTCGCTCCTTCGGCATGACGGTGGGGATTACGATCTTCGGGATCATCCAGCGCAACGGCCTGAACAGCCGACTTGCTGAAGCCGGAGGAAACGCGCCGGCTGGTGCCGAGTTAAATGCGGATGCCGTTCTTTCACCTGAAGTGATGGGGCAGCTTCCGCCGAACGTGCGTGAACAGATTACGACTTCCTTGGCGGATTCCATTGCGAATACGTTCTTGTGGGCGCTTGTGCCGGCGGTACTGGCTCTCGTGTTTGTGCTCATGATGGGCAACGAGCGGGTGACCGTGCCTGCCAAGGCTAAGGGAGCCTAATGTCATGTCGATGAAGCTGGCCATCCTGGGCTTGCTGCTGGAAGGAGACCATCATCCGTACGAGATCCGGATCAAAATGAAGGATCGCGGCATGGATCAGTATACGAAGCTTCAGATGGGCTCTCTCTATTACGCGGTAGACCGGCTTGCCGAGAACGGATATATCAAAGCAGTGGAAACCATACAGAGCGATAGCCGCCCGGACAAAACCATCTACCGGATCACGGATGCCGGACGCAAGCTTTTTGAGCAACTGCTGCTCAAAAAATTCAGGGACATCGAGCCCGTGCATCACCCGCTCTATATTGCGCTGCCGTTCTCGCAACTCGCGGACCCGGCCGTTCTGGCCCCGATCCTGCAGTCCCGTATCCGGGAAACAGAGCATCGGGTGAACCAGGCATATCAATTATACGTGGAACACCAACATATCGTCCCCCGCAGCGCCCAGCATCTGATGATCGGGATGTATGAACATGCCAAGACCGACCTGAACTGGCTGAAAAGATTGCACGAAGATCTAATACAGGGAAAGCTCGGTACGATTGGTGAACCTTTGTTGCCTGCGGATGGGCTCGAAGAACGATAACTGCAAGAGGAACTCCATCCTGATAAATAACGTAAAAAAGAGCGGGCACTTCCCTCATTCCGGGTTGTGCTCGCTCTTTTTATATGGAAGCGAAATTTAGAACAGGACTTCATCCGGATTGGAGCCAAAACGTTTGTTTTGGTTCAAGCCGTCAATGGCTGCCATATCCTCCGCCGAAAGCTCGAAATCGAAGATGCCCGCATTTTCGCGAATGCGATGCTCTTTAATCGATTTCGGAATGACGATGACACCGTTCTGAATATCCCAGCGCAGAATGACTTGCGCCGTGGTTTTTCCGTATTTCTCCGCGATCTGCGCGAGCACTGGTTGATCAAGATTGCCCTGCATCAACGGACTCCACGCCTCCAGGACGATATTATTCTCGCGTGCATACCCTAGCAGCTCCTTCTGGGAGAGCAGCGGATGCAATTCGACTTGGTCGACAACCGGTACGACGCCCGTTTCCTCGATGATATGCTGCAGGTGGCGGATCTGGAAGTTACTGACCCCGATGGAACGCACGAGTCCTTCCTTTTGCAGATGAATTAATGCTTTCCACGTATCGAGGTATTTATCTTTTCCCGGCCAGTGCACGAGATACAAATCAACGATATCCAGCCCGAGCTTCTTGCGGCTCGTCTCAAAAGCTTGCAGCGTCTTCTCATACCCCTGGTCATCATTCCACACCTTGGTGGTGATGAACAGCTCGTCCCGCGAAACTCCGGATTCGCGAATGGCTTGCCCTACGCCCTCTTCATTGCCGTAGATGGCAGCTGTATCGATGCTGCGGTACCCTGCAGCGATTGCTGATTTTACGGACTGAATAACCTCTTCGCCTTCTTTGGTCTTCCATACGCCAAGGCCCAGCCACGGCATTTTTACGCCGTCATTCAAAGTAGGTCCATCGGTAAAAGTTTGATTGGCCATTCTGAAATCCCTCCTGTTGATGTAATGCAGCGGTTGTAAAGTCGCTTTCTCCAGTATATCAAAATCCCAGTATCCCGCTCAACGTTACACCACTTGCCAGGTGCCATTCATTTTTTAACTTCATTTAACCGGGGTTTAAACTTCGTCCGTTACAATGGAATATATCTTATACGTTACTAGCAGCTAAAACAGGAGGATTCACGAACCCATGGAAACCGCTACGCTCATCGTTGCGATCACTGCACTCGCGCTCATGCTCATTCTATTCATCGGAAATATAATCAACAACGGACTCTCCGCCGTCTTCAACTTGAACATCCGTGCCAAAAAGTACGCCGTGGTGCTGTTAATCATTTATGCGGTGTCGATCAGCGGCTTTGTCCTTCTCACCCAGTGGTGATCTGTCTCAAAATAGAAAAAGGGCCGTCCCTGTCAGAGGCATGTCGCCTCCGGGTTCAGCCCTTCATTCCTATCACGCCATATACAAAAGCATGCGCAGCGAGTCTAGTACCTGCGTCTAAAAATACCGAAGCTCAGCAGTCCGCATGACACCAAGAACAAATACGGCCCTGCCGCCGCCCCTCTTATTGTCTGGCCGAAGAAATCTACGGTTTTGGATGACACGTACGTCATCGTCAAAAATATAGCGACCAGCGCAAAAATGTAGGCAATCAGCTTGTTCATCTTCTTCTCGCGGACCACTTTCAAAAATGGATAGATGAAACATACGATGAAAAACACGCCGCCCTGCAAAAAACCATTCTCTGCAGCCACGCCGATATCCAGCCATTTAAAAAAGAAAGAGGCTATCGCTAAACAGGTGGCTATAAAAATAAACTTGCTCCCCAGATCCCACTGCTTGAACCGAAATTTCATTCCCGTACACTCCCCTAGTGTCAATCGCCCGGATGCCGTAACACCCTTAAGACAAACTTAGGGTTCATTATACCGGATTTTTGCGGTGGAGGGTAGATCAACTACAGGTCTGCAGCGCTATTCAGCCATACCGTTTTGTTCGCTGCCGGTTGACGTTTCCCCTGCTTAGGTTCCATATCCGGATATCCGATGTATAGGAAACCCAGCATTTTATCTTCAGGCTTCAATCCGAACGCTTGATTCATCAGCGAATGGAAACACGGCTCGCCCGTTCTCCACACTGCACCCAAGCCAAGCTCATGAATTTGCAGGAGCATATTTTGAATAGCGGCAAACACCGCTCCGTACTCTTCAAGTTCAATCACCTTGGGGTCCGTGGACGGTTCGACCGCCACACCGATAACAACCGGAGCCCGGTACGCCTTTGTACGTCCTGACTCACGTGCTGCAATTACAGCCTCTTCACTTGTATCATCACCACCTGCCGCCTGAATGTCACCAAGTGCGTTGCCGAGCACGTCGCGGCCCTCCCCTTGCATGACAAAGAATTTCCACGGCTCCGTGAGCTTATGGTTCGGCGCCCAGGTTCCCGCTTCTACGATTTGTTCAATCCATTCCTGCGGTACAGCGTCAGGCTTGACCTTGCCAAGGCTGCGGCGCGTGCGGATAGCTTCACTTACGTTCATATCTTATTTCCTCCTGAGCTATATATAGTTGGTTTTATTTTACATACTCCTAATTGAGAGCCTGTCTCAATTATAACAAAAAGCACACCGTATCGCTTCTAAATTGACCAGTTGAAAATTAATGAGCTGTTTTCAGTTCTAGAGCTTCATTTTACAATCTAGAATTATTGTAATTTCCCCTCTGTTTTACTAGCATTTGGTACGAAACGTTCACATTTCCCCTTTCACTTTTCATCTAGATTTCCATACCATTATCTGGGATAATGATGTTTAACTCACACAAGAAGATTAGGAGGATGATTCATGACTGATAAGCGACTCATAACGCCAGAGGATTTGTACCGGATGCACTGGGTGAATGACCCTGTCGTATCTCCAGCTAGTGGAGCCATAGCCTATGTACATAAATCCGTCAGCGAAAAGTACGACGGTTACCGTTCCCATATCCGCCTGCTTCCTGCAGAAGGAGACCAGGATGTTCCCTTCACGTCCGGCGAGGCGGATACAGCACCCGCTTGGTCCCCTGACGGGTCGGAGCTTGCTTTCTTGCGCAAAAAGGGCGATAAGCCGCAGGTATGGATCATGCCTGCCAACGGCGGGGAAGCAAGGCCGGTTACCGATTTGAAGCACGGTGTCAGCACTTTTAAATGGTCCCCGGATAGCGCACGCCTACTTGTTAGAAGTGAGGCGGAAGCAGCCGAATCTACGGAAAGCGAAGAATCAGACAAAGACGACAAAAACAAGCTCCCTGAGGAAAAAATCATTAATCGCATTAAATATAAAGCCGATGGCGCAGGATTGTGGAATGAACGTCGACATCATCTATACCTCGTAAATCCGGCAACGGAAGAATGCAAGCAAATTACAGAAGGAGATTTTGATATACATGCCTTCGCCTGGTCACCGGACGGCACCCGCATCGCATACAGCACCTGCCTTGCCACGGAGCAATTCCCGGATCCGGATTTTCGTTTGACGGGCGATGTGTTTGTCATGGACCTCGATAGTGGATCCGTAACCGAATTGACGGATGGAACCCTCTCGATTGGTTCCATTGCATTCACCCCGGACGGGCAGTATATGCTCATGCTTGCCAGCGACCTCAGCTGCGGTTTTGCCACCCTGACCAAAATCCACCTGGTTCCGCTATCGGGCGGAAAATCCCGCGTGCTCTTCACGGACATGGATATTCAGCTGGGGCACGCCGCGGTCAGCGACATGAGAGCTGGAGCCGGAACGCCTCCGCTGTTCAGTAAGGACGGCCAATCCGTATACATCCAGCTCAGCCAGGATGGCAGTGTTCATATTGGACGTTTTGCTCTGGACGGTTCATCCTATGAGCTGGTCGTATCGGGCGAACGAGAGGTGTACCAATTCGCTCTGACACCGGAGGAGAACGTGGTGTTCGCCGCTGCCGACCCGCTGCAGCCTGGCGATCTGTTCAGCTTCTCTATCGCTAAGAACGAGGAGAAGCGTCTGACAAACTGCAACGAGGAGCTGTGGAACGAGCTTACGTTAAGCACGCCGGAGTCCTTTACGTTCCGGACGTCGGACGGCTGGCCGATTCAAGGGTGGATCATGAAGCCTGCCGGCTTCACGGAAGGCACCAAGGTCCCAGCCGTGCTTGAGATTCACGGCGGTCCGCAAGCCATGTACGGACATACGTTCATGCATGAGTTCCAGCTGCTTGCTGCAGCCGGCTATGCGGTATTCTACACCAACCCTCGGGGTGGCCACGGGTACGGTCAGGTACACGTCAATACCGTTAGAGGTGATTACGGCGGACGGGATTACCAGGATCTGATGGAAGCTGTAGATTATGTGCTGGATACCTACACCTATGTCGACGCTTCCCGTCTTGGCGTAACCGGCGGCAGCTACGGCGGCTTCATGACCAACTGGATCGTCGGTCATACCGACCGGTTCCAGGCAGCGGTAACCCAGCGCTCGATATCGAACTGGATCTCCTTCTACGGCGTCAGCGATATCGGCTACACCTTTACGCAGGATCAGATCTGGGGCAATCCGTGGGACGATCTGGAGAAGCTGTGGAAGCATTCCCCTCTCGCTTACGTGAAGGACGTCAATACGCCGCTTCTCATCCTTCACGGAGAACAGGATCTCCGCTGCCCGATCGAACAGGGAGAACAGCTGTTTATCGCTTTGAAGCGACTCGGCCGGGAAACTCAGTTCATCCGTTTCCCGGGTGCGGATCACAACTTGTCCCGAAGCGGCCATCCGCATCTGCGGGTGAAACGCTTGAGTCATATCGTCCGTTGGTTTGTGGAGCATATCGAAAAATAAAAACAAAAGAAAAACCATCCCTGTGCGAGCTAACGCAATGATCGCTCGCATAAGGATGGTTTTTTGTATTGGTTCCGCCAGACGATGGCCAAAGAGAGTTGTAGTCTGCTGGAGGGCAGCAGATTTGCTGCCCAAAGTCCCATAAAAGGACTTTCTCGATCGGTGAGCGTGACTCTTTGCACTTCTCCAAGTCCCCTGCAAGAATCAGGACGTGTTGTTCGCGGACGCTGTTCATTTTCCCGCAGCCTCCTACACCCTCATATCAAATAGGACCGTACACCGTCTCGCCCGCCACAACTGTCTCCCGGACAGCCATACCCGATCCGTCTGAATCGCAGTCGAACAGCGTCAAGTTCGCCGGATTCCCGATCTTAAGCCCGCCCAATTGCGGCATAGCCAGTACCACAGCCGGGCGGATGGTGACCGCGCTTACCGCTTCCGCCAGCGTCATATCCGTATAGCGGATCGCATTCGCAATGCCAATGTCCAGCGAAGAAGCGGATCCGGCCAGTATCTCCGGATTCTCTACCGTATACAGGCGCCCGTCTGCCGTCAGCTCGACCACGCCTCCGATGAGGCTGCTGTACCGTCCGGGAGCCATGCCGCCGAACATGACGGCATCGCTGACAAGCAGCGATTTGTCCCGTTTCGCCCGCAGCATCGCTTTCAGCACAGGGGGCGCCAGATGGTGACCGTCCGGTATAAAGGTTGCCCATAACCGGTCGTCCGCCAACTGATGCCAGATATAGTTGGGGTGGCGCTGCAGAACGGTCTGTGAACCGTTCCCCAGATGAGTTGATACCGTCGCTCCTGCCTGCACCGCCCGATCGATCTGCTCCCCTGTAGCCATCGTATGCCCGATCGCCACAACCACGCCCGCCTTGACTAACTTCTCTATAAAAGGAACCGAGCCTTCGCGCTCCGGCGCGAGCGTCACCATCCGGATAAGCCCGCCAGCCGCATCCTGGAGCCGCTGAAACTCATCCCAATCCGGATTCCGGATATACTCCCTCGGATGCGCCCCTCGACTGCCGTCTTCACCGGATAGATATGGACCTTCCATATGAATGCCGGCAATAGAGGCACTTCCGAACTCCCCGGACTGGACATACCGGGACAACCCGCTAAATGCTTGACGCATCCGGTCATAACTGCCCGTGATGACCGTTGGCAAGTATGCGGCAACCCCTCGCCGATGCAGCGCACGCGTCACGCCTTCAATATCGCTCTGCGACGTCACGGTCCCATTCAAGTCGTATCCCCCGAAGCCGTTGACCTGCACATCGATCCAGCCGCTGCTGATCCAAGGTAACGCCGTCTTATCGTTCTGTCCCAACCGGCGTATAGCCGCGATCCGTCCGTCTAACGCCGCCTCTACCTCAACCGATTCGCCGGTATGCGGGAGCTTTCCACGCCACAACATAGGCGTCCCCCTAACTACGCCCATTGATAAATCGGCGCTGCCGATGCTTTATCCAGATATAGCATCCAGCTGGGATGCGTCTTCAAGATGGTAGCTGGCACCCGGTTGTCCACCGCGCCTTGAATGGTATTCTGAATGGCAGCCGCTTTGGCCTGATGAGGCACGACCGAGACGATATGGCGGCTCTTCAAAATCTGTTGGACTGTCATCGTTATCGCTTGCTTCGGCACTTCCTCATTCGATGCAAACCAGCCTTCCCTTACCTGCTGGCTCTTGCACGTATCGCTCAGGTTCACGATGGTATAAGGCGACTCATTATCAAAATCGGCCGGCGGATCATTAAAGGCAATATGCGCATTTTCCCCAATGCCGATCAGGGCCAGATCCACAGGAGCCTTGGCAATCTCTTCATTCAACCGCTTCACCGTTTCCTCAGGATCTCCTTCCCCGTCAATGAGCCATGCCTGGCCGACGTTCGCATATTTCAGAAAACGCTCCTTCAAATACTTACGGAAGCTCGCGGGGTGAGATTCCGGCAACGCGATATATTCATCCAAATGGAACATCTCGATCTTATCCCATTCCATATTCAGCTTCACGAATTGCGACAAAAACTCAAACTGCGACGCGCCCGTTGACAGGACGATGCGCGCTTTTCCTTTTTCCGCGATCGTGTCGCGGAGAATCGCCTCGCAAGCGCGGGCTGCCTCCAAACCTGCTTGATCCGCATGTTCCAATATGTTCAATTGCATAATGATAATTCCTCCTTGTTGTACAGCGTTGTAAATTTAAGCCAGAACGTCGCTATTCATAAATTCCTCCAGCCTCACCATGCGCTTCTCTACGCGGGAACGCTCGGCGGCAAAGGCCATCAGATGACTCTGTATCGACGCTTGGGCAGAAGTTGAGCTGTTATGCTGCCCCTGGGATCTGACCGACTTCACAAAATCCTCAATTAAGCGCATATCCCCACCTCCATGTCCTACATGTCCTTCCGGATCGACGAGTTGGATCATTTCCTGCTTGCCGCTGCCAAAGCGGCGGATCTCGATCTCGTTGGTTTCCATCGTGGCCCGAATCTCGCCCTTAGTCCCCATAAGCTTGATGGTACGGTTGCATTTCTCCGTGAACGCGCTCATCGTGAACACCGCCGTAATGTCATGCTCGAATTCCATGCTCACGACCTGGTGATCCACGACATCGTTATCGCAATGGTACACGCACCGGCCAAAAGGACCCTCCAGCATCGCTTGGTAACGCGCTTCGTAACTCGGATCGTTGCTCGCGGCCTCGCCCTTCCAACCCGCATTCTCGATCAGATACGTATTCGGCGCATAGTACTGGCATTCATGGGATACCGGGCATCCATCCAGGCAGCGCTTCGGCGCGCCAGGCGGAGCTGATTCCGGACGAAAATGCGACAGGTGGCCATAGGAGGCAACGCTCAGGCATTGTCCTCCCGCCAGCCATTGCATAATGTCGAGGTCGTGACAGGATTTGGCCAGAATCATCGGGCTGGATGACTCACTGTTATTGAAATATCCCCGCACGTACGAGTGTGCCTGGTGCCAGTAGCCGACGTTCTCATTGTGCTGGATCGACATCAGACGACCGATCCGCCCTTCATCAATCAAACGTTTAAGCTCTTGGAAAAAAGGCGCATAACGGAGAACATGGCAAATCGTTAATGTACGGTCGTAATCTTCTGCCTGCCGACCCATATCGATGCATTCCTGCCATTCCGGCGACATGGGCTTTTCCAACAGCACATGGTACCCGGCGGCCAGCGCCTTCATCGTCGGCTCATAATGGTCCCGATCCCTCGTGCAGATGAAGACCGCATCCGATTGACGGGGCCCAGCAAAAAGCTCATCCCAGCTCGTAAAGCATCGCTCATCCGCTATCCCGTACTTCGCTTGGCAGCGGCTTCGCCGCACCTCATCCGGATCGGCAACGGCAACAATCTGCATCTCCTCAGGTCGCTGGAGCGCATAACCGCTATATATCATGCCGCGAAGGCCGGCTCCGACCAGCGTGACCGTTAATGGTTTTGGTTTACTCATGTCCTTCCACTTCCTTTCCCTCTAGTTGCCCGCGATATACTCCCCACGATTCGTTCAGCTCGGAGGGATCAAGCACCTTCAAAATGCCGGGAAACACAATGCTCATCGCTTCTTCCTCCTCAAGCTGCCGTTCCCTGACCAGATCGGCTGCGCTGCTCAAAGGATGAATGGCCGTGATCGCACCGATTCTTCGGTCAATCTCCGCGGCAAGCTGCACGTAAAGCCCTTCCCGACCCACGGTATAGAACGGGATCGCTCCCCCCTGCCACTCATCAAAGTGGGAGACGACCTCCATGCATCGGAGGACATCGTACGTGCGCAGCGCAGCCAGACTGTCCCCGAGCCAGATCAAATCATCGGCAAGCTTATGCAGCACGCCAAAATAGGAATGCGCAGGTTTTTCGTATATCGGATAAGGCTCATGAGGACCGACCCCGGACGTATTCAGCACCAGTACGGCGCGGCCGGATTGACAGGTCTCCTGAATCCAGGCCCAGTGATCCTTCAACCGCCGGGTCCCTCCCCGCCAAACCGCAACGGTCAGCGGCTGCTTTCGTTCGGTTATATCCTCGGCCAGTCGGAATACATAACCGCTGTTCATGATGCCTTCCTGTGACCACCACAGGCGATAATCAGCCTCAAGGCCCTCCAATGCGCCCAACCGAATGATGCGCGGGTTCAATTCGCAAGGCTTGCGGGAGGCGTAGATTCTCTCCTGTAGCCACTGCCTTGCTCGATCCTGTCTTTGCTGCGTCGGAAGCAGCGACCGGGCTGCGGCCAATTGGTCGCAGCGATCGGCATTGAAGTCCCGGATCGATCTTGCACCCACCTGATCCCGGTACAGCTGACCGCTGGGGCTGCACCACAGTTGTTCCGGCGGAAGTGCCTCTATCTTCACTGCATGACTGGCGGCAACCTTCACCTCAAGATGCCGGACGAAAAAAGCCGCCGCCGCCTCGGCCAGCCGGTCCGTATAGCGGTGCGTCGAGGCATCGGTTACAAGCTGAAGGTCCCCTGGATGACCCAGCAGCTCCCAGAAGCGTCTGCAGCGATCAACGGTGCGCCGCGTGCCTTCGATCGGGAAGAAATCGTATTCCGCTGCCAGCACGATCAGCGGCTTCGGCGCAAAAGCGATGAGCAGATCCTCATGGTCGTAGCCCAGCCCAGACAGACCCGGCCATACCTGCTCGGCATCCTGTACGCCGCCGGCATGCAGATACAACTGCCGGTTCATGATGAAGGTGGCCGGAGCCGCCGCCGCAATGCGTTCATCGCAGACCATCATCATGGCCGTCTGCGTTCCGCCGCCGGAGTTTCCCGTTACGCCGATCCGCGACGGATCGACCTCGGGCCGCTCGCATAAGTAGTCGATGGCACGCATGGCATCGTGAACGAAATAACGGGCTACGCTGTCGCCGAGCATATGGCACTGAACGCCGTATTGCTGATGCTCCTTCGTTCCCCATATGACGCTCCCTACCCGATCCTCGAAATCATGAAGGCTAAGGCGTTCGCCCTGCCCGATCGGATCGATGGCCAGCACGATCATGCCCGCCCGGACGAAGTGCTGGATTACGCGCTGATAATAGGCATCATGCTTCGCCCCCTGCTCGTGTCCGCTCAGAAACAGGACGGCCGCGGAACGTTCTTCCCGGTGGTTGGGCAGGTACAGATTCGAGGTGACCCAATACCCTGGACTAGACTCGAACACGACCTTCTCCACCTGAAAGCCGGCTCCGCTAACGACACCCGTCGTATATGCATTAAGCGGAGGCTGATGTTTGGCTTGCGCTCCATCATCACCTGTTTCTCCCACTGCGCGCCCGGAACGGAGCCTGACGAGCGACGCGCCCTCTGAAGTCCCTTCTGCCTTTGTACTGATTCGCCCTGCCGCCTTGGTCGTGTATACATTCGGCAAAGAAACACCACGCTGTACCCTCTCCCCGAAAGCCGGCCCTTCCTCCCTTTCCGGGTTCGCAAACGCATCGGGAAGACCGCCGATGGACCTCAGGAAAGCCCCCCTGATCTCCTCCTGCCGCTTTCTCGCCGCCTCGGGCGTGACGATGGCATCCCGAATGGCATCCCCGGCGGCAAAAGCGGCATCGGAACGTTCAAACACATGCGTCTTCAACTGATCCCTCGTGTCGTATAATGTGCAGATATACTGCTCCAGTTCCTGAACGCTGTTCATCTCGATGAACTCCCGTTGACGAACTTCGGCGAAACGTCCGGAAGCTTCATCGCCCGGCCTTCGGCAATGGAACGATTGGCTGTGGCACCAATCAGAAGGGATTCGGCGCCTACCGAGCTATCGGCTTGTTGACCTAGAGGATCTTCGATTCCGCCTTCGAACAGCGCCTTGCGCAGCTTTGCATCCCCGCCGCCATGACCGGCGGCCGATGTATTGACCTCGACCACCTCTTCCGTGCCATCGGTTCTGAAGATATGAATCCTGCTCGCTTCCCCTTGCTTCATATCCGCGTTGCTGTATACATTCGAGACCTCGATCCGGCCTTTGCTGCCGTTGATCGCAGCGCGCCAGCCCTCATAAGGGCTATAGGCGACGAGGGAATAGGTCAGCATCGCATTATTGTCATACCGGACATTGACCGACATCGTGTCATAAATGTCGATCCGGCTGTCAAACAGGCACCGGTCCCGGAAATATCCGTCCGCTTCTTCCGCCTGGCGATAGTATTTTTCAAGAAACGGATCCTTTTCGATATCCACATAGAACTCGCACTCGTCTTTCCGATGGCAAGTAAGGCATCGTTCTCCATGATCCTGCCGATCGTCCCCATACACCCGTCTCGTTCCAAAGGCATGGACCTCCACGGGACGGCTGTTCATCCACCAGTTCATGATGTCGAAGTGATGCGTGGACTTGTGAACCAGCAGTCCGCCGCTGTTCTTCATCTCGGCATGCCATCTGCGGAAATAATCCGCGCCATGCCGGCGGTCCAGAAACCACTCCAAATCAATATGGTAGACATCCCCGATGACCTCTTGCAGCAGCAATTCCTTCACGGTCGCAAAATAAGGCGCAAACCGGAGGTTGAACGTGACCGTCACCCTCTTACCGCTATCCTGCTCCGCTTGCAAAATTTCACGGCATTTATCTTCATCAATCGTCATCGGCTTCTCGCTTATGACATCACAGCCGGCTCTCAAGGCTTGCACGATATAGGTATGGTGCGTGTAATCCGTACTCGCCACAATGACAACATCCGGCTTCACAGCCGCAAGCATGCCGTGGAAATCATCATATACGGGAACTCCCCCGCATTCCTCGCTAAGAAAGCGCGCCCGCACCGGATTGGCATCATACACGCCTTCAAAGGCAACGCTCCCCTTCCAATCGGTTACCATCGGTTTAGCAAACATATACAGCGCTCTTGACCCAGCGCCGACCAGTACGTACTTCTTCATGTCGTAAGTTCCTCCTTCAGCCCTTCATCCCTGTCGAAGCGATACCCTGAACAAATTGCTTCTGCGCGAACAGATAGACGATGACGACTGGAAGCGTCGTAATGACGGCCCCTGCCATCAGCAGCGCTTGGTTAACGTTCTCCGATTTCAAGTAGAGCAAGCCGAGCGGCAATGTATATAATTCCTTGTCTTGCAAGTAAATCAGCGGTCCCAGCGTGTTGTTCCACGCCCCCATGAAAGTGAATACCCCTAGCGCCGCCAGCGCCGGCTTGCACAGCGGCAAATAAATTCTGAAGAATATGCCCGGCGGGCTGCAGCCATCAATCGTAGCCGATTCATACAGCTCTTTAGGCAAAGATTTGATAAACTGATGCATCAGGAAAATACCGAACGCCCCGCCCAGAAAGCTGGGCACGATCAAAGGGTAATACGAATTCAATGCGCCAAATTCCTTCCAGATGAAATAGCTCGGGATCATGGTCACTTGAGACGGAATCATTAAGGTTGCCAGCATGATCATATAGATGAGCCCCCGCAGCCGGAAGGTGAACATCGCAAGTCCAAAGGCCACAAACGCGCAGGAGATCAAGGATCCAACCATCTCGATCGAGACGATGAAAAAACTGTTCAGGGTGTATCGACCGAAGTCGACTTTATTCCATATCGTCACATAGTTATCCCAATTCAACGGATTCGGGATGAGCTGCGGCGGCATCTGCGAGATGGCGCCTACCGTTTTCAGCGATGTGGACAGCATCCATATGAATGGGAACACCATGAATACCGCACCGACAATCAGTAGCAGGTACATGAGCATCTTAAGTAAGGGGTGAGTAGTCTTAGTCATAATGCACCCACTTCTTCTCAAAATACTTCTGGAACAAGGTGAAGCCTAGAATAATGGCAAACAGCAGCCAGGCCGTTGCGGATGCCGGTCCCATTTTGAAGAGCAGGAACGCATCCCGGTACACTAGCAGGTTCGGAACCATGTTCCGTTCCGGAATTCCCGTGGTGATGGAACCGAACAGGCCGAGGAACACATCAAATGCCTGAAACGCCGAGATGGTGGACAGAATCATAACGAGATATACCATCGGCGTTACCATCGGGAACACCACCTTCGTCAACTGCTTCCAGCCGTTGGCACCGTCGATTTGCGAGGCTTCCAGCACCTCTTTCGGAACATTTTGCATCCCGGCCAGGATCATGATCATGGATTGACCAACGCCCTTCCATACCTGAACAATCGCGATGCTGGAGACGACCATCAGCCAATTGCTGCTATCTATCCATTTCACAGGATCGAGGCCGATGGATTCCAACACCCAGTTGATGACGCCGTATTGGTAGTTGAACATCCACACCCAGACCACGCCGCCGGCGATCCACGGAGTAACGACAGGCAGGAAATAGAACAAGCGGAACAACCCCTTGGCCCGAATGGCCTGATTCAGCATAAAGGCGATCACAAACGCCATGATCGTCTGAATCGGCACGAAGATGAGTGCAAACATAAAGACATTTCGGATGGATACCCAGAATTCATGTTTGTTCAATACGCGCACCCAGTTATCCAGTCCGATCCAGCGCGGTGCGTTAAACAAGTCCCACTCCGTGAAGGAAATATATGTGGAGAATACAATCGGAAATAAGAGGAATACCACGACATTAATGACAAACGGCAATGTGAATATATAGCCCCAGTACCCTTGTTTCTGCATGACACACCTACCTTTCGATAGCGGGAAGAGAGGTGCAGCCCGATACGTCGTCAAGACTGCACCGCTCTTATCCCATGAAGCTATTTACTGGAGTCCAGTACGTCCTGAACTTTGGTATGAATATCTTTCACGCCGTCTTCAACCGAGACATTGCCTACCATGATTTCATTGACCACCAGCTGCACCAGAATGCGCCATTCGCTCCAAGTAGCATTTTCATCCAGGGTAACGCCGCCTTCGTTAATGCCGTCCGTGAAAGCCTCTTTGTTCAGCGGTTTGGTTGTGCTGTCCTTCAATTGATCCAGTGCCGACTTCTTCACGGGAAGCGTGGAACCTGTCTTGACGATCATGTCCTGCACTTCATCGCCGAGGTAATATTTCAGGAACTCCCAGGCGGCATCCTTCGATTCCTGCTTCGCTCTGGAGGAGACCAGCCACGTGTTGGCTACCATCGGAACATAACGTTTGCCGTCAACGCCTTTCGGAATTTTGACAACATCCCAGTTCGTATCGGCAAAACTCTCGTTCATATTCACCTGCAAGCTGTATTGGAGGAAGTACATCGCAGCCTTGCCGCTTGCGAATACTTCGAGCTCGCCGCCGTTCGCTTTTAGAAAGTCGATATCCGCAAAATATCCCTGGTCCAGCCCATCATACAGCTGCTGTAAACCGACCGCAGTCTTGGGATCGTCAAACCGCGATTTCGTCAGGGTATCGTCCAGGGCAGAGCCGCCTGCCTGCTTGATCCAAGGGAACCAGCCATTGGTTATGGAGAAGGATCCAATAAATCCGAATTGGCTCGTTTTGTCTCCTTCTTTGATCGTCAGCTTCTTGGAGGCCTCAATCAGGTCGTCATAGGTCCAATCGTCGGTCGGCACTGGCACGCCGGCTTTCTCAAAAACATCCTGGTTATACGCGAGTGCAATCGGGTTAATACCGTGAGGTACACCCCAGATCTTGCCTTCAGGCGTTTTGGCCGAGAACAAGCCATCGATGTATTCGTCTGCCTTCAGATCAGCTTCAATGTAAGAGGATAAATCCTCTGCTACACCGCGCTGTCCGTAGCTAAGTATGGTGGCGTTCTCTTGGAACCAGACGTCCGGCATGGTGTTGCCTGCAATCTGCGTGGCGATCTTGGACGTAAAGTCCCCCCATGGCGCTTCTTGAATTTCAACGTTGATGTGGGGATGGGAAGCAATAAAGCCATCGATAATTTCCTTACTCGTCACCTCATAACTGCCGGGAAGCCCAATCTTGAGCGTCACTTTGTCTTTGCTGCCTCCCGGTTCGCCCGGCGGAGTTTCCCCGTCGGTTGACCCTCCCGATGAGGAGCATGCCGTGAAAATCATCATAAACGCCAGCATCAGGGTGAATACCTTTACCTTTTTTGACATTGAAAACCCTCCTTTTTGTTTAAAAAACAGGATTGCGTGTTTTCTGCTCCAACTCATTCCAAAAGGCATTATTTTTATAGTAATCGATTTCTGTAAAGAGTATAGCATGGAAGCCCTTTCTTGAATAGAGTTTTCTATGCTCCCTTCGATGTTTTTTTATTATAAAAGTCTGAATTCCAGCGTTACATAAGGTATTCCGAGGTTTAACAGGCATTGTTTTCCACTTGTAAAATCAAGAGAAGGATAGACAAAAAGTTAGTAATCGATATCTTTTATTCTGAAAACAAATAAAGCCCGAGCAATGATGCCCGGGCTTTATGCCATCCTTGTATTCACTTGTTTTCCCGGATATCCCGGACCGATTTTCTCTCCAGCAATTTAGGCTGCAGCATAACATCAAACATCGGACTATCGTCGCCCTGCATCATATCCAGCAGCATTTTGCAGGCCATCTTCCCCATCTCGTAATCGGGCTGCTTAATCGTTGTAAGCGGCGGATGAATCATCTGCCCCACATCAATGCCGTCAAAGCCCATAACTGAAATCTGCTCCGGCACTTGGATATTACGCTGTGACAATTCGTTGATCACCCCGAAGGCCATCATGTCGTTGCATGCAAAAATCGCCGTCGGCTGCGGCGAAGAATGCTCCAGCAATTTCTGCGTGAGCTGCTTGCCCGTATCGAATTCGGTAATCGCATTATACACTTCTTCGGTCGGTGACTCGACCACCAGCGGCTTGAGACCCGCGTCCTTCATCGCCGACATATAACCCTGATGGATGCTTCGGCGACTTGGGCGATCCAGCTTGGAAGTAACGTAACCGATGCGTTCATGCCCCTTCTCCTGCAGATGCTTGGTTGCGATGTAACCGGCTTTGTGATAGTCGAACTCAATCTGGTTAATGTTATCCTCGTCGATCTTCTGATCGATGGCGATGACGTTCAGTCCAAGCTTCATCAACTGAGTCAACTGGCTCTTATCCTTGGAGATCGAGGAGATGATCAGGCCTTTGACCTGTTTCTCCATGATCGTCCTTAAATATTCATCTTCCAGCGCCGGGTCTTGCAGGGAATTGCATACGATAACCGTAAAACTATTCTGCCGAGCCACCTCTTCGATCCCGAATATGACGGAGGAATAGAATGGATTCACAATAGAAGGTATGATGACTCCGATTGTATTGCTGCTATTCTTCTTCAGCTGTTTGCCGAGCATATTCGGAATATAATTGGACTCCTTCGCGATTTGCTGGATGCGCTCTTTAAGCTCCTTGCTGACAGGATAACTACTGTTGCTTAACACGCGCGAAACCGTCGCCGAAGAAACATTTGCCATCTTCGCTATATCATGTATCGTGGTCGGCTTCTTCATAGGATCCCTCACTTATAGTAATCGTTTACTATTGTAAAGTATACAAATAGCTGACATAGAAAGCAATAAATCGATGAAAATATCCTCAACGCTCACGCCCCTGTAACCATCCGGTTGATCCCGAACTCCTCGGCTATAATCCGATTGGCAGGAATGTTATTTTCAGTCGCTGAATCTGACAGCCACAAATAGCCATTTGTCCCTTCGTGCTTGCGAACAAAAAAAGACCGCCAGGTTATCCCTGGCGGCAAATATATTGGTGGAAGGAATTTCATGGTTCAGTAGGAATAAGGAGTAGCCAAATGGAGTAACTAAGATTACACTTCAGGTGTTCCGTAGGTTGCGAACCAACCCTTAATGGTATTGAAATCATCCGTAAAGGACAAGGAGAGCAGCAGCAGAACGCGGGCTTGTTGAGGGCTAAGGCTGTCACCTGAAATGATACCCTCTCCGCCGCCGTATACGCTGCCGGAGCCTGTACAGGTCGTTGTTACGAAAACCACCCCCTTCTCGATAGCATCCTTGCGGGCCGCGCTCATCTCTTTCGAGATGCCGCCTGCACCAGTGCCGGAAGTGACGATGCCTTTGGCTCCGTCTGCCACAAAGCCTTTAATCGCACCGCCGCCGGCTTCCTGATAGGAGATCGCAATTTCGACCTTCGCCAGATCCCCTTTCGAGATTTTGCTCAGGTCAAACACCGGTTTGCCTTGACCTTCCCCCTTCATTGCACGGAGGGGAGCCCGGTAGATACGGATATTCTCGTCATCGATATATCCGACCGCGCCCAGCATAGGCGTTTCGAACGTGTCGGTACGGTAGTCATTGGTCTTGGTTACGCCGCGTGCCAGATGAATCGTATCATTCAGCATCAGCACCGTGCCGAAGGACTCCGTACGGCCGCTTCCGGCAAGCTTGATCGCGTTGTACAGGTTCGCTTGGGCATCGGAACCAATCACCGTCCAAGGTCTCATGGAACCCGTGATAACGACGGGTTTGTCGCTTTGCACCGTCAGATCGAGGAAGTACGCGATCTCTTCCATCGTATCCGTCCCCGTCGTCACAACGACGCCATCGTATACCTCCAACGCTTTGTCGACGGTCCGGGAAAGATCGTATAAATCCGCCATGGTATAGGCGCTTGACCCGGAGTTGCCGAACTGGAGCGTGCTGATATCCGCAATCTTGTCCGTATTCGGAAGCTCGCCCACCATATCTTCAATCTTCAGCGTACCCGCCCGATAAGATTGAAAACTGGTGGCATCCGTCGATTGGCCTGCCAAAGTCCCGCCTGTCGCAATGACCAGCACGTTCGGCTTGGTCGATTGCTTAGAAGCTTCCGATAGAGGAGGTACCGTCGTATTCCTTCCCGGCGTTGCAGGAGTCTGTGCGGGTGCAGCCGTACTAACCGTTCCTTTCACTTCCGTCACTGTGGCAGCATGTGCCGCATAGGTTCCAAGAGGAGATAAAGAAATAACAAAAGCGGTGAATGCAGCGGTACTCCAGACCGCTAAAGGACGTTTTGACTTTGGTTTCATTATGGCACTCTCCTTTTTATGTCATAATACATAACATTAAAATATGTGTTCGTTAGAGTTATTCTATTTAATGTTATTTAATATAACAAATCGAACATGCAATAGGAAAAGCGTTTCCAATTAAAGATATCCATCATTATCATTTGATTTATGGGCATTTTCAATAAATTAAAAATAATATATCCCAGAATTAGGGAGTGCTCAATATATTCATTAGACCTTGATAATGTTATATAACTTTACATATAGTTATCTGTAGCACTTCTAACCGATCTTTAATCGCTTAAAAAGGATAGCCTCTCATCATTCGATTGGACTATCCTTGTTTATATCGTGAACTGAAGCTATCTACTTACTGTCAGACTCTGCATTTGTATTGGTCGTAATATGGAATTCCTTCATCATGTTATGAAAACGCGCACCGAAGCCTTCGGAAGCCTCCAGGAAATACTGCTGCTTCACGACAAAGCTGCCGCCCTGCCCGTTATCAAATACATAATACCGTATAACCGGATCATCCCACTCTTTGCCGCCGGTTCCGCCAACGGCACGCACTTCCCAGCCTTGAATCGGTTCATCCACCGGATTCGCCTCGACCTTCGGATACGCTTGCAGCTCCGCCTGGATCCGCTCCGCGGCGGTCTTTGGATCGATGCCCTCCTGCGAAATTTCCATGAACACTTCCGGATAGCGATCATCCGTCGGCTTCTCCTTCAATTCAATGCGGTCCACGCCCGATTCATGAACCATTTTAAACCGGCTCTCATCAATGTAAATGACGTAATCCGCACCCTCATGCAGCTGATCTACGCTTGTTTCCGGCGTGCCCTCAAGCTCCTGCTCGACCGTTTTCTGGGGAGCAAACCATTCCTTCACCTGATCAATAAACGCCTGAACCGGTGCCGTCTGGAAGCTGACGGTCAGCACAATGGCTGCCGCAGCGGCGGTTCCCGCAATCCACCCTGCCGCTCTTCGTCCCGAACGGCGGCGCCCTTTCGATTCCCGCGGTGCCAAGGGAGTGTCCGCTTCCGCAGGCCGCTGGGCTTGCTCGCTATGAATCCGCTCCTTGATCGCCATCCAAATCTCGTCTTTATGTTGCATTGCGTCATCCGTACCCTTTTTCAGGCCGTCTTCAATCTCTTGATCCCATGGATCACGTCCCATGCTGATTCCCTCCCCTATTCTGCAGCATCCATTCCTTTAATTTCTTTCTCGCTTTGAACAGCCTGGACTTCACCGTGTTGACGTTCAGCTCCATCATGTTCGCGATATCCTTCTCGGTAACATCATTCAAATATTTCAAAATGACGGGAATCCGGTGCTGGTCATCCAGCCGCTGCACCAGCTCATATACCTCGCCGTGCCGGTCAAAATCGTAGGTGTCGTTCTCCGAGGGAATATCCCTCTCCTCCGAAATCTCGGAAGGCACCACCCTCGCATGTTTCTTCAAATACCGGTTGCACTCGTTATAGAGAATCCGGTTGAACCACGGATCAAAGGGCCTGCTCAAATCATAGGACTCCAGATTGCGGTAAACCCGGATAAACGTTTCCTGGACCACATCGGCGGCGCTTGCCGGACTCCCGGTGATTGCGGTTGCCGTTCGAATCGCCCGATCCGCATATAACCGATACAGTTGTTCAAACAGTTCGTCGCTGTATTCCATCTTTAATCGTTGTATAAGGTCGTTTACCAAACCGTGCTTGCCTCCTTTCACTTGGCCAATCACTTACAATACCCCGCCATGCGGATAAAAAGTTTTCGAATGCGTTATTTTTATAGTATGGCAAAAAAAGGATACCCCGATGCCGCATGGCCGAAGTATCCTTTTTCTATATTATAGACCGTCATTACGCTTGCGCCGGGATCGGTTCCATTGGCTTTGCCTGATGGCTCGCCGGCTCTACCTGCTCTGCCTTTCTCAAGTGCTTCTGCCCGCGCCAGCGGAAGAAGGACAGCACGCCCCGCAAATACTCGTCGGCAATCATGCAGGAGTATATGCCGATGAGCCCCCATCCCATGTGAATGCCAAGTACATAAGAGAGCACGGTCGCGACCAGCCACATCGAGCCCAGGGAAATATACATCGTAAACCTCGTGTCTCCGACGGCGTTAAGCGAGTTGCCGAGGGCCATGTTGAGCATTTTGCCCGGCTGGAGAATTAGATTCATGCCCAGGAGCGATGCGCCTATCGCAATGATCGTCTTATCGTCCGTAAACAGCCCTAGCAGCTGCTTCCCGAACACATACAGAAGGAAGGCATTGACTACAACATAAACAGCCCCGACGCCCAGCGCGCGATACGCGCTCCGATAAGCCTCCTTGATCCGGCCCGCGCCAAACAGATGCGCGATCTGAATCTGGGCAGCCATCGCAATCGAAGAACCCAGCAAGAAGCAGAAGGATTCCAGTGTATTCATATACGTACGGGCAGCCAGCTCGGCAGCGCCCAGCGTTGCAATGAAGGAATAGATGATCAGCTGCGTGAACACCCAGCAAGACATATTGATGCCGAGCGGCCATCCAATCTTCAGAATTTCGCCGAACAGCGGACGGTTGAACACACGGAATTCCTTCCATTTGATCCGATATTCAAATGAACGAAGGAATATATACAGCAGTAAGAGCACAGCGAGCAGACGGCTGACCACCGTCGAGATCGCGACACCGGTAAGTCCCCACTGCGGGAACCCGAAAGCGCCGAAAATAAACCCATAGTTCATAACAACGTGAATGATATTCATCCCGATCGCGACATACATCGGTGCACGCGTATTGCCGGTATTTCGGATGACGGTGCTCATCGTAGCCATCATGGCAATCAGCACCATCCCGCCGCCGACAATGGAGATATACGTTCCGGCAAGCGGAAGCAAATGGTCCGGCAGTTGGAGGACCGAAGCGATGGCCTCCGGCATCGCAAATAATATCCCGCTGCACACCAATCCGATGATCGTGGTGACACTCACCGCCATGATGCCGATCGTTCGGGCATCGCCCGTTTTATGCGAACCGATCTTCTGAGCGATGAGAATGCCGGCACCGCTGGCAACCGTCATGAACAACGTTGTCATAGCCTGAAACAACTGATTGGAGAAGCCAACCACCGCAACCGCATCATCGGAAATCCGGCTGACCATCAATGTATCCACCGCTCCCAGCAAAAACTGCAGGAACAGCTCGATGAATATGGGCCATGCGAGAACCCATAATGTAAATTTGTTTGTGTTTTTATCCAACATTCCAACCTCCGCCCATGATGTAAGGGTTAAACACAATTCATGATGAAACGGTCTTTAACCTTCTCAAATTATAGATGGTATACTGGAGTTATAATATCATTTTCCGAACGAAAACTATCAAAATTCAAACCTCGAGAATCACGAAAGGGCTTTCTTATGACAATCCTGAATTTTACCGTTCCGCCGCTGCCGGAATATATCAATAGCGGGCTCACCCGCGCTCCTATTCATAGCGGACATCCCAACCGTAAAAACATCGGTATCTTTGACCTGCTCGTGGTCATGAAGGGGGAGCTCCATGTCACAGAGAATGGCATTCCTTATGAAATCGAACCCGGCATGTTCCTCATCCTGCGTCCCGATACGCATCATTTCGGCACGAAGGGATGCACGGTGGAGACCGATTATTACTGGCTTCATTTCCAAACCTCCGGGGAGTGGCATGCGGACGAGGCCTGCCAAACGCCTAGAAGAGAAGAGGCTCCGGAGCTGAAGGCGATGACGCCGAACTATTTTTCCGTTAATATCCCCCAATTTGGCACCCTTCCTCAACCGGAAAAGGCCCTGGAGCTCCTGGCTACCATGTCTTCGCTCGTTCAGTACGGTCACCAGGCCAAATTTCTATGGCGGCAGCAGGTGGTGTTCCAAGAGCTCATCGAACAGCTGGCCGCCGCACTGGATACACCGGTGTCCTCCCCTTCCTCTGCCTGTGCCGAGCAGGCCGCGGCGTATCTGCGGAAGCATTACCGTGAGGAGTTCAAGGTGCAGGATCTTGGCGAACGCATTAACTTCCACCCTGTTTATATCGCACGCTGCATGCAGAAGGAATTCGGCTGTTCGCCTGTTGAATATTTGCAGCGCTACCGGATCGAGCAGGCCAAAATGCTCCTCATGCAGACGGACTTCAGCATCAGCCGTGTTGCTGAAGAGGTCGGTTTCAATCATGCAGCGTACTTTACCTCCTGTTTCACGAAGCAGGAAGGGATCTCGCCGCGTAAATACAGGCAGCGGTTCTTTATGAATTAATTCATTTTTACGCAAAAATCTAAGAAAGTGACTTGCAACCTGTGCGGGAACTCTTTATAATGAGAATTAGCCATATGATAATGATTATCATTACCGGACAAGTGAGAATGTGTTGAGAATGGACGTTTGAGCTCCTACACGCTTCGCTTGGAAAGTTTATATATAAAGGAGAGCCGATTGACTTATGAAGACGACTTCCCGCCGCTGTTCTCTGCAAATCGATGATTATCTGGACCTGCTGAACCTTGCGATCCAGCTTGGAGATGTGAAATGGCAGAAAGAAATCACCCGCAAAATGGAAATGACGCTGTCCACATTAGAGACTGCAGCTCAATAAATAACATGGGGATTACATAATCCTGCATATAGAAAAGACACCCGATCGCGAATTCCAGGTATGTCCCAGGAAAGCCGATCCGGTGTCTTTTTTTTCTGTCATCCATATCGTTCTTCTCTGGGTCCTTGGATTCACTAAATTACTTCTTCGTAGTAAAACCATCCAGATCCTGCTTTAACCGGTTGTTAAGCGCTACCAATTCGCCGTAATCGGAGATGTCCAGGTTGACTTCGCCCCCCTCAACCGATTCCGAAACGTAATAGACCTTGTACATGAGAGGAATCAATGCTTCCGAATCCCGCATAATAATCGCGTATTTCTCGATATCTTCGTCCGAGAAGCGCCCGTTCTCCACATAACTCTCCCTTATGCTATCAGACAGAGCCAGGAACTTTGCAGCGATGGGGTTAAGCAGCTGAGAACGGACGGCTTCATCCGCTGTCTTGGAATACGCCTCGATAGCTGCCAGCTTCAGCCGTACTTCTGCAAGGCGCGCTTCATGAAGGGGCATGGACTTCAACTCCAGAATGTCGGTGTAATGACTCCATATTTGAAATAGAGATGTGCCCAATATGCTTTGCAAGGTCATTTGTGTCCCCTGTTCGATCTTCTTCTGATGTTCAATCAGAAACACGGTGCATACCAGCACCAATGCCACAATCCATACCCAGATCCATTTCGCTGCATTCGACATAACGCACCTCCGACTTTTCTATTTTACCATATTAAGGATAAAACGAGATGCGATCTATCGTCGCCAGCGCAAAAAATAAAATCGATCCCGCCAATTCAAGATATGCGGCGGGACCATGCCAAAACGTTAGCCGGACTATTCATGCTGCAATCCCGCACCCGTTTGTACCTTGATCCGATATTCATGCGGCGAGATCCCTTCCAGCTCTTTGAATACGCGCGAGAATTGTTTGGTGTTCTCGAAGCCGACCGCTTTGCCAATGTCAGCAAGCTTCATGGCACCATCCTGGAGCAGGTCCTTGGCCTTCGTAATCCGCAGCTTCTTAAGATATACCACAAAGTTCTCACCCGTATGGGCCTTAAACGCTTCACTGAAATATGAATAATTCAAAGACACATAATTGCTGACCATCGCCATGTTCAGCGGCCTGTGATAATTCTCCTCCATGTAACTCACCGCTGCCTTGATCTCGGAATGCTCACTGTGGGCGGAACGAATCCCTTTAACATATTCATTCACGTGCAGCAGCAAATGCTCCAGATTTCTGAAATAGGTGTGAAAATGACGGTAATTGTCCATCGTTCCCACCTTTCGGTACAGCTTCAACACTTCCACCATGGATTCCCCGTACACACGGAATACCTCATCCAGCACCTGCTCATTGATCCGCTTGCTGACAAACTCCAAATAATCGATGGCCACATGCGGCATATCTCCGATATGAAAAATATCCAGCAGCAGCGCCTGGATCTCCCGCTCCCGCTCTGTGCCGAGCATATTGCCCAGCTTGCGGATACTATCTTCCGGCACCGGATACGTGCGCAGTTCTCCCTGAATATCATCATGGCTCATCAGCTTGACGTTGGGATGGATGAATGTATAGCTCAGGGCGGTCAGCGCCTGAATGTAACAGATGCGGATATCTTCGATCCGGAAGCCTTCCCGGCTAATGCCAACGAAGAGCCCGTCCATCTCCCGCTCGGTAAACTGCCGTGCCAGCTTCTCGAATTGCCCGTCCGGACTGCCGATGAGCACAACCCTCCCCTTGCTGTCCAGAAAGCAAGCGTTGATCCGTCCTTCCACTGAAGCCCTCATGTTATCAATCAATTGCTTCAGCTCATCCTTATTCATGGAATTGCCGTCTTCGTACTTGTATTTCATCACCGCTACCCGGAATGGCTTCACGAATGATTCAAACCCGATTTCGCTCGCGACAGCCTCCATGTCCATCCCCAGCCCTTGGGGCAGCTCCAGCAGCTCCTTCAGCCGATGGGTCTGCAACTGCTGAAGATATAATTCACTGGCGGCCACCTGGTTGTGCACTTCCGCTTGCCGAATCAAGGCTTCTTCTGTCTTTCGGAGGGCAGCGAACAGCTCATCCCGTCGAATCGGCTTAAGCAGGTACTCCTTCACCTGGTAATGGATCGCCGCCTTCGCATATTCAAAATCGTCATATCCGCTCAGGATTAGAACGACGGGTTTAACACCCGTTGTTTCTTCCAGTCCAGCAAGTGCCTCAATGAGGCGTATCCCGTCCATGACCGGCATCCGAATGTCTGTAATGACGATCTCGGCCGGTTCCTCGCGGAAGGAATCCAGCGCGTCCTGCCCCTGGGCAGCCAAGCGGATCTCGTATTGATCCGGGAATTCCCGTTCAATCATCGTTTTCAGCCCATACCGGATATTCTTCTCATCATCCACGATCATCAGACTTCTCATGTCCACTGCCTCCTCCTGTTAACAGAACCTTAGGGAATGTCATGGTCACCTGCGTGAACTCCCCTTCTTCACTCTTCACTTCGATTCCATATTCATTCCCGTAGAACAACCGGATTCGCTGGTGCACATTCCGAAGACCGATTCCTCCAGCCTGCACTCCACCTCGCCCGTAATCTACGGAAGGGAGTTCCTCGTTGTCCGCCGTTCGCAGAATCTCGCTCAGCCTGCCCAGCCGATAAGGCTCCATCCCGATGCCGTTATCCGTGACGTTAATCGTGATCCGGTTCTCTTCCCAGGCAATAGCATCGATCTTGATCCGCTTCTCCTGATCCGGGAACTCGGGCCAGGCATGCTTGACGGCATTTTCCACGATGGGCTGCAGCGACATTTTCAATACCTCGAGCTCCATGAATTCAGACGGAATGTTAAGTTCAAGCCGGATCGGCTCGTCAAACCGGATATTCATGACATCAATATAATTGCGAATATGGCGAATTTCATCCTTCAGTTTGACGTACTCCCCCGACCATTTGAAATTATAGCGCATCATCCCGCCAAGGGAGGTCAGCGCGTCTGAAATTGTGCGCTGCCCCTCGATTTCGGCCAGCATCTTTATGTTTTCCAGCGTATTGTATAGGAAATGAGAGTCAATCTGGCTGTGCAGCGTTCGCAGCTCCGCTTCTTTGGTCACCGCTTGCTTGCGTACACCCTGGGCAATCAGTTCATTGATGGTGCGGATCAATTTGTTAAAATGATGCGCCAGCTCTCCCACCTCGCCGCCGCCCTGGATGGCAATCGTCGCGGTCACTTCACCCTTGCGGACTCTCTTCATCGTCTCCGTTAAACGGCGTAAACTCTTCAGGATAATGGAATTCAGGTAATACGTAATGATCGACAGCAGAAAAATCAATACGATATTCGCCGCGATAATCTGCCCCTGGGCTTTGGATACGTTACTTAGCGCCCCTTCCAGTGAAACGACATTCAGCACATGGGCATGAAGCCGTTCCATCGGTGTCGCAATCAGCAGGAACGAAGAGCCGTTTAAACTGAACCGGGCATGTACTGTTTCCTCGAAGTCACCCGCCTGCTGCTTCAGATTGGCGAATTGGATCGCCACCTCATCTCGGAGTCCCTCGTGACTGGTCATAAACGATTGGCTTCTGTCCATGAACAGCTGTCCTTCCTGATCGACAATGGCCATCTGCGAGCTGTCATCCACGATACCGGCAAAGGTCTTCGGAGCAAAGTGCTTGAGCAGCATATCCACCTGGATCACGCCACGGTAACTCCCGCTATGGACTTGGCGAATCAAGGACACCTTCGGCAGCTCCTCGGAGGCATCGGCAGCGTAACGCTGCAGAATATCGGGATCGCTGTAGTTGAATACCCAGAGTTCCCCACCGTTCAAATCCTTGATCTTAGGGAACCACGGCTCGCTTGCGATCCGTTTCTCCTGGAAAATGATCGGCCACATTTCCGTTACATTGGAATTATTCGTATATAACCGTAGGTGCGTGATATTCGGATTGTTGGTTTGGATCCGTTGGATATCCTTGAAGGGCCCCCAAGCCAAATCGATTAACCACGCCGGCTCCGGTTCTTCATTGATCCGGAGATAATCCTTGATCCCGTCATCCGAAATTGCCAGCTGAGCGGCCATCTCAATCGCCTCAATCTGGTTCAGCATGTTCATCTTCTCAATTTCTAACAGGAACGAGTTCTGGTTGAGCGCATCGCTGATATAGGTATCGCGGATCTGCTTGAAAAAATAGTTCGATACGATAATGCTCGGAATGAGCAAAATCAAGATATACGCAGCAACCAAACGACTCTGCATCGACCTGCGGCCAAACCAATAAGTAAACGATTGAATAAGCGATCTTATTCGTGTCACCATGACTGTCACTTCCCGTTTTCTATGTATGACCGCAGCCGAGCCATGAATGGTAAGGCTGCATCAGCCGATCGGATACCCTCCTATATTAGCTCGTGATGCGACAAAAGGCACCCTATTTCGACAAAATCGATAATAGGGTACCTTGAGTCTTCATTTTGTTCATCCGCCGGAGCGGATCATCCTTACTTCAAGAATTCCTCAAGCTTCTTCACGTTCTCTTCGTATTCTTTCTGTCTGTATTCCTGCACTTTCGCAAATCCCAGCGATTCACGCTTCGCTTGGTAATCGTTCCAAATCTGATCGAACTCGGCATCCGTTTTGGCAAAGATCAGCTTCGGCAGGATTTTACCCCACTCGTTCAACACCTTGTCGTTGATGATGCCTTCCTCGGAGCTTGCATCCGGATCCAGTTGATCAAATTGTGAGAAGCTCTCGGTCTTTCCACGAGTCCAGTCTTCCATCTGCTTGAACGGTTCCACGGCCGGAGGCGCCCAAGGCTGCGTAACATTGTTATCCATCATCATCCAGAAGGTATGGGATGCTCCATACTTCTTGTCGAATGCGCCGCGGTCGCTGTTCAACAGCTCTGCAACTTCTGGCAGGAATTGGTCTTTGCCATCGATGGTATCCCATGTCACGCCTTTCTCGCCAAGGTAAGTATCACGCTGACCTTCTTCGGAGATCAGGTAATCCAGGAAGCGAATGGCACGCGCTTTGTCTTTTACGTTTTTCGAGATCAAGGTTACCGTCCAACCGGAGATCGAAGGACCCGACAGCGTCGGCTGATCCAGATTGGTGTTAGCCGGCCCATCCACAGCGATATAGACGGAATTCGGATCGTTTGCATACAACGCGTTCTGCTGGTTCGCCATATCGCTGCGTTGGTACAGCATCGCGAAATAGCGTCCCTGTGCGATTTTTTCTTCCATCTGCGGACGTTTATCCACGAAAATATCCTTAGACATCAATCCTTTTTCATTAGCAAGACGCAAGGTTTTCAACCATTTTACATATTCCGGATCTGTTGAACGGTCATTCAATTTCCCGTCTTTATCCTGTGGAATGGCAAGGAAGTTCTGCAGGTAACCCTCCAAAGAGCTGTTTCCTTTTTCATGGAAATCATGCAATCCAAACGGAATGAGCGGCTGCCCGTTCACATCCGGGAACATTTTCTTGGCGTCCTCAAGCGCTTTCAGGAAACCTTCCGGTGTGCGCATATTCGGGCTTCCCAGTGCCTCATACATGTCTTTGCGTACCAAGAAGGTTTGGTTCGAAGTGATGTTGTCGCCAAACTTCTCATAGTCCTTCGGTGATGAGGAAGCATTCGGATAACCGTAAATGTTACCATCATCCTTGGTGTACCATGACAATTTCGCAGGGTCCGTTACCTTATAGAAATACGGATCATATTGATCAGCCAATTCGTTCAGCGGCAGGACCAGGTCACCTTCAATCATCTTTTTGACAGCGTCTTCATACCACCCTAGCGTAATAAAATCTGGCAATGTACCGGAAGCGATCATCGTATTCATCTTCTCGGCTTCGTTCCCCGCAGGTACGATCAGATTAAGATTAACCCCCGTCTTTTTGGTTACGTATTGAGAAGTAATGTCCTCGCCCCATTTGTTCGGGAACCAGGCAAAGTTGATGTACCAGTCAAATGTAATCGGGGAGGTGTCGACTTCCCATCCCGGCTGATCCTGAGTCAATTTTACTTCTTCTGCCGGCTTTTCTTCCTCTTTTTCTTTTTCCGACGCGCCGCTATTATCACCGCCGGACGAGCATGCTGTTGTAAAGGCCATGACCAGTGCGAACATCAACAACAGAAGGCTCTTTGGCTTAAGCATCTTGCTCATGTGTTTACCCCTTTTCTTATTTAAAAATATGATTATATAGAACTCCCGCCAAATTAGGCAAGAGAAGCTACCTGTAAGAACTTTCCCTCTCCCCGGGAGAGGGAAGCTGCATGATCAGACACCGAGAATTAACCTTTAATGGAGCCGATCATCATCCCTTTGACGAAATACCGCTGCAGAAACGGATAGACGAATACGATCGGCGCCGTCGTTACAACCATGGTTGCCATTTTGATCGATTGGGAGGTGACCGTCTTGGCAACGCCGCCCGGCACCTGGGCCATCATCTGATTGGAGCTGGATTGTGCGACGACCTTATACAGATACGTCTGGATCGGCTGCAGATCCGTATTGTTGATGTAGATGACGCCGGTGAAATAGTCATTCCACTGGAACACCCCATGAAACAACGCGATTGTCGCAATAACCGGCATCGATACCGGCAGCACCACCCTTAGGAAGATCGACCAATCATTGGCCCCGTCGATCTTCGCAGCTTCCTCCAGACCGTCCGGAATTTCTCGGAAGAAGGTCATGAAGATAATAAGATCAAAGAAACTGAACATGGCTGGTATGATGTAAACCAGGAAACTGTCAAGCATATTCAAATCCTTGATCAACAGATAAGTAGGAATCAGTCCGCCGCCGAAAAACATCGTTACGGTTCCCAGCAAAATATAGATTTTACCGCCAATAAGACCCTTCCGCGAAAATGCATAAGCCACCATGGCGGTGAAGAGGACGTGAATGAACACGCCGATCACGGTTTTGGTTACGGTAATGCCCATCGCCGTCATGATGCCGGAGCTCTGGAACACCGCGCTGAAATTCTCGAGGCTGAACATCCGCGGCCACCAGTAGATCCCTCCGCGCATGGCGTCCTGCCCGTCGTTGAAGGCATTCACCAGCACGTACCAAATCGGGTAGATCGTCAGAAAACATACGATCAGCATGCCGAAATTATTGAATATATCGAAGAAGGCTTCGCCTTTGGTTCTGCGTTTAAACATGGATTATTCGTCTCCCTTCTCGCTGGTCTCGCTAGAATAGTGATGTGTCGTTCAGTTTTTTGGTCACCTTGTTCGCGATCAACAGCAGGATAATCGCAATGACGGACTTAAACAATGCAACGGCTTGCGCGTAGGAGTATCGTCCGTTCTGCATCCCGGTGTGGTAGACGAAAATATCGATGACGTTGCTCGCGCTTTCGTTCAGCGTGTTTCGGAGCACCAAAATCTGATCGAAGTTGGAGTTCAGCACACCACCAACCGCAAGAATGAAGAGAATGGATATGGTCGATTTGATACTGGGAAGGGTGATGTACCACATCTTCTGAAACCGACCTGCGCCATCAATCGTCGACGCCTCGTACATTTCAGGCGAAATGCTGGCAATGGCCGCCAGATAGATAATCGCGGACCACCCAAGCTCCTTCCATATATCCGAAGTAATAATAATTCCCCAGAAGTATTTCGGTTCGGCCAGATAGGTGATCGGCTCATCGATAATATGCAGAGCCAGCAATAGATTGTTGATAATCCCGATATCCGCAAGCCAGGTCATCAGAATGCCGCCCAGAATGACCCATGACAAGAAGTGAGGCAAATAAGAAATCGTCTGAATGGTCCTCTTGTAGCGAACGGACCGGATCTCGTTCAGAAAGAGTGCAAAAATGATCGGAAGCGGAAATCCGATAAACAGCTTCAGCAAGCTGATCCCGAGCGTGTTCCGCATCACGTTCGTAAAGTCCTCGTCTGAGAAAAACTCCTTGAAATGCTCAAATCCAACCCATGGAGCTTCGCCGATGGACTTCACGATATTGAATTCTTTAAATGCAATGATGACACCGTACATCGGAATGTAGTTAAAGATGATCATCCACGCAACGCCGAGCAGCGCCATAATTTGAAGATGTCGTTGGCCATAGAGCTTTCTGAGCCATCTTTTTCTGTCAAGCTTCTTCTGTACAGAAGGCTCCATTGCGGGACCGACACCGGTTTCGGAAACATCGGCATGAAGTTGATTTTGCATGGTTATGACCTCCAAGTTGATCCTATCATTTTGAAAACCTTTACATTCTCTATGTTTATATTGTAGATCGTCCTTTCTCTGCACGAAAGGTTTCAGATTTCGTTTCAAGGGGCTCATTTTTCGGGTAGGCTTCGGCATTTACGAAAAAATGCATCCTAAAAACGAAATATTGCGCCCTGTGCGTGCTCATTCCTGGCACAAAAAAAGGCATGAACAGCAGCCTCCATAGCTGCCATTCATGCCTTCCCTCTTGCTATCGATTGTTCGCCACAAGCGATCCCTTGGATCGACGCGGCGACGTTTATCGTTTATATCCTCAAGTATATCAAACGGTTCCCCAGTTATTCCCCTTTGTCTTCCTCACGTTGTTCCTGTTTGCTTTCGTGTTCCTGTTGGTATTTCTCACGCATCAGCTTTTGCATGATGAATTTCTCCTGATCGTTCAAGCCGCCTTGGTTATCCTGGCTGATCATGTTGTCAATGTTTCGCTTCAGTACCTCGGTTTGCGTGTTCAATACATTTCACTCCTTTGAATTTTGCGTCCCTTATGCTGTAAATCATTCTGAATGAGAACGAAAGGGTACACATATTACTAACCATTCTCCTTCCAATGAAACAGAAATAGACGGATTTACCATAAAATCCGAAGGTAGCTTCAAGAAGAATTTGTGTTTGCCCAGCGCTTTCTCTAGGTATTAGCTGCTATTTGCGCTCGATCTGAATCCCCTTAGCCAGAGATTTCTGTTGTTTATTGGTATTAACTAGCTGCGGCAGGCTTCTCGTTTCTTTGACCATAGGGGATTGACACAAATGGCATACTGGTTCCGTGTCGAACGCAAAATCGTCCCGCATCCACCCTTTGCAGTCTTCCTTCGTGCATGCCCATACTTCTGTTATTTCTTCAGGAATACTCTCCATCGAGTTTTTACGCGAATACATGAACGCTCCTCCTTATTCTCGTCTTAGAAAATAGAAACGCCGTATAAAAGAAAACTGCCCTTAATGTCACACATTAAGGGCAGTCTTCAATTGTAATTACAATTTAACAACGTTCTCAGCTTGTGGTCCACGGTTTCCTTCAACAATGTTGAATTCAACGCGTTGGCCTTCGTCAAGCGTTTTGAAGCCGTCGCCTTGGATCGCGCTGAAGTGAACGAATACATCGTTACCGCCTTCAACTTCGATGAAACCAAAGCCCTTTTCAGCATTAAACCATTTAACAGTTCCTGTTTGCATGGGGGAATCCTCCTTGATATATATTTACATGACCTTTTTTCTTCGCAGACGGAATAAAAAAATTCACATATTGCACAAGGTTACCAGAAATGACAACCCTCTACAATATGTGAATTCAGGTCGATTTCGATATTCATATCTTAACACATTTTACTGCCGATAGCAAATACCAATGCAAAAGATTCTGCGGAAAAATTAAAGTTATTTTCTTCGGCATCATTCCGATTAGGCATGAGTAGGCATATACAACTCCCGGCATATGCCGGGAGCTAGATCTTGAGCAGGTTTTTCACGCCGTAAACGTTTACTTTCGTAATTCCTCCAGCGTTTCCTTCCAGCGCTGCAAGACTTCCTCCGGGTTGTGCAGTTGAAACTTCACGGCCGAAATAATATCCGCATAGTTGGCGGTATCTTCGCGAACAGCCACTGCCTCGGCCTCAAAACGCTGCAGCGGATGCCGGGCATCCGGCAGATCGGGAAGCCCTTGAAGACGCAGCCGAACATAATGGGCCGCTCCATCATGAATCGCCACCAACGTACCCTGTCCGGACCGAAGAAGATTGCCAGTCGTAGTCGTCCCCTGCCATAACGCAAGTCGTAGCCGGTTGCGGTCTAAGGCCAAAACCTCCCCCACGCTGAGCATGGCCGTATGCGGCCATCCATCTTCCGTTGCGCTCAATAGCATCATCGCTTCGTGCTGTTTCGACTCCAGATCCGAGCCATCCAGCCATTGGTACAACCCTTCTGATATTGCAGCTTGTTTCGTCATAGCTCTATCTTCCCTTCACCTTATAAATTTATACGCGCTTCAATAAATTCCAGCCAATCCAGCTCGATTCGGCCCTTATTTACCATGAACACCAGATTCACAGGGCCTTCCTCAATCGGCATAGCCTCAGCCACCCTATGGATGTCCCACTGTCCTTCGCCAGAGTCAGAGTCAGACAAGGAGATAAGCTCAGGCTCCCGGTCCCCGATCTGGAGCATCAAATCCACCGTCCCTTCGGGAATGCGTCCCCGAATGTCCAGATGAAAAACGTCTGCGGAAGCGCAATTCGCAGCATAAGCGAGCCAATCTCCCTCCCGGAGCTGCACGCATACCAGGTTATCCTCTATCCATGGCTTGCCGCCTTCCGGAGCGTAGCTTGGTTTCTCCGCCTTGCCCGTCATCATCCGCATCGGAACACCGTCATGAACCCGGAACCCGATATCCTGACTGGCCTTCGCCTCAATATGATAAGAGACACCCTCACCCCGATATCCGTAAAACTCTGCCGGAATCTGAATGGGCAGCCGGCGCAGCAATGACCGGGATACGTTCGGATAAGCATCGCAGGCTGCCAGTGGAAGATGATCCAGATATTCGCCCAGAATCGCTTCCGCTTCGGCTGAAGAGGGCTTCTCTCCGCCTTCCAGGTAACCCGTCAGCTTCTCCCAGCCTTCCGGCATGCGGATCGAGAACGGCGAGTTTTGAGTGTTCATCTTCTTCCAGGTCCAGAAGTTCCAGGATATGTTATGATCCTCGAACAACCGGAATGCGCCCGTATACCACTGCGGGTTGTTCTCGCCGCCTTCACCCATGAAGATCGGCACATTCCATTCTTCGCGAAGATCCAGATACTTCTGAATGCTCTCCGTGTCGGGATTATTCCAGTACTTATGGAACTGCAGCATCAGGTTATCGTCAAATTTCTCGTCGAAAATGCTCCAGTCCGTTGACCAGTGGACACCTTCCAAAATGATCATATGGCGCTTGTCCACTTCGCGTATAGCCGCGGTGATTTCCCTATACAGCGGCATCACCCGATCATGATACTCGCTGAACCAGTCAGGCAGCGGCTCGTTAAGCAGGTCGTAACCGGCCACGATCCACTCGTCTTTATAGCGTTCTGCCAGCATACGCCACAGCGCCACGGTTCGCTCCACATTCAGCCGATCCGTGAACAGCTCTGGCAAATCCCGCTCGGAATCATCGATATTCGCGCCGGTCTGTCCGCCTGGCGCGCCATGCAAATCCAGAATAACATACAGCGAATACGTCCTGCACCAATCGATCACCCGATCGATGAGCTTCAAATGGCCTTCGTGATATACAAAAGGCGGCTGCTGTCCTTCCGCCATCATAAACCTGGCATTGATCGGCACCCGGATGGAGTTAAAGCCCTCGGCAGCGATCTGCCGGATATCGGCTTCCGCGATATAAAGCTCATAATAGGCTTCCCAAAAAGCCGCCGCCTTTTCCTCATCGATCAGGTCCCTAACCATGCCTTCGATGCGCCGAGGTCGGTCTCCTTGCTCCGGCATCTTCCACATGTACCCTTCCGGCAGCAGCCAGCTGCCAAGCCCGACTCCCTGCAGCAGAATTTCCTGACCATCTCCATTAACTATGCGCTTGCCGTCCGCCTTTATGAAACCGTTTACTAAGGAATCTCTGCTATCCTTCATATTGGCACTCCCTCGCTTTTCATGTCTGTAACGAATGTAATTGACCTGTACTTAGCAACGTCTTCGTACCACCCACAGACCGAGTATCAAACCAAATATAGCATGACATCCCAGATGATAAGCCTCATTCCGAAAATCAGGGAATCATTCTGAAATATCGCCACTCGGGCAAAAAGAAAAGGCGCTCTCCTCTTAGCGAAGATTGCGCCTTTTCCACTTTATCGAACTTACGATGATGCCTCCGTAACCGGCTGAGCCGGAACAGGAGGATTTGGTGATCTTCCCGTCCACAAGCTGCCCGGCAGTTTGCCGAAAAAGATCCAGGTCCAGCCCCCGAGACGGCTAATGCTGTAGACCACCACATACGAAACCGCCAGTGCGCAGACGAGCCCGCCGGCATACCAAGCCAGCATCAGCCAGGAATTCTCCGTCTGCGGAGGAAAGTCCCGGTAGAAGAGCAGGACCAGCGGATGCACCAGATAAACGCCGAAGGAATACACCCCGAGCCGTCTGAATCCGTTCAACCACCATACCCTCTTATTCCCAAATACCAGCGCGACCTGGAGCAAGACCAGGGCAGTGGTTAACGTATGCACATTCCAGAAGGCATCGTAGAGCAGCGGATGATATTCCGTCCCTAGCAGCCGCTGATTGTATCGCAGGCCGATATGCACCAGGGCGGCCCCCAGCCATATCGCCCAGAGCGCGACCCAGCCCAGCTTGCGCAGGGCCGGTCTTGCGGCATGCTGCGCTGAAGTCAGCCAATCCTTGACCCGGTCATAATAAATGCCGATCCATGCCCCGAGAAAATAATACGACAGAAACGACAGCGACCAGCTGTTCCGGTTCGTTACGTCCCACCAGGCATCATTGCCGATATAGAACACCCACTGCAGTACAATGCCGACCAGCACGCAGACCGCCGCGAAGCCGCGGAATCGCTTCAGCAGCATCAGCACGAGCGGGAACAGCAGATAGAACTGGATGTTAATGAAGATGAAATATAAGTGCGTGTAGGATTTCCCCGTCGCCAGCTTGGGCCAGAAGCTTTCCAGCATTGCCGCCAGATTTGACTCCCCCCCGCGATGATACCAGGCCACCGTAAAGAATAACACCGAGAACAGCAGATACGGTACCAGAATATACATCAGCCGGTTCTTGAAGAACCGTGCCAAGTCACGGCCTTTGAACGGGCGGTGATAATAGTTATAGAACAGCACAAAGCTGCTCAGAAATATGAAAGTCGTCGTTCCAACCTTCGAGAATATGTTCAGGAAGTTATACAAGCCAAAAAAATCGTCCCCGCGCATCTGAACTGTGGCGAACGACGTCGCATGCACCATCAGCACGCCCATCATCGCAAAGCCCCGAACCAGGTCGATTTCAGTTATTTTTGCACGTTTATCCATGTGGCCTCCTTCATATGAATACGCCCCCTATTATATCTCACTCCCCACCGCTTGGATACTAAATTTTCCTAAAAGTGGCATGGAACAAGCTCCCTTTGCCATACCAGTGTAAAAAGGGCCTGGCACCAAGACAGGTCACAAGCTTACATGCATGCAAGCGTCCAATTCGAAATGAATAGGAGGGGATTTCTACTGATTGAATTTAGCCGCGTCAACAAATTTTTCGGAACCTTCCATGTTCTGAAAGAAATCGACCTAACCATTTCCCAGGGGGAAGTCGTTGTCATCGTTGGACCTTCCGGCTCCGGTAAAAGCACGCTGCTGCGGTGTATCAATCGGCTCGAAAGCATTACGGATGGCGAGCTTGTCGTGAATGGCGTCAAGCTGCATAACCGAAAGATCGACATCAATACATTTAGGCGGGATATCGGGATGGTCTTCCAGCATTTCAACCTGTACCCGCACAAAAAGGTGATCGACAACATCATTCTCGCACCCATGAAGGTGCTGGGGATGTCCAAAGCGGAAGCGACGGAAAAAGCGATGACGTACCTGCAGCGAGTCGGAATTGCGGACAAAGCGGATAGCTATCCTTCCCAACTCTCCGGTGGTCAGCAGCAGCGGGTGGCGATTGCCCGCGGATTGACCATGAATCCGAAGATTATGCTGTTTGATGAACCGACGTCCGCACTCGACCCGGAGATGATCGGCGAAGTGCTGGATGTCATGCGTTCACTCGCTCATCAAGGCATGACTATGGCCGTGGTTACCCATGAGATGGGTTTCGCCCGCGAAGCCGCAGATCGAATCGTCTTTATGGATGAAGGCCGGATTATCGAGGATACACCCGCCTCCGATTTTTTCAATCAGCCGCGGGAAGAGAGAGCACGGGCGTTCCTGAGCCGCCTGCTGCATCACTAACCTGGACTTGGTTCGTAGGGGTGGAAAAGGAATTGCCGCTTGCTTTTTAGGATTGTCATGATGGCTGCCGCAAGAGACAAGGAGTCCACGCTCGGACAACGCGCCGTTAGGAGTTTGCTTGTTCAGAGAATTCATATCTTTAAGGGGGATCTGGTGTATGAAGAAAAGATTTACAAGGCCTTTCAGGTGGAGTGCGGCCCTTCTGGTGTTAGTGATGATGCTGGTCGCATCAGGGTGCGGGGGTTCCGGCAATACGGATACCCTCGAGGCGATCAAAAAACGCGGCAAGCTTGTAGCTGGCGTGAAATATGATACGAAGCTGTTCGGATTGCAGGACCCTGCCACCGGCAATGTAGAGGGCTTCGATATCGACATCGCCAAAGCGCTGGCCAAAAAGATTCTCGGTGACGAGACCAAGGTCGAGCTGAAGGAGGTTACCTCCAAAACCCGGATCGACATGCTGAAGAACGGGGACATCGACATCATTATCGCCACGATGACCATAACAGAAGAGCGCAAGGAGCAGGTGGACTTCAGCGATGTGTATTTTGAAGCCGGCCAATCCCTGCTGGTGAAGAAGGGCAGCCCGATCACGGGTCTGGAAAGCTTAAACAAGGATACGAAGGTGCTCACGGTAAAGGGCTCTACCTCTGCGCAAAATATCCGTGAGAAAGCGCCCGACGCCGTCATTCTCGAATTCGAGAATTATCAGGACGCCTTCACCGCACTCAAGGCGGGACAGGGCGATGCCCTGACCACCGACAATTCCATCCTCCTCGGTATGCAGCAGCAGGACCCCAGCTTCGAGCTGGTCGGCGGAAACTTTACGGATGAACCATACGGCATGGCCATCAAAAAAGGGAATCCGGAGTTTGTGAAAACCGTCAATGAGCTGTTGAAGGAGCTGAAGGATAGCGGCGAATACGACAAATTGTATGAGCAATGGATGGGCGTGAAACCGGAATAACCGCAAGCATGTAATGGTCGGGCCGGTCCTAAGGCATCATGGCTCCAATCAGGTTCCTCCCTTTTGCGGGGCGGAACTGCCTGGCTTCTTTTGACCGGCCACCCGATCATCATCCCCCATTGGAGGTGAGGCATTTTGACCTTGTGGGATTTTAACATCCTGGTCCAGCATTGGGATCAATTTATGGCTGGCCTGGGCCAGACCATTCTCGCCAGCCTGCTTGGGCTGATCGGCAGCTTGGTGCTAGGCACCTTGATCGCGATCCTGCGGATTGCCCCATTCCGCATACTGAAAGCCATTGGCGCCATCTATGTAGAGTTTATCCGCAACATTCCACTCCTGGTGGTTGTCTTTTTCTTTTTCCTGGGCCTGCCCTCTCTCGGCATACCGGTTGACCCGTTTACTTCGGGTACGCTTGGGCTGATGGTGTACACGGCTGCTTTCATTGCCGAAGCCATTCGGGCGGGGATTCAAGCGGTGCCCTCCGGACAGTCGGAGGCGGCCCGCTCTTCCGGGCTGAGTTATATCCAGAATATGCGCTACATCATACTTCCGCAGGCGATCAAAATCGTACTGCCGGCCATCGGCAACCAATTGATCAATTTGGTTAAGAATTCTTCGGTCCTCGGCGTTATCGCCGGACTCGACCTGATGTATTATGCCGATCTGATTAACCTGAGCACCTTCAAAGGCATTCCCGTCTATACGTTTGTAGCCCTGTTCTACCTGCTCCTGACCATACCGCTCAGCCTGGCCGTCCATTATATGGAGCGCCGCTTTGCGAGAAGCAATTGACGTTAAACGCAAGTTTGCCCAATAAACAGGAGGTGGCATGAGATGGATTTTATCGGTGCGTACTCCTGGCCGAATCTGCGATATCTCCTTCAAGGCTTTTGGATCACGGTGCAGGTTGCCGGCTTATCCATTGTGTTCAGCTTCATCATTGGAACCGTGCTCGGGACCGTGAGATATACGAAAACGCCCTTCCTGTCGAGGACAACGGCCTTTTTGGTGGATATAATCCGCAATCTGCCGCTGCTGCTGATCATTTTCTTTATCGGCATGGTTCTGCCGCAGACCGGGATTCGAATCCCCACTTTCTGGGCGGCTGTCGTCGGCCTGAGCATTTTTGAAGGAGCCATGATCGCCGAAATTGTCCGCAGCGGCCTCGTATCGGTGGATAAAGGCCAGATCGAAGCGGCCCGGGCGTCGGGTCTCTCTTATATGCAGACACTGCGGCACGTGATTCTCCCGCTAGCGCTGCGCCGGATGTCCCCGCCCATGGTGAGCCAGTTCATCTCGCTCATTAAAGACACCTCGCTCGCCGTGATCATTTCGCTGCCTGAGCTGATGCGCAACGTACAAATTCTTAGCGGTTCCAGCTATGACTATGTTATTCCCGCCCTTGTTTTTGCGTCGTTGCTGTACTTCACGCTGAATTATCTTCTGTCCATCATCGCCAAACGGCTGGAAGCAAAGCAGATCTAACTGCTATTCCCGCTCACATGCTGGAACGCTAATCATGATCGTGAAAAAAGCAATCGACCCGCGATACGCGCGCCCAGGTTCAATTCTGCTCCGCAGCCATTTTGGCTTGCGGGGTATTTGCGCTTCTGGCAGAAACTAAGAATTCAATACTTAATCCTCCTCGGAGCCATTTTGCGTCGAATTTATTTCCAAGTAACGCTGCAACAATGGTGAAACCCTCCTCGTCTAAATACATAATCATCCCGAAAGGAGGCGTCGATATGAATAAAGGGTTTCTCGCCATGATCGCTCTTTCCCTTACTGTCGGATTATGGCTAGGCGCAGATCACTCCACGGCATCCGCATTGTCATGCGCGGAGCCTCGAAAGGTTACCGAAGAATTAAAAACCTCGGATGCGGTATTCAGGGGCACGTTGGCCTCGTCCAACCCTAAAGCCGATATATCCAAAAGCAGCTATGTATTTCAGGTTGCCGAATGGTGGAAAGGAGATTCTGATTCCCCTACCGTCACCCTTTATTCCAATGGCTGGGAATCCTTTGAAACAGGCAAGGAATATATCGTGTTCGCCGACAAAAACGGGCAGAAGCTCAAGCCCCATCTATGCGGAAATACCGGTTCCTCCTCTTCCGTTGACGTGACTTCGCTGGGGAAAGGCATCCAGCCCGAGCAGCCCGCTCCTTCAGTCGAAAGCCCCTGGTCCGGCGGCATCCTGGCGGGTTTGATTGAGCTTATTCGCTGGCTGCTGGGGAAATATTAATCCGCGAAAAAAATACAACCATTCTCCTGGCCATACGTATACAACGTATAAGAACTGCGTTTAGACGACAGGAGGATGAGAATGATCAAAAGATTATTGTTGATTTCACTTGTACTGGGAGTTCTTTCCGGCTGCTCCTTGGTGGACAGCGTGAACAATTCTTTGGATTATACAAAAGAAGCTACCACGTTTATTAATGAAACATCTCAATTTGCCGAGTCTATTCCGGAGCTTGCCCAACAAGCCGCTACGAATACAGATGCCAAGGAAACGCTGACCAAGGAACTCGAAGCGATGAAAACCCGGATCTCGGAGTTTAACGGCATTGAAGCCCCTGCTTTTGCGCAGAACATCCATGAACAGCTGGTCGGTTTAAATGACACGCTGCTGACTGACATCAACGGCTACATGGATCAAATTCAAAACGGAGTGACCGACTTCCAGAATTCCAACATCGTTCAAACCATTACTAAAATAAACGAAACGATGGATATGCTCCAAAATCTTCAGCCGTAATTTAACCAAGCCCATTGACGATAATATAGCAGCCCTGCTCTTGAACTGTGACCCGATTTGGTCATCGTTCACTTCATGAGCGGCGCTGCTATATTTGTCTTCGCTATGTATGTATTCCATTCCTCACTTGAAAAAAGATTCCAGATTGGCGGTAAGCGTCTGCTTTACCACATATTGAATTCCGTCTTCGCTAGGCGCCATAATCCAGTATGTCCCTTGGTAGCCTGCTTCATGCTTTGGGTCCCAAGCCACAATGAATTGCCATGTGTCGCCAAAGCTTTTATTATATTCTTCTCTATAACTCCCGGCCATATTCTCCGGCGGAACCGATTCGATTGAAATATGCTGCACGCTTTCAAAAGATTTCATCCATTCCGTAAATTCCACCATGTCCCGGGCGTACTGACCCGAAAAGTATCCCTCGCCCCCACCGGACATCTCATAAAAGGTTTCTGCATCCTCCGCCTGCGCTGCCTGGTACAGTAAGGAAACGGTCTGCACCGGGTTCCATACAGGCTGCTTCGCTTTTGCCGCAAGAAATTCCCTATCTTCAGCCGTATGCTGGATCTCTATCGCGATAAGTTCTTCCATTGTCGCCTCTCTTCCAAGCTCGTAGGCTCCGGGATAGACCGTGGATTGCTCTACCACTTTAAGTCCATCCGTAAACGCCGTCACAAACCACAGGTTATGATCGCCCTGACTAAGCTCTTCCAGCACAATTTCGGCTTGGCTGCCGTACGTAAGAGCTAACATCTGACGGCTCTCCCGATCCAGCCCTTCTCTATCAAAAAGCTTGAACCGTTCCGGTCTCACTTCACGCTTGCCAGCCTCTTCGAATAACACCTTCAGCTTGGCGGGGGACATACGAACGCTCGGAATGTCAGCATAACGGAAATATAATGTAGAATCGTTAGCCTGAAGCGCCTCATACATATTGAGAACTGCTTCAATCGGGTCATAATTGGACTCCCCTTCTGGCGACTCCGCTTCTTGCTTAACCTGGTGATTTCTTTGATCTTCCGGCTGGAATGCCGTACGCGAGCTTACCGTTGCCGCTGCCGGCATTTCCGATGGATTCCCAGCTTCTCCTGCGCTCGGCTCCGCGGCAGTCGATCTATTTTGCGGTATGGATCCCGGTACCTCCTTCGTGCATGCCACCAGTAACATAATTGTCATGACAGCCAGCACTATGATCTGTCCGAATCGCTGATACGCCCGCTTCCTCGTCTTCATTTCGTTCACCCCCATATATAATGAATACACTCGTATTTAGGATTGGCGCTGCACCGATCTCTTTATATTCATCATCGTCAAAACGGAGAGGAATGTTTATCAAAGCGGATGAAAAAAAGCTCCCGTCAGATCTAAAGACCTGCAGCGGGAGCTCCCTCTCATATCATGCATCATTTAAAATTGATTATAGCTTACAAATTCCAGTACGGGCTTGCGGTAACCCCGGGGACGTGGCTTTCTTGCATCTTCCTTGCCGATCGCGATCAGCATGGCAGGCACATAAGCATCAGGGATATCCAGTTCCTTCTGCAGAGCCACGGGATCAAAACCGATCATCGGACAGGTATCCCACCCCTTGTCCTTGGCCACCATCATCATCAGCATCGCGGATAGACTGGCATTGCGAATGGCTTCATCCCTCATAAAGGATTCTCCACCCGCTTCATAAAAGTTCGTGACGGATTCAACCGTCATGTCATATTCGAGCTTGTCGATCACGCCCAAATTTAGAAAGCCCTCGTTCATTTTCCCGATTTCCCGGTAGGCCTGCTTATTCCCCAGCACAACGACAACGGCCGATGCAGTGAGTATCTTATGCTGCTTGTTGGCGGCTTCATAAACTTTGTGCTTGATATCGGGATCCTTAACTACAACATAGTGTGTATGCTGCAAATTAAAAGCCGAAGGTGCATATTTAACTTCATTAAATATATCATTCAAATCCTTATCCGGGATTTCAATCCCTTCCATAAACAGATTAGCCGATCTCCGGCTCTTAATTAATGTTGTCAGATCACTCATATCTGCGCGCCCCCATTATCGATTAGTTAAAGATTACCGCATCCAGTGAATATGCACCTGCACCCGTGAGTGCCAGTCCAACTGCGACTGCGATCAACAGCAGATTATACTCATATCCATTCGCTGTAGACCAATACCCGTTCCGGCCATGCACCTTCACAATTGCACCCAGCATCGTTAGCGTGATCAGCGCTGCGCCAAGCACCGTGAGAAATCCGGCAGCAAACAACAGCCCGCCAACCAGTTCCATCAGACCTGACAACACCGCAATTGCGACACCAGGCTTAATGCCAACCGATTCCATCCAGCCGCCTGTCCCCTTCGGCCCGTAACCGCCAAACCATCCAAACAGCTTCTGTGCACCGTGCGCCATGAACGACAACCCAACCACCAAACGAAGTAACAACAATCCAATATCTATAGCCATTTTATACGCCTCCATATTCATTTTTATTATTTATAGAAATTCATCGATACCATTCATCGATATCTTAATTTAAAGATATATACATATAGAATGATTAACCTGCTTCATCTTCGCTAACGTTTAAACACTTTAAACTTACTCCTTTCAACCAACTAACTTTTATATAGTCACTTAACTTAATATTAAGATATCTGATATACACCCTTCTGTCAACCGTTATTTTAAACGCCAATACAAAAAAGCGTGCAGACGGTAGTCTGCACGCAAAACTCAAAACCCATAACTCATGATTGCACTGTGTAAGTCATTCCGCCAGCTTCTTGATTTCGCTGTCGGTTAGCGCCTCGTTATAAATCCGCACCTCATCCAAGCTCCCGTTAAAATAAGGATCGGCCGCAAAACGGCTTTTACCTAAATAAGCTTCCGTTGCCAGTAGTTCATTCGGATTCAGTTTCATATGATCACCAGATGCAACGACTTGACCGTTCACGTACAGCTTACCGGTATTCCCTTGCAGCGTGACCGCAACATGCGTCCATTCATGGCTCGGCAGCGGTGCCTTTGACAAGAGACTCTGGTCTCCCTCACTGCCATGCAGCGTGAATTGAAGAACGCCCGAATGCTGGGATGGTGTCAGAAACATATGCCTGGCAAGTCCATTCCCTACGTCCAGCACTCGCTGCCAGGGCGCTCCACCCTTCCAATATACCCAAGCCGCAAAGGTAAAGTCCTCTGTATCCGTAACCCGACTCGGCAGCTCAATGTAGCCGTCTGTCCCGCCAAAGTCCATTCCGCCTCTCTGCCGGCTCTTCTCATTCCACTGGGCCCCTCCAAGGACCTTGCCGTGAAATCCATTATCCGAGCTGTCTAATACCGAGCCACCCTCATTCTCACTGAATGGATAATTCAGCAGCAACGGCCCTGCCGACTGCTGCAGCACGGTCACGTCAAAGGCTTTGGAAGTCTTCACTTTACCCTTCGTTATCTGAGCGGTCAGCGTCACCTTCGCGTCCCCGGCCCCGGCAGCAGGACGATGGACCTTACCTTCGGCTGATACAACCTCGGGATGAGAGGAACTCCAGCGAATGACCGCACCGCCGGAAGCCTCTGACGGCAAATCAAGATCGTAGAACACACCGCTCACATCCCCGAGGAACAGGTCCTTCTGCACGGCATCCACAAGTTCCCTGTCGCTCCGATCAAACTGACGAACACCCCACACGGCGGTTCCATCGGCCGCGAGGGCCGTAAAGGTCATCGCCTGCCGCTTCGCTTCCGGATCCCACTGCGGAGTTAATACGCCTTTATAACTCTTTCCATCCAGGGTAAGCAACACATCCCGCTTTCCGCTGATCTTCCATGTGCCTTCTGCTTCGCCCGTAACTTTGCCGTTCTTATGAAGCTCCATTGGCACCGATTCTTTGATGACGGACGAAATATCTTTTCCGTGTTGAATCAGCTTGTAGTCTCCTGCCGCATCATTCGGCGTGATTTTCTTGGATTCCTTGGCTTCTTCACCCGCATAGCGGTATGGAGCGGATACCGGCCAGCCGTCCTGGTTCATATACAATTCATGCACCCGGATTTCATGCTCTTCCCCCCGCTGCGGGAAGCGGCTGTGAAAAATAAGGAATGTTCTTCCACTCCGTTCATCGTAATAGACGGAGTTATGGCCCGGCGATACGGCCCCCGTGCCAATTCCCGTTCCCGGATCGCCGATCAAGCGCTTAAACAAATAGTTCCCCATCAGCTTCACGCCATACGGCTCAATCGACCGGTCATCAAAGAGCGGAAGGGAAGGATCCGCCTTCACCTCTCTCATATCGTTACCCTCCGCATCGTAGAAAGGACCGTCCGGATTTTTGGAGCGGACGACCCGCATATTGTAGCCGCCAACCGCATCCAATCCGCCATAGGACAGATACAGATAATAATAATCCGTCACCGGGTTGTAGAGCATGTACGGCCCTTCAATCCGGCTGTGGTTGCCGCCGAGCAGCTTCTTGCCGTATCCCTGCCCAGGCAGCGGTTTTCCGGTCTTCGGATCCAGCTCCATGATAAAAATCCCGCCGGAATAGGAGCCGTATACCATCCACAGCTTGCCGTTCTTATCAAAGAACACATCCGGATCCACCACATTCGGGTGCTTCGTTGCATCATAGATGGTTCCATCCTCACTGATCTCGTCCCACATGCCGGATTTCAGAATAATGCCCGTATCCTTATAAGGCCCCTCAATCTGATCTGCAACCGCAATCCCCATGGCAGATCGCGGAGAATCCCCTTTACAGGCGTTATAGTACATATAGAATTTGCCGTCTGCCAGCTGAATCACATCGGCTGCCCACAAGGTATCACTCTGTGCCCATTCCAGCGTTTCCTTCAATTCCTCCGTCACGTTCGGAATCAGCGGGTTGCCATTCGAGACCCCCGACGCCACCATGCCCCAGCTCATCAGGTCCTTCGATTTGGCGGCGGCCAGGTGGGAACCGAACACATAGTATGTATCCCCTGTTTTAATGACGGACGGATCATGAACGGATGCCTCTCGGAATATAGGCGCCTTCTCCCCCTTCTTTAGCGGCGCTGCCTCCGCGTTTACCTCCGGACCGCTCGCCGAAGGTCCTTGACCTGCAGAGCCTAAACCTCCAACCAGTAAAACTGCCGCTATCCCTGCCACAGCCATCTTACGCACCATGCTCTTGTGCATACGATTCTCCCTTCGTTCCCGATTTCATTCTTGTAAACCCTTTCACAAAAAGAAAAACCAAGATGTCAATGCCCTTAGTTAAGCCATCAGCCTGAATTTAATTCATATTAATATAAATTATTTTACATTTAATAAGATATTAACATTGCTCTATGTGAAATATCAATGCAAATCCTTATTATTTTTTACTATAAATCAATTATTGGTAGGAAAAACTAAAAAAACCTGATCCGTAACGGATCAGGGTTTTATTTTATGATTCCTTAAACTTAAAGGGCGTGATGTTTAATATGTCCACCAGTTCCCCGACATCACGATCATCGAGAACAGCTTGATGCTTTCCTCATAATATCCCTCTGCGGATGCATTCGCCGTGTAACTCCATACCGAATTCAGCCAGCTCTGGTGGCTGGACGAAGTCATCGCACTTACGCCAAAAGGAGCATAGAACGCCCCACTATTATAAGTTACCAGCGCGGTGCCGTTCAGGTTATACCCTGCCTTGATGTTGGCAGGATTGCTGCTTGTGGCTGATTTAATGAACGTGTTCATCTTGTTCAATTGATTCAGCGCACGCGTATCACCGGTCATCAGATAGTCAGTCGTAATCCGCCAAGGAGTCCGGGATGAATTGTAATAGTATTTTCCATCATTCGCCCCTTCCAGGAATCCCCCTTCCGCAGGCTGATAATTGCTGCCCGACTTGACTACGAAATCCGGAAGCAAGCCAGTATTGGAGCTGTAGCCATTATAGATGGAGTTGATGATGGTATAGGTTTTGTTAATGACATTATCCCAACGGACATCGCCAGTAGCCGCACGGAATGCCTTCATATGGTTCAGCATGAAATCCGATGGCCGCGTGGCTGTGTCGAAGATGCCGCTTGTTGCCCAATCGCCTAAGCGCAGCGTCCACTGGGACTGATTAACGTCACTGCTCATGATAGCATTGATAATATCCTTAGCTGCCTGGAGGTAATTAATCGATCCGCTGCTTCCCCACTGCTTGTCCGCAAGCAGGAGTGCGTAAGCAATGTCCATATCGCCGTCCGTTGCCGAATTGGCTCCCCCTATATTCTGAAAGCTGCTGTTTTGCTTCCAAGCCATCAGATATGGATTGTTATTACTCGGATGCGCCTTATAATATCGATAAAGTCCGTCGAAATACGACTGGGCATTACTGTCGTATCCCGCCATCAGAACGGTGAAGAGCATCCCGTAGCCATGAGCCTCGGACACTGTCTCACCCGCCGAATTGTATTTTACGTAATATTGCCCTGTTGCTGCAGGCTTCAGGAAAGACCCTTTCCAGCTGTTCCATTTGTTCTTGACCGCACTGTCCATCGCTGACTGCGTCACATTGTTTGGTTTAATCGAACCGCTCGTATAAGATGTATGCTGGGGAAACGGCTTGTTGGCCGCCAGAGACAATCCGGCTGGCAAGATCAGTAGAACAGCACAGAACAACACAGCCGACTTACGGATGATCGAATTTCGGAATACTTTCATCACGCTTCGCTCCTTTGTTTTTCGAATTGGAAAGCCATTACCGCTACAGTTTGGTAAAACGGTTTCGAATAAACCACCACCCTTCCAAAATCGATGGAAACGAGGAATGCTGCTTATATGTATAAATCCTAAGAAGATTAGATATGTAAATATCTCTATATAAAATGATAAATTATCCATATCTACTACTAGTATAATTTAATTGTATATTATTGTAAATTAATAGTTTGGCAGATCGGATCCCGTCGCACGCAAAAAGCCGTCTTTCTGCAGTGGCATCACTGCTCGGAAAGACAGCTATAACGATTCCTCTTCTCGTTCCTCTACCGGGAATCCCATTCCCGGAATTCACGCGTTGTCCGCGTAGTTAAATATCGTCCCCAGGGTCGTTGACCCGGGACCGTACCGCTCATAAGCCTTGCCCGCTTCATCCACGGGGACCACATGCGAAATCAGCGGTTTGACCGAGATTCTCCCTTCGGCCAACAAACGAATATATTCCGCGATGTTGCGGCCTTCCGTCCAGCGCACAAAGCCGATCGGGTAATCCGTATTGCGGAGCTCATAACTTGCGTCATACCGGCCCGGACCGCCTGCTCGCGAAATGAGCACCTGCGCCTCCTTGCCAAACATCCGGTCCCGCGCGTACGTCATGGACAAATCGCCGACAATGACGATTTTCCCCTTATCCCTAATCCATGTCATCGAAGAGTTAATGAGTTCTTCCCCGGGGCCACTTGCACACAGAATAACGCTGTCGGCTCCATGACCACCGGTCATTCGCTGAATCTGCTGCTCAAGCTGCTCCTGATTGTCATAGGCATAAGGAATATGCCGTTTCAATCCCTGGACTCGCTCCGGATTCAGATCAAATCCCGCAACGGGGCAAGCCGCCGCGTGAGCGATCTGGGCAATCATCTGCCCCAGGATGCCAAGCCCGACCACCACGGCCGATTCGCCGAAGCGCAGATTCGCAACCCGCAGGGCATGGATCGCAATCGCTCCCAGTCCCGCAAATGCCGCTTCCTGCGGGTCCACTCCATCAGGTACAATCGCCGTTAGATTGGAAGGCACCGTAAGCCACTGGGCATGACGGACGTAAGGAGCCCCATAACAGGCCACCCGTTGACCGACGGCAAGTCCCTTCACGCCTTCTCCCAAGTCTTCGACGATCCCCACGGCGCTGTAACCCATAATGACTTTTTGATCCGATGCTCTTCGTATAAAGATCATCTCCGTGCCCGGGCTGACCGCCGAGTATTCGGTACGAATCAGCACATGGCCTGCCGGCAATCCGGCCGGCTTCTCGATTTGATCAACGATCACTTTTCCATGAATCGTGGCAACAGCCTTCAATATGAACCCTCCTGCTCCACCTTATTTTCCCGATGCTTTCCGATATTCGCTCGGCGAGACGCCGCTATACTTCTTAAACGTTGTCGTAAATGTGGAAGAGTTCGAATACCCCGTCTTCTCTCCGATTTCGGCAATGCTGAGATCCGTGTTCCGGAGATATTCACGTGCGTGCGATAGTCGGACCTTGTTCAAATACTCCACATAATTCACGCCGAAAGTCTTCTTGAAATAATTCGAGAAATATTTCGAGCTGGTATCCAGCACTTCGGCCATATGGTCCAAATACAAATTCTCCATATAATGCAGTTCGATATATTGCGAGATGAAGGCGGGGTTCAGCTTGCTCCGCGGATCATGGTTTCGCGTATTGGCCACCACGCGCATCACTTCCATTAGCGCCTTCTGGATCTCTTCATAGGTAAAGGCTTGATCAACCTTGCGGATGAAATCACTCTCCAGCAAAAACAGCTCATTGCGATCAACGGACGGCGAATCCGCCTGCTTCATGACAAGAAAGAACATGCTCTTCGCAATGTGCACCATCTGATGATGATGAATATGAAGGTCCGCATTCTGCTGAAAAATGTCACTCACAATCTGCAGTCCTTCATCCACCTTGCCGCTCAGCATGCAGTTGCTCAGCTTCTCAATCTTCTGAAGCGGATAATAAATATCCGGGACGTAACGGATTTGCTCCGTATCAACCATATCCGTGTCCGCATTCACATTCCGGTATAATCGGCCATCCTTAATGTTCCGGTATGCCTCGCAACAATTGCTGATCTTGGATTCATACGTCTGGCTAACGCAGCCCCACACCATAAACGTATCTGTAAAGTCCTGGTTGCACAGGCCGATATACTCTTTAAATTTCCATACCAGCTGCTTGCGGTCCGACGGCTGATCCAAACCGATGAGCGCGAGGAATCTCAGCTCTTCGATATGATAAACCACCACATGTTCATAGCGTTCCTGCAGGCCGTTTCGGATCTGGGCCGTCAACTCTTCCAGGACAAAATCCGCCTTGGCTGCCCCCTTGCCGGCAGGCTGCAAATACACGGCCGCCATCATGAAATGCCGACACTGGAAAAAATGCGTGTAATGCTTCTGCATCTGCATTTCCTGCTCTCGTGAATGGTGATGGCCGTCCAGCGTTTGCAGAAACACGCCGCGGCGAATATCTTCATCCACCAGGTCCATCTGCTTCTTCAGGGATTCATTCTCCCGCTGGACCTTGATGATGCCGCTCTGGATTTTTACAAAATCATTCCCTTTCAGCGAACTGCCTCCGAGCAGTTGCACGATGTTCTTCACCGGCCGGTACAGATAAATGCTGAGCAGCACCGACAGAATGACGTTTAACGCAATCGCGCCGTACATGATCCACGTATTGGCATTGGTGACGGAATCGATATTTTGAAACTTGTAAGGCAGCTTGTTGATATAAATAAAACCGTTATAATCCGATTTGTAAAAATTGTACTCAAAATCATCGTGTGTGAGGGAGGCTTCCTGCGACGGGTTAAAGTATACGTCGTTCAGAATGCCTACCAAATCCAGATCCTTCTCGGTGCTCAAGATGACGTTCCGGTTCGCATCCAGCACGATGAGCGAGGCACCGGGAATCATCGAGTTCAAATCGATCCCTTTAAGCAGCCGGTTCACGTTGATCATGACCATGAGGTTTTTGTTCGACATCCTGACCTTGTTGCCGTCCACGGCAATCATCAAATTCCGGCCATACCCGCTGCTCTGATCCGCATAAACCTCTGCTGGAAAGATCGTAAGCTCGTGCTCCGATCGGGTAAACGTCTTCCAGAACATCGAGTTGAACTTCTGGGATTTGTACCGTCTGTCAAACAGAGCGTCCAGATTGCTGGTCCCGCGTGTCGTAATGGCCAAATCATGATTGTCGAAAGAGACGACCACATCTTCCACGATGTCCACATTGGACACTATGCTGGTGACGCTATCCTGAAGGGAAATGACCTTCTCCATGTCCAGCATGCCGTTATCCAATTGCATCCGGTCTGAAGGAAGCGCATGAATGTTAAAAATTAAATTGTTGACGGAGGAGAAACTGGTATCAAACGACTGAATAATGTTTCTGATCACCATCCGGTTGTTCTCGCTCACCTTGTCGTAAATTCCCGTAATGGAATTCTTGTACACGATGTAATTGAATATGAACATGATGCCGACGACCAGTTGCAGAGCGAAGAAAATCTGGAGCAATCCTCTGTTGGCGATCAATCGATTCATACGGATTCACCTCTCTTGGATGTCATCCCTTCATATTCAACATGAAAGCCCCCGGCACCTTCCCGTTATCCCTTTTCGGAACCGAGCATGACTCCTTTGGCAAAATACTTCTGAGCAAACGGATAAATCAGCAGCACCGGAATCATGGACAACACGATTGTTGCATTCTTCATAGCTTGAGGCGCCAGCGCCGACGCGTCCACCAGACTCGGGTTGCTTCCGTTCTCACTGAAAATCAGCATATCCCTAAGGACAACCTGGAGTGGATACATATTCGCATCGTTCAGATAAATCAGAGGGATAAAAAAGCTGTTCCAATGACCCATGAAGTAAAACAATCCGATCGAGGCCAGCGCCGGTTTGGACAGCGGAAGCACGATCTGGAACAGGATGCGATACTCGGAAGCACCGTCGACAACGGCTGCCTCGCGCAGGGACTCCGACATATTCTCATAGAAGCTTTTGAGGATTAACAGTTCAAAGGTCCAGATCGCATTCGGAAGCACGAGTGCCCATACGCTATCCAGCAGGCCAAGCTCCGATACGATCAGGTAGTTCGGAATGATCCCCGGATTCAGGAACATGGTCATGATGATCGCCAACAGGAAAAACTTGCGCCCGAAGAAATTTTTGCGCGCGAGCGGATATGCCGCTACTGCCGTAAGCAGCAAGTTAATGACCGTACCGAGCGCGGTATAAAAAATCGTGTTCAGGTAGGCGCGCGGCACCCGGTCATCGTTCAGCACCTGGGCATAGGCGTCCAGATTAAATCCCTTGGGAAACAAGGTGATATTCCCTTGCACCACTTCGGAAGTCGCACTGAGGGAAACGGCGGTGATATATACGACGGGGTACACGGTAATAATGGCAAGGCACGTCAGAATCAGCGTATTGATGATGCCGAATAACGAGATGTTCCGAAGGCCGAATCGTTTGTTGTTTACCATAGTCCGCTACCTCCCAGTCTCTTGCTGAAGTAGTTAGAGGACAGCAGCAATATCATGGCGACAACGGCTTCAAACAAGCCCACGGCTGCACCATAGCTGTAGTTGCTCTCCAGTAGCCCTTTTCGGTAGACATAAGTCGAGAATACGTCCGCTACCTCATAGGTCATCGGATTGTAAAGCAGCAGTACCTTCTCGTATCCGATCCGGAGCATCGATCCCGTCTTCAAGACAAACATGATTATAATCGTAGGCAGAATGGCGGGAATCGTAATTCTGAAGATCATATGGCGCCTCTTGGCACCATCCACCTTGGCCGCTTCGTAAAGCGACGGGCTGATCCCTGCGATCGCAGCCATATAGATGATGGCCTCATAACCGACGGTTGCCCAGATGTCCGATGAAACATAGATGGTTCGGAACCAGCTCGGTTCTATGAGAAAGTACGTCTTCTCAAAGCCTAGCGCGGCGATAAGCTGGTTAATGATTCCTTGATTGGGCGACAGGAAGTCGATAATCATACTGCTGATAATGACAACCGACAGGAACGAAGGAAGATAGCTGAGCGTTTGAACCGACTTTTTAAACCATTTGACTCTGACCTCGTTTAAGAGAATCGCCAGAATGATGGGAAATGGAAACCCGAAAATGAGATTATATACGCCGAGAAGCAGCGTATTCTTGAACAACAGCCAAAAATCTGGACTGTTGAAGAATTTCTCGAAATGCTTGAGCCCTACCCAGTCGCTCTCCATGATACCAGTGAATACGCTGTAGTCCTTGAAGGCAATGATTAAGCCGTACAGGGGCCCGTAACGAAAAATGATGTAAAATAACAGGCACGGGATAAACAAAATCAACAGTTGTCTGTCCCGTTTCATATGCTGAAAGGCCGAAGCCATTCTTCTTCCAAGCCCGCCGCGGGGATTGGCCAGTTTTGTCTCTGTCCCTGCACTTGACATGGTGTTCCCTCCTTAAGATGATGAGCAGCACCCGAGCGTTGTACCCGGATGCCGCCATCAGTCCTATTTCTTCCGCGGATTAATTCGTGGCTTCATCCAATCTCTTCTGGGCTGCGTTGAAAATATCGACGATCTGCTTGGCTCCCTGCTTCTCGGCTTGCGCTTGCCATTGCTGCCACTGCGCATCGCCGTAATTTTTGTTGAGAATGTATTTCGCGTTAAATTCATCCGCCAATTTCTTCAGCGAGGTTTGAATCTCCGCAATTGTTGCGGTTTCATCATCCGTAAAATTCACGACCGGATCCAGCGGCTCGAATTTATTACCGTTCAGCAGCTTATCCTGAGCCTCCTGTTCCTTCTCCGTGTAGTTGAAGTACACGCTGCGCTTATCGGAGTTGACATACAGACCTTGCAGCCACAGACCATAACGGTCCTCCAGCACGCTGATGTCCACCAGCGGCACGTCGGTCAGCTCCGGATAGACGGCTTTATCGCCTTCCATCTTGAATGTCTCGCCTTCCACGCCCATCGTTACCAGCGTTGCGCCGGACGGGCTCGTCAGGTAGTCGAGGAGCTTCAGGGCAGCTTCCTTGTTGTCGTTGTTGGCTACCGCGATGCTGAAGCCGTTCGTAATGCTCTCGATCGTCTTGCCGTTGCCGGTCGGTCCGACCGGGTTGCCGTATCTCAGATCATAGTTCGGGTTTTGGTCCTTGACCTGGTTGTAGAACAGGTCCAAACGTCCGATCCAGTCATAGGTCACAAAGGATTTGTTGCCTGACGTCATTTTCGCCGTCCAGGAATCGTCGGTGTCCGTCATGAATTCCGGATCGAGGAGTCCCTCGTTGTACAGCTTCTTCATGAAATCGAGCATTTCTTTATGCTCGGGCTGTATGGTAGCGTACTTCCACACCTTGGCGTTCTCGTCGTAATACGTCGGATAGTTGGCTCCGCCGATTCCCCAGCCGAAGGCCCAATCGCGGAAAATATGTTCTTTCGTCTTGGAGGCGTAAGGATAGGAATCCGGATAGGCTTCCTTCAACTTTTTGAGTGCCTGATAGAATTCATCGGTATTCGTCCATTCCTTGATGCCCAGCTCATCGAAGATGTCTTTGCGGTACAGGAAGCCGTGGTTCACATCACGGTTGATGTTCGCAACGGGCCAGGTATAGATGTTTCCGGATTCGTCTCCGTAGGACGGAATGACCCACGGATTCTCATCGACATACATCTTTTTAAAATTCGGCAGCATGTCGAGATATTCGTTGATGGCAACGACCGCTTTCTGCTTGCCGATCTTCTTCAGCTCCGGAGGCGTTAGCCCGTGGATAATGTCCGGGAGCTTGCCGGAAGCAACGGTTACTTTCAGTTTGTCTTGAAAGGTAGCCGAAGAATAGGCTTGGAAATTCACCTTGATGCCGGTTCGCTTCTCGATTTCCTTTGCAAGCAGGGAATCATTCAGGTTGGTTTTCTCGCTGACGACCATCCAATTGATCGTTGTCGGTTTATCAACCAAAGGAAGCGCGAGACCCCCAGTATCCCCATATTGATCCGGATCTGCCGGTGCCGTTGGAGGGGCTTTGTCTCCGTCCGTTTTGGGAGCTGCCTCTTTACCCCCTCCGCTGCATGCAGCCAGGATCGAAACTATCAGTGTGAATGCGAGTGCCATACGAAACCACTTTTTTATCATTTTCGTTCCTCCTTTAAAAAGATCATTTACATGCTGCTGACTGAATCTGTGTAATCGCTACTCTACCCCCGTTATTTCTTCTCATCTGTGCGTGTTGGTTTATTCATCTGGACTACGTTTCAAATAGCAAGATGCTCCCTACCACTCCTCCTTGTTGGCGACGATCCCTAGCTCAGCGCAGGGAATATTCTAAAATCACTCGGCAGCCGATACCGATCCTCCGGCACGGATTTTTCTATCCATCCACATCATAAAAACGCTTTCACGTTTCGTAAAGAAGCGTATTTCGGCGAGATGCTGTTTTTTCTCACCCAAGCCATTAAAATGCCAAAAAACCGCGTAGTATCAGGCTTTTCAGACATGTGGAAAATGCTAAAGCGGTAGAAATATCTAAAAAAAATGAGGGATTTCATAATGAAATCCCTCACGGAGCATGTTAAATTTCTTCTCCTCCTCATCGTACATTAGAGAAGCCTGACGCCTTGGGCTTTTATGAAAACGAGTGTGAACTCATTCACCCATTTCGTCTTTCCTTGCTTTGGCACCCTTTTCCCGCAATTTCTTGCCTTCCTTACCGTACAAGTCCTTCAGGATTTTCTTGCCGGTCGGCGTCTGCGCAAGACCACCCTTCGCTGTTTCCCTGTGCTTGGACGGCATGGCCGTGCCGACTTCCAGCATCACGTCAATCACTTCATCCGATGGAATGACGCTGCGCACGCCGGCAAGCGCCATATCCGATGCCGCCAGTGCTGTCACGGCCCCAAAGCCGTTGCGCACGATGCAAGGGATCTCAACCAGTCCGCCAACCGGATCGCAGATGAGCCCCAAAGAGTTTTTCAGTGCAAGTCCAACAGCATGAACTGCCTGCTCCGGCGTGCCGCCTCGAAGTTCAGTCAAAGCGCCTGCCGCCATACCGATGGCTGAGCCAACTTCGGCTTGACAGCCGCCCTCCGCACCGGAAATAAACGAGTTGTTGGCGATAACATAGCCGATCGCGCCTGCGCTGAACAGCCCCATCACCAAATGCTCGTCTTCCCAGCCGAAGCGTTCCTGCGTGCTGACGAACACCCCGGGGATAATGCCGCAGGAGCCTGCCGTCGGCGTTGCCACGATGCGCCCCATAGAGGCATTCACTTCAGACACGGACAGGGCGTAGGCCAGTGCCGTGCAGGCGTCCGTACCGAGCGCGGGTATCCCGCTGCTCATGTATTGATGGACGCGTACGGCATCGCCGCCGGTCAGGCCGCTTTTGGAAGGGACGGGTTCATGGATCCCCCGGTGCACAGCTTCCTTCATGATGCCGTAGTAATCGGCCATTTGCTTGAACGTCTCGTCCCGGCTTTTCCCCGTTTCCTTGATCTGTTCATTCAGCATCAGCTGGCCAATCGTAACCTGATCCTCCCGGCAACATGCGATGATCTGCTCCAACGTAGAAAACTTCATGACTGCGCCTCCTCTACTGTCAAATCCGCAACGACGACACGGTGCACGCTCGGCAACCCTTCGATATGCTTCATCAACTCAGCCGGAACCGCTTCATCCGACTCCACCACCGTCATGGCATCACCGCCTCTTCCCTTGCGGTCGACATCCATATAGGCAATATTGACGCCGCCGGCCTCCAGGAGCCGGGTGATATGCGCGACCATGCCCGGCGTATCGTCATGGAAGACCAGCAGCACCGGATAATTCATCGTAAACTTGACGTCGAAGCCGTTCACGCGCAGCATTTCCACGCTGCCTCCGCCAATGGAAGCGCCTGCAATGACATCGGTATGATCGCCGTCCGTCAGCTTCAACTCCACGGTATTGGGGTGAAAGGCCACATTCTGTGCCGTCTTAAATTTAAGTTCAATGCCTGCCGCTTCGGCAAGCTCGATCGAATTCCGGATACGCATATCATCCGTGGCAAAATCGAGCAATCCGCCCACGACAGCCAGATCGGTGCCGTGGCCGCGGTAGGTTTCAGCAAAAGAACCGTAGAACACAATTTCCGCTTGATCGGGGAATGCTCCAAATATGCGCCGCGCAGCCCTTCCGATCCGCACGGCCCCAGCGGTATGAGAGCTCGACGGCCCCACCATACTGGGCCCAATAATAGAAAACACATCTTTAAACCGCATGCGCGATTCCCCACTTTCAACTATTCTGCCCTCATTGTATCAGTCCGCCAGCCATCTTTCCAAGTGCTCTTGAATAAAATCGTCATCGTTCAGATGCGGATAGTCTCTGTAGACTCTGTCAATCTCTTCGGATTGGCCGGGAGACAGCGTCTCATGCGGATTCAGGCACCATATGCCTTGCAGCAGTCCCTGCCTGCGGAGCACCTCATGGATACCCGGAATACAGCCTGCAAACTGATGTGCAGGATCGAAGAAGGCTGCATTGGAGTCAGTAATCTCCACGTTGCGTGTCAGCCATTCCTTCGCGAATCGATCCTGCTTGCGTGCCTCCTTGATCTCTTCCAGCAACTCCACCGCTTTCTTCGTCCAGACTGCCCAATGACCAAGCAGACCGCCGACGATAGGCTTGGTGACCAGCGTCCCGTCCACCTGGAATTGATACGTCGTCAGCAAATCATTGACGATGTTATCGTCGTTCCCCGTGTACAGCGCAATATCATCTCTACGGCTCGAATAACAGACGGCACGAACGACGTCCATCGTCTGGTAGCGGTTGAAGGGAGCCATCTTGATCGCCACGATATTCGGAATTTCGGCGAAGGTCCGCCAGAAATCGAAGGAGAAGATATTACCGCCAACCGACGGTTGAAGATAGAAACCGATCACCGGCATCCTTTGTGCAATCTCCTCCGTGCGCTTTAGAATGTCTTCTTCGCTCCAGCCGCTTAAACCGCCCATGCTGAGAAGGACGGCGTCATAGCCAAGCTTGCGGGCAATCTCTGTTTCCTCCACAGCCTGCTCCGTGGGGCCGCAGACACCGGCCACCATCATGAACGGCCGATCGAGCTCCGCCCTGCGAACCTCTTCTGCCGCAAGTCGCAACACGGGTTCATACAAGTCGATGCCCTTGTCGCGGATTTCGAATTGAGTCGAATGAACGCCGACCGCAATACCGCCTGCACCGGATGCCGCATAATAACGCGTTAATGCCCGCTGGCGTCGTTCGTCCAGCTTCCGATTCTCATCCAATGCCAGCGGGTGAGCCGGTATAACGAGCCCTTCATGCAGAGCTTTAAGCTTCTCGGGGGCCAAACGTTGAGTTGTAGGAACCTGTCCGCTCATTAGAATTTCCCCTTTCTCTCTTGGAAGTGAGTCGGCTTATTCCAGCTCTCGCCGCCGGATTGTACCCATGCTGCGGTCCAGTCGAGCATCTGCAGCAGAGACACCTTCGGATAACCGAACAGCTGGTGGGATTTCGCAGCATTGTTCAGGAGTGCAGTCTCGGATTCCGTACCCGTAAAGGTCACTTCCTTGCCCATCCGTACCGCCAATTCCTGTGCCGCCCAGCGGATCGACATCGTCTCCGGTCCCGTAATGTTGATGATTTCAGGAGGCGAGCTGCAGTGCAGGAGCGAACGGAGCGCCATCTCGTTGGCATCCCCTTGCCATATGATATTCGCATGCCCCATCGCCAGGTGAATCGGCCGGTCCTCGTGGATCGATCTGGCCAGCTCATGCAGAACGCCGTAACGCATGTCGATAGCATAATTCAGGCGGTAGATCGCCATCGGCGTACCATTCTGGTGGGAGAAATATTCAAAGACGCGCTCTCTGCCGAGACAGGACTGCGCATACTCTCCGACCGGCTCCGGCGCTACCGATTCGTTGACTCCGCCGCTGCCCACCGATGAGAACGGATACACATTTCCTGACGAGAACACCACCATGCGAGATTGCTTGAATTTCTCGGCCACCCGGCCCGGCAAATACGAATTCATTGCCCAAGTAAAATATTCACGACCGGTCGTGCCGAATTTATTGCCCGCCATATAGATCACATTAGGAGTCTCGGGCAGCTGCTGCAGCTCCCCATCGTTCAGCAGGTCGCACGAAATCGTTTGGACGCCCGCCTCCTCCAGCTCGCGTCTGGCCTCTTGGTTCGAGAACCGGGATACTCCGATGATCCGTTTGCCACCACCGCCTTCACGTACGGCGTTCGCTGCCAGCCTTGCAAGGCTGGGACCCATCTTCCCGCCGACACCCAGCACAAGGATATCCCCCTCCAAAGACGCCAGGTCGGCAACAAGCTGTGCTGAAGGCTCAGCCAGCTTCGCTTCTAATTCTGCAACGGTTAACATGAACAATCTCCTCCTCCGATTGATGATTCATCCTCATCATACGGCCTCGCTTGATATAAAGACAAATCTTTAAATCGTCTTTAAATAGGCAGCGATGTGCCATTATACTCGCAGACTTGCTTCCGGGAAACGGGGACTTTCACCCCCCGGCGGTCTGCAACCATCTTCATGACAGCATAAGAAAAAACGTCTATCGACGTACTTTCTCAGTAGACAGACCGCGTTTAGAGGAAGTTTTTCTTGCGTGATAAGGATGCTAAGCCTTGAATGTTTATACTTTCTTATCTCTTAAAAAAAAGCCCCCTGATCTCAGGGAGCAAACGAAACGTTCAGCACGATGTGTCGAAGCACGAGGAAGGCAATGATAAAGGAGGCTGCCAGCCCCAGCATCGTGAAGATGACGATTTTCTCAACGCGAGTAAATTTGACCTTCGTTTTATTCATCACAATCACCTCGACTTCCATTATAGTACAAATATGATACTCTATTCCAGAAACATAAATCTGAAGATTTGCCTTGGCCTTCCTCTGGATTTTATGTGCGTTTTTTGATGCATCCGGGTCTGCTCCTGCCGTTATTCGTCTTTCATTCGTTTTTCCTTGCCCTTTTGGTCTTCCGGATGCCCTTGCTCAGATGCCGGCCCGTTATTGAGCAGCTTTCGTTTACGGACTACCTCTTCCCGTTTCCGCTGCCCCGATCTTCGCGCCAGCCATAGGATGAGCATAACAAAGACCGCGATGAACAATACGGGAAGCGAGCCGGAAAGGATGACGATAATCCATTGGACGATGATGGTGATCACGTCGATGCTGCCCTGAAAAGCTTGGGAAATCCGCTGCCCGAGCGGTGCCTGAATGGCGGACGTTTTGGGATCATCCTTTTTTTGTGGCATCTCGTAAAGCCTAATTTCTACCGTGGAATAAGACACGTTTTGGTCAATGTAACGCATTCGGCCTTTCATCTGCTCGATTTCCGATTGGATGCGCTCCAGCTCGTTGGCAAAAGCGACAAGGTCGGCCGTTTTGGTCGCTTTTTTCATGAAGGCGACGTACTGCTCCTCCATGATTTGCTTGGCCTTGAGCCTGGATTCCAAATCGACGTATTCCTCAGTCACGTCCTGCCCTTCGATGCTTCGCTGCAGGTTTTCATGCGCAATGTTCTCCAAACGGTTTAAAAAGGAGGAGAAATCGTTTGCAGGAACTTTCACAATAAACGTGCCGCCTTTTTCGCTGCTGGACTGGGTTTCGCTGAAATTAACAATATAACCGCCAGAAAGCGTCACTGTGTTCCGGACTTCCGACTGCGCTTTTCCATAGTCCTGAATCTCCATCACGATATTCGCTTTGTACATTAGCTTTTGGTTGAGCCCGGCTGATAAATCCTGCGAATTAAACCCTGCGCCGGAAGCCTGGGCAGGCGATGGCATATTCGGAAGCTCGGCATCCGCCGATGCCGGCTCCTCGACGCTCTTCTTGCTCGTCACCGCCATTTCGTTTTTGGCTTCCGCCTCACCTCCATCTGTTTTGTTTGAGGCTTGATCCGTCGTTGTTTCTTGCGATTCGACGGCCGCGGCACCTCCAGCGCCTTTGTCTTGAGAACCCGAAGAGCAGCCGCTGACCAGCAATACGATAAGCATCAAAGCAGCAATCCATGAACCCCGCTTTCTCATACTTCAACCCCCTGAAGATAAATATTTTCCGTTTTATCTACTAACGGCTCCATCATCTGGAAGGTTGCGGGCGCGCTAAAGAAATTTATCAAGGCGGGGCCTTTGCTCCGAGAAACCTTTGCCCTCTCCATGCATCGCTTCGCCGCACACGGTAAGTACGAACGTCATTGTCAATGCACACCGGTAGGTTCAATCTGGCCTGCTGCTTTTCCGGAACTCTCCCGGCAGATAGCCTGTCATTTCGCGGAATACCTTAAAAAGTCACTTTATATCCCCGCATTGTGGAACCTGGACCGTATTCGCCATGTCGTATGGCACCATCTTGCCCTTTTCGTTCAAAACAGCGCAGAAAAAGCGCCTCCTTTCGTCGCGTAACGAAAGGGGCGCCCGTTCCAAAGCAATTTCACAGCGCTATTCCAAAAACGTAAATCTGAAAATCTGCCTTGGTCTCCCCCTCGGCACCTTCTCGATTCCGGCAATCTCGACCAAGTCGTTGTCGGTCCACAGCTGGAGCAGCCGATGTGCACTGCGGACGGTAATGTCCAGCAGGTGAGCGAGCTCGTGGACCTTGTATTCATATTTACCCGAACGGGCACGCTGGTTCAGCAGCTTGCTCAAATAGGCACTCGTCATCCCCGCGTCCTCTGCCCGCTTGATCAGCTCTGCATCTGTAAAGGACAGCACCTCCTGCACAGGGTCGGCCATCTCCAGCGGTCCTATCAGCGTTCCATCCTCCCGGACAATAAAGCAGGCGTTGCCGCCAACTTCCTTGGATTTCCGCATCGCGATGCGCGCATTGGTTCCCGCCATGCTGGCCGACTGGCCGAATCCCATGCCGATGCTGAGCGAAATACCATAGGTTTTGTTCACGTCTTTAGCCAAGGGAATCGTTTTGTAACCTCCGGTTTCCCGTTCAAAGATGCCGCGCGTCGTGAAGAACAGATACTCGTCACCGCCCAGATGGGTCAGATAGCCATCCAGCGATTCCACATAATCGAGCACCATCCGGTGAATATCCAGCTTCAGCTTCTGCACCTCGTGCTCATTATTCCGTCTTAACGCCTGGGTTCCGAAATCGTCTATATTAATCATCCCGACCACGATCTGGCCTTCCCGGCTACGGCGGGATGCCGTGGACAGCAAAGCCCGCTCGAGCGATACCACGATATCCTGATCGGAAGGCAGCAGCCATTCATTAGGGACCCCAAGCCTCGTCAGCTCATGGGCCACCGATTCTACGCCCGTGAACGCAGCAGAGCAACCGCCGGATTCATATTGAAGACGGTGAAAATCAATCAAATTCCTCTTCGGGGCATAAGCCGGTCCATCGTAAATAACAGCTTGTACAGCCGGGATACCCAGATCCCTTATCGTCCGGACCACCATCGTCTCGGTTAAAGTATCCACCGATATGCCACCAGCCAGTCTTCCCCGCTGCCCGGCATGGAACAGCGCTTTATATAAACCCGCGTCCGTGACGGGGACATAATGCACAGGGATTGTGACCTGTCCGAGCTCCTTCACCTTGCGCTGGGACAGCGGATCCGAGAGGAACAATACCTCAACCTCGCCTCCGATCCGCTCAGCCAGTGCCGGCGCTTCGTCATCATCCTGAAAAACAAGCGGCACGGGGTCAAAGGAAGGAAAGGTTTCAATGACCTTCATGATTTTATCAACGATCGTCTGGGTTCCGATAATACCGATACGAATTTGCTGGACAGGGAGTTGCCTCCGCTCCGTCATGTTTCCTTCACTCCCATCTTTCCCATTGCCGAGAAGCCGCTTATCGGCAAGCCGGCATGGATACTTAAATCATACCCGCTATCGAATATTTGGCAAGTGAAATTGGCCAGCGGGATTCATTACTTTTCAATTCCACCCCTGCTGCCTGCCACCTATAATTCCCTACAAAAAAAAGAGCCATTACGGCTCTTTAATAGGCTTTCTTTAATATATAACGAATCCATAAATCATGCGCACAGTGCGCGGTCCGGGCATGCTTGGATGCGATCGACCATATGCCGATTATTCACCATGAGGCTACCAGCCCAGATCCAGGGTCTCCCCCGTCTCCGCATAGGTCTTCAGAATGCTCATGACCATCCACCAGCTGTCCGCCGCCTTGGCGCGGGACGGATGATCCGGCGTGTATTGATCATTGACGAGCGTCAGTTTGGTACAATTCCCTACCGGCTCGAGGGTGAACGTAATCCGAGACTCCAGCTCCTCATGATTCGCGTAATACGACGGACCCGGATGTTCGGACAGACTCAGCCTCTTCTGCGGCTCATAAGCCAGAACCTTCCCATAGACATGAACCGTCTCCTCTCCGTCATTCCCCGGACCCACATAAGCGTAAGGCTCCCCGATTTCAAATGAAGATCTCAGCTCGCTCCCGAAAAAGGTGGCCCGAGTTCCCTCCGGCAAAGTTAAGACATCCCATACCTTCTCCGGCGAAGCACCGATATAGAACTCATAATGTAACGGCTCCATTTTAGTTTCCTCCTACCATCCATGAAATACGCAGTAAGACCGGCTTGTCCTCCTGTGATATGATGATGTTATCAAGAAGCTGAGATCAAAGTATTGTAAAAATGCGACAGTCTGCAACCTGTAGAATCACTTCAAGCTCAAGTCCCATACGAGGGCTAGCGGTCCATCGATTTAGATCTGCTACGGAGATATCGGAGGTGTTTATGTCCATGATTCAGCATCCTCATCAGCCCAGTCTCGGCATCTTGAACATGAAAAGAGCCGAAGAGAAGTTCCAGCTCCTGCGAGTTCCCCCATCCAGGGACCTTTCCTATTTCATCAAGCATTACTGGATCATTCATTGGGATTTAACCGATCAGGAGCCTCATCTGCAGGATGTTGTTCCTAATCCTTGCGCCAACTTGGTTGTTCAGCCTCATCGAACCGCTTTCTATGGCGTATCCAGCACCAGGCACTCCCACCATCTGGAGGGCAGAGGGCAAGTATTCGGAATCAAGTTCAGACCCGGCGGATTCTATCCGTTCGTGAACACGTCCATGGACCGTCTGACGGATTCCTCCATAGGGACCATGGAGGTTCTCCAAATCGAGCCCTATACGCTGGAGCAGCAGCTATTGACCGCAGAGGAACCGGAGCAAAAGGTTAGGTACATGGAGGAGCTTATTCGCCGCGTTCTCCCCGAAGAAGACGAACAGATCGAACGGATTCATACCATCATTAATCGGATTCATCACATCCGGGACATCATTCGGGTCGAGCAGGTTTGCGAATGGTTCCAGATGAGCCCGAGATCACTTCAGCGCCTGTTCAAGCAATACGTCGGGGTAAGCCCTAAATGGGTGATTCGCCTGTACCGGCTGCAGAATGTCGCCGAGATGCTTGAAGGCCTTGATCATCAGGATGTGCTGGAGCTGGCCATGGATATGGGTTATTATGACCAGTCGCATTTTATCCGGGATTTTAAAGCGGTGATCGGTAAAACACCGGAAGTTTATATAAAGGAACGATAACCTGAAGGAGGAAACAGCATGTATACGATACAGGCGATCGGAACGATCCATAACGAAAGAAAGGTGATTCAGGATGATTACTGGGGGGATGTTATCTCGGAGATCAAGCTGGGCAAAGAATGGGATGAATGCTCCCTGGATGGGATTGAAACGTTCAGCCACCTTGAAATCATCTATGTATTCCATCTCGTCCAGGACGACAGCATCCAGTACGCGGCGAGACATCCGCGAAATAATCCGAGCTTTCCTAAGGTCGGTATCTTCGCCCAGCGCGGCAAGAACCGCCCCAACAAGCTGGGAGCCACCATGGTGGAGTTGGTAAGCAGAGAGGGCCGGTCCGTTTTCGTGAAAGGGCTGGATGCCATAGACGGGACTCCCGTCGTTGATATCAAGCCTGTCATGGAGGAATTTTTGCCGAAGACAAAGACCAAGCAGCCCGAATGGGCTACGGACATCATGTCCCGTTACTGGGAATAATGATTGAGCAATCCATCGTACAACAAACAGCGCTGCCGCGCCCAGTCCTGTGAGGTTCAAGGACCGGCGTGGCCAGCGCTGTTTCTGTTGATCCGCATAATTCTGCATAACCTTAATCGTTAATCAGCTTAACTAGACGGGCTCTGACTCGATATCGGCAGACTTATCTCAACCGATGTTCCCCGCTCTTCCTCGCTCCGGATGACAATCCGGCCATTGTGGCTCTCCATGATCCGGTGGACGATCATAATACCAAGGCCATTGCCGTCCGGCTTGGTCGTATGAAAAGGCTCCCCAATCCGCTGAAGCACGTCATCCGTCATGCCGGAGCCGTTATCCGTAAAAATGACGCGTTGATATCCTTCCTGCACATCCAGATGAATGTGAATGTTCCCGCCATGCGGCAAGGCTTCCATCGCATTCTTCAGAATATTAAGAAATACCTGCTTAATCTGATTCCGGTCACATAGAATCGTTGCATGCTGCCCGATGCATTGGGTCATGTCGATCCCGCTAAGCTCCGCCTGAATGGCAAACAAGTGGAGCACCTCTGTCAGAATTTCACCGCAGTCCTCTAGCTTAAAAACCGCAGCCTGGGGCTTTCCCAGAATCATAAATTCCCCTACCATCAGATTAGCCCGCTCCAGCTCCGACATAATCAGGTCATAGTGCCGAAGGCAGGCGTCCTTATTCGCTAACTGGAGCATTCCCTTCACTGTGGTGAGAGGATTGCGCACTTCATGAGCGATGCTTACGGCAACCTGACCGGCAAATACCAGCTTTTCCGTATTCCGCAGCACTTCCTCCGTCCGCTTCAGCTCTGTAATATCACGAAGAAAACCTACCACCCGCATGAGCTGTCCCTCACGGTCATAAGCAGGCTGAACATCAAGTATATAGTGATTCATGTTTCCAGAAATCTCAAGCGAAAGCTCTTCTCCGATGCAGATTTGCTGCCGGTGTATCACCCGCTCATAAAACTCGCCAATCGGCTTAATTCCGAAGACCGATCGACCCACATATTGGGCTCGGTTTCGGTCGCTGCCGCCTTTGCACAGCAGGCTTAAGCTGGTTTCGTTCATCTCCAGAATTTGACCCGTTGCATCGGTAATGATTACGCCATAATGATTCGTTCCGAGGAGCACCTGATTCAGGGTTTGCAACTGCGTGTTCTGTTTGCGGGTAACCATCTCCCGTTCCAGGGAATCGGCCATCGTGCACAGCAAGGCATGCAAATGCGGGTGAACAAACTCCCTGTTCGTCATTAGAGAGATCGTTCCTATAATCGCCTTCCCATCCTCGCCGTGAAAGGGAGCCGAATAACATGCCATGCGATGAAGAATATGATGAAAATGGTCCTCTCCTATCAACGTAAATGGCCGTTCGTACCGGAGACACAGATCAATTGAGCTCGGACCGTCTACTTGGGAATAGCCGTTGCCTTCGGCAATACCCAAATACCGGGCTGTTTCTATAATGGTCGGGTCCCCTTCCATATCAAGAATGAATCCCTCGTTATCCGTAATTGTAATCACGACAGGGTTTCCTGATCCGGAGGAAAGGAACTTATTCACGAAAACTTGTATCACTTCAATGTACTCTTTATATTTTGCACGCCTTGCGGCCAATACCTCATCATTCAATCGATTCGTATGTGTTGGAACAAGCTCCGGGTCCATCCCCTTGTCTATACACTGCTGCTTAGTTTGCTGAATGATCTCCAGATCAGTTATTTCACCACATTGATTATCCAAAATCACATACCCCTTTTTATCATACTGCCACTTTAATGTAACCTAACGTTTATTCTATCACTTTTATCGGCAGATGGAGCCTGCCGGTAAACTTAATAGAAAGTGAACTGGCAGCCTTCATCTTAACATTTATGAATATATACGGGATAAGCAGAACTTTGGAAACATATTCTTTTATTCTTCTCCCGTTATGTAACTCTTTACAGGAAATATCCGTTTAGGATGTAAAGGAGATGAGAATCCATGTTCAAACCCAATATTGCTTACCTATTCCTCATGGCCGTTCTATTTCTTGTAACAGCCTGCTCGAGCAATCAAGCTGAAGCGCCGACTTCATCATCCGAACCTGCGACAACTGCAGTGATTGACCACAACAGTCCGGCGGAGAACGTATTTTCATTATATAAAGGGGAGGACATGAGTACCGAGAATAAAGTCACGAACATGCTTGCTCAATTGGAAGGCATAGACTGGGCAGAATATAACCGCCTGAGTAATAGCCAAACATTGGCGACTCTTGAGCTGCTGTATACCTACCGCTCCCTTATCACACCCGAGCATTACAGAAGCCTGTTCCTGGCAACAACAAATCTCGACGGCGCCTCTGCCGAGCAATATGCCGCCATCGCAGGAGAATTGTTTACCAAAGACACGGAAGGCGTGGTTCAAGCACTCGCTGATTTGAGTGACGATGCTAACAGGCAAAGTGTCATTTCCAGTATTGCTTACCATCTTGGTTACCAGGATGTTTCACAGGTGAAACAAGAGCTCGAACAATGGCAAACGAATAAGGGGCTGGATGATCGCGAGAAGAACGTCATCGCCTCCCTTATAGACGCACTCAACAATCCATAATACCAACACACCACCCTTATCCTGCCGGTAACATCTTGCGACCGGATTCAAACGGTTTACAAACCTTATCTATGTCATCAATTCGAGATAACCGACAACGCAAAAAAAGCCGACCAAGATCTACATCTTAGTCGGCTCTTTGTATCGATAAAACAATGGTACACCTTATTGGTTTAGCAGAAACTCTTCTCCGGCAATGCCTGGGGATGTCATATGGTAAGGGTCCAGGATGACCTGGATCTGTTCCTCTGTCAAAAGACCTTGCTCCAGAATAATCTCCTTGATGCTTTGGCCTGTCTTCTGGGCTTCCTTCACCAGTCTGGAGGCTACGTCATAACCCAGATGCGGGTTCAACGCCGTAATAATGCCGTAGCTGTTATCCACGAAGTACTTGCAGCGTTCCTTATTCGCTGTAAGATCGACCATCAGATTCTTGTAGAACACATCCATACCGTTCTTCAGAATTTTGAGGGAATGCATCAAGTTGTTCGCTGCGACCGGAACCATGACGTTAAGTTCGAATTGCCCGGCTTCGCATGCCAAACTGATCGTATGGTCATTGCCGATAACTTGAAACGACACCTGGTTCATGACCTCGGCCATCACCGGATTGACCTTGCCCGGCATAATCGACGAACCCGGTTGTCTCGCCGGTACGTTCAATTCGTTCAAGCCCGCTCTCGGGCCGGAAGCCATCAAGCGGATATCGTTGCACATTTTCGAGAAGTTCACGGCACACACTTTGAGCGCAGCCGACAATTCCATATACGCGTCGGTGTTCTGGGTGGCATCGACCAAATCTTCGGCTTGCTTCAAGGAGAAGCCTGTCTGCTCAATCAAATGCTGAACAACGCTGTGCATATAGTCAGGCGTTGCATTAAGCCCCGTACCTACGGCCGTCGCCCCCATATTAACGACTAACAAACCTTGCGCCGCCCGCTCGATGCGATTGATGTCACGCGTCAGAACATTGGCATAAGCCCCGAACTCTTGTCCGAGTCGAATCGGTACCGCATCCTGCAGATGTGTGCGCCCCATCTTGATGACATCGTCAAATTCCTTGGCCTTCTCCTGAATGCCGGCAACCAAGGTCCGGAACACCTCAAGCAGATCCTGTGTCAGACGGTAAGACGCAATGCGGATCGCCGTCGGAATGGCATCGTTCGTAGATTGCGACATATTGACATGATTATTAGGATTACAGTAGAAATACTCGGCCTTCTGTTTTCCCAAAATCTCCAGCGCTCGGTTCGCCAAGACCTCATTCATATTCATATTGATCGAAGTGCCTGCTCCGCCCTGGATGGAATCGACAATGAATTCGGAACGGAGATTGCCCGCGATGATCTCGTCTGCCGCCTCTATAATGGCACTGCCTATCTTTTTCGGCAGCAGGCCAAGCTCCATGTTCGCCAGCGCCGCGGCTTTCTTAACCTCGCCCAGTGCAGAAATCAATTCTGCATGAATGGGTACCCCGCTGATCGGAAAGTTCTCTACCGCCCTAACCGTATTAATGCCGTAATAGGCTTCTACAGGAAGCTGTTTTTCCCCCAGAAAATCTTTTTCAATTCGATACTGCATATCCATGGACAACATCACCATCGCCTTTTGATTATTTTGTATCATGCTTGTCACCTGTTATCATCCAGCTTGCCCGGATATATACAGAATTCTGCCTTCCCACGTGAAATCCTCTATAGCTTACGCGTTTTGTTAGAGAATATTGATTGATATGTGCGAATGCGCAAAAAAAGAGACTTCCTTTAAGTATAAATACCCAGAAAAAGTCCCTCTTACCCAACCAGGGTGATTCCGTCTATGGACACCGATTGGGGCACACATGAACTAGACCATGGTTGTCTTCCTATACGGAGGAAAACCTAACGAGATGACGGCTCCTCCCTCTTTCCGATTTCCCGCCGTGATCAGCCCTCCACAGCGTTCCACGATGGCGCGGGCAATCGCCAAGCCCAGGCCGGATTCCCCGTTCTTGCCCTTCACGAAACGGTGGAACAAATACGGAAGCAGCTCCTCGGATATGCCTTCGCCATCATCGGAAACGGTGAGCAATACCCGGCCATTTTGGATACCGGCTTGAATGTAGATATGCTTGCTCGCGTGCCTTGCTCCATTCGATACGATGTTCAGGAGCGCTTGCAGCAGCTTATCCCGGTCAGCATACACCATTAACGATTCGTTATCGCCGTATGAAGGATGCACGAACAGTCCTTTTTTCACCAAGACCGGATTGACTCTTTCGATCGTTTCTTCCACGAGTTCCTTCAAATTGACCGCCGTTGCCTTAAATATATCATCCTCGCTATCCAGCTTCGCAAGCAGCGTCATCTCGGTTACGATATTCTTCATGCGGCTGCTCTCACTCATAATAATATCCAGCCCTTTCCGGATCTCTTCCCCTTCGAATACCCCGTCCCGAATTCCCTCCGCATATCCGGAGATGGACATGAGCGGTGACTTCAGTTCGTGGGATGCGTTCTGGAAGAATTGCTTCTGCACATGATTGTACCGCTCCAGCTCACCCGCCATTTCGTAGACGGACTCTGCAACTGCGCCGATCTCCCCGCTTGCGGACACACGCCGGACTTCGGAGAACTGGCGCTCCTTCACCTTCTTCAATTCTTCGCGCAGATGCATAAGCGGCTTAATCAGCCTCTTGGTAATGAACAGGCTTAAGATCACCATGATCACGGCCCCTACGCCAAATACGAGCATCAAGCGCCCCAGCAGCGCCTGCTCAATGGCCTTGATTTTGCTGATCGGAGTGATCAGTGTCATCGTTCCTTGGGGAACCGCCGTCACCTCGGTGAGGAATTGACTGCTCCCCGCTGCGGATGAGTATGAAGCCACATAGTCCGGACGGATCGCCTGACTTACCATGAATTGGGCGGAGGGAGTTACCGGACTCGAGCTGACCACATTCCCTTCGTTGTCCTGGATGATCACGCCTACCTCCGCAACCTGTGCCGAGGTCAAGCCGCTAACGGCCAAAGGCGCACTCTCAATAGGAATGCTCTGGGCGGCGGCGGTTTCGAGTTTTGCCGTCAGCTCTGCCCCTATGGTCTGCATGTCCTTTCTCTGCGTACCGATAAAATGGTCCATCAGCACATAATGAATCACGACCGCGGTTACCGAGAGCACGAGTATTAGCGATAAAGCAAAAGCAAGATTGATCTGATGCACCAGCTTCATATCAACGTTTCCTCCCCATCCGTTCTCATTCGGTATCCATGTCCCCATATGGCCTCGATCGGCAGCTGCTCCACTTTCTTTCGCAGCCGTTTGATGAGATGGTCGACCGCCCGGTCGCTTCCAAAATAGTCGTCCCCCCATACGGAGGTCAGCAGTTCGTCCCTGGTAAACGCACGGTTCGGATGCTCGGCAAACACTTTTAGCATCTCGAATTCCTTGTTCGTCATATCCACTTCTTCCCCGTTCCAGAATACGCGCCGCTCCTCCAGCATTAACTGAAGCCGTCCATTGCTAAGCTCCGGGGAAGCGGCCGCAAGCCGCGGAACGCTCTCCGCCTGATTGAATTTGTACCATCGATTTAGCTGCCGTTTGATTCGGGCAACCAGCTCGCGGGGACTGAATGGCTTGACCATATAGTCGTCGCTTCCCAGCTCAAGCCCCAGTATTTTATCCACTTCGCTATCCTTGGCAGAGATCATGATGATCGGGACCTCGGCTTCCGCACGGATCCGCCGGCACAATTCGAAACCGTCCATGCCGGGCAGCATAATATCCAGCACCCACATATCCGGCGGGTTCGTTCTCCACATCTCCCACCCTTCCTCAGCCGTGCCAAGGCCCACGGTTCGATAGCCTTCCTTGCGCAAATAAGCCTCCACTAAATTTCGTATATGCTGATCATCGTCAATCACGGCGATGAGATAATTTTGGTTCATATCCATGTACCTCCGAGCTTCGTCTCCTCCCAGTATACCAAGCTCCGGGATGATGAAGGGGAATGCCATTATTTTTCCACAAATACACCAATGTTCTGCCAATGCTGATTCGTACACTGGGTACTGTAAGACAAACCAACCCGATAAGGAGTGTTATACGATGAAACACAAGCTGTTTGGTAAACTTGCCCTATCCGCTGCCCTGCTGGGATCAGCCGCCCTGCCCGTACATGCCTCTGGTGCTGATACACCAAGTGACGTACCGAGTCAAACAGGCAAAAGCGCGCCTCTTCAAACTACTGCAACCATCTCCATTCTGCCGAATCCGCTGGAATTGGCTGAGAAATACGCACCGGAAACGGTACAGGATTGGAAGGAGACGCTTGAGAAGTACGGCAAGCTTGCCGGAGCTGAGGGAGCATTCTTTTTCTCCGACGCTACAACTGCCGTTGCCGGAGAGATGAAGCCGGTTGTGGCTGAAGGCGAATTCGAGGTTTCCGTTGCTATGAAGACTTCTCCGGCAAAAGATATCCAGGAATTAATAGACAGCGGGGACATCAAGGAATTCAAAGCAACCCAGATTAAGGACGTTATCACGCCGCTTGAAGGCATAACGCTGGAAAGGGCCGAACTGGTGAATGCAGAGTCCGGTGAAGTGAAATACGACGTGATCCAAGGCGAGGCAGCAAGTTTCGCGGCAGTGAAGATCAGTGATGCAGCAAGTTTGGAAGTGAAGATCAACGAGGAGGATCTGGCGTTCATCCATGCCAAAATCGATCTCTTCAAAGCGGTGGATTCCAAGGACTCCGACTCTATCAAAAAGGCGCTGACGAAATTGCTGGACCAATACAAGGAACAGATCGCCAAGCTGGAAGCTGAAGCGAAGTAAGGTTATACGGAGCAGCATATGTCGGCGCAAGCCGATCCTACTTAAAGCACAAACAACCCTTGCCGGTGCCGCGGCAGGGGTTGTTCTTCTGTATAGGCCTATATCACGATTTTTTCGTCATGACCTTCATCAGCTTAACAGCCGAGCGCACGCGGGGCCGCTTTAAGTGCTCTTCCACATAGCGGTAATCCGTCAGGATCACTTTGGCATCCCGTAGTCCGTAAGCAAAATCGTCATCGAACAGCAGCCGATACTCCCATACCCGCTTCTCCCAATTTGGAATATTCGCCAACATCCATTCATCTTCCGCTCCTGGATGGACATAGGTTTCGCTGACTCCTTCAGGAAGTCTGTACAGCTTATCGATGAGCGATTGCTTGAAGCTGTCGTAGGTCTCTCCCTCGACAACGGGAAACGGATGGGAGAGCAGATAATCCGGGATTGGCACGCCAAACGTATCAGCAAGGCCTGAGGCGAGCGCAACCGGACGCTCGATATTCGGCAGCGAGCTGAGCAGCGGATCCTCCGGGTAGATATAGCGGAACAATCGTGCGGGGAGGCGCCAACGCGAAGTCTTCCACAGCATCTGCGGAATGAGGCTTCGCCCCGTTTCCATCCCGTACAGGCTGCCCATATGATTATCCACATGACTGATCCGAATGCCGGCCTTGCTCGCCAGCCGGTACTGCGCCTCAAGCTCTTTTAACACGGCGCCTGTCTCTGCCCCCCGTTCAAACTCCGGAACGGTCCGGTATTGATGACCGCTGGCGTCATGAAGGGAGGAGTGCCCCGTCAAGCTGCGCCATCGCAGAGCCTCAAATTCGCTCGTCAAGGTTAGATGCAGCCCCACATTGGATTGGCGTCGGCGTGCGGCCCAGGAGGCCGCCTCTTCAAAGCCGGGAGCCACGGTCATGATGGTTGCTGAGGAGACTTTGTTCTCCTCCAGCAGATGGCGAATCGCCTCATTCATGGCCTTGCTTTGCCCGAAATCGTCACAGTTGATGATCAGTCTTCGCTCCATGGTCGTGTCCGCCTCCTATAGTTTTTGAAAATTCGATTTTGGTTGCAAACGATAACAGAAAGGAAATAGCCAGCAAGCACAATGGAACGACACTGATCAAATACCTGAAGGTCGATTCCGGATCACTTCCCGGATTGTCACCGCTTTCATATCCGAATATCATGCCTACCACAAAAAATGCCAGGGCAGAGATCAATCCGCTGGAACGCGTAATAAATCCGCTGACAGCCGTATAGATCCCCTCTCTGCGCAGCCCCGTCCGCTCCGCATCCTCGTCGATGATGTTGCCGCTAACCATGGCCGGCGTTACCAGAAATCCCGCCAGACCGAACCCAACGCCGATGCCTGCCAGAATCCCGCTGATCAGATCGTAACCAAACCAGAGCGGAATGACCGAAAGGCCATACACGCCGAGCGACAACCGCCATGCTCTCACACCGTCCATTCTTCGGATCATCCAATACCAGACAAATACCAGCGGAATGACTGATACAAACACGGCTGCCAGCAGAATGGATACTTGATTGTCAGGGATGCTGAGTACGTATTTTGCATAAAATGGGATCGTCGAGCTTATCAGTCCATTTACCGTCTGGGCAAATGAATTGGAGATGTTAAACACCCAAAACTTCTTATTGCGCAAGGTTTCGCGAAACGCCTGGACGAGCTTGAGCGGCTCGCTTGCGGTGTACGCCTCCTGCTCTCGGACGCTCATCATGCAGAGAAACATGAACACGCCGAACAGCAGTGCGTACAGAATCGCCATATTCGAGAACCCCATGGCGTCATAAATAATCGGGGTCAACGCGGTACCGATCAATAGTGCCACGACCTGGTAGCCCTGTTGGATGGCCGAGGCCTTCGCCCGGATGCGGTCTCCGCGGAACAGCTCGGGGAACAGCGCTCCATAATTGACCCATAATACGGTTGCAACAGCTTCGTACAGGATAAGGGCAACCAAAAACCACATAAATAGTCCGTTCTGCGACAACCCTTCCGGCGGCGAGAACACCAGCACGAAGGTCAGCATGAACAGCGGAATGGCGCCGAACACCCACGGCCTGCGCCGTCCCAGCCGGGTATTGGTTCGATCGGACCAATACCCCATGAGCGGATTGTTAACCGCATCCCAGATCAGAAATACGGTACGTGCCAGGGATGCAAGCCCAATGCCTAGACCCAATGTATCCACGTAGAAAAAGATGTAAAAGGAGCTGAACGCCTGGCTCGGGACCATCATGGCAAACATGCCAAGCGAAAATGAATACGGCGAATTCACCCAACTGCGCTTCATCCGTTTCCCTCCATCCGTCATGGACGATTTTGTTGTACAGTATTCTGCGGATGGCACGAATATACCTGCCTATGCGAAGGCTAAGTTGATTACGCCTACGGAACCGGACAATAGCCACGATGGGATCATAGAATTGGATGAGCATACATATTTTTCATGGCATCGGCCAACCCTTCTAAATAAGACCGTAAAATTTTCTGAAAGGGTCTGTGCCATGGAACTCCTTAAAGATCTTCTGTTAGTGCTTGGAAGAATTTATACCATCTACCCGCTGCTCTTGGGCGTTACCTTATTCATGGGCCGCCGTTCCATCGGCGAGCTTCCCGTGTTTGACTACATCATCATCCTGTCGCTCGGTTCCGTGATCGGAGCAGACATCGCAGATCCAAAAATCGAACATATCCATACCGCCTTCGCGATCGTCGCCATCGGCGTGTTACAGAAGATAGCCTCTGTCCTTCATGTGAAGAGCCGGCGCATCGGCAAGTGGATACGTTCGAACCGATGATTGTCGTTAAAGACGGGCAGTTCATTTATCCGAATTTGAAAAAAGCCCGATACTCCATCGATAACATTTTGCAAATGCTGCCCGAGGAGCAGATATTTGACATAGCTGAAGTCGATATGGCGGTATTGGAGCCGAGTGGCGTCTTATCCATACTGAAAAAGATGGAGAAGACTGCCGTCACGCTGGAGGACCTGAAGTTAAAACGGCCCAATTCCGGGCTGTCTTACGCCGTCGTCAAAGAAGGACGCATTCAGACGATCACCCTCCAAAAATTAAACCTTACCGGGAAATGGCTGGAGACTCAGCTGGATTAGCGGGGAATCCCGCTCGATCAGGTGTTCTTTGCTTCACTCGATGAACAGAAGCGTTTAAACATCACCGTCTACGATAAGGAGATCCCGATCCCTCCCCTGTATCATTAATGATCCACAACAAGCCTGGCGCTGCCGCCAGGCTTGTTGTGTTCGTGACTTATTGAAGAACGATTTTAATGGCATTGCCTATCGGAGGCAGGCTCTTGGTCAGCACGGGGCTGTAATAACCGATAATCTCCGCATCGTCGGTCAATTCGGTAGCTTTCAAGGTTTTACCGTCTTTATTCACGACGACCGTCTCGGGTGTCAGATTCAGGATCACTTCGCTCGGCGATTGTTCCGTTAACCCTTTACCCTTAATCGTTACCCGTAGATTGCCGCCATCGGCATTGATGTCCGAGATGGCGCCAGCTGTAGCGAGCTGGTCCGTCTCTTCCTTGTCCAATTTAACGCTGATTTCAAATGCATAGGTCTGAGGAGGCAGGCTCATGGTCATCGCCAAGCTATGAACCGCTTCGATCTTCATCCCTTCCGCAAGATCCTTAAGCTCAATCTTCGTGCCTTCCGCATCGCGGATGATGGTGCTCTCATCCACATTCAGAACAATTCCTTCGGTTCCCGTGCCGTTAATGTGAACGGCTTTACGATCCTCATTATTAATAATTTCACTGATTGTACCACTCACGGTTTCCTTCTTAACATCTTCTTCGGACGAGATGCTCACCTTCGTGCCATCAACCGATACGTTAGCTTGGAGCACTTCGCTGAAGAAATTAGCCGGAACATAAAGCGTGCCCTTCACATTTACTGGCGCAGCGCCGAGGGACTTGTACATTTTGTTAACCGTATACTGGTCTTTCCCCGTTTGCACGAGGGTCCAGATCGGGGATCCCGGTTTAGTCAGCTCCGCAGAGCGGTCCTGTTGATTCCAGCCCAGTTCAAATCCGAGCGCCTCGGATACGCTCCGCAGCGGGATCATGACCTGCTTCGCATCGGCGTTCATATAACCGGCGCCGGCCACTTTCTTACCGTTAACCAGAACCCCATAATCAATTACAGCCGATATCACGACCGGTTGTTGTTCCTGGTTGCCTCCAGCCTGGGGTGCTGCATAAGCCGCTGCGCCACCAGAGACAGCGATGGCCGCAACCATCAATGTCGCCGCTTGCTTCTTCCATTGTTTATTCATGCTCATCATCCTTTCTAGGTGCCTTAAATTATCATGTACTACTATACTGACGGGCGTATTAGCCAAATGTTGCAATGAAATGATAAGCGAATGTGCAAGATAGTACGCAGAAAGGCCGTTCCGGGATAGACTTATCAAGTCTTCCGAAACGGCCTCTTTATCTGACTTAGCGATGGATAAATAGCGGGTCAACAAAGCTTCTGCAATATTCCTCCGCAATCTGCTCCGCGCTGTACCCCATATCACGCATGTAGAGAATGATATCCGCGCGCGGCAGAGATGCGAGCATCACAGAGGTAAACTGAGGGTCAAGCGGCATCAGTACTCCCTGCTCCGCCGCACGCTCCAGCAGGCGCTTAATCTGAAACCGTAAAAACGTGAAGGGCGGGTTCTCGCACATAATGTTCTTGGTTTCCTCCAGACGGTCAGAGGTCAGCATCACCCTTAGCCACTCCAAATCTTCATTGAAATGCAGAATGACCTTTGTCATCACCGTCCGCAGCCGATGAGCCACCGGTTCACCTTCGCTGCTCTGAAGGTAAACGTCCAGCCCCTCCATAAACCGATCGATCTTGGCTTCCATCAACGTGAAGCAAATCTTGCTCTTGCTGGGGTAACGGCGGTACAAGGTGCCTTGCCCGATCCCGGCCGTTTTCGCCACTTGATGCATGGAGACGTCCTCGACTCCGTATTTATTAAATAAAGCCTGAGCCGTATCCAAAATCTTTTGACCCAACTCGTCATTCTCTTTCGGCAATGCACGCATCCCTTTCTAATTTGAACACACGGGAACCTTATGCAGCAGACTGTTCTTCTTCAACGGGTGAAGTTGTACGTTTAACAAATAAGCCCAGTACTAAAGCGATGATTGCAAGAACAAGTCCGATGACAAAAGCATTATGAAGACCGGCAACCATGCTCTCTACCGGATTGAGATCCCCGGTTGTTTCAACGTAATTTTTAGCACCTGCTGTCATGATGCTGATAAAGAGCGCCATACCTACGGCTCCTGCTACCTGCTGCAGTGTATTCATGATGGCTGTTCCATGCGGATACAGCAAGCGCGGCAGCTGATTCAAGGCTGTAGTCTGGGCCGGCATCATAACCATCGAAATCCCTATCATCATCATAACATGAAGGAAGATGACATAACCACCGGTCCATGAAGAGTCGATGCCCGAGAACAGGAAGATGGCGACGCTCAAGAGAGCAAGACCTGGGATAATCAGAACTCTCGGTCCGAATTTATCGAACAGCTTTCCTGTAATCGGCGCCATCAATCCGTTGATGATACCGCCCGGCATCATGACCAAGCCTGCTGCAAGCGCAGTTAAGCCCAGTGCGTTCTGCAGGAACAATGGCAGCATGATCATAGTGGAGAACATGCTCATCATCAGCACCAGCATCAGCACGGTCACGAGCGAGAACATCGGAAATTTGAAGGTACGCAGATCCAGCATCGGTTCCTTCATCTTCAGTTGGCGCCATACGAAGAGCAGCAAGCTGATAGCCCCTGCCGTAATGCACCATACGACCTTCGGATCAGACCAAGTGCCTTCTCCGGCACTGCTGAATCCATATACGATACCCCCAAAACCGATAGTAGACAGAATAATCGAGATATAATCGACCTTCGGCTTAGTCAGTATCGATACGTTCTTCAGGAAAACCGCTGCAAATGCAATGGAGAACGCAGCAAGCGGAATGACCAGATAGAACAACCAGCGCCAGTTCAGCGCGTCCACGATCAAGCCGGACAGCGTCGGTCCGATCGCCGGGGCAGTCATGATGACAAGACCGATCATCCCCATGGCGGCTCCGCGATTCTGAGGCGGATAAATACTAAGTATCGTGTTCATCAGTACCGGCAGCATAAGCCCCGTTCCGACCGCTTGCAGGATACGCCCTACCAGCAGCACCCCAAATACCGGTGAAAAGCCGCAAATAATCGTACCTATAAGAAATAGCGTCATGGCGCCTATAAACATCTGTCTTGTCGTGAACCACAGCTGCAGCAGCGCCGTGACCGGCACCAAGATACCGACAACCAGCATATAGGATGTTGAAAGCCACTGCACCGTAGACTCTCCAATACCAAACTGCACCATCAAGCTTGGGAAAGCGATGTTCAGCAGTGTCTCATTCAAGATGGAAACGAACGCGCCAATAATCAGCGCGGCAACAATCGGCCCTCTCTTTATTTTGCTTAAATCAATCTTGGCCGAACTTGGCCCCACTCCCATATCCAAGAGCTTATCCTCCCTTATCTCTGTATACACGGACAATTGTCCGGTAATGCGTTTTTTATTGTAACGGACAATTGTCCGCAGGTCAACTGAAAATTTTCATTAAATTTTCAATAAAAGAAAAATCGATGCCGTCCATGGTACGAATCCGCTGGGTCATAACAGTGGACACACATAGAATTACGGGTTGTTATCTTCTTCACAAAAAAAGGATCCGCCCTACGCCGCAACTTAGGACAGATCCTTCGATTTTAGTATTCACGCACGTCGGCTTCGTGAGCCGTTACGCGTTCAGCGCAATCTTCTCTTTGTATACTCTGGCCCAGCCCTCCAGATTGTTCGTAACGATCAAGAGCTCAGGGTATTGGGCAAGAGATGCCAGTACAGCCTCATCATCCGGCGTCCAGACAATGAGCTGAACCCCCCGCTTGCGCGCTTCCTCCATAAATGAAGGGGTCACGTACACATATTTAACGGACACATAACGAGCGCCGATCTCCTCCAGGTAAGGGAATACCGATGGCGTAGCTCCATATATCACCAGGCCCAGCTCGATTTCAGGGTCCAGGGAACGTGCTCGTTCAATGGAATAATGATCAAAGGAGGTGAGGAATACCTGCTTCTCCATGCCTGTATCCTTGATCACGTCAACAACCTTTTGTTCCAGGCCGGGATAGGTATCCCCCATCTGCTTCAGCTCAATGTCAACGATCATCCGATCCTTGGCAAAGCGCAGAGCTTCCTCCAGCGTGGGAATGACCTCTCCTGAACCTGCATCCAGTTTGCGTATTTCATCCAGCGTGAAGGCATTGATTGCCCCTGTTCCGTTGGTCGTCCGGTTTACCGTTGGATCATGGATCACAACAGGCACGCCGTCCTTCGTCAGCTGGACATCCAGCTCCAGGTGCGAGAAGCCAAGCTCCAGCGCTTTCCGAAAGCCCAGCATCGTGTTCTCCGGGTATTTCAGCGGATACCCTCTATGAGCCAATCCCCGTACTTCCATGTACCATTCCCTCCAAACTTAAGTCGATTGATGGCCTCGATCACGGCCAATACCGTACGTTAACGGACTGAGTTACGTAATCGGGATGCCATTTGAAGCTCTATAGGACTGTTCGCCATGAACCTTCCGATCCCTGCTGTCTGCAGCGGATCATAACCTTCGGGAGAAAACAGAGAGACGGCATGGCGGTGTATGCTTACCCACCATATCCATACCGTCTAGAATACCTGCATCATCCGGTTATGTGGTTATTTAAACGTCGAATTCGCCATCGCGGCCACGATATGCTTCTGCATGACCGTAAAGACCAGCACGATCGGGATAATCGCCATAACGCTGGACGCCATAATGACATTGAAGAACATGGCTTCATTTCCAGCGATGGAATCCCTCAGCATCGCAATACCTACCGTTAGCACGCGCATGTCGTTGTTATTAGTCATGATTAGCGGCCAGAAATACGAGTTCCAGGACGAGATGAAGATCAACACGCCCATGGTAACGATCGTCGGCATCGCCATCGGGAATAAAAGCTTGTACAGTATGGAGAAACGACCGGCTCCATCCACGCGTGCCGCTTCCAGCACGTCGTTGTTAATCGATTTGAACGCCTGCCTGAGCAGGAATATCGCGTAGGCGGAAGCCCCGTGAGGCACGATGAGCGCCCAGAACGTATTCAGCCAATCCAGCTTGGACATCATGACGTATACCGGAACGAAAATAACCTGCTCCGGCACGATCAATGCGGCGAGAACGAGCAAGAATAGAGCGTCCCGTCCCCAGAATTTCCCCTTCGCAAATGCATACGCCGCCATAAGCGCCACGTTCAGCTGCAGAATAATCGTTCCGACAGCCATCAGCAGCGTATTGCCGAAAAATCGCGCATATGGGATAACTCGGAAGGCTTCGGCAAAGTTCTGCCAGGCAAAGGTTTCCGGCCAGAATGTAGGTACGGCCATCCGCATCTCAGACTGTGTCTTGAGCGCGCTGATCAGCAGCCAATACACCGGAAAGAACATGACGAGCGTCACGATCACGGCTCCGATGATGCGGAGCGTCATCATGGTCTTTCGGTATTTGGCGGATCCAGCCATATAATTATCCTTCATAGTGCACCTTCTTCCTGCTGACCACCCATTGTACCAATGTTAACAGCAATATGATTACAAACAGAATCATGACAAGCGCCGAGGCTCTTCCTGTTTTGAATTCATCAAAGGCCATCGTATAGATCCAGTACACAATCGCGTTTGTTGCCTTGAGCGGGCCGCCGTCCGTCATGACGTCGATGGACTGGAACACCTGCATGGAGGAGATAAAGCTCGTGATGACAAGAAACAGTGTCATAGGCGACAAGAGCGGCAGCGTAATGTTGCGGAACTGCCGGAACTTGCTGGCTCCATCAATCGAAGCCGCCTCATAATACTCGGCCGGAATCCCGCGCATGCCCGCGATAAAGAGGATCATCGCAAAACCGACGCCCTTCCAGACCGAAACGGCAACCAGCGCCGGCAATGCCGTCGAAGGGTTGTTCAGCCATTCGACCGGTTCCATGCCGAACCAGGAGACAATGGAATTCAGCAGCCCATATTGCCCGTTGTAAATCCAGGTAAATACCATGGCGGCGACAACCATCGAGACATAATACGGCATGAAAATAACGCCGCGCATGAAACCGAACAACCGTGAGGATGACACGTTGAGCAGCAGCGCCAGCAGCAGCCCGATGACAAGCGTGAACACTACGTCCATAACGGTGTACAAGAACGTGACCTTCAAGGAGTGATAGAAATCCGGGTTTGACAGCAAGCGCGTATAGTTATCGACGCCCACGAACTTCTTCATGGGCCGCGTCATATTCCAGTTCGTAAAGCTGATGTACACGGAATAACCCAGAGGATAATACAGGAACACGCCCATGAATAACAACGCCGGGACCGCGAACGAGAAGTCCTTCCACTTCTCGATCAACGTATGGGAGATCCGTTTAGAGACCGAAGCGGTCGCCCGATTGGACGCCGCCTTTGTCATATGTTTATTGGTCTCCATAGGCATCACTCATAGTCAGCCAGAATATCGTTGATCTTCTTGGCTGCATCCTGCATAAGTGGTGTCGGATCTTTTTTGTTCAGCACCATTTCCCCTACGACTTCTTTGTAAACTTCGCTGAATTCAGGGTAAGCCGGGTGCTGCATGCGCGGTGTCACTTCGTCAAAGTGCTCGTATACCGCTCTGTATTGCGGCCATCTTTCGAAATATTGATCGCCTTCCTCAGACTCGATTGCGGATTTTCTTGTCGGCAGGTATCCAACGGATTCAGCCCACTTAATGTTTTGCTCCGCCGAAGTCATGAACTCGATGAATTTCCAAGCCGCTTCCTTCTCCAGATCCTCGGCACCGTCCATCATGACGATCCCCGCACCGCCGATGTTGGAGGTCCGTACTTTATCACCAGGGATGAAGGATACGCCAACCTCGAAGTTCGCATTCTCGCGGTACATTTTCAGCATCGCGGAAGTATGCTGTACCATCGCGATTTCACCGTTCAGGAACATTTGACGCATATTATCGGAGGCCCCTTTACCGAAGCCCATATGCATGCTGCCGTCATTTTGCCACTTGTAGAAATTCTGGAGGTAACGGAGAGAATCCTCATTCTCGACAGCCGAGGCACTCAGGTCCTCCGTCAGAATTTGTCCACCGCCGTTAATGTTCCACGGGTCATAGTACCATGTGTCCCAACCTGGAACAGAGAAAGCATAACGCGTCGTTTTGTCGCCTTCCTTTTTCGTTACTTTCGCATTGAAATCCTCGATCTCATCCCATTTCGCAGGAGGCTCTACGCCCAGCTCGTCCAGCATCGTTTTGTTGTAGACGAATACGCTGGTGCTGACGATCAGAGGGAATCCGAATTGTTTCCCGTTGTATGCATAAGCGTTCAGCATACCTTGAGCGAAATCGTCCATCTTCACTTCGTCGCGCTTAATCCACGGACCCAGATCGGCAAAAACGCCGCTATCCGCAAAGTTAGCGAGTGAAGATACCTCAACATTAGTAACGGCCGGTACATCGTTCGCTGCTACTGCAGCCGATAATTTTTTGTGAAGATCAGGATAGCCGCCTTGGAACACCGGTTCTACCGTAATATGTGGGTACTTCTTCTGGAACTCTGCGATCATGTAGTTCAAACCTTCCAGTTGAGCATCCGCATGGGCATGCCAGTACTGGATTTTGACAGGCGTTGTATCATTCTTCATATCCATCGAAGCAGCTTCCACATCGTCGAGCGAAACCTCTCCTCCGGCACTTTCACTTTCACTTCCACCGCCGCCTCCGCAAGCCGTGGTAATAACCATAAATATGGTCAGTAACATTAACAACCATGATTTCTTTTTCATAGATGATCTGTTGTCCCCTCTCGAATCTATTCATCATTCATCTTCATCACTGCTGTCTATCCACTTCATCAAATGGCCGGTTCAACGGCACGCGGATCCTAAGATGGGGGGATTCCCCCATCCAATCAACCCGTCTACCCCTTAAAAAGCGCACAAAAATAGAGACGTCAAAAGAGCGCAACCTAAGAGCCACCACCTCCTATAAAAGCTAAAGTAGCTGCTACTCGGGTTATCTCATCGTCTCCACCCCTAGCAAATATGTAATTATAGTTAATCCATCAACCGTACAGGGAATCTTACGTCCAAAAACGCGTATCTCCTGTAGATACGAGGTCTGCACCATTTGCCAGCGCCTCATCGATTTCTTCCTCGCTTCGTAAAAAACCTCCCACAATAAGCGGACAGTGAATTTCCTTCTTCAGGTCGCGGATCACGCGGGGTATGAGTCCCGGCATTAATTCCACCTCATCCGGACGGGCTTGTCCGATCATTTTCACTGCGGTTCTTAAAGCTGTAGTATCAATGGCAAACACTCGCTGTATCGAGCTAATGCCCGCTTGGCGCGAAGCCAATACCGTATTCGTCTTCGTCGTAATAATCCCGTCGATCTTGTACGAATCCGCCAAATACTGCACAGCCGAATTATCCCGGCCAATGCCGCTTACCATCTCCAGATGAACAAACACTTTTTTTCCTGAGGAGTGAAGTCGATTAACGATATCCCTGAGTTTTATGATATCGCCTGTCATCAGGTTCACACGCTCCACCGTGCTGTTCACAGCTGCATCGATCTGTTCCAGCTTGGTAATCGAAGCGATTACGGGAAGACGCCGTGTCCTTTGATCTGCCATAAGTGCGTGTCCCCCTTCTACCGAACACTCTTATGATAAAGCGATAAGATCATGACAGTATTAACGATATGTAAAATCTGTGTTAACGGCACTCATCAAGGCTTCGATATATCATGTATACGCTTACTATTCAGTTAACAACAGATTCTGCTATATCCCTGGTTTGTTGGATTCCCCCTAGACTTAGGATCATTCGGTTCAGCGAAGAGGTTAGGATAGCGCTTTCAGAATAGCTCGCCAAACTATTTAATATCTATCATAGAGGAATGATTTAGCCATAGTCTATAGCGAAATTTGTATTATTTTGTCGAATTTAAAAGAATATCAACTCAATGTAACAAATATCATGGCGCGAACGACGATACTATGACACCGCTACACCCCAATAGAGCATGCTCTTGTTGGAGATTTACGAGAGTAAAAAGGTGTGATCATGTTTCACCCGTCCGCAGTTACGGTGCATCTAGAAAAAGGTCTCCTGCAGCGTAAGCTAAGATCGAACATGGAACAGGCCGCCCGAAAAGTTCGGACGGCATACGGTTCCATGCTTCAAATGCACCATTCGGGTCTGCTCTGCACGTAGCGCTAACCTTCGCAGCAACCGGAATGATCACGGTATTTCCCAAAGCCGGGTTAAAGGTATACTGCGCAGCGGATACCAGATTCGTGAAGGTGGTACTGTTCTGATCATGACCCAGCACCTGAATAGTCTGTGTCCGCGTTCCCCACTGGCTATCCGGATTCAGTTTCAGTACGACCGAGGAGATGTCCGAATTTGAGCCTAAGTCGATGGTCAGCGTATGCGGATAGCTGTTTGCCCCACCTTCCCAATACGTGCTCAAGCTGCCATCATTGGCATTGGAAGCGGCATAAATGTACTCGTTCGATGAAGCTGTGATCGGTTTGTTCAGTGCGAGATTGGTTCCGGTGCCTCCGCTGCCACTGCCCGTGCGGGTCACCGTGTTGCTAGCGGCAGATACATTACCGGCAGCATCTTTGGCCTTCACATAGTAACTGACAGTGGCAGCAGCAGGCTGATTATCCGTATACGTCAGCACATTGCCGGCTACACTTGCCCTCACCGCATGATCGGCATAAACATCGTACCCCGATACACCGACATTGTCGGCTGATGCCGACCAAGTCAGCTTAATCTGACCAGAAGCAGGCTCAGTATAAGCGAGGTTACCCGGGGCAGCCGGAGCCTCTGTATCCCCGGTTGGAGCCTGGCCGTATACTTCGAACTCGGAAATCTGACCGGCAGGCCATTCCGTATTGGCCGTGAAGAGCAGCCGCACATATCGCGCCGATTGTGCCGTCAGATTGATCGTAACCTTATTGCCGTCTGCCGGATTAAATGTATAGGCAGCGGATGAAGCCAGGTTAATGAACGTCGAGCCGTTGCTGCTGGCCTGTACGGTCAAGGTCTGGGATCTCGTCTCCCACCCGCTCGCGGGCAGCTTCAATATCACTTTGTTGACATTGTAGGAGCCATCCAGATCCACCTGAAGCCACTGTGGAAAGGCATTGTTATTGCTTTCCCAGTAGGTGGCCTGGTTAGAGTCATTGGCATTCCCGGCAACATAAGTCTGGTTATAGGAGCTGGCTGTCATATTCTTGCCCGCCGCCAGATTGCCGGGCTCCACCGCGATTACGGCATCCCCGGATGCAGGAGCTTTACCTTCTCCGGATCCACTGCCGGGAGTGCCTTCATTACCTGAGCCATCTCCAGGCACCTCCTCATGACCTGAACCAGGCTGCCCTGTGTCCGGATTATCACCAACGGGTTCCCCCGTCGCCGGATCGCCATCTTGCTGCCAATCTCCAATCTGAGTGGCTGGGTGCGAATCGGTATGGGATTGTTCCGCAAAGCCCGGGTCAGGCACGATGATCAGCTGTGTCCATATCAGCATCCATGCGAGTAAGCTCATTACAGCAGGCTTGATTGTATTCATCAACCTTCTGGATTTCATTATCCAACCTCCCGATATCAAATGCTTTCCTTCTGTACATTGCATACATAATCTCGCCTTCTTGGCCGCATGTTAAAAGAAAAAAGTATGCGCTTACATTTATGTTCCGTTCGTGCCGATCACCTCCCTTCGAACTCCTATGTGCCCTGTGTCGGTCAACCGTCGCCGCAGTACTCCACGTCACGCCGCAAACGCGAATAACCTTGTTGGTTAGCCCTAACAAAGGTAAAATCTTGAGTACTGGCAATGTTTGTAGTGAATCATCCGGAAAATATAATGAATGGGTATGTTGGTTCACGCGCTGCTGTAAGATAAGTAACACGATATTGCCGTGAGTAAATCTGCGGGGGGTTAACGGTGGGTGACAAGCACATTCCATGCTGTGTCATTACTATAAAGGATTCCCAGAAGGATTGACGATGCGCGATTGTATGTTTTTTATGTGAATTTCTATGCGAGGAAAGGAAGGAGCTTTCAAATGCTGAAAAAAAGCCGACCAAGAATAAATCCTTGTCCGGCCAGGGCTGATAATCCTCCACGCAATTGCTACTCGAATAACGGTACCTTCGGGTCCTTCCCGTTACAATGAACCAGCATCGCATGCAGTTGTCCTCTGTGGTGATACAAATGCGCCACGATTTCGAGCAGCCATTCATACCTCGAATAGGTGACACCCCAGTAGGACGTCATCTCCTGATGGAGCTCTTCTTCTGTCATCTCTCGAAACGCCTGCTCCAGATAGGAATAGCTGCTTAATAATTCAGCCTGTAAATCCTTCAGGTTATTTAACGATACACCTGCATAATAGGTGCTCATCTCCTCTTGCGTGGCTCCTCCGGATATGTGGAAATCGGCTCGGCAGATGACGGCGATATGCTTAAGCAGTTCCCCGACAGAATATTTACCCTCTGTCGGCTTAACGAGCAAATCCGCTTCATCGAGCTTGTCGATAATCGCAACAATGGAAACGATAGCAACCTCAATCTGATGTAATGCATATGTACAATAGGAATTCATATGTTCTCTCCAATCCAATATGTATACACTAATATGTTGTTCGAACTCGCTTCATTATTATAGAACATATGTTCCTGATATTTCAACAAAAAAACAACCTGCCCCTTAAATGCTAAGAGGCAGGTTGTTCCGCCATACATCTTATGACCGATCAGCCGACGAGATTAAATCCGGTTGTATTCTCAAGCACTTCCACGCGGAACGTGCTGCCGTCAGCTTCACGCACGACGCTGACGGACAGATGGCCGCTTCCGATCGCAATCCGTTCGGCCTTCAGTTCATTCATCCCTTCCGGAAGGAACGGGGACAATGCGATTTCCTTGGTCACCGCATTCGGATACAATCCGAGCATTGCCTGTAAGAAGACAATCGAGGTTCCGGCCGCCCATGCCTGCGGCGAGCAGGTTGTCGGGTACGGAACAGGATGGCCCAGCTTCGCATCATGTCCGCAGAACAGCTCCGGCAGACGCTGATATTCAAAATGTGCGGAAGCCTGCAGCAGGCCGGAGATCACCTTGCCTGCCTCAGCTTTGAATCCTTGCTTGCCGAGACCCAGCAGGATCATGGCATTGTCATGCGGCCATACGCTGCCATTGTGATAGCTCGCCGGATAATATCCGGTGGAGTCTGTGCTCATCGTACGGATACCGTATCCGTTAAACATATCGTTTCGGAGCATCCGCTCGGACTGGGCTTTCGCCCGGCTCTCTTCCGGCAGTCCGCTCATGAGCAGATGCCCCGGGTTCGAGGTGACGCTTCGGACCTGACGCAGGTCCTTATCCAAAGCGATGGCATAACACTGCTGATCCTCCATCCAGAAGGCCGCTTCGAAACGGGCGCGAAGCTCCTCGGCTTCCGTCTCCAGCTTGCGGGCCAGATCCGGCTCGCCCAGCTCTGCGAAGACGGGTGCCAGCGATTTCTTCGCTTGATACACGTAACCCTGAACCTCCGACAGCGCGATCGGAGATTCCGCGTACTCCCCGTTCTCATGAATGATCGAGTTGGCGGAATCCTTCCAGCCCTGGTTCGGAAAGCCTTTCTCCGCTTCCTGTTTGTAGGCCATGAAGCCGGAGCCCGCTTCAAGCGCGGCATCGATGTAATCTAATGCCCGCAGCATGTTTGGCTTAAGCTCCTCCGCCAAGGAAAGATCGCCCGTCCAGCGGTAATATTCGCCGATCAGTGCCAGAAACAGCGGTGTGGAGTCGATGGTGCCGTAGTACGGCGTGAACGGGGATTGGTTCGTCGTGACCAGCTCACCATAGCGAATCTCATGCATGATTTTGCCCGGCTGCTCATCCCGCCAAGGATCGGTCTTTTCACCTTGATAAGCTGCGAGCGTTCTCAGGGTCCCCTTGGCATGGAGCGGATTCACCGGAAGCATGAACAGGGCCGTGATCAAGCTGTCTCTGCCGAATGGAACCGCGAACCACGGCAGCCCCGCGACCGTTGTATCGCCGAAGCCTACATCGGTCGTCAGCATGCGCAGATCCTGCAGTCCTCTCTGGTACAAGCCGCTGAACAGCGCGGAATCCGACTGGACCTGCGAGCTGTTCGCGTACCAAGCTTCATAGGAGGCTTCGAGCTTCTTCAGCCCCTCTTCGTAGGTCAAAGGCTCCGCTGCGGAATGCTGCTCCGTCATCGGCGAAACAAAGAACGTAATAACCTTCTGCTCTTTGGCTTTCAGGGACAAAGGGAACGAAACATTCCCGGATTCATCCGCTTGGCCGCCATCCGCATCCCAAGTAATGCGTGTCTGCCTTTTCAGGTTGTCGGCGCCGACATAGGCCAGCGTCATATCTTGATCGCCTGTCCGTATACCCTCCATCTTGCCAACTTCCCCGGTACGATATTTACGCACCAGGAACATATCCTGAAAATCGGCATCAAAGGAAACCGTGAACTCGATATTCGAATCCGTCACAAAATAATTGGTCAAGGTGCAGCGCTCGTACAGGATGCCATTATAGATAAAACGCTCCCGAAGCACTTCAATCGCCCCTACATCCTTTGTATCCTTCATTAGGCGGAAGGATGCCACATAACTCTTGTCGCCCGTAGAGGACAAGAGCGAAGGCTTCTCGCCGTCGATGAACAGCTCCATGCGGCTCAGGAAACGCGTATCCTTTGTATATAACCCATGGCCTTGATCATCCCCGAGGACGATATCTCCATTAAGCCCGGTCAGAAAAAATACGTCTCCTTCTTTAATTACGCGGTAGTCCATGCATAAATCCCCCTTTGATTCCGGTTTATTCAACAACCACAAGCTCAGCCTGCAATCCTTCTTCCGAATGCGGGCCGACCCAGACATGGAACTTCCCGGGCTCGACCGTAAACGCAAGCCTCTCATCCAAGAGCCCCAGTTCTTCACGCCCCAGCGTAAAATGCACCGTCCGGTTCTCGCCCGGCTGCAGCTGTACCTTGCGGAATCCCTTCAACTCTTTGACCGGCCGGGTAGAGCTTGCCACCAAGTCGCGGATATACAGCTGCGCGGTTTCCTCGCCAGCTCTGGATCCGGTATTCGTTATGCTCACGGATACATGTACGGTCTCGTCCCGGCCGATTTGGTGCCGATCCAGCTGCAAATCCGTATATTCGAACGTTGTATAACTGAGGCCATACCCGAACGGATACAGCGGAGAATCATCGCAATCGATATAATCTTCGTACAAATGAGGACGTCCGGTATTCTTCCGGTTGTAATACATCGGAATTTGGCCCGTCGCACGCGGAACGGTAACCGGCAGGCGACCACTCGGATTGTAAGCGCCGGTGAGCACGTCCACAAGCGCATGACCTGTGGTGGTTCCCAAATGCCACGCTTCAACCACAGCATCCGCATGTTCATGCAGCCATGGAGTGGCAAGCGGACGTCCGTTCATCAGGACGACGACGATCGGCGTGTCGGTCTGACGTTTCAGCTCCTGAATCAGGCGCTCCTGGCAGGATGGAAGCGTGATGGACGTTACGTTGTAATGCTCGCCCGTCATCGCTTCGGATTCACCCACAACGACCACGGCGGCATCACACTGTCTGGCGAGCTCCACAGCCCGTTCTACTCCCCCATCCAGTTCCTCCAGAATGCCGCTGCCCTGCTCATAGAATACCTCGGCTTTAGGTGCGATTTCCGATTGAAAAGCATCCCATACCGTGACGACGTCCTCATCGCGGCCTTTCCAAGCCCAGCAGCCCATCGAATTGTGGCGGTCATCAGCCAGCGGCCCAATTAACGCCAGTCTCTTGTGCTTACTGGTATCAAACGGCAAAATCCCGCCGTTATTCTGCAGCAGCACGATCGATCTCCGGGCGCTGTCCCTGGCCTGAGCCAGATGATCCGCTGGAATGGCTTGCCCTTTCAGCGGATCTCCGGCGCCTTCAGCATCTTCGCTCACATACGGATTCTCGAACAATCCAAGGCGAATTTTTACCTGTAATATGCGGAGAACCGCATCGTCCAATAGCTTAAGCAGCTCAGGGTTTTCCTGGACCAGCGTTTCCAGATGATCGAGATAGACTCCGGCGTGCATGTCCATGTCGACGCCGGCGTTCAATCCCTTCAACGCGGAATCCTTCCGGTCTTCCGCATAGCCATGGTGGATCAGCTCTTCAATCGACTCCCAATCGCTGACCACCATGCCGTCAAAGCCCCATTCCTGCTTTAATATATCCCGCAGCAGATACCGGCTGCCGGAAGCCGGAACGCCGTTCAGTTCGCTGAAGGCACTCATCACGGACAGAGCCCCGGCCTGAATCCCGTGATAGAACGGGGGAAGTACGGTTTCCCGGAGCGTCCGCTCCGACATGTCCGTCGTGTCATAGTCCCGGCCGCCTTCGATCCAGCCGTAACCGGCAAAATGCTTCACGCATGCCGCCACCGTCGGGTAGCCGTCCTCATTCGGACTTTGAAATCCTCTGACCTTCGCGGCAGCGGCCAGGGAGGACAGATAGACGTCCTCCCCCGTGCTCTCCGCGATGCGGCCCCAACGGGGATCACGCGTGATGTCAACCATCGGGGCAAACGTCCAGCGGATGCCTTTCGCTGCGGCCTCTACTGCTGCAATGCGGGCGTTCTTCTCCATCCCTTCGGGATCCCAGCTGGCGGCTTCGCCGAGCGGAATCGGAAAGATGGTGCGAAAACCGTGAATGACATCATCCCCGATGAGAAGGGGAATCCCCAGCCGCGTTTCCTCTACGGCCAGCCGCTGGAGCTCGTTGATCTTTTTCGGACCATGCACATTCAGCAGCGATCCGATCTTGCCTTCGGCAACCAGCTTCAGCTCCTGCTCCTCGCACCGGCCGTACTGCACCGTCTGACCAACCTTCTCGGTCAAAGTCATCTGCGCGAGAAGATCCTTTGCACGCTGTTCCACGTTATCCATATCTAATCCCTCCCAAGGCTTTATATCAACCTTTCACGCCGGCGTTCGAAATCCCCTCGATATATTGGCGCTGGAACAGGAAGAAGAACAGGATGATCGGCAGCGTGGACAGCACGACCCCGGCCATAATCATCGGCGTATTCTCAAAGAACATATCCTTCACGCTGTTCAGACCCACAACCAGCACATACATTTCCGGCGTATTCGCGAGCGTACTCGGAACAAGATAACTGTTCCAGGTTCCCGCAAAAGCAAGAATCGACATCGTAATCAGTGATGAACGGGCCAGCGGGTACACGATCCGCCAGAATGCACCCATCTTCGTCAGGCCATCCATCCGCGCAGCCTCCAAAAACTCATTTGGAACCGAGATGAAGAACTGACGGAGCATGAAGATGTACAAGCCCTGATACAGGAAAGGCACCGTTAGTCCCCAGAATGTGTTCAACCATCCAAGCTGCGCCACATTCACGTACACCGGGATCAGGATCATATGGTACGGCACCATCATGGTAGCCACGACAATCCAGTAAATCAGCCCTTTCCCCTTAAAATTCAGCTTGGCCAGCGCAAAGCCGGCCATCGGGTTAATGATCAGGTTCCCGATCACAACAACGCCGGTCATGATAATGGTGTTCAGAAACCATCTCGGCACGTTGTACGCATCATTCGTGAAGAAGATTTTAAAGTTCTCGAGCGTCCAGTTGGCCGGCGACGTCAGCGTATTGACATGGCGCATCGGGATGATAGACGTATAGAGGGTATAGAGAAAAGGAAGGGCAAATAAGAGCCCAAGGATGATCGTGCCGATATACAGAAACAGCCGACCGTTATTCGTACGGGTCAACATTACCCTCACTCCTTCTCATCCAAGAATTTTTTTTGCAGATACGTAATCAGCATGATGATCATGAAGAACAGCACCACCGCCGCGCTTCCGTATCCAATGTTCATGTAACGGATCCCGTGCTGGTAGAAATACGTAACCACCGTACTGGTAGCGCCCGCTGGCGAACCGAGTGCGCCATACCTGGAAATCGCTGCAATCTGATCGTAGATCTGGAAACCGGCAATCGTTGATACCGATACGATGAAGAACGTGATCGGCTTCAGGAACGGCACCGTAATGTAGCGGAATTTGTTCCACTTGGACGCTCCGTCAATCTCGCTCGCTTCATACAGATCCTTCGGAATTTCCTGTAGACCCGACAAATACACAATCATGGTGAAGCCGGCTTGTTGAAAGATAAACAGAATACATACGAATAAGAGCGCATAGTTAGTATCCGCAAACCATGTCACATTCCCGAAGCCCAACGCTCCGAAAAATTCCGTCAGGAAGGTACCCTTCTTGAAGAGCATCATGAACACCGTGGTGATCGCGATTTGCGAGGTAATGTACGGAATGAAGAATACCGTCCGGAATATCCCCTTGCCCTTCAGCTTCTGGTTGACCAGGATCGCCAGGAGCAGACCCAGCAGGGTCTGAATCGGAATCGAGATGACAACAATTTCCAGGGAGTGAAGCAGCGCCTGGAAGAATTCCTTATCTTGAAGAATGGTGACATAGTTTTCGAGGCCGATGAATTTCGCCTGGTCCAAGGCCGCGAAATTCGCATCCTGAAAACTCCTTACGAAAGACTGGATAAATGGATAGAGAAACCACCACGCCCATAAAATCAAAAAGGGCAGCGTAAACAACCAGCCCAGCGTCTTGTCAGAGTCTGCCAGCGAACGGAACCAGGATTGCCTGATCTTGTTCCCTTTCATATCAGCGTGCTTGCTGCTGTAATCGGACATAATTTATCCCCCGCTTCCATGGCTTAAATTGAATGGATCATTTAACACCCGCTCCCGCTCCCTTAGAACAAGGAGCGGGAGCGGGTGTTGCCTTTTTCTTATTTGAACTGGCTTTGAATATCGTCGAGAATTTGCTGAGCCGTTTTACCGGAGCCACCTAGAATCAAGCCTTCCAATTCTTTCACGAGTTCATCCGTGAAACGCTTGGTATCTGTCGGATAACCATAGTCTGTGCTGTACTCCAGCGCAGGCTGCAGCGCCTTGAATTCAGGGTTTTTCTCGAAATACTGCTCGGACAATGATGCTACCGCCGGATTAAAGCCAAGCTCCATGAATGCGGTTTGCGTATCGTCATTGGTCATGTAATAAGCAGCTTTGAGCGCAGCTTCTTTGTTCTTCGCGTCTTTCAGTACCATGTAAGCGTCAGAGCTCATGGTGCTTCCGTTGGTTGTTCCTTTTGGCACCGGAATAGCTACCATTTTCAGGTCCGGATTTGCATCCTTCAGGTAACCTTTGTACCAGTAACCGCCTGTACTCATAGCGCCCTGCTCGTTGCTGAATACTTCGCCGTCCCAGCCAAAGCCGAGTGATTTAGGAGTTACAGCCAGTCCTTGGTCATACATATCGATGATCATTTCCAGCGCTTTGACGTTCTCTGGCGAGTTGATGGTCTCACCATTGCCCCAGCCGCCGCCGAAGCTCTTCACGTAGTTCGTAATATGGAAGGCATCCAGATTGACGATAATGCCCTTCACATCGCCTTTGTTCAGCACTTTCGCCGCTTTGATCACTTCATCCCAAGTGGTTGGGTACTCGCCGAGACCAGCATCTTTCCACATTTGCTCATTGATGAAGAACATCGCCGGCATATCACTGTTCGGCACACCGTATTGCTTACCGTCCACATTCCAGATGTTCTTCGATGTATCCGGGAAACGGTTCATGTCAACGCCTGTTGCCTGAACCAGGTCATCGATTGGCGAGAACAATCCTTTGTTGATGTACTCGTAAGCACCTTCGTTGGACATTTTAATGAAGTCCGGCGCGACGCCGGCCGCAATTTCACCCGGAAGCGTGTTCCAGAATTGCTCACTGCTTGGATATTGTTTGATTTTCAGTTCAAGCTCCGGATATTGCTCGGAGATGGTGTCCGCCGCTTTTTGATAAATCTCCAAATCCTGTGCCGTACCCCAGAATCCGAAATTCACTGTTACTTTTTCCGTATCTGCGGCTCCATTATCTTTATTGTCAGCGCTTTTATTGCCGCCGCAAGCGGTTAAACCAACAACAAGAGCCAGGCACAACACCAGCATGGCCGAAAACTTCTTGTTCAATTTACCCATGATGCTACCCCCCACGTTTCTTTTCGTTTTACCTTGCTCCTTAATGATAAAGAGCGGAAGCAATAAAAAAAATTAATCAAATGATGATTAATTTTTTAAAATTGACTTTTTTTTTTATAAATAGGTTGCACGGCAAGAGCGTTTTTATGAAAAATCACACTTTCTTTTCAAATATCACACTTCTTCTTTCCTATACTGTTTAGGAGAAAAGCCTGTGTATTTTTGAAATACAATCGCAAAATGGGCCTGATTATTAAACCCTACCATCTCGGCAACGTCATAAATTTTGTATCGGTAGTCCTTAAGGAGTATCTTCGCCTTTTCGATCCGGAGCTCATTAATATAATCGAACAGGCCTTGACCGACCTCTTGTTTAAACAGACGGCTGACATAATTCGGGCTGACATGAAATAGGTCACCAAACAATTTTAACGAGAGGCTCTCCGGGTAGTGCTTTTCTGTATACTCCATAATATTGCGCGTGAGCTGGCTGTATCCCTTCATCTCCAGATGGTTGCGGTTCTTAAACCGCTCCTCGAATCTGGCCCGGTACGCAGCCGACAGCTGCTGGAAATGATGGATCTCTTCAAAAGCCGTTACATCCTCTTGAACGGTCCCGCCGGGCGTCCCCGTGCTCTCCCCGATCATAAACAGCAGACCTTCGTAAACCTTGCGGACATCCTTCTCTTCCATGCATTCTTCTTGCTCCAGAAACGTCTCCCACTTGGACAGCAGCTCCATAAACCGATCGTTCGCTTCTTCCCTTAGTGCAGATTTCATCTGGCTTAAATAGGCATCCGCCTGTTTATAGACACTCTCACTCTTCTGCTTCAGATGCTGATAATAGAATATCGACGTATCCGGGTTATAAAATTGATGCGCTAACGCGGTTCCTGCTTGCTCGTAGCCCTTCTGAATGCCACCAAAATCAGCAAACCAGTCACTGATACCCAGCACGATGTCGATGTTCACAAAGCGCTTGAGCGCGGAGCTGATCATCTGCACCATTTTATTGACACGCGTCAACGAAGCCAGCAGGCTTTTCAGCTCGCTGTTGCTGATGAATACGACGCTGCACTGCTCATCCAGTTGAAGATATTCAACTTCCTTCTCCGTGGACAGAATCTCGCTGACCACGTTCTGAACCGTATTCGGCAGGATGGATTCGGTTTCTTTGGTATACCTTTGGATGACCGTATGATAATTCTTGATTTTAAAAAGAACGACGTATATGTTACCCTCTTTAAGTTCCGTTTCGTGCAGGTCATGAACATAACCATGGAGAGCGTCATATAGCATCTTCTCCTTCCGGTTGCCCGCTGCACCCGACTCCGCCTGAGCCGGAGTCCCACGGCTTCCAAACTGTTCCCGTACGCTCTTCAGCATCGCGGTCAGCTCACGTTCATTCATATCGGGTTTGTGAAAATAATCGAACGCCCCCAGCTTCAAAGCTTCCTTCACATATGTAATATCATCGAAGCTGCTCAGCACAATGGTCTGCACAGGAAGCTGCCGCTCCTTAATCGCCCGGAGTACTTCGATCCCGTCCATCTTCGGCATTTTGATATCCAGCAGCACCACGTCAGGTGCGATTTCCATTATCATGCGCAGGGCCTCTTCGCCGTCGCCAGCCTCACCCACAATAGCCACACCCTGGGCCTCCCAATCAATCGCCGATTTGATTCCAATCCGAACGAGCGGCTCGTCATCTACTATAAGTATTCGCACTTGCTTATCACCCTGTTTCTTCTGTGATGATCGGAACCCGAAGCCATGCCACGGTTCCGCCATGCTCTCCCCTCTTGATCCACAGGCCGTATTCCGGCCCAAAATGAAGGGATATCCGGTTCCGTATATTGTTAAGTCCAATCGAGTTAAAGGTATCTTGCGGACCGCCCTGCTCCACCTTCGCTTGTCCACCCTCCGGAAAACCCCGTCCATTATCACTTACTTCCATGATGAGCGCGTCTCGTTCCTCATAAATCGATATCACAAGGCTGCCCTTGTAATCGATACCTTCAAAGCCATGGAACACTGCGTTCTCCACAAGGGGCTGAAGCAGAAACTTCAGGGTCCTATGATTCATTACGGCTGGATCGACCTCATACGAGACATCAAATTTATTAAAATAGCGGAAATCAAGAATTTTCGTATAGTTCTCCATGAATTGGACTTCCTCCGCAATGGTCACGTAGTCGCCTTCCTTCTTCACCGTAAACTTGATGACTGAAGAGAAAGCCTGAAGCGCTTCTTCAATGCCGGTTGCTCCCTGGATCTTGGCCATCCACTTGATGACGTTCAGCGTGTTATATATAAAATGCGGACGAATCTGCGACTGCAGCGCATTCATCTCCAGATTCCGCTTCTCCTCTTCCTCCACATAGATCCGCTCGATTAAATCGCGAATTTCCTGCAGCATCTGGTCTACGGTATGGCTGATCACACCGATTTCACCGTGCTGTCTCGTATCAAAGCTTACGTCAAGCTGACCTTGGGAAACAAGCTTCATTTTGCTGTTCAGCACCGCCAGCGGTTTCATGATCGTGGTCGCAATGCGTGCCGAGATCAGGATGGACAGCACGAGCAGCAGAATCAATGCGGCGATTAAGATGGTAACCATAAGATAGACAATCGAGAACAAATCCTTCTTCGGAATGACCGTAACCGCCTTCCAATTAGCCAAAGAAGAGGAAGAAGAAATCATGTAGGTATCCCGATTGATCTTCGTGTTCACTTCGCCGTCTGCGTTATATTGAAAATCATTCCCCAATACTTCGGATGCCGACAGCCCGATTTCCTCGGGGTGGACGCTATGCACGATATGATCGGCTTCATCGATCAGATAGAAATTCGTATTCTCGGAAAATGCCGTATCGCTCCACAGCGTCTTGAGTTTATCCACCGAAATGTTAAAGAGGATAAACCCAAGATCCTCCTTCGTGTACGGATCCATGATGGCCCGGCCAACCGACACGACCGGAATTCCCTTGGCTGACAGCAGCCGCTCCTGACGAATCCCTACAGGGACAAGGCGACCATGGGCTCCTCTGATCTTCTGGACAAAAGGCTCACGGGTAAACTGCTCCTTGAAATAATCGAAGTTCATATATTCCCTGTTGCTTCGGCCAATAATCGACTGACTGTTCTCGTGATAGATGACAACGGAGTCAATCAAATCCGAGTACAGCATGATCCCGCTCTGGATCAAGCCGTTCACTTTATCGAAATCCTGCCCCCGTTCAAGCAATGGATACGTCACCTTGCCGTAATCCTTGCGCATAATGGCATACACCGTGGAGTCCTGAATCGGAAACATCGACAGTCGCAGCAGCGGCTGCAGGGAGGTGTCGATATTTTTAATAATTTGTTTGTTGTTCTCCACGGCGGCATCAATCATCGTACTCCGGTTATTCTCCACGTATACCCAGGATACGATGCCGCCGATCAGCAGGAGGGGAACGATGATAAAGGCGGAGAACGCCGCGATCAGTTTCTTCTCCAGACTTAAGTGAAGCATCTTCTGCTTTAGTTTCTTCATGAGCCGTGTCTCTCTCTTCTCGTTGGGATCATCCTTTATCGCGCCGTCCCGCTTATCCGGAATTTTCTCGGCGTCATCCCCGTAAAATTCTTGAACAATTGCGTATAATAACTCTGGCTGCAAAACTTGAACGTAAACGCGATTTCGGATATTGACTGGTTCGTATTAGCCAGCAAATGTTTGGACTCCTCAATCTTCCGCCGATTAATAAAGGTTGTAATGGATACGCCCGTCTCCCGCTTAAAGCGATCGGATAGATAGCTTGGGTGGACTTTCAAATATTCCGCAACCCTCTGCAAGGTCAGTTCCTCAAAAATATGCTCCCTAATGTAATAGATCGCCAGGTTCACAATGTGAGAGAAGGACACATCCTCTTTCTCGGAGCGAATCATCGAAACAAACTGCACCAGCATTTCATACTCAAAATGAACCAGCCGCTCCACATCGGTCATTTTCTCGATCTCAAGGATCAGCGTATCGCTTAAGTGAAAAGCAATCTCAGGATCCACGCCGCCCCGGATGATTGCGCGGGTAAATAAGGTACAGGAAGCAATCAAGGCATTCTTCTTCGACCGAAGCGGATACGTCGCCAGCACAGCCGCTTCCAGCTCGTTAATCTTACGAAGCATATCCATGGCTCTATTCTCATCGCCGAAGCGGATCGCTTCCAGCAGCTCGTGCTCATAATCAAATGGGGGATGGATAAAATTCTCGCGCAAATAATGCATACGGGAAGACAGATAAAACGGACGGTTTCCCGAGCGTGAAGGCTCTTTCATTATTTCCACACCACCTAAAAATATTGATAAAAACCTTGATATTTTAGTATAACATAACCCTGATTAGCTCTAGAATTCAAGCATAACCATGCTAGGAAGGAAGTGTAGACCATGACCTGGAATATATCAAATCCTGATTTATCACAGCAAGCGTTGCTGAATATGGAAAGTATTTTTGCACTCGGAAACGGTTACTTGGGTGTGCGTGGCAACTTCGAAGAAGGCTACGGAGAGAGTTTATCCACCATTCGCGGCACCTATCTGAACGCTTTCCACGACGTGATTGACATCCCTTACGGCGAGAAGCTCTTCGCCTTTCCCGATACACAGCAAAAACTCATTAACAATATTGATGCCCAAACGGTCCTGATCTATTTAGGTGAAGAAAAAGAACCTTTCCGCCTTGATCACGGCACGATCACTTCACATGAGCGCCACTTGCATATGGACAAGGGGTATTCGGAGCGAATCGTACAGTGGAAATCGCCTGAAGGCAAAGAGATCAAGCTGGCCTTCCGCCGTCTGGTGTCCTTCACGCACCGGGAATTGTTTGCCATCCATGTACGGATCGAACCGGTTAATTTCAACGGTCAGGTTCGCATCGTCTCCACCGTGAACGGCAAAGTGAAGAACTACACCAATGCCAATGATCCCCGGGTCGGCGCAGGGCATGCGGAACGGATGACCGTCATCGATGCCGGTGTGAAGGGAAGCGACGCCTATGTTGTTGATGAGACGATGGCCTCCAAGCTGCGCGCCGCCTGCGTGACCCGTCACCGCTTGGATGCCGTTGCCGACATTCATCTCGAGGCTGGAACCGGAGAGGTTACGTTCACGGCTACCCTTCCATTGACCGGACCGATCCACTTTACGAAATACAATCTGTATACCGACAGTCTTCGTCACGGGCAGGAGATGATCGAGCGTGGAATTCAGCTGCAGGAGGAGTTGAATGATACTTCGTTCGAGGACTTGCTTGCCGAGCAGGCCGAGTATCTGAACGCCTACTGGAAATCGGCCGATGTGCTGATTCAGAACGATGACCAGCTCCAGGAAGGCATCCGCTTCAACCTGTTCCAGCTGCTGCAATCCGCCGGTCGGGACAAGCACAGCAACATCTCCGCCAAAGGCCTGAGCGGTGAAGGTTATGAAGGCCATTATTTCTGGGACACGGAAATTTACATGTTCCCGGTATTCCTGATGACGCAGCCGGACATTGCACGCCAACTGCTGCTGTATCGTTATTCCACGCTGGAGCAAGCGAGAGACAGAGCTCGGGAAATGGGTCACCGGCAAGGCGCTCTGTTCCCGTGGCGTACGATTTCGGGAACCGAGTGCTCCTCCTTCTTCCCATCGGGAACGGCGCAATACCATATTAGCGCAGACATCGCCTACAGTTATATTCAGTATTATCTCGCCGAACAGGATCGGGATTTCCTCATGTCCTATGGGGCCGAGGTGTTGATCGAAACCGCCCGCTTGTGGGCCGACATCGGCCACTATTATAACGGCGCCTTTCATATTGATGAGGTGACGGGGCCAGATGAATATACCTGCTGCGTGAATAACAACTATTACACCAACGTTATGGCGAAGCATAACCTGAAATGGGCTGCCAAAAGCTGCACCATTCTGAAATCCTACGATGCTCAAGGCTTCAAGTCCCTCTGTGACCGGCTTGGCGTCACGGAAGACGAGATCATGGCATGGGCCAAAGCGGCGGACGCTATGCTGCTGCCGTACGACGAGGCACTCGGCATTAACCCGCAGGATGATACGTTCCTCCGCAAGGCGGTATGGGACTTCGACAACACGCCGGAGGACAAATATCCGCTGCTGCTGAACTACCATCCGCTGACCATTTACCGTTACCAAGTGTGTAAACAGGCGGATACAGTGCTTGCTCACTTCCTGCTGGAAGACGAGCAAAGCTTGGAAACGATCCAGCGTTCGTATGACTACTATGAAGGCATCACGACGCATGATTCGTCCCTGTCCTCCTGCATCTTCAGCATCATGGCTTCGAAGATCGGCAGCATGGACAAGGCGTATGAGTATTTCATCGAGACGGCACGCCTGGATCTGGACAATACGCACGGCAACACGAAGGACGGCCTGCACATGGCTAACATGGGCGGTACCTGGATGTCCATCGTCTACGGCTTTGCCGGCATGCGCCTGAAGGAAAGCGGACTTTCCCTCTCCCCGGCCATTCCGCAGGACTGGGAGAAGTATGCCTTCCGCCTGAACTTCCGCGGCCGCCTCATCGGCGTATCCATCGAGAAAGACGGCGTGACCCTGGAGATTGTTGAAGGGGATTCCATCGAGATCAAGCTGTACGACAAAGCCGTAACGCTTGAAGAAGGGAAATCTGTGAAACATGCGCTTCAGAGCAAGTAATTAGGTTTAGGCCGTGGGGTGATTGCCCTACCTATACGTATGGCATCACTCCCGGTTTACGAAGAAAACGATCTATCGATATATATTCCATGAAGACAGACTGCGGTAAGCCGTCATTTTTCTTGCGTTATCAGAGAGGTCCCATGCATCGATTTTATACTTTCTGATTTCTCAAAAAGGAGCTGTAAAAACATGAACGAAACACGTAAGTTGAAAGCTGTCATCTTTGACTTGGACGGCGTCATTACCGATACGGCGGAGTATCATTATCAGGCATGGAAAGCCACGGCAACCGAGCTGGGCATTCCTTTCACGCGAGAGTTCAACGAGAATCTCAAAGGGGTATCCCGCATGGACTCCTTAAAGCTGCTGTTAAGCCAAGCGGAGAAGCCTGTAAGCTATTCGGATGAAGAGCTGGTACAGCTGGCCGACCGCAAAAATAAGCTGTATGTCGAGCTGATCGAAACGATTACGCCAGCCGACCTGCTGCCCGGCATTACGGAGTTTGTGGCAGACATCCGATCTAGCGGCCTGAAGACCGGCATCGCGTCCGCCAGCAAGAACGCCATTGCCGTATTGACCCGGCTTGGCGTCATGGACCAGTTCGACGTCATCGTCGACGTGACCAAGCTGAAGAACAACAAGCCGGACCCGGAGATCTTCTTCACCGCTGCCGCGCAGCTTGGCGTAGAGCCTGCTGACTGCATCGGGGTGGAGGATGCCGCATCCGGCGTTGATGCCATCAAGGGCGCCGGCATGTTCGCCGTGGCAATCGGCAATGCCGCGCATTTCCCTCACGCGGATGTCGTGCTGTCCAGCACGGCGGAGCTGGACTTTCGTAAACTGGCGCAGACGTTTGAAGACTGATCATAGATTGAAGGGGTGCTCCTTAGGGGGCGCCCTTTTTTCATGTGTCCACCCCTTTTTGCAACCGATCACCATCTTCGGTAGACTTGTAGTTGGTAGTGAATACCTGTAACTTATCCGGTATGTCAGTCAGACGGGCATATCGAGAATACGATAAAGGGGACTTTCCATGGAACAAGCTGTTTTGGATCAAGGTGCCGAGCGATTCGGACAAGGTTCTTATTCACTGAAGTTACTTGGGGGATTCGATCAGAATGTATTTGAATACAACGGTGAAGACGGACGCCCCTTCATTATTAAATTCTTGGACGCATCCAAATACCGCAAAGCCTCGATCATTCGCGAGCTCACGTGGATGGCCTATCTTGCCGAGCATGGGCTGAACATAGTGGAGTCGGTTCGATCCGCTCAGGATCTTCTTATTGAAGAGATAACTCATGAGTCGAAGCGATATTATGTCATTGCTTTTACAAAGGCTCCAGGCAGCCCATTAACGGATTTGGCATCGGATTTCGCCATGATCAAGCAGTGGGGGCGCGGGATGGGCCGTATGCATAAACTCGGGATAAAGGACTCCACCGCAGCTTCGCTCGTTCACCAAATGGCCTTTCCCCAGTGGAATGATCATGTAATATTTGCCAATGCGTTCCCGGAGGCTGCAGGTGAAAGAATCCATACGCAGTGGAAGCAGTATCTTAAGGAATTAGAGTCCCTTCCGCAGGATCAGGAAGGCTACGGCATCGTCCACAATGACCTCCATCATAACAATTTTCACGTACATAACGGGGAGATTATCTTTTTCGACTTCGGGGATGTCTCCTGTCATTGGTTTGCCTACGATATCGCTATTGCCATCTATCATGCGGTTCAGACTGTACCTGAAAGCGGAAAAGCCGAATTTGTCGCCAGATTCTTCGACTCGTTCTTATCCGGCTACCTCCAAGAGAATACGCTGAGTGAGGATTGGATCGAGCGAATTCCATTTTTCATCGACTTCCGCAATATCTACTCCTTTGTCTACTTCGCCAAATTCGTAAACTGGAATGAGATGGATGAACGCACCCGGAAATATCTGTTAGCGATGAAAGCGGATATTGAGGCAGGCAAATCCGTTGTAAAGCTGTCTATTTAATAAGAGAAGGAAGATTGCTCTGCCATGAAACCAAAATCCAAACATCTCCGCAGGCTCTTATATATGGGCCTGGGGTTACTCCTCTCAGCTATCCTTCTATTCCTGCTGTTCCTTCGTCCCACGCCCATCAAGGTGGGTGGATTCACATCCTTCGCGGATGAAAATACCGTGATCTTCGAGGTGATCAATGAAGGATTCGCCGATGTGGAGCTGCTGGACGTGCGGGTGAACGATGGCATGAAGCCCGCCAAGGCTGAACTGGGCATCAGTTATTCCCTTCATCTTGTGGGCGGCAGCGACCTTGATGAAGATCCTAATATTGAATTCGTGGATATTCGGGAGTTGCCGCTAAAGCCCGATCTCATGCCCGAAAAGAAGAGAGCTGCGCTCGATCAAGGTTCGCGCATTCCGCTTAATTACGGCATCCGTCTTTATCACGATGAGCCCATCATTCAGATTGAAGTGAAATATAAGTATGGGTGGATCACTTTTACGAGAGAGATGCCGATGGGGCGATTTTTCAATAACGGCTAAATGCTCAAGGCAAAATTAAATCGATGAAGAGAGCCAAGCTCTTTGATGTCGATAATTATACTGTGTTCCCCAGGACTCTCTTTTGAAAATAAATAAGTAAACCAAAGCCTCTATCCGTGTTGGATAGAGGCTTATGTGATAAAAACCAATTCCAGAAACTGATAGATTTCCTACGATACAATCTCCGCCCAGCGGGATAACGTCTCCTCAACGCCGGCTTCTCCCTTGATCATCCGCTCAATATCCTGATTCATTTGCTGCCTGGACAGATTCCATACCTGATTGGAGAGATAAGCATTCTTCTCGATTCGGTCGATAGCGTACAACGCCGGCCCCCACCATGGGTTACCGGTACGTCCAAGCTCCTTAGCCAATGTTTTTGTGATGGGCACACCCCAATAAGCACGCCTCGCTTCCTCCGAAGAAGGTAGCGCTAATTCTTTCAGCAATTCCCATGCCAGCTCCGAATGCTTGGACGTGACAGGAATGCCGTAGCCTGTCGAGTACATCGTATAAATATCCCTGCCGCCCTGTGCATGAGGCAATCCTACCACACCATAGGTTTCACTTAACTCGGGATCGTAGGCAATCCCGTTATGCCAGCTAAAGTCATAGATCATGGCAAACCGATTCGAACGGAATATGTTGTCCACTTGGACGCCCGGCATAGGAGCCACTCGATGCTTGCGGTAAAGATCTACAATCCATTGATACGCTGCATGCGCAATCTCGCTATCCGTATAGCCCCTGCCCACAGAACCGTCCTCCGACAAATGCCGCCCTCCCTTGCGCATAAGAAACGGCTCCAAAAATTCTACATCCGGATAAATGTAAAAACCATACCCTGATTCATCCCCGTTCTCTCCGTGCCGCGTCAAGCGGACCGCAGCATCAAGAAATTGATCCTCTGTCCATTCATTCGTAGGAAAGGGTACATTCGCTTCGGCAAACCATGTTTTGTTATAAAAAATTTGGGGTACTGCGACATCCACAACCGGCAGCACAGCTAGCTGGCCCTCCCACATCGGCTGCGTCAATGCTCCCTGATAAAAATCATCCATCTTCAGCACCGGATCATTCCTCAGATAAGGCAGCAAATCTTGAACAACACCTTTACGTAACTGAGTAGAATAACCACCCTCACGGATATGCAGCAGATCAGCCCCTTCGTGATGGAATTGTTCCATCACACCATAGCTGTCCTCCGTCTGGACCAGCACCACTTTGACGTCTGGCCTGAAAACTTCGAATGATTGAATCACCGTTTGCACATATTTAAGATCATGTCCATTCGCTTCTGTGATGAGGCGAAGCTCAGTTGGTGTTGTCACTTATGATCCCTCCTTATATTATCAATCACGAATTGCAAACTTCGCATGGCTTCCCTTTCCTGTTCATGAGCCCGTTTCAAAAGATCGCTTGCCGCCACGATCGCTTCCGGGTCAGCACTTCCGGTGCCGCAAGGAAACGGGAAGAGCGTCTCCAGTTCCATCCACATCTTTGCCGACTCTTCATAACATGTTATGAGATGATCATAGGCTTCATTTATCTGATACTCAGATATCGTTGAATCATGGACTATTCCGCTATCAGCCGTTTCATGGCAGCCCCTTTGCGCACTCCATCGGTCCTTGAGATCGCGAAGATACGTACCGGCATGCCTCCGGGCATCCCCATACACGCGAATCAAATAGCTCATCCCATGCAGATTGATATGCGCTTCACCCTGCTTCAGGTGATTTCTCCAGGCATCATAAGCCGCCAAACCCTGCACATAATGAGGAAATGGGGTGCGCGGCGAATAACCGTCACCCTCTACGGCGACTCTGGCGATACGGCTTAGCTGCTCCTCCATAGAAGGCAATGCAACCCGCCTCGTACCATTCACCTGTTCGGGTCTCTTTTTAATTCCGCACAAAAAACGCAAGCTGCTTGTTGTCAGCTCTTCGTACGTTATGGTTTTCATGTAAGGAGCCGACGGGTCCGTCACATAAAGCTCCTGCCGACCGTCATCGTAACCGTAAATCAGGCTCCATTCAAACGTAAAAGGCTTCTGAACGTAGGTATCAAAAAACATCACCGGCGTTCCCGCAATCAAGTATTCCCTGACAAAGTTCATGACCTCAGGACTCCTTGACTTCGCAAAAGGAAAGGCGGAGGCTACGGGTACCAGTGGAACAATACCTTCATCCGGAAGCTGACCGATCACAAATGCAGTTTCATATCCCATCCCATCAAACAGCTGCCTTAATACCTCCTGCCAATCGAATACAAACGCACCGTCAGCATAGGTGGACAATCCGGAGATTCGCAAGCGGAACGCATAACCGGAGCGTCCCATCAGCTCGCTCACACTATATGTATGATTCATCATGTCCAGCATCATGGAGACGGTATCGATAAGGGAAGACGCCGTTTCCCTCGTTCTAGTTCTAGGCAATGGCAACTTTTTCACCCAGCTGTTTCCTCCATTCTTCTCCTGATCCGGTTTCCCTGAAGAAGCAGGGATCAGCATGCGGGAATGCTCCTCACGCACCTTGCGTTTGGCCCTATAGATGTACGTATAGACCGACTGGGTTGTCGTCTGGAACATCGCGGCGATCTCATCAGGAGACCATTGTTTAAAAAAATAAGCTTCAAAAATGCCGCGTTCCTTGCGGCTTAAGCCGTGCAGGAAGGACTGGATCATTTCAATCGTTTCCTTGCGTAAGTACAACGTCTCCGGATTCAACTCATTCTGTTTGTGCGTTAGCTTCACAGACAGAAATTGCAAAATATGATCCACATCGCCCCAATCGATATTGGCGGAATCCATCGTTTGGGATGGCTTCAGGCTGGTGAAGGGCTGTTCGATTCGATAAGGACCGCCCCGTCGCAGCTTCATCTGCGCCTGCCTGCGGACAATGGCCTGCAGCCAGCCCATGAATCTGGAAGAATCGATCAGTTGTCCGACATGCAGGAACGCCTTGATTAACGAATCCTGCACGATATCCTCTGCCATGTGGGTATCCCGGGTCATGGAACGCGCCCAGGAACGAGCCGAGGTTCGATGACGGCGAACAAGCTCCCCGAAGGCTTCCGTATCTCCTGCCTTCGCCCGCTCTGTTAAGAAACGGTCCTCCATCGTCTCGATGGTCGTCCCATCTGCCGTGATTTCCAGCATAAATCTCCCCTTTCTCCTCTCTTGATCGGTTATTTATGGTCCTATAGAAGAAGATGCCTGCGGCACTCATGATTTGAACAAAACTTCGGATTTTTTTTAAAAGAGTTTGATTTAATTGAGAAATCAGCTCTCGTAAAAAACAGGGATTACATCAATTCTCTAACGCGAGTGTAATAATATAATATCATTTTGACAATAGATGGAAGGCAATCGATTTCATGTCGGAATCGGTCTATGACTTTGGCGATTTATTCCGATACGATCGACTGCGGCAGTTCTTGAATGCGATGCTGTGCTTGCAATTCCTCCGTCTGGAACTCACAGATAAACGAGACACAAAAAGACGTCCCTTGATCATTCGGGAACGTCTTTTTGAAATGAGATCCAACTCGTCTTGAGTTTAGAAGGTTGGAAATTTATTGATAATAAAAAACCGGGCTGTAGCAACCCGGTTCATGATCATTAAGATGACACAACATAGTTATTCAAAAAATTCCGCAGTGCAGCCTCCATATCAGGCTCCCCACCCTCTTCGATCCATGAATCCTGAAGAACAAGATAGCTGCAGGCACTGCTCTGCAAATAGCTGTAGATGATTTGTGCAGCATCGATATCTTCCCGGGTAACCTCGGTAGCATCGCATTCCATATCCCTCGTGAAATAGCTGAGAATCAAGGCTTTGACCCTCTGCCTCAACGATTCCATGTCCACTGTGGTAGCCACAGAGCATCGCTCGCTGTGCAGCACAACGTTCCCCTTAATCAGAAATAACTTGATCGTATCTTCGTCTAGATACTCGTAGACAACGATGCTGTGATTCTCTTCGGCGAACTCGATCACATGCCGTTTACTTAAGAGAAAGTTTACCGCCTCCATGCCGTCCCTGTATTTTGCAGCCTGCTCAAAATCGAAACGCTCTGCGGCGTCGAGCATGTTGCGCTCCATTTCATCATATAAACTTCGGTCGTCCCCCTGAAGCAGAGCAATGAATCGATCCATGATTTCATCAAATTGCCGCGCGGTTTCGCCGCCAAGACACTTGCCAAGACAGAGGCCAATCGAATAATTCAAGCAGGGAGTATTTGCCGAAGAAGCGGCAGGTGTATGATTACAGGCGATTTTACAGCATTCCTTAACCTTTTGCACTGCATGTTCAAGACTATGTCTGCTGGCTGTATAGGGGCCGAAACAACGAGAGCAGTCGTGACCACCTTCATCCAGTGTATCTGTAATTTCTAGCCATCGCCAATCTCGCTTTTGTCGCAATACGATATAACTATAGCCTAGCGGATTTTTCATCTTGCGGTTATACATCGGCTTTATATCCTGAATAAGCCTGCATTCCAGCATGAACGCCTCAAACTCCGTGTCGGTGACGATATGCTCCAGGTCTTTGATATGCTGAACCAGCTTCTTCACTTTTGGGGAGTGCGATTTATTGTTGTAAAAATACGACTGCACTCTCTTCTTGAGACTTTTGGATTTGCCAACGTAAATGACCGTTCCCCGCGAATCTCTCATGAGATATACGCCCGGCGACAGCGGCAACTCTTGTATTTTTGTTTTCATTTTGACTGTCGATCCTCTCAACGAATCTATTAAACATGGCGTTTTCCGTTCAATTCCAAGATACCATATGCACACCAAAAAGCACCACAGTCACGGGCTGATCCAATTCGATGAATGTGGTGCCTCTATTAGGGACTAGGGCTACAGCCTCTATTACCCCTTCTCGCATAGAGTTGATTGGTTGTCATGCTCCCGTACCCGAAAGGGGCCCAAAAATAACAGACTCTCGAATAGGCGCGACGGCACGCGCATAATCTTTTTCATTGATGCAATACGCACGCTGCGCGGCCTCATTCGGCAGGAAGCGCAGAAAATCTGAGTCATACACAAAATCAGGGCTAGCTCCTCGCTGTAGTAAAATAGAGACTATCTATTTCAATTCAGCTTTTTCTAGTGAGCCAGAAAGAAGACATAGCCATATCCCTCTAACTTCGCATTCGATACTGCTGCCGATATTGCCTCGGCGACATCTGAACCGCCCGCTTGAACATCTTACCAAAGTGGGAGAAGTTGCTGAATCCCGAGCGCATGGCGATATCCGTGATGGGATCATCACTCTCCCGCAACAGCCGCTGCGCTTCCTTGACCCGAAACAGATTAAGATAATCGCTAAAGGTAAACCCCGTTGTCTGTTTGAACAGCCGGCTGAGATAGTGCGGACTGATTCGGAACGCCTCCGCTATCTCGGGCAGCGTTAAGGCCTTCTGGTAGTTGTCGTTAAGATACCGGACGACCGCCTGGGTCTTCGGATGAAGAACCGGCTCGGTATCGGCGGAGCGAACCGTTCCCAGATGCCGGTTACGGTAGGCGAAGAGCAGCAATTCAACCGTCCGGTGCCGCAGCAGCCAGCTGCTCCCCGCCTGGGGACGGACCATCTCCTCCACCATTTCACCGACCATTCGCTCCATGACTTCACATCCCGGTGAAGGAAGCCTTAGAATCGGAACATCCCAGCCGAACGGCTCCTTCAGTCCTTCGGCCAGGTCGGGTGATACGGTCAATTCCGCAAATAACTCCGGACTTATATAAAGGACAACCCGGTCATGATCGGGCCGGCCGCTGTCTAGCGTCTTATGAACGGCATTCCGGTCCACGAAAACGAGATCCCCGGCTCTGACCCGGTAGGAACGGTCCTTAATGAAGTATATGCGCTCACCCGATAAGAGGTAGTACAACTCGTAATGATCATGAAGATGGTCAACCGTCATGGAGAAGTATCCAATGCGGCGGTCATATTCAATGTCCAAATATCCGCTAGGATCGTGATAATCCGCTCGAAACGGCTTCGTCATGTCGCTGCCCCCTTTGCTTGGATTATAGCAAAATAAGCGGTGTTCGAAAGCGATTAAGCATAAAATGCGGCGAAAGAAGTGCTTCCTTGTTATAGGCTATAGCTATATTCAAGGAGGCGATAGAGATGAGTGACAAGAAACGCTATGTATTGGTCGGAACCGGCGGCCGAGCCGAATTTTTTTATGGCGCTCTGGCCCAGAATTTCCGTGACAGATCCGAGCTTGCTGCCTTTTGCGATATCAACCAGACTCGCATGAATTACGCGAATCAGCTGCTGCGGGAAAAATATAAATACACCGAGGTGCCTACATACACCGCGGACCAATTCGACCAGATGATCGAGAACGAGAAGCCTGACTTCGTCATTGTCACGAGCATCGACCGGACCCATCACAAGTACATTATCCGCGCGATGGAGCTTGGATGCGATGTCGTGACCGAGAAGCCAATGACGATCGACGAGGAGAAATGCCAAGCCATCCTGGATGCCGCCAAGCGGACCGGACAAAATATCAGGGTCACCTTCAACTACCGTTACGCTCCCCATCATACCAAGGTACGGGAGTTAATCATGAATAATACCATCGGCCAGGTGACCTCGGTTCACTTCGAATGGCTGCTGAATACCCGCCACGGAGCGGATTACTTCCGGCGTTGGCACCGGGACAAGCGGAACAGCGGCGGACTGCTCGTCCATAAATCCACCCATCACTTTGACTTAGTCAATTTCTGGATCGGCTCGCATCCTGAAACCGTTTTTGCATTTGGAGATCTCATGTACTATGGTAGAGAGAATGCCGAAGCACGGGGCGTAACGCAATTTTACAATCGTGCCACCGGCAACAAGGTTGCGAAAGAGGATCCTTTCGCGCTCCATCTGGATTCCGATGCGCATCTCAAAGCCATGTATCTGGATGCTGAGCCGGAAGATGGCTATCAGCGGGACCAGAGCGTTTTCGGCGACGGCATTAATATTGAGGATACGATGGGCGTTCTCGTACGATATCAGAACAAAGCCATTTTAACGTATTCGCTGGTGGCCTATCAGCCGTGGGAAGGCTATCGCATCGCAATTAACGGCACCAAGGGCCGGATCGAGATGAACATTGTCGAACAATCCTACGTGAATTCGCTGGGGGACAAGAATCAGGAAGGCGCGTTAATCGGAAAAACGCTGCGGGTGCTTCCAATGTTCGATGCCCCTTATGAGGTTCATGTCGAAGAGAAAAAAGGCGGGCATGGCGGAGGCGACCCGGTTCTTCTGAATGATTTGTTCGGAGAGCCCGTGGAAGATCCGTACGCCCGTGCGGCCGACCATATCGATGGGGCGAGGTCCATACTAACAGGAATTGCAGCCAACCGCGCCATCGCAACCGGCATGCCTGTACGAATCAACAATCTGGTTCGTTTTTAGGCCGTACAAGGCTGCTCCACACACAACAAAAAAAAGAGCCGTCCGCAGACGGCTCTTCCTGTATATCATATTACAGCTTCACAATTCTACCGGTCTCTTGGGATTCGAATGCACCCAGGATCACGTTCAAGGAACGCAGTCCTTCCTCACCGGAAATGCTAGGAGGCGTGTTCGTAAGAATGGATTCGACAAAAGTGTCGATGACGCCGCTCGGAACCTGCTTCTCATTGGTTGCCATGGCGCCAACCTTGTAGGTTTCCACCGTACCGTCGGTCAGTTCAACAACCACTTCATCACCGTTAACGGTTCCGATCATCATGGCGCCCTTCTCGCACCATAATACCGTTCCGTTATCGCCGGCTCTGTAATGCGTCCAGCTCGCCATCAGTGTGCCTACGGCACCGCTCTTCATGCGAACGATACAAGTCGCGTTGTCGTCTACATCGGTTCCGTCTTTATGAACCGTTCCGATGAACCCCGCCACTTCCACGATTTCATCGTTCAGCAAATAACGGATAAAGTCGGATTTATGCACGCCGAGGTCACCCATAGCGCCCATAATCGCTTCTTCTTTGCGAAAGAACCAGCTGTCGCGACCATCGAGGCTCCAGCTCTCCGGACCGCCGTGGCCGAAGGAAGTACGGAAGGTAAGCACCTTGCCGAGCTTGCCGGAATCCAGGATTTCCTTCGCTTTCACGTGCGGAGGCATGAGACGCTGGTTGTGGCCTACCATCAGGTAAACCCCATTTTTGCGGGCTGCCTCGATCATTAGCTCTCCTTCTTCAGCCGTTGTTGCCATCGGCTTCTCCACCAGCACATGAAGACCGGCATTCGCAGCCGCGATGCTCATTGGGGCATGCAGATAGTTCGGCGTACATACGCTAACGGCATCGAGCTTCTCGTTCTTCAGCAGTTCTTGATAGTCTGTATAAGCTTTACCGCCATATTGGGCTGCCATTTCTTCGGCGCGTTCCTTTACCGGATCGGCAAAAGCAACCAGCTCCACGTTAGCATTGTTCGCGTATTCAGGAATATGTCTGCGCTGGGCGATTGCGCCGCAGCCAAACACAGCCACTTTAATTTTACTCATTGAAAGTCTCCTTTGTGCTCATAGATTAAAATTGGTTCAGGTAGTTCTGCTTCAGCCAGTTCATACTGTTCTCCACACTTTGCAGCGGCGGATTCTGACATACGTCCTGCTCGACGATCAGCCATTCCGTGCCTGCATCGGATGCAGCCTGAATGACGCCCGGCAGGTTAACCGACCCTTGGCTCAGCTCCAGCGTTTTCATGTTGCCTTCCGCATCCTTGCTGAAGTCTTTCAGGTGAAGCAGCGGAAGACGGCCTGCATATTTTGGAATGTAAGCAAGCGGATCTTGTCCGGCAAATTGTACCCAGCAAACGTCCATTTCCACTTGCACGGCTTCCGGCGTCGTTGCGGAATACATCGCATCAAAGACAAACTGGCCATCGACCTCGGTTTCGAATTCGAATGCATGGTTATGGTATCCAAAGATCAGTCCCTGCTTGCGGGCTTCGGCCCCTACTTCCTCCAGGAAGGAGAAGAGGTTCTTCCAATCCTCGGCATCTTTACGATCTTCTTCGGCCACATATGGACACATCATATATTTAGCGCCAATGGTTTTCAGGTAATCAATTTCCTTCTGCAGATCTGCACGAAGAAGGTGCAGGCCTACGTGACTGCCGATCGCTTTCAGGCCAAGTTCTTGAAGAAGCGTTTTCATTTCCTCGGCTGGAATGTCTCCATACCCTGCGAATTCCACGCCTTCATAACCTAATTCAGCCACTTTGCGAAGCGTACCGCGGAAATCCTGTGCTGTCTCATCGCGCAGCGTATACATTTGCAAACCAATGTTCATTCTTCTCATTATAGCGCACCTCGATTCCAAAAATGAGTTACTGCTCTATCTGCTACTATCATACATGCAAATAGGCTAAAATGAACATAAACAATATTGCTGCAACATGAACTATCTGCTTACATTTTTACTGGGGGTTGTTACCATGATGGAGGCAAGGCTGCTGATCTGCGACTATTCCTATCACTTCCAGCAATTTAGCAACAGCCATCGGGGCGGCTTGACGACCTATCTTTTCCGTCTTCAAACCGAGGGCTCCTGCGAAATCTACTGCAACGGCATCGAGCACCACGTGCAGGCAGGCGACCTGCTGCTGCTGAAGCCCGGCGATGAATACGAGCTGCGGGTGAAGGAAGACGGCGAGGATGGCCGCGTGTCCAGCGGGGATTATTTTATATTTTGCGACGGCTCCTGGATTGATGATTGGTGGAACCGCATCCCCCGCCCTGTCGTCAGCCATGTCGGGCTCGACGATCATTTGCTGGGCCTGTGGAGACAGATGCTGCTGGAGAAGCGGCGCGGACTTGAGGGGGAAATCGGGGAGCTGACCGACTACTTGCTGCGGAGTCTTTGCCTCTGCCTAGACCGGGCCATTACCGAGATCAAGCCGACCGATCGTCTTGCCTTTACAGCCCTGCGGCTGAAGCGATTCGTAGAGGAACATGCCACCATCACCTTCAAGCTGGAGGAGGCTGCTTCCCATGTGGGACTCAGTTTATCCCGTGCCGTTAAACTGTTCAAGGAATATTACGGAAAAACGATGATCCAGTACGCCCTGGAGATCAGGTTGAATGCAGCCGTCGAGCGCATGAAATACAGCACCATGACGCTGGAGGAAATCGCGGAAACCTGCGGCTTTGCTAGCTATTCCTATTTTCACCGGGTATTCCGGGCCAACTACGGCGTGTCCCCGATCAAGTTCCGGGCAACGGCAACGGTACCGGCCAGGCCGGAACAAGCAAAAGGCCCCCGCTGAATTTTTTCTACTATATAATGAAGTAATAAAAAAGCAGCCCATGCTCATCCTTAAAGGCAGAAGCTTGGCTGCTTTGCGTATTCATAACTCTATATATTTTCCAGAACTCTAATTTCTTTCCTTGCTCGTATTGGAAGGCAGCTATTCATGTATGGTTGCAGCACTCATCGATTTCTCATGATGCAGCAGCCACTGCTTGCGCGACAATCCTCCGCCATATCCGCCCAATTCGCCGCTCGTATTGATCACCCGATGGCATGGAATGACAATCGCGAGCTGGTTGGCGCCATTCGCTTGGGCGACGGCGCGATAGGCGGTAGGCCTTCCCATCGTTGCTGCGAGCTCGCCATACGAAGACGTCTGTCCAGGTGGAATCTGCAGTAACTGAGCCCATACTTCTTTTTGAAACGGCGATCCTAATAGAAACAAAGGTGTCTTGAATTCCGTTAATTCCCCGTCAAAATACGCGCCGAGTTCAAGTTCGATCGAACGGATCGGAGCTGTATAACCCGGAATGATGGCCGACTTGGTTCTCTGCCGGAGACGTTCAACCTCACGCTCCAGGCCCCGGCGGTCCACGAATTCGAGCAAATACAGCGCCTCCTCATCCGCGATGGCCATCATCGGTCCAAGGCGCGTGTCGAGCCACGATGCTTTTAAGATCTTGTTATTCCCCGATCGAGTAGGCGCTGCGCCCATAATGCGCGAAAAAGCATCCCTAAAGCCACTGCTGGACTCGTAGCCGGTCGACAGCTGCGCATCGATGACGGCATGCCCCTCCCGGATTTGCTTCAGGGCAAGTCCCATCCGCCGTGCCCGTGCATATTCGACGAAGGTCATCCCGAACCGCTTCTTGAATTGGCGTCTCGCCGTCGAAGCATCCACGGACAGCTTCTGAAAATCCTGGTTGGTCCACCTTTTCTCCGGATTTTCTTCCACCGCCTCAACGAGCAGCCGGACCAGGTCGGACACCTGATTGGGGTGTGATAGCGGACGGCATCGTTTACAGGGCCTGAAGGAAGCAAGCAGCGCTTCTTGAGCCGTCTCGTAAAATTCGCAATTTTCCATTTTTGGTTTTCGGGCCGGACATGTCGGGCGGCAGAACACCCCCGTGGTCTTCACGCCCACATAAAAAACGCCCTCGTACTCCGATTTCTTTTCCACTAATGCCTGATAATACTCCTGTTGATTCGCAGCCGATATCACTTGGGGTTCCTCCCTCGATCTCATATACGTACACTGTGGCTATCGCTTGCAAGCCATCATCTCATGCTCTCTTTGTCCTTGTCTTCCTATTATATTGGATATGCCGGCATAGCGTAGCCGAAAATCGTGCATGAATATTTTCGAGGGAGAAGCGAAAACTTTGCCAACTTCAGTACTTAAACAAACCGCACTACGGAATTAGACCAACCTAATAATCCTAGTTGACCTAATAATACGAAAAACCCCTTCCTTTGAACCGGAAGAGGCCTTTCTTTTAAGAATATTGAATTTCCTTAAGACCAAAGATTTAACCTTTGATGGACCCTGCCACCATACCCTTCATGATCTGCTCCTGCAAGATCAGGTAGGCCACAATCGTTGGAATGACTGCGATCGCCATCGCTCCCATCGTCAAGCTGTAATCCGTGCCGAAGCCGTCCGAGAACAAGGACAGACTTAGCGGCAGCGTCTTCAGCGCTTGCGTATTGATAAATACGAGTGCGAAGGAGAAGTCATTCCAGAATCGAAGGAATGCCAGAATCGATATCGTTGCCACGATCGGCGTACAGAGCGGAAGAATCATTCTGCCGAAGATTCCCCACCAGCCGCTGCCGTCAATCATGGCCGCTTCTTCAATCTCTCTTGGAATGGATGACATGTAAGCCATCGCCAAGAAGATCGCGATTGGCAGCTCAAATGCCGTATAAGGCAGAATGAGCGCACCGTACGTGTCGAGCAGGCCGATATTTTTCATCATAATAAATAGGGGCACCAGCGTACTGTGAATCGGAATCAGCAGCCCGGTCGTAAACAACACGACCACCAGCTTTTTGAACCGAAACTCGAATCTGGACAATACATATGCCGCAAGTACACTGAGCAGGATGGTCAGAACGACAGCTGTAATCGTCACAACCGTTGAATTCAGCATCGCTCTGCCCATATTTCCAAGCTCCCATGCCCGGAATAAATTCTCGGTCATCCACTCCTTCGGCAAGCCGTAAGGGTTGGTGAAGAAATCCTGATTCGATTTAAACGCGCTCGTAAAAAGCCAGTACAAGGGATAGAGCGTAAGAATCGCATACACAATCAGCAGCAATTTTACGAACCCGGTTAACCCCTTCGTGATGACGCGTTTCCCTGAGGCGTTTCCGGTCCCGGTCGTCTGTAAATTCACATCGCTCCCTCCTTCATGTTAACTTGACTTTCTGCGCGTTGCGAAATAGTTAAGCGCGATAAGAATGGCGCTGACAATCATAATCATCGTGGAGACGGCGGAGCCGTAACCGTAACGGTACACGCTGAACGTGCTGTTGTACATATAAGTGGCTAGCAGCTCGGTCGATTGCGCCGGTCCGCCACCCGTCATGACGATGACATGGTCAAAAGCTTTCAGGCTTCCCGAGATGCATAGCACAATGGTTACGACAACCGTGCTCCAGATCATCGGCAGCGTGATTTGCATCAGCTTGTTCCAGCCGGTGGACCCATCGATTTTGGCCGCATCATGGATCTCCGGTGAAATATTTTGCAGTGCTGCGATAAAGATGACCAGATAAGGGCCGATGTTCGCCCAGTTAATCGGGATTGATATCGCCAGCATGTTGACTTTTGGATCGGACAGCCAGGCACGGGTCCATGACTCCAGACCGAGCATTTCCAGCACATAGTTGGCGATTCCGAACTGAGGATGATAAATATAACCCCAGATGAGACCGACAACAACCGTGGAGAGAACCATCGGCATGAATACGGCAGACCGAATGAACCTGGAGAAGAACGAATTCTTGAACAATACAATAGCCAGAATCAACGCGATTGGAACCTGACCGATAATGGATGATACGACCAGAATCAGGTTGTTTCGAAGCGCCCGCCAGAAGATCGGATCCTTGAACATCTCTTTATAATTATCAAGACCGATAAATGTGGCGTCTCCGAACCCTTTCCAACTGAAAAATCCGTAGTAAGCTGACCAGAAGACCGGAATAATGACAAATATCAGAAACAACAGAAGCGCAGGAAGAAGAGCTATGGCTATAAATCCTTTGCTTCTCATCGCTGTAGGCATGGCAGCCTCCTCCCTCCTAATCCTTGTGCAGTGATGAACGGTTTCTTATGGAGTAGCGGATCTGGCTTGCGCATCCTGTAGCTTCTGGGCCACACCTTCGACGGGGCCGCCCATCATAATTTCCTGCAGACCGTTGTTGATGACTTCAGCCGCTTCTGCAGACAGATAAGCATCGTATACCGGCGTAATGCTTGTGGATTTCACCAGGTTAAAGGCTTTGTAGTACAAGGAAGTAACTTTGGCCTGATCGATTTCGGTATCGTACATTACCATGGAGTTGCTCTCGGCAATCGCTTTTTGCGCTTCTGGTCCGCTGACCGCATAAATCAGTTCCAGCGCCAATTCTTTCGCTTTCCCTTCCGTTCTGCTGCTAAGGGCCAGACCGCCGCCAGCTCCGCCGGAGATGGTGTTAGCCTCACCTTTACCGCCCGGGATCGAAGGCAATGTCGTCACTTCAATATCCTTCATTTGCTCCTCCGAAGAAGAAGCCGCCAGGTTCGTGAGTGTCCATGCACCGCTGATCATCATCGCTGCATTTCCTTGGATGAAATACTGCTCGGCTTGCGTGTTGTCGATGCTGTTCGCGCCTTCCTGGAAGGCTTTGTTATCTACCAGCTCTTTGAAATATCCAAGCGCTTCGATAAACTCAGGATCGGTAAATTTCGCGCCATCCTGTGCTGCCGCTTTCTTGAACCATTCGGTGCCTGTCACACGGTCGGCAATCGATCCGATAATGGTGGATTGCGCAACCCATGGCGCTTTGTTTCCGAGTGCGATCGGCGTAATGCCGTTATCATTGAATGTTTTAACCGCCGCCATCATTTCTTCCCAAGTCGTTGGAACTTTTACGTTATGTTTGTCAAACAATGCTTTGTTGTAGTAGAGAATCGAAGTTGCGGACATGCCTAGTGGAGCAGAGTAGATCTGGCCGTCCTCGAACTCGTATGGATCAAACGCTCCCGGCAGGAATTTATCCTTCCAATCCGAATGCGCATCGAGCACCTCTGTAATCGGCTGAAGCAGTTTCGCCTGATGAAGTTCAGCTGACTGACTTCCTGCATATACGAAGAATACATCCGGCATTTCATTCGCAGCCGCAACCGTACTCAGACGTTGACGGTAACCGTCCGGTGGAATCGCTTGTGCATCGAGCGTAACTTCAGGATGGTCCTGAGCAAACTGATCGATAAAGCTTCGGACTGATTTTGCACGCAGGTCATCACCGGCAAAGTTATGCCAGATTGTCAGCTTGACCTTCTCTTGATTACTCTCATTTCCTCCCGCCTGCTCTTTGCTTTGCCCGCCTCCGCAAGCTGCAAGGACCAGTGACATCATCAGCAGAACAAGACCTATTTTACGTTTTGGTCTCATGGTCAATCCCCCTTTTTAATATACGAAAATGATGAAGCGTCTTAAGATGATTAGTCCAAGTATATAAAAGGATATAACGCTTACATAGGGGATATAATTCAGTCGATAGAGGGACAAAATTCAGGATTTGCCCGATACTCCGACGGGGTTTGTCCTGTCCATTTCTTGAACAGGCGGTTAAAATACTTAATATCCTCATAGCCGATTTCATTCGCGATTTCACTGATTTTGGCTGGCGTTTCCCGCAGCAGGTGCATCGCTTTTCGCAGTTTCGCCTGGGTCACGAATTCGATATAATTCTGCCCGGTTTCCTTCTTGAACATCTCGCTGAAATAGTTGGGGTTCATATGAACATGCTTGGCCACTTGTTGGAGAGACAAGCTCTGTCCCAGATGCTCATGAATGAAGGAGATCGCTCGCTGGACGGGACTTGTCGTCGACACCATATCACGGTACTCCTTCATGATGAGCCCGAGCGAATCGACCAGCACCTTCTCCGGATCCTTGGTCAACTCGCGGATATCGTACGTCTCTTCCACTTTCACCGGACTGGTATAGCCGATAGACGTTGCAGCCCGTATAAGCCAGCGCTGTGCCGAGACGATCAGGGAATGTAGGTAAGCCTGAACCGAGCCGGGCGTTGCCTGGTCCTGACTTTGGATGCGCCGCAGCAAATCCGTCACCCATGCCTGCAAGTCGGCGGATTCTCCCGAACGCAGCAGGGATGACAGCTTGGTTTCTTCTTCCATCGAACAGACCGTGCGGATGCCTGTACGTCCTTCGATATCTTCATAGCGGATATGCCGTTCCGATTGCAGCAGCCACTCGTAGGAGCTGGCCTCTACCGCGGTAGCCAGCGCAATGTGCAGCTCCCTGGCGTTTGCGACCCGTCGGCCGCTGGCAGCCTTGATGCGGCAGGCGTGCATGGATTCCATTTTCCGCAGAGCGGAATCTACCCGCCCCCAGCCATTACTCGGCTCTGCCCGCACCAACAGAAGCAGGGAGCCGTTCCATTCCAGCCACGCACATTGCAGCACTTCGGCCAACTCCGTGCCGATTAATCGATGCAGCTCGCTAACGTTCGATTGTTCCTCTTCTTCTGGATGCAGCGGATATACCGACAGCATCCAGATCTGCAGCACCGAGCCGTTCGATTCCAAACGCAGCTCCGGGTATCGCTCACACAATTCGGCCTCGGCATGCTCGTCCAGCGGAGTGCCGGAAGCAAGCAGCCTTCTCAGGAAACCCCGGCTGACTACCAACTCCTGCGCCCTTCCCTTCGCTTGTGTAAGCCTTCGCTGTAACAGCCGTTCCCTGGCTTGGACAGCAGCCTCAATAATTTCCCCGGGTCTGCTCGTCTTCAGCAAATAGTCACTTACGCCTTCCCGCATCGCCTGCTGCGCATATGAAAATTCATCATATCCCGATATAACAATGATTTCGATCTCGGGATACTGCTGCTTGACTTCATGTGCCATATCCAGTCCGCTCAAGCCTGTCATGCGAATATCGGTAAAAATAATTTCGGGCATTTCAACAGGAATACGCTGAAGGGCTTCCTCCGCTGAAGCCGCGGGCGTCAGCACCGTAAAGCCGTTATCGGCCCAATTGATCACTGTACTCAGACCATTTCGAATGATCACTTCATCATCAACGATCAGTACCTTCAATGTCGCCATCCCCTTTATTGGATAATTCAGATTGTTGAATTTCAGGTAAATCAGGTATCGTAAACATGACACGTGTTCCGACTCCTTCCGTACTCTCCACACGCAAGCCCGCGTCCTTGCCGTAATGAAGGAGAAGCCGTTTATGGACATTGCGCAGCCCGTAGCTTCCGCGCGGGGTCTGCCCCTTCTCGTACTGCAGCGGATTCTCAACCAGCTGATCCTGAAGCCATTTCAGGCGATCCGTCGTCATTCCGATGCCATCATCCTCCACCACGAAGCGGATCCCTTCAGGCTCGCGGTACCCGCGAATCGTAATCGTCCCCATCCCGTCGCGGCTCAAAATACCGTGCAGCATGGAGTTTTCAACCAACGGCTGCAGCAGCAGCTTTAACATGGTGTGCTGATACAGCTCTTCCTCCACATGAACCTCAAACTTGAACTTTTCCGGATAGCGGATGGTTTGGATATTCACGTAATGACGGACATGCATAATTTCCTGCTGAATCGTGCAATATTCCTGCCCGTTATTGAGACTGAACCTCAGGAAATCGCTGAGCGATCCCACCATCTCGGCGATTTTCACATCCTGGTTCATCAGTGCCAGCCAATGGATGGATGACAGCGTATTGTAGAGGAAATGCGGATTAATCTGCACCTGCAGCGCATGCATATCCGCCTCTTTCTTCAACGACTCGTTCAGCTTCACTTCGTCGGTAAGCTTCACAATCCGGGAGCTGAGCCGGTTGTAACTGATAATGAGCTGCCCGACCTCATCGACCGTCTTAACCGGGAGCGCAGGCAGCGGCTCTTCCGGGCTTGAATTCTTGAGAAACTTCGTTAGCACGGACAGCGGATTCGTAATTTTCTGGATAAGGAAAAGAACCAGTATAATGGCAAGCAGTATAGCCACGGTGACGGCAACCGCCGTCAATTTGATGAAGTATTGGTTCTGGGAACGGTATTCCTGTGAGGGTATGATGCCGACCAGTTTCCAGTTCACGCTGGACATTTTCTTATAGAGAATGGTCTTCTTGTTGCTCCCCTCGCCATAGTCTATATTTCCGCTGAGCCCCTCAAACTCTCCAATCGAAGGATAATAGTCTGCAAGTGTAAGATTGGTCTCCATATCCGGCGGACCGGCGATAATCCGGTTATTCTCATCAAGAAGAAGGACAAACCCGGTCTTCTCCAGGACGGCCTGCCGGAATTGGTTAGCAATGACGCCCTGATCCAGGTTGATCTGCAGATTCCCGATCGGCTTATATTTATCCGTGCTCCGGATCGGTCTGGCCAACGTAATGACTTTCCTAACGCCTTCAAAAGTCCACTGCCGATGCACAAAGGACCACCATTTGGGATGATGCTCGTAATAACCGGGGACCACTTCGGTAATATTCCGGAACTCGGAGCGTACCAAGGATTTGTGCGAGATCGCATCTTTGCTGCCGAGCGGTTCGACAATGATGTTGGCGATATAATCTTTGGAAAAGGCCAGATTCGTCAAAAAATTAATAACCGTCGTCTGCTGGACATAGTTGCTTTGCTCGGTCTTCAGATAGGCTTGAACACCGGTATGCCCGATGAGAAACAGCGAGATGTTCTCCACGTCTTTGACCATCGTATCCAGGTAAGCTTCCAGCTGCCGAAGCGTATTCATTCCTGTAATCTTGGCCTTCTCCTCCGTCAGACTCTTGGCTATGTTAAAAGAGAAAATACCGAGAAACAGCAGCGGCACCAGCGTAGCGATAATAATAAGTAACGACAATTTATGCTTTAGCGATTTCCCAAGCCATTGCTGCATAAAAACACCTCGTTCAAAGCCCTCATGGTATGGACTTGTTATATTACTTAACATTGAATGCGTTTACTTACGAAATCACTCTCTTCCCCTAGCAAAAATGTGTCAGGTTTATTAACTATCTTAGAGGAATCTTAAGACTCAAGTAAATGGTAATAAAGGCCTATGAAAGAGGATGAAATCTTCCTGCATAGGTTCTATATGCGCCATTCTCTCTGGTTCCTTTTTGGAGAGTATGGAGGGAATAAATGGGATGGACTGGACATTAAAAAAGCACAAAAAGGGCGCCGTAGCACCCTTTTGATTAGCGAAGCACATCATTCTATCAAGATTTATGCTTCTAGTCCATGTTCATAACGTCTTATCAGATATGCGTTTATATGTAGATCTAAAGTTCCACATCAATAAACCGTTACTTCCCCCATTCTTCCAGACTACTATATTCAATGCCATCCACCACAAACCGGTTCAACTCTTCTTGAAATCGGTATGTTATTTGGAGATCGCCAGCGAAGCCGGCAGGGCTGATGCTTCCCGCAGCTTCCGTAACAAGCTGGCCTTCCGCTAGTTTGTGTCTGACGACGGCCCCGAAGCCAACCTTATCATATAGGTAGCTTTTATCCTTGGAATCATCCTCGATCCTTTCGACATACTCCTTCCCGTCGATCAAAAGTTTGATCACAAAGTGGTCTGCATACTTCTCAATGTTGGATTGCACATGGCTCGATACCGCCTGTTCCAATGATTCGATAGGAATTTCCTTCAGAGTCTCTGCATCGACTACATGCATCTCCCCCATGTAAAGACCCGTGCCGGTCCCGTTCACATAGAACACCACAACTTCCGGCTTGCCATCGCCTGTAACATCCTGATATTGAATGACGGGTTTACGCATACCATCTCCGCCGTTCCAGTCCTTAAAGACCTGCTTCCTTCCTTCGACCTCGACCACCATTCCTTCATATCTACCGTATTTCGTGGCGCTTACCGGATACAGCTTCACATCCCGGTTCTCCTCAGCCGTCGACACGTCAACTTCCGGTGTATAGATGTAGACCATCCCGGCCTTTGTATCCAAGCTTACCTGTGCACCATACAGCTCCCCCATCCATCGAGCAGGAACCATGACGCGCCCATCCTTTAGTTGAGCGGGAACAGACAAGGTGTAGATCTTCCCCTTTCCCTTGGCTTCCTTGCTCCCCATCTTTAGGGTGACTTGATCGGTGCCTGTGTTGACGGTTACCGTCTTGTTCTTGTTGTTCCAGCGGAGCTGCATAGGCTTCAAATATTCCCTCACCGTGTTCAAAGGGACCAGCGCCGTACCATTCACGATGACAGGTTTAACGTCCATCGTGACAACATAATGATTAACATTTAACCCCAATTCCTTCTTGTGCCCAGCCTCAGCCTGAGCCTGTACCATCGAGCTTAACAGCATTGTGGCCGCTATAGCGCCGCTTGCCGCCAGTTTTGTCCATTTCTGGGTTGTCATGTTCTTTAAATCTCCTTAGCTGGAAATATGAATCCTTATAAACTTTAACGCATCGTGACCGGGATTGGTTAGTCCATATCAACAAATAATGAAAATACTTCCTCTGTCGTCCCCTTCCTGCAGAGCCTCCAAGAATTTGCCCCATCTTATGTAAAAACATGAGTACGATCCTTCTGTTATGTTAGAATCGGATATGATTGTTATATTATGGAATATAATGAGTTCAAAATAGTTCTGATGCCGGTGCCAGGAAGGTCCTGTGCGGAAAATGTTGAAGGGAGGTGGGCTGTATGGGTTCCATGTTTAGTTTATGGCCTATGTTGATATTAATCATAAACGGACTTTTTAAGCTGCTTGGTTTGTATGCATTGTATCTGCTTATTAAATTTTTGATTCGTGCCATAACAGCTGTCGAGCTTTACATCGATGAGAAAAGAAACCGGCGGTTGTGAATGTAAACTTCAGATCATTTAGGATTGAAACTACTGAATCTCCTGTGGTAAAGTCTAGGCAACCAGAAATGAAAGGGTGAACCAAAAGCCGATGATCTACTAATCCTGTCCCAAACATTGGAAAAACACTTCGATATAAGGTTTTTCGGGATAGGATTCGTGCGGCTTTTTTATATGTGACGGGTAGATGCTTGAAGCTTCTTTATTCATGAAGCCGGTATCTTCTTTTGTCCGTATTCAGCCTCCTATTCCGAAATCTCGGAGTGGGAGGCTTTTTTATTTAAAAACCTAATAAAAGAGGATGGATCATCCATGACAGCACCGAATCCAGGAGAACCTTACGCAATTCCAGGAAACCGGAACGTGAGACTTGGATACGCTTAGACAAATGAAGAATCCGTCTTAAAGCATTCCTAACAACTTTCTATACAGGGAGGCATGTTTGCATGCAGATCATAACACAGGAGTACAAGACAGCAAATCGGGAGTCGGGACCTTATGGTATTACGACAGGACAAGATGGGACCATATGGTTCACGGAACAAAAAGGAAACCGGATCGGGCGGCTCATCAAGAATGGGGATATGCGCACGTTCGAAGTGCCGACTCCGGATGCCGGGGTGATGTCCATCCTATCTACCCATAACGGTGACCTCTGGTTCACGGAGTACAAAGCGAATAAAATCGGAAGAATGACAGTGGAAGGAACATTTACGGAATTCGAACTACCTGAAGCCAACTCGTCTCCTTACGGCCTGACGGAAGGTCCGGATGGAGGCATATGGTTCACCGAGCTAACCGGCAACCGAATCGGAAATATAACGCCGGCAGGCGTTATCGCGGAATATGACCTACCATGCAAAGGGGCGTACCCTTCCTATATTACAGCCGGTCCGGACGACGCGTTGTGGTTTACGGAAAACCAGAACAACTGCATCGGACGGATTACGGTGGACGGAGAGATTACCGAATTCCGCATTCCAACAGAGCAATCCGGCCCGGTCGGCATCACGGCAGGTGCCGATGGCGCCCTTTGGTTTGTTCAAATCAACGACAATCAAATCGGTCGAATCACAACGGCCGGGGAATTCACTGAATTCAAGCTCCCGTCCGGGAATGCCAGACCCCATGCCATCACGGCGGGGGTTTGCGAAGATCTATGGTTTACCGAATGGGGAGCCAATCAAATCGGACGAATTACCTGTAACGGGGACATTACCGAGTACCCGATCCCTACCCCCTCCGCGGAACCACATGGCATTACCGTGGATTCCGGCGGCGAGGTCTGGTTCGCCGAGGAATGCGATCAGATCGGACGGTTTACGATTCAATATTAGGCTTAGGATGCCAACATATTGCTCCACCCATAAAAAAGCCCGTTCAGCAGCCTGTTGCCGGGCTTTTCCAGTGCAAAGCTGACCCGGCTTGTTTCTTCATCTATGCGAATATGATAGATTAAATGGATACTTAGAATTATTTCTCTTAGGAGAGTCCAATAATGAACCCAAACCAAACGTTAGATGATATACAGTGGCAGACGCTCATTCAACAAACCGCCGGTTACTTCAGCGATTTGACTATTAAACGGGGGTTTCAATATTACAAGCAAGGTCGTGTTCACACAAGCGAGTTGACAGAGGCTTCCGGGATAATTGAGGCTGCCGTTGATGGAACGGAAACTTACCGTATCCAACTCCATCTTCATTCGCTGAGTGACAGCACATGCAGTTGTCCCGTTAATGAAGGCTGCAAGCATATGGTGGCTGTTCTGCTTGACTATGCCCAGCTTCAGGGTCGTTCCATTCACGCCCTAGTTAATGCCCATTCCACCACGTATGCTTCCACCTCTTCGTATGACCGAAGCGAGTCCGGCTTCAGCCCAGCGCAAGAACGGCCGTCTGCCGGAGCATCAAAATGGAGAGTCAAGGCGGACCATTTGCCCGAGCTGCCGATCTCCGCATGGCATGAGCTGTTCGAAGTTTGCACGGCTTCGCTGGGAGCTAATACGCAGAACTCATTTTACGCCAAAAATGCACTGGCCTCCCTCCATCACATCAAACCGCCGATGCCGCCGGAAATGGGATCATTATACGAGTTTCATGCTCATCTCTTTATTCTCGAGAAGCTGGTCAAGCAGCCCGCTAGTGCCTGGAATTCCTCCGGATCCTACATCGGCTATCATACGCAGGTAGCAGCGGATCATATCCTGGCCAGAATCGAGCGCATCTTCCATGAAGGGCTTGAGAGCGGCGAACATGGAGAGGCATTCAAGCAGCGACTGACTGAGACCATTTCGCATGTCCGGCGGAGCATGCTGAGCGAGCCGCGGAACCGCAAATTTTACGCCCAGGTCTATATGCAGCTCTGGATGTACTGGATCTATCCGTTTGCCAAAAAGGACAACAGCTTAATCCAGGCGGAGTTAGAGCAGTTACAGGCAGCCGAAGTCGAATTCGGCAGCACCCTCTCGCGTGCCTCGTGGTATATGGCGCAGGGCTTAATGTCCTTCTACCTCGGACAAGACAAAACGTCTTGGAGCCTGATCAAGGAAGCAGACAAGGTTAGCAGTCTGTCCCCGGCTTCCGTCCTGGGCTTCTTCGACATGCTGCATTCCTGGCAACAATGGGAACGCTTGGCTCACTGGCTCCCGGAGATCGGCCCGCTGCTTGGCAGTCACCGCAACGAGCATCTCAGCAGCTATCAGTTCTATTGGGATGCCGTCATAGAGCACTTGCCCGAGGAGGCTGAACAGATGTGGAGCAGTCTTGCCGACATGCTTCCTTATGCGAAGGACATCTATCAGAATGCCTTGATCACGCACGGCAGATGGCGGGAATGGATCGACTACCAATTAAGCACAGGCCGGGAGCCGCTGGAGCTCCGGGTCAGCGAGCTCGCGCCGATTGAGAAGAATGCGCCCGAGCTGCTGCTGCCTTTTTACCATCAGGCCGTCGAGCGGTACATCCTTCATAAGAACCGAGCCGGCTATAAAGCAGCGGTCAAGCTGCTCAAACGGTTGGCCAAGCTATATAAAAAGCTCAAGCAGCAGGAGCGCTGGGATCTGTTCATTATCTCATTGTCCGTACGAAACAGCCGGCTTCGTGCATTCCAAGAAGAGCTGCGGAGAGGAAAGCTGATATCATGAGCAGACACACAGAAACCATCACGGTCCACATGGCGTTAAGCGAATACGGAGATGCCGTCATATACGGCTCTACCGTCATGCGGGGTTACGTGTCCGGACAATACCTGAAGCACCGTTTATTTGCGTGGCACGAAGCTTCCTTCTACGGAACAGAGCTCACCGTTCAATCCGTTCAGGATATGGAAGTGGTCATCCTACCTTCCGAGCAGGTCATACCGTTTTTTGCGGATGGACGACTGCTCGAGCATATTGAATGGGTATGGGACGAGGATTGTCTTCCCTTCATTGAAATTGCTCCTTCGCTGGCAGCTTGCATTCAGGACAAGCAATACGCGCCCAGCTTGAGTGCCTTCAAATCAGGCAAGCTGCAATGGATTTGGGATCCGGAGGCGTTCACAGCGGAAGAGTTGTCCCGTCTTTCCCTGCTGAGTGCAGACGAGATATGGAATGAGGGCTTACGGGCAGCGTTCTCTGCCGCCGTTCAAGATCAGTGTTACGGCAGGGAAGAGGCGGCGGCTGACCTGCGCAGAGAATACCCTCTTCTCTTCTCGCCGAACCGCACGGCAGCCGAAGGCATGGACGACAAGTCATGGCTGATCGCCATCGGATGGCGGCCGGATACCGCTCCATTCCGACCGCTGCTGCAATTGTTGGAGCCTGACGAAGAAGAAGCCGCATGGCGCCTTCGGCTTGTATTGCAAGACAAGCAAGACGCTGCATCGCTTGCAGCCGTTCGTCTGGCTGAAGACGGGCAGGCATACGGATCATGGCCGGAGACATGGACACCCCATATCAAGGAGCGGTCCCCCGGCTGGCTCCAAGGCTTGCAGGCAGCACTGCCGGCAAGGGTGCTTCACGCTCCAGCTGATGACGCGCTCGGTACGCCTCTGTCCGACGAGGCCGCATGGCAGTTCCTCACCGTCGACAGCCAGCGGCTGCTCCAGTCAGGTTGGCTGGTCCTGCTGCCCGCTTGGTGGGAAGCCGCCAGCAAGAAGAAACCCAAGCTGCGGGCCAAGGTACGCTCGAGCGAGGGCGAGAACGCCGAACGAAGCAGCGGCGGTTCCCTGTTCGGTCTGGATGCGCTGGTCAATTTCGATTGGCGGATCGCCATCGGCGAAGCTACTCTTTCCGAGGCTGAATTCACGGAGCTTGTTGCCCGGAACGAACGGCTGGTACGGTTCCGGGGCCAGTGGATTCCGCTGGATCCCGCTCTGGTCGCCCAAATCCGCCAGATGATGGCGGGCGTAGATCGTGAGGAAGGCCTATCGTTCCAGGATATTCTGCACCTGCATCTGCTCGGGAACAACGATGAGCCAGAGCAGACTCAGCAGGATGCTGAGGAAGCGCGGGACCCGGAACGGATCAAGCTTGAGGTGGAGCTGAACGAGCACCTCGTGAAGCTTATCGGCCAGCTTGGCCGACAAAGCGAATGGCCGAACCTTCCTGTCCCGGCTGGGCTGAGGGCCGAGCTGCGGACTTATCAGCATGACGGCTTTGCCTGGCTTGCCTTTTTGCGGCGTTACGGGCTTGGGGCATGCCTTGCCGATGACATGGGTCTTGGCAAAACCGTGCAGTTTATCGCCTACCTGCTGCACGTGAAGGAGACGGCGATGCAGCGGGAAGAGCGGCGCCTCCCTTCCCTGCTGATCTGTCCCACCTCGGTGCTGGGCAATTGGCAGAAGGAGCTTGAACGGTTTGCCCCGTCACTCCAGGTCATGCTTCACTACGGCGGCAAACGAAGCAGCAGCAAGGATTTCTATAAAGAGGCTTACCAAGCCGATATTATCCTTACTTCCTATGCGACGGCCACGCTCGATCAAGAAATGTTAAGAGACATGAAGTGGGAAGCGATCGGCATCGACGAGGCCCAAAATATCAAAAATGCCGACACCAAGCAATCCGCCGCCGTGCGAAGTTTCCCGGCAAGGCATCGCGTTGCCTTAACCGGCACACCGATTGAGAACCGGCTGTCCGAACTGTGGTCCATCTATGACTTCATCAATCCCGGATATCTTGGAAGCCTGCGCGCGTTCAATCTCCGGTTCATCCAAGCCATCGAAAAGGACAAGAGCGAACAGCGCACGGCTGATCTGCAGAAGCTGATCAAGCCCTTCATGCTCCGGCGCAAGAAGAAGGATCCTGCAATTCAGCTCGACCTGCCGGACAAAAACGAGATGAAGACCTATATCCATCTCACAGCTGAGCAAGGTGCGCTTTACGATCAAACCGTGAACAGCCTGCTGGAACGCATGCAAAAGCTCGAGGGCATCGAGCGCAAGGGGGCCATCCTGGCAGCTCTTACACAGTTCAAGCAGCTCTGCGATCATCCGGCTCTGCTTACGAAGGAGCCGCTTCCGGAATTGCCGGGAGGCGGCGGCTCGCTCGACACCGAAGCTGTCGTCAACCGTTCAGCCAAGCTGGAGCGGCTGCTGTCCATGGTGAAGGAGCTGCGGGAAGAGGGCGAGCGCTGCCTGATCTTCACCCAGTATATCGGTATGGGTGAGATGATGCGGCAGGTGCTCCATCAAGAGCTTGGGGAGCCCGTGCTATACTTGAACGGCAGCACGCCCAAGCGGACTCGCGACCGTATGATCGAACAATTCCAATCCCAGACGCTGCCGCCCGAAGAGCAGCCGAATGTCATGATTCTCTCGATCAAGGCTGGCGGCGTTGGTCTGAATCTGACCGCGGCGAATCATGTGTTCCATTTCGACCGCTGGTGGAACCCTGCGGTGGAGAATCAGGCTACCGACCGTGCTTATCGAATGGGACAGACCAAGGATGTCCAGGTGTACAAGTTCATCTCCATGGGGACGCTCGAAGAGCGGATCGATGAGATGCTGGAGAGCAAGCAGCAACTGAGCGATCAGGTCATCGCAAGCAGTGAGGGCTGGATTACCGAGCTATCCACCGATGAGCTGAAGGATCTCTTCACGTTGCGGCGCGACTGGGCGTAATCGTCGGATCAAGAAGTACACGGATAGGCGACATTCGATGGATCTTCGGCAATTCTTCCTCATAGATCAGGACCTCGATCTGGCATACGGCCCCAACAGGTGGAGCACAGCGGAATGCCTGTGAAACCCCTAGTCAGCCACCAGGTGCGCTCTATAACCATATGTTGAATAATAGAATGCCCCGTGTGCGACACGGGGCTTTTGTTGTTTAGAGGAGTTTAATGATTAGAATACTTTCGCTTTGGTTTACGCGCATGAAGCTTATATGACTAATGATTCTAAGGTTCGAACCAGTTGAAGTACTTTGTCTTGGGTAATCAGGCTCAACTTAAGATACTCTTGCTTAGAAGATAATCCGGCTCATCTGCGCGAGTTGGGCAGTACCCTTACGTTGGGCCTGGTAGCAGGGTAATAGGTGGCGATGCTATCCATAAACGGACACAGAATACGTTATTTAGGAAAAAATCCACCATTTTTGAACTCGAACGGACCCTAGTTCCGTTATTTGCTCCAAAAAACGATGAAAAGGCCGGAAACGAGCCCAATAGCGGATCTAGTGTCCGCTAAGCTTGAGTTTATGGCGTTATCTCATAGAATAGCGGAACTGGAGTCCGATAGGTCGAGAGCAACAAGTAGTAGATGACTTCAAGACCAGTAAGTACCGGCACGGAATCCGCTATTTCTGGTGTAGTAAGTGCAAACGCCACTGGAGCCCTCAACTCCAGGCGCAGCCAGTGCAATCAGCAACGGAATCCCTACTCTTGGTGCAGCAAGTGCGCACACATCACTGGAGTCCTCCACCTCAGATCCACCAAGTGCAATCAGCAACCTGTTCCCTACACCAGCCACACCTAGTACAATCGGTAACCAAGCCCCTTACACCAGGAGCAACAAGAGCAGCCAGCCCCGCCGCTTCCCTCGATTGCGCCACCCAGCCCCCTCCGCTTACTTCTCCTCCATCAGCTGCCGCAGCTTCGCTTCCGTAGTCGAATCGGGGGCGGGGGTATAGATGCTGCAACGAAGGTCATCATTTCCGTACACTTTGAGCGACGTGAGCTCATATACCATTTTCCCGGCCTTGGCATGCCGGAACTCCAGATGTACTTCCGGGGCGTAGCTGACCTGGCTCTGCTCCCACATCCGATTGAAATCGGGATGCCCGTTCTTCATCTCCTCCAGAAAACGGTCATACCACTCATCCTCGACGTATTGACCGTAATAGGACCGGAACATCGACAAGAAGCCGCTGGCGAACTGTTCCCAATTCACCGCCAGCCGTTGAAACTCCCTGCGGGTGAAGAGCAGCCGGATCATGTTCCGCTCCTCGGGCGGAATGCGGTCAAAATCAAGGAACACGTATGCAGCCGCACGGTTCCACCCCACGATGTTGCACATCCGATCCGATATCATGACGGGGCAATATTTTAGCTCAGTGATGATTTTTTGCAGGGACGGACTGATCTGCACCGCTTCTTGTTTGACCGTATACGGCTCCGCCCCGCTCTCCAGCGCCAGCGAATACAGATATCTGCGCTCATCCGCATTTAGCTGAAGCGCATTGGCGACGCAGTCCAGCACGGACGACGATACCTGGATGTCGCGTCCCTGCTCGAGCCAGGTGTACCAAGTGGTGCTAACACCCGCCAGCTGGGCGACCTCTTCCCTGCGCAAGCCTGGTGTTCTCCGTCTAGTCCCGGGCGGAAGTCCGACCGACTCGGGTGAGATTTTGGCACGCTGCCCTTTCAAGAATGCCGACAACGCTTGCAGCCTAACCTGGGAATTCATTGTACAAGCCCCCTTCACTCATTAAGGATAGCAGTATTTATACTAGGATAAACGGTATCTTGTAATAGGATACTACACGTGACATTATAACCTTAAGATTGACAAGTTATAAAGTCTTAAGGAGGCTGTTGATCCATGGAAAGAGTTGTTATCACCGGTATGGGCGTCATATCGCCGCTGGGCCATGATGTTGAGACGTTCTGGTCCCGGCTTGTTCGGGGAGAGTCCGGTATTATACATATAGAAACAATGGATACATCAAGACAAAAGGTACAAATAGCGGGTGCCGTGAAGGAGTTTGACGCAAACGCGCTGTTTGGCGTTAAGGAAGCTCGGCGTTTGGACCGCTTCTGCCAGTTTGCCTTGGCAGCGGCGGATCAAGCTATAAGTCAGTCGGGACTCGATCTTGATCAGATCGATCATGAGCGCATGGGGGTCTACGTCGGCTCCGGCATCGGCGGCATCCAAACCCTGATGAATCAGAGCGGCACGCTGTCGTCGCGGGGTCCCGAGCGGGTCAGTCCTACACTGGTTCCCATGATGATTCCCAATATGGCGGCCGCGCTCATCAGCATTAAATACAAGGCGCTGGGCTCCACGCTGGCACCGGTTACGGCATGTTCGATCGGCAATACGGCGATCGGCGAGGCTTTCTTTAACATCCAAGCCGGCCGGTCCGACATCATCATCGTGGGAGGATCCGAAGCCGCATTGACCGACATCTCGCTAGCCAGCTTCGCGAATGCAACCGCTCTTTCCTCCCGTAACGATGAACCGGGCCGGGCCAGCCGGCCGTTCGATACAGACCGGGATGGATTCGTCATGGCGGAAGGTGCCGGCATCCTCGTTCTGGAATCCCTCTCCCATGCCTTGGGCAGAGGCGCTGAAATTCTGGGCGAGGTCATCGGATACGGCGCCAGCTCGGATGCCTATCATATGGTCGCCACACCGGAGGACGGCAGCGGCGCGGCACGGGCGATGAAGCTGGCCCTGACCGAGGCGAACCTCGCTCCAGCCGACGTGGATATCATCAGCGCCCATGCCACAAGCACGGTCATCGGTGACCGTTCGGAGACAGCGGCCATTAAGCAGGTGTTTGGCGAGGAGGCGTATCGCATTCCGGTAACGGCCAACAAGTCGATGACCGGACATATGCTGGGCGCATGCGGCGGCGTGGAGGCCATTGCACTCGTGAAATCTCTGCAAGAAGGCATCATACCGCCGACAATCAATCTGGAGCATCCCGATCCAGCATGCGATTTGGATTATGTACCGAACCAGGCGAGAAACGCCGAGCTCCGGATTGGCATGTCGAATTCCTTTGGCTTCGGCGGACATAATTCGGCGATTGTTATCCAGAAATATGAGCATGAATAACCATGAGTTCCAGACCCCAGTGAAAACTGGGGTCTTTTTCTTGTTGCGATTCTGGAAGAATGGGCTGAATAATGAGACAGAAACACTTTTTAATTTTTTTTTCGCAGAATCAAACTTTTTGCAAGACTCGCACGTCTTGCTTCCGTAAGTCAATTGCAATTGATGGTTACCCGCGCGGGCCCAAAGGAGTGTCATATTTACATGAGTGGCGGCCGGAAGCTTGAGAAGCTTCTTATTCAATGTATAACCGAAAATCAGGACAGCGCCTACCGGCTGGCATACAGCTACGTTAGAAATAAAGAGGATGCCCTCGATATCGTTCAGGACGCGATCCACAAAGCATTTTTATCCATGGAAAAGCTGAAGCAGACGGGTTCAATAAAAAGCTGGTTTTTCCGAATTATTGTAACAACCTCCCTGGATTTCATTAGAAAACAGAAAAAAGTCCATGTCATGGATGACGAGAACCTGGAGGTTATATTACCCGGCAGCCATGACCACTATCCGAATCTGGATCTGGCCCAATCTTTGGAGGAATTACCCGACAAGTATCGGGTCGTCATCATACTCCGATTTTTTGAAGATATGAAGATTGACGAAATTGCCGAAGTGCTCAACGAGAACGTCAGCACGGTGAAAACGAGATTATACCAAGGACTACAGAGACTGCGGGTGAACTTAAGCGAGGAAGATCAAGAGGAGGCACAACGATAATGCATGACAAGCTGAATAGGATGAAAGAGCAGTACGAGAGCACTCCTATTCCTGACGAACTAAGCTCGATTATCAACAAGACCATAGCAACCAGAAGAAAAAAAAATAGAGCGCTGCCCTGGCTCGCTAGTGCTGCAGCTGCATGCATGCTACTGTTCGCCGGAGTGAATACCAGCCCTGCCTTTGCCCAGGCCATGTCCGATGTGCCGGTTCTGGGCCATATCATCAAGGTGATCACCATCCGTGAATATGCCGAGCAAGACGATAACACGGAAGTGCATATTGAAACACCCGGCATTGCCAACTTAGGAAATACAGAGCTTGAGCAAACCCTGAATAACAAATACCTGGAAGAAAATAAAAAGCTGTATGAGAACTTCAAAGACGAAGTCGCCCTGCTAAATAAAGAAGGCGGCGCCCATCTGAGTCTCGATAGCGGTTATGAAGTGATCACCGACAATGAACAGCTGTTGACACTTTCGCGCTATATTGTCGAATCTGCTGGAAGCTCTGCCGAATCCAGAAAATACGATACGATCGACAAGAAGAACCAGATGGTGATCACGCTGCCAAGTCTGTTCAAGGATGATCGTTATATCCAAGTCATCAGTGACAATATCAAGGAGCAGATGCGCCAGCAGATGCAGAATAATCCGGACAACATCTACTGGGTGGAGCAGCCCGGCGTGGAGTCCGATGTACCGGAGGATCTGTTCCAAACGATCGCCAAGGACCAAAACTTCTACATCAACCAAAACGGCAAACTGGTCATCAGCTTTAATGAATACGATGTTGCACCCGGCTATATGGGCGTCGTGGAATTTACGATCCCAACGGAAGTAATCGCAGACCAGCTCGTCAGCAGCGAATACATCCGATAGATCCGCCGTTCATCACTAGGAGTGCAGATCGTTCTTCCGATCCCTGTTGCCCCCAGATTTTCTTTTGAAATTTTATGAGTCAGTGGAAATCCGGGGACAAAGGGGACCGCTTCGCTTCTCCAGAACGATTCTGCCTTCTCCGTTTCAGATCACAAATTGTAGATATCAAACCCTAAACCTGGAGGTAATATATAATGAAAAAAACAATGAAAACAACAACCCCATTAACCAAAACCCTGGCGGCTGCCGGATTAGCGGGCATCCTTATGATCTCCGCTTCGGGTCTGCCATCCGCTCATGTCCATGCCGAAACCAAAGCTGCAACGAGCACGAATCGGGTGACCGCTCCAACCGTTGCCCCGCAACTGGTAACATCCAAAACACTGCAATCCAAGGAAAAATGGCTGGAAACCAATATTAAGATCCCTGTATTCCAAGGTCTGACTGACACCAAATATCAAGACCAGTTGAATGACATTATCGAATCCCATGCTTCCAAGGATATGGACAAATGGGAGAAAGAAGCGGCGGAAGCGGCTGCAAATGCACAAAAGAATGGCTATACCATGCACCCTTATCAGCTAACCATTAATTATGAGCTCACATCGGATGGTAAAGACGACAGCTTGATTTCCCTTAAGGTCATCACCGAAGGCATCGGAATGAACAATGGTGATCCTCGTGTGGATACGTACAACTTCACGAACGAAGCCGAAGCCCAGCGCGTGACGCTCGAAGACCTGTTCGGTAAAGATTACAAATCCATCGTGGATAAAGCTGTCAAAACCGCGATTGCCGCGGATCAGGACCAATACTTCGCGAACGAAGACGGATTTCAAGGCATAGACGCGGAGCAATCCTTCTATGTCGCAGACGGAAAAGCCTATATCGTATTCCAAAAATACAGCATCGCCCCTGGATCCACAGGTACACCGGAATTTGCCATAAAGCTGCCGGGTAAAGGATCAGACAAAAAGCCTGCTGCAGCCGTAGTGAAATCAGGTGCTTATTACAAAGATAAAAACGGCAAGATCATGGTTCAGGTATCCGTGCTGCGCCAGCTGCAATTCAATGTCAAGTGGAACGGCAAGAGCAAAACCACCGAAATCTCCAAAGGAGCTGTCTGGAGCGCGGTGAAGCTGAACAAGGATGCATACACTTTGGGTAAAATGGCCCCACGTTCGCTGGGCTCGGCTCCTGTAATGAAAAAAGGCCACATCTATGTTCCACTTGCTTTCCTGACAGACGTTCTGAACCTGAAGGCAGATCAAAGCAAGCATGGCCAGATTACGGTGACCGCTGCAAAATAATAGATCCACTCCATTCAAAGCCTGTGCCTCCTGCACACCATCTTTCCAAAAGCAGGGACAGCACAGCATGCGGTAAAGAAGAGGCCCTCTCCAACACGGAGACGGCCTCTTCTTATTTTCTGTTAGCTCTGAAGAACGTTTACCTTAACTAGGCCTTCCTTGTCCCTGTTATAACGCAAAATTCCGTCAGCAATACCCCAACGACAATGCTTCTCCAGCCTTGCCGCCCCATTCATCATCCATCAGATACCGGGCATGAATCCCTTCTCCCTCATGTACAAAAGTGAAACGATAATACACTTCTTCATCCTCGCAAATCTCAAAATACAGTGCGTATCGCCCCTTTTGCAGCGGAAGCTCAATAACGGCGTCCGACATGACGGACAACAGCTCCAGCTTCCCGGGATCCAGAACATCAAACGGCACGACCATCCGCCGCTGCGCGTTCGGATCTTCGATGAACGCTTCTTTCAAGGCCAGCTTCACCCAAGCACCGAAAGCATCGTCAGGGATGGGATCAAAGGTGAGATAACCGGGATGAATGACAACGCCCTGCTTGATATTGGTTTCTCCCCATTGGCACAAATCCTCATCAAAGTCCCGTGAGCGGACTTGTATCTGATGGTGCGAGATCGTGAGGTCCACCTCTTGGGTCATTTTTGTATGCTGCATATGTATAGCACCTCGCTTTTTGGATATCTGCATTCTATTTAAGCCGCTCCATATGGATCGTGGCCAGCCTGCGGTCCCTATCCACCTGAACCCGCATGCTGATGCCCAGCTTCTCCTCGAACAATCGGGTGACATTCAGATACTTATCCTCGACGACTCCCGATCCTCCTCGGCCGTTGGAACGCGTCATGCCTGCGGTGATAATCTCTTTCACCATATCCCCATCCGCTTTGGCGTCCGGATCGTATGTAAATATGGGCTCTTTACGGTCATTATAAAAGATCATGTCCTGCCGGTATTCCTTTGCGTTCACATACTCTTTTCGCGTCTCGATATAGTCGCTCTCCAGATGGCCATACTGAACCCGCCCTGCCAAGAACGGATTGTCCTCGGAAGCCTCCACCTCGAACTGCCCGTATGCCAATTGATACAGCATGTTGAGGTCCGACCCTTCCAACCTGTAGTACAACGGACGAAGTTCCCCTTGCTTATCGGTTGCGGCGAAACCGGCCAGCAGCGGCCAAGCATCCACTTGTTCACCATCCACATCAACGGCCAACTGGTATTTGGTCAGGACCACCTCATTATGAAAAAGCCCATACGTGCGCGCAATAAAATAGCCGGGTATCAACAGCGTGGCTGCCACCAGTATGATCACTCCCCAGAGGACCCGCCTGCCTTTCATGCTGCCACCCCCCTCGCTAGTTCTTCTTCTGATTATCACGCACAACGACATCGTATGTAAGCATCAAGAGCGCTTTCTGGCGTTCCATCAGTAGTCCACCTCTTCAATATCGGTGCGCAAATTGCGATTGGACGCCCGAAGCAGTTCCGTGAAGGAAGGCGCGATATAATACACAAAGTCAGGATCATGCACATACATGATGATCTGCCCGGACGTTCCCGGCTCGGCCGGATCGAAATCCAGCATTAGATACAGCGACCCGCCTGCCATCGTGGCAAACGGATACCAAGCCTTGTGAAACAGATACGGTTTAATCTTCGGATCCAGCTGCTGTATTTCCTCCGAACTGTAATACGCATCCAGTGGTACATCCCGCTCGCAAAAATAAGATTTGACTTCCTTCATCTCTTCCAGGCTCATCAGGTAAAACGGCGGGTATTCTCCATCCCCCTCGTTACCGGGATAGAGCACGTGAAACCCGTATCCGCTGCCGTTCTTCTTACTGTAAAACGAACGAAAGTCCCGCGGCAACTTGATCCCGAACTCCGCTTCGAAAAGCTGCAACTGGGCAGGAGCAGCCCCCTCCAATTGTTTATATTCCTCCAGCAGATCCCGAAGATCTTCGGCAACCTTCTCCTCCAACTGCTGCTCCAGCTCGAGCATCAGTCCATCAATGACAGCATTCATACAATAACCTCCGTTTATTACATGTCCACTTACTCCAAGCGGAGTGCTTCCCTATACTAAAAAGTATATAGAACGCTGCAATGAAAACAACATGTCCTTCGGCATGAAAAAAAAGGGACAAAATCCCTGTTGAGATGTTCGTTTTGGTTCTTTTATGAAAACACCCCGGGAAATTTCTGGCTGCTGAAGCACAGCTATTTCATGGCGGTATCAGTTAATTCGATACAGGGATAAGTGGGATAGAGATAGCCCGCTCTCCTACCGGAGAGTTAACACCATTTTCGCATAAGCAGCTCCATGGGGCCTCGCTTCACTCGCTTTCTCCATGCCCAAGAAAAGATGACAGCCATCACAAAGTAACCGCAGCCGTAAGCAACCGCAAAGCCCAGATGGCCATTGTTCAAATACCCGACCGCTTCCAGCAGCCCCAACCCAATGAAGATATGACCGAGATAATGGGAGAGCGAGAGCTGCCCGGTCCATATAAGCCACCCTGTCAGACGATTCTTCTCAAAACGCTCAACGATATAAAAACAGATCGTAATCACGGCAACAGCCAGACATGCGGCAGAACATACATAGAGCAGCGTGGGCGGCATCGGCTTGGTCGTAAACAGATAACTCGCCGAATCGGCATCAAGCCACGGGGACGTCCAGTGAATGAGGAAATACGATAACAGCTCAAATATAACCGCCCCGGACAATGAATAAATCATGAGCTTCCGTCTGTGGTTGCCGCCCCACCAGCCCTTTCTTCCAAGCCACATGCCGATGAGGAAAGATATGAAAATCCACCGATGCGGCATTCCGGTTACATTGATATGCTAAATGACATCGACAAACTCCAGCTTCCCAAAACGCGAAGGAATATGGTAGTTCACCTCACCGGTCGGGCTCCATGCCTGATACTCCCGGTATCCTTGGGTGTCCTCATCAATGCGGTAAAAATTCACGCCCCAGCTTCGTCCCGCTTGCGGAGCGTTCTTGAAGTTCGCAGCCGGAATGCGAATTTCATATATCAAATTTCCCTTACCGTCATGTTCTACCGAGGTTTGAAGACCGGTAAGATCCCAATGAATATCGCTGCTTGTGATCGACTTCCCTCCATCATTACGGATCAGGGCGTCGAATATAACATTGTTCGGACTAACCTCAAGCTCGATATATTCCGTTCCCGTTCCTGCTTCGTCGATAAACAGTTCCACGACATCCTGTTCATACAGCGGATCATCCCGATGCTGATACTCCGATACGATATGAGAATCTTGGCAAACAAACCGTACATAGAAGCATTCGGAGCTCCAGCAGGCGCGAACCTCGGTCGCTTCTCTCGTAGCAAGCCCGGTCACGGTATCACTTAAGGCCACTGCTTCATAACGGTCCCAATCGATGCCCCCCTGATGCTCTCCCTGCTGAATATATATAACGGGCTTGCATGGGTAAATTGCCGTATAATGCATGATCATCCCTCCGAAAAAATTCAATGGTTAATCTATCCTCTATGATAAGACATACAGATTCGGTTCGCTATTCCGTGGTAAGAATAAAGAACATACGGGAAATCCCATCTTTTGCTCTATGTCCCCATAGTGAAAATAAGCGCATGCTGTGCTACAATAATAAAATTGCAAACTCTAGGGAGGGTTATGGATTCGCCATGCTCATAATTGGTATCGCCGGCGGCACCGGATCGGGCAAAACGACGGTTGCCCGCTCTGTCATTGACCGTCTTGGTTCAGATAAAGTGACTTTCATTTCGCAGGATAACTATTACAAGGATCATAAGGAACTCAGTTTCGAGGAACGCGAAGCGATTAACTATGATCATCCGTTCGCCTTTGACAACGAGCTGCTCGTCGAACATCTCGGCATTTTGAAAAGCGGACAACCTGCATTCGCACCAGTGTATGATTTTACTGCCCATGCCCGCTTCACGGATCAGACCCTCGAACTGAAGCCGAACAACATCGTCATCATTGAAGGCCTTCACGTGCTGTCCGATGAGAATCTACGCAAACTGCTACACATTAAAGTGTTTGTGGATACCGATCCCGATGTACGCCTGCTTCGCCGGGTCGTACGCGATATCGAAGACCGCGGCCGGACCATCCAGTCGATTCACAATCAGTATCTGACAACCGTCAAGCCGATGCATGAGGCGTTCATTGAACCCTCCAAGAAATACGCCGACCTGATCATTCCCGAAGGCGGAGAGAATGAGGTTGGCATTCGTCTGCTCTCCATCTTAACCGAGAAATATTTGACTGGCGACCGCACGCTGTCGGGGGAATAGGACAAGCCTGCGAATCAGCTATTTGTCAGTTTGGCAGCATAGAAAAAAGGGGCTGTCCCAAAAGTAAGTTTGTTCACTCGATAAGACAGCTTGATTGGTGAAAAAGCAGGGGAATAAAAGAATGGTGGTGCTAGGGAGGTCATCCCTGGCACCACCATTTCTGTATTTTGGTCAATTGCCGCCTTCTAGCTCGCTTCGATAATGTTGCTTTCGTACCTATAAATTTTTAAGAATAGGCCATTACCTCTCCGCAGGGGATAATTCCAGCTTATCCTCAGGCGTTTTCCTTGTTTTGTACCCCTGTAAGGTAGCTAGAACTACGCCGCAAATAATTAGAACAGATCCTCCCACTTGCGTTAAGGAAACCGGGGTGCCGAGCGTGATATAACCTAAAACCATGGCGACAAACGGCTGCAAATTCAGAAACAGGGAGGCTTTAGCAGCCCCCACCTTGCGGATCTGTGCATTCCAGATGATCGCGCATAAGCCTTGAATAAGCAGCGCTGATCCGATTAAGAGAACCCACCACCAGAAGCCAGGCTCCACCTGCACGTGAGGCTCGCTCCAGACCGCTACCGGGTATACGGTAATACACCCCAGCACTGTGGTGTACACGGTTGCGACAAACGAGTCCATACGTTCGGTCAGTTTTTTCATTAGGATAATAGATCCCGATAATGCCAACATACAGATAAACATGATCCAGATGCCTTCGGTGATGTCAATGCCTAAGCTTCCGCCATGTCCAACAACGAAGAAGACGCCGGCAAGGGCAACAATCGAGCCTGCGGTCATACGTATCGTAAACGGTTCCCTCAAAAATAAGCGGGCAAACAGCGCTGTGAAAATCGGAGCTAACGATAAGATGAGCGAAGCCGTCGTTGCGTCCGTTGTCCGAAGTCCCGTAAAGAAAGAAACTTGGTGCAGCAGCATCCCGATAAGAGCGAATGGTACCAAATAAACGGAGTCACGGAACGTAATCTTCGTCAAGCGATGGGTTGCAATCAAATATATAAGCAGGAACACCGATGAAACCATAAGTCGGTATGCCGACAGGTGCAAGGCGGGAAATGCTTGCAGTAGCAGCGAGCCTAATACGAAATTGCTCCCGTAAAGTGTTGCACAAAACAAGAGAAGCAAATAAGATCGCAAGCAGAAGCGCCTTCTTTCAAAGAAATACGGATAATGGGGCAGATTTAAATGCGTTTAACTGCGATAAGCTCGATTTCAATCCCAGCATCTCTTGGTAGTCTGGACACTTCTACGGTTGTTCTGGCAGGGTGATGATCAATGAAATATTGGCTGTACGCTTCATTCATCTGTTGAAATTGCTCTAAATCCGTCATGAAAACGGATGTTTTTACAACGTCTTCCAAAGAAAATCCAGCCTTCGCTAAGACGGCCCGCAGGTTCTTTAATATTTGATGGGTTTGGTCCACGATGCCTTCTTTGAGATTTCCTTCAGCATCAATCGGAAGCATGCCCGACGTATAGATGGCATCTCCAAAAGCGATGGCTTGCGAATAAGGACCGATAGCTGCAGGTGCTTTTGTTGTTGTTATTGCGGTGTGGCTCATTGTATAAAGTTCCTCTCCGTCTTTTGTAAATTCGGTGAATAAAGAGCCCGAGGCGACAATGCCGCGGGCCTCTAAATTAGGCAAGCGATAAAACTAAAACCCGCTCTTGCAGGGCATATTTACTTCGCTGGCGCGTACGTTTCATCCAAGAAACCGCAGATGGCTTGAAAAGCCTGAAGCCTGTTTTTCTCCAGCAAAACCATATGCGTTCCTTCTCCGATTTCGACCCAGCGGCGATAGGCAGCTCCTGTCAGGGAAGTGAAGAAATTCTGAGCCAATTCAAGGGGCACATCAATATCCCACTCCGCATGGACAAGAAGGACGGGAACAGTGATTTCTTTTGGCTCATAGAAAGCTTTACCTGCCGTCCAGTATTCGCGAATATCCAGGATAGGGCCATTGGTCGCCCGAATATGCTCAGGATGATCGGTTAGGCTTCCCGGGTCGGAAGCAAGAGTTGCTTTGACCCATTGTTCAAACCAGCCATCCGGAATCAAATCGCCGCGCTTATGTTCTGGCGCGGCGCTTAGCCATCGTTCCTTCGTGCCGCCGGCAGCAACAAAGCGATATGAACCAAGCGGACCGCCGGTATCGATAGGAACCGGTTTAGAGCTCAACCATTGTGGGGCAACAAGCGAAAGCTTGTTTACTTTATCGTTGTTTTGACTGGTATAAGCTCCCGCAACCGTTCCTCCCCAAGACATTCCCAAAACATTGACTTTCGTTAAATTTCGGCGTTTCAAAACGTAGTCCACTGCTGTACCAAAATCTCGAACTCCCGTTTCCGTACGGACCAACGGAGGATTAAGGTCGGCAGGCTCCTCCATCTCAGGCGGCCTTGTCGAGCTGCCGTAGCCGCGAACGTCCACAGCGTAAACATCATAGCCATGGCTGGCAAGGAAGTCTAGGAAAGAGAAACCGTCTAGCTCCACGTAATACAGACTGCCTATTGGATAGGTAGCGCCATGAACCATCACGATTGTTTTTTCGTTAGAGAAGGTATTCATGGAAGCTGGCCGTTTATTTCGTACATAAAGCTCAATCCCGGGTGTATCGCTCGCGATACGAAGGTCTTCGGTCAAGATGGTTACATCGTTAAGAAAATCATGGTTTGTCATAAGCTCAGCACCTTTCGTATTTTGTTTGCGTCAGGTCGTATTAAATAAAGTCCCACTTGTAGCTGTCGCCGTTTCGAGTCACGTATCCCGCCGCACTTTCCGGAAAATGCGTGCTGAAATAAATGACCGGGCGATCCGCGATGTATTCCAGTACCCGAAGCCGTGAAATACGGGCTAGATCGGTAAATTCGCAGTACATGGAGTTCCAGTCCGGATTAAAAACCTGGAACGGATGGTGCATCACATCGGCGCCAAACAAAGCTTCTTCTCCGTCAGATTTGAGACTGATGGACATTTGGCCGATACTGTGGCCGGGTGTCGGAATGAATTTGAAAATTTCAAGAAAATGCCCGCCCTCAGGGCCGATGGTTTGCGTTAAGCCAGCTTCGACAACGGGCAATACGCTTTCTTCGTAAACGTTAAAGTTTACTTCGTTTGCTTTGTTGTGGCTGGCCTCGCTGGAGTAATATTCTTGCTCCGCGAGGGGAAATACGTATTTGGCATTTGGGAAAGTCGGCACCCATTTTCCGTCCACAAGCTTCGTATTCCAACCAACATGGTCCACGTGAAGATGCGTCAGCAGAACGTAGTCCACTTCCTCCGGCGTAACCCCCGCCTCCTTCAGCCGCTTGAGATAAGGGAGCTGGAGATTGGCAAGGTCCGGATTAAGAGGCAGATTTTTATCGTTCCCTGTAGCTGTATCGATTAGGATCGTATGGTTCGTGGTTTTCACCACCCATGTTCCAATGCTAACGATAAGCTGAGAATTGCCATCGATCAGGCCAGACGGAAGAGAGTCCCGATTCTCCTCCAGGAACATGCGGTCCCACGATCCCGGAAAATACACTTCTGGGGGAATACCGCCAAGCATCATTTCCGTGACACGCGTAACAGTAACATCACCTACTTGATAGACTTTGGAAATTTCGGTAGTCATTCTTTTATGCCCCTTTCGTCCTTCTGACACGTTTCTATGAATTCGAGTAACAAGGAACGGTTTTCTGTTGCAATCATGTGATTAGTATCTTGTTACCTTCAAAAGTTTCGCTGTAAATGAAAATTATTCTGTTGAGTGAACGATGTGCAGATACCCGGGTGAAATTCGATCGTCAACCTTGATTAAATCTTAGTCCAATAATAGCGCCAAATCAACGTTTTTACACCGTAATTCCGCCCTAGTAAAAGAGCTTGATATTGCTCATAATTACACCTATTATAAAATAGTAAATTTCGCTGTCAGCGAAATAATTTCGAGATTTAGGAGACTGGCACATGAATTCGATCGGAGAAGCAATTCGAAGTACACGAAAAAAACAGAAATTAACGCTTAAGAAGGTAGCCCAAGCAGCCTCCATATCCTTGTCTTTTCTCAGTGAAATTGAACGCGATAAGGCGAATCCGTCCATCAGCGTTCTGAAGCGCATAGCGAATGCATTAAACGTGAATTTTACGGATTTGTTTGGTGAGGAGAATCGAAGCATTGTCGTTAGAAAAAATGAGCGTAAACCTTTGGTGCATTCCGAAGGCTCCCGCATTACCTGGTACGCGCTCAGCCAAGGAAGCAGCAACAAAATGGGGCCGATATGGGGAGTGCTGGAGGAAGGAGCAGCTTACGGCGACGTCAGCGTCGGCCACAGTGATGGCGAGGAATTTCTATTTGTTCACTCCGGGCGTTTGGAGTTTGTACTGGGCAATGAACGTTATAGGCTCGAAGAAGGGGACAGCATCTATTATGATGCCAGAATCCCCCATAGTTATAAGAATATCTGGGAAGGCGAAACGTTGCTAATAGCAGTTTCTACTCCGCCTACTTTTTGACGGAACGGACTCAAATCCGTACGAGCCCAATAGTGGGAATCGTCCAAGGGCATATAGGAATATTGCAAATCTAAAAGAGGTTCCAGAGTTGATTGTTTAATACAGGATATTTGCGGATGAGGTACAGAAATGGCGGTGCAGGGATGACCTCCCTGGCACCGCCATTCTTTTATTCCCCCTGCTTTTTCACCTATCAAGCTGTTATCGAGTGAGCAAACTTACTTATGGGACAGCCCCCTTTTGGTGTTATCCGTGTCATTTGCGCTAGTATTTCCCGCTCGTATTGCTTGAGTTTTTCCGCTTCCGCATTTGTTGGGTTCTCTGCGTTCTTGTTTCCGGAATGTTGCGTTATCCGCGATTCCTGCGTTATCCGCGCTTACTGCGATTCCTGCAATTCCTGCAATTCCTGCGTTTTCCGCGTTTCCTGCACTTCCTGCACTTTCAGCATTTCCACCGTTTCCTGACTCACCGGTGCTCTCAAAGCATCCAGCTCCCGGCAGTTCAACCATCAAATATGCGGATCATAATCCGCAACTACGAGCACATCCATATGCCTTGCGCTTCTTAGCAGGCCCCGGATCATTCTCCTCTGAGCGCACAGCTTCCATCCGGCCATCTGCGGCTGGCCGATAATGAATTGGGTTGCCTTAACCTCGTCTGCTGCTGCGACCAATTGAGAAGAAAAGGCGCATGCTGGCCCCCTTTTTACCGGCAGCATCATGAAGGTTCCCCCAAGTCGCTCCGTTAATGTCTGAATCGCCGTCAGGCGCTGCTCGTCGTCATGGGACAGACTGTGATGACGTTCCAGAGGAAACGCCACATACCAGTTCGCCTTCAGCCGATGAGCGATCCGGAAGCCGCGTCGAATGAGCCGCTCCGCTTGCGGGCCCCTGCCAACCATGACATAGATAACCTCCTCGCGCCGCCACGGCCCCCGAAGCGAGCCGCTGCGCTGCCAGGATTCCAGTCTCTCGTCCACATCATCGGCAATTTCCCTTAAGGCAAGCTCTCTTAGGGCAATAAGGTTTCCCGTCTTGAAAAAATGGCTGAGTGCCTGATGCACCTTCTCCTTCGCATAAATGTTCCCGTCCTTCATCCGCTGCTGCAGAGACTCCGGCGTCACATCGACGAGCTGGACCTCATCGGCCGATTGCAGAATATGATCCGGTATCGTCTCGCGGACGCGGACGCCTGTAATCTGCTCGACAGCATCATTCAAGCTCTCCAGATGCTGCACGTTCACGGTCGTAATGACGGAAATGCCGGCCGACAGAATGTCCAGCACATCTTTATACCGTTTCTTGTACTTGCTCCCAGGCACGTTCGTATGCGCCAGCTCATCCACGAGGACCACGTCCGGTCTGCGGCGAATGATCTCATCGGTATCCATCTCCTCAAGGAGCGATCCCCGGTAGTCCACCCTTTTTCGCGGAAGAACCTCCAGATCAGCTACCTGTGCCCGCGTATCCTTCCGGCCGTGCGTCTCCAGCAATCCAGCCAGAACCGTCAATCCCTTCTTCAGCAGATCGTTGCCTTCGCGCAGCATCGCATACGTCTTGCCCACACCCGGGGCAGCCCCGATATAGACTTTAAACCGCCCCCGCTTGACCTGCTCCATCTTCCGGTCCAGCTCTTGTTCATTCAAGCGATGGAACGATTCGGAAGGGAGCCGCTGCGGATGGAGCCGAGCCGGGATGATCCGCTCCCCGTCATGTGCCGCCCGATCTGCCACCATAAAAATATCCATCCCACGCGTCTTCTTCAGCAGATCCTGAAGGATCGAGCCCTGCCACAGCTCTTGCATGCGCGTCTGCTTCGAATGGCCAAGAACAATGCGTGTAACATGGTGCTCCACCGCATACTGAACAAGCACGTCAGCCAGCTTCCTCCGGGAACGGAGGGGAAGTTCCTCCAGCTTGGCACCAATCCGCACCGCGAGCTTAACCATGGAACGCTTAAAGGCAGCCTGTTCTTTGGTAAGCTCCAATCCCGGTTTCACAAACGTGACGGCCAACAGCTCGCCGTTTAATCGCTTCGCGATCTGCTGCCCGCGTCGCATATAGATAGACCCGTTCCAATGGTACTGGGTGGACACCAGTATTCGCTCAAGGGCTCCCGATGGACCGACGAGCCCATGTTCCTTGCGGTACCGCTCCAGCGAATGGCTCACTCCTTCAGCAACAAGACGGAGCGTCAACTCCCGGAGCACGGCCAGATTGCCCTGCTTCCATACGCTGCCGCCTCCAAGCAGGCCATCCTGTGCCCGTTCCAGCATCGTTTCGGGTGTTACGTCAATGAGCACCACCTCATCGGCGCTCTCCAGCGTATCAGCCGGTACCGTATGGCTGGCTTTAATGCCTGTCAGCTTGGAGGCAATGCCCTGCACGTCCTCCAGCTCATACACGTTGACCGTCGTGATGACGCTGATCCCCCGACTTAACAGGAATCGGATGTCATCCAGCCGCGTGGCATGCCGCGCTCCCTTCCGGTTCCGATGGGCAAGCCCATCAACAAGCACCACCTCCGGGTTGCGCTGCACCAGCAGATCCAGATCAAGATCCTTCTTCTCTACGCCGTCCTCCACCCAATGAATGCTGGGCACCCGCTCCAAATTCCGGACCTGCTCCACCGTTTCCGGACGCTGCATCGTGGATACGGCACATATGACGACATCGATGCCTTGCAGCCTTAGAGTCTGTCCTTCGCGAAGCATATGATAGGTTTTTCCCGAACCGCTCACAGCCCCGATATATACCTTGAGTCTCCCATGGTGGAGCTTCGCAATCGACCTTAAGATTTCCTCCGGCGATTTTCTCCGAAATGGGTCCATGATCAATCAAGAAGCTCGGCAAGAGCCAGATTCAGCTTCAATACATTGACGCGCGGTTCACCAAACACGCCCAAGTCCCGTCCCTCCGTATGTTCCTTTACCAGCTGATCAAGCTCTGCCTCCGCAATTCCGGTCAGCTTGCTGATCCGCGGAATCTGAATATCCGCTGCCTGAGGCGATATGTGAGGATCCAACCCGGAGCCGGAATTCGTTACCAGATCGATCGGCACCTTGCTCGCCGGAACGTCCGGATTGTTCTCCTTCCATGCTTCAATCGAAGCCTTCGTTCGTTCGATCAAATCCGGATTGGAAGGTGCGTAGTTATTGCTGCCTGAGCCGGCTCCGTTGTATTCAATGCTGGACACCCTGCCGTGAAAATATTGAGGTTCCGTAAAGTTCTGGCCGATCAATTCCGATCCAACCACCTTTCCGCCGGAATCCGTGACCAAGCTGCCGCCGGCTTGCTTCGGCATGAGCAGCTGCGAAGCTCCTGTCGTAACCAGCGGATAGAGAACTCCACATAACACGATAAATACAAGACTCGTTCTTACGGCAATGCCCAGGGAGACACGGGCGGAACCCGCCTTAGTATGAGGCGCCGGTGATGATTGCTGCAATGGATTATTCATAATTCCTCAATCCTTCCCTTGATATCTTCCACGTAAAGCAATCTTCGAGTTATCTCGATATGCCTGCTACGATGATCATATCTAAATCCACAGATGGACGATCATGTCGATCAGCTTAATCCCGATAAAGGGTACGATCACGCCACCTAAGCCATAGATCAGCACATTGCGCTGAAGCAGCTTCGACGAACTCATTGGCTTATAGGCTACGCCCTTCATCGCAAGCGGTATCAGCAGTGGGATAATGACGGCATTAAAGATCAGCGCAGACAGAATCGCCGACATGGGAGAACCCAGTCCCATGACGTTGAGAACATTCATGCTTGGGATGGCGGCTGCAAACATCGCCGGTATGATGGCAAAATATTTGGCGACATCGTTCGCGACGCTGAACGTGGTCAGCGCGCCCCTCGTCATTAGCAGCTGCTTGCCGATGGCAACCACCTCGATAATCTTCGATGGATCTGAATCCAGATCCACCATATTAGCCGCTTCCTTGGCTGCGGTGGTACCGCTGTTCATCGCCAGCCCCACATCGGCCTGGGCCAGCGCCGGGGCGTCGTTCGTACCGTCACCGGTCATCGCTACTAACTTCCCTTCGGCTTGTTCTCGGCGGATGACGGCAATCTTATCCTCGGGCTTGCTCTCGGCGATATAATCATCGACACCTGCTTCACGGGCAATCGTCGCCGCGGTGAGCGGATTGTCGCCGGTGCACATAATCGTCTTGATGCCCATCCGGCGCAGCTGCTCAAACCGTTCCTTCATGCCCGGCTTCACGGTGTCCTTAAGGTAGATCAGACCATAGATGCGGTTATCCACGGCGATAGCGAGCGGAGTTCCGCCCTCTGTCGCGATGGCGTCACTGTTTGGCGTCAAATCCGAAGGGATGGAACCTCCTTGCGACTGCACCCACGCCTTGACGGCATCCACCGCACCCTTGCGGACTTTCCGTCCATCCTGCAGATCCATGCCGCTCATCCGGGTCTCAGCCTTAAATTCGATGAATTCCGCCCCAGCCGCCATGCTTTCATCCACTTCAAGTCCTTCCTTCTTCAGCAGCTCCAATACCGAGCGTCCTTCCGGCGTCTCGTCTTGCAGCGAGCTCACGGCTGCCCACTGGGAAACCGAGGCAAGCGATTCACCGCCGACGGGAATCAACTGGCTGGCCATCCGGTTACCAAACGTAATCGTACCCGTCTTATCCAGAATCATTGTATTGATGTCACCGGCTGCCTCCACCGCCTTGCCCGACATCGCCAGCACATTGAACTGCGTCACCCGGTCCATGCCGGCAATCCCGATCGCCGACAGCAAGCCCCCGATCGTGGTCGGGATGAGACACACCAGCAGCGAGATCAGCACCGGAACGGACAGCTCGATGCCAAGATACTTCGCAATCGGTGCGAGCGTAACGACAACGATCAGGAAAATCAGCGTTAAGACGATCAACAACGTGTTCAGAGCAATTTCATTCGGCGTCTTCTGGCGGGCGGCTCCTTCAACAAGCGAAATCATTCGGTCGATAAACGATTCCCCCGGATCGCTCGTAATCCGAATTTTGATCGTATCGCTGACAACCCGGGTACCCCCGGTAACCGAACTGAAATCGCCGCCGGCTTCTTTAATGACGGGCGCGGACTCGCCGGTAATCGCCGATTCGTCAACGGACGCAAGGCCCGCAATGACCTCCCCGTCCCCGGGAATCATCTCGCCCTGCGTAACGATCACGATATCTCCTTTGCGAAGATCCGTGGATGGTACGGATTGTACCCCTCCGTTCTCCATCACTTTATGAGCCGTCATTTCCTGCTTGGATTGCTTAAGGGAGTCGGCCTGCGCCTTCCCGCGTCCTTCGGCAAGAGCCTCTGCGAAGTTAGCGAACAGCAGCGTCAACAGCAAAATCACAAACACCGTCAGATTAAATCCGATACTGCCCTCTGTCCCGAAATAGGACGGAAATAACGTCATCAGCAAAACAACCAGGGTGCCGGCCTCCACCACAAACATGACCGGATTTCTCATCATCAGGACGGGGTTCAGCTTCGTGAAGCTCTTCTTGAGCGCCTGACGAACCATCTCTTTGGACATCACTTTTTTTCTCGTATTATTCATGGTAATAGGCCACCTTTTCTATTAACGGATCGTCAGATGCTCAGCAATCGGACCAAGCACAAGTACAGGCAGGAAGGTCAATGCACCGATAATCAGAACCACTGCAATGAGAATGCCGGCAAACAGCTTATTATCTGTCCGGAACGTCCCAAGCGTCTCGGGAACCCATTGCTTCCGCATCAGCGAGCCGCCCACCGCCAACAGGGCAATCATCGAAATGTAACGGCCGAAGAGCATGACCAGTCCTGTTGTAATGTTCCAGAACGGCGTGTTATCTGACAGACCCTCAAATCCGGAACCGTTATTGGCAGCGGAAGACGTGTATTCGTACAATACTTGCGAGATGCCATGAAAGCCCGCATTGGTAATGCCTGCCTGCCCTGCATCCGTCATCAGCGCAAGGGCGGTCGGAGCCAGGATGATAAATGGATGCACCAGGATAACAATCGCAATCAGCTTCATCTCCCGCGCCTCGATTTTTCTGCCTAGAAATTCGGGGGTTCGACCAACCATAAGACCGGCCAGGAACACCGCCAATATCGCGTACATGAGCATATTCATCAGCCCAACGCCCTTTCCGCCAAAAACAGAGTTCAGCATCATCAGGGACAGCGGCGTAATCCCTCCAAGCGGCGTGAGTGTATCATGCATGTTGTTGACCGACCCGGTTGTGGCCGCGGTCGTCACTGTCGTGAACAGAGAAGATTGAGCAACCCCGAACCGGACCTCCTTGCCCTCCATGCTGCCTTGCGAGGCATCGATGCCCAAGCGGTTCAGCGCCGGATTGCCATTGGTTTCAGCGGCATAGTTCAGCGACAGGAAAGCGATAAACAAGGTCATCATCACCGAGAAAATAATCCAGCCCTGTTTGCGGCTCTTGGCGAATAAACCGAACGTATACGGAAGTGCCGCCCCGAGACTCCACATGGACAGGATTTCGATGACATTGGTCAGCGGGGACGGGTTCTCGAACGGATGTGCCGAGTTCACTCCCATAAACCCGCCGCCGTTGGTGCCCAGATGCTTGATCGATTCAAGCGCAGCTACTGGCCCTACAGCTATTTGCTGCTCGCTACCTTCCAGCGTCGTGACGCTGAGCGTAGGCTTCAAGGTCTGCGGCACCTGCAGCGCAACCAGTACCATTGCAATGATGAACGCAGCCGGGATGAACACCCGGGTGTGAGCTTTGACGAAGTCCTCAAAAAAATTACCGACGGTTGAGCCCTTGCTAGTCACCGCCCGGATAAAAGCAATCGCCACGCAGAGCCCGGTTGCCGCAGACGTGAACATCATCATCGTAATGACAGCCATCTGGGCCATATAGGATAACCCCGACTCCCCGCTGTAATGCTGAAGATTCGTATTGGTCATAAAGCTGATGATCGTAGAGAACGACAAGGTCGATTCCATATTATCGATGCCATTCGGGTTGAAGGGCAGTACTCTCTGCAACCGCAGAATCAAATACCCAGACGCGACCAGCACGATATTCGTCATCACAAAGCTGATGGCATAACCTTTCCACGTCATTCCCTTGCGTTCTTTCAAGCCAATCAGTGCGAAGATCGGTTTCTCCGCCCAGGAGAACCATCTGTCCGTTCCATTGCCTTCATTGCGAAACACCTGATATAGATAAGTTCCAAGCGGCTTTACCAGCAGCACCAGAACGAGTATAACGATGGCAATTTGTAAAATGCCCATGGCGAATGCCTTCCTCCTTCAGCTGTCTCCCTAGAATTTTTCAGGGTGAATCAGCGCATAAATCAAGTACAGAAAAATAAAGAGCGTGCATACCAAAATGATCATCATGGTTAATCCGCCTCCGGTTCAGAAACCACGCGCCCACACCAAGACATGAACAGCATGAACAGTCCGTAGGTTCCTCCCAATATGAGCACCATATATAAATCCTGCATGAATATAACCTCCTAAAACCTCGTTGTGATATCAGCCAAGACCTTAGCTGACAATGGACGAAATCAGGAAGGATACCTGGTGATGGTTCGTATGAAGCACCACATCGGCACCCAGCCCTTTGTATATCAATCGCGGATTGCTGGAATGGGTAATCACATAAATCGACTCTGTGGTCCAGGTCCGGCAAATCCGTAAATAGCGGCAGCATAGATTCAAGCTGCTCTCGAACAGAAACACCTTGCTGACGGGAAACTCGGGAATGATCCAGGTTTGCTCGTCCCTTGTATCGATTAGTATCATGTTGGTGCAGCCCAGCTCATGCAGCCTCTCCTGTTCAACCCGGTTGTTGGCTATGGCCACAAACGAAATGCGCTTAAAGATCAGCTGGCGGATAAATTCTTCCCCGGCCTTGTTCGGTGCGGATACCAGGATAAACTCCTGCGATTTCTCCATCTTTTGTTCTCCTCCTAAGTTCGGAAAGAGAAGACAACAACAAAGAAGCCTGTGGAAAGAGAAGAACTCTTCCCGCAGGCTCCTTAATAGGACACGGTGAAATACACCGTGGCCCAAGTCCACGACAATCGTTGCCTCTCTCGATACGCTTACGAGGTTAGCTGACGGATTCGGGCGTGAGAGTCGCCCTACCCATAGACCGTTATCTTGTCCATGGGATTCACCCCTGAGAGATAGATTCATCTCCCGACTGGTTCCCCCGTTCCTTTTCCATTCAAGGACTCAGCGAAAATTGAAAACGAGTAGCATGTTATTCTATTAGCCATTGACTAAACATCCAGGTCCGGCAAAACAACACAGCATCAGGTTCGAGCGGTGAGAGTCGCATCATCCTGCAATTTCAGCGAAGGCCCATGGCGCCTTCGCCCGAGATTCGATCCATAAAAGAGCCTGATGCAGCTCTCACACTGCCTGTAGGCCTTCATGAAACGGTTGCCTGCATGCCTGTCGCTGGTGTCCGTCAATTCATAGTTCGTATCATACGTCTGGCCCTGCAGGAAGTAAATGTGAGCAAAAACACATGTGGCGTTATGTCGAACAGGAACTGACCAGTATTGCTTCATTATCTCCCGAATACTACTCTATACTATGTATTTCTCTTGTTTTCTTGTATTTACCGCAATCTATCGAGATACCGAGATTTTGCCATGATAATCGATGACACGACTGAATGTACACGTTTTCTTACACGGTTTTCATCGATTTTCGGAATATATCCGTCCCATATGATCATTTACTTTTAGTTTCCTCCGGCGTATGATTCATCCATCTATTCGAAACATTCGTTATACGCTGAGCTCCCGACAGATGGGGAGACGGGGGAACCAAAATCGCCAATGGAGCTTCTATTGGTGAATGGGGTGAATCCGCAGTGCCTAGATGGTCAGGCACTGCGGTAGGGTGCTCTCAAGCCCGAATCCGTCAGCTAACCTCGTAGGCGCGTTTTGAGAGAGAACACCACCCGAGCCTTAAGCGGAAGCGGCCACTGGAACAGGGCCTCTAACGACAAAAAGGCCTGGAGAGCGGGGGATCTCTGCTCACCAGGCCTTTTCACCGTGCATATAACATTCCTATAAAGGAGCGTAGATCATGACGAAATTCATCGAGGCTGCACTGACATCCGTTATCGAAACCGAAGTTCCCGCATTAAGTGTAGAGCCCATCCGCCATATGGAGATATTTCGTTTCGACCAGGGCTCGGCTGAACGCTTTATCCCCTGGAGCAAACGAGATTGGAACTGCGGTTTGTTCAAAATCAGCTGCAAAGACGCGGCCGGTTATGCCGAATATGCGCTGCCAAGCAACAGGGAATTCACGGATCTAGTCCGCTGGGCAGCCGTCTTTACGAGGCTGAAAGGCATGACCGTGACCGAGGCCGTTCGCTATGCCCAGAAGCAGCACCAGTGGGGATCCGCCCGGATGCAGCTCGCCGTATCGGCGCTCGCCGATCTGGAGACCAATCGGCAACAGCACATCACCCGTAAGCGGTTAGGCAGCTTGCCGCTGGAGCGTTCCTTCCTGATGGACTGCTCGGAGGCGTATTATTTCTTCTAGGACAGTAGCTAGAGAGCTACCGTCCTCGCTTCGCTTTCAATTGATTATTTTCCCCCTCTCACTTGAACATATTTTTGAGCACCATCATCAGGTTGGCCGGCTTCTCCGCCAGCCGCCGCGTAAAATACGGGTACCACATCGTTCCGTAGGGCATATAACACCGAATGCGGTAGCCGTCCTGTGCAAGCGCTGCCTGATCGTTCATCCGCAGCCCGTACAGCATCTGAAACTCAAATTCCTGTTTGTCTATGTGACTCTGCTCGGCAAACACCTTCACCCAGTCGATGATGTTGTCATCATGCGAAGCAATCGCAACGTAGGCACCCTGATCAAAATGCATTTTGATCAATTTCTTATAGTTGTCAATGACCTCCCGCTTTTGCTGAAAAGCGATGGTTCCCGGCTCTTTGTACGCCCCCTTCACGAGCCGCAGATTAACACCGGCATTGATTAAATTCTTGACGTCCTCCTCCGTACGGAACAAGTAGGCCTGCATCACGGTCCCCACATTGGTCAGCCCCTCCTTATGGAGCCGCAGCGTCATGTCTATCGTCGCCTGGGTATACGGCGAATCCTCCATATCCAGACGAACGAAGTTACGGTGCTCTTTCGCCTTTTTCGCCACCAGCTTGATATTCTCGTAAGCCTTCTCGGGGTCCAGTGCCATGCCCATCTGCGTCGGCTTCAGCGAAACGTTCGATTTCACTCCCCGCTTGGCAATCCCTTCTACAAGCTTCAAATACTCCTCCCGGTACCCGGCCGCTTCGTCCAGCGTCGTGATACCCTCCCCCAAATGATCGAGCGTGACGAGAATGCCCTTCTCATTCAGCCTCTCAATTTCATCCAGCGCCTCGCCCAAGGTATCGCCGGCTATGAATCTGCCCGCCAGTTTTCGGCCGTACTTGATCGACAACCACTTCACGAATTTATTACCGGACACCGTCAGGATCACTTTACGGTAAAGTTCGGTTCCGTCCATGCGAGCTCCCCCTTTGCAAAAGGCAAACCAAAATGCACTCTATCTTAACTCATATGCAAAAATCATGACGGCATGCAGAAAGACATACATATCTAACATCGAGCTTTTCACCAAGAGATTCTAAACACCCCACCATGACGCATTCAGCAGCTGGACCATAAACCTAAAGCTCCGAATCATATCATGTTAAGGAGGGGCCTTCCATGCGAGTACCTTTTCGGAATGAACCATTTCTGGACTTCAACAACGAGTTGAACAACAAGTTATACGATGCTGCGCTATCCGCGGTCGAAGCCGAACTCGGCAAGACGTACCCTCTGGTTATCGGCGGTGCCCAAATCCATACGGAGCGTACCCTAAAGTCGGTCAATCCGTCCCGTAAACGTCAGGTCATCGGCATTGTATCCCAAGCCGATACCGAACTTGCGGAACAAGCCATTCAGACAGCCGCACGGACTTTTGAGACGTGGAAACACACCGCGCCGAGCGAACGGGCACGATATTTGTACAAGGCTGCAGCAATCATGCGGCGACGCAAGTTTGAATTCTCCGCACTGATGACGCTGGAAGCTGGAAAAACGCGTGCCGAAGCGGATGCGGATACGGCCGAAGCGATCGATTTCATGGAATTCTATGCACGCGAAATGCAGCGCCTGAGCGCGCCCCAGCCGCTAACGGTTCATGAGGAGGAAGAAAATCATCTCTATTACATTCCACTCGGCGTCGGCATCGTCATTCCGCCGTGGAACTTTCCGCTCGCGATTATGGCAGGCATGACCACGGCGGCCATCGTCTCGGGCAACACCGTTGTGCTGAAACCGGCGAGCACCACGCCAGTCATTGCCGCCAAATTCGTGGAGCTACTGGAAGAAGTCAGCCTGCCTCCGGGCGTTGTTAACTTCCTGCCAGGACCGGGCCAGGAAGTGGGCGACTATCTGGTGGATCATCCGCTGACCAGGTTCATCAGCTTTACGGGATCCCGCGACGTCGGACTGCGGATTCAGGAACGCGCGGCTAAGACACAGCCCGGACAACAATGGATCAAACGCGTCATCGCCGAAATGGGCGGAAAAGACGCCATTATTGTAGACAGTGAGGCCGATCTGGACCTCGCGGCAGACGCGATCACCGCCTCCGCATTCGGTTTCTCCGGCCAGAAATGCTCCGCCTGCTCCAGGGCCATCGTGCATGAGGACGTCTATGATACCGTGCTGCAGAAGGTTATCGACCGCTCCAAGAAGCTGGTTATCGGCAGTCCGTTACACGCCGCGGTGCAGGTAGGGCCTGTCATCGACGATAAGGCCTACCGTAAAATTCTGGACTATATCGAAATCGGGAAAGGCGAAGGCACGCTGGTACTCGGCGGATTTCCGGGCGATCCGGAGGGGTATTTCATCCAGCCGACGATCTTCGCGGACGTGGCCAGCACCGCCCGTATTTCCCAAGAGGAGATCTTCGGCCCGGTGGTGGCCTTCACGAAGGCCGCCTCCTTCGACGAAGCGATCCAATTCGCCAACAACACCGACTACGGGCTGACCGGCGCGGTGATCTCGAACAACCGCGCGCACCTGGAGCAGGCGCGGCGTGATTTCCATGTTGGCAACCTGTATTTGAACCGGAAATGCACCGGTGCCTTAGTGGGCACCCACCCATTCGGCGGCTTCAATATGTCCGGGACCGATTCCAAAGCCGGCGGGCGCGATTACCTGCTCCTGTTCACACAGGCGAAGGCGGTGTCAGAGCGATTCTGATTACGGCATGCAAAAAAACCTCTCCAAGACGATGGAGAGGTTTTTTATGTACCGCTGCTTATTTTACTGGCTCTATGCCTTAACCTTGCCCTTAATCTCCCGGACCACCTTGCCCTCGAACGATTGATTCATCCAGTACGCAAGATGAATGCCTTCCTCACCGAAGGTGCATTCCTTGGTTAAGTAGAATGGCGTCTCCGTCAGCCGGATGGTCAGCTTCAACGTCCGGTCATCCTTCCAGGTCATGGAGGCAGCATATTCGTTATCCGCCGTCATCATTAGCTTCGTGGTTCCCGACTTCCACTCGTTACGACCACAGACAACCGAATTGGTGCCGTGTTCCCCCTCAAGCTCCATGACCGCGCCATCTTCTTCAAATCGAACGGAGAATGAACGCAGCTTCTCCTCATTCTCCTCGAGATCATAGACGATCCCGGAGACGTCCTTCTCAATTGGGGATACCGCCTCTTCGATTGGCGGATCCAGCTTAAGCTCTTGCAGCATTCTTGTAAGAGAAGCCTCCGCTCCGGTGTCGACCGGCAGTGCATCCAATCCCATCGCTGGCTGCAGATGCTCCCATATCTCATTCAGCACGGCCTGCATGTCTCCAAGGCCGGAGGTAATCGCAATCACCGCATCCTGTTCCGGGAACACGACGCAGAATTGTCCAAAGGCACCGTCGCCGCGGTAGGCCCCGTGGCGGCACATCCAGAATTGATAGCCGTACCCTTCGGCCCAATCCGAAGAGGAATCCGCAGGTCCGTTGGATATCTGCTTGGAGGTTGCCTCTTCAATCCACGCTTCCGGGATCAGACGCTGGCCTTCCCATACCCCCTTCTGAAGATAAAGCTGACCGAATTTGGCAATGTCCTCAGTCTTCAGCTTAAGTCCCCATCCGCCGGTGTTGATCCCCTGCGGACAGCTTTCCCAGGTGGCTCCATAAATGCCGAGTGGCTCAAACAGACGGGGCTGCAAATAATCCAGCAGCGTGATGCCAGTGACCTTCTGCAGAATGGCCGAGAGCATGTAAGTCGCTGCGCTGTTATATACAAAGTGGGTCCCGGGTTCATGCTCAACCGCTTGTTTAAGAAAATCGGCCACCCAAATATCGGACTGCATGGCAGGCTCCTCGGCGTGCCCCGTTCCCATAATCAACAAATCGCGAATCGTCATCGCGGACAGATTCGGCGAGGGATCTTCAGGAGCGTATTCCGGAAAGAAGTCGATCACCCGATCCTCCAGCGTAATCCGGCCTTCCTGGACCAGAAGTCCAATCGCGGTAGAGGTAAAGCTCTTGCTTAGCGAGAACAGCATATGCGGTTTGTCCGCATCATACGGCTTCCACCAGCTTTCCGCTACGACATGTCCATGCCGTACCAGCATGAAGCTGTGGAGTTCCAGCTCCTTTTCCTGAATCGATCGGATAAAGCGTTCGATAGACTGCGATGAGATTCCTTGATTTTCGGGGGTGCTTCTTGGCAATAATTGAACCATTTTCATGTTCATCTTCCTTTCGCCTCTCCCTGTATCCATAAGGTAAATTCATTATGGCCCTTCCATTATACACCAGGTAATGGTACCGCTTCATCATAACGTATAGCGCGGAAACCCAGTCGCTCACTAATCTCATTTAAGTCCTCCCGTGCAAGAAAAGAAGCCTCCTGATCGCGTCCGCGCGCCAGCTCTTCCCCATCCACTTGAGCATTGCCGCACTGCACCATTTCCTTCGAATATAGGGCTGGATGGGACAGGAAGAAGTACTGGTCTTCCGTCAGGCCGCCAAGCACCCTTTCAAACGACTCGACCCCGTCCGGAACGCCGCCCGGGAAAAAGTTATAGTAATCGCGATGGTTGATTAGCCCCTTCGCTTCAATCCAGCGGTCCAGCTCTTCTTGCAGCCCGGGTATGAAGCGCTCTGGCAGCATATGAGAATCGACATAAGAAATGTTGAAGCCTGCTGCGGTCAGTTTATTAAGCTGCGCTTCGCACTCTACAAGGATCTCCTGCAGCGAAGGCGGATGATCCTGAAACAGGATCGGGTCCTGATAGAAATATCCGGCCCGATCGGCAAGCGAAGGAACCTGTTCCTTCGCGGCAACAGGTCCCCAGCGTACGTTATCCCATTCCGCATTCAGCGTCATATGGAAGCCGAAGCAGATGTCCTTGCGATGCGCCAACAGCTGCGCGGCCTCGGTAAGATAAGGACCGGGCGCCATGATGGACACATTTTTGATGAATCCGGCCTCTACCGTCCGGGTAATCGCTAGATTGGCGGAATGGCTTGAAGCATAATCGTCGGCTCTCGTAATGATTCCCCTCATTTTACCGCACCTGCCGCAATCCCCTTGATGATGTATTTCTGAGCGAAAATATAGAAAATGACAACCGGGATGATCGTCAGCGTCAGACCGGCCATAGCCTGGTTCCACACAATCGTGAACTCCCCGAAGAAATAGAAGGTCGAGAGCGGAATCGTCCGCAGCCCTTTATCCGACAGCGTCAGCGATGGGAGCAGGTAGTCGTTCCACAACGCAATGACGTTCAGAATCGCGATGGTCACACTGATGTTCTTCAGCAGTGGGAACACGATTCTCCAGAATACGCCCAGCTTGGAGCAGCCATCTAGCGTTGCCGCCTCCTCCAGCGCAACCGGCACGGATTTGATGAACCCGTGGTACAGGAAAACCGCCATACTTGATGTAAAGCCGACGTTCATATAGATCAAGCCCTCATGGGTATTGAGCATCGGAATGTGCAGATTGCTGCGAATCCAGTCCATCACCTGCATCAGCGGCATCATGAGCGTCTGGAATGGAATCAGCATGGTCGCTACAAACGTGAAGAAAATGATTTTGCTCAGCTTATTATCCGTCCGCACCAGCATCCATGCCGTCATGGAGGCGAGAACGATGACAATGATCACCGAGATGACGGTGACATAGAGCGAGTTACCCAGAGCGGTGAAGAAATTCATCTTCTCCATCGCCAATTTATAATACTCAAAGCTGAAGGAAGAAGGCAGCGCGAGCGCATTCTCATATAGCTCCGCACGATCCTTGAACGAGTTAATCAGCATGATGAAGACCGGAGACAAGAAGACCAGTGCAACGAGGAACAGCAGGATGTCGAGCAGCCATTTCCCTGATTTCTTCATTACATCTGCACCTCTCTTCTCTTCGTGATGATAACTTGCGTCAGCGTAAGTCCGGCAACAATCAGGAAGAAGATGATCGCTTTCGCCTGACCTAAACCATAATTACCGTAAGCAAAAATCTCGTTGAAAATATTCATCGCAAACATCTCCGTCGCATTGCTCGGTCCGCCCTTGGTCAACGACAGGTTCACGTCATAGATTTTGAACGCCCCGGACAGTGTCAGGAACAGACAGATCGTGAACGAAGGCATTAACAGCGGGAACACAATGCTCTTCAGACGCTGCCATATGTTGGCGCCATCGACCTTGGCCGCTTCCATCAGCTCATCCGGAATCCCCTGGATGCCCGCGATGTAGATGATCATCGTATAACCCGCCAGCTGCCAGGTGAATACGGCGACGATGGCGTACAGTGCAAACTGCGGATGCAGCAGCCAGTTAAAGAACACGCTGTCAAACCCGGTTTTCTCACCCAGGAAGCTGAAGGCATCCGTAAAAATAAACTGCCAGATGTAACCCAGAATCAGGCCGCCGATCAGGTTCGGCATGAAAAACATCGTCCGTGCCGCATTTCTCGAGCGGAGCTTTGTCGTCACCAGCAGCGCAAAGCCCAGTCCCAGAACGTTGACGCATACCAGCGCGAGCAGCGTGAATTGAACCGTATGCCAAGCCGATGTCAGGAATCGGTCGTCCTGGAACAGCTGAACGTAATTGTCGAACCCAACGAATACTTTAGGATTCGCCGGAATGCCGTCCCAATTGACGAAGGAGTACACGATCCCGATAATGAACGGGATGATGACCACGGTCGTGAAAATAAACAGAAGCGGCACCGTAAACAGGGCAAACCAGGCTTTATCCTTTCTTTTGCTCATAATCCATACCTTCTTTCCGTTCCGGATGATTCCCGCAAGGCGGCATCAAACCTTGAAGTCGTGTTAGAAAAAACAAAAGCCTAACGCTCATCATCAGAACGTCTGAGGCTAGGCTTTCGTTTTCATGGAATTGTAATATCAGATGATGGTCGCCCGCCTCGATTATTTCGATGCTTTCGCCCACACTTCATCCAGCTTCTGCAGGAACTGTTCTCCTGTCATGCTCGGATTCATGAAGTACTCCTGCGTAGCCGGAGCCAGGTCATTGGTGATGATTCCCGATGGGAAGTAGTTCAACGCCCAAGTGATCGTCTCACCCTTCGTTGTTGCTTCGTGCACCGCTTGAGACAAAGGATCCAGATCGCCTGCTTCAATATTCGTTAAAGCCGGGATGAATTTGAAATCGTCCACGATAGCTTTCTTGCCGCTGTCGCTAGTAAAGAGCCAGTTCAGGAAAGCGTTCGCAGCTTTGACTTCCTCAGCATCCGCCTGATTGTTTACGACCCAGTAGCTGGCCACGCCAACGGCGATTTTGTCATTGCCGGCGAGCGGGAATGGCATCATGCCGACTTTGGAGCCGAAATCACCGAAGTCCGCAAGCATGGAATAACTCCAGTTGCCTTGATGCACCATAGCCGTTTTTTCCGTTGCAAAGTCACCCATCTGGCTATCATATTTCACTTCCAGCGGATTCTTGGAATTCGCCTTGATCACGTCCATGAATTTTGCCCACTCTTGGAACTCCTTCGTATCCGCCATCTTCACTTCGCCTTTGTTCAGCTGCTCGATAAACGCCAGCGGATCGGATTGTAGAGCAAACGGCGTGTTGATGATGTGTCCGATTAAGAAGTAAGCCTCCTGGGACAAACTCAAACCGTTCTTGCCGTCGGCTTTCAGCTGCTCCAGCGTCTTGGTAAAGGAATCCAGATCTTTCATGTTAGCCGGATCTACCATATCCTTGTTATACACAAGACCGAAACCTTCTACGCCGTATGGAACGCCAACGGTTTTATCTTCGACCTTCAATTCCATATCAGGCGCAATGTTCTTAACATACTCTTCACCGCTCAAATCGGAGAAATAGGATTTCAGCTTCTCGGACTCGGGCCCCGGAGCTACGCTGAATATAGTCGGTCCCTGGTTGCTGCTGAGCTTCGCTACCAACTGCTGCGAATAAGCGTCACCTGCGGCACCCCATACCTCAACCTCATTGCCGGTTTCTTCTTTATAGGTTTTAACCAAAGCTTCAAGAGGTTCTGTAATTTCAACTTTCGATTGGAAGAGCGTAATTTTCTTCAGCTTATCTCCCCCGGATGCTGCCCCAGAATCTTTGTCAGATGTACCACCACAGGCTGCAAGTGTCGCAACCAAAGCCGTTGCTGTTAGTATGCTTAATACCTTTTTTACTTTTTTCAAGTGACACGCCTCCCCCTTAAGGACTCTATAAAGTAAAACGTTTACAAACCCATCATAGGGCGGTTTACCTAGAATGTCAATAAAAATTGTACGCGTTTTCATAAAAATACTAAGTAAAAAAACTAGTAAAATTCTTGATATTTTACTAGTTGTACTCATAAAGTTTATCTCACCGTTTTTCTCCACTGAATGGTGGCATTCAGCTTAAAAGGCTCCCTGCCCGTTGTGCCCTTGATCATCTCGAGCAGCTCCTTCGCCGCCAAATAACCGCTTTCATAACGCGGGATTGCAATCGTGGTCAAACCGGCCATCGCCGCCGCATCCGAATTATCGAATCCGGTGATCGAGATATCCTCCGGGACCCGTATTCCGTTCTCTTCCAAAGCTTTGATCGCGCCGAGAGCCATATTGTCATTCGCACAGACCAGCACTTCCGGCAAGGCGTTGCTCAGGATCAGAATTTTGGCCGCCTGATATCCGCTTTCCTCGCTGTAATCGCCATGAAAGTAATTGCGGCGGTCAAACACGATGCCATTCTTCGCAAGCGTATCCATAAATCCGGCGAACCGCTCCTTGTGGTCCAGGGTAAACTCCAAGCCGCCAATGTATCCAAAATTCGTAAACTGTTTATCCACCAAGGCCTGGACCATTTCACACATCACGGGGTAATTGTCCACGATCACGCTTTTGGTGTTGGCGTACTCATTATCAATAATCCGATCCATGAGTACGACAGGGAACTGCGGCGTGGCTACCGAGACTAAATATTCGTCCGTCATGTTCCGATCGAGGCTTATGGTACCGCTTGCAAATTTACTGCGCATAAAATTGGTGCTGGATTTATTCGTACAGATGATAAGATCGTATCCATTCTCCGTCAGGCAATGGCTGATCCCCTTGATGATCTTTAAATAATAATCGCGATCAAAGTCGCTGAAGACAAATATAATCGTGTTGCTTTTATCGGATTTGGTTGACTTATGTGGAAAATAGCCGTGCTCCGAGCATAATCTCAGCACCCGCTCCCTCGTCTCCCGCCCCACGTTCTTACGCCCGTTCAGCACGTTGGACACTGTAGACACCGAGACATCCGCGAGCTTTGCAATTTCCTTCAAACCACTCATGAATCCTATCCCCTCTCCAAAGGCGTTAGTAAATTTAATATAACATGGATTTATTTTTAATAAAATTTACTTATTTTGTTTGGACGAGGTTTTCCTAGGAACATCATCCTTGTTATTGCTTCTCATGGTACCTGTTCAGACGAGAAAACCTTTGTTCGCCATAGCAAAAAACAGGCCACACGAATCCATTCGCTGTGACCTGCTAAATCCGAATTTATTAGATTTCTTGCCCTTTATACGGTACCGCACCGTTCCCTGATCGCGAATAGATCTTTTGTTTTGTCTACTCGTCTAGGCCGATTCACCAGATAAATGCCAAGCCCGATACACACTGTGCCGGCTAAGGTATACCAATGCAACTGCTCGCCTAATATAAGCCATCCGGATAATACACCGAACACGGGAATAAGGAACAGATACACGTTGGCTTTATTGGGATCGCTATTGCGCAGCACATAATACCAGGTGACGAACTGGGCAATCGAGCTCATCAGAATCATCCAGCCCAAAACAAAGAGTTCCTTGACGATCTGAGACGAATCCCATACAAAATGCGGCTGTTCCAACAGCGGACTTGCGATGAGCAGAAGGATGCCTCCGATCAGCATCTGATAGGCAGCCATGACCCAAGCGTCAAACTCCTTGCCCCAACGGGAACTTAGCAGCGTCGCCATGCCCCAAGCCATCCCTGCGCCCAGCGCAAACCAAAATCCGCTCTGCATCTGCATCTCCAAGCCTTGCGTAATGAACACGCCGATAAAACCGATGATCACGCCCGCCCACTGAAGAAGACGGTACCTTATACCGAAGATCAGGAAGCTGAACACGATGAACCAGATTGGGTTGCTGGAGGACAGAACCGAGGAGCTGCCAGAGGATATCGTCTGCATGCTCAGGTAGATGCCACTCATCACGAGTGCCGATTGAAACAGCCCGATCGTTGCCAGCTTCAGCCAGGCAGCGCCGCTCTTGGGATGGGGCCGTCTTACAATGAAGGGCAGCATCAGAAGTCCCGCTCCCACAAACCGGATCGCCAGCAGCACGAATGGGGAACCGAAGGAGAGCGCAATTTTGCCGATCGGGAAGTTAAGTCCAGCGACCAGCATCGTAAATATCGTCAGAAACAGCATACGCGGTTTGCTCATGCCATGAATTCCCCTCTCCTTAACCAAGTGTATCCTCAGTTTATTCCGACCTTCATATCATGTAAAATAATTAAATAAGATTCGAGCCATCACTGTGAATGATGGATATAAGGAGGCTCCTAAAGTGGAGAGTGGGGATCTGAAAATATTCCAGGCTGTTGCCCGTGAAGGAAATATAACCAAGGCTGCCGCCAGCCTAGGTTACGTGCAATCGAACGTGACCGCTAGAATCCGGCAGCTTGAATCCGAGCTGAACACGCCTCTGTTCTACCGGCTCAGCCGCGGCGTTGCCTTAACTTCGGCCGGCTGTAATCTGCTCAAATATGCCGATCAGATTACGCGTTTGCTTGACGAAGCCGTGAAATCGACGCAATTCTCGGAAGAACCGTCGGGTCCGCTGCGGATCGGCTCATCGGAAACCACAGCTGCGGTACATCTACCCGGTATCATGCTGGATTATCATAGACGGTATCCTGACGTGAAATTGTCATTAATTACAGGCCATAGAGCTGACTTGATTCGAGCCCTGAACGAGTATGAACTGGACGGGGCGTTTATCAGCGGGCCCCTGGATTACCCGGACTTTGACGAAATCCGGGCCTTTGACGAGGAGCTTGTCCTCATCTCGGAACCGACGGAGGCTGCGTTTCGCGATTTGCTCACCAAACCGCTGCTGTTCTTTGGCAAGGGCTGCTACCATCGTGAACGGTTGGAGCAATGGCTTCATGAAGAGAACGTGGGACCCATGAATATTATGGAGTTTGGTACGTTGGAAGCCATCATGGGCGGTGTGGCCGCCGGGCTGGGTATCTCGCTGCTAACGCGGTCTTCCGTTAAGGACTGGGTGGATGCCGGGAGATTGCAGGCTTTCCAAATCCCCGAGCGTTATCGCAGCTCCAAGGTCCATTTTGTATTCCGGCGCGACCTGTTTCGCACCAGCGCCTTTAATCATTTTATTGAGCCGTTTAAGAAGACCGAATAAATACTTCGACCGGAACGGGAACAAAGAAACCGTGGCCCTAAGGGTCACGGTTTCTTGATGAGAAAGGAACACTTATCTCGGTATTTGGTCTGCCGAAGGCTGCAGAAAACCCGACACCTCAGGAGCCAGCACTTCCGGCGCCATCACGACGGCAGAATGGTCCTGACCAGGCAGCATCCGGTGCTCGCACTGAGGGAGCAAGTCGACCAATGCGCTAGCGGCCCCATGGAACATGGACCCGCTGTTCTCGCCCGTCATCACCATGACTGGGACATCGACATCCCAGCGATCGGTTGGCAGCGGTTGACCGGATTGCGTGCTCCCCATAATCATGCCGTCATAGGCCAATGTATGCGCCATGCCCTCCATGACTTGCCAAGAAGGATCTGCCTTCATGAATTCGATATATTCCGCGGGGATCCCCAGCGCTGCTGTCATGAAATATTCTACGGCTTCGCTGCGCCTGCTCTCGGCCATCAGTGCATTCAAATGCTGCACGTATTCTGTCGATACGGGTTCGCGGCTATCGTCAATGATAAACGGCGGCTCATATAGAAACAGTTTTCTAACTTTGCTGCTTCCGAGTCTGCTCGCCGCATCCAGAGCCAGAACAGCGCCCGAAGAACTTCCGAATACATACGCACTCCCGCCCGCCTCCTGAATAAGGGCATCGATATCTTCGACCTCACGTTCAACGGCATACGGAGCCGTATCCGCGCTACTGCCCCGTCCTCGCCGGTCATGATTGTAGACGGTGAATTGTTCAGACAGAAACTCCCCAAGACGCGTTGTATCGTTGTGATCCGAAGCTGCAGCAGCTACAAGAATAATAGCTGGACCAGTCCCTTTCTTTTCATAAAAAATTCGGGTACCGTCATTCGACATTGCATAACTCATGGTCATCTCTCCTTTTATTATCCTGTTATGTACAAGCTAATTTCATTCTCAAACCGTTCCAGCGTATCCGTGTATCCTTCTACCATTCCCCTGCCTTCCGCAGCTTCCAGTTCCTCTGCACTCGCAAAATGGGTAATGATGCATAGCCTGGTCCCTTCCCCGGCCTCTTCAAACGTAACCGAAGTCAACATGTCGCTGCCTGCTACGGGGTTCCAGTTCGGATCCGTGAATGTGTCCGTATATACGAGCCTTGATAACTCCGTCACTTCGGAGTAGGTCGCCTTGCAAAAGGCTTCTTCCCCTTCTCCTGCCTTATCAGGAGCCAGCCTGTAGCGCCATACGCCACCCGGTCTGACATCCATCTCATATACCGTGGCATTCCAGTTCCTCGGCCCCCACCAGCGTTCAATGTGTTCCGGCTTCGTCCATCCCTGCCAGGACAGCTTCAGAGGTATGGTTACGATACGTTCCACGGTTAGCTTCCGCTGCTCCCGGTCTTTCTTGACAATGGTCGTCCTGCCCATGTGACTTCCTCCTGTTTGTGAAATCGGCTCTGCATGCAGAGCCGTATCTTCCTGTGGATCTAGCAAAAAAGTTGAATCAACTCTCCTTTCCGTTGAAGTCGCTCATATAGTCCTCGAACTTGTCGAGTCGCTCTTCCCACAATCGACTGAACGAATCGAACCAGACGTCCAGCTCCTGAAACGGCTGGGCTTCAAGACTATAAATGCGCTGCTGTGCGTTCTTACGGACTTTCACCAGTCCGGCCTCGCTCAGTATCCGCAGATGGCGGGATACTTGGGGCTGGCCGATTCCCAGAATCTCTACGATGTCGCTGACCGATCTCGACCCTTGCTTTAAAAGTTCAATGATGTTGAAGCGGTTCGGCTCCGAGATCGTGAACAGGGTTAATTGCATAGCTGAAGTATTCATGGTTTTAATATACATCAATTCATATATACATGTCAACGTATATATGGATCTATTTTTTCATTCTTTTGACGTGATAAATGTGACATCACCTCAATTCCTTCCGCTCGCAAGCTGTATGATCATCTTGATGCCAACGAGCAAAGATAACGAACCATTGCTGTCAGCCCTATCTCCTGTCCCAGCACTCGAACAACATCAAAAAAAGAGACCCCCTCATAGGGGCCTCTTGATGCATATCTCTTATATCATGACGATTCAAAGCTATAAAGCTTTCAGACATCCTTATGGCTGAATGGACACTTGATGCAGCTGCATGATGCCGTTCGGATGCCGCCAGAAGCCCTCGACCTTGCTGCTGACACCGTTTAAATACTCCTGATGATGGATATACAGCATCGGCGCTAACTCAACCAGCTTCTCTTGCGCCTGTTTATAGATAAGCTTGCGTTGTTCAGGATCGTTCTCTTTACGCCCGGCATCCAGCAGTTTATCCAGTTCCGGATCCTTCGTGAAGGTACGGTTACCCGGCTCCCCTACATTCTTGGAATGGAATAACTCATACATGCCATAGTCGGCATCAGCCGTTACCGTGGACCAGCCGAGGATAAACATATCATGCTTGCCTTCTGCGGTTTGAGCCAGGTATGCACCCCATTCGACCACTTCGATTTTGACTTCAACATTCAATTCCTTCAGCTTGGATTGTACGTACTCGGCGACCTTAATCCGTTCCGGATTATCATTGGTCCAGATGGTCGTTGAGAAGCCACCCTCGTATCCGGCCTCCTTCAACAGCTCTTTGGCTTTGTCGATGTTATGTTCGATCGGCTTAACGGTAGCATCATAGCCGTTCACGTCCGGTGCCAGCGGACCAACAGCAGGAATTCCGGTGCCTTCGTAGATGCCCGAGATGATTTCATCCTTATTGATGGCCATCGACAAGGCCTGCCGTACTCGCACATCGTTAAACGGCTTTTTGTCGTTGTTAAACCCGATATAAGACAAGCTCAGCGAAGCCTGACGGTTCAGAGACATGCCGTCAGTGCTCTCAATGCGGCTGATGCTGCTCGGCGACACCGGATCGATAATATGCGCATAGCCGGTTTCCAGCTCCGCGATCCGCGTTCCCTCTTCGCTTACGACTTTGAACGTGACCCGTTCAACCTTCGCTTTATCCCCCCAATAATCGGCATTCGCAACCAGCTTCACTTCCTGTCCGGGGTTCCAGCTCTCTAATTTGAACACGCCCGTGCCTACAGGGTTCTGTGCCAGATATGCGCCTCCCTTCTCGCCTGCCTTCACCTTCTCGTAATCCAGCTTGATGGCTTCGGCACTAATCATGCCCACCGCAGAATGGGCCAAATGGGCAAGCAGCGGCGAGAAAGCATACTCGGTCACAAGCTGCACCGTGTATTCGTCAACGACTTTAACCTCTTTAATCATGCCAACAAGCGACGCGCGTGGAGAAGCAACCTCCGGATCCTGCATACGATCAATGTTGGCTTTGACCACCTCTGCATTGAATGGAGAGCCGTCCGTAAACTTCACGCCTTGTCTCAGCTTGAACTCCCAGGTCAATTCATCGATCGCTTTCCAGCTCTCGGCGAGCCCCGGCTGAATATTCAGATCCTTATCATGAATCACCAATGTGTCATAAATATGCGTTGTCATTACGCTCGTTTGCTGGTCCGTCGACATATGAGGGTCCATGGATGGCGGATCAGAAAGCCAGGCAATCACAAGCTCATTTGCACCGGTATCGTCCGTTCCTTTGGGAGGATCCTTGGCCCCCGGCTCCGGAGCTGGCGTATTACTGCCGTTTGGCGGCGTTTCAGGGTTACTGCTCTTGCTTGGACTGCCGCACGCCGAGACTATTACGGTAAGCATGACCAGGATGCAGACAAGCCACTTTAATCTTCTATTACCTGTCATGTGAAACAAACTCCCCCTTCTCAATCAAAATAGGAAAATATTTTATACACAGTTAACATATATTTTACTATTTGATATTTATACCAGTAGAAGCCAGATTTACCTCACGTTTCTACGACACCAATGCTGACATCCAAACTTGGAGAAAGGATGATTTCACGTGCCTAACATGACCGCTGATGCCAGAACACATGAATCGCTACCTAGTGGTACCCGTTTCGTTCAATGGAAATCTTTCTACCACCGTCTGAAGAAGAACAAAGCGGCCTTATTCGGGGGGTATTTTCTCCTGCTGATGATTCTTGTCGCAATTTTCGGCCCCCTGCTCACCCAGTATGATCCGACCAAAGTGGATTATTCTACGAAACTGCTGAAGCCGTCCGCTGACCATTGGTTTGGTACGGACCACAACGGGCGAGATATTTTCACCAGGATTATCCACGGCATGCGTCTTACGCTCTCGGTCGGTTTTATCTCGGTCATCATCGGGGCAGCCTTTGGTGTCGTACTCGGAATCATATCCGGTTATTACGGAGGTAAATGGGATGCACTCATTATGAGAATGACCGATGTCATGCTGGCGTTTCCCGGCATTTTGCTGGCATTGGCGGTTGTCAGCGTTCTTGGAAAAAATCTGTTCAACGTGATTATCGCCGTCAGCATCTTCTCGATCCCCACCTTTGCGAGAGTCGTGCGCGGCTCGACGCTGGCCGTCCGCAAGCTCGAATATATTGATGCCATGCGTTCGCTGGGCGCGAGTGATGGACGAATCATCTTCGGGCATATTTTGCCGAATATCACATCCCCTATCATCGTGCAGGCTACGCTGCGGATCGCTGTTGCTATCCTGACCGCCAGCGGCTTGTCCTTCCTCGGTCTTGGCGCACAGCCGCCGACGCCGGAGTGGGGAGCCATGCTGAATGATGGGCGCAACTATATTATGGATCACCCCCATGTTGCCCTGTTCCCCGGCTTGTCGATCGTGTTCGTTGTTATCGCATTTAATCTGCTGGGTGACGGCTTGCGGGATGTCCTTGACCCGAAAATGAAAAAATAATGAAGGGAGCTGCCGGGCCATGCTCATCTATTCCATTCGAAGGCTAATTCAGACGATACCTGTTGTCATTGGTGTAACCATTGTCGTCTTCCTGCTGATGCACCTCATTCCGGGAGATGCGGCGCAGGTCATTATCGGGGAAGGGGCGCCCAAGGAGCAGGTGGAGAAGATCCGTGAGAACCTGGGATTAAACGATCCGCTGCCGCTTCAGTATTGGAATTACGTCAGTGGTTTACTGCAGGGAGATTTGGGAGATTCGATCCGCAGCAGCCGCCCCATCGCCGATGAAATATTCAAAAGCCGATTCTGGATCACCGTCGAGCTTGCCATATACTCTACGATCCTGGCTGTATTTCTCGGCATTCTGGCCGGCATCATCTCCGCCGTCAAAAAAAGCTCGCCCGCTGATATCGGCGTCATGTTCGTTGCCCTGTTCGGACTATCGATGCCGAATTTCTGGCTTGGGCTCATGCTGATCCAATATTTTGCCGTGGATCTAGGCTGGTTCCGTCCCTCCGGCTGGGGCACGTGGTCGCAAACCGTCCTTCCCGTGATCACGCTCGGGACAGGCGGCGCCGCGATCATTGCCAGAATGACCCGTTCCAGCATGCTGGAGGTCATCGGCCAGGATTACATCCGAACCGCTCAAGCCAAAGGCGTCCGAGAGCGTGTCATCATCTACCGACATGCCCTGAAAAATGCCATGATTCCCGTCATTACCGTCATCGGTCTGGAATTCGGCGGCCTGCTAGGCGGGGCGGTGCTGACCGAGTCCGTATTCGCCGTGAACGGCATGGGACGATACGTCATCGACTCGATCCGGGCAAGAGATTTCCCGGTCGTACAGGCAACCGTGCTTGTGCTCTCGATCATGTTCGTGCTTGTGAACCTGCTTGTGGACATCTCCTACCGATACTTCAACAAGCGCATTGATTTCGATTGATTGGTGAGTTTTAGCTGTGGGATTAGTGTGGTCAATAGTGTGAACTCTACATTGTGTGGCAAGCGTGTGGATTAGTATGATCTACAGTTTGGTTCAAGTGGACACACGATCCGCTATTTACCGAAGCCCGTGCGGACACACGATCCGCTATTCACCGAAAATCGAGCTATTTGGGAGCCAATCCGGACACACGATCCGTTAATGTACCCAAAATCACGATTTTAGCCAACTATTTCTCGCAATAGCGGATCTCATGTCCTCATACTTCCACTAACATGCAGAAAATAAAGTAATAGCGGAACTACAGTCCTCAAATATCGCTAATCATCACGAATCGAGCTGATTTTGAGCCCATGTGGACATACGATCACTATTTGCTTCAAGTCAGTCCTTTTAAAGTCCACGCGGACACAGATCTGCTACTTTACTGCAAAAACGAGCTGTTTGGGAATCACGCGGACACAGGATCCGCTATTTACCGAAAAATCGAGCTATTTGGGAGCCAATCCGGACACACGATCCGTTAATGTACCCGAAATCACGAATTTAGCCAACTATTTCTCGCAATAGCGGATCTCATGTCCTCGTACTTCCACTAACATGCAGAAAATAAAGTAATAGCGGAACTACAGTCCTCGTACATCACTAATCCAGACGAATCTAGCTGTTTGGGAGTACATGAAGACGGACGCACTCGATTTACTGAAAACAAGCTATTTTTGTGCCCATGCGGACGCAAGATCTGTAATTTACAGAAATCGAGCTGTTATTGAGACCTTACGTCAAAGAATTCACGGTTTGCTGCAAAACTGGCTTATTGGGAGTCACGCGGACACAGATCTGCTACTTTACTGCAAAAACGAGCTGTTTGGGAGTCACGCGGACACAGGATCCGCTATTTACCGAAAATCGAGCTATTTGGGAGCCAATCCGGACACATGATTCCAAGACCAATTGAAAGCGAAGGGAGCTTAGACAAGATGGAACAGCACACATCAAGTTTGCTTACGATCAAGAACCTGCAAACCTCTTTTTTCACAGAACTGGGCGAAGTGAAAGCTGTGGATGATATCAGCCTTACCGTACGCAAGGGGAAGACGCTCGGCATCGTGGGCGAATCCGGTTCAGGCAAAAGCATACTGTCCCTCTCCATCCTGCGGCTGATCTTTCATCCGGGACGAATCGTCGGTGGCCAAATCCTATATAACGGTGTGAATCTGCTCGAACAATCGGACCGGCAGATGCGCAAAATAAGGGGCAATCAGATCTCGATGATCTTCCAGGAGCCGATGACATCGCTCAATCCGGTCTTCACCGTCGGCGATCAGATCGCGGAGGCCTACCAAATCCATGAGAATCTGAGCAAAAAACAAGCGATGGACAAAGCCGTCGAGATGTTGAAACTGGTCGGCATTCCTTCCCCAGAAAAAAGAGTCCGACAGTACCCCTTCCAGCTGTCCGGCGGTATGCGCCAACGTGTCATGATTGCCATGGCGCTGGCGTGCAATCCGGATCTGCTCATTGCAGACGAGCCGACCACAGCGCTTGACGTGACCATTCAGGCTCAAATTTTGGAGCTGATGAAGGAGCTGCAGCGGAAGCTGCAGATGTCGATTATTTTTATCACCCATGATCTGGGCATCGTTGCGGAAACCTGCGATGAGGTAGCGGTCATGTACTGCGGAAAAGTGGTGGAGTATACCGATGTGCGCACCCTCTTCAAGCATCCGAAGCACCCCTACACCATCGGCCTGATGAACTCGCTGCCGCGGCATGATATCGATAAGGAAACGCTAGAGCCGATTAAAGGCTCTGTTCCAAGCCCATATGACCCACAGGACGGCTGTCGCTTCGCCCCCCGCTGTCCCCATGCAGCCAAGCTGTGCTATGACAAACTGCCGGAGCTTCATGCGCTGGATGATAACCAACAAGTCAGGTGCTGGAAATACACCGATCAATGGGAGCTGGAAAGCGAGGTGAACGTTCTGTCATGAGCAAAGAGTTGTTAACCGTCAAAAACCTCAAGCAGTATTTTCCGATCAAGGGCGGCATCCTGGGCCGTGCCGTCAACGTCGTAAAAGCTGTGGATGATATTTCATTCTCCGTACATGAGGGGGAAACTGTCAGTATCGTGGGCGAATCCGGCTGCGGCAAATCAACCACGGGCCGGGCCATCCTGAGGCTGGACGAACCAACCGCTGGAGAGGTGGTGTTCGAAGGCACCGATCTGCTTTCCCTAAATAAAGCGCAGATGAACCGAAGGCGTAAAGACCTGCAGATGATTTTTCAGGACCCCTATGCTTCGCTGAATCCTAGAAAAACAGCGCTGCAAGTCCTAGAAGAAGCGATGGACATTCAAAACGTCGTTCCCAAAAAGGACCGGCGGGGCCGGGCCATCGAACTTCTGGAAACGGTCGGCCTGGCCGCCTATCAAGCCAATCGGTACCCGCATGAATTCAGTGGCGGACAGCGGCAGCGGATCGGAATTGCTCGCGCCTTGTCCGTGAATCCCAAGCTGATCATCAGCGATGAAGCGGTCTCTGCGCTTGACGTGTCCATCCAGGCGCAAGTGCTCAATCTGATGAAATCACTGCAAACCGACTTCAAGCTGACCTATCTGTTTATCTCCCATGACCTTGGGGTCGTCCGGCATATTTCCGACCGGATTATCGTGATGTATCTGGGAACGATCGTGGAAATCGCGGATAAACATTCCCTCTTCCGGCACCCGCAGCATCCTTACACCCGCGCTCTGCTGTCGGCCATCCCGACGCTGGATCCCGAGCGTAAGAAGGAACGCATCATTCTCAAGGGAGATGTTCCGTCCCCGATCAACCCGCCTTCCGGCTGCCGGTTTCATACCCGCTGCATGTATGCCACGGATTTCTGCCGGTCCGAGGCCCCGTTGCTTCGGGAAGTCGATGAGCGCAGAGGCCATCAGACGGCCTGCCACTATATCGAAGAAATCGCATCCGGTGCGCTGGAGAAGGTGTAACTTATACGCCACCGAGCCGGATAACGACACCTCTCTATAAACGAGAAAAAAGCGAGAATCAAGCTCTCGCTTTTTCTTTTGCAAAACTTTATCCTGCTAACCGGAATTGAAAGATGATCTTCAGCCTCAACTAGGCCACCTTCATAGGAGCCGCTTCTCCCACCTCGCTTGGAATCATGTTTTTACGTCTGTAAATGGAGAGGAGCAGGCCGACTGCTGCCATGTCCAGGATTTGGTTCATCCCGCTGTAAGAGAAGAAGGGTGGATCCAATGTAACCCTTGGAAGAATGCCGAGCCCCATGAGTAGCGGCCATAGCAGCCGAAATCCAAAAACAACGATGAGTAATGCAGCGATATACTTCGCATAAGAATCCCTATGGACCGTAGAAATATTCCATATTCTAACGAGAAACAGCAGAATCAGTACGCCAACTACGATCCCGAACAACCAGCCGAAGCAATAGATGAGGTATGGAAACACGTTATCATAAAGGACATATGGGATCTTCGGTGTAGCTTGACCAAAACCTTGCCCAAACCAGCCTGCTGCTTGGATGGCATCTGCGTTATTCCCCATATACCACATTTCTTTGGCTGAAGGGTTCATAAATTCTCTCCACCGTAACAGTAAATGATCCGTCCGGGTGCAGAGGAAAATAGCTAATCCTGCAAATGGCAGCGTGGAAATCATAGCAAATTGTTTCAAGCTTTTACTTGTTCTCCATGTCAAAACCAGGAACCCGATCACATAGATGTAGGTGTATATAATAGAGCTACTTATGCTATAGAGAACCACAGGCAGTACTCCTCGATAGAGGATGTTCAATACCGCCTCCCACCGTCCCCATTGGCTGGCAGGCTTCATCCCTGCCAAAGCGAGCAGAAGCGGTATCAAGGAAAAAGTGATCATATTGACTCCAATGGGACCTATGTTGATATAGTCAGTTCTCCTATCGTGCAGTTGTCCATATACCAATGAAATGACCATTAGAATAACAATAAGGAAAAACACAGGGGCCGAGTATTTCTTTAGCTTTCGATAATCCAGAAAATAAAAACCTATCAGGAATAATACTCCGATTCCGAAGTAAAACAACTTCCTCTCGACTAGGCTAACGGAATACCTTTCATCCGCGTAATAAACACTCACCATGCCAACCAGTCCAATGATTAAGAACAGGGCCAGCATAACGAGCAGCTTCCAATCCAACTGAGGCCGATGAGCCAAATGCAGGCTTTTGCCGATATCCCCTGGATCCCCCATTTGTTTCACCGCTTCCTGCACGGCTGGCTCCTCCGCATTGCCCTCCAGCATCAGAAGCTCCGTCCGCTCCTCGATATGGCCGAGCAGCTCTTCGCGGATTTCCGGATGCATGGCTCTTGCGCGTACCTGCCTGCACACCCGGGTCAGGAAGTCTTGAACAACCTTGTATTCTTCAACCGGTCGCACGCTAGGTTCCCTCCCCGATGACCGTATCCACCGCCGTACGGAATTTGACCCACTCCTTGGTCTTCTCTTGGAGCTGCTCCCTGCCGCGCTCGGTAATCCGGTAATATTTCCGTTTGCGTCCATCATGCTGGCTCCAGGAGGAATCCAGCCAACCTTCCGCCTCCAGCGTGTGCAGAATCGGGTATAACGTGCCTTCCTTCATCAGGAACACCCCGTCCGAGCTTTGCTCAATCTCCTTAATCAGCTCGTACCCGTACATTTCCCGCTTGTTCAACACGGTAAGCAATAATATGACGGTGCTGCCTTTCAGCAGCTCTTTGTTAATGCCCATTCCTCTATCACTCCAATACCTAGATAATCTATGTATCGTAAATCTATGTATATGAGTATAAAATATGCGTCTCCACAATGCAACGAATGTTTTCGGATCATATAGCGATTCATGCATCTACCTTCTAATCAACAAATCGTAGCGCTCGTCGCACCTACCTTTCTATGAGAACAGCAGCGTAGCCTATAAACAGAAGCACAGCAGTCCCAGAGGAATCTCCCCTGATCGCTCGGAATATGCCGGAATCCACAGAAATTTGCCAGTACACCGAAAAGCCCGGCAGCTTCAGCCGCCAGGCTAATTTAACAACAATTCAGTTTTTCCTTTTCACGAATGGATAAACGCGCTTGAATTGTTCATGATTTCGCGTGGAACAACATGCCTCTGGGAAACGGCCGAATTCGTGAATATTAATTCGAAACATCACTTCAGCAGCTGCATGCTTTCAATAGCAACCCTTACCTGGATCTCACCACTCCTGTAACGTGCAACGCGAAATCCTCCGCATGTCGCCGCAGCTCTTCATCCGTCAGCTGCATGGCATTATGAACGGTAAATATCGGCAAGTAAATCGCGCCTACCAGGCTGGCCGTCACCTCATAGGGCCGGGTTAGCTCTTCCACCGTGTAGCGGTTGTATCCTTCGCTGCCGTAGGCCTCCGCGGCTCCGCCGGTCGTAACGGCTACGCCCCACTCTTTTCCCTGGAGCTTGTCTCCGCCCGGACCATACGCCCATCCGAAAGTTAGCACCTCGTCGAACCAATGCTTCAAAAGGGGCGGTGAACTGTACCACCAGAAAGGGAATTGAAACACGATGCGTTCATGCTGGAGCAGCAATTGATGCTCGGCCTCGATATCGATATGTCCATCCGGATAACGCTGATAGAGGTCATGCACCGTCACCTCATGATGATGTCTCACCGTCTCGGTTAGTTCGCGATTGATCCGTGATCCCTCATGCAGACCCGGATGTGCAACGATCACCAGTGTTCTCATGTATGATCCCCATCCTTTTTTGTCTCGTGTATGTATACAAAAGGTATCAAGCCCTGACAACGCCCGAATATGAGAAATGTCACAGGTAGCGTTATCGGTCTATGATACTGTATCAAGGAACATAGCGGGCGGAAAAAGTACGCCAAGGGAGGAGAATGAGAACGTGGCCCTTGTTATTCAAAATGTCAGACTGGCCCATCGCATATATCGACTTACCGTTCAAGGCAGCTATTCGGCACGAATGGGGCAGTTCTTCATGCTTCGCTGCTGGGATACCTATCCCGTGCTGTCACGACCGATCAGCGTTCATAACCTGACGGAGGACTCCGTTTCCTTCTTGTATCGCGTGCATGGAACAGGTACATGGCTGCTATCGGCGCTTCAAGCGGGTGACAAGATTCAGCTGGAAGGACCTTTCGGTCAGGGATTCCCCAAGCCCCAAGGCCGGACGGCACTGGTAGGAGGCGGCATTGGAGTAGCCCCGCTGCTGCTGGCAGCTAAGGAAATACCTGATGCCAGCGTATATCTGGGATACACCAGCGTCCCTTTCGGAGTCACCGGATTCCACGAAATAAGCCGCAATGTCACCGTCAAATCCGGCGGCACCATTGTAGATGCAGTGGACCCAAGCCGCTATGACACGATATTCGCATGCGGACCGGTTGGCATGATGCACAGTCTGGCCCAAAAAACGGAGAGTACTAACGCCAAGCTTCACGTCTCCATCGAGAAGCGAATGGGCTGCGGCATCGGGGCATGCAACAGCTGCACGTTAACCTCCGCTGGCGCAAGCCGCAAGGTATGCACCGATGGCCCCGTATTTCCGGCGAAGGAGGTGAACTGGAATGATCTCCATCGATTGTGAACTGGCGGGCGTCCCGCTGGCGAATCCGATTTTGGCGGCATCGGGCACGTTTGGATTCGGTAAACCGTATGCGGATCTGTATCCGCTTCGCAAGCTTGGAGGCATTGTCTCCAAAGGACTGACCCTGACTCCACGAATCGGCAATTCTGGAACAAGGCTTTATGAAACGCCATCCGGCATCATGAACAGCATTGGCCTTGAGAATCCGGGCATCCACGCTTTTCTGGAGCATGAATTATCCGAGATGACCTCACACGGGACTGCAGTCATCGTCAATCTTGGCGGCGGCACCATACGGGAATATACGGAAGGCGCCGAGCTGCTTACCGAAGCCAGCCTCAAGTTACGGTCATCCGGCAAACGAGCTGTCGACATGATTGAGCTCAACATCTCCTGCCCCAACATCAAGGAAGGCGGGCTGGCCTTCGGCGTTGAGAATGAGCAGGCTCAAGAGGTGGTTCGCGCAGTCCGGAAAGCGACCACGCTGCCTCTGCTCGTTAAACTCTCTCCCGGTGCAAGGGGTTTAAAGGAAATGGCCCGCATGTGTGAAGCGGAAGGCGCTGATGGTCTTTCGCTCATCAATACGATCCAGGCGATGGCGATTGATATACGGGAGCGACGAAGCGTATTTGACAGAGCCTACGCCGGGCTGTCCGGGCCGGCAATTAAACCGATCGCGCTCCGCATGGTCCATCAGGTGGCACGGTCGGTATCCATCCCGGTCGTTGGAATCGGCGGCATCAGCAGCGCCGAGGATATCCTCGAATTCATCATGGCAGGCGCCGCTGCTGTACAGATCGGGACCTACAATTTCATCAACTTGCGGGCCGGTGATACCCTGGCTGAAGAATTGATTGAATTGATGGAAAGCGAAGGCATCCATTCGCTGGATGACATTCGAGGCATTATCTGACCTATGATCCTTCATATAAGTCAACAGGATCACCTCGAACATGAAGCACCGACACTATTTGTGATTTTTTTCACCGATAACTATTCTTTTTAAGAATAAAATGAACTCAAGAACAATATTTGTGAAGTAATTCACAAAATCATAGGAGGAAATCAGAATGAAAAGGACACTCTCTCTATCCCTCTCCGTCATGTTGATGTTTGCACTGCTTGTCGGCTGCGGAGGCAACGGTGACAAAGAGCCGGTTAATACGGACAAACCAGCAGAGAGCCAAAACACGGATAACACAAGTAATGCGGAACAGCCTGCACAAGAAGGAACCCTGCAGGACGGCTTATATTACGCTGAAGGCGAGTTTGCCGAAGACTCCGGCTGGAAAGAACTCGTTGCGATTAAGGTCGAAGGCGGCAAGATCGTCAGCGCCAACTGGAACGGACTTCATAAGGACGGCGGCTTGGACAAGAAGACATTTTCCGAAAAAGGCTTCTACGGTATGAAGGAAAAAGGCGGCGCTCAAGCAGAATGGCATGAGCAGGCAGCTAAAATGGAGGAATATCTGGTGGCTCAGCAGTCGGTAGAAGGCTTGGCCTTAAACGACGAAGGCCGCACGGATGCGGTATCCGGGGTATCGATCCATGTCAACGGATTTACGGAACTGGCAGCAAAAGCGCTGGCAGCGGGACCTGTTGAAGCAGGACCATACAAAGACGGCAGCTATCACGCAGAAGCGGCTGATTTTGACGCTAAGTCCGGCTGGAAAGAAACCGTCGACGTTACCGTTATTAACGGAAAGATCGCCACGGTCAGCTGGAACGGCATTCATAAAGATGGCGGTACCGATAAAGTTACCCGTTCCAAATCCGGTGAATACGGCATGAAGAACGGCGGAGCTCAATCCGAATGGCATGAACAGGCTTACCAAGCCGAGCAGTATTTGATTGAAAAGCAAGATCCGCAAGCAATCGTAACGGCGGAAGATGGCAAAACCGATGCAATCTCCGGTGTGTCGATCCACGTCAACGGATTGGTAGAGCTGGCAACGAAAGCGCTCGAAGGCGCCAAATAAGAACAAGAGATATAAGACAACTATTCCTTGAGGGGAGATTCGCATGAAACAGATTATCGTGCTGGGCGGCGGATATGGCGGTATACTTACCGCCAAGAAGCTGGCTAAACGACTGCGCAAACAGAAAGATTTGCGGATAACACTCATAGACCGCAAGCCGTATCATACACTGCTGACTGAGCTGCATGAAGTGGCCGCGAATCGGGTCGAAGAAGATTCCATCAAAATCGATCTGAAAAAAGTGTTCTCCGGATTCCGTAATGTAGACGTGGTGCTGGATGAAATCGGCGGCATTGACTTTGACGGGCAAACACTCCGTGGAGAGAAACAAACCTATAACTATGATTATCTGGTCATCGGAACAGGCAGCAAGCCAACCTTCTTCGGCATACCGGGCGCAGATCAACACGCCTTTACCTTATGGTCGTATGATGATGCGGTCCGCTTGAAGGAACATACCCTGAATATGTTCCGAAAAGCAGTACTGGAGCGCGACCCGCAGGTCCGCAAAGAAATGCTGACCTTTGTCGTGGTCGGCGGTGGATTCACCGGGGTCGAAATGATCGGCGAGTTGGCCGAATTCACTCAACAATTATGCAAAGAGTTCTACGTCGATCCAAGCGAGGTTACACTTCATGTCGCCGACATGGTCGACAAGATCCTGCCGATCCTGCCCGAACCGTTAATCCGCAAAGCCGAGAAACGGCTGCGCAAAATGGATGTCAATATCATCACAGGCTCGAAGATTACAGAAGTTAAACCGGACGGCGTTACCGTCGGCGGCAATGACATCAAATCCCGTACGGTTATCTGGACCGCGGGGGTTGAGGGTTCCGACGTAGTTGGCAATATGGATGTCGAGCAAAAAGGCCGCAAGCGTATTTTGACCAACGACAAGCTTCAAGTTCCTGCCCATCCGAACGTTTATGTCGTCGGGGACAATATTTTCTACATTCCTGAGGGCGCGGCTGCACCCGTACCTCAAATGGTAGAAAATGCGGAACTCGCAGCCCCAGTCATCGCACATAACATTGTGGCTGAACTATTGAACAAACCGATGAAATCCTACAAACCGACGTTCCACGGAACGATGGTCTGTATCGGCAGCCGCTACGGAGTAGCTAACGTGGGTGTTCCTGGCCACATGTTCAGGCTCAGCGGCTTCATGGCTATGCTGGTCAAACATATGATCAATATGCTCTATCTGTTCCAGGTTTGCGGCTTCAACAAGGTATACCATTACCTGCTGCATGAATTCTTCCATGTTCGGAACAATCGCAGCTTCGTGGGGGGACATTTTGCCAAACGGTCTCCGAATTTCTGGCTCGTTCCGCTGCGGATTTTTGCCGGATGGATGTGGCTCTCTCAGGGATGGGATAAAATCCACAAGATTATTGAGGATCCGAATAAGGTGTTCCTTATTCCTGCCAAAGCAGCCGATGGCGTAAGCGCAGCGTCTGCTGCCGGCGCCGATGCTGCCGGAGCAGCCGGAGCTGGAGCGGCTGACGCGGTCTCCGCCGCCTCCGCTTATACCGCAGAAGCGGTATCCGCCCTGCCGGTTCCGGGTTTTATGAAATCCATTGTCGATTGGTCGATGGACCTGATGTTTTACACCGGCGACGGCGGCTATACTTCGCTCGCCTATGTGTTTCAGACCTCGATGGTCCTGGCTGAGCTGATCGTCGGCATCCTGCTGATCGTCGGATTGTTCACGGCACCTGCAGCCGTAGCTAGCGTTGCCATGGGCGCGATGGTTTGGGTATCAGGTATGGCACCTAACGAAATGCTGTGGTATCTGGCAGCTGGGATCGCCTTAATCGGCGGATCGGGCAGCACGTTCGGACTTGACTACTATGTATATCCTTGGCTGAAGAAGGTATGGAAACGAATTCCGATCGTAAGGCGATGGTACGTGTATACGGACTAATCCTTCACCATTCGAGAGAATCGGCTTGTCTTATCATGCTTGCCGATTCGGTTCATAGGCCGTTCTGCCGTCATTCACACTCTTAATCAACACGAGCCTTCCGGAAGGAGTCAATAACGATGGATATGAAGCTATTACAGGATACGATCGACCTGCTTCGGTCGCATATCGATTCCGGAACGGATATCGATTGGATGGAGATGGATAACAGGCCGGTGAGGGACATTGCCGATATGCTAAACGCTTATGAACTGGCCTATTCCCGGAAAATGACGGTGCTGGCATGCTGCATCCTGATTCATTCCGCTCTAAGTAAGCACGGCAAGCTGCAGGCACAGGACAACGAGAGATTGACGCGCATGCTGCTGGACGGCGATTATTTAACCGGGCTTATGTACCGGATTGCCGTCAAACGGAAGGAATGGAAGCTGCTGTCCCGGCTTCTCCCCTTTCATAAACGCATGCAGCTGAATCTAATGAAGAACGTTTCACCCGAAATCCTGCTTAAAGAGCTAAAGCGCGAAATCCGCAGCTATCTGGAGCAACGGAGCGCGTAAGGAGCCATCTGGGAAAGGAGCGATGATGCAAATGAACATTCATAACCAAATGGGAGTGGATCTCGCTTCCTTCGACAATCTGCTCCGGGAGGTGGTCACCTCAGACCGTGACCTCACTCCTCCCTCTGTTGTGCTGAGCAGCGTCATAGATCTCATTGACGCCGGCGGCAAGCGGCTGCGTCCGCTCATGGTCGTGCTCGGCAGCCGTTTCGGGGAAAGCGGGCATGATCCAGCCGTAATGAAAACCGCCGTGCTGCTTGAATATTTACACATGGCCTCGCTGGTACACGATGACATCATCGATCAATCCGATATGCGGCGAGGGCTACCGACCCTGCATGAAACCACGGATGTCCAGACGGCCGTGCATATCGGCAATTACATGATTGCCCGTGCCATCGAATGGGCCGCAGGTAATCCGAATGACGAGTCAGACAGGAGTAGTGATGGCGTCTCCGAAGAGGATGCTTACCGGTTAGCCGAACTTGCGGCTCTGGTAACCGAGCTCTGTATGGGAGAATACGATCAGCTGCACCACCGCTTTAACTATGAACTGACGCTGGAGCAGTATTTAGAGAAAACGCGCTGCAAAACCGCCCTGCTGATGGCCCACTGCCTGAAAGCGGGCGCGGAAGCAGCCAAAGCGGATGCGAGAACCGCTGAACGGCTGTTTCAATTCGGGGAGTCGCTCGGCATGGCATTTCAAATCCGGGATGACCTGCTCGATTTCACGAAGCCCAAGGAGGCCATCGGCAAGCCGGCTGGCGCAGACCTCCGAAACGGCAACATTACGCTGCCGGTGATTTACGCACTCAACGATCCAGCCCTTGCACCTGGAATCAGACAGCTTGGCCCCCACTCTGTGGCGGCTGACATGGATGAAGTCATCCACCGCATTGCCGCAAGCAGCGCCATTGACCAAAGCGAGGCGCTTGCCCGATCGTATGCGGAACAGGCTCAGCGAATGATCGGCGACTTTACGGATCATCCGGCCCAGCATGATTTGCAGGTCCTGCTCCATTATTTTCTGCCCTAAAGACATGAATCCATATACTCAAAATGAACAGGGATGCATCCATGATGGATGCATCCCTGTTCGATTATGAAAGGATATTGCAGAACATGTCCTGTATGCGGAAAAGCTTGCAGGCCGATCTGACAGAAAAAGCGGCTACCTGCTGAATCCCGATACGCCTCTTTCGCATATGTCCAGCATGAAGGGAATCCGGCAGTCCGTGGATCAGGCCTACCAGGGGATCGAGCCGACGAATACGCCGATGCCGATGCATTAATGCGGATGACAGAAAACATCGTTCCTTCACGGCAACGGTGTTTTCTTATAGTTTCATTCTCTACAAGCTGTATTGTGAAACCCACAAAAAAAGATAGGCCAAATATCCAATTCACATATTTAATTGCCATATTATAACTTTACGTTTGACATGATTCTCATCTATGATTTGACTGGGTAAATCATCCGTGGATGATATACATAAAGATACGGATCAGCGACAAGATTCAAATGTAGAGGAGACTAATCGAAGAGTGATCAGAAAATACCTAAGCTTTCTTACACTAGCACTGCTGTTTCTTTTGTTTACCCATGAGGAGACCGAGGCCTCAAACCAAAAAGTGAGCTTGACCCTCCCAAACGGGGCAACCTATTACGGAGAAATGAAGAATAACAAACCCCACGGTAAAGGCACCATGAGATGGGGACCTTCCAAAGTGTACAGCGGCGATTGGTACAATGGACAAAGATCCGGCACAGGCAAATACATATCGGACAGGCTTCCAGAGGATATGAAAATCGTATATGAGGGTGAATGGAAGGGCGACCGGCCCGATGGAACCGGGGTTCGCAAGGAGAGCAACCCTATCTGGGTGAATTCTCAAAACTATTAACAGACATTGGAAACGAATCAGAGCCAACAAGCTGCAGCAACTCGTCCACAAGTGTTTGTGAGGCGTTCCCTATAAAATTCGAGTAAAATAACCGCAATCAGTCCTCAAGGATTGACTGCGGTTTTCATTTCCTTCAAGCCCCAAACTACAGCAGCGCGGCTGCGGCCACAGGTAGCAGGAACAATGCAACAAACAGCGTGTCCGCCCGCTTCCATACAGAGGCCCTGAACCTGCTTCGCGGCGCACCCAGCCGGTAGCCTCTGGCTTCCATGGAATCGGCAAGCCCGATGGCGCGCCGGAACGCGCCTGTCGTTACAGGCACCAGCAGGGCAATGATCAGCCGCGCCTTCTCCTTCAGCGACCGCGACGACAGGTCCAGTCCCCTGGACTGCTGTGCCTTCCACAGCCGCTCCGCTTCTTCGAAAATGGTCGGAATAAACCGGAGGGCAATGCCGAGCATCAGCACCAGCCGATCAGTCGGCACGCCGATATAGGTCAGGGGCCGCAGAAGGCTGCCGAGCCCCTGGGCCAGCTGCTCTGGCTGGGTCGTGAAGGTCAGCACCGCCGCCAACATGATGAAGAGTGCCATCCGTGATGCGGACACGATGCCTTTTTCCAATCCGCCGGTATACACCTTGAACGCGCCCACATCCAGCAGTTTCCCGCCTCCCGCGTCATAGAGAAGATGAAATACCAGGATGAACAATATTAGGAACATCAGCGGCTTCATGGCTCTAATGAAATAACGGTACGGGATTCTCGTAGCCCGGATCACCGCCGCAGTGAACAGCAGCAGCGCGAGCACCCCCATATATCCGTCTACCAGGAACACGGCTACCATAAAGAGCGGCATGGCAGCCGTCTTGGCACGCGGATCCAGACGGTGAACCCATGAATCACCTTCCATATATCGGCCCAGGATGATTTTTCGCTTCATCCATGCTTCCTCCTTTCGCCTCTGTTTCACTCTGCCCTATATTTCAAGCTGGCTTGCGTACCAATCCGCCAGCGCCGCCGCATCCGGTGGCATCTCCGGAGGCTGTACTCCAAGCTGAGCTGCCAGCTTGCCCGCCATCCGCACGGACGACGGAGCCATCAGTCCCGCCTGCTCCAGCACCTCCTGCCGGTGTACCAACTCTTTGGCAGTTCCTTGAAATACGACGCTGCCATCTTTGATTACAACGAACTCGTCCGCGTAGGCCACGACTTCTTCCAGCCGGTGGGTGACGATGAGAACCGTCTTGCCTTGGGTCCTCGTTAATCCATGCAGCCGCCCCATCAAATCCTCACGGCTGGCAGGGTCGAGGGAGGCCGTAGGCTCATCCAAAGCCAAAATGTCGGGGTCAGCCGCCAATACGGCAGCCACGGCCGCTTTTCGCATCTGGCCCGAGCTTAACTTGAATGGACTCTGCGCCAGCAGCTCCTCGTCTAATCCGACGAAGGAAGCCGCTCTGCGGACCGCCTCGGCAGCTTCGGCTGGACTACTCCGCCCGAAGTTAAGCGGCCCGAACAGCAGATCTTTCTCCACCGTCTCTTCAAACAGCTGCTGCTCCGGGTATTGGAACACCAGGCCGACGCGCTGCCGCAGACCGGCAGGGACTTTCTTGCTGTCACCCGATTCAAGGCGGAAATCCAATATGCGAATCAAGCCCTCATCTGCCCGTATCAATCCGTTCATATGCTGGAGAAGCGTTGATTTTCCCGAACCCGGCGCACCGAGGACGGCAATCATTCCGCCTTCCTCCAGCTCCAGATTAAGACCGTCGAGTCCAAGAATAGGGCTCATCCCCCGGTCCCGGTAGCGGTAAGAAACCTCTTCGAATGATATGACCATAACGCCTCCAGCACCTCCTTCTCCCTAACCAGCTCACCGATATCAATCCCCCGCGCCTTCAGCTCCCTGCATAGCTGGAGGGCAAAAGGAACCTTTAGCCTGCAACGCTGGAGCAGCTCTTCCTGCAGCAGCAGCTCCCTTGGACTTCCGTCTGCCGTGACCATTCCGCCATCCAACACGATCATCCGGTCTGCTTCGGCCATCTCCTCTACGTCATGGGTGATGGAGATGATGGTATATCGGCCTTCGGCATGCATGGTTCGCATGAAACCCAGCAGCTCATTCTTAGCCTTCTCATCCAGCATGGAAGCTGCCTCGTCCAAGACAATGATAGAAGGCTCCATCGCCAGCACGGCAGCAATGGCAGCGCGCTGCTTCTGTCCACCGGACAAAGTAGCCGGATGGCGGTGGAGCAGATGGACGATATCCAGCCGCTCCGCATAGGTCCGAATCCGCTGCAGCATCTCTTCCCGGCTCAGACACAGATTTTCCAGGCCAAACGCAATATCATCCTCTACGGTGAGGCCAACAAACTGATCGTCAGGATTAGCAAACACCATGCCAATATGACGGCGAATTTCACCCAGCGTACGGCCGTTCAATTCCAGCCCATCAATAAGAATCCGTCCCCGACTCATGAGGAGAAGTCCGTTTAACAGGCGAATCAGCGTGGACTTGCCTGCCCCGTTCCTTCCGGCGATGCATACCCATTGCCCATGGGGGATCGCCAGCGAGACGTCTTTGAGCACGTTCGTACAGCCCTGTCCGTAATATACATGCTTGAGTTGGACCGCGTGCTCTGACTTATCGGTTATGTCCACCATGCCTAACGCCTCCTCCTTAACTTTCCGTGTGAAACATGCCAAACGGATCGATACGTCGCAGGGATTCGATCAGATGTTTTGCAGCCCATCCCACAAAGATCCCCGTCACGACACCCGCCCCGAGCAAAAATGGCAAGTAATAATAAATTTTGGTTGTTCCCAATACCAGCGAAGCTGCCGTTAATTGGCCAATATTATGAGCAATGCCACCTGCGATGCTCACGCCGGTTAAACTGAAATTATGGCCCCCGAGCCTAAGCATGACATACATCACCAAAAAACTCGCCAGCGCGCCGAACATACTGAACAGAAAGGTCGAAAAGCTTCCCAGTATAAAGGCAGTCAGCAATGTCTTTAAAACAATAAGCCACAGGGCATCTCTGCCCCCTAGGCAGACTAGACAGGTCAGCACCAAAATATTGCCAAGTCCCAGCTTGGCACCGGGTATCGTGACCGCAAATGGAATCAGGGCTTCCACAATGCCAAGCACCACCGATAAGGAAGCGCAGATGGCGATTACGACCAGCTTGCGGAGCGCATGGGGATCAGGAGACAACGGCATCCGGCTCACTTCCTTCAACTTGATCTCCAGTCACTTCTACAAACACCCGATTGGGCAAACATACTATGGTGCCATGAACATCGTGAACGTGACCGAACCCAATGCAGAGCTGATCCGGACAATCCGACTCCACCATCTCGATCCCCTCGCGGGAGACCCTCAAGAGGTTATATCCCCGTTCTGTCCGGATTTCTATATCTCGGGGCTCTTCCGTAAGCGCCACCGTATCATAATGCTTTCCATTCACCTCGATCATGGCATAGTTTCCCTGCGCCGCTCCGTCTTCTCCCATAAACTTGGATATTCCAAACCAGGCGACAACCGCTATCAGCACGAGCGCTATTCCAATATCTCCGCGTTTCATCAGCATCTCTCCACTTCGCTTTGCTTATCTTCATTATCAGGGCTGCATCAAGTGCCAGAAATGATTTTTCTCACATTCAGCAAGGGAAGGGTCTGATACGCTGAAATCATCGGAACTCGATTGAGAACAGCACCAGAACTGAAAAGAGGAGGCACTGTCATGTATAGGAAGCTTCTTTCCTACAGCAGCCTGTTGATCATGCTCACCCTGTTGATGACGGGATCGATTGGCTGCACAACCACAGCAGATCAGAAGGTAGCCGCCAGCAACGAACCGGCAACCGAACGTTACTTTATATTCGATACCATTGTAAGTCTCCGCGTTTACGATGAACGGATGACGTCCCAGCATTTCGATGAGGTAGGCGCACTGCTGGATCGGATCGACCAACGCATGAACCGGCAGCTGGCGGACAGCGAGATTGATCGGGTCAATCAAGCGGCGGGCAAGTCCGAAGTGAGCGTATCCGAGGAAACCTTCAAGGTTGTCCAAACCGCCATCGATTATGCGGCGGCTTCCGGCGGACATTTCGAACCGACCGTAGGCCCGCTTGTAGACCTCTGGGGCATTGGCGGTGAACACCCCGCTGTGCCGGAAGAGGATGAGCTGGATGCTGCCATGAAGCGAATGAACTACAAGGATGTCATTTTGAATCCTGCATCCCATGCCATTCTGCTGAAGAAAGAAGGAATGTCGCTGGATCTGGGGGCCATCGCCAAAGGATATGCAGCGGACGTCATCGCGGATTATTTGCAGCAGCAGGATTTTCATTCGGCCATCATCGACCTTGGGGGCAATATCCTTGCCATGGGCTCGAAACCGAACGGTTCACCGTGGAATATCGGCATCCAGGATCCCGGAGAAAAGCGTGGGCAGCATCTGGGAACACTGAAGGTCGTCAATAAGACAATCGTAACCTCCGGCGTGTACGAGCGCTTCTTCGAAGCAGAAGGGAAGGTGTATCACCATATTCTGAGCCCCTTCACCGGTTATCCGGTCGATAATGACCTGCTCAGCGTAACGATTGTGACCGACACGTCCATGGACGCCGACGCCATGTCAACTTCCGTCTTCTCGCTTGGACTAACGGAAGGACGGCAGTTCGTCGAGAGCCGCGACGATGCCGAAGCCATTTTTGTCACCACCGATCATCAAATCTATCTCACCTCAGGTCTGACCCATGCATTTAAGCTGACCAATGACGATTATCAGCTTGCCGAATAAACTTATGGAAGGAGAAGATCGTATGAAACAGAATCGAGCTGCAAGGTCCGAAACATGGAATGGAGGGTTGTTTCCAGCGGGTACTTCCTCTGTCTATTCACAACCGCATCTCGCTCTGATCCGGGAGATGGCTGAGCCTGTCCGTTTGTTTGCCGGCGATTATCTATACCAGGAGAATGATCCTGCGGATCGGCTGTACTTTGTAAACCGTGGAAGCTTGAAGGTATCCAAGCTGCTGGAAGACGGATTGTCGGCCACCTTATCGCTTCACATCCCCGGCGATCTGTTCGGTGAACCCGATCCGTTCGGACGAGCCGTTCATCAATTCGAAGCCAAAGCCTTGGAGGATAGTGAGGTCGGAATTGTGCCGCAGGCCGAACTGGATAAAGTCATCCGCACCAACGGGGACTTTGCCGTGGAATATATGGGCTGGATGGCACTCATGCAGCGCACCGCGCAGAGCAAATTACGCGACCTGCTGCTGCATGGTAAATCCGGGGCTCTTTGCTCACTGCTGCTGCGACTGTACAATATGTACGGAACGAGTGGGACAATCAAGGATGGACGATCTATCATTGGCAAGCGGATTACGAATTTGGAAATGGCGGAGATGATTGGCTCCACCCGTGAAAGCGTTAACCGGATATTGAACGAGCTTAAGGATCAAGGCGTGATTTCTACCGAACGGGGACGCATCGTTCTTAATGATCCCGACTATTTACGGAATATTTGCCACTGCGAGGACTGCCCCAAAGAGATTTGCAGAATGTAACGGACGAAAGAAAACAGAAACCTCTCAAGAAGAAACGGAGGCACTTAAGCATCCCTTTCATCGGAGAGGTTTCATAAATCCTTCGTTCTATTCCGTGTTCATTTCTTTCAGCTTTTAAGTTGCTGGCATTCTAACAGCTCTTTCAAACAGCCATCTGGAAAGCTGATCAAAGACCTCCTCTTCCCGATCAACCATTTTATATATTTTCTTCCCTCCCGTTAGAACATAACCTTTTTGATTGATATCCAAAAAATAATCATCTATTTCTCCGTCACGATCACGGTAAAAAATAATGAATGCAAACGTTGGCCCCCCATCATTTCTTATGTTTCTGCTAAAAAACGATCTCGTATACGAAACGGAGTCTAAAATGCTCATCAATTGATTAAGCTCTTCATTTTGGTCTTCGAATTCGAAATTCCCACATGAAAACTGCACTAATTCTCGGTGTATTACGGCTCCGTTTTGCACGCTATGATGGAATTGGTCTAACTGGCTTAAGAGAAGCATGAACTTATCGCATGTATAACTGAGAGCGTTTCCATTCCAACTATGCATAGAAATGAGGTTTTGCTCCATGAAATATCCATTCCAGAATCCGGATCTTCCGCTGGAAGAACGGGTTAATGATCTTGTATCCCGATTTACCTTTGACGAAAAAATCGAATTAATGTGCCAATACCAGGCGGAAATCCCCCGCCTCGGCGTGCAAAAATATAAGCATGGCACCGAAGGTGCTCACGGCGTGGCATGGCTTGGCGAAGCGACCGTATTTCCGCAAAATACCGGGCTTGCGTGTACCTGGAATCCCGAGCTGATGCGGGAGATCGGATCGGTCATCGCAGACGAAGCCCGCGTCTATTACCAGCGCGACCGGGCCATCAACGGACTGACCATCTGGGCACCCACGGTGGATCTGGAACGCGACCCACGATGGGGACGCACGGAAGAAGCCTACGGGGAAGACCCGCACCTGACCGGGGAACTCTCCACCGGGCTTGTGAAGGGCATGCAGGGAGACCATCCCTTCTACTACAAAACGGTAGCTACCCTGAAGCACTTCTACGCCAATAACAACGAAGTTGACCGCGGCAGCGCCTCGGTAAGCATCGATCCGAGAAACAAACGCGAGTATTATCTGAAGGCTTTCGAGGCACCGTTCCGGGAAGGGAAAGCCGGTTCCATGATGACCGCGTATAACGGCATCAACGGCACGCCGTGCAACCTGAACCATGAAGTGAACGACATCGTCAAACAGGAATGGGGCATGGACGGATTCGTGGTAGGGGACGCGGGTGACGTTCTGGGCACTGTCATGGACCATCAATATGTATCCTCCTATGCAGAGGCCGTTGCCGGCTCCGTTAAAGCCGGAATCGACAGCATCACCGACGACCAGGACATCTCCTTCCGCGCACTCCGCGACGCATTGGAGCAGGGATTATTGGAAGAGCAGGATCTCGATCACGCCCTCCGCAACTCCTTCCGTGTCCGGTTCCGTCTCGGCGAATTCGATCCGGAAGAACGGAATCCGTACAGCCATGTGCCGGAGACGAAGCTCTGCGCGCCCGAGCATGCCGAGTTATCTCTTCGAGCCGCCCGGGAATCGATCGTCCTCCTGAAAAACGATGGATTACTGCCCTTTAAGCGTGATCAGTTGAAGTCCGCTGCTGTCATCGGTCCCCTGGCTAACGAAGCATTTACGGATTGGTACAGCGGTACGCCTCCATACCGTATAACGCCGCTTCAGGGCGTGCAGGAGAAAATGGGGGAACGTAGCGTCCATTTTCATACGGGATTAGACCAGGTGCGTCTTCGTTCTGCTGTTAGCGGCAAATATATCGCATTATCTTCGGAAGAGAATGGCGGGCTGTTTGCAAGCATCGCTGAGCCCTCCGGAGCGGTGGTGTTCGAGCGGAACGACTGGGGGTGGGGCTCCGTGACGCTTCGGCTCGCCAGCAGCGGCAAATTCGTAACTGAAACCGAGACGGGACTGCAAGCAACGGCCGACGAGGCTCGCGGCTGGTTCGTGAAAGAGGCTTTCAGCTTCGAGGTGTTACCGGATGGAAGCTTTGTAATGAACAATTGGGAGGGAAAACCGATCCTGCTGGATGAGCACGGACGGCTTGTGGTAGGCAGCAGCGAAGATGCGGGAACGCCAATGGCCATCGAGACGGTTCAGGACGGCATCGCTGAAGCCGTCGCGGCGGCAGCATCGGCTGAAACCGCCATAGTCTTCGTGGGAAACAGTCCGTTCATTAACGGCAAAGAAACGATCGACCGTCCCGACATCACCCTCCCGCCTGCTCAGCAAGGCTTAATTCAGGCGGTCTATGAAGCCAATCCCAATACGGTGGTTGTCATCGTAGGCGGATATCCGTTCGCCGTGAACTGGGAACAGGAGCATGTGCCATCCATCCTCTTTACGTCTCATGCCGGACAGGAGCTGGGTCATGCGGTTGCCGACGTTCTGTACGGAGATTTCAATCCGGGCGGTCGCTTAAATATGACGTGGTATAAGTCAATCGAACAGCTTCTAGACCTCATGGATTACGACATTATCAAAGGGAAACGGACCTATCAATATTTCGACGGGGATGTGCTGTACCCGTTCGGTCATGGTCTCAGCTATTCCCGCTTCCAATACAGCGGTCTATCGCTAAGCCAGTCGGAAATTACCGCCGATGGTAGCGTAACTGTCAACGTTACCGTGAGGAATGAAGGCCCGTTGGCCGGAGATGAGGTGGTTCAGCTGTATGTGAAGGCTGATTCCTCCCGCATCATTCGCCCTTCCAAAACGTTGAAAGGCTTCCGTCGCATCCATCTGGCCCCGGGAGCTTCGAAAACGGTAAGCTTTGAGCTCAAAGCGGAGGATCTGGCGTTCTGGGATGTCACCCGGGATCGCTACTGCGTTGAAAAGGGGAGCTATACGCTCATGGCTGGTTCGTCCTCCAGCCAATTGCCGGAAACCGCAATCCTTCAAGTCGAAGGTGAGGCGATCCCTCCACGCACCTTACGTGAGCCTGTTCGAGCGGTGAATTATGACGACTACCAAGGTGTCTTCCTGGATAAATGCAGTGAAGACGGCGAAAGCATCCGTTTAAACGGCGAAACGGGATGGATCGCTTTCCATGACGTAGCTCTCGGCGACGCTTCGGTAACGTTCGAAGCCAGGGTGAGCGGACATATCAAGGGCGGCGATATCCTCATTACGACCGGCAGCCCGGATGGCCCTGCAGCCGGAAGCTGCAAGGTTCTGCCGACCGGAGGACGCCAAGCCTGGACGACAGTCCAGGCCAAACTGACGGGATTAACAGGACGGGCTAACGTATTCTTCATCATAAAAGGTGAAGTGCAAATCAGCTGGTTCCGTATAGCTTAAGCCAAAACGATAACCCTCTATAAGCGTGACGATGTATTACGCATTCCGCTTAGGGCCGGAAAATAACATATAAAACGTTATAAATGACAAAGAAACCCTCTGGATGAACATGAATGCTGCCCGGAACGGCGCTTCTGCCAAGAAGCGCCCATCTTATTCGGTCTTTCGTTCTCCACCTTTGAAGGGTTTCTTTCTTTTTTCCGTTGGGACATGTCACAATTCTGAACGGCCAACTGTCATATGGGTGAACATCAAAAATCATACCAAAAAGGGGAACTGAATATGGAACTGCGAATGAATTACAGATCGGCCAATCCCGAAGCTTTCAAAACCCTGCTTGCCCTGGAGCAAGCGGCCCAAAAAAGCGGCCTCGATCACAAGCTGTACGAGATCATTAAGCTCCGGGCATCCCAGATCAACGGCTGCTCCTTCTGCGTGGATATGCATTCCAAGGATCTGCTCTCCATGGACGAAAGCATGGACCGCCTCCTCCTTCTGCCGATGTGGCGGGAAGTCCCGATTTATTCGGACGAGGAACGGGCCGTCATCGAATTGACGGAGTGCGTGACCAAGCTGTCCGAGGCCGGCGTTCCGGCCGAGGTATACGAACGCGTCCGCAAGCATTTTGACGAGAAGCAATTCGTCGATCTGGTCATGGCGATCACAACGATTAATGCCTGGAACCGGATCGGTGTCGCTACAGGTCTGTTCCCGGGCTGTTTTGATTAAATAGCTGCAATTTATCTGGATTCACCACAAGAAAAATCTGACGGATGCGGGATAAGTCGGGTTCCCACTCTACCGTCAGCACCATGGAGACCCGGCCGTCCCGCTTTAGCAATAAGCCGGGCTCTCCGTTTACGGTGACAGGTTCAAACCCTTCCCGAAACGAGCCTTTGGCAGATAACCCCTCAAAGAAAGCACGTACCCTTTCTACGCCTAATATCGGATTGATGGCTGCCCTCGCTTTGCCGCCCCCATCCGATAGCAGCGTAACCTCTTCCTTCAGAAATGACAGCAGCGGCTTGAAATTCCCCATATCGGACGCCCGCAGGAATGCTTCAACGAAGCGTTCCTGCGTTTCTGTCCGGGTCCCTTCTCCTATTGACCTCTCCGAATGATGATCCATTTTCCGCTTGGCTCGGCTGAAGGTCTTGCGACAGCTGATCTCCGTCTTTCCAAGCATCTCCGCTATGACCTGATATTCAAGCCCCAGCGTATCCTTGGCGATATAAATGGCACGTTCCAGCGGCGTTAACCGTTGAAGCAGCACCAGATAGGCATAACCTATCGTTTCGCGGCGCTCCGCAGGATCGGACCGCGTCAGCATGTCATAGTCCGGTATCGGCTCCGGGAGCCAGGGACCGGTATACGTTTCGCGCTGGCGTCTGGACGATTTCAACAGGTTGATGCAGCGATTCGTTGTCATTTTGGCCAAATATGCCTTCTCGTTCAGTACTTCTCCCCGATCCATCTGCACGAATTGGGAAAAAACATCCTGCACAATGTCCTCCGCATCCGCCACACTCCCCAGCATCCGATAGGCCAGGCCGAACATCATCGGCTTGTATTCGGTATAGATTTGCTCCAATAACATCAGGCACACCTTCTTATTCTGTATATTCTCTAGCATGAAAGCTACACCACTTATAAGACAAACGGGATATACCACCTGTGACATCATGAAGACGTTATTCTCTACTCTACCCCATATGCCAAGATTTCCGTAAGGGTCAGTTGAAAGGAGAATTCCAGGGTCAGTGGACATTAAATTCGTTATCCAATGTGTAGATTATGTCAACGTTCGATAAATCTATCGACATTTGGGTAATTTTTAAATAACATATGGAATGGCCTAACTACTGCGATAAAAGGTTTAAGAGATTAGAAAGTAGGTAAAACATGAAAAAGTCCACCCCTTTACGTCGCGTCGAACTCGGTTATTTTCTGCTGATTGCTCTCGCCATGGTCCAGCAGTTGTTCATATTCTGGAACATCTATGTAAACCAAAGATTTACTTTCACGGAATTGTTGTTCAGTATCGGTACACTGGCTGCCTTATTGATCGGCTTTTTTCTTCCGGTAGGCGTTTCGACGGTCACGGTGTTTGTGTATTCGGTCACTTATTTCGTATGGTTGTCCACTCTGGCCCCGGTCAATGCACTCACACTCTCCTGGATTCTGCTGCTGCCCGCCAATACCGCCATTGCTATCTTCATCAAGCTAGCTCTGGTGCGAAGCCGAAGGTTCATAAGGCGTCTCGAGCAATTGAGGAAAACCAACCCGGATATCGACATCGACACCTCTCTTGGCAGCAAGGATGCTTTCGAAGATACGCTGGTGAAACAAGCCAATCTGGCCAATCGGTATTCGGATCAGTACAGCTTCTGCATCATGATGTTTAAGCTCGATTTTCTCCCTCTAACCAGGGAGTCTGTCGGATCACACCGTTTTGCCAAGCTGATTATGGAACTGTCGAGCACGATTCAAAATCAGATTCGTTATGAGGACTATAAATTCTCCATTGGAGAAGGACGCTTTATCATTCTGTGCCCGCTCACCAAGCCGGAATATCTCAAAAGTCTTATGGAACGCATCAAAGTTGCTATGATGAACGTCCCCTTCCGTGACAAGAAAGGCATGTCCCTCAAGCTTGTGGTCCGCGCCGGCGGCCTCGTATTTCAGAAGGAGCAATTTAGCCGATACGAAAATATTGATGACGTCATCTCTGCATTAGAACGAAATACCGAAACCGACCTCATCGGGGAATATATTTAATGAAGTTAAGTTACCATCATCATTCAAAAGGAGGCTTGCAGCCGATGTCGTATACCAACTGGTTTATCCCTCTGTGCATCGGAGTCAGCATCATGTTCTCCATAGCCATCGTTATTCTGACGATTGCTACCTTAAGCTTCCGTTCAAAGGTCAAACGAAAATACGATCGGGGGAAGTTCAGTGACTGACTTTTTCCTGGTCATCTCTATTATCAGTATATGGATTGCCGTGCTGGAATCGATCATCATCATGGCGGGAGCCATCGTGTTCATTCATAAACAAAGCCGGCAGAAGCTGGTGAATCCGAGCAATCTGGAGGATTTCCCCACCGTGACGGTCATGGTGCCCGCGCATAACGAGGAACTGGTCATCCAGGCAACGGTCGAGCACATTCTGCAGATGAATTACCCTCACCACAAAATGCAACTGATTGTCATCACCGACAATTGCAAGGATCATACGGCCGAGCGGTTAAAAGCTCTCAAAGCGAATGAGCGTTACCGGGACCGCGACTTTCTTATTTTGGAGAGAACCGGAACCGGCGGCAAATCAGGTGCCCTAAACGACGCGCTCAAGCAGGCAACGGGCGAATGGATCTGTGTCTACGACGCGGATGCCGCACCCGAGAAAAATGCCCTGTTGTTCCTGACGCAGAAGGCGATGGAGCAGCCCGAACGCTACGGGGCCGTCTTCGGACGCAACAAGGCCCGAAACCGCGGACAGAATTTCCTGTCCCGCTGCATCAATCTGGAGCTGGTGACCATACAGCGTGTACATCATACCGGACTATGGCAGCTATTTAAGCTGGGCACCATTCCTGGCACGAACTTTATCGTGAAAACCGCGCTCATTCAGGACATCGGCGGATGGGATGAGCATGCGATCACGGAAGATACCGCGATCTCGTTCGAGATCCTGACGAGAGGGCAGCTTATTGCGCTGGCTCCCCAAGCCGAAGCTTATCAGCAGGAGCCAGAGGATCTGAAGGTCTATATGAAACAGCGCGAACGCTGGGCTAAGGGCAACTACAGCGTTGTCACGGACAATATTCATCATCTGTTTGACCGGACCAGCTGGCGGATTAAGCTGCATGTGTTATATTATGCCGCCAGTTACTTCTGGTTTATGATTGCCATTATCATCTCGGATATTATATTTGTCGCCAACATCGTGTATCAGATCATCGGCCTGTTTAACCCGGCCGTCGTCTCCCCTTTCCGGTTTGAAGGCGATGTGTATATGTATCTCATCATTGCTTGGGCCTTAATGTATTACATCTATGTCCTGCAGATTAACCTGGCGCTCGCAACGGACATCGGGCAGAGCCACACACGCAACTTCATTCTCTCCTGCGTGTCGTACTTCACCTACGCCCAGCTGTTCCTCGTCATATCCATTAAAGCCTTCTACTCCTTGATCGTGGATAAAATCACGGGCAGGGAATCCAAGTGGTACAAGACGGAGCGGTTTGGATAGAGTCACCCTCAGGCAACTGTGTTTAATACAAAGAAGGGATCACCATGACATGGCGATCCCTTCTTTGTATTATTATGCTCACCATACTGTGTAAAGTCGTTACACAATCACGGCAATTTACTATTCTCTCAGCTTCTTCTGCTCATGACGAAGTTTTTCAGGTGTCACATCATTTCCGTTGGGATCCACGATGCTTAATCCCGAAAAGGTGCTTAGCACCTGTCCGCGAATTTCACGCAGATAGTCCGTGCGCAAAACTTGCTGTTCGGCTTTTTCCGCGGCAGTAATTACCCCCTCCCGCTGTTTTTTAGCCAATTCATTAATCCGGGTTAAGCTTTTGATCATGATATCCCTCTTTTCCATTTGATTTTCATTTATCTTAATATTAAGATATAACAATATAAAATGTTTGTCAACCCCGCCAACTTTCGCTTCCGGAAGGGTAGAATTTGTGATTTTTTCCCTACCCAAAGCCTCCTCATTTCCTTAAACTTGGTGTTTAAGGTTTATTTATTTACAAATCGTGGTTATTGTTAGTATTGAAACCTTTGTGTTCGCAGCATAATAAAAAAAGCAGGTCCTCATCCCTTAGGAAAAATTACTTATGCCTTTCTGGCAGAACTTGAAATATAATAGAGGAACTTAACTTTAATCAACTGGGGGAACATCTATGAAATCTCAGCTCAACAACCCAGCTTCAACGGGGAAAAATGATCGTTTTTCCTCTGCTGGATTTATTTTGGCCGCGATCGGGAGCTCTGTCGGCCTCGGAAACATGTGGAAGTTTCCTTACATTACGGGAGAACACGGCGGCGCAGCTTTCTTCCTGCTCTTTATTATCTGTCTCATCGTGATCGGTCTGCCCGTCCTGTTGGCCGAGCTTGCCATCGGACGAGCTGGCCGCGGGAGTGCTGCAACTTCCTTCGTTAAAGCGGGCGGACCGAAAGTCTTCGGTCATCTTGGATTGCTCCAGGTCATTGCACCGTTTCTCATTCTGACCTTCTATGTTATTGTGGCAGGCTGGACGCTACATTATGCGGTCATGTCGTTTAGCGGCAATCTGTACAACAATACCGATTTCGGTGGTCAATTTACTACGTTTACGGAAGGCTACATGCCGATTATATGGCAATTCGCCGCTATTATTATTACCGGATTGGTTGTAGCTAAAGGAATCTCCGGAGGGATCGAGAAATTCAACAAGGTTCTGATTCCGGGCCTAATCATTCTGTTGATCGTACTAATGATCCGTGCGGTAACCTTGCCAGGAGCTGGCGCGGGCGTTTCCTTCTTCTTGAATCCTGACTTCTCGAAGCTGAGCCCGGAAGCGGCGCTGGTCGCGCTGGGGCATGCCTTCTTCTCCCTCTCGCTGGGGATGGGGATTCTGTTGACCTACGGCGCTTATGTGGATAAGCGACAATCGCTAGGTCCCGCAACCCTTGCCATCGGCGCGGGTGACCTGATTTATGCGTTTATTGCCGGGCTCATTATATTCCCGACAACCGCTTCTTTCGGGATTGAACCGAATGCAGGACCTTCTCTTGTCTTCATTGCCTTGCCAGCTGCCTTCTCGGCCATGCCGCTGGGTTCTTTTTTCGGGGGATTGTTCTTTATTCTTCTAGCCATCGCCGCATTAACATCTTCCGTCTCATTGCTGGAGGTCCCAACCTCGTATGTCATGGACCGCTGGCATTGGGGACGGACTAAAGCCGTAATCGCCATTAGCGTACTGGTTATGCTGATCGGTCTACCCTCCGCGTTGTCATTCGGCATCGTACCTGGGCTTTCCGATATCGGCGACAAAAACTTCTTCGATTGGCTGGATTTCATCACATCCAATATTCTGCTTCCGGTCGGGGGTCTGATCACCACTCTCTTTGCAGGATACTTCTGGAAGAAGGCGGCAGATGCCGCTGGCCTGAAAGCCGGCTGGTTCCGGGTATGGCTATTCATGCTCCGTTATATCGCGCCAGTACTCGTATTTTTGGTGCTGCTTCATACCACGGGTGTGATCAAGTTCGATTAATTGTAGCCAAGGCAAAGGCAATCTCATCGTCACACGGGACGAATGGGGTTGCCTTTTTTATCCGGATTTAATTGCGATTCCGCATCACCATCTAGAAAAATTTCAGTTAAAGGGTTGAGCAAGTAATGAGTTTTGAGTATGTATTTGGTGTTGGATTAACCTTCATTCAATGCCTCCTACTGTTTTTCTGGGCATATTGGATGCTCATCAGTCTCTTTGGCTTTGGAAAACCAAAGAGACTCAAGGAATATAAACCTTTGAAAAGATTTCTTCTCATGATTCCTGCGCACAACGAAGAAGCGGTTATCGGACACCTTGTCGAGAACCTTCATAAAATGGACTACCCGAGGGAGCTCTATGAAGTGTGCGTTATTGCTGATGGATGTAAGGATAGTACAAGTGAAATCGCTAGAAAACTTGGTGCTATCGTTATTGAACATACCTACCTGCCAGGAGACCAAAAGGGAAAGCCTTATGGAATTAAATACGCCATTGAGCAGTATGGAGATAGGTTAATCGATGATTTTGACGGTATCGCCTTCTTCGATGCCGACAACTTGGTCTCATTGAACTATTTAAGGGAAATGAATAACCACTTGTTGAACGGGGATCAATTAATACAATGTTACCTGGATTCTAAGAATCCCAATGACAACTGGGTGACAATAGGTTACTCCGTAAGCTACATTTTCATGAACCGCTCTTGGCAGCTGGCTAAGTCCAGATTAGGCTTAGGTAACGCGATCGGTGGAACTGGGTTCTGCGTAGACACGACTCTGTTCAAAACCATCGGTTGGACCGCTCGTTCCTTAACAGAAGACCTTGAGTTTACGATGCAGTGTTTGCTTGAAGGTGTACCAGCTAAATGGTGTCACTTTGCGCGTGTGTACGACGAGAAGCCGGAAAGTTTCAAATCTTCCTGCATTCAACGTCTCCGATGGGCAAGAGGGCATTGGGATGTTTGCTTTAAATACGCTCACCGATTAATTTGGAGATTCATTAGCAAGCTAGACTTCAAAGCTTTTGATGGATTTATGTACCTTATTAATCCTGGCAAGATTGTTTTAAGTGCTGCAACAGGTCTCCTTATTTTCATATCCATGGCTACCGACTTATTAGATGCTTATCATTTGATTCCTTGGCAAGTTTGGATGATATGCTTGTTATTCCAATTCATTTACGTAGGGTACGCACAGTTTCTTGATTCGAAAAATAAAGTAAGCATCTTCCGGAACTATGTGTACCTGTACTTCTTCAATCTAACTTATGTACCACTGTTCCTTTGGTCACTCATTACAATGAAGAACGTAAATTGGAATCCTACAAAGCATACACGAGCTATACATTTGAGCGATATTGAAGTAGAAGATTAGAGTGGAATTATTTAGATGTGACTACTATTTATTTCAGCTATTTCGCTAACAGCTGCTATTTCCCGAGAAATAATGACATGTGATACAAAGGCTTGAGTTTTATAGGGATATTTCTACATAAAAAAATAGTTTACGCACAATTAAGTGGATAGTATAACCTACAGTCACTCAATCCCTTTCAACCTCTAGTTAATATGTCAATATATAATAAATTTTAAATGTTATATTAGATTCCCGCGATCTCCACATCATGTCTAATCCATCATTCATTCAGAAGAAGTACAAAAACCATGCACTCATCTATTCATGAGCGCATGGTTTGTATTTGTTCTTCTATAGTGGAATAAGCATAAGAATACTTTTATTACTATATCCGGTTCGATTCCGTGTTCGGCTACGCACCGTCTTCGAAATCAAAATTCAATTCCGCGATATAGCGGTATCAGGTGGATTACGTTATATCGTGCTATATGCTATACATGCATATGTGGCTGCGCGTCACCGCACAGAAGTTTAGACAAAGTTTAGCTGGTTATTTCTTTACAGGCCCGGTAGATGCTCCAGCCACCAATTCCGCCGGCAATCGCTTCTCAACGGCTACATCATCGTGATTCATGATGCCCAATACCGTCTCGATCGCCAGCCTGCCCATCTCTTCCTCGTTCTGCCGCATATGGGTAAACAAATAACCTTCGCCGATATTTAGCTGCGGACTGTCGAAGCATATGATGGATACGTCCTCCGGCACCCGCAGACCGAGGCGCTCTGCCGCAACCTTGGCTAGCAAAGCAATGTTATATTCGATCGCAAAAAAGGCAGTAATCGACGGGTGATCCTGCAAATGCTGCACGATCCGCTGGATTTCGCGTTCAATATTGCTCTCGTGGAAGGCATTGGGCAAAGTGGCCGTCACGTCGCTAATCCAGATTTCCTTATCAAACGCGATGCCCCGGGCGGCATGAGCCTGCACGAACCCTTCAATCCGTTCTTCAACCGCTGTCGTATCTCTCGGCGGAGGAGACAGCAGAGAAATATGACGGTGACCCAAATCGAATAAATGCTCCACCGCCTGCACGGCTGCCCCAAGATTATCTGTACTGATGGAAGCCGCTGCGACTCCCTTCAGCTTGCGATCAATCAGAACAAGCGGGAAACGGGCAATAACCATCTTCAATATTTCGGCATTGAAATATTCCCCCTGGGCGGGAAATACGATGAGTCCGTTCACGCCGAGATTACGCAGCTTCTGAATGGATAATTCCTCATTATCCTGGTCTCCAAATGTTCTGCGCAGTACCAGAAAACAGTCATTGTCCCTGGAATACTGCTCCATGCTGTAGATAAGACGCGTTCCATAGCTTGAAGAAAAGTCTGTAATGACGAGGCCGATCATCTTCTCCCGGCTGGCCGCTGCAGCATCTGTGCTCTCTGAGGAGAGAGGCTCCCTGTGTACCACAGGCTCATCCGGATCAGCTACGAACGATCCCTTGCCCGGCTTGCGTACAATCACGCCTTCGGCCGCCAGCAGATCCAATGCTTTTTTGCTTGTGATTCGACTAACTCCGTATTCATCCGCGAGTTCCTTCTCCGAAGGGACTTTATCGCCTATCCGAAAAATATGGGTTGAGATCTTTCGCTTCATCTCATTAAAAATTTGTTCATACATCGGCTTCGTGGAAGCTGCATCTTTCAAATTGATATCCCTCCAACGGTACTCCAAAACCTACTAATTTATATAACAATATAACATGATATATTTAAATTGTCCATGTTGAACGAATACCGCTTACAAATTAAATACAATCTGAACAGTTCCAACCATGACAAAACAGCGCCGCAGGATAGTCTTTCGCCGGAAAGACTATCCTGCGGCGCTGTTCTCTGTCGACTACCTATTCCATTTGCCGGTACTGGATGTACCCGCTCAAGCAGAGCACGCTAATAAGCCTGACCGGCTGAGCTGTTCTATTCCTTCACGGCCCCCAGAACGATTCCGTGGATTAAGAAACGCTGCAGAAACGGATAGATGAGCAGAATTGGAATCATGGAAACCAGAATTTTGGCTGAGTTCAGGGTCGTGTTGGAAATTTTATTGAATTGCTGCAGCTGTTCGACCGAGAGATTCTGCATCTGGTCGCGCGTCAGACTGAGCTGCTGCAGATAGGTTTGAAGCGGTATTTTTTCGCTGTCATTGATCAGGATGATTCCGTCAAAGAAGTTGTTCCAGTGACCGACGATAACAAACAGGGTAATGGTTGCCAGACTGGGCATGGAAATCGGGATAAAGATCTTGAGCAGGATTTTCAGCGGACCGGCACCATCAATGAATGCGGCCTCCTCCAGCTCCTTCGGAATGCCCTTGAAGAAGTTCATCAGGAGAATCACGTTGAAGACAGGAACCGCACCCGGCAGAACCAGTGCCCAGATGCTGTTGATCAACCCCAGCTTGCTGATCACCATATACCAGGGAACGATCCCGCCGCTGAAGAGCATCGTAAACACGATAATCCACATATATTTATTTCTCGATCGGAACTGCGTGACGCTCCGCGACAATGGATAGGCCATGAGGATGGTCAATATCATGTTGATCGCGCCCCCAAGCAGCACCCGTTCCACGGATATTAGGAACGCCTTCCAAAACTTCGTGTCATTCAGTATCTGCCCGTAGGATGAGAAATTCAGCTCTACCGGAAAAAAGTAGACCTTGCCAGCATTAACAGCCGTGCTGCTGCTGACAGACACCATAATCGTATTGACGATGGGGGCCAGCGACACAAATGTAATCAGAACGAGCGCGAGCATAATCATCAGGCGGGATAGCCTTGAGCCCAGCGTTTTGGATTGAATCATGCTAACCCTCCTAGAAAATCCTGTACCCCGCATACCTCGAGGCCAGCCTGTAGGATATAACGATCAGAATAAAGCTGATGACCGATTTCATCAGTCCGATCGCCGTTGCGAACGAATACTGCATATTGATCAGACCCATGCGGTACACAAACGTATCGATAATATCACCTGTCTCATATACCAGCGGATTATACAGGTTGAACACCTGGTCAAATCCTGCATTCAACACATTGCCGAGACTCAGCGTGCCCAGCAGGATGATCGTCGGAAACATGCCCGGCAGTGTGATATTCAGCGTCTGTTTCCAGCGGCTTGCGCCGTCCATTGCGGCCGATTCATACAAAGCCGGGTTAATCGCCGTCAACGCAGCCAAATACACAATCGTCCCGTAGCCGAATTCCTTCCAGGTATCCGTCACGATGAGCAGCGGCCTGAACCAGTCGTTGCTTGCCAGAAACATGATCCGCTCCAGCCCCAGAAACTCAAGGAAATTGTTAATCATGCCGTCAAAGGAAAAGATCATGGTCAGCATCGTACCCAAGACCACCCATGACATAAAATGCGGCAAATACACGATGGTTTGAACCGTGCTTTTGAAGAGCTTCAGACGCACCTCATTAAGCAGCAGGGCGAACACGATCGGTACAATCAATCCGAGAACAATCTTCCCGACCGCGATGACCAGCGTATTCACAAAAATCTGTTTGGCATCCGGCAGTTGAAACATATACGTGAAATTGTCGAGTCCTGCCCATGCGGAGCCGAATATCCCTTTCGCGGGGATGAACTTTTGAAAAGCCATGACCACCCCGAACATCGGCACAATCGAGAAAATGAACAGCATGACCATGCCGGGCAGCAGCATCGCATGATAGGTCATTTCGTCAAAGGTTCTTCGTTTCTTTTTCCTCCGGTATCGTACTTCCCGCTCTGAATTGACGGTTGTTTCCACTTGCGCCATCGTCCGCTCCACCTCCATCATGTCCCTGTCAGGACAGGCCTTATCGAATGAAAAGCCCCCGCGGATGACCACCAATAGCCCTCCGCGCCAAGGCTCATGCTTTCTTTATCTGCTGCTCATCTGGTTGACCTCTTCCGTAATCTCATCGCCGCCGGTACGCTTCCAGGTGTCCACAAACTTATCGAATTCATCAACGGGGGCTTGGCCCATGATGATTTTCAATATCGTCTCTTCTTCGAGCTTTTGGAGGTTGGCCCACTTCAGCTTCATCGTCTCGGTGGTTCCGTAGAAGCCTGCAGGAATCACTTCCAGATTCGGATTGTTCGCTTCGCGTTGACCCTCGATACGGGAGAGGTATTCGCCATAGGTGTTCACATCGACGGCATTGCCTTTCTCCTTAAACTCCTGATATGCCTTGAAGGATACTACCCTGTCCTCCTGAACGGCCGAAGCATCCCCGGATTGATCCGCCTTCATCAGATCGTCGTAATAACGCTTCAACACGTCGTCATAATCCACTTGCATCGGAATTTGCGTCGGATCATTGTTCCAACGGCTGGCATCGGTCAGCATCTGGTCCGGATGCTCTTTCTTGTAGTTGATTGCATCATCCGTTAAGGAGTACAGGAAATCCGTAGTCAGATTGACCGACTTCATGATCGCTTCGGGATGGTCAAAATCCTTCTTCACCACGACGATACCGCCGCCCACCGGATCCTGACGGATCGTTTTGAATTTGCCGTTCTCGTCTACCGGTGCCGATACGGCAACCCAGACAGCATCGGGATCTTGCTTGATCGAGTCCTTGTAGTTGGTGTAGCCGATCCACCATGGATTAAACAGCATGCCTACCTGACCGTTGATCACAAGCGCTTCCTTCTCTTCATTCGACCGGACGGCGAACTGTTTATCAATCAAACCTTCCTTGTACATGGCGCTCAGCTCCGTCAGCGCTTGCTTCATCTCGGGCTGGACCGAACCATATACAACTTGGCCGTCCTTCTCGATCCAGTTCATCGGAAAGGCGCCATGCGCAGCGAAAACCGGCGTAAAGTTCATGGCATTGGAATCCATCACCATTCCGACCGTCTTGCCTGTTCCCGAGGCGTCCTGCTCCACGAATGTTCTGGCGAGGTTCCATACATCCTCGACGGATTCCGGCATCTTCGCGCCGACCTTATCCACCCAGTCCTTCCGAACCCACAGCAGCTGGTGCTGGTTGCCGATATTCGTCATCGGAAGGCCCATGATTTTACCGTCGACCTTCACCTGGTTCAGCAGCAAGTCGCCATAGGAAGCGTAGATATTCTTGACCCCGTCGGATGCGGTCTTCTCGTACACCTCCGTCATATCGGCAATCAGGTCATTATCCACCAGTTGGTTGAAAATATCGCGGCTGACCAGCATAACGTCCGGCAGATCGCCCGTTGTCATCGATAGCGAGAGCTTCTGATCCATATCATCCGTCTCCCAAGCCACCTTGGCTTTCACATTCACCCGGTCCTCCACGTATCGGGTAGCCAAATTGTCCTCAATCGTATCGCCTGGTGGCAGGTTGTTCACATGATTGGTATTCCGGCCGATCGTAAATTCCACCGGCGTCTCATATTTTCCGTAAGGCTCATAATCCTGCTCTGAAATTTCCGGCTGCGCGTTATCACTCTTGCCCCCGCCGCAGCCGCTGAATACGACCAGCATCATACAGCTGAGCAACAGAGAAGCCATCTTTCTGCGTTTGTTCATCCTGTCATCCCCTTTTTTTCTCGTTTTGGTTGATAATCAAATTGTATGCGGTTTCAAAATTGGCGTATATGCAACATTTTTCGGATATGTATCACTTTTTTCATGACCTTCTTTTCCGACCTCAAACACAAAAAAAGCGGCCGCTGCAGCACCGCTTTCATTACCAATGCTATGGACCGAATAACATACGCTGTTCAGGAGGCTGGAATGACCATCGATACTTCCGTTCCGCTGCCTGACTCACTATGAATATCGAGTCCGTAATCCTGTCCGTAATACAGCTTGATCCGGTCATTCACGTTCCGAACGCCGCAGCCCCCGCTCTCTCCGGCCAGCAGCCTCGCCGCCTGCACGGGAGTCATGCCCACCCCGTTATCGCTGACGATTAGTTTAATTCCCCCTTCGACCTGGCTGACCCCAATGTGGATCTGGTAATCTGCCCCTCCTGCCTCCACAAATCCGTGTTTGATGGCATTTTCCACAATCGGCTGCAGAATAAAATGGATGACCTCGGTATGTAACACTCTCTCATCAATATGGTAATCCACATCAAACCGGCCATCATTCATAATAAGCTGCAAATCCAGGTAAGCCTTGATGTGCTGCACCTCATCCTTGATTGTTGCCATATGCCTCCCCTGATTCAGCGTCGTTCTATAGAACCGGGCCAATGCCGATACCATATAACTCGTTTCGATATCCGCCTTCTTCTCGGCCCTCCACCGGATAAAGGAGAGGGTGTTGTATAGAAAGTGCGGATTAATCTGATTGATCAGCTTGTTATATTCGCTTTCCCTCTTGGCGATTTCCGCTTGATACACCTGGGAGATAAGGCTGTTAATCCGTTTCAGCATTTTGCCGATGCCGTTGGTCAGCTCGCCGAATTCATCCCTGGACGAGCTTTGGATAATGACATCCAGATTGTTCTGCTCCACCTTGTCTACCTTGTTCTTGATATGGATAATTCTGCGCGTGAAATTGTTGGAGATCACATAAATGAGCAGGAAGGTAATGATCAAGCTGAGGATAATGACAAACAACGTAATTTGAAAAATACCGAGCGCATTGGCGTACGCATTCGTGTTCAGCAAATGATAGTGAACCGTCCAGCCATTGTTAGCGAGTGATCGGCTTAGGCTTAGCCCGCTTGGCTCCCCATCCTCCAAACCGGCAGATGCATCCCGCGCCTTGCTTTCCTTGAATATCACCCGCTGCTCAGCATCCTCGATATGAACCGCCACATGCTCCGACAGCTTGTCCAGGTCTGCAAAGATGCTGTCATGCTGAATGGAAATGACCATGAAATTGCTGTCCTTCGGATTGCTGATCAGCTCCTGAACGAGATAAAGCTTCTCCCCGTCCACAATCCAGCGTCTGCCCCGAAATCCATCATACCAAGACTTGCTCTTAAGATCCCCGATCGGCAAAATATTGTCGCGAATCCCCAGCAGCTCACCGGAGGTATAAAAGGTAATGGCCTCAATGTTCTCGTCCATCAGCCGGATGTTCGAGATCAACGGCTCCAGTATGTCACGGAAATCCAGGTACATGTTAAAATAGTTCTCTTCGTAATCCTTAGTGAAAATTTGGGATAAATTCCGATTCAGCACCATGAACTCGCTCAGCGTATTGTACCGGTTAATCTTGTAATCCATAATGTTCGCCACCTGCTCCAGGCTGGCTTCGGCCTCGCTCCGCAGTTCCTTCATCTGAATGCGGTAGGACTGAATGAAGGAGAGCAGCCCGAGCAGAAGAATGGGAATGAGTGCAATCACCAAGTGGGACAGCAGCAGCTTGTTGCGGAACCTGATATCATTGAACTTGTTCTTGATCCACCCGATCATGGAGCACCCCGCACTCTCTATACTGTATCGGACTCACGCCGAACTTGCTTTTGAACAGCTTGGCAAAGTAGGAATGGTTATCGATGCCAACCGCTCCGGCGATATCATTTACCTTCATATTGGAGTTCAGGAGCAGATGGCTTGCCCGTCGCAAGCGGTAATCGGTTAAATACTTCGAGAAGTTCTCGCCGGTCTCTTTCTTGAACAAAATACTCAAATACCCCGGGGACAGGTATACATCGTGGGCTGCATCCGACAACGAAATGTCCCGCTGGTAATGATCCTTCACATAATCCTTGACCTGAAGGATGACCTTGGATTCCACCGTCTCCTGCTCAAGATCCCCACCATAAGGACTGATCTGGGTAATATCCTCCATCACCTCCAGAAACTCCTCCCTGACCAGCGGCTTCAGCAGATAATTTACCACGCCCAGCCGGATGGCGCTGCGGGCATATTCAAATTCGTCATAACCGCTGCAGATGACAATCTTTAGATCCTGCTGCATCTTTCGGGCTTGTTTGCTTAGCGCAAGTCCGTCCATCAGAGGCATTCTGACATCGGTGATGAGGATATCAATCGCGTTCTGAACCAGAATCCGCTCCGCGCTCATTCCGTTCTCGGCTTCCAGTACTTGAAAGGGAAAGCGGTACTGAGAGATCAAATCCTTAATGCCTTCTCTTTGAACGGACTCATCGTCAACAACAAGAACATTAAACATCATGAAATCTCCTTTGCTTGTGAAAGTATGAGGCTAATATAGGAAAATATAGGTTGTTATAAATGGTATGCCTGTTATGTCGTAGTATATCATAGATTTCCGAAAGGGCTTTCATAATCATACTTAAACCTGCTTATCCGTTTCCCCTTTTGATAACTTGAACTATGCATGATCATCACGACTGTTGCCAATCCTATACATCATATTCTTTATTTAGCGGGGAGGGAGATTATTTGGAGCGTTTTGACCCGGAACTGGTCTTTTTTGAGCCGGACGCGTTGGAGTATCCGCTTGGAAAGAAGCTGCAAGCATGGTTTGAAGAATTAGGTACCCCCATTAAAATGACAACATCTCATAATAGGGTGACCGGTATTCCAGGAGAATCGGAAACTGAAAAATACCGCAACGCCAAGAGAACCCTGGTTGTCGGGATCAGGAAAACATTGGACTTCGATACCTCCAAGCCGTCAGCGGAATATGCCATCCCGCTAACTACCGGATGTGCGGGACATTGTCATTACTGCTACCTGCAAACGACGATGAGTTCGAAACCTTATGTGCGGATTTACGTGAACCTGGATCAAATCCTGGATAAAGCAAAGGCCTATATCGCGGATCGGGCCCCGGAAATTACGCGTTTCGAAGCTGCTTGCACGGGGGATCCCGTATCGCTTGAGCATTTGACCGGAGCACTTGCCTATTACATTGAATTTATGGCCAAGCAGGAATATGGCCGACTGCGATTCGTGACGAAATTCGCCAACATCGATTCCCTTCTGAATATCGATCACGGCGGCCATACCAGGGTCCGCTTCTCCATCAATTCCGATTATGTCATCCGTTATTTCGAGCCGGGCACCTCTTCCTTCGAAGAACGGATTGAAGCCGCGGGCAAAATTGCCGAAGCCGGATATCCGTTAGGTTTCATCATTGCCCCGATCGTCAAATATGACGGATGGCAAGAGGGATACTGGCATTTGTTAGAGAAGCTTCATGAGCGATTGAGCCATGTGGAAGTAAAGGATCTGACGTTCGAGCTCATTCAACACCGTTTTACCAAAACGGCCAAAAGCACCATTTTAAAGCGTTACCCCAAAACCAAACTGAATATGGACGAGGAAGATCGGCAGTTAAAATGGGGAAGGTACGGAAAGTTTAAATATGTCTATAAGGCTGAAACCGTCGAGGAGTTCCAGCAGTTGTTCGAGAAGGGGATCCAAGAATATTTCCCTCGCGCGAAAATTGCCTATTTTGTTTAATTGCAGAGACTTGAGGGGCCCAGGCGGTTATTATATGTCTCCACTAACAGCATAACGGACACCTCACGGTGCCCGTTATTCGTATGCTCTGTATCTATTCCATTTACTTTTCATCAGAGGATCTCGATCTCTTCTGTTTTGTGATTATGTTCGTACATCCAGACCTTAATCTCATCGATATCCATCGGCTTTCCGTAATAATAACCTTGCATGACGTGGCAGCCAAGTCCGGTCAAAAAGTCGATATGCTCCTTGTTCTCGACACCTTCCGCGATTACATCCAGATTCAAATTCTCTGCCATAAGAACGATGGCGTTGACAATGGCGCGTTTGCTGGGCGTGTCCAAATCATTGGTGAACTGGCGGTCCAGCTTTAAAGCATCAATCGGAATCCGGTCCAATAGACCAATCGAGGAATAACCGGTTCCGAAATCATCCATGGAGACCTTAACCCCCAAGGACCTGATATTCCCAAGCTGGCGAATAATATCATTCACATCATGCAGCACCATGGACTCTGCTATTTCCAGTTCTAACAAGCGAGGCTCCAAATTCGCCTGATCCAGAACGTTTTGAATAAGCTCAAGCAGATTGTCACCATGAAATAAACGAATCGATAAATTTACCGAAACCGGCTGGACAATTCCTCTCTCCTGCCAAATTCTGCACTGTTTGCATGCTTCCTCAAGCGTCCATCGGGTCATTGGTATAATCAGCCCCGTCTCTTCGGCAATCGGAATGAATTCAAGTGGCGATATCACGCCTAATCTGGGATGCTTCCAGCGAAGCAGCGCCTCGAATCCGACCAAGCGATCACTTTGCACATTCCATTTCGGCTGATATACAATGAAGAACTCCTTCAGCTCAAACGCTCGTTGCAGGTCCTTCTCCAATTCCATTTTGCGAACCTCTTGAAGACCCATCTCCTCGTCATAGAGGCATTGCTGGTTCTTGCCCAGTCCCTTCGCTTTATACATTGCGGTATCCGCATTCTTCAGCAGCGTCGTACGGTCAGAGCTATGGACGGAACCGATGCTGATTCCGATGCTTGCCGTCACGTACAATTCGTTGCCGTCGATATGGTACACGTTTTTTATTTGTTGAAGTATATCGTCGGCTAAGCGCTGGGCATAATTCGGGTCGCTTTGCTTCAAAATAACCAGAAATTCGTCCCCGCCGATCCGGAATACCTGCTGGCCGCCTCGAATGAATTGACGCAGTCGCTTACCCACTTCCTGGACCAGCAAATCCCCGACATTATGGCCCAGCGTATCGTTGATAGCCTTGAATTGGTCCAAATCCAGAAACAGGATCGTAATCTTCTCTGTCTCGGCATTCGTCTCAAAGAATCGGTTCATTTCATTGCGGTTAGGCAATCCCGTGATCGTATCCTGATAGGCCAGCTTTTCCAGCACATGCCGATCAAAGAACATCGCCCCCCAAGAAACCAGTAGGATAGCAAAAATCGTGACCGTCACACCATACAGAAGAAGAAAATCGACAGACTGCGGCGGCTGTGTGATCATACCGGCATGCGCCTCAAACCGTGCAGCTTTCATGCCTGTATAATGCATCCCGCATACGGCAAATCCCATGACAACCGCCGAGCCCCACTTAAGAAAGCTGGACTTGGGATGATTCCGAAAACGGAGAAACAATAATAAAGCCGCATAGGAAGCAACCAATGCAATGATGGCGGACAGAACCCAAATGCCGGGATCATAACTAATTTCGGCATGGATGACCATGGCTTCCATTCCCATGTAATGCATGGTGACGATGCCGCTTCCCATAATGAAACCGCCAATGGCGATTTTGGACCAGTTAATGTTTTTGGGCATCGTGATATAAAACGCAATGAAGGAGGAAACCACGCTGACGAGCATCGACATGATGGTCAGAAAGACATCGTACCTCACATTCATATTCATGTGCATGGCCAGCATGCCGACAAAATGCATGGACCAAATGCCGCTTCCCATGACCATGGCGCCACCGCAAAGCCAAAAAAACTTGGATTTGCCGTTCGCATCCGAAATTTTAGAGGTAATATTCAAAGCCGAGTATGAAGCAAGTATAGCAATCGCAATTGAAAGCCCAACAATATATAAGTTATAATTGCCTTCCATCTGAGCTGTACACACTCCTTTTGTGAGTAATCCTTAGGTCCTATGAAGATCATACGTTTCCTAATGGACAAACGTTTCTATTAATTCATGGGTGACTCGTCCCGCTGCATATCAGAAATTGATAATCCTTATATTCACGGCCTCCCCAGCCCTACACCCTATCCATTATTATATCTATAGTAACTATTCAATTTCTCGACAAACATAGAAATTGCTCAAATCACCCGGATTTTAATGAGTCTAAAGAACTAATATTCTGCGGATATCTGGGGTTTTCCTCTACCCTATGGAAATGATGAGTCACAACACTCTATGTTTAAAAATAAAAAAGCTACGGACCCTTATTAGGTCAGCAGCTTTTATTTTGTCTGTCCTCAAGGTGTAATTACCTTCGATTTCCCATTCAAGTACTTCTCGCCCCATTCACAGATTTGATCAAGGATCGGTTGTAGCGAAACGCCCACTTCACTCAGCTCGTACACGACCTTAGGCGGCACTTGATTAAAGACCGTTCGCGTGATAATCCCATCCTCCTCCAGCTCCCGCAGCGTCTGGGTTAACATTTTCTGCGTAATATCCGGCATCTGCTTCTTAATTTCACTCGTTCGCTTGGGGCCATAACTTAAGTGGCACAGCACAATGACCTTCCACTTGCCGCCGATTACATCCATGGTCGCCTCAGACGGAATATTGTATTGTCGCTCCCCATTCATAAGGTCTTCTCTCCTTTTCGAACGTAAGTCGCATAGGACGGATAACAGGCACCTTGGGGTACTAATGATACTTTTAGGTACCTATAGAACAATTAAGTGCGTACTTCCTTCCAGCCATTATATGATACATAATCCCCTTATACCAGTGCTTAAGCATAAAAATTGGAGGTGAAATGGCATGCAGCGTATATACATTGCCGGAGGTTATGGCGTAATCGGGAGTGCCGTTGCCCGGCATATCCGAACGATCAATCAAGATGCCGAGATTATACTCGCCGGAAGGCATCCCGAGAAGGGGAGCTTTCTAGTACAAGAGCTAGGAAACGCCCGTACCGCTTTTTTAGATATCCGCCAGGGTCTGTCTCCAACAGAGCTGGATCAAGCCGACCTTATCGTTTCTACCATCCAGGATCCGGCCGACCTCCTCATGCAAGAGGCCCTTGCAAAAGGAATTGCGCATATCGGGATCACCAAGCTTGCCGACGAATTGACACCTATTCTATTCGCCATGCAAAGCCATCCTCCTCAAGCACCGATTGTACCTCTGGGACATTCGCAAGCGGGAATCCTGACCTTGGTCGCGTATCAGGAGGCGAAGTCTTTCCGAAGCATCCAATCGATCGGCTTGGCGGGTCACTATGATGAACGCGATCCAATGGGGCCTATGACGCTTGAGGAAACCGAGGGATTTATCAACCGTGCCCTCATCCGGGAAAACGGGATATGGAAATGGGTTGAGGCTACGAAGTATCCGAGAAGCATAAGTCTTTCAAACGGTTCCCGGGTAGAGGGCCATCCCATGAGTTTATTGGATGTTCCAAGCCTCGCTGCAGTTACGGGAGCGCCTAATATTCGATTCGATTTCGCCATTCATGACTCTATAGGGACACGGGCTGGAGGCACGGCCTCTCAAGACCTCTACATTGATCTTGAAGGTGTTCTTCTTGACGGCCGTTCCGCGAAACGGAGAATCACGTTGACCGATCCGAAGGGACAGGCGCATTTTACGGCCCTCGGCATCCTCCTTTCCATTGAGCGTATTCTGGGCTGGGATGGCTCACCTTCTGCTCCCGGAGGCTTCTATCTACCTGAAACGCTGGTTCCTCTTGTAACTGCAATGACACGTATTGAACAATTTGGCATTCAAATTCGAAGAGAAGAAAGAGACGGTGAACCCTCATGAAGGTATTAACGGTTGTTACGCATCCACGCGAAAATTCCTTTACATTTGCAATTACCGAGAAGTTTGTACAAGGGCTTCGGGACTCCGGGCATGAAGCGGAGATTCTGGACCTCCACCGCAACGGTTTCGATCCGGTCCTGTGGGAGGCAGACGAACCTGATTGGTCTAATCCTACCAAGATCTATTCTCCTGAAGTAGAAGCCGAAATTGCACGAATGAAGGAACACGACGCGCTGGCCTATATCTTCCCGGTGTGGTGGTACGGAATCCCGGCCATGCTGAAAGGGTATATCGACCGTGTCTGGAATCATGGCTTCGCTTACGGCGGCGGCTCAAAGCTTCATCACCAACAGGTATTATGGCTGGCGCTCGCGGGAGCTTCGGAAGATCATTTTGCCAAGCGGGGCTATGATCAGATGTTATCCCTTTCCCTCAATATTGGAATGGCCGACTACTCCGGAATCAAGAATTCCTGTGTGGAATTCTTCTATGATACGTTGGAGGGTAGACCGGAGCATATGGAGAGTTTGCTCGAGCGTGCTTATCAGCTGGGATTGCATTATGCTGACTCTGGAGTAAGCGTGAAATGACTGATTCTTTAAGATTGAAACATTTCAATCCATTTTACCGTACATATATACAATGAAAAAATAACGGACAGAGAGGAGTGCAGTCGATGATGCCGCAAGGAACATCTTTTGGCGGAGGATTTGATTTTATGTTTACGCTGGTTCCCATTCTGATTGGAATTGTATTCGTGATTGTGATTGTGGGCTTCATCTCTAATGGCGCCCGTTATGTTAAGAACGCCAAGTCACCTCGCACGTCCGAGTTTGCCCGGGTTGTCTCCAAACGTATGGACGTCCGTCACCACACCAATCATCACAACGGGGATAACAGCATGATCCATTCCAGCAATTCATCCCGAACATATTACTACATCACCCTCGAATTTGATAATGGGGAGCGGAAGGAATATCTCGATGTCAAGAATCTGTACGGTCTTGTTGTGGAGGGAGACACCGGCTATGCCGCCATTCAGGGCGAGTGGATCGTCGCTTTTGAGCGGGATGTGCAGCCGCAGTCGTAACTAAACGTTATAAGCATACGGCGAAAATAGATGCAGCACGTACTCATAATATTGCATTGTATGGTCCCTTAAGAACAGCCTTAGTCCGCGATGAATCCTGGACTAAGGCTGTTGTTGGATTGGCTTGAAAGGTTAACATAAAAGCGTGCCCATTACGCATTGCTGCTCGTTTCGATGGGTTCATTCACTTCGATCAGTTCAACAACGGCCTCACTCTTCAGCGTATTGCCGATCATGCATGCACATAGTTCCTTCTTACATTCGCCTTCACGTTGGAATCAACCGCGGCGGGTTTTTACAAAATAAAAAAGCCTTGGCTCCGTCTTTCAAACCAAGGCTGCGTTTATTAAATGGCCGGAAAACTTCGCAAAATCTTTTCCTTACGTCCCCTCATATACCATTGCCCCCACGGATGGAGTTTATCAAGCTTCCCGCTACAAGCATGGAATAGCTTGATATAACGCCCCATTTCTCGCAGCTTCATGAAATACGGAATTTCTCGAAACCACTTATCCTCCAGATGATGCTCCAGACGGTATCCTTCTAGAAACGGGGTCAGAAACTGATCCGGCTCCGCATCTGCCCCTTCGGTTAAACTCGAGAAAAACGCGGCGACCGCAATATCATCAATGAACCATGAATACCGGCTTGCATCAAAATCAATCAGACACAACGTATCCCCATTTACAAAAAAATTGCCGTAATGAAAATCCGCATGGATCAGTCCATAAGCGTCCGCAGCAATCGGAAGCTCCGAAATATAATGGAGCAAAACCTCGTAACGACGGGTGACGCCTTTCTCGGTTAGCGGTAAATCGATATACCGAACCTTTTCCGCCTCATCCGACCAATCAGGGCGTCTTGTAACGGGATCCAGATGGGTGTACCCTTTGGTGATACGGTGCATGGAGCCCATGAATTGGCCCATTCGCTTGTATAATCGCTCATTGGCATCGTTCTCTCCGACCGGACGCCCCTTGGCCTCCTCGTAACACACCGCCGTATATTCACGGTCCTCCATCCGGATACGTTCCACCAGATTCCCTTCCACTGAATAAAGCGGTCTCGAAACGCACACTCCCTTACTTCCAAGAAACTCGGCCCACTGCACCTCGCCCTCAATTTTCACATACGGTTTGTGGGACTCATCCGTTATGCGCACATAAACGGTCCTGGCACCAAGCCGATAAGAACAGACAAGGCTGTGTTCGGAAAAATGCGTCTGGAGTCTATCCCTCTCCAAGAGTCCGAACCTGCTTACAGCGGCGGCCATAAGTTCCCTTCTTCGTTCCAATTGCATCGCCTCCCTTCACCATCCGGATGATCAAGCATTCACTGAGCATTGATTTCTGCATATGGATAGCCGGCTCCTGCATTTAACCACTACTATAAGAATCGAGATTTATCTTATTTCTCAATCAATGTATAATTGTTATAACAGTTGAATAATATAATAAAGGAGGCAAACTTTATATGAGCAGGGTGAACGAAATGGAACGGAAAGTCACTAAGTTCGGCAACAGCCTGGGAATTACAATGACTGATGCCCTCAAACAGATTGGTCTAGAACTAGGCGATACGGTACAAATTGATGTTAATCAAACAAATGGAGAGATCATCATTAAAAAAGCTAATAAGGTCTCCCTTCCTGATGGCCTCAGCCCTGATTTCTTAGATACTTTGTCTGAGATCATGAGTGAATACGACCAGACCTTAAAAGGGTTAAAAGATCGATGAGCCCTATACGTTATCTAACCTCTCAAGAGGTTATCGCCATAAACGTTGCGATGATACAGAAATATAGTATTGGCGAGCATATCGGCGTGAAAAATTCACATTTACTGGAGTCCGCCCTCCATCGGCCTCAATCATCAGCTTTTGGAGAAGACGCTTATTTATCCATCTGGGAAAAGTCAGCTGCATTATTTGAATCACTGGGACAAAATCACCCATTTCAAAATGCCAACAAAAGAACAGCCTTCACGGCTCTTCTCCTGTTTCTACGTTATAACGGTTATCGATTTATCATGGAACAAAAACAAGCAGAGGATTTTACGGTCGATATGGTAAATCATAAATTCACCTTCCAAGAACTTACGTCCCTCATTAAGGAATATTCCATTGAAATAACGCCATAAAACAGCGGTCCTTTTGCGGGCCGCTGTTTCCGCCAATGTATACGCTGTTGTTGTGGTCAAAAGTGGCAGAGTGCGTATTTACCCATAAAGGCATTGAAACAGCCACCATGCAGGATGTCGCCACCGAGGCCAAAATGGGCATTGCCACCATTTTTCGGTTTTTTCCGCGTAAGGAAAAACTCGTCGTTGCCATCGCTACGAAAAAGCTGGAAACCGTTCTCGAAACCTTCCGTTCCATCGCGGAACGGCTACGTTCGGCATTTTCGCCAGAAAGCTGTCCCTCCCCCAAAAAAATCCTGGTGGTCGAGCCGGACCTCGCGCCCGAGAAACAGCTGGCATCCTCAAGCAGATCCTGCTCAATTATTTGCGGGCCTAAGGCTTTGGCCAAATAAAAAGAGTGCGCAGTCTCGTACCTACACACTCTTTTTTAAAATATGTCCCGTCCTGTCCTACAGTCCCAGCTTCTGCCCCCGCTCCAAGCGCTGGATCTGCTGCTCGCCTGTTACCGCCAGCTCACTGAATTGATGGATCGTCTCACGCATCCGCGGGAGCGCCTCCTGCTTGTAAGTGCTGATGGAATCGAGCGCCGACAGCACATCCGTGAACGCTTGCTTCAAGGTATCGACGGAGATACTCGTTTCCAGCGACTGCTTGTGGATTGCCACACCTTGATCCTTCAGCATTTTGGAGGTAGCGCTGATCAGATTGTTCGTGGTTTCGTTCAGCAGCTCGATTTTCTTCAGGACAATCTTCTGGTTGTACAGGGCACTAGCCACCGTGACCGAGATTTTCAGCGCCGTTACCGTCACGTTTCTCGCCCGATCTACGCCGCGAATTAATTCTTTGTTGTTCCGAATGACCACTTCAATCGCCATAATCCCCTGCTGGTTCACGACCAGCATCTGCTGCAGGTCCATCACGCGCTGGCGCAGCGGGAACAGCACTTCTTCGGTAATAAACCGGATTTTATCCTCCGACTCCTGCCGTATTTTGGCCGCCTCGACCTGGGATTCGATCTCTGCGTCCATAAGCATCCCCAGCTGAATTTCCTTTTGCAGCTTTTTGGTGAGCTCACGGAGGGTTTGCTGTTCAATCTCCAGCGTGGTGTTGTCGTTCTTTAATACGGTTTTGCCTTTATCAAGAGAAATGATGATATCTGAAATGACGGCATCCGCCTTTTGAAACTTGGCAAAATATCGGCGCAGCGGGTTAAACACCATGCCCAGCAGCCCGCTCTTCGCAAAATCCACAACGCTCGGGTCCAAATCCTTCAGCTGCAGCTGCAGCTCCGTTAACCCTTTGGCCACTTGACCGCCTTCATCCCCGGTTTTCGATAATCTTCCCACCTGAACCTGCAGAAGCGCATTCTTCTCCGAGGAGGATCTCATCGAGCTGATGCCAAAGCTCTCGATGGATTGCAGCACTTGTCTTCGCTTCTCGAGCGATTCGATATCCAGCTCCATGATGGCCTGCACATTGTTAGCCGCCAGCTCCTTCAGCTGCGTGACTTCTTCCGGCTCAGGCTTCACCTGCTCTTCAATCGCCGTCTTAATCTCTTCGGGACTAATGACTTCCATCGTAAATGACAATATAACCCCTCCTACAAGTTTTTTGTGTGAACCATTTCGTTATATGTGAAAAACGCTTGTAATGCTGCTACATCTGCACATTCAGCAGCTGGCCGATTTTGTATACGACATCGTCGGTATCCGCGTTGATGCTGGCTGCTTCATTGATGCTAGATATGCTCTGGAGCGCCTGAATGTTGGCATTATAGCCGATCGTGTATACTGGGATTTTATACGCTTTGATCAGTTCCCGGATGTCATCCAGGGAGTGCCCAACGTTCGTCTCCCCGTCACTCAGCACAAAAATCAGAGGTTTCACGTCCGGATTCGCCGCCATCTCGTCCTGAAGCATCTTCATTGCCACCACAATGCCGTCAAAGGTGGCGGTATTCCCGCTGGCTTCAAGGCTGTTGATCGCCCCGACAAACATCGACTGCTGATTCAAGTCGTACTTGCCGATCGGAAGATTAATCGTGACATCCGTGGAATACGATACAAAGCCGATACTGTTGTCCCGGCCCAAATATTTCTGCCCGGTCAACAGCGATTCCTTGAGGCGGTTTAACGGCTCGCCGTCCATGCTTCCCGACACGTCCGCTACAAACACAGCCGCAACCGGTTTGTTGCCATCTTTTTTCTCTTTCCACAGCTTCTGCGCAGAAGGCAGCAGACTGCTGTCGACAACTTCAAGCTCGGATTGATAATCGTTAAGACCATTGAACCCTTTTTTGTCGGCTAACTTCTGGTATTTGTCCTGCTCAACAAACGCCGCGAATTTCTTAATGATGTCCAGCTTCTCCTTCGGCACTTTCCCGAGCGCATACAAGGGACTGTCGTGCCTTACGCCAAACGGGGTAAAGACGTAACCGCTCTTCATGTCCGCCGCGTTGACATAGGTCTGATACTCCAGGACAAAGGCATCCAGCATGCCGGACTTCGCCGCATCGCGCATCTGGATCGTGGTCGAAGCCGTGAAAGGGACGTTCGCCTGGAATTTCTCGAAGCCCTGTACCGCTTTTTCACTAAGCAGATCGGAGCTGTCAAACGTTTCAAGGGCCGTGATCAGGAAGTTTAGACCCGTGGAGCTCGCAAAAGGATCTGTGTAACCCATCGCCAATTCGTTATTCGATATCGCATCCGTCAGCGTCTTGACGTTCAAGGAGCCGTACTTCTCCACCAATTCATCGTATTTGGCCTTCCGAGTGACAACGCCGGTCACGTTCCCCGTGAGGCGCTTGGATACAAGCTCGGCCTTGACGCCATATTCCTTAACCATCTCCCCCCACAGTTCATTAGAAGGCGTAAAAGCGTCCGGCACGTACTTTCCGGATGTTATGTAATCGGTTGCGGTTCCCGACGCGATATTACGGATTTTAACCGATACCGGCTTGCCGTTCACCACCGGCTTGGAGTTGTTGAACTCCGCTGCCACTTCATTCAACCAACCGTCAATACCAGGCCCTGCCTTCTCGGGCGAGGAGAAGATCTCAACATACAAGTCCGTCGTATTCTCGACCGAGATCGGAAACTTGGATATATCGGGCAGAGAGTCGGCTACGGCAACCGGGTCCAGATCGACTTGGCCTTTTATGGGATCCGCCGTCGTGACCACAATGTCCTTGTAGATTTTGTTGATTTTCTTAGCCGCGCCTTCCGAATCGACCTCAGACTGGCTCTTGCCCAGATTGGAGGTTAACGTGATCCCCGCATACACCAGAACAAACACGACCACTGCAATGGCCACTAATACGACAAAGGCACTCCCTTTGCTTCGCATAATCATCTCCCTCTCTTATTGCTTATATAGTTTGGTTTGCTTGATTAACGTATCGATTTCCTTCATGCATGGCATCTCCTCCACATCCCGGTAATCGGTACTGCCAAGCAAGGAAATCTCCAGCAGCAGTTTATCGAGCTTGAGCATGATTTCTTCATTCGCTTCCAGATAACCGGTCACGTAAGCCAGATACTCTTGGTATAAGGCTGTTTTTTTCTGCGCCACCTTGCTGGATAGCTGGGATGCTTTGGGCTGATCGGCCATGCGGTTGAAATCGGATGCGGCGAAGACGCCCAGCTTGTTCAGAATCCCTCGGATATTGAGATAGAACAGCTTCTCAACCTCATCGATGACCGCAATGAATTTCTTGTAACTGAGCTCCGTTTGCTCAAAACGCTGACCCAGGACATCCAGCAGCGCGTTTCTCTTTTTCTCGATTCGTTCCAATTGGTCCAGGGCAAGGGCGATATCATTCTTCAGCACTTTCACGTTGCGATAATGATGAAGCGCGTCTATGTAATCCTCACGGGTCTGAATCGTTTGGATCGCCTTCACAGCCGGAGGCTTGAATAACAAAACATAACTGCCATAAAAGAGTGCAAGAACACTAACAATCCATACGGTAATGACCGATGCCGACTGGAAGGCGCTATCGCTACCGATGTGGAATCCGAGCAACCCGGGCGAAACCAGCACAATATTTACGATCGCGATAACCGCCATAAGCAGGAGCAGCTTCACGGATTTCGAGCCATTCAAGAATTAACACCTCCCTTACTCCTATAGAGCGATGACTGATTCGACTTATAACCGCCTTTTAAAATATCCGTAAAACATAGGTAAATGAAGGATATAACACATACTACGTCTCATTTCGAAGTTAGATGCATTTTCCTCACGCGATAGGCCTGCCGATTCACAATTCATTCCATTTGGTATCAGATAACTCGCCTTGCTAATATGATACGGGCATGATCGTCCCGTGTCTGGAAAGCCATGGTGGAACGCAGAGAATTGTTGTAAGAATAGAGGCGCCAAGCCGAGGCAAGCAAGATCATAGAGGTAGGGTAACTATATCAAAATTACATAAATAATCCAATGGTTCTGCGACAAAAGACACAAAAAAAAGTCCTTCAGGGATTGCCTGAAGGACTTCTAAAATATAAATGACGAACGAACCAACCAAGGCCACTCATATAACTCTGCGTACTAGAGTTGACGGTAGGCAAGGAGTGCATACTTACTATTTATAAGGCGGATGAGTAGAAAAAAGAAAACACTGTCATATGACGGTAAAAAGAGCCGCTGAATCATCCAGGGCTCTTTTCCTGATTTAATATTCTTGCTTAAGAATATCTGGTGCTACTTCAGAGTCGGTCCAACAGATTCAGCATGGCTTGCGCGCTTTCCGCACGGGTAGTCTCGGCGTGAGGCGTAAACATGCCATTGGCATGCCCCTTCATCAAGCCAAGGGACAAGGCTTCATTCACCTCTTGGAGTGCCCATGGAGAAATTTGCTGCTTATCCTTCAGGTCCGGTGCTTCTGCTAAAGAAGAGGCGTTCCCCCTGGTCCGGTATGCACGATAAAGCATCACAGCCAGCTCCTCGCGGGTGATGGCCGCGTTCGGCGAGAAGGTGTCCTTGCCTCTGCCATTCACCAGTCCATGCTGATAAGCTGCCGCAATCGCCGAAGCATACCACGCTTCGCCGTCCACATCGGTGAAGGCCGTGCCTTGCGTACTTTCAAGACTCAGGGCACGAACGAGCATTGCAGCGAACTGCGCGCGTGTCAGCGACTGATTCGGGCTGAATTTCGTATCGCCGGTGCCATTTACAATATGCTTCGCGGAAAGCTCTTTTACCGCTTGCTCGGCCCAATGGCCGGTAAGGTCCACAAACGATTTATCATATTCCAATGCAGCATATGTGCTGAATTGGCTGACTTCGGCCGTCAGCAGCCCGTTTACCAGCTTGCCGCCAGCATATTTCAGTTGGCCTTGATCCGAGATATGGTAGATACCGGCCAGTTTGCCGTGAATGGCGCTGTCGACTGCAAATCCAATCGTTACGGGTGCTATGAAACGCTCCAGTTTATATTCCTTGCCGTCTTTCGTGCGGACGGAAAGCTGGAAATCATACAGCTTGCTGCCCTGCTTCAGTTTAGCCTTCTCGGAAGCAGCTGCTTTGGCTATAAGAGAGGCAGCCGTCTGCGATCCAACCTCTTCCAGCTTAAACGAGATAACCGCATCCTTAGCCTGATCGGCCGGTACGAGCTGGCGCAGCGCTTTGAGCAGCGCGGATGGAAGCTGTACCATCACGCCGTCCCACTTCAGCTCCAGCGGCTTCTCTCCCATGATGTCCCCTGCCGTCAGCGGCAAGAGAACCTCGATATCCTCGGCACCCAGTTGAATCGTCACTTTCTCTTGCCCGCTGCGCAGCGACTCTTCGTTGACGATCCGCTGACCCTGATTTGGCTTCGTTCCCGGATCGGTCGACGGATTGCCGCCTGCTCCCCCGTTTCCATTTCCATTTCCACTGCCAGGGTTGCTGCCGTTGCCACCGTCATCGATCTTAGCTTTCATTTTAATTACAACGGCCGTCAGAGGCTCAAGCGTAATCGAGCCGGAGGTTAACGTAAATCCGGACTTCGCCTTAACGCCGGTCGTGCCCGCTTCGTCGTTATCAACCACCACCGTGCCGGAGGTTAGATCCTCGCTAAGCGTCAACGATCTCGACTGGTTATCGGCATTAACGAATACATAATAAGTGCCGGTTCCGTCCGTGGCTTTATTTTTATACGCAATGACCAGATCCTGCGCTTTCACCTCGGGAATCTGCAGCAGGGTCACATTCGAATTCACTATGGACTGATCGCCCAGGCGGAAGGCGTCGGACGATTTTCTTAACTCGATCAATCCGGTCGTATATTCCTTCGTCTTGTTGTTCTCCGGATACTTGGTTTCATCCGTTGTCTTTTCCCAATCAAACATGTTGATGGCATCAGAGGAGTCGTAGGAGTCGTGGATGAAATAACCGAAACGGTTTCCCGCCTCGTCCTCTAATTCGTGATATTTTTGCTCGGGCACACCCTGACCCAGCCATTGCTTAGTCCGTCCGTATTCCTGTCCTGCATGGAGGAAAGCCGTTCCTTGCGAAGTCAAAGTAATCAGGTTGCCCAGACGAATGCGTTTATGAATCTCCAGATCATTCGTTGCTATCGAAGGGTCCTTCTTGATAGACTGCGCAATGATGTCGTACAGCGGCAGATTGTCATGGGCTTCAATGTATTGAACGATGTCGCCCGGGTCATCTTCCTTCGTGTTGCTAGGCTGGGCCTTGATATTGTTGAAAATCGTTTGGATGTCGCGTGCGCCGCCCGTAATGAATCTAGGCTCACCTTCATTGCCGAAGCCGGATTTCAGCTCGTTGCGGAACTCATCCGAGAAGACGCCGACGTCGTCCGTCTTATCCATCCAATTCTGGTCTGCCCCCTTGCCTGCCAGGGAAGGATCCGACAGATGTCCGCCGAAGGTGACCCAGCCCTCGCCGATAAACAGAGCGTTCGGGTTAATGGAGGCTGCGGCATCATAGGCGTTCTGTACAGCCTCATACGTGGCGTCGCCCATCATGTCCCAGCGCATGCCGTCGATTTTGTATTCGTCGAACCAGTATTTCACGGAGTCTACCATCAGCTTCTCGGCCATCTTATGGTTGGTTGCCAGGTTGTTGCCGAAGCCGCCGATGAAATTGCCGTTGGCGTCCTGGAAGGCATAATAGTTTGGCACGATATCATTCAGGAAGTCTGCCTTGGCCATATGGGTGTATACCACGTCCAATACGACGCCCATGTCCGCCTCGTGGATGGCGTTAATCATCGCTTTCAGTTCCTTGATTCGCAATTCCGGATCCGTAGGATCCTCGGAGTAAGCACCATCAGGCGAGAAATAACTGTGCGGATCATATCCCCAGTTGTACTCATTGTCTTTTGCCGAATATTCCAGCTCCCTGTTCTTCATGGCAGCTTCGTCCCCGTAATACCACGCCATCACGGGCAGCAGCTGAACATGGGTAACGCCAAGGGACTTGATGTATTCGAGCTTCTCTTTGAATGCGTCGTAGGATCCCCAAGTCGCGTTATGCAGATCGTTCTCAATCGTCGGATCCGACGTAAAATCCCGGACGTGAATCTCCCAGATGATGGCGTCTTCCCGCTGCTCATAACCAGGAATGTCCGCAAAACCGAAGCCGGCAGGATCCGTTTGACTCAAGTCGACGATAGCCGCTTTGCCGACGGTATCACCGTCCGGTCCTGCTTCACCTTTGGTGTTCACTCTGAATTGCGCCATGGATTTGGCATATGGATCCAGCACGGCTTTCGTCACACCGTTGTTGGTCACTTCGTATTGATAAAAATATCCTCTAAAATCTTGGATCCCTAGGTCCCCCGGCTTCAATTGAACCGACCATACCCCTTTATCGCCTTTTTGCAGGGTTACATTGCCGATCAACTGCGTTTCATTATCCTTGCTGTACACATTCGCGGTGACCTCGGTTGCCGTCGGTGCCCACAGCTTGAGTTCGGCCCCACCGGACTGATAAGTCGCCCCGAGATCATCGCCGTCGTACGCGTGTATCTCATCCAGCATTCTCCAGCCGGTCGAAGCCGATACGGTTTTTCCGGCGTAGGTTACCTTAAGCGGAGTCTGATCCAACTGGAATAATGCCGACACTTCGATGGTGGTTTTTCCGACAATCTTCACGTCTTGAATGGTAACCGTGTTGTCGTCCTTATCCTTGATCTGCAGCTCATTCTTCAGCATATCCGCTTCCAAGCCATCGGTCATCGTAAATCCGAGCTGGAGTTTTCCGGGAGCCAATACCTCTGCCGAGACTAACCCCGTAGGCACCTCCCCATGCGGAGATGTGTAGACGGTATTGTCGCCTTCTTTAATAAACAAATGCTGGTATCGGTCTATCAGGGTAAAACCCTTGTCGCCGCCGTCTTTCCCGGCATCTCCCTTGGACGGATCCAGCACGAGGAAATTAATCTTCTGGGCCCCCGGCTTCATCGGCACGTCCACGTAAGCGCCGTAACGGTCGGTTTGATCTGCCGGGAACATGGTGGCTCCTGTCGGCCAGTCTTTCGAAGGCGCAGCGACATCATCACCCCATATCCACAAACCGTACGGATCGTAGTTCTGATCCTGTCTTTGATAGTGGATACGCACGGTATCTGCCGGCAGCTCAACAGGCTCAAAGCTATATACCGTATCGGAGCCTTCCTTGAGCCATACTTCGTTCATGCCCGGCGAGGTTAAGGCAAATTTTTTGTCGCCGCCGTCTTTGTTGCCGCTAATGCGGTCGACAACGACGATCCCGACTTTTTGGGCGCCGTCCTTGAGCGGAATGTCGACGAAGGTGCCGTAGCTGTCCTGCTGACCGCTCGGGAATGGCGTTGCGCCTGTCGGCCAGTTGGCTGACGGAACTGCAACGTCATCAAAAATCCACAGACCAATGCTGCCGTAATTCACGTCTGCCCGGTTGTAATGGACGCGCAGATGGTTAGCGGGAACCGGCGTTCCCGGATCTGCAGGCACCGTGAAACGAGCGGCAACACCATGATCGTTCGCATTATAGCTGAATGTAACCTTCACATCTTGCGGCAGCTGAAGCGCTTCCCGATTAGCGGGGTGAACCGCGCTTGCCGCATCGCTGCCCAAAGCGATTTGATACTCATGATCCCCTTCGTACACGTCGGCTGTCACCGTGTATACATTGTCATAATCGGAATCCTGCATAATTAATCTTGCATCCGCAGGCGACCAGTCGGCTGCTTCGCCGATGCCCGACTGGAAGCTGCCGATCACTCTTGGAAGCTTATCCGCTTCAATCGGAACGTAGTATGTAGAATCCGCAATCCGGTGGATCCCGTGGTTGTAATAAAAAGTAACCTGAGAGTCCTGAGCGAGCGTTATTAGAATGTTGCCATCCTTGCTCGCTCCGCTTGGATTGGAATAATTGGCGGAACCGTAATTCTCATCCCACTTACCGTCAATCGCGATCTTGTACTCGTACGATCCCGCGGGCAAGTGGCCGGTAAAGCTGTATTCTCCGTTCCCCATATTCTTCATGGTTGTCGCGGCGGCGGCCGGATCCCAATCTCCGCTATGGCCTAGTTCGGATTGCAGAGTCCCTACCAGCGTAACCTGGCTTGGCACGTTATTGGCATCGGCCGTTGATGGCAGAATGCCGAGCATGGAGAAAATCAACGAAAAAATCATGATGATGGACCACGTTCGTTTGCTTAAAACAGTCATTCTCATGAACAAATAACCTCCTTCGGTTCTTGGATTAGGTGCAGTTGATGCTATTTTAATGCCAATTATTGCGCAAACGCTTGCATAAATAGGTTTGAGCTTCCATCAAGTAAAGCACGACAATAACTGACAATGGTTAGAGAAATGGTTCGAAATATAGAATGAAACAAAGATGGATGAAAGCGATTACAATGGAAACGTTTGCATTCTTTATTGTAGTATCGAGGTTCCTTGCCGTCAACCACATTTTGGCCTGTTTTCAAGAACTATTTTGCGGCTCAAGTGAGACTCTCTCCAGCAGATCTAGCTCTAACAAATAAAGGGAATCAACCATCGGAATGACTGATTCCCTTCCACGCGCGTTTCATCCGTTTAAGGTGTTACTGATTGTTGTTTCTAGTAAAATGAATTGGAAGCATACTTTCGCAAACTAATGATTGATTTCCCACGACGATTCCCATAACATTAAACATTATAATGATATAATGTTTAATGTTCGCAAAATCATGGATGCAGGGGGATTTCATATGAAATTTCGTTTTGAGGGCGCTGTTACGGATGTCATGCCCGGCATTCAGCTGCTGCTGGATGAGCTTGGCGTAGAGCTTGGGGAGGACGGAGTCCCCGTAGAGGTAGCCTTGTCGGATGGAGATCTGGAGGTCGGCAGGGACCGGACTCACGCCTATATTCGTTACGGACGAAAACATCAATTTTTCCGGGGACTCGGCTTGCTGGTTCAACATTGCCGCCAAAGCGATACGTTCCACCTTCACGAACGTCAGCAATTTGACCGGATCGGCCCGATGTTCGACCTGTCCCGCAACGCCGTGCTTACCGTGGACAGCTTCAAGCTCATGCTGAACAAGATGGCCCTGATGGGGATGAACAGCGTGATGTTATACATGGAGGATACCTACCAGATCGAAGGCGAGCCGTATTTCGGTTATATGCGCGGCCGCTACACGCAGGCGGAACTGAAAGCCATTGACGATTATGCCGATCAATTCGGCATCGAGGCTTTCCCGAGCATCCAAACCTTGGCGCACCTGGAGGAGTTTCTGAAGTGGGAGCCCATCAAACATTACCGTGATACGAAGGGGGCCCTTCTTGTCGGCAGCGAGCAGACAGATTCCCTGATTGAACGGATGATCGAGGCAGCCAGCGCTCCGTTCCGCAGCAGCAAGATTCATATCGGGATGGACGAAGCGGAGGAGCTTGGTCGGGGAAAATATTTGGATCACAACGGTTATGTGAGCCGTTTCGACATCATGATCACCCATCTGGACAAAGTCCTGGCTGCCGTTCGCAAACGCGGCCTGAAGCCGATGATGTGGAGCGACATGTTTCTGAAGCTCGCTGCCGGCGGAGGCGGCGATGCGGCATATTACGATAAGGAAACGTCGATTCCAGAGGATATGGCCCGCCGCATCCCGAAGGACGTGGACATGGTGTACTGGGACTATACCCACATGGAGCCGGAGGACTATAAGAAGCTGATCGCCAATCACCGTCCGCTGGGGTGCAACCTCGTGTTTGCGGGAGCCGTCTGGATTTTCAACACCTTCGGCGTCAACTACGGTTTGTCCCTGAACGCTTCGGATGTTGCGCTTCAAGTGTGCAAGCAGGAGGGAATCCGCGAGGTATACGCCACGATGTGGGGCGATGACGGCAACGAAGGAAATCCGTTCGCGGCGCTGCTCGGTCTGCAGCTCTATGCCGAGCATGCCTACTCGGAACAGAAGCCGTCCCCGGTTCAGTTGGCGGAACGGGTGAAATTCTGTACGGGCATCGATATGGATACATTCCTCCTGCTTAAGGATCTGGACGAAATCCCCGGCCAGGAGCCGAACAACGCCAAGCAGAGCAACCCGTCGAAATTTTTGCTGTATCAGGACGTGCTCCTCGGGATGTTCGACAAACAGATCGAAGGCCTGGACCTCTCGAACCACTATGCCGAACTGGAGCAAAACCTGCGAGCGAAGCGCGATAGCAGAGCCGAGCTGGACTATCTGTTCGATATGCCGGAGAAGTTGAGCGCCGTCCTCAAACGCAAAAGCGAGATTGGCATTTTGCTGAAGAAAGCCTATGACACCAAGGACACCGATACCTTAAGGCATATGGCCAAGGTCGTGCTCCCTGCCATTTCCAAAGCCGTTCAAGAGCTGCGCATTGTCCACCGCACGCAGTGGCACCGGATGTTTAAGCCCTTCGGCTGGGAAGTCATCGACATCCGCTATGGCGGCGTCATTACTCGCCTGGACACCGCATCGTTCCGCATTTTGGAATACGTTGAGGGACAGACGGCAAGCATTGAAGAGCTTGAGCAGGAACGGCTGGTGTTCAGCACGACCAACCGCGACAACCACAAAGGGGTCGGCTGGTGCAGTCATTATTATCGCATGGCTTCGCCGAACGTGTTCTACCATGTGCTGAATCCTTTTTAAGGGTCCCAGCTACCGGAATCTGCTGATACCTGTCACCAACATATATGAAAAAGCCCCGATGCCGGGGCTTTTTTTTGCATAATCGCTAAGGTTTATATGATTCGCTCTAATCCACGCTTATGATCCGTTACTTTGCACTTCCTCGTACCAGGCTCGCACATCCCGGCTAAGCCGTTCCACGATCTCGGGGTAATGGTCCGCCAGGTTGGAGCGCTCCCCGGGATCCTTGGACAGATCGGACAGATGAACCTGATCCGGAACCACGCGGTCGAAATCGAGTTTCCCGTTCAGCAACAGCTTCCATTTCCCTTCCCGGACAGCCAGTTGGCCTTGATACTCCCAGAACAATTGCTTATGCGGCGACGGCTCGCCCATTCGCAGCATCCCCTTCAGGCTGCTTCCATCCAGTGCAACGCCTTGAAGCGGTGCCGCCGCCTTATCGACGCCCGCCAGATCCAGAAAGGTCGGTACGATGTCCATCATGGCCGCCACCTCATCGCGTACTTGTCCGCCCTCCAATCCGTTCGGCCAGCTTAGTATGGCAGGTTCGCGGATTCCGCCTTCAAACAGACTTGCTTTATGCCCGCGAAAGATCCCCGCGCTCCCGCCGTAATAAACGTCTTCTGTCCCGTCCAGCCAGTTCCGGCTCTCGGAGGACGGTCCGTTATCGCTTGAGAAAAAGATGACCGTATCCTCATAACAACCCGCTTCCTTCAGCGCCTTCACGATCTCCCCGACGCCGTCATCCACCGCTGCAATCATGGCGGACATGACCTGCCGATCCCAAGGCAAATGCGCAAACCGGTTTATGTATTCCTGTGGTGCATGCATCGGATAATGCGGCGCATTGTATGACGTAAACAAGAAGAACGGAGCTTTCTGCTCCCGAGACCGCTTAATGAAATCAACGGATCGTTCCGTAATCAGTTCGGTCATATACCGGCCGTTCTCCCAAACCTCCGTTTCGTTTTCCCATAGATCATGAAGGGGATTGACGCCATGGGCTTGGCCCCAATAAAAGATGTGCGAGTAAAAATCGACGCAGCCCGCCTTAAATCCGAAAAACTCATCAAACCCATGCGCGTTCGGACTGGTTTCCTCTGACAGACCCAGATGCCATTTTCCATACAATGCCGTTCTGTAGCCGGCGGGTTTAAGCGCCTTCGCCAATGTTACCTCGGCGGCAGGCAGGCCATGCGAGCCGCGCTTCGCCCCCAGGATTTCACCGACTCCCGCTCTGACCGGATACTTGCCTGTCAATAAAGAGGCTCGTGACGGAGAGCAGACCGGAGAGTTAGAATACCAATTCGTAAAACGAATGCCTTCATCAGCCAATCCGTCCAGGTGTGGGGTTTTCACGGTTTCCGAACCGTAACACCCAAGGTCCCCATACCCTAGATCATCGCAATATACGACGATAAAATTCGGTTGTTTCATATCTTAATTCACCTCTACTATGTTCGACTTGTTCCTCATCATCGTACCCTTTGACAGGCCCACAAGGAATGCTCAATCCTTGCAATCGTTATACAATATGTTGCATAGTAGCAACAACAAGAAAATGATCAGGAACAGCTGGCAGGAGGAGGCTTGACAGTGAACCCAAGACTATCCAGAGAAGAATACTTTAACAATCCGGTTTCATTTGAGACAAAAATGGGATTGTGGATATACAAGTCCGGTACGCACCCCTGTTTCACCGAAAAAGTCGGTCCCCGGTCCGTCGGATTTTATAGTATACATTTCGTTGCCAGCGGCAAGGTGCAATTCGGATGGGACGGCAGTAGCGTCTCTCTCTCGGAAGGCGACTTGTTCTGCCTCTTTCCCGGCTCGGTCTATACCTATGTCAAGAACTGCGAGCAGCCGTCTACCACGATCACCTGGACGGCTTTTATGGGCGAGTTGATGCCATCCATATTGAAGCATATCGATTTATGTCCGGAGCGGCCCTATCGACAAAACGCCTTCGGGGACGATACCCTGGCGATCATCAAGGAGATTCAGAGATTGCTCCGGCAGCCCCAGCTAGACCACAGTCTTCAGCTGATGTCATTGGGATTCCAATTGATCCACAGCATCAATTCGAACCGGCACCAATCTCCTTCTTCTGCTGCATCCGACTGGCTCGGATCCATCCCCAGGTATATGCAGCTTCACTGTACCGAGAACCTGTCCGTGGAGGAGCTTGCCACGTGGGCCGGCGTGCATCGCAGTCACTTCACCCGCGCGTTTACCCGCCGATACGGCATCTCTCCGTCCGGCTACATGCAGCAGTTGATCATGGAGAAAGCGACCCGCCTATTATATGCCGAGGGCATCAGCATCACGCAGACCGCTTTATCCCTGGGTTATTCGGATTTGTTCACGTTTTCCCGCGCCTTTACCCGGTATTTCGGAATGACGCCGAGTGCATTCGTGAAAGCGAACCGCCCATCATCGACGGAACGCGAATAGCAAGGGACCGCCATGCGATAAAGGGGGCGCCATTAGCGACCCTACATCAATGATTAGAGGCCATCCGATTAGGGATAGCCTCTAGTTTTTTACATTACCTTTTTTTCGTTGTATAAACGGTAGGACGACCTACTCCTCCATCAGCTTCCACAGCGTGGTGAACGCCTCGTCCTCCAATTGAAAGAACACAGGCGCGTTGGCATATCGCACATATTGGCCGCCTTTAAACAATCTTAACTGGACCTCCGTCCCGTCCTGCAACTGAATATATAGAAACTTCTGCTCGCCCGACCCGGTCTCGTAGATCCCTTGCTCAAACAAAGGTTCGGCCGCTACCGGCTTCGCCTCGTATAACGCCTCGACGAAAGCTTGCACCGCCGCATCACCGGAAAGCTCGTGTTGCTTATTCTCGCCCATGTTCCAGCTGTCGAAATCCTGCCATTTGACAGACGTCATGTTCCCCATCAGATTCAGCTTGCCTATGATATCCTCGCCCTTGGCCACCGTAATCCCGTTTAGATGCTCATACAATTCAGCATAGACTTCTCCGTCGTGCTCCATGTAGGACATGATTCTAAAATCGGCGTCATATCCCTTAACCGAGAAAATGTCCATTTCGCCGATCGTTGAAGCAAGCTCCGTGTAATCATCGGAGGAGCTCCACTCCGTAATCCCTGATTTCGACCGACCGAGCTTGTCGCCCCGCAGCTGCTTGGCAATTTCCGGCGATATTTGCGTACCGGTTTGGGTGTAAATATTGCCCTGGTATACAACCAAACCGATCATGTCGGCTTTGACGTTGCTCTCGCCCGGAAGCTCGATTTTCGGGATGGTTACCGGGTCATGACCGGCCTGGGCGGTTGGCGGGGTATGCTCTCCAGTCCCTTGTTGAGCAACCGGGATATCGCTAACCGCTGGCTCGTTCTCAAGATTCAATACCAGCGAAGCCACCACCACCAGCCCCAGCATGATGGCCGCGCTAACGCCTACCATACCCCATCGATTCCTTCTTGTCGTTTGACGCTGATTTTGTTTCATTCCTTTCATGATCCGCTCCTCCAATCCCTTGTCAGGTTCTATTCGATCTATCAATGATTTGTAGTCATTCCGATTCATCAATCGTCCTCTCCTTCCAAGTCCATGCGCAGCAGCTTCCTGCCGCGCTGAAGACGCATCTTGACCGCAGACTCGTTAATCTGCAAGATCCCGGCGATTTCCTTAACGGAATAATCCTCGTAATAAAACAGATGGATCACCGACTTATACTTGAACGGCAAACTCATGACGCTATCCATCAGGGTCCGTTCCGACGGTTCGACAAAATAATCGTTCATATGCTCCATCTTGGTTACCCGCTTGCGCCACAGGCTTCCTTGCATGTTCTTGCAATGGTTCGTAATCACCCGAATGAGCCAAGCTTTCTTATGCTCCTGGTTGCTGAATTCAGGTGATTTATATATCAGCTTCATAAACGTCTCCTGAATAGCTTCTTCTACATCCTGTTTGTTTCCAAGGTACACCATCGCTATTTTGAAAAGCATGTCGTCATATAATTCGTAGGTTTCCGTAATATCTCCGCCCGGCCGGAGCGAATCGATCTGCATCGCCTTTAGACCTCCTTTTACCCTTAACACAGTTATGGACGCGAATCGGTCACATTTTGTTTATAGTTTTTTCGGCATAAAAAAGAGAATGTCCCAAAAGATCTTAGATCTGGCGTGCCCTTCTTTCTGATAGGAGACGCTCCGTGTACGAATCGTTCCTCCCATCGCAGTTGTCCCCAAATTTCTTGGAATGATTTTAAGCAAAGGAGAAATTCGGGGACAAAGGCGACCGCTCCCGCTTGTCCGGAATCGTTTCGTCCTCTCCCCTACCATGAGCAAGCACATCCTTTAGACATAAGAAGAGAAACCACATGTTCACAAAATGGATGTGCGATCCACCACCCATTTACGAAAGGGACGGAACGGTGGCAACGTACCAAGAAGCAAGAAATGGCGGTGCTAGGAATCATCCCTAGCACCGCCATTTCTATTTTCCACTTTTTGATCAATTGGAGCGATCTTCAGCAGATTTGCTGTTGCCCCCCCCGTATACTACAAAGATGCAGATGCAAATCCAATATACATCCTGCCGCTATGCAACATGTTCATTTTGCGTACGTCAAATCCTGCATCAAACGATGGAGCACAGCGGCGCTTTCGCCGCGGGTGGCACTCGATTTAGGGTTGAAGCGCTGATTCTGGTCTCCGTTCAGAATACCAAGAGCCGCCAATTCATACACCGCTGTCTTGGACCAACCACCGATCGAGGTCGCATCGGCAAAATGGGCTTTTGCCGCGTCGGCTTGGTTGTATCCGGCATACTCCAGCGCGTTGTAGGCCATCACGGCCATCTCTTCGCGCGTGATCGTCCGGTTCGGCTTAAAGGTGCCGTCCGTGTAGCCAGTAATGATACCGGAATCGACCGCTGCCTGGACAGCTCCGGCATACCAATCGGATGACACCACGTCCTGGAAGCTGCCTGACGCAGCGTCTGCAGAAAGGCCCAATGCCCGGACGACAAGCGCTGCGAACTCGGCTCGAGTGACCGATGCGTTCGGAACAAAGGTCTGCTCTGTGCGTCCGGTTACGATCATTTTGGCCGCAAGCGATTCAACGTCTGCCTTGGACCAATGCGTAGCAATATCCTGGAACGTTACCGGGTTCTGCAGCACCAGGTACGTGCTGTTGGTACGGCTATAGATATCGATTCGTTGACCATTCACCTTGAATGGTACCGGCGTATATTCATTGCCGTTTCCGCCCACTCGAACAACCGCAATATCGGTCAAAGCATGCGCTTTGTCGACATTCAGGGACCGCTTCACATACGATTGGAATGAACCGAGCGTGATGGTCTTGCCATTACTGGACTTCGCTGTCACGGTGTAGCTCACAGCCTGCAGCGCATGATATCCTTTGGAAGCTGCTGATTTAAGAGCATCCGAATCCACTGCAAGCTGAATGACCAAGTGAAGGCCGCTAATATCCGAGCCGGTTTGCGCAGCCAGAGCTTGGAGATTGATCTCCTTCTTCGGAAGCTCATAGCTTCCGTAAAGCGTCGCTACCACCAGCACCTGTGCGCTTGTTTGATCAAGCCAGGCCTGGAGCGCTTCATTCTCGATGGTAACGGATGAAGAAGTGATTGGCTGCGTGCTTGTTACCTCTGCGGTAATTTTTCCGCCAACAGGCTGTTTCAGGGCTTCCTTCATGGCAGCCCCAGTGACGCTGCCTGTTGCCACACCATTCTCCACCTTAACCGGAACCTTTACCTTGCCTGGTTCGACCGGCGGGGTCGTGCCAGGATTCGAAGGATTCACGGGAGGCGTCGTCGGTCCTGGAGTTCCAGGGGTGCCCGGGTTCCCAGGGTTCCCCGGTCCAGGTTCTCCCGGTCCGCCCGGATCAGGTCCTCCTGGAAGCGGCGCTCCCTTCAAGTCCGTAATCCGTCCTTCGACGGCGGAGGTTTTGGCTGTGATGGTGCCTACTTTTTTCACATAGTTCGAGAATACTTCATAGTCAGGCTTATAGAGCAGGTTCACACGTCCTTCCAGATAAGCCTTCTCGAGCGAAGCATAGAAGTCGCCGCCTTTAGCGGTAAACGCGTTCGTCGCTACCTCGTAGGATTTATTCATATCGATCGGCTCGTATCCGTTCTTGCCTTTGACCTCGATACGCAGGACGCGTGATCCAACCGGCTTGGTGGAGTCATAGATAAACTTCATGCCCGCGATATGCGGGAAGCGCCCGTCCTGTGCCGGCGTCTTGGAAACCCCGTTCTCCATGGCTTCTTTAATCTCGGCGCCCGTTAACGTAATCGTGACCAGATCATTGTTAAACGGAAGCACCGTCATCACGTCACCCATTGTGACTTTGCCTGCCTCAATAGATTCGCGTATGCCGCCGCCGTTCTGCAAGGCGATGACCGCATTCGTGCCGGCCGCTTGCGCCGCATCCAGCATGCCATCGGCAATCAGGTTGCCAAGATTCGTTTCCTTCGTCCGCACGTCGGCACGAACGCCGTTCAGCTTCACTTCGGTCAAACCGACTTCCGTTTGTTTTAGTTCCTCCACGCCCGGCTTATATTTGGTGTTCAGAATTTGCAAGGCTTCGGGATCCGGCTGTACCACGTATTGGCCGGCACTATCTTTCTCGTCAACGGAAATGAGGTTACTGTTCCACTCCTGCAGAACACCCTCGTCGTCAAATACGACCTCAAGCCGACCTAAGAATTGTCCTTTTTCCCCTGTCTGCACGATCAGCTTCGGTTCACTGTCCGACCTGTCCACGACTGCTTGATCCAGCTTGGTATGACTGTGACCGCCCACGATGATGTCGATGCCTTCAACTTCCTTAGCAAGGTTAACGTCCACGTCATAACCGAGGTGCGACAGCACGACGATTTTGTTAATGCTTTCCTTCTGCAGCATCGCCACGGTGTCTCTTGTCTTTTGCACCGCATCATCGAAGGTGACGTCTCCAGGCGAAGCGATGTTCGCCGTGTCTTCGGTTGTAAGTCCAATGAGGCCAACCTGCTCCCCGTCTACCTCCATGATGATGGCCGGGTAGATGGTTGCATCCTTGGCATCCCGGGTCACTTCATTCTTGAATTTCTGGGTCAATATAGCATCGGCCGAAAAATTCACGTTCGAGGAAACAAACGGGAATTCCGCATGCTCAATGAAATCGTTCAGCACCTCAGATCCTTTATCGAACTCATGGTTACCGAAGGTCATGGCATCATATTGAACCAGGTTCATGAACTCCAGATCGGCCAGTCCCAAATATTGATTAAAATACAGCGTGCCGGAGAATACGTCCCCTGCATCCACGAGCAGAGGATTGACCGTGTTTGCTCTGGCTTCCTTGATCGCCGTCACCCGGCGCGCAATGTTATCCGGCGAGTTTACGGTGTCCAGATTGGCATGCGTGTCATTGGTATGCAAAATCGTCAGCGGGAAGCCGTTCACGGCTTCTCCCTTCACGTCGATCTGCGCGACAACCGGATCATGATCCGATACGCGGCCCTTGGAAGCCGGGAAGTCGGCGTTCAGATGCACGACATCGGCTTGCGTAGAACGGATCAGATTCTTACTGACGAGAATATGATCCAGCACCTGCGAGTTCCCGTCATACGTGTAGGTATACCGCTCCTCAGGCGGAAGCCTATCGATCAGATTGTCTAATTCATTGCCTTTCAAAATGTTCGCCGTCTCGGTAAATTGGAAATCATTCAAATCTCCCAAAACAACGACGTTCGCATCAGGATTAGCGGACACAACGTCTTTCACGAACCCGTTCACGACCGCTGCAATCTGATGGCGCTGCGTTTCGCTGGAGAGAACCGGCGGCTGGGTATTGCCGAATGGTCCTTGGTCCCCGGATTTCGAGTTAAAATGATTCGCGATGACGATCACTTTCTCGCCCTGGAATTCGAACTGTGCGGCCAGAGGCTTACGCGATGCGTTGAATGCTGAATTCAGCGGATCAATCCGGCCCGGATTCAGGGTTAACTGATCCTCTGCCGCATCATACGCAACCGATTCCGTCGGCAACCCCTTCTTGCCTTTTACACTGTCCGATAACTGGACACGATCGGCGTTATAGAGGAATCCGACCCGAATGTTCGCTCCCGGCGCTCCCCCATCGTTATTATTCACCGGATCAATATCGGTAAAGCTGTACGTGGGTCCTCCCGCTGCCTTGATGGCGTTAATCAAGGTCTGGTAGCTTTGGTCTGCCGCGGTAGTTCCATTGTTCTGCTCTCCGTTGTTATCCTGTACTTCTACGAGACCGATAATATCCGGAGACTTGATGTTGTTTACGATCGACTCCGCCAGCTTGTTGATTTTAGCGGAGCTAACACCCGGATAGAAATTCTCGATATTATACGTCGCCACTCTGAGCTGTTCATCATTCACGTCGATAGTGGATACCTCTTGCTTAAAAGAGCTGCTGTGGATTGCAGGCAACTCGCCTTTAGCCGGAATCACCTTGAAATTGCCACTGTTATAACCGATTACGCCGATCACATCATCGGCAAACGTATCGCCGGTGCTTACTTCTTGCCCCGGATTGCCGTAAGCAATGATAAGACGCTGCGGGTTGAAATTGCCTTGTTCTTTCAGAACGAGACCGCCCGCAGGCGTAATGACATCCGCGGTATCATTCTCGACCCGGGTCGCAATGTTGTAGGTTCCGCTGCTTGTCCAATACGGACTAATGATCGTTGGCTGCGGAAGTCTGACCAGCATGCCCTCCAGAGATTCGTAGAAGTCGATGGCATCTTCGCCCGGATCGAACGTTGTCATGCTGTCATTATCGATAATGGCGGCAGGTATCGGGCGCCCGCCTTTACCTAAGGTAACCGGTTCGGGCAGCTGCTGAGCCTGATCAAGCTTCTTGATGGATTGCAGCTCGATTTGGGTGGAGGTCAAGTTGCTGGAGCTTCCCTCGTTAAACTCGGCCACTTTTCCGGTTACGCTCACCAGATCTCCGATTTGAGGCCGGATTGGATCTGTGGAATACACAAAAATCGCATCCGAGGTATTCGGATTGGAATCCGGCTTCGAATCCTGGATATAGAATCCCTTGATATTGCCGTTAGAGAACGTATAACCATATTGGGTTACAACACCTTCAATATCGGTTACCGTCTGTCCTGTATACGGCGAAGTATGGTCCTCGCCTTGAATATCCGCGATGCGCGGCTGCTGAGTAGCTTTATAAGCAAATTCGTATACCTTGCTCACATCTGCACCCGAGACAACAACCGCTTTGATGGTTGTGTCACGGTCTATTTGAATCGGCGAGCTGTACTGTGTACTAGCTTGCGTCGGGTCTGACCCATCGAGCGTATAATAAATGCTCGCCCCTTGCGTAGGGCTGGACAGCGTCACCGTTCCCCCGATGATGATCGGTCCCGCACCCGGACTGGCAATCACGGAGAACATCTCCTCGATTAAGGCATGCTCGCCGAGAGGAATCAGCTCATAGATGTTGCCGAACTGCTTCACCACGCCCGTGATGCGGCTAAAGGTTTTCACCGTCTTCAGCTTGGACAAGCCGGAATAGATGATGAATTCATGCCCGCCTTGCTCGGCTGTGTATTCCCCAGGTCTATTCTCGGACTTGATGGTGACATCATTCAGGGAGACTAGTCTTGCCTCATAATTCTCCCCTGCAGCTGCAGATAGATCAGCTCCGGTAATTGGGAGAGCCTGCGGCACTCCGACTTGGTTCCCCGTCACGTCATGCGGCAGCAAGGCGTGCGGTTTGATTTCCTGAAGATTGTTGTAAATCTCCATCACGCCGGCCACGCTCACCCGATCGCCAACGCTGGCATTGAGGGGATAGTCATAGAGAACAATACCTGCCGCGTCGTCTTGAATGTAGGTTTCTCTGCCTTCGATATGCGTAATGATGCCTTCCGTCCACACATGCTCGCCTTTTGCCTTGCTGCGGGCTTCAGCGACAGACGTTTGCGTTAAAATATCATATTGGAAAGAGGATACCGGACCATCCGGCTGGCCATCCTGGACTGCATAGGCATCCACTCTCGTAGGCTCGTTTATGGTGATCGGGCCGTTGACGAGCTGGAAGCCGGAGCCGTTTCCGCCGGACAGATACACATCCGCATAGACTGAAGCCCCTACCGTAGGCGGATTCAGCGTAATCTTCGTACCGGCAGGCCAGGCGTTAGGCTCCGGATTAGCCGTTACCATTCCCAAGCCCGTGCCCGGAGTGACCGGCGTAGCGGGGCTCGAGCTGTTCCGGGGATCCGGTGTCGTAACCGCAAAATCCGCTGCATTGTTATCCCTGTCGTGGCCGCGGTCATTTTGACCAACGGTCAATTCCTTGCGGACCGCAGCCGTACTGTTAGATAAAGCTGCGGTCGGACTCGTCTCAGATTCCGAAGCCGATCCATAGCCAATGAGGTCGATACGATCGCCCGCGGCGTTTACCAGATCTACTTTGCCGTTAGAGCCGCTTAAGTTCAGTGTTCCTGCAGCATCAGCTGTCGGCAAAGTAGCACCTACCGAGCCACTACTCTGTTGTTGGATTAAATAATAAGAATAAGGCTCTATAATACCAGTTAAAGAGGTCGTGCCGTTAAAACTGCCTGCTGCGCTTGCATAACGTACCTTCCAGCCTGTAAGGTCAACCGGACTGCCGGTCGGATTGAACAATTCGATAAAATCATGCGTATACACTGCCCCGCCATTCCCGCCGCCGCCATACACTTGGCTGATTACAACCTGATCATGTTGGGGAGCAGCCTCCGCCACCTTCACGGGACTGAAAGGAACGATGAGACTCAGAAGCATTACAATAGCCATAAACATACTTAGCTGCTTTTGGCACCTATGTAACCGAATGCGCATTCAGGTTTTCACTCCTCTATTCTATTAAATTCTGTAGCCTTATTTACTATATATACCAGAGATGTTTTGGGAGTTCTAACCTAAAGTATGCTAAATGTAAAAAAACCTCCAATAGACCTAACCCTAAGTGGGCATAGGCATATCAGAGGTTCTAGATGTCTTACATCGACTTGCGCAATCCGTTACCGTTTACCTGAATCGAACGGCTCCCCTACGGCTTTCGGCGCATTCGAGGATTTGGAGAAAATCACGAGTGCGATCAGCGTGACAACATAAGGGAAAATCTTGAGAATGACCGGCGGGATCACCGCCAATGACGGGATCACCTGCGATACGTTGGCTACCGTCGTGGCAAATCCGAAGAACAAGGTGGCCAGCAGGATGCCGAGCGGCTTCCATTGTCCGAAGATGAGGGACGCCAGCGCCAGGAACCCTAGTCCCGCTACGTTCCCCGTAAATTCACCGGAATACGTCAACAGAATGACAGCCCCCCCAAGTCCGGAAAAAGCACCCGAGATCATGACGCCGACATACCGCATGGACTGTACCTTAATACCTGCTGCTTCCGCTGCGTGCGGATGCTCGCCGCAGGACCGGAGTCGCAGACCGAACGGCGTTCTGTACAATATTAGTGCGCTGAGCACTAACACTAATAGAACAAGCCAGGTTGTTGCATAGGTTTTGGTAAAAAACAAATCCCCAATAACCGGTATCTTAGACAGCACAGGCACATCAAACGGTGCAAAACCATTCGTAATGCTGATCTTACCGCTCCCCGTAATGTTACGGGCAAGGAAAATCGTCAGGGCACCCGCGATCATATTGATCGCCGTACCGCTTATGATCTGGTTGGCACTGAGGTTGATACTGGCAAAGGCATGTAATAGCGAGAATAGTGCACTCGCTGCCGCTGCTGCCAATAATCCTACCCAAAGTACCCACGATTGGCCGGGCCATTGGGCCTGCATTTTGAATATGACAAAGGCTCCGATGAAAGAACCAACAATCATCAAGCCGTCAAGGCCGATATTGACGACCCCGCTTCGTTCACTGAACAGCGCGCCCAAGGCGGTAATCAAAAGCGGGATCGTGTAAGCGATGGCATACGGAAAAATCTGTTCAATCGTTGTCCACATATGTCCTTACTCCCCCTGCTTTTTATTAGCCGCGCGACGCAGCTTCATTTTACGGTATAGTCGTTCGATCAAGATGCTGGTTGCCGCAAAATAGATAATGATGGCGATAATCGAATCGGCGATTTCCGGCGGAATCTCCGTCATCGCATTCATAAACCCTCTGCCCGAATAGAGAATTCCGAAGAACAAGGCCGACACCAATACACCGATAGGTGCATTGATTCCGAGCAGAGCTACGGCAATCCCGTCAAATCCCTGGCTCGGCAGAATGCCGATCTGCATGCTGGAGGCATTCCCCGTATACTGTGCAACACCGGCGAGGCCCGCGAGGCCGCCGGAGATGAACATGGACAGTACGATACTGCGTTTGACAGCGATACCCGCATATTCGGAAGCGTGCCGGTTGAATCCGACCGCCTTCAATTCATACCCGAGCGTTGTTTTGTTAATAAGGAAAGCGACGACCAGAACAGCAATGACCGCGATAAAAAAGCCCAGATTGACATAAGAACCTTGGAACATATCGCTGAGCCACTGCTGATGCAGCATCGCTTCCGGCGGAAGCTGGCGCGATTCCGTCTCCAGGCTCGCCCCTTTGAAGTAACCCGGAATAACATAATAAACGGTCCAGTAGGCCGTCCAGTTCATCATGATCGTGGATACGACCTCGTGCACATTATATTTAGCCTTCAGGAAACCTGGGACAACCGCCCATAGCGCACCTCCGATAAACCCGACCAGTACCATAACCAACAGGAGCAGAGCCCGCGGCAGATCCAGCGAGAGGCCGACAGCCGTCGCGCAAAAGCCACCGAACAGCATCTGGCCTGCAGCACCGATATTAAACAGTCCGGTACGGAAGGCAAAGGCCACGGACAAACCGGTCAAAATAAGCGGAGTCGCCGTCGCCAGCGTATTTCCGATCCTCTCCGGGTTCTTGAGTCCACCCTGGATGAGATACTTATACCCTTCTACCGGATTATGTCCGGTCAGCGCCATAAGCAGTGCCCCCGCAATGAGTCCGAACAGGACGGCAAGCAACGATTTTACGCTGTTATTCATGTGGTGCCTCCTCTTTTTGATACCCGGCCATCATCAGTCCGAGCTCTCTTTCGTTCGTTTCGGAGGTTTTAACGATACCTACCAGTTCACCGTTATTGATAACGGCAATGCGGTCCGACAAGTTCAGCACTTCATCAAGCTCCAGGGAAACCAGCAGAACGGCTTTCCCCTTGTCGCGCTGTTCGATCAGACGCCGGTGAATATATTCAATCGAGCCTACGTCAAGGCCCCGAGTCGGCTGGACGGCAATAAGCAGATCCGGATCGCGCTCTACCTCGCGGCCGATGATCGCTTTTTGCTGGTTACCGCCGGACATCGAACGCACGATCGACCGGCCGCCCGTTCCGGAACGCACATCAAAACTCTGAATGATATGCTCCGCATGCTTGCGAATCGCTGCTGGCTGCAGCAGCCCGTTCTTGGAATACGGTGGGCGGTTATACACCTCGAGGATCAAATTCTCTTCAATCGTATAATCCAGTACGAGGCCCCTCTTTTGGCGGTCCTCCGGAATGTGGCCGATTCCGCTTTCATTTCGTTGACGGACAGATAGACCGTTGAGCGTTTTTCCATTCAAGCTCACCGTTCCGCTCTCCGCCTGCCGAAGTCCGGTAATGGCTTCTATCAGTTCCGATTGACCGTTACCATCCACGCCTGCAATGCCCACAATCTCCCCGGCATGCAGGTCCAGACTAAAGCCTTTGAGCGCATCAACTTTCTTGCTGTTCTTTACCGTAAGCGATTTAATCTCAAGAACGGTCTTGCCCGGGTGACTCTCCTGCTTGTCCACCTTAAAGGAAACGCTGCGGCCCACCATCATTTCGGCCATTGCCTCGCGGCTCGTGTCTGCCACTTCTACGGTGCCAATCGTCTTGCCGCGGCGAATGACCGTGCATCGGTCCGCAACCGCTTTAATTTCTTTCAATTTGTGGGTGATCAGAATGATGGATTTGCCTTCATTGACCAGGTTTTTCATAATGCCCTGCAAATCTTCGATTTCCTGAGGGGTCAACACAGCGGTCGGCTCGTCGAATATGAGCACTTCCGCGTCGCGATACAGCATTTTGAGAATTTCCACTCTCTGCTGCATTCCAACCGATATATCCTCGATTTTGGCATAAGGGTCCACGTTGAGGCCGTATCGTTTGGACAGCTCCTCAACCCGTTTGGCAGCCGATCTCACGTCCAAGCCGAAAAAGAACTTGCGCGTCTCGCTGCCCAGAATAATATTCTCGGTTACGGTAAACGGCTCGACCAATTTAAAATGCTGATGCACCATCCCGATTCCAAGTTTGTTCGCGACGTTCGGATTCGAGATCCGCACGTCCTTGCCGTTGACTTTGATCACGCCACGGTCAGGCTGGTACATGCCAAACAGGATGCTCATCAGGGTCGACTTGCCCGCGCCGTTCTCGCCGAGCAGCGCATGAATCTCGCCCTTCTTCAGTCTAATCGTGATATCGTCATTGGCCACGATCCCCGGAAATTCCTTGCGGATGCCCACCATCTCGACAACATAGTCCATGGTTTTGGGTCCTCTCCTTCTTTTTTGTTGGATATCTTCCTGTTCATTATTAACCGCTAAAAAACGCGGATCGACTCACTTCCAAACCGCCCGAACGCAGTTTCATAGAGATCATTCTACATTCAATATCAGGATGCAATCGCTTGCGCTGGTGATACGGTCTGATACCTAAAATAGCCCCACAAAGTGGAGCCTATGCTTCGATGCTTGTTCCAAATACTTTGCGGGGGGCCCCAAAACATATAAATGCAATTACAGAATTGCTTACGCTTCGCTGAAATAACTTATAAATTCTGATACCTTAAAAAAAGACGGAGGGAATCCGTCTTTTTTCATGCGGTATCACTGCTTTTCAAGTAAGTCTATCCACGCTTCTGAAGATGACCTGGTTGTCTTGGATTACTTAATCAAATCGCCTTGCTCTGCCGTTACTTTAACTTCGCCGGCTTTGATCTTGCCAAACACTTCGTCAACTTGCTTAAGGACGTCATCGCTCAGGTTCGGATTCTTCTCAGGAAGGCCGACACCATCATTGGTCGCATCCAGCGTAAGCGTCTGTCCGCCTGGGAATTTACCTTCGGTTTCAGCTTTGATCATATCGTAAGCTGCATGGTCGATTTTCTTCACGGCCGAAGTCAGGACAACGGATTTGTCGCCTTCGTAAACGCCATCTTGATACTGGTCAACGTCTACGCCAACGATCCATACTTCGGATCCGTTCTGTACGCGAGTCTTCGCTTCGTTAATCGCACCAACGCCAACGCCGCCTGCTGCTGCGAAGATCACGTTTACGCCACGGTCATACATTTGAGCCGCCAATTGGCTGCCTGCTGCAACATCATCAAAGGATCCTTGGTAAACAACGTTTTCTTTGTTAATTACCAGTTTCGTGCCGAGATTCTCGTTGGCGTAAGCTACACCCTGCTGGAAGCCCCAGTTGAACTTCTGTACAGGAGGGATTTCCATTCCGCCGATAAATCCAGCTTGTCCATCCTTCACATGAAGCGCAGTCGCTACGCCAGCCAGGAAACCGGACTCTTGCTCAGCGAAGAAGATGGATACTGTATTTTCCTTAACTACCGGATTGCTGTCGCCGGAATGAGGTGTTCCATCGATAATAACGAATTTAGCATCTTTATACTTGTCCTGTGCTTTGAACACGGCTGTTTCAAATTTGAAGCCTGGAGTTACAATGAACTTAAATCCGGCATCATACAGGTTTCCGATCTCTTTCGAGTAGTCGGCTTCTGTCGTTCCGGCCGGCTTCAGGTATTTATACTCCATGTTGAAGTCCTTATTCGCCTTCTCGATACCTTCGTACGTTCCCTGGTTAAACGACTTGTCATCGATGGTTCCCGCGTCCGTAACCATCCCTACCTTGAAGTTTGCCTTAGGTGCATCGCCGCCTGCGCCGCCGCTTGGTTCTGACGCCGGTTTGTCGCCGCAACCTGCCAGCATTGTGACAGATAACGCCAAACTGATTAAAGATATGACCCCTTTTTTCATTAAGGATAACCCTCCTAGGTATATATGCCCGAATACTAGATTCGTGCTATTTACAATATATTAATAAAACAGACCCTTTTCAACATAAATTTGGGTGAATCTGTCAAGCTGCATCTGTGTCGCGGTGAAACGTTTAAGACATGTTTTATTCCAATTCTAGTAGAGATAGGAAGCCGTAGTTAACGCGGTGTTGATATCACGGTTTTTATAGATAACACGGGGGGTTACAATTGGTGTGTTACGAAAACTTGCAAGTGATCAGACCCTGCAATTTGGAAAAAAATAATAGCCCCTTATGAAAGAAAGCACCCGGCAAGGTGCTTACAAACATGGTGTTCATTTCAATGAATGTTTTGAATGATTATTCATTTGCGGCGGGACTTCATCATGCGATTATACGTAATTAATCCGGCAATAATCATGGCGACTACGCCCAAGCTGCTTGCCGACTCTGGCGTCATACCAAATACCCCCGCCAAATTCGTAACCAAGCTGTTCGTAAGCAGCGCCACCGCAATCAACATAATCGGACGCCACACGCTGTACCTTCTCATCCTCGCAACACCCCCAGGCCAGATTTGCAGCATTATAATCCCAAATGACTAAAATCGCTTAATCTATTAGAAACATTATACCATGAATAAGTATGCGTTTACATTTTAGTGACGGTAAAAATAAAACTTTGGATACCATACAAGCCAAGATGAGCATCACTTAGCATACCGAAAACATAAACATTATTATTTAATAGAAAATAACACGAATAGGCAGAAAGCCCTGCCTAACGAATTGAATTTGCTGCTATATTACCACCGTCTCTTGTCTTCGAAATTAAATGGAGGACCAAGGAGGTCTGACATTTGCATTTCAGCTTGATTGTATATTTTAGCGATCTTCTGAATAATAACAAACTCATGATCAGAAGGGCTCAGGTTGTCCATAAACATTCGTTCCAGAATTTTCTGGTGGAAGTCTCTTCGTTCCCGAATGAAATCGCACTCTATTTGAATGACCTCTTCGACAGTATTCTGTTCAACAAAATCCATGATTTCGTCTCTCTGACTATTCGACTTAAATTGATCCTGATCTCTAAAAATGGAAATCGGCTCGTCCACACTTTCCAGTTCAATAGAGCTCCTGATCTCGGAAAAAGAAATACGCTGTTTGGCAAGCATCACCTGAAAGGGTTTATATTTAAAAAGCTCATTCATTACTAAAGAGCACATCTGTTGATTACCAAGTAAAATCCCGTCAAACGGATGTAGAATCCAAGATCCGTTTTTTAGAAAAAGATTGAAATTGAAGGGTTCCCCTCCATACATAAACTTTATATTATAGCTGGTTTCAGTTGGTTGAGAATAACTAAAATCCTCCATTTAGAACGCGCTCCTTGGCTATGGGATTAACTGATAATTGTTTCCTAACCAAATTGATCAGTGCCGGTCATCAGTTGCTGTTTAAACTACTTCGTGTGGTCATCTATGCCCTCAGCCTTATTTAAACTGGCCACAATGATAAACACAACGATTAATATTCCGCAAACGATGGGTCCCCACATATTTGAGCCTCTCTTCATTTTTTTAATAGTGTATGAAGAGGGCTGTTCCGTTATGTTAATATAAATACTTTTACAGCCTGAGTCTTGCAAAAAAGAAGTGCCCAAAGGCACCTCTCATGAACAATTAATCCAGAAAACTGCTGCTCACTGCTTCGCTTGTTTTCGGCTCCAGTTGTTGATTCGGCTTATTTCCAGGCATTAAACCCAAACGATCGTGCATCTTGCCGTTAATCTCGCTTAAACGCTTTGTATGCTCTGACGCTGATTGAATGATAGAGCGATTGGATTGTTCATACAGATCAATTGCGGTGAATAAATCCGTCATTGCTCGATCAATTGATTCCAATTGAATAGCAGGTTTTCCTAGCAGGTCATTGGTTTTCTGGGTTGTCTCCTTCAGCATGCGTGAATTCTCTTCAAACATATTCTGAAGTGTCGAATTTGCAGAGTTTACCGCATCGATCGTGTCTAACTGATCCTGAAGAGCCATAGTTATCATTGCCGATACGGAAATTAAATGCTGGGTCTTATCAATTGTCGATTCAACCGAGTCAATAAGCTTATCATTGTTATCGTTAATAATATCTGTTCCAGCGATTGCTTGTTGATAGAGCATAACCATTTCTTCAAAGGACTGTATTCGGGTTACCACTTTTCGCAAACCACGCTCCAAATGGGTTTTCCGATTTGCATTATCCGGCTTTGCAATTTCAAGCTCAAATAGCTCTTTTAGTTTATGCCCCATTGCAATACGGATTTGCAAATTATATACAGATTCCAGAGATGAACGTTTGAGATTTTTCATATAAACAATATTTTCTTCTAATGTTTCTTTACCATTTCTTAAAGACTGAACAATCGCATCGACATTTGTTTTAACAGATTGGTACTTATATATGTAATTTTTTAGTGGCGTTTTCTTCAACAGCTTATCAAAAAAACCGAGTTGCTTGCTTTTGCTGAGTGAGTCGATCTCTGATCTAAGTTTTAATATATTATTGGAAACTTCGGATCTTTTACCCGACATCATTTCATTTACCGGACGCTGTAACATGCCGAGTGATTGGCTCGCCTGTTCCATGGTCTTTTGTCCCATTCGTCCGATGTTGTCCATTAAAGTTTCAAGTTCCATCGAATCCGTAGACGCAACACGTTGGATGAGCTGCTGTGCTTCTTGCTCTACTTTGGTGATGTCCGTCTCTTTTAATTGCACCATTTGTATTGTAGACATGAATATGTCCTCCCATTATAGTATATTGTTATTCTTCACGGTTTCTTAATTAAACAGAACGATATCTTTGTTGAATCAGATCCACTCTGGTCTGTAATTCGATAAGATCTTTATGTTCAATAGTTTCTACATACATCGAGAGTTTTGTGTTAATATCCTTCAAGCCGTTCAACAATAATCTGCGGTTTTGACGCTTGGCTTCACCGCTTAAGTTTAAGAATGGGTTTATAGCTCCATTTAAATCCTTGAAAATGAGTCTTTGAATATTGTGATTAATATTACCATCCTGTAATGTCTTCAACTGAGGTATTAATCGGTTTACTCTCGCTAGTACACTTAGTGTTTTTTCGACAATCTCATCATCAAGATTATTTTTTTGTCCTTCTGATATAACCATATCTTCGGTAACCTGAATATATTCGATAACAGGTCCCCAAAAAGGATCGTTTATCTCGGAACCTTTCTCCTCAACATCAGGCTGTACTTGCACTTTCTCTTCTAAACGGTCAGGAACAGCCCTAGATTGCTCCATAGACTCTGTCTGAGGAACAACAGGGCCCTTTATCTTTGGAGTAGAAAACCGGCTTAAAAGGGCAATTGCTGCCATTGCAAATAATGTGGGTATTAGTAAGTTGATTAACTCCGGTAAAAATTTGGATGTAAACAAAGATACGATGAATCCAAGCAGAGATATCCCTGCAGCAGCTTTATATCGAGTCATGTGGGTAAACCTCCAATCTGTTAGCATTAACATATGGATAGATCATAGTTAGTAGACAAGCAGTGTTTTCAGGACAAGGAGCCCTTACATTCACAACACTCCTTACACTTCCTTACTTTTCTTCGCCTATCAATATATGTATCTTAAGTCCTAAGCAACAGCCTGTCAATTCTTGGAGAACTATAGAAAAAACGCTCTCAATGGAGCGTCCCAATATAAAGATACAAGATGAAACTATTAAAATTGCCGGCTTAACAGCACTTCTTTTTCTATGTGAGTTGCATAAATATTATACTTTGGAACAGGTATTTCGATCTCCTGATCAAGTATAAGTTTAACGGCAAGATACGGAAAATTTATTCCCGATAGGCATGTTGTATATAACCCTCCGGATGTACGAGGATTAATTTCTAATAGTTTCGGTGTACTTCCTTGATAGATAAATTGTATATTGAAATTATACTGCAGTGGCAATTCCTTATGAATAGAATGAGCCATGGATATTAACTCGTCATTACATTCCAAGGCCCGTATACGCCCCTCTACTTTTTTACGTGGAATTGCGGCCGCAATTCCGTTAGGGGTTCCTAAACAATCGACGCTATACTCGTTCCCTTGCATATACTCCATCACCATTAATCTTTGAAATCTCGGTTCACTGCCAAGCAACCTAATGATTTCATCAAGATGTATCGAAGAATCTACAGATCGGTATAAGCTGGAAATTGATTTCCGATCCTCCGTCACAATCCTGAAGCCTGCTCCTCCTTCCCCTGAAACAGGCTTAATACAGACCCGGTGACCTTTGTCAGCTAAACTTGTGTATGCTTCCATAAATTCATTCAATGTTTGTACAACGTAATAATCTGGAATATGAAGGCCCGAAACATTTTTCAAGGTTTCAAACAGCATGCCTTTATCATCAACAAGTGATAATAGATTCTCATCCCCAGCTAGCATTACTTTTGTCCCGATTTCCTCGAACTGTGTTCTAAATTTTACAATCTCATTCAATCCGTAATGAGGAATGAAAATATCGATTTTATGCCTTTTACAGAAATCTAAACAGTAAGCAGGGTATTCATCGAGTTGTAATATCGGCTCAAGTTCAGCATAGTCAGCAACTTGAAGCATTAATGAGTGACGTTTTGGATGAGTAGCGAAAATGTTGAAGTCATTTCGATCTGGATTGTTACGAATCATTTCAACATAATGACTCGCTGTTGAGAATGTCCGATTAAACCATATATTCTTGATCACATATCTTCCCTCTTTCACGAATATGATTTAAGCTGACGTGACTTGTCGTAATTTAAAAGCATCCAAAACCGATTTCAGAATTTCTTCGGCTGCCACTATACCCACTGCCTTTGTGAAGTTATACGCTCCGCTATTTTTATACGTACTGAACAATTCACCATGAGAGGGGGCCACCGCAAAATCAGCAGCCATTAATAGGCTCTCATCCAGTAAAGAGTCTCCCGAGGCAGCCACGAATGAGCACGATAACACTTCTTTAAGATATTTAACAGCGTTCCCTTTGTTTATTTCTGTTGGGATAAGATACAGCTTTCGACCTTGAATTGAAAGACTCCATCCTAGGCAAGCCAGTTTAATCCTGAAATTTTCTACTATATCAACTGGAATTTTCGTTTGATCGATCATATAGGTGAAGAACAAGCCATCTGCAAGATACCCCCGAAGTACCCACTCCGGCGATGAAATTTCTTCAAACAATTTATTGATTTCAGCAGGATCAAGACAACGGTCCGATGCTGCCTTTATCCTCTTGGCCCATATTGGATCTGGCATACCATCTATCAAAATGTTACCGCCGTTACTTGTCACAGCATATTTAGTTTTCAAATTTTCAGAAATATGGAACACCCGTTTATATTGTTCTACGGTTCGAGTCGTGACCGGTACGAATGTTGAAACTTGCATTACCTGTTGCAGCAGCGATAAGGTATTTTGGGTCATAAACGATCTATATTCATTATTGTGAAGTTCCACAGGAATAAGCTCTGAATTTCTATGCTCATCCCCCATAGATCTCTTGGAATAAATGAGGGTATGGTCTAAATCACTGGCAAATATCATACTGGTTCACCGCCTTTTAACGGCTTAATAATTCCGCAGCAAGAATAAGTAAGTTCAGGATACATCTCAACAGGAACATTGCGTTCTTTGGCTAAAAGTAGAATATGTTTAAGGTTAGGATTGTCTAAACGGTTCACAAGAATCTTCCAGGGAACTCGACGCAAAAGAACTCTGGTTGTTTCACCAATCCCCGGCTTCACCAGATCAACATTCTCAATACCAAACTCCTCCTGTATTCTTCGGATATCCTTCATACCTTGCCAGGTGGCTATATTATGAGAAGGGTTTCTAATCAGGGTATCTGCTTCTGCTTTTGCCTGTGCGATGACGTTCTTAAATTGATTGGAGATATGGTCTACAAACAAATTAGATACGTCGTTTGGCAACCATTCTTTATAATATTTTGCTCCATGAAATTCATTCGGACCTATAAGATCTTTGTGAAGCACCGTTCTGCTCATTAATCCGGATACGGTAGAATTCAGACACGCGCTGGGAATAAGGAAATCTTCACGCGTGCCAAAGGTAGTCGAACAGCAGCCCGGATCTGCCAAGACAGCCAGATCATCACTAAGTGTGATTCCATACTTGTCTTCAAATAAGTTGCAAGCTTCAATCAGTACGTTTCGGATTGCTCCTTTTCCGGTCCACCCGTCTACAAATTGAATATCTAAACCGGAATGGTTCTGAAGCATGAACAACAACGCATTCTCATCAATTCCTCGACCTCGAATGATAGATATGCTGTAGTGCGGAAGATCATGGTTATATACCATCTTAATATATCGTTTAATGAGGATTCCAACTGGTGTTCCTGCTCTTGCTAATGAAGCGATAATTGTATTGAACCCTCTTTTTCGGACGATCAGCTCGGCTGTGACAGCTGCTGCTGCAGCTACTTTTTGGGCTGACGCAGCTAATGTAGAGTGAAACAGCTGTATATATTCATCAGTCGGCTGATATTCTACAGGTAACATCTCCGAATAATGAGTGCCCGATTGAATCGCCACCTCACGGTCCTCATTCCCTTTTTCAAGGGGGATATCGCTTAAATCCTTTAATAGAAATACAACATCTTCATTCTTATAACTGCCAAGAGGAGCAGGAGCTGGAATTATCCTGTTTATAACAGTCATGTTTCAACCTCCAGAAGAACATTATGGGCAGCATCCTGGTTATTAACATTAAAATGCACAACATGGATAACAGGAATTTCGGTCAGTCTTATGGCATTTAAGTAAGTATCTAGGCTTGATTCGTCTGACCGCTCTACGAATACAAAAATTTCATCATACTGCCCATCAGCTATGTTGTAGAAGTAGTAATCTACATTACGATCCTCAGGGGAATGAAAAGAATAAGCATTCTGGATTCCATAAGTTGCTTCTCTACTGGGATGTATAGGGCTTCTCGTGCTCGACTGATAGAGAATTCCTTGTCCCATTTCAGACGCGATCCTCATCGGTATGTACATAAATTCACCTGTACCCATACACAAGGTTCTTTTTCCTACTCTGTGGTTCTTTAATAATGAAGCCGCTGAAGAAATCATGTGATCCAGTACTTTATTGTCTGAACTCCGCAAACCAAATCTACCGGTTAGTTCCAAGTAAGGCTTATCATTCTGTTCTCTCAATGAGTTAATGGAAGACATTGGAATATCACTGAAAGCATGTCCTATATAGTGATGCTGCACCTGTACCTTGTGTGTCGGAATCAAAGATAAACTGTCTACCCCGTGAACTTCCGGAGCAGCACCCTCCACTTTTATTCGACCCTTTAGAAGAGACAAACAGTGTATGGAGATACCCAGCTCCCTTTCCATCGCAGCAAAGCGATTAATATCTTCATTAGAACGCCAATCCAATAGACTGGCAACAACATAACGAGTTCTTGGATGTTTTTGCTGTAGGTCCCTTATGATGTTTAACGCTGTTCTCCCTGTTGTAATCTCATCATCAACTAATACTACCGGTGTATCTCCATGAAAAAACTCCGGATCAGACGAATAACACCGATGTGCAGTAGCATGTGAATGCTCTTCCTCAAAAGTAAGAAGCGGCTTGGTTCCGACAATTTCATCCCTTGTAGTGTGAATGTACTTCGTTGGTCCATTAAAAACATCATACATACTATGCCCTAAGGCTGTTGCAGTTTCAGCAAAGCCTATAAATAACGTTGGCTCCGATAGTTCAAGCAGGTTGGACTTCATATACTTATATGTTTCACCTGCAGAGTTAAGATCTACAAGGGCACGCATAATGTCATGAATATCGAGCGTTAACTTTCCATTAGCATGCATCTGATAAAGCAGTGCCAATGCAGCTCCGCCAAGCAAAGAGACCTCCGGAATGACAGGAATATGCTTTCCCAACAATTTGCTTACAAACAAAAAGCTTCTTTTTTTGTTGATTCTGGCAGCCATCCGAAATAATGACTCGAGCGGTAATCCGAAGGGATTATCCAAGACTTCAATATGAACCTCCAGGTCGCCGAGGACTTTATACGTGTACCTGTTCGATACCTCTAGTTTCGATGAGTAGTGTTGTATAGTTTTGGTTTTCATGTAACACCCCATAAATTTGAGATCGTAATATAATCCGTTTTGCCCAGTTCAAATGTGGTTTGATTTCGATCATTTTATTCTCATATTGGCTCTTTAAAACCCCGAAAGAACCATTGTTATTGGCAATGATATTCGTAGCGTCTATATATTCTTCATGCGTAACCACGTACATAGACTGAACTGGTAACAAATGAGACGGATGAATAATCGTTTTTCCTATGATCCCATTTTCCTTGTCCAGAACAGTTTCGCGAATCAGTCCATCTACATACATATTTATATAATCCATTCGAATAAGGCGTCCTTGCTTACCTGCTGCTTCTTCAAAAGGCGTCTGTCTTAACTGGGGTTTAAGCACACGGTCGCTCTTAAAATACTCCCATACAGGCCCTGAGATCACATACGGATCATCAAATCTTCCGAAAACGTTTATAATGTCTGCAATACAGTCACGTATAACTCCAATATCGTATATGGTCATGTCCGGGTTTCGCCTTAGTCCAAATAGACTGGAAAAATCCGTAGCCCCAATTCGAACGTTCAAAACGTATTCTTTATAACAGTTCAGCAGGTCTTTGATGTCCAGTAGCGTCCGCATTCGAGATTCGCGATAAATGACATCACTCGTCTCCAAGATTGGCATTGCGTATACAGTTGGGGCGCAGTCACTCTTACTCTGGTTATACTCGTGTAATAAATTCAAGAATTGCTGTCCATTAGCTAACGAAAACTTAGGAAGAGTAAATCCCGTTATGACTTCAATTGTCTCTTCCAAAACAGTTATAATCCTCTTCATTTGTTCTGGGGTACGGACCCTGACGAAAATAAGAGGGATGTCTTCCTCTGTGACCACCCCCTGTTTCTTTAACGTAGAGATCCTGTACAATTGAACGCATAGGTTTTTCTCGGCTACTTCCAGCTGGTTATCGCCCACTGCATCTTCCAGATCAATAACAGCCGTAACTAACCCCTGAATCTTACCCGACACCAGTTCGTTTGCGATGTTCGGTCTTGTTGCAGGCATGTATAGTGCTGCGCCTACAGCATGAGCAATAATTTCTTTACTAGACTTGTTGGTAAATGGCTGTGGACTTTGAAAGAAAAAGTCTTCGTTACCCTGTAAATAATTGAAATAGCGCACCACATTTACCTCCTTCATAAGCCTATAAATCTATGATTGAGCAAATTATTCATCTGCTAATTTTCGAAGGTTAAAAAATATCCCTCCCTTGATATATGAGGAGGGATATTTATTTTTAGGCTAAGGCACTTAAATCCAAATACATTTCTCATGTGTTATTACATGGACTCCACGTTCGATTTTTCTGATTTTTTGCGAATAGAACTGAGAATCATCGTCCCAACAAAAACTGCAATTAATAGTCCAAAGAATAGGACATGACTCATATGGAATCCAACTACAGCAGCAAGCATTTTTCCTCCGATAATAATAATTAGAATAAATGCTGCCTTCTCAAGTTCAGGAAAACGGTCAATAAGTTTTAGGAAAACTTGCGCGACTCCCCTCATCATGAGAACCCCGAGGATACCTCCCAGGAACAGGACCCATACTTGTTCGCTTACACCAAATGCTGCGATGACAGAGTCGATACTAAACGCAATGTCCATCAACTCAACGGTAATAACCGTACGCCAGAAACTCAAACCTTTTCCTTCTATTTCACCCTCGTCATCTACCTTTTTACCAATGTAGGGGATTACAGGAATTTTGCCTGCACGGATCCACTTCACCTGCAGATCAAACAAATTGCTGCAGGCGATCCACAGGAGATATAAACCTCCGGCAACTTTAACCCAGGTAATCTTGACAAGAAAAGTACCCACACCGATAGCTATAAAGCGAAATACATAGGCACCAATGATACCGTAAAGTAATGCTTTCTTCTGTTGTTCTTTAGGCAAGTGCTTGACCAGTACCGCAAGTACTAGCGCATTATCTGCTGATAATAGCCCTTCAAGAAGAACGAGCGAAGCAATAATTCCCCATGTGACTGGATCTGATAGGAGACTGGTGAGGTTATTCCAATCAAAAAAGGCCATAAAGTTATCAACAAAACTACTAATGAAGTCGGACATGTGCTTGAGATTCCCCCATAGAAATTAAAATTATTTAGACCCTGTAGTCCATCTCATTCCCCAACCATATGCCCGATCTAACTCTTGATGCCCAGAGAAATACTCCACAAGTCTTTCAATGCTGAAAGTTTGGTCTTTCACGTTACGAATCATCGCAATTGCGCACATACCCTTTCGGTTGTTATGCTCGTCCATACGAACAACGATATCTGGTCCGCCTTTTTGCGTTATCGTTACGACTCCATCGGCTTCTGACCAGTTCGTTACACCCTCGTATATAAAGGCAAACACAAGGACCCTTTTAATTTCGGAAATATGATGGCCGTTAATTCTAAGGTTCTCACCTCCGACAACCGTTCCCGTTCGATCGTCCCCATCAAGGGAAATGTAGGGCGAGCGATTCAGAGAACCAAAGCGATTCCCTAATGCCTGAATTACACTCTTGCTACCATCCTTAAGCTCGAATAAGCAGCCTAAGTCAAGGTCTACCCCCTTATTTCCGAAAAACCCCTTCTGTTTCTTTTGGTTCCAATTTAAATTAACAAGAATTTCACCTAGAGAACCGGAGCCCTTTTCAAGGTTGATTACATCTCCGCGTTTCTTCAGTTCTATCTTTGAAAGGTTAACTGGTGGTTTGGGTGTGGGTGATACTGGTGTAGGTGGTACCGGTGTAGGTGCTGGAGTGCCCGATTCAGACGATATGTCCGTAGAATTGTTGGATGGCTGCTCTTTGACCTCAATGCCGTAGCTGCTGCATAAAGCGGCCAACCCACCTGAGTAACCAGAACCTATGGCATTAAACTTCCACTCGCCATTGTATCTATACAATTCTCCTACAACGATTGCTGTTTCTACAGAAAAAGATTTCCCGATGTTAAAGCGAATAATTTCGCTCCCGCTCGTAGGATCTATAATACGAATGTAAGTATCATCAACCTGGGAAAAATCCTGCCCTCTTTTTTCGCCATCATAGATGGTTAACGCAAAAGAAATGCGATCGTATTGGGATGGAATATTTCTTAGTGATACTGATACTTGAGCTTGATCCGTTATTCCTGAATAGGTTTGCCTATTTGATATAACGGAAATGGAATTACCATGATTGGTCGGATTTCCGTAAAATATCAGATCCTCATCTTTAGTTACTTTAGAGTTTGGTGCTAGTAAAAATGCCGAGAAATCAACATCAAGGGAACTATTTCTGTTACCCCATCCCATTCCTATGATGACATTAGTCAGGTTGGGGTTGTTTTTAGTAAGGTCACCTTTTTGACCTTTTACAAGGGAGACCGTCACGGATATCAACCTTTCATTATTTGAAAATATGATTACACAGAAATGCTCTAAATGGTTATGTTACTGGGCATCCAAACCATAGTTTTTGCAAAGCGCAGATAATCCACCTGTGAACCCCGACCCGATCGCCTGAAATTTCCAATCGGAACCATGACGATATAATTCACAAATGACGACAGCAGTTTCCAGAGAAAAGTCTTCTCCCAGATCATATCGCGCGATTTCCCTATTCGTTTCTGCGTCTAGTACACGAACAAAGGAATTAGATACATGACCAAAATTTTGATTTCGAGATGCTGCATCGTGTATCGTTACCGTGATGCCAATGCGGTAAATATGTTGCGGAATTAAGGAAAAGTCGATAATGATTTGCTCGTCATCACCTTCCCCCTCACCAGTCCGATTATCACCTGTATGAACAACAGAACCATTAGCCGTCTTAGGATTGTTATAGAACACAAAATCATCAGCGCTTTTAGCTCTACCATCTTCATGAAGCAAAAATGCAGATGCATCCAGATCGTAGTCTTGACCAGTATTGTACTTATTAATATCCCAACCAAGGCCAATATGTACTTTTTTCAAACCTGGGTTCGTCTTGGTTAAATCAATACGTTGTCCTTTGGATAAACTTATCGTCATGCTATTCGCTTCTCCTTTCTCGTTAATTAGATACTTACACCAAAATCCCGGCAAAGGCCCGCTAATCCATCTTGAAAGCCACTGCCAACAGCGCTAAATTTCCATTCGGCACCATGGCGGTACAGCTCACCAACTACAACCGCAGTTTCCACAGAGTAATCTTCACCGAGGTCATAGCGAATGAGTTCTTCTCCAGAAGCTTCACTTACAACACGCACATACGAGTTAGCAACTTGTCCAAAGTTTTGATTTCTCTCTTGGGCCTCATGAATCGTAATACAAAATGCTATTTTATTTATATCAGCTGGTATATTGGCAAGGTCGATTTTAACGGTTTCATCGTCTCCTGCACCCTCGCCTGTCCTATTATCACCCGAAAGAACGATAGAATTATTGCTGTTAGATGGGTTGTTATAGAACATAAAGTCTGCGTCTGAGCTTACCTTACCATTTTCATTAAGGCAAAAAGCAGTTGCATCCAGATCGAAATCTTTCCCTCCATCATATTTATTGGTATCCCACCCCAGTCCAACAATAACTTTAGTCAAGCCCGGATTGGATTTTGTCAGGTCAACTTTTTGACCTTTCGCCAAGTTAACTGCCATAAATATCGTCCCCTTAAAGTGATTTGCCCATAAAAATGGACCGCCTGTCAGATAGACGGCCCATTTATAAGGCTTTTAATGGTTAAAGTCCAAAATCACGAACAAGCCCGGACAAACCGTCCTTGTAGCCGCTCCCTACCGCGTTAAATTTCCACTCACCATTGTTACGGTACAGTTCACCTACAACAATCGCGGTTTCTACGGAAAAGTCTTCTCCAAGGTCATAACGAAGGAGTTCCACATTCGTATCTTCGTTAACAATGCGAACGAAGGCGTTGGATACTTGTCCAAAGTTTTGGTTACGTCCAGTCGCATCATGAATGGTGATGCAAAAGGAGATTTTATCGACTTCAGCCGGAACAGCAGAAAGGTCTACCTTTAATTGTTCATCATCTCCATCGCCTTCACCAGTCAGGTTGTCACCGGTATGTAGTACAGACCCATTGATGTTTTCCTTATTGTTATAAAAAATAAAGTCTTTTTCGCTACCAGCTTTTCCCGTAGCGTTTAGGCAGAATGCAGAGGCATCCAAATCAAAGTCTTGGCCTCCATCATATTTATTTGTATCCCATCCCAAACCGACAACTACTTTAGTCAGCCCCGGATTAGTTTTCGTAAGATCGATCTTTTGGCCTTTTTCCAAGCTAATAGACATAGATACAACTCCTCTTGATATAAATTAAGTATACCGCTGGGCTAAATCATTAATGTGGGGAGCGTGTGCTCCTTCACCTAAGGCGTTGAACTTCCATTCGCCATTGTGTCGGTAAATTTCACCAACGAGAAGAGCTGTCATCCCGGCATAACTATCAGTTAAATTGAATCGTACGATTTCTTGATTGTTCGAAGGGTTAACAACACGAATGAATGCTGATTGAATCATCCCAAAATCTTGTCTGCGAGATACACAATCATATATGTTTACAACCATTAATATCTTTTCGATGTCCGACGGAACTTTAGCAAGATCAACAATAATTTGCTCATCATCTCCGTCACCATCACCGGTAATGTTATCTCCTGTATGTCGAACGGAACCGCATGGACTTTGGGTGTTATAAAAACAAATGACGTTTTTCTCTTTCGACAATTTACCATTTGCATTGAGCAGCAATGCAGAAGCATCACAGTCGATGTTCGCGGTTGTATTTTTCCGAGCAAAAAAGCCCTTGCCTTTAGTCTCGGCTGGATCCCATCCTAAGCCAACAATGATGTTCGAAAGTCCAGCGTTGCCTTTGGTTAAATCAACTTTTTGACCTTTTACCAGAGAAATTGTCACGGTTATCACCTCCTCTCGAAATAGTTCTTTATAACTAGATTTTAGAGTATGATCCAACTTAAAACCCAATTTAAAGACATCTATTTATATTATCGGTATTAATACGTTAAAGATTTCTAAAAGATTCAGATATTAGGTAAAAAAATAATAAAAATCACGAATAATCGTCAATATTTGCCAAAATACATTCCTCAATTTGGATATTCAGTCATCTTAAGTGTTTACTATCAACTATCTTTTGTCAATCTTTAAGTGTTTTTGCGTATAAACAAAAAAATCCCCATGACTTCCATCATGGGGACTAAGACTTAATCAATAAATTATGGTGTCAATTTGGTGGTTTTCTTCCCCTGCCATATCGAGATGCGCCACATATATCTCATGTAGTCATCAAGACCGATTCGAAAGCAAAAGCCACGAGCCACATCATGGAAATCAGGACATATGCCATCGGAACCTGAGCTCGTGCTGGAAATAACTCATCAGTCCTTTTTATTGTACTCGAATGAAATCTTAACGGGATCCGACATTCCTTCCATAGACAGATAGGCGTCGCAAGTTCCCTTTAAATTGCCGGTAAGCTTGATCATGAATTCGAAACTTCCCGTTTCCGTACTTGTCGTCTGGCCTTCGTACCGAACTTTCCCTTTCGAATCGAGTATTTCCAAATTCACTTGGGACGAACTGCCGTTCTTGACCAAACCGTCGATCGTCAATTTCTTCGCAGCGGCATCCACCACGGCTCTTGCGCCGTCGATACCCGTCTCACCTCCTGCCTGATCATCCGTACCGAGAACTTCGATTTCATCCAGGAAGACCCAAACATTGACCGGGAATTCGACTTTAACGTAGCGGGCAGACACTTTATCGGCTCCAGCTTTCCCCGGCACACCGTCTGTTATTCCGCTCCAACCCACGAACTCGGCCGAGGCAGCATCCTGTGCCGGTGGCGGAGAAACGGTTGCCAGCGTGCTCCAGGATTGGCCGTCAGATGAAACAGAAAATGTGACATTCTGAGGAAATTGGATGCCAGGCCCTTTATCCTGAAGAAAATGGGCTCTAATTGCCCCGATCGATTTGTTACCGCCCAAATCAAATGTGATGGTGCGGCTTCGTTCGTCAGGGTAGTCGCTTCCCGCATGGGCCTGCCACTGCTCGGTGCGGTAATCCGTCCCGCCGAATCGGCCGTCCGTAAGTTCGTTCCCGGAATCGGGATAGTTGCTGTTAGGCTGCTGTGAAATTGTATAGCTTTTGCCAAGAACCAGATTGCTGAGTCCCCCTCCGTCAGACCAGGTTTGAATGAGAACTTGGGCGTAGGAATCAAGCACCGTTGCGGCCGGGACCGAAATCAACCCTTGCTCTTGGACGGCCGGGTCGTGAATGTGCGCGAGAAAATCCTGCATATACGTTACGGCATCCTTCGGCTTATTTTCGTCCAAAAGACGCTTGATGATTTGCAATCGATACGACAACTCTGTGCCAAAAGCCGGCTTGATTTCGTTCGATGCGACATAACGCTGTACAACCTCCGTCATCGTCTCCGGTGCCGGACTGCTGTCAGTGGCGTACATTCCGTTCAAATACTGATACAGCCAGTCATACATTAAACGCAAACTTGGATCCTTGCTTACCCCTAAGTTGTATACTGCATTATTGCCTTGATAGTGAGCTCTGAAGCCATTTTGCATCAGACCGGATCTGACGCCGCTGTCCAAGTATTCGATAAAACGCTGACGAAGTACGGGATCTGTCAACATTCCGTCATCAAATTCAACTTCGTTCCCCATTCCGTACCGCTTTGCAGTATCTGTAGCATCGTCCAGACGGTCGGAATCCATTCCGCCGAAGAAATAGTTAGGCTGAAGCGCCGCGGCATCGAACCCTACGTCTTTCCACATAAACATTTTGTAAGCATATGAGTGTGGAATCCAGAAAACCTTCATGTTCATGGCGTGCACTTTATCCGACACCATGCGAGCTATGTCCGGTCCTGATTCGGATATGTCGATTTGTTCCGGCATCCAGTACATGCCGACAAGCTCAAGATTAGAGTAGTTGGCAGCCTGCCATCTTTGCTGGGTCTGGTCCAGCCACCACTGTACTGCTTTTCCTCTGTTTTCAGACGCTTTTTCTTTGCCTACGACGGAGTCGTTGAAATTTAAGGAACCGCTGCCGTCAATGTCGCCAAAATCTGTTAAGGATTCCCCTGGATTCGGAATCATTAACACAACCTTGACTTGATGATCGGGCTGTTTCAGCTTGGCCCCAACTTCCTTGGCGGCCTCATTCAACTGCTGCATATCGCCCGTGGCTGCAAATGTTTTATCCAAATACCATTTCCAATCGTCCAGGTTCGTTTGTCCCTGACCGAAATCGCGACCAGCAGGCGAAGCAATCCCGAGATATAGAACGCCGTCATAAAGCCAATCGACCGGCTCACCGTCTTTATTTACATAGCTGATATTAGGGATAATCCGTTCCTTCTTCCAATCGCCCAAACCATTCGCGTATTGCCCGTTATATAGCAGATTCAGATTCCGGATCCCGGCCGTAGCTTCCCCCGGCTCCAAAAAACGAGGCTGCTCGGCAGGAACCTTTACCGCCCCTTCAATCTTGCCGTCCATACCCATAATTTCGATTTCGTCAATGTATTCCCACTGTGTAGGATGCATATAAAAGATTACCTTCACATAACGGGCATAAGCCAACTTGCCATCCGTATTCCCGCCCTTGATTCCATCCCGGCTGCCATCCCATTCAAAAGTCTCCTGTCTAGGCGGTCCTGCTCCCCATAGCAGCTGCGTAGCGTTATGAGAAAGCAGCCCCCAATTTTCCTTATCGACAGAGACATACATCGATACCGACAGCGGCACGAGGATCGAGTTCGTCGGATAATCCTGGAGAAAACGAGCGGTTATCTTCCCGACCGACTTTTCCTCCCCCAGATCAAATACGATTTCGCGCGCTTTTCCGCGCTGATGTCCTACCCATGCCGGGTCGTTCATATCCAATGCGCCGTATTTTCCGTCCGTAAGCTTGTATCCGTCATCGGGATGCGAAGCTTCCGGAGCTTCAGACCATTCATACGGGAGGCCGGCCGCAAGATTGCGGAATTGCGTCTCCTCTACTTCCGAAGATGCTGCTGCTTGATTCTCGTCTCTTGCTAGTGGTGCCTGTTCCACTTCCGGTTCACCAGCTTTCGTCGGTTGATTGACTTCATTTGCCGCTTGCAGGTCCGTCACATCCGGAACAAGCGATTTCGCCTGAACCGCAGAGACCGGAGCCATTAGTAATACGGCTGCCATTAATCCGGATACCCATTTTTGATTGGAATTCATCAAGGCCAGCTCCTTTTTCTTATTCTCGAGTACAGAAATATCAAAAACTTTAAACTCTTATTTCTGTTCCGGGTGAACGCTAAATTTGGATCCCCCCTTTCGCAAAATCTGGCATACGCAAGCAGCAGCGCGTATAAGATCGGCTTCCTCCAAAAGAGGAAGCCGTCACCACCACGTACTGATTCTGGTCTATTTCGCTTTTGCCTCCAGGAACTCATCGATTTGCTTTTGCAGTTCCTGCTGAATTTTTTTGAGGGCAGGGCCAGCTTCCGCTTCGAATTTTTTCAATGTTTCGTCCGGATCGATCACCCCGTTGAACAGCGCCGTGTAGTATTGTCCATCGACTGTATTGTACTGGCTGATTTCGTTTTGCACCGGGGCACTATCAAATTCGAAACCGGCCAAAATATCGGTGGTGAACATGTCGGCATCGCGAAGCACGGCATCCATTTCATCATTCTTCGGATCGCCACCCACAACACTGCGCTCATCGACCGGATTCCATAGCCAAACATAGCCGAATGCAGAGTAGCCGGATGTATCCAGGTTTTTCATTTTGTCTTCTCCTGCCGCTTCCCAATGCTTCCCTTCAATTCCGTAAGAGAGCAGGTCGTAGTTTTCCTTCTCATTCGCCCAGTTCAGGAACATAATCGCCCGCTCCTTGTTTTTGCTTACCTTCGGAACAGCCAGGAAATTCCACTGCTTAAAATTGGTGAGATTCGCGCCTTTTTCCGGGTTAAAGAAGGTGACCGTTTCCAGCTCGCCGTCCGGTACATTGTTCTTAAATGTGTTCTTGAAGGAATCGCCGATACCGAACGCGCCGTTTGTGACGATTGCTATTTTGCCTGCCGAGATCGGTTGGTGGAAATCTTTCGTCGTCAAAATGTCCTTGAAAATCAGTCCGTCTTTAAACCATTTGTTCGTGTTCGCCAGCCACGTTCCGATCGGTTCCCGATCCTCCAGCAAATTGTATACTTTCCCGTCGTTGTTCTTATAGTAGAGCATCAAGCTGTTGCCGAGCGCGTGGGTCGGCCTGACATGAGTTTCGTAATCGTTCAGCGCATGGTGATTGACGAATGAATACGTGTAAGAACCTGCGCTCATCGGAATGATGTCTTTCTTCTGCTCCTTCACCTTGTAGGCGAATGCAATCAGTTCATCATACGTCTTGATCGGCGGTACGCCGAGCTTCTCGCGAATGTCTTTGCGCACCATGTAGGAATTGCCGGACATGTAGCTGACGCCGAGCGGGACGGCCATAATTTTGCCGCCGTATTTGTTGTAGTCCCACATTTGCTGCGGCCGTTTCTCCAGCACCGTTTGGCCGTACTGGGCCAACAGGTCATCCAGCGGTTCATAGAAACCGCTTGCAATCATTTGGTTGATGTGCAGCCATGGCGCATCAAAGATAAGATCGATGTTTTCGCCGGAAGCGAGCGTCACCTGTGTCTTTTGCGCCAGATCGGACCAAGGCACGAACACGATATCAAGCTTGACCTTGATCGTATCCTTCATTCGCTTCTCTGCTTCGGCGATGACTAAATCCATATCCGGCGGCCGGTCGCCGGGAATCATGATTTTCAAGGTGACCTCTTCAAGTTTGGCATCACCGCTCACGCCATCTCCGGTCTGACCCGACGGTCCGGGCGTCTTCCCTTCCCCTTCGTTCTTGCCCGAACAACCTGCAATCGCGACAAGCGCGATCAATAACACGAGCGCGATGGACAAGAGTCTTTTCATTGTTCATTCCCCCTGTTTCAAAAAATAGAAAAAAAGGCGGATGGGCCGGTTCGAAAACAGCAGCGCTCGAAAGCTCGAACCGGTCAACCGCGCTTCCCGCTTGCCGCTCTACCCTTTTACCGATCCAAGTGTCAAACCTTTAATAAAGAAGCGCTGGATGAAGGGATAAACGAACACGATCGGGCCAATGGTAACGCAGACGATCGCCAGCTGCATCCCATAGGTCGGCACGACGACGTTGTACTGCGTTTGGCTCCCGCTCACATAAGCCATAACATTCAAATTGGACATAAGCTGGCGTATCATCATCTGCAGCGGCAGCATTTTGTAATTGTCGATGAACAACAATGACAAATACCAGTCGTTCCAATATTGCAATGCGTAGAACAGGCTCACCGTGGCGATTACAGGCAGCGAAATCGGCCAGATGATCCGAAAGAAAATAAAGATATCATTGGCTCCGTCCACAGTCGCAGCTTCATTCAGTTCATACGGCAGCGTCCGATAGTAGGAGACAAGAATGAAGGCATAGAACGGATTAAGCAGATAGGGCAAAATGAGCGCCCACACCGAGTCTTTCAGGTGCAGCCAGTTGGCAATCAGCATGTAGAAGCCGACCAGCCCTGCACCGAACAGCATCGTCAGGAAGGTCAAAAACGATAAAATGTTGCGGTACTTCACTCTCCGGTGGCTCAGCGTGTACGCATAGGCAGCTGTCAAAAGGACGCCCAGCGCCGTGCCGGCGATCGTCACGATAATCGTAATGCCGTAGCTTAGAAACACCTGCTTGCCGGAGAGCAGAAATTTGTACGCATGGAGGCTGAATTTGCTCGGAAGCAACTGGTACCCCGCCGTCTGCAGAAGCGATTCATCAGCGAACGAGTTGATGAACACAATCCAGAACGGAATGAAGCAAAACAGCGCAAACGCGCCCAGCACCGCATACATCAGAATAAGAAACAACCGTTCTCTCATGTCGATCACACCTTACATTGTCCGGCGAAAAGGCCGCATGGACCGGGCCACTGCCCGTTTCGCCGAACCCTTTTAGAATAGTCTTGAATCCGCGTCCACCTTGCGCGCGATCGCATTGAAGATGAGAATCGTGACGAGCCCCATGCAGGACTGGTACACGATGACGGCAGACGACATGCTGAAATTACCCAGCTGCCGCAGCGCACGAAATGCATACGTATCGATGACATCTGTCGTCGGAAAGAGTACGCCGTTATCTCCGATGATCGCGTAAATCATGCCAAAATCGCCGTAGAAAATACGGCCAATGCCAAGCAGCGCCAATACCATCACGGTCGGCCGCATCAACGGCAGCGTTATGTAGAGCATCTGCTGCATCCGGCTCGCGCCTTCAATTCGGGCGCTCTCGTAATATTCCGCGGAGATGCCCGTAATGACGGCCAAAAAAATAATGGAATTATATCCGGCCATCTTCCAGGCACTAATCACGGTTAAGATATACGGCCATACGCCAGGCGACAAATACCAGTCCACTCCTTCGTAGCCAAGGGCGACAAGCGCGCGGTTAATCAGTCCCTCCGATGTGCTGAATAGCGTCAAGGCCATCATGCTGACGACAAGCCATGAAATAAAATACGGTAAAAAAATAAAGGATTGCGTGATTCGCTTGAACAGCCTGTTTCGGATTTCGTTCAGGAAGATAGCCAACACGACCGCGCTGCCGAGGCCGGATAGAAGAAACAGCGCATTCAGGAAAACGGTATTCAGCGTCACCCGCAGCCAGTCTTTCCCATTGAAGAAAAACTCGAAGTTTTTAAATCCGACCCATTCGCTCCCCCATATTCCATCCGATAGCCGGTAATTCTGGAAGGCAAGCAGATGCCCCAGCATGGGCATATACGCGAATACGACCAGAAACGCAATGCCGGGCAGCGCCAGCAAGTACAAATACCGGTTCCGCGACAGCTCACGCACAATCGGCCACCCGAACCTTTTCCGTCGCTCCAAAAAGCGTTCCTCCTTTCTTGTGGGCTTGCTGGATTCGAACGGAGCCATCGTAGCATTCACGGCTGCGGCTTGCCTAGTTCTCATTAGCCGGATTCGGTTCTCGCGTGGCGAAAATCACGAGCGTTCGCCGGTTGTTATTGGTCTGGCGAGTTCTCAATCGCCGCTCACCCGACTGCTAATTGGCAGAGTTCCCGGCTATCTGCCGCGTCGTCCGCTCCAGCCGCTCGCTCGCCTTGCTGTCGCGGTATTGGCTTGGCGTCATGCCGGTCGCTTTTTTAAATGCGGTGAAAAAGTGGCTTTTCGTCTGAAAACCGGACTGCTCTGCAATCTCGGTGATCTGCATGCTGGTCTGCTCCAGCAGCTCCTTAACCTTCCCGAGCCGCTCGTTCAAGATGAAATTCGATAGAGGCATGCCATATTGTTCGTGAAACAGCTGCCGGACGTATTTGGCCGACAAAGCGATATGGTCAGCGATATCGTCTACCGACAGCAACGGGTCATGAGTATGATAGCGGACATACTCGATGATTTCCCCAATCAGCTTTTCCTTGCGATTGAATCCCTTTTGGTCGCTAAGCTGCCGGATAATCCGCCCAGTCTCTTCCTTCAGCCATTCGCGGACCTCGGTAAGCGTGGCGAACTGCCTCAAGTGGCGCTCAATCCCTTCAACACTCTGAATAGACATTATTTTGCTGAACGACTTGACGATCGCAAACAGAATCAGCTTCAGTTGGAACTGGCACTCGGTATACTTCATCGTCTGCAGGCGCGTAAACACCTCCTCCAGCATGGCCAGCACCTTCTCCTCTTTGCCGCTGCGAATCGTCTGGATCAATCTTTCATGCACGGCGGAGTCGATCGGCGCTTGTAAATCGGCATACCGCTCAAAGTCTTGTTCAACGTAGATTTTGTCATCACCACTGACAAACTTGAATAATGTCAGCTCGTTCATATCGTCGTATACTTTGCGTAAATCATCATGCACACGCCGCGCTGAGCTTTCGGCGATCGTCACGTCCAGCTTTACGTGACGGGTGACTTGACGACTAAGCTCCTTCAGCTCTTTAGTCAACTCGGGATCAGGGAGGGAGCTAACCGTGCCAACCAGCACGACCAGATGGTCGGTCCCAAAATCGACCACCTCGATCGGCCGTTCAGGTGTGCCCAGCAGCTCCTCTGCGATATTGCCGATTGCATACTTAAGCAGCTTGCGAGAGACGAAATCATACCGCTCGGATATCTCATAATAGGAGTCAATCTTGATAACAGCCAATCGAAGCCACTCATAGTCAAGCAGGCAAGATTCGCGGACAATCGCCGCTCTGGCGCCGTCAGTCAGCCTGCCCTGCAACAGCCATTGCCGCAAATATTCGGTCTTGATCAGCGGATAATGATCGCGAAGCATAACGACGCCCTGCTCGATGACGCCGTAATCGTTCTCCCCCTTCACGCCTAGCTTCCGCTGCAGTTGATCCGCCAGCCGACGGAATGGTCCGACGAAACGGCGCGAATTCCAATAGGCGACCAGAAGCAGCGCGATGAGCAGCAGCAGTGAGCAGGCGATGATGACGGTTTTGAACGCCCCTGCCTTTTCGCGAAATTGCTTCATTTCAGTGACAGATATAATAGTCCACTCCGACGATTCCATTCGGGCGTAGTTGACGAACGCTGCCCCTCCCGCTCTGTTCAACTCGAATGAACCTTCCTTCACTCCCGGTTGGATGTTATAGATGGTCTCCTCAAGCCGCTCATCCTGTTCCCCCAGAATCCATTTTCCTCGATCATCCACAATAGTAAGCAGCGTATCCGCTCTTTCACCGCTTGAGATCAAATGCTTCTGGAGCTCCTTCTTGTCGAACAGGACAACAAGATACCCATCGCGATTTTTCTGCACAGGAGTCGAGGGTAGCTGAAGAGCCAAATACGATTTATTTCCTATCTGGTGGTCAAAATAACGCAGGAAGGCCCCGGGAGTACGCTCAATTCGCTGTAGCATCGGCTGATCGGCAAATTCCTCGAACGGAATCAACCCAACTTTGGAGTCGATCACCTCACGTTTACGAAAGCTAAATAAGTAAGCGGTTTCAATATAAGGCTCATTAGATAAATATTTAGTCAACACCCCCATCGCGCTGGCATTCTGCAGCAGATCGTCGGGGGAAGCATACATCCAGTTTTGCACGGTACGATCTTCGTACATGGTCAGACCGTACCATTTCAGCTTAGCCAGGATGTACTCGACCCGCTCTGCCATTTCGTTGATACGGTCCTGATTAAACGTCCCCATCTGGGAATAAGCGTAATGAGAAAATCGGTTGGCCAGAAACAACGAGAGCGGTATGATGGTGATTGCAAAAAAGATGCCGCTTATCACAAATATGCGCCAGGATGTCGATCTGAACATAATATCCCTCAGTCCCCCTTCGTCAATGGCAGTTCTCTTATGACTAATATGTCCTATCATAATGCACCCCTTTTCTGTTTGCCTAGTTCTCATTTGTCCGTCAAGTTCTATTTCTCCGGATTCGCCTGCAGCATACGTCCACGATCTGCAGTTAAGTGCAGGAATATGCGGTGGGACTGGCCCCAGGGAATGAGACAAATAAAAACACCTTCAAGTAAATGCAACCATATCATCAGATATGGAAACAATCTTGAAGGTGTTTTGTCCGTGGCAACAAGAGTAAGTTACTCCGTGGTAATCAAGACAAAGGCAATAAAGCTTGTATTGGCGACGTTCCAGATCGAGAAGCCTTGGAACAGCTCAATGCAACGTTCTGCACCATCTCATCGCCCTGCGTTTGACCCGATTGTAAATGTCGTTCGTGCCAATTCAGTATACCCGTCGTCGGTGAGCAGTATAGCATCGTAAGTTCCGGCCGATAGGCTCAAGGAGTCGAAGCTGATCGTCCCGTTCGGCTGCTGCCCTTCGCTTGCATACTTCCAAACGATCGACGGATTGCCGATACCCGGAATTGTACCTGCCTGGTAAATGCCGATCCAATCCTTGCTGCCCGATGCGCTCGTATATGTTACGAGTATAGTCTCTTCTTGAGCATATGCCGGCTTATCTGTACATATCGTTACTCCGTTCAACAAATCGGGGGTCGGAGCGAGCTGCGTGCGGAATGTGGAGACAATTGCACGATGATCGGATGGCCAAGGCGTAAGCACAATATCCGAATAGGGCCCGTTTTCGCCGACGATTTTGCTGTCCAGCGTAGTCGATGGTCCCGACGCATACACAAAATCGATGCGGTCATGTACTTCATTCGTGCCGATTTGTCCGTTTTCCCCCGGCGTCCACGTATTGGCAGGATGCTTAACCGGATTCGGGCGAATTTCACGGTATGAGTCGCGGAAATTCAACTGTTGCAGCTTCGCAGACACGGGCCATTGGATTGAAACGCCAAAATGATTGCTTTTTGTTGCATTCGTCCAGTCGAGGTGGGACGGCACGTTAAAATCGCCCGTAAGAAATACCGATAGTCCGCGGCTCGCAAGGTTCGGCAGCACTTCGGACCGACTCTTCATCTCAGCCATATGATATTTTTTTTCGTTGCTCAGCACATCATGTATAGATTTCCCGTCCCGTATGTCATAAGGCCCGTACGGATACGCAGACAGATGCACGTTGCTCATCGCAACCACTTTGCCCGGCCTGACCTCGATGTAAACATACTCTCGCTGGTGTGCGTTGATAATGGGAAACCGACTCATGATGTTATGGCCTTCGGCATAATAAAAACCGAGCTTTTGCGCAAGCGCGTCAAGATTGCCACCTGGCTCCTGGATGCCGACGATATCGGCCCCGGCTGTCCGGATCGCCTCGGCGGTTTGATCGAAAGACACAACGCCTCCCCCAAGCCAAATGTTGAAGGTCATAACCTTCAGATCAACCGTTTCCTCATGCACCGCACTTGTAACGTTTGCTTTAGCTAATGCTGGAGTGCTGAACCCGGCCAGCAGCTTCACCGCTGCATTGCAAACAGCAATAACAACTGCAATACGGACCCGCTTGTGACGATAAAACAAGGCTTGGAGGGTGCATACCATCATGCAACGAACCTCTTTTCTAATGATTTTTTGAACCATCACTTCAGGCGTGCATCTCAAAGCTGTAATATTGACGACACTTGATCAAGCCGAGCGTGATATGAGAGTGGGATGAGCGAATTGATAACGTATCATATGAAATCAACGCTCATTCCGCCGAATCGGGCTCCGTTTGCTTCACATAAGTACCCTTTACGAATTGATACATAAAGTCATAATTCGAACGCACGGTCGGATCGCTGCTCCTTGAGCTGTCCAGAAGGGAAGTATTGCCTTGATAATAAGCCTTGAAGGCACTGGTCATATATCCGTAATCGACGCCGCCATTCAAATATTCGATGAATCGCTTGCGCATCTCCGGATCGGTGTTCATCCGTTCATCCGTTTCAAATTCAACGCCGATCCCATACTGGCGGGCAAGCCCGGCCGCATCCTCGAGACGCGTCGCTTCTGTTTCGTTGAAGAAATGATTCGGCTGCAGAGCCACGGCGTCAAAGCCAAGCTGTTCCTTAGCGAAGCTGCCGTTTGCGTAAAAATGCGGAATCCAGAAAAACTTCTGCTTGTGATTGCTATGGACAAGATCGCTCGTATACCGGATCAACGGTTCATCAAATTGTTCACCGAGCCACGCGCTTTCGGCGAGCCAGTACATGCCAGACAATTCGAGATTGGAGTAGCCCGCCGCTGACCATCTTTGTTTAACTTGATCCATATACCAGCTTACTGCTTTTTGTCTGTTATGGAGAGCCGCTTCCGCGCCTACCTGGTCGGGATTGAAGTTCTCCGAAATGCCATCGCCATCAACGTCGCCAAAATCCGTCGTAGCGGTGTCCGGGTTAGGAATCATCAGCACGACTTTCGTACGGTGCTTTGGATCGCCGAGTTTTTGACCGACTTCTGCAGTCGCATCGTTCAAATGCTTCATGTCGCCGTCCGCGCCAAACGTGGTGTCCAAGTACCACTGCCAATCTTCAAATAAAGCCGTGCTGCCAAAGTTTCGTTCCCCGCCTGGGGTCAGCAAACCAAGGTAAAGGACGCCATCATAAAACCAATCGGTCGGTTCACCTTGCTGGTCGACATAACTAATGTACGGGATAATTTTATCTTTCGTCCAAATGCCTTCTCCGTTTGGATACCAGCCATTGTACAGCAACACAAGATCGCGGATGCCGTTCGTATCTTTGCCCGGTTCCAAATAAGCCGGCTCTTCATGCTTGATCCGAACCGCATGCTTCGCTTTGCCGTCCTTGCCCCAAATTTCAATTTCATCGAGGAATGTCCACGTTTGCGTCGTAAACGTAATTTTTACATAACGCGCATATGCCGATGAAGCGTTCTTGTTCGGATGCGGCAATCCGTCCGCTGCTGCGTCCCATATATAGAACTGTTCGGTTGCCGGTCCCGGCTCCCACAATGGAATTTGTGTATTTCGATGTGCCAGCGTCCCCCAGTTTTGGCCATCATCGGAGACGTACATCGAAACCGTTACGGGATAAAATATTCCCGCATTGCTGTCCTGCATAAAATGCGCTTTGATGGCGTTAATGGATTTGAAATCCTGCAAATCGAACACCACTTCTCTTGTGATACCGCGAAGATGTCCCTGCCAGCCGGGGTTCACATATTCCAAAGGCTCGTATACCCCATCGGTCAACTCGTTTCCGGAGTCAGGGTAACTTTCATTCGGAGCCGCTGAGTACTGATAGCTTGATTCAGCCGCCAGATTCCTTGGTGTTTCAGTTTCTTCTTGGGCCAGTGCACTTGGAGTAAGGGTAAACAGCATGACGGCAATGAACGTGAGTATAAATCCATTTTTTTTCGTAAACATCAGATTACCTCCCTATAAATTCTGGACCCGACATTCAGAGCCGGAATACGGTGGGTGTATCCATCATGACATTCGATCAGCCGACGATGCCCGAGCGTTCGACTCCTTCGACGAAATGCTTCTGCAAGAACAAGTAGAAGATCATCAACGGAATGATCACCAGTACGGTGCCCGCATTCAACCGAATAGAGGTCAGCATATATTCGGGCGAGTCCGCAGCCAGCAAACCGGGCAAAGACGCAAGCTGCATCGACAGCACCTTTGTATCCGTCAAATACATCGAAACGTAGAATGAATCGTTATACTGCCAGACGAATGAGAACAACACGACGGTGATGATCGCCGGCATCGCGTTCGGCAGCATAACCCGATAGAAAGTTTTGAATATACCTGCGCCGTCCACGAGAGCGGCCTCCTCTAGTTCTCCGGGAAGCGAGCGGAAAAATTGCTTGAAAATATAAATGTAAAGCCCGTTTTTTAGCCCCGTCGCCGTAATGGACGACAAGACAAACGGCCAATGGGTATCAAGCAGGCTGACACCCGGTCTGCCGGTAAACAGCTCTACAAGCCCCAACGGATCGAAATACCGAAAATGCATGTACGTCGGAATCATAATCGTCTGCGGCGGGACGATGATCGTGAAGACAACGAGCATAAATAGGAGGCCTTGCCCAGGATACTTCAAGCGCGCGAAGCCGTAACCCGCCAGGGCGCAGGAAGCCGTCTGCAGGACAGCAGCCATGGCCGAGATGCCGATCGTATTGAGCAGCGCATCCATGTAATTCATTTTGTCTAGCACGAACACCAGATTGTCGAGGGTGGCATGCTTCGGAAACCAAATGATCGTTTGATCGTAAATGTCTTCTTTTCCCCGAAGGGCAAGTGAAATTTTCAACAGGATCGGATACAAGATGACATAGCCGATGCCCATCACGAGGACTGTGCGGAACAATGCCCATGACCAAGCCTTGATTTTGCCGGCGGCTGTTACAAGCATGATGCCCCTCCTCCAAATATAGTGTAGCTGCGGAAGCTCCCTTCAAGCACCGTTCAAGCTTCCACGCTGGCTAAAGCTCACAGCAGCTCCGATTCGGCAGCCAGCGCTATGAATCGTAATAAAACGCCCTGCGTGAAATGACGGCCGTGAACAAACCAAGCAGCAGCACGATGACGCCGAAATAGATCCAGGACATTGCAGCGCTCAAGCCGAAATCAAACAGCTTGAACGACGTTTCCTTCAGCAGGCTGGCCATCCGGCTGTTCAGGAACGAGTCGATGATCGTATAGATCACGTTGGTCAGGATGAGCGGCGCCATCATCGGAAATGTAATTTTCCAGAAATTCTCGTACCCTGTGGCGCCCTCGATTCGCGATGCCTCATAGAGAGACGGGGGGATCGACTGTAGCCCTGCCAAAAAAATGAGAATTTGCACGCCGGACGAGCTGATGATGTCATAGATTCGATCGACTGCGTCCGCCAAATAATTGACGAGCCCCCGGTTCATGCCCATATCGTACAGGATGCCTTTCAGCTCGAAGCTGCCGAGACTGCTGAAGCCGCCCTCTGCGAGCGTCTGCCCGATCGCCTGTGACATGTAATCAGCCCAGCCCAGGCTGGAGATGACGCCGGTGGACACGATAACCGGCAGGAAGAAAATCATGCGCGCGAGCGACCGGCCCCTGAACCTCTGGTTCAGCACGGTGGCGATAAACAGGCTGAAAAAGATGATAAGCGGTACGTTCACAGCCATTCCGATGACCGACTCGGTCAGTATTCGGTTGAACGTCGCATGGACATAGAAAGCGTGCTTGTAGTTGTCCCAACCCAGATATTCAAGCTCCAGGCCGCTTTCCCCCAGCTTGAGCTCATGCAGGCTGAATTGAAAAGATTGGGCCAACGGGACAGCAAAGAGGAAAATGAATCCGATCAGCCACGGCAGCGTAAACAGCATGCCCATCAGCGCCCTCTTGCGCTGAAGAGTGAAACGGACATGACGCATGTCACTTCCCTCCTATCCGATAGCTTAGCGCACCGACGGCATAGCCGCCCGGTGAAACCGGTTTGTCGTTGTAATTGACCGTAATTGCCGTGCCGTCCTCATACGTGGTCCGGTAGACTCCTTCAGACAACTTCTCGTGCCGGGAGATTCGCAGGTGCCGGACCGGCTTCAGTGCCTCGTTCACTTCCTTGTAGGCTGCGGCTGCTTCCTCGACCCAGTCCGCATAGCCGGCCGCGTACAGTTCGCGGGCTGCGGGAGACTTCAGCTCGGACGGCATGCTGTACACCCAGCGATAGTAAACGTTTGAACCCGTCTCAATCGCCTTCAAAATATTTTTTCGGGCATACTGGTCGTCCGCCTGGTTGAACGGCAGGCCGGCCAAATCCGCGTAACCGTGAAGAACCATCTGATAAAAAGGGACCGATTCGTCCTCCAGGTTAAATCCGCTCGAAGCCGCAGGCGCATTCACGATCGTCTGCGCATACGGCAGCAAATAAGCGTTGCCGCCGCTCGCCATCAGATCCGGAAAGTCCGCGGACAGCTCAATCAGCTGAGATTCGACGATCGCTGCGCTCTGCTGCCGGTCTGCCGGCTTCTTCTGGTCGAAGTCGGAATAGAGCGTGTCGCCCAAATCCCGCAGCGACAGCCCGCCGATGCCGAGCGGCTTCACTGCCTTGGTGAAGCTGCGGATAACCGCAGGAAGCCGGACAGGAGACAGCGGGTAGTGGGAGAAGGACTCCCCGTCGAGGATGAAGCTCGGCCTGTCGACACGGTACACGCTCGCAGTCTTCTGCGACATGTATTTGATCGCATCGCGTCCAGCGCGGAATCCGTGACCGTCCGTATAGACGTTCAGGAAGGCCGCGTCCGGATAGAACCTGACGCCCTGTCCGTGCAGCTTCTGCGCGAACTCGGTAAATGTCGCCCGTCCGCCAATCTCTTCACCAACCACCACCCGCGACGGGTAACGATGTTGAGTCCCGCCGTTAAACCAACCCATATAACGCAGCTTGACGGCTGCCACCTGTTCCTTGCGCAAGGCGGCAAGCACCTCCAGCGCCTGATCGAGCGTCGTCAGCGGCGTGACCGCATCATACGGCACGCCCAGCATCGATTTGCGCGTTTCCATCCCGCCGACGAGCTCGAGCACGAACGGAGTGTCCGCCGCAGGTTCCAGCCTCCGCAGCCGGTTATGTTCGGCTAGATAGTCGCGATACAAAGCTGCCATCCCGGAGTAGTCTGCCTTGGCATCCGCCAGAAATCCGTAACGAACAACGATGTCCCCTCCGTACGGCGTTTTCTGGTGAACCGGATTCGTGCTTGTCGCCGAGTTTCCGGCGATGATCACCTTATCCCTGCTCGCTAGCGTGAATGACGGGGCGATATAGTTATAGCCGTTCAGCCTGCCGGCGATGTCAGCCTTGATGGATGCAATCGCGTCACCCTGCTCAATGATGCCAAGCCAAGCCGCGTCACCCGCCTTCATCCCAAATACAGGCAGTCGGACCGTCTCATGCTCCGCCAGCTTCTCATCCCTGGCGATCGCGCCGTCCTCTCCGTACACCGGAGCGAGGTATGGTGGTTCGACGGTCCGCCCGTTGTTCAGCCGTATCAGCGCTCCTGACCCATCGGGGACGAGCATGTAACCGGACTGCAATGAATCGGCCGCCCCGAAAAACTCCAGCAGCGTTATGGTATGCAGCGGCATTGTCCCCGTTTTCTCAATCGCTCCTGCATCAATGCGCACGACAAACAGCTCCCCGTCGAGCCTGTATTCGACCGGAATCGAAAATCGCGGCCGTCCGGAGCCCGCTTCCGGCTCCAGACCATTCTCTTCATCGTCGTAAGCCAGATCCTCCTCCCCGTATCCGACCTGATCTAAAATGTCGAGCACGGCAGACACCGCCAAACTGGGCAACTCCCGCCGCGTATACACATCGCGGTCTGCTTCATATTTGAACCGCTTTTTCATCTCGCTTACGGCCCGTTCGTCCGACAATCGGCTGATAATCCGCTCCTCGAAACGACTCCCGGTCATCACTCGCGGTATAGACTCAATCCCGCGGACGACCTGACCGACCGTATACGTCACCTTCACCCCGTTCTCGATCGGCTCCGTTTCGAACTGTCCAAGCGCGACACTGTCCGCATAGCTGTCGTACTCTTGCTCCTGGCCCGTATCCAGCAAGTAGGACAGGGAAAACAGGGATGACAGCCGATCTTTATGCACTCCTGACGCGATTGGGTCCGATTCGCGGCTGGTGGGGTTGGAGTGCCACAATCGGCCGCTTTCCTTGTGCCTGACGGCAAACGACGTCGTCTGCCGGTCCATGAACAGCGTCAGCCGGCCGTTTTCGGCCGCCTTCTCCATCCCATCCGGAACGGCGCCCTGATCCTGAATCCAGGGGAGCGCGGGCGCCGAAGCGGCTGCCGCCGTTCGGCTCGCCTCGAGCCGGGTTTCCGCTTCAGCAAGTACGGCAGCCGGGTCGTCCGGCGCGGACAGCGAAGACAAGACAACGGCGGCCACAAGCGCAAGCGCCGAAACCCCGACCGTGATGATAACGAACCGTCGCCAAAGCATGCTCATTCGCATCAAGCGCATCTCCCCTCATATCCGTAATGATAATTCCTGGTAGACCGTCAAAATAAAGACAACCAGTTGCTGAATCAAGCTAAACACCAATAGGGCCAAAAAAACGATGATGGCAATAACTACGACCGTCAAAACCATCGTCACGACAGTCTTTAGCGGCGTGTACTGATGCACCGTCAGCGTGGCCACGAACAGCAGACCGGCAAACCACAGTACGCCGATCGTTCCAAATAACGAGTAGAAGCTCAACTCCTGCAAGGTAATCATCCAGCCGAAAGCCAGCTGCAGCGTGCTGGCCAGCAGCAACGGCAGCATGGCATAACCGCTCGCGATAACGATCTCCTTGAACGTCCCTTCTCCGTCCATAAGCGTCGTCAGCGACCAGTTGGCCACGCACCAGACCAGAAACGGTATAACGATGAAGGCGAATTCCTTCACACTGTTGATCCGTTCCCAATGCCCGCCCGAGACGAGATAGCCGGAGTAGAAGGCGCGCAGGACAAAGATGAAGCCGACTAGCGCGACGATAGTCAACGCGACCCAGAGCCTACCCTTCCCTTCATATTTCAATTCCCAGAACTGCTTGAACGGTCTGACGGTCGTAAGCAGCGCGGTGCGGACTGGCCCATACTCGTCATCCGATGATCGCTTTGGCGCGAAACGCTTGACGAGGACAAAGACCGCGATGGTAGCGGCGAGGCAAGCAAACAGCCAGGCAAAGTTGTTCCACAGGAACGCTTTGCGGTAGCCGGCGAACGCCTTGGAAAAATACGGGCGCGAATCGCCGAACTTGAAACTCGCCATCGCCGCTTCGTAGTTCCCCTCCTCCAGTTGGGCCTTCCCTATGCCGATATGGGCAAGCTCAAGATTGCCGTTAAGCTTGCTCGCTTCGCGCCACAGCCTTGCCGCTTGCTCTTCCTTGCCATTGTAGTAAGCCGATGCCGCATCAAGCATAAGCGAGCCGTAGCGTGTCGGCTTGAACAACGTAAGCCTGTTCAGTGCGCGGTCGAGCACGAGAATGTCCCGTCCGAACCAGGCAACATCCGCCGGCCCGCGGAAATTGCCGACCTTATCGCCGATTTGGCCGAACTGGAACAGCAGATTCCCGTCATAATCGTAGGCGAATGTGCGGCCTCGCTTGGAGTCCAGTACCAGGTAGATCTGGTCGGCGTCAACATCGATGGAGATCAGCGTAGAGCTGCCACCGAAGCTGCCGGAACGCGTCGAGCGCAAATCTCCCATAACCGGGATCATGCCATCCTGCCTTAGAACGTTGATACCTGATGGATTGAGTCGCTTCACCATATCAATCGTGGTTCGGTTCTCCGTTGCCGTCGCATAGACGAATTGTTCGGCGTCGATAGCCAGATTGTTGAATTCGATCGGGACGTACAGCGCCATTTGCCGGCGCTGCGCATCGGTCGCGAGCTGCTTCCAGAACAGGTCTGCCGCGTTGAAGCGGACCGGATTTTTGCCAAAAAAGCCGCTGAAAGCCCCATTCGCATCAAATTCTACGATGCCGTCGAACACCCCCTGACTGACCGCGAACAGCCGCCCCGCAGAGTCGAGTGCCAGCTTTGTTGGCAAAAATTTAAAATCCGCGCGAAGCGTCTCGGACTCAGGCGGCCCTACGATACGCACGAGCTTCCCTTCCCCGTCCAGCTCGACGATCCGCCCATTCTGCGTGTCTGCCACGTGAATATGATGCTCCTTGTCGACGAAGACGCCTTGCGGCTTATTGAACGCATCGGCCTTGCCTTCGCGCTGGAAGGAACCGATAATCCGGACGAGCCGCCAATTTTCGTCCACCACGACAACGCGGTCGTTGCCCGTATCCGCGATATAGACGCGCCTGTCCGGCCCGACAAACAGATCCTCCGGATTATTGAAGGCCTCCGCATTCACAGTCGAGCCATAGATGACCTTATCCGGCATATACGGCAGCGGAGCCGGAACGGCCTCTCCGTCAGAGGAGTAATGATAGCCGTAATAGGGAGCCGCATCGGCTAGCGGGGGCGATGCCAGAGCAAGGACAAGCATAACGAGAAGCGGCAGCCATATCCGATTCATTCCTTTTGTCCCCCCCCTCTCAATCTTTCATACCGGATGTCGACATCGTTTGGATAACGTTGCTCTGCGAGATAATGAAGATCGCAATCGGCACTGAGATCATGAGCAGCGTTGCAGCCATCGAGGGTCCCGTGCGCACGATGCCGCCCGCCAATATTTGCCCGAGCGCATGATCGAGTGTCTTGAGCTGTTCGCTGTAGATGTAGATTTTGCCGGTGCCGCCCGCGCCCCACAACCCTTGGAAGGAGAAAATGATGAGCGTCATCCAGGCCGGTTTGACGATCGGCATCACAACCCGCCATAAGATCCGATACTCGCTGCAGCCGTCGATGCGGGCTGCCTCAAGCAGCGCGTCCGGTACCATTTGCTCCATAAACTGCTTCATCAGGAACAGTCCGAGCGAAGAGCCGAGCGCCGGGATGATGACCGCCCAATAGCTGTCCAGCAGGCCGAGCCACGACATCGTCATGTAGTTGGGAATGGCTGTCACATGCCCGGAAAACATGAGGGAAAGGACAACGATGGTAAAAAGCGCGCCTCGCCCCCGGAAGCGGCGTTTGGCCAGCGGGTAAGCGGCCAAAGACGCCAGTATGACATGGCCCGCCGTGCCGACGACCGCGATAAAGACAGTGTTGAATATATAGCGCGTATATGGCACCCAGAATGAGGACAGCAAATAATATAATTCCGTAAAGTTTCGCAGCGTCGGGTACCGGACGAAAAACCTCGGCGGGAACCGGAAGATCTCGTCGAGTGGCTTAAACGCGTTGCTGACGACAAACAGCAGCGGCAGCACCATAAAGGCGCCGACGCCAGCAAGCGCCAGAAACAGCAGAAGGTCGACGGCAAGCGAACGGTTCCATCTTCGATTACGTCGAATCCGTATCGTCGCCAACTTTATTCACCGACTTTCTTGAGCAGTCTTTGAACAAGCAAATTGGAGCCCAGCATCAAGGCAAACAGCACGGTCGCGATCGCCGATGCATAGCCCATCTCGTACCGGATACCGCCATAATCGTCCAGATGGGTGACGATGGTGTGGCCTGCGTACTGCACGCTCGGAAACCCGGCGATCTGGGTCGAAACCTCGGCAATTGCGAATGAAGCTGTAATTTGGATAACCGCGCCGAACATAAGCTGCGGACGCATTGACGGGAGTGTGATATACCACAGCTCTTGCCAACGGTTACGGATGCCGTCGATCGCGCCGGCTTCGAACAGCGTTTTGTCCATCCCCTGCAGTCCTGCGATGAACGCCAGAAAACTTGTGCCCAGACTGAGCCAAAGCTGCACGATGATCAGAATCGGCAGGATGTAGTTGATGTCGGACAGCCACAATATGGGCTCCATAATGATACGGTTGCGCAGCAGGAAGGCGTTGATGAAGCCGTAGGAATCATTCGCAAACAGCAGCTTCCAGACGATAAAGGCGTTGCCCGACAAGGACGGGGCGTAGAACACAAGCGTGACGAAGGCGCGGATCTTCGGCGACACTTCGTTGATCAGCCAGGCCAGGACAAAACAGGCCAGATAGCTGATCGGGCCGGTAATCGTCGCGAGCAGGATCGTATTCTTCACCGCAATGAGGAACACTTCGTCGTTAATAAACAAACGGGCATAGTTGTTAAGCCCGACCCAGTTCGGGAACGCCAGCATATTGAAATCCGTCAGGCTGAGCAGCATAGACATGAGAACAGGCAGGACCGTAAATGTGAAGAAGATGGCGAAGAACGGCGCCAGCATCATATAATCCTGCCGGCTCGCCTTCAACTCGAGCAGCAGCCTACGGAATCGAGTCGGACGCTCCGTCCGAAACGGCGCCGCGCCTGCCTTCGTCTGTTTAGACAGTACGCTTATGATGCATCCTCCTCTCTAATCCGTTGGCAAATGAAATTCGCGACGTTTGACCGTAATTTCCTGGTTGATCGTCCGCGCGTAATCCTTCAGCGTCTCGCGCGGATTGGCCCCTTTGTTCAGCACCTCGAAAAACGCATTGTTCAGATGACGCTTCGTGAAGTAGCCACCGGGCACGTCCGGAATACCGCGTACCCACTCCAGTTGCTCCATCAGCCGCTCAAAATCGTCAGCTGGCCAAGGCAGCTCCCGCAGCGCCTCCAGATTGGCCGTCGGATACCGCGCTGCAGCGCCCATGAGCGCCTCCAGCTCCCGGCCGAACGTCAGCTGGGCTTCCTTGCCGCTCCACCAGTCGATGAACGCCCAGGCGTTCTCCTTATTCTTCGCACGCTTGAACATGACCGAGCCGAGCGTGACGGACGCGCTTTCGCGATGGATTGCGTCTTCGCTTTCCGGTGTTCCCGGGACAGGAGCGAAAGCCCATAAGCCGCGGATTTCCGGAGCGAAGACGACCAGTGAATTGTAGATTGTGTAGTCCGCGATGCCCACCGGCATCTCGCCGATGCGGAACCGGTTGATGAAATCGAATTGCTGCGGTGCCTTGTAGTTGACATATAGATCCGTCCACCGCTTGAAAGCCAACAATGCTTCCTCTGCATCCAATCCCGACGCCTTACCTCCGTCCTTGTAATACGAGCCGCCGTTCTGGTACAACAGAATGTCCATCGTCACATCCGGCGTCAATCCGATCGACAGCTGTCGCTTGTTCAGCACCGGGATAAGCGCATACATTTCCTCCCATGTCTGCGGCACCTCTGCGCCGATCTCTTCCAGCACGTCTTTTCGGTAGAACAGCATCGGAAACGTCTGCTGCTCCGGGATAGCGTACACCCCGCCCTCGTACTCGAACGGGACGAACGCGCTGGCTGCAAACCGCTGCTTCACATGCTGGAACGAGTCAAAGACCGACAGGTCCTGCAAAGCGCCACGCATGGCGAAATCGATGACATTGCTAGACGCGAGCGCCACATCAGGCCCGGAGCCGGCCAGCGTCGCTGGAAGCAGCACCGCCGGGTCGACTAGCCGCAAATTGACGGGAATGCCGGTCTGCGGGGTGAATGAGGTGTCGATCATCGATTTGATCAGTTGGGCCTGATCCCGCCCCCCTGTAACCCAGACGTCTACCGCCTCCGCCTCCTCGTCGGTCGCGCCGACTGCATCGTAATCGGTGAAAAACGACTGAAGGAACTGCCGGACGCCGTGTTCCGCATTAGCCAGCCACGATACGTCCGCTTGCGGAAGCCGGGCTTCTTCTGAAGCGACGATCAAATAATCGATTTCCAAAGGCAGTTCCTTCGCTGTCAACATCCACGTCCCCAAAGCGACGATATTGGATTTGAACGCATCCAGACGCTTGGCGATCGATTCCGGGTCGTCCGCCAGATCTAGCAGCTGAAAGGCGACCGTATTCAGCACCGCCATCCGCTCACCCTTGCCTCCGTACAGCTGCTCCATGCTTCCGATCACGCCTTGAAGACGTCGGCCCTCCACCTCGAATGTCTCGCGCAGCTCGGGAATCCGCTTCTGCAGCTCATAATCGCGGAACGGGTCAGGGGACCCGCCAGTAATCATAATAATTTTACGGTACAGTTGGTTCAGTTCCAGTACGGCTTGCTCAACGCTGCGGATATGCTGCGTCATTTCGCCCAATGTCACTTCGAGCGATAGCCTGTGCTTTCCTTTCGTCAAATAGAACAGATAAGGCTCTTCAGGATTGCCCAGCTGCATCATCTGCCACCCACCGCTCGGCTTGAAGCCGATACGGTTTGCTTCTGCGAAGGGAACCTGGCCGTCGATCTTGAGCCGCCGTGAAACTTCGAGGGACTGGACAAAATGCTGCCTATACTTCACGGCGATCTTGTACAGTCCATCCTGTGGCGCTTCGAACGTCCACGTAATGGATTGTCCCGGGATGCGCCAATTGTTGCCGCCAATCGTATTCAGCCGGATTTCCTTTGGATGAAACGGTTCAGTGGCGGGGCTGGACCGGTCGGCAAGCGGATACAAGGTCGAGCTCGATTTGACAGCAGCGTCTTCACCTTGCACGGAGATCAAGGTACCTTCCGCCGGTTTGCCGTATCTGAGCCGCTCGTACGATGCCCGCAGGTCGGCGTAAGCGGGTATTTCCTTGGCCGGGCGCAGTACCAAATAATCAACCAGCATCGGCTCCCGTACGGAGCGGAGTGTAATCCTGTGCTTTCCCTTGGCAAAATAAAACCGGTAAGGTTCCTCATAATAGCCGTCCGCATCGGAGAGCGCCACCTCCTCCCATGCCGGGATTTCCACCTGGGACGGCCTCATATCGTTTCCGTTCGCATCCTGCCGGATGCGCTCCTCCTTGTTGCCCCAAGCACGTGGAAACAGCAACCGCTCCGCTTCGGTAAACGGAAGCTGACCGTCGATGAGCAGCGCCCTCTCAATCGCCTCGCTTCGGCCTTCCATTGGGTAATAGCGCACGTAGAGATGATAGAGGCCGCCCTCTTCGATGTCGACGTCCCAGCTGATCTCGCCGCTCTCGCCGGACAGAGCGGCGCTTCCTTCCGCCCCCTCGCGCTCCATGGCAACGACAGCGCCGGAACCACTGATCGGCTGCCGCTCTGCTTCAATCCGTATCTCGTCTGAGGGAGGACGCTCGTCTGCATAGTCCTGAAGATAGCGGGCGTACGAGCCCTCCTTCCCCTCGAAGGCTTCCTCTGGAGAGACAGTCTTAACTGCCGCGTCCGTTGCCGCTAGCGGCGCGGAGCTTCCATCAGGCAACAGCAGCAGTGTGGCCCAGCCAAGCACTCCGCATAGGACGGTTAACAAGCTTCGTTTCCAGATGGCTCGAACTCTCATCCGCCACTCCCCTCTTTGCTCGCGAACTTGTGCGGCATCCGGGAGACTTCCCGAAGCCCGGGCACCGCGGAGTATCGCTATGATTACTGCGCTGCATCGAGCAGCCCTTCCAGCACCGGACGTACGCTCTTCATGCCCGTTTCCGGCGTTTCCTTGCCTGCACCGATATTATCCCAGACCTTGCGGATTTCCTGACCAAAGTTAGGGATTCCCTCCCAATCCTTCGGCTTCATAATTTTTCCCATCTCCATGTAGTTGTCGAGGCTTTTCTGATCGGCAAACAGCGATTCCGTCCAAGCGTCCAACTCCCCCTCCTTCGGCATGTAGCCGAGCAGGTACTCGGCGTAGATGCGGACAGCATCCGGATTCGCACCCTTCGGCACGAACCAGAGCGTCGGCTGCATCGCGTTGTGGTAAGCGGTCGCTTTCGGCCCTTTCGGAATGAAGATGAAGCCGTAATCATTCCCCAGGTTCGTCTGAATACCGCCTCCCTCCCAACCTTCTCCATACCGCATCGCGACGATGCCTTCGTTGAAGGCGTTGATGTAATCTTCCCAATTGTCAGTCTGGTTCGGCTTGACGACTTTGTGCACATTACTCAAATCGCTATAAAACCGCAGCGCTTCCATCGCATTTTCGTCGTCCCCGGTGAACGCCAGCTTACCGTCGACCACCTTTGTCACGTCTCCGTCATTCGACGCGATAAATGCCGGTACGAAGTTTACTGAGGTAAGCGCCAGCCCGTACTGGTCAATTTTCCCGTCACCGTTTGTATCCTTGGTCGACTTCTTCGCTATATCCAGAAACGTATCCCAATTCCACTCCCCTTTCTCATGCAGCTCTTGTGGATCTGGTAAACCCTCCTTCTTCAATATCGCCTTGTTGTAATAAATGCCGCCCCCGCCGCCTACAGCCGTCGAGAAGCCGTACACTTTGCCATCGAAGCTGCCGGTCATCCGCATTTCAGCAGGCCACTTTTCGTTGTTAATATCCAGAATGCCATCAATCGGCTGCAGGAAATCCTTCTGCACCATCGCAGGGAATGCCCGATACCGCTCCAGCAGGAAGACATCCGCGATCGGCTCGCCGGCTACGATGGACGCTGTAATCTTATCCTGGATATCACCCCAGGGAATCTGCTCGAATTGAAACTTTGTATTGTACTTCTTTTCCAATTCCTGCTCGAGGGCGATTCGCTGCTCACCTGCTTCTGTGCCCTTCTCGCCTCCGGCATAGCCCCACGATATGACGCGCACCGGTTTTCCCTGCATGTCAATCGTTTGCTCCTCCTCAGGCGCCTGCTGCTCTTCCCCGCTCTTTGGCTGCTCATCCTCCTGCTCTGTCACGGCCATCTGAGGTTCCGGCTTCGGCTCGTCGGCGGAATTCCCTCCGCCCCTTGTGCACCCCGTCAAGAGAACAACGAAAACAAGCACAACAACGAAAAGCCATTGCTTCCTGCTTTTAATACTCATTTCTTTAATACCTCCTTTTTGCTTATTCTTTCGCATGTGCCGGGCAGCGCCGGCAGCTCCGCGACAGCTCGACAAACGGCCCACCGAACGTTCTCCGTTGCTCTTAAAGACATTCCTCCTTTTCTTGTGAGGATTGCAGGATTCGAACGGAGCCATCGTAGCATTCACCGCTGCAGCACGCCTAGTTCTCATTGGCCGGATTCGGTACTCGCGCGGCCGAATCAAACGGGTTCCACCGGTTGTTTTTGGCCCGGCGAGTTCTCAATCGCCCGCTGGACCAGCTTCATTAGGAATTTGATCGAATGGGTCGTAATCATTTTCATGTAGGAATCACATTTTTTGTGCAGGAGTTGGAACAGACAGAGAAGTGAATCTATATGAGAAGAGAGGGTTGCAGAGCTGGAAGTAACGTGTTGGAGGAACGTGGAGAACGAAAGATAACTAAGAAGGTACAAACAGTATAGGTGGATACATAACTAGTTAAAGGAAACAGCGAACATAGAAAAACAGCACCCTCCGCTTTAAAAGCGAGGGGTGCTGTTTTGATAAGAGTTTTTACGTTCGCTCAACGCCACCACCATTTGCGTCATTCCAATGATGGCATCGAACTTTGTATCAAATCTTGTACATTTATTAGCGCGGCTAGTCACAAATTCAACTTAACCCAGCTTCTGCCCACAATTCGGACAGAAGTTCGCCCCTTCATTCTTTGCGCCGCAGTTCGGGCAGAAATTGGGCTTCTTGCTTCCTTCAGAAGGGGATGCAGCCGCCGGGGCGGATGGCTCCTTCGCAGCTGGAGACTGCTGGCTTTGATTCTGATTGTTTTGGTTCTGGTTCTGGTTCTGATTCTGATTCTGGTTCTGATTCTGATTCTGGTTCTGATTCATATTTTTCATCATTTCATTAGCCATGTTCATCCCCATCATCATGCCGGCCATATCCGAAGCCGCACCGCCGCCTTGCACCTTGCCGGATGCAATCCCATCCGTCATGCTGACCTGCTGGTATTTTTGCAGATTGCCGATCATTTCATGGGAAGCCGTCTTGGTGATCATATCCTGAATTTCCTTCGGATAATTGAAGCTCATCACCTGGAAGCCGGTTATCGTTATTCCGTTGTCCATCACTTCCATGTCCAGGTCTTCTCGAATCCCTCTCGCGATTTCGGAGGCGTTCGCCTGCAGATTAAACATGTCCTTGCCTTCGCGACTGATCCATTTCATCAACAATTGATCGAGCACCGAAGTGATCCGGATCTTGACGTCGTCCACAAGATAGCTCTCTTTCATCCCGGCGATTCTGTCGATCAGCGTCACATAATCATTCACTTTAAAATTGAACGTGCCGTTGGCACGAATCGGCATACCGCCCGGAAGCTGTGGCGTCGGAATGAGGACCGGATTCTGCGTCCCCCATCTGACGGTGAATTCCTTCGTGTTCACGAACAGTACTTCCACGCGCATGCCACTGTTAAAGCCAAATTTAAATCCCTTTAAAGTAGAAAGGAACGGAATGATATCCGAGTCGATGTTATATACGCCTTCATCCTCAAAAATCCCCTCGATCTTGCCGTTATTGACAAAAATCGCGTCCTGACCGGAGCGGATGACCAGCTTACTTCCTTTTTTAATCTCCCGGTTGCTCCATTTCCAGAAAATCATATCGTCCCTAAACTCTTCCCATTCCACGACATTAGAGAATTGGTTCTTGAAAAATCCCATCGATGTTATCCATCCCTTCCATTAAAATTTCCCGCTGCTGCTGCTATGCGAATGGCCGCCACTGCTGACGCCGCCACCGCCTCCGCCGCCCGAGCCGCTGCTCGTGTTGCGCTCGATCTTCTGCTTCGTTATAGTTGTTCTAACATAACGGTCCTGCTGGTTCAGTATCCCCGATGTGCTGGTATCCTCATAGGTGCGAGAATTGACCGTCACCCGTCCGCCGGAACGGTAAGCCATGACACCAACGGCGATAGCGCCGATGGCAGCGGCAGATCCCAGTTGAAACCAAAGATTAAACAGAATATTATCCGGGTTCATGTCGGGCTCAAAGCCCATATACCGATGAGCGGTTTTGATATATTTTTCAAAAGCCTGCTTATAATTGCCTCTGGACAAGTCCGGAGTAATTTTGCTGCGTATTTTGGTCAGCCTACCTGCGTCCAGATACTTCTCAGCCTTATAATAACCTTCCAAATGCACATTACGAGAACCGTCACGCGCACTCATTACTATGGTCAAAATAACGGTATTGCCGTGCGGCTTATCATACCCGGGGGCATACTCATCGTAAAAGTTTTCCGTCCATGTCTCATAATCGTCATTCTCGACACGGTCAACCGTAAGGATCATAAAGTCTGTCTCGCGTTCGGCGCCATACTCATTCGCCATCACATTCAGCTCTTCTCGTTCTTCTGGACTGAGGAGATTGGCTTCATCAAAGATCAATGGCTTATCATCTGCAGCTTTGACCATCAAGGCCGGAACCATCAAATAGGCAACCAGGAAGAACAAAACAGCACCTAATACATATCGTCTTCTCACAGGAAACCTCCTCCCATCGCCCAGGAGATCAGCTTCAATGACAGTAACGAGACGCCCGAAATGCCTGCAAACCACGCAGCCACTTTCGCTTTGCTGATCGGCGGCTTGCCGACGACCTTACCCGTCTGGCCGTTCATCGCAAAGGTATGCTCCGATTTGTTGTAATCATAGTGCACCATCCATACCGGAAGGAGGACATAATCCGCCTGTTTTAAGGTGGTATCGATCTGCTTGTTGGTATAATTTACGGTTGTGTATCCTGACACGGCTGACGAAATATACGAATCAATGTAGGAGCTGATCTTATCTTTGGCACGCGGAAGAAGCTGCTGCTCATTATGGCTGTATTTTTCGGCAATGTACCCGGCGAGATAAGGCGTCTTGAATTCCTTCAGCTGCTGATAGGGAAAAGGCTCCAGCTTATCCATCAACTCATCGTTCATTTTCTCCGAAGCATCGATCGGCACCTTCATATAGTTCAAGCGAATCTTCCGGTAGATGTCAAAATGCTGGGTCTCCGTGTACTGGTAATCTCCTTGCGTGTAGGTTCTCACCTTGGTGGCGTGGCCATGAACTTCAACCCGATTATGTAACTCATATAGCCAAAAGGGTACATATATCCCGGTAATTTCCTTGATCCGGTTCGCTGTCATAAATCCGCTTGGTGTCAGGAGGCCATTTCTGCACCATTTCTTGAAAGCCTTCATCGCTTCTTCCTTGGTAATCGAAAAAGGGATGACCATAACCGGAGCCAGATCGCCGCTCAGTCGGTCGCTGAGTACAACGGCGGATCCGCAGAAGCTGCAGGTCGTGGCGCTGGTCTCCGGCTCCGTCACGATGACGGCCCCGCAGCTGTTGCAGTGATACTCCTTCACTTCGTTTTCGACGAAAACCTGCTTTTTCAGCGGGTCGGGAATTTCCTCGATATTATCTTTTCTTCCGCAGCTCAGGCAAGACAACATTCCTGTATCGCCGTCAAAAACCATGCTGCTGCCGCAGTTCGGGCACTTGTATTCGATAACCGGCATTTCCTCACCTCGATAACAATGAAATGATTATTCCTTCTCTTTCAGCTTTTCTTTGATTGCTTCCAGTTCATCCTGGGCAGGGAGAGTCTCCATTGGAGCAGCTCCGTCCTTCCCCATATTCTTCTCCAATTCAGCGATCAGATCGTCCAGATCGTCTTCCTTCGCTCCGGCGCGAAGCTCAGCCAGGGCCAGCGCTTCATCCAAGGCACGGTTTGCCTTCTCTTCCATCGTGTTGAATGCCGCATTCGCACCGCCCGAGGATGAATGGCTGGCGTTTAAATCCTGCTGGGCTTTGGCAGCCGCCATCTTCCCTTTCAACTCGGCATAGCGAGCCTCCAGTTGGCTCATGTCCGACACCAGCTTATCCTGCATTTGTTTCATCCTAATGGCGTTTGCGGATGCCGATTCGTATGCTGCCTGCAGTTCGTTCAGCTTCTGGGCCTGGGTTGCTTTTCTCTCCAGAAACTTCAGGGCATTATCCTCATTTCCCGCTTCTACGGCCTTCTCTGCATATCGCTGCAGCTTCTTGATCTCGGCACAACACTCATCAAGGGCCCGCTTCGCTCTTCGCTCATCCGAAAGCACGGAAGCCGTCTCCGCTTTCACCTGACCCAAGTCCGTATTCAAGCTACGCATATACGTGTCAACTGTTTTCTCCGGATCTTCCGTCCGATCCAACAGTGCGTTCACATTCACCTTCATAACATCCTTAAACCTCGATAAGATTCCCACCATGAGTTTCCCCCTCGAAAAGTTTACATTTAACCTATAATACCCTACATACCGCTAAAAGGTTTCAAATGCCGAAATTTGATGGAATATATGTAAAAATATAACTAATGATACGCAAAAAAATCCCCCCGACCATATAGATCGGAGGGTACGTTTATTAGATATCATCCCGAATCTGGATGCGTTTCTTACCAGAGTCCGGCTGTTTCGGTATTTCAAGCTTGAGAACTCCATCCTTCAGGGAAGCGGCAATTTGGTCCTCCGCTATATTCTGAACGTAGAATCTGCGCACATACTCGCCATAACGACGTTCCTTCCGGACGATTTGCTGCTTCGTATCCTCCACGCTGTTATCTTCCTTGCGAACGGCTTTGATCGTTAAGTAAGGGTCAGCGTAGCTGATTTCGATGTCGTCTTTTTGAAAGCCTGGAAGCTCCGCCTCAACCAGATAAGCGCGCTCCGTCTCTTTAACGTCTGTTTTGAAAGACATCATCGAACCTTTGAATGGTGCAAACACCTCATCTTGAAAAGTATCGTTAAAGACATCATGAAATGACTTCACCAACTGTCCGAAGGCATCCTCTCTACGCTTTCCAAATGGCATCAAATCAAACATCATCGATTTCCCCTTTCTTATTTGACCTTGTTTGACCTTACGCCTTTATTATATGCCTTGCACGCATAAATGCCAAAACCGATGACAAAGAAAACAGGACTAAATTAGCGCATTTTCAGCCGATTTTTCGAATAAATTGGTTTCGATCTTTTAATTTGACCTTTTTTGACCTTTTGACTGTTTCGTTTCCATGCTTCCCAATAAAGTTATGTTCACGCGAAATTTAGCACGATAAAAAAGACACCCGAATGGGTGCCCGTTTCAGTTATATATTGGGGTGAGCAGACCTACCGTTTTTCACAATATGATCGATTTCACTCTTCAACAAAAGGTATCGATGCACGCTTCTCATGATCGGAACTTTGGTCAGCTTATTCTGATCGACATATCTTTTCATTTGATCTTTGGACAGACCTAACAATTGACCTGCCTCAGAAACGGTTAATACTTCTTCATTACTGGTTGCATTAAACGTTTTTTTCACCTTTAAATTCCAATCTTCGAACACCTGCATGAGATCTCAACCTTTCTTTAACGCAACGACTAAAACAAAATGGTCAAGGAGCCGTGAGAGCAGCCCCTTACGATTTGGTGTCCTTGCGCTGATTCTTACGGTAAAGCTTGATTTGCTGATCCGACGAAACAAGGATCGGCAAGACTTTATTGCTGCTGACCATGGACGACGCGCACTGTGAACAAACGGGAACTTCCTTGAACGAGAAGCTATCTCGAATCCAACCGTTACACCCTTCCTTCGTACAAGACCAGATCGCAGTCATCTCTTCCGGCAGATTTTCCAGTGGTTTATTCCAAGAATAAGACAATGAACTTCCCCCTTAGCTACATTTTTAACGCCTTCATGCTGTTTTGAGCTCTATTATAAAAAAAACCCCAAACGGTACGTTTGGGGATCTTTTCAAAAATCTACAGTTTTACAACGTTCTCAGCTTGTTGTCCGCGGTTGCCTTGGACTACGTTAAATTCAACACGTTGTCCTTCATCAAGCGACTTGAAGCCGTCACCTGTGATTGCACTAAAGTGTACGAATACGTCTTCGCCACCTTCAACCTCGATGAAACCAAAGCCTTTTTCTGCGTTAAACCATTTCACTGTTCCTGTTTGCATAGAAACACCTCCTAAATTTATATGATTTTCTCATTTTTGGTTAAAAACAAAAAATTCACATATTGCACAAGGTTCCTGATCAAAATAATAACCCTCTGCAATATGTGAATCTCAGGTCAAAATCCCAATAAACTTATTATACCCCAACCGTTCCAAAATAGCAAACGTCTTATTTCTTATGTACAATTCATAAAAAGACAAGGGTAAGCTGAATGTAAACAAATGGCCGCTAAAGGGGATGTTGAAGGAGGTCGGGTGTAAGTATAATCTGCTAGCTCAAGAAATGCTTCCGCAAAAAAACGGCCATTTCCCGGTAAAATACCGGGAAATGGCCGTAGGGTTGCAGCTTTAAACAACACGTCTTGCACATACAGCAGTGTTATGCGATCCAATCAGAGGTTACATCTGAGCACCTGTCTGATAACTCAGCAGCTGCCGGAAAGTGCCTTTGTGATCTTGGGAAAGCTGCTGATACCCCCCCTGCTGGATAACCCGCCCTTGCTCCATCACGATGACCTGATCGGCATGGCGAATGGTGGACAGTCGGTGGGCGATCACGATGATCGTCATGTTCCCTTTCAGCTGTTCCAACGCTTCCTGTATCCGCTGCTCGTTCTCACTGTCGAGTGCACTTGTCGCTTCGTCCAACACCAGAATCGAAGGCTTTTTCAAGATAGCTCTCGCCAGCACAATCCGCTGACGTTCTCCACCGGACAGGCGGATACCGCGGTCACCAATGACGGTGTCGAGGCCTAGCGGAAGCCCATGTACGAATTCGTCGGAGGCTGAAAACCTCAGCGCTTCCCACAGCTCGTTATCCGAGGCATCGGGAGCAACCAGCTTCAGATTATCCCGGATGCTCTCATTGAAGAGAAAAGGATCCTGCGCCACATATCCAATACTCCCTCGGAGCGACATCAACTGACGTTCGTCCTCCATGGACACGCCATCCACAAGAACTTGCCCGCTCTCCGGTTGGATCAGTCCCATAAGAAGATCGATAAGGGTGCTCTTGCCCGCCCCTGATTTGCCGACGATGGCCGTCATGCGATTAGCAGGAATATGTAAGTTGATATTTCGCAAAGCATAGACGGGGGAAGCGCCATCGTACCGATAGTCCACATGAATACAATCGATTCCATTCTGCAGCTGAAGTCGCTCGCCCCCTGTCATCGAAATCGATCCGGCGATCTCCCTGTCTACCTCGTATTCCGCTTGCAGCTCGCGTATCGCCCGGAAGGCCGGGAAATTCGACACGAGCTGCTCGGTGCTCGATTGAATGCTGATAAATCTAGGCCATAGGCGCGAAAAGATAAGAACGATCATCAGCAGCTGTTCAGCAGGCGTACGCAGCACTTCCAGCGCCAAATACACAAATCCGGCAACCAGCAATACAGACGAGAGCCGATAGATCAGCTGGGACAAGGAATTGATCTTGCCAAATTGGATAAAATTATGCTCCATTTTTCGCGACAGCCTGTCAAACCAGTTCATATGAAATGGCTCCAACCGGTTGCTCTTAATATCCTTGATGCCGTTGAAATGTTCGCTGATGCCCGCAAAATAATATTTCGAAAGCTCTGTCGTCTGCTCGCCGATCCGCTTCGACCGCCGGATGAATCGGCGTCCAAACAGGGCAAGGAGCCCACCGCTCATCAGGACGATGAGGGTCAGCATCGGGGCAAGCCATAGAGCAAGCCCAATCTGAATTAGCGTGAACAAGAAAGACGAAACCATCTGCAAGAACAGAAACGTGCCTTGATTCACGCGCCCGAGTTCATTGGTCATGATATGGTTGAAATCCGACTTTCGGTGGCGCAGGAAGAACTCCCACTTGGCATGCAGCAACCCCTGATACGTTTCCATGCGCAGTTTGCGAATGAATCGCTGCAATATTTTTGCATTCAACAGGTTCTGACTGCGCTGCAGCAGGGCTTGCCCGCCCACAATCACCACATAGAGGGCCAGCACCATCGGCAAATTGAGCTGCAATGACCATGAACCAGCCAGATCCATCAAGGTTGAGACAAGCGGCACCCCGCTCAAATCGGTCTGGAATACACCAATGACACCGAGCAGAGGGACGATCAAATAGATGCCGATGCCGTCCAGAACACTGATGAACAGGATCATACCCATATTGAGGTAGAGCTTAAACCCGGCCATCCCATGCATTTTACGGATAAAATAAAAGAGATCCTTCAATGTAAAAACTCCTTATCGGATAACCGCTTCAAGTTCAAACCTTCGGTCCCCATATCCTTACCGAATATCCCGACAACGGCATACCTTTCATGCCCTTCTCTTCCCGTTACAATATAAGAGCCGAAGCGGAGCCAGGCATGGGCAACCATCATTCCGTTATCGTCCCGACCGCTTCCCAGATAAAGTGTACTCGGAATCCCTCTTCGCTCCAGCATCTTCATCGCGGCAACGGCTTTAACCAGGCATTGGCTTTCCCACCATGTGACACGGCTCATGGTATGGACGGCTCTGGAGATTTGGCGGACAAGCGAAAGCTCCTCCTCCGTATAGCCCACATACGGTGTCTCCTTCATAGGTTCTCCCAGAGACGGAGATACCTTTTGAAAAGGGAACAGCTTGAACACTCTTCCCCAAGCCAGATACAAGTAAGCTTCTGCCAACATAAGCTTCATGCTTACAGGAAAAGACATGAATCGGCGTGCTTTCCGGTACAGGCTCATTGCTATTTATCCACCTGAACAAGGCCTTCTGTGGCTAACTGCTTGAGGAATAATCGTACCTGCTGCTCACAGAGCTCCGGTTCGATCTCATACTCCAATACCAGTTGATCCACCATATTGGAGATCGTGACGGGAGACGAAATAAGTTCCCATATCCGCCCGCCAATCCGTCCCAGATTATAATACTTGCCGTTTTCGATGCTCAGCATCACCTTCTCACCATCCATATCACTGACCAGGAAACCTTCGGATTGTACAACGAGAGCGTCTGTCGTGATTAATTCAGTAGTCATGGATAGAACCCCCCTTTTTTCAGCTATATAAACTGGCCTGAGAATATTCTGATGATACCCGCTTCTACAAAATGGATTGTGATTGTGATCCAATGATAAAAGCGATGATGCACCTTAAATCGATGGTTGTTTCATACGCCGCCAGAACCAGAGAAATGGCCGGAGCGGATAATACAGAAAGTGCAGTGATTTGGGTAATGGCAGTACCGAAGCGTCCCGCGAATTGGGCAGAAACTTATTCCATATATACAAAACTTTCTGTTTTCCCGTCATTAACGAGAATAGGTAACGGTTATAACGCCATGCCACGCTTTTCTCCGGCACCGGGTTCAATTTGACGATCCTTTTAATATAGTAGAGTGCACTTTGTGCAAGGCGGTGGGCTTTGGAGTTTATCGTTAATACAGTCATATCGTGCGGAATGTCGACTGAGAACAGTCGCGATAAAAGAATAAAGGCCTGCCCTACATATTGCTGTCCCCCATATCGCTCAAAGTGGGCCTTCATATCGTTGCTGTTTATCATGGGAAGCAGCCTTGCAATATCCATCAGCCAACGCAGCCGGAACCAACCATGCCTGGCACCATGGTCGGCCAGATAGTTTAGCAAATCCTCATTTCCCAGATAATGATAAATCTGATGGGACAGCATCACATCATTCCTGCGCTCCCACAATAAATCAAAGGAAAATGACTTGTTATAATGAGGATTCAGACGCCAGTGAACTTCGATCTGCGCTGAATGTTTCTTATGCTCGTAGGACAAATGATGGCTTGTTTTCTTCCAATTTCCCAAGATACGTTCATCCTGCAATTCGTACCCAAGCTGTACCAGCACCCGTTCAACTCTTTCCACGTCATCCGCATCCACCAAGATATCCAAATCCTTCGAAGTCCTGTGTGCCAGATCCCCATAGAGCTGTGTAGCTAGTATAGGGCCTTTAAGCAAAAGTGTACGCACCCCAGTATCCTTGAGCGCCTCACAAAGCTGGCTCATTTCCCTGCTTAAATGCAGCATTTTCATCACGTTATTATGATAATGCTGCTGGAGAGACGCCATAACCTCGGGTGGAATGAGGGATGCATCCACCCCTTTAAGTCGCAGATATACAAGCGGATAAACTCGGTGGTGCAGCGCGAGTTTCATGAACATATCCCAATCGATATCTGATGCATATTGCTTTATGAGAATTTCTTCATGCGTGTTATTGCGGAGAAGATAGAGTAAAAAAGACAGCTCTTTGGAGATATCACTCAGGTCCAGCATAACGGTATCTTCAATAATCAAGGTATCCACCCCCTATCTATATAAATTGGTAAGCGTAAAAGTCCTCCAATCAGATCTGCTGGCTTTCTAATGTCAGTTGCACTTCCTCAGAAGTTATATATAAGTGCCGCTCCTTCCAATACATGTAAATATCCCTCAAGCTATTTTCTAAAGAGATTGAAGGGGTCCACCCGGTCGCCTCCGTCAACTTACCATTCGAGCCATAATACTCAGGAACATTATTTGGTCTTAATTTGTCTTTGTCTATCACAACCTCGATTGGCTTGGAAGAAAAGGATACGAGCAGCGTAAGGATGTCTTGGATGGAGACACATTTACCGGAGCACACGTTATAGACTTCTCCCGATTTACCTTTTTCAAAAAGCAACCGGTACGCCTCTACGATATCTCTCACATCTGTAAAATCTCGTTTACTGCTTAAATCCCCAACAGAGATTACCGGCTCAGCTTTACCCAACTCTATCTTAATCAGTTGGTTGGCAAAGTCACTTGTTACGAAACCCAGGGCTTGGCCCGGGCCTATATGATTAAAGGCTCGGGCGTGAATGATATTTATTTGATAAACACTACAATATGAGAGTATCAACTTACTCAAAGTAAGTTTGGACAACCCGTAAGGGTTGCCTGGATTCGTATCTGCGTCCTCCACGATCGGTAAATCTTTAACTAATCCATACTCTTCCGACGAGCCTATCGATATAATTCTTACGCTGCTTTTTATGGAGGAGTCCTTGACAGCCTCAAATAGTCCGATAGCATCCATTACATTTGATTGAAAGGTTTCATTAATATGACCCCATGAATACTGGACTGAGCTTTGACCCGATAGATGAAAGATAACATCCGGTTTTACTGCTTCTATAACATTCGTTATCGTTTCTTTATCATAGAAGTCAATTTTAAGGATATGCACTCCTTCTAGCATGAAAGAAGGCGCCCCACGTGATGCGCCCCATACTTCATAACCATGATCAACTAAGTTTTGAGCTAGGTGCCTGCCAACAAAACCACTAACTCCGGTAACTAAGGCTTTCATTGGTGTACCAAATAATTATTATTGCTGGAGATTTTCTGCAAATCGTTATCGACCATCATCTTAACCATTTGCTCAAATCCAACCTCCAACTTCCATCCGAGCTTCTCTTTCGCTTTTGAACAATCCCCTAGCAATAAATCCACCTCAGCTGGACGAACGAACTTTTCATCAATAACAACATAATCTCTCCAGTTGAGGTCCACATGACCAAAGGCAATGGCGACAAGTTCCTCTACGGTATGGGTTTCTCCTGTTGAAATAACAAAATCCTCTGCCTTGTCTTGCTGCAGCATGAGCCACATGGCCTTTACATAATCGCCTGCAAATCCCCAATCACGTTTGGCATCCAGGTTGCCCAAACACAACTCTGTTTGGAGTCCCAATTTAATTCTTGCCACCGCGTCCGTTACCTTTCTGGTCACAAATTCCACGCCTCTGCGAGGAGACTCATGGTTGAACAGAATGCCGGAGCAAGCATACATATCATAGCTTTCGCGATAATTAACGGTTATCCAGTGCCCGTATACCTTGGCTACACCGTAAGGACTGCGCGGATAGAATGGGGTTGTCTCCTTCTGAGGCGTTTCCACCACTTTACCAAACATCTCACTGCTCGATGCCTGATAGTATCTTGCATCTGGCTTTGCATAGCGTACAGCCTCGAGCATGTTGGTGACACCAATCGCTGTTGATTGTCCTGTCAGTATAGGCTGAATCCATGAAGTGCCTACGAAAGATTGGGCTGCCAGATTATACACCTCGTCCGGATTCGAAATGCGCACCGCATTAAACAGTGAACCCTGATCCAGTAAATCACCATCGATAAATTCAATTTCATTCTGAATATGTTCGATATTCTCCATGATTGGAGTACTAGTTCTTCTACGCAGTCCATAAACCTTATAGCCCTTCTCCAGCAGTAATTCCGCTAAATAAGAGCCGTCCTGTCCAGTTATTCCAGTAACGAGTGCATTCTTAGTCACGATAAATCTTCCCCTTTATCCATAATTTATAATACTGATGGTGAGTACATGTTTTACATACAATCATTGACCTACAAGGCAAGAGATGGTGCCTTTTCCTTAATCCCGCCCCGCATATTGGGCCTGCCAACCGAGTAATAAACAAGCTGGGTATTGGCCAACTGCTCCTCTGTGTATATATTCCTTCCATCAATCAGATAAGGTGAATTCAACCATTCGGCAATGTCGGTTAACGAGATGCGCTCGAATTCCTTCCATTCGGTCAGAATGCACAGTGCGTCTGCCTGCCAAGCCGCTTCCTTCGCTTCTTGACAGTAAATGATCTGTTTGAAATCTGAGTGATTTTTGAAATTGTCGGATGCAATAGGGTCATAAGCTCTAATTCTGGCCCCCCGCTCCTGCAAGGCAGCAATAATTTCGAACGCGGGAGAGTCACGAACATCATCAGTCTCTGGCTTGAACGCTAACCCCCAAATGCCGATTGTCGCCCCGGATAAATTACCCAGTAAAGTCTCGAGCTTGCGGACCACATTAAATCGTTGATCACGATTAACCTCAACAACGGACTTCAAGAGCTTGAAATCATAATCCATTTGTCCCGCTATTTGAATAAGTGCTTGTGTATCTTTAGGGAAGCAGGACCCGCCATAACCAATGCCCGCTTTCAAAAATGAAGAGCCGATGCGTCTGTCATAGCCCATACCAGAGGCTACCTTCGTCACATCAGCTCCAACTTTTTCACATATATTCGCAATTTCATTTATAAAAGATATTTTGGTTGCCAGAAAAGCATTCGAGGCGTATTTAATCATCTCGGCACTTCGAATATCGGTTACGATGATATCCGAGGTCAACGTTTTATGAAGATCAACCAGTTGTCTCTCCGCTCTCTCGCTGTCGGTTCCAATGATGATACGATCAGGATTCAACGTATCATAGACCGCTGTTCCTTCACGTAAAAATTCAGGAACCGATGCGATATCAAACGATTCATTCGTATATTCCGAAATGATCTCCCGAACCTTCTCGTTGGTGCCAACTGGAACCGTGCTTTTCGTTACGATAATTTTGTAACCATTCACGGCTCGACCGATCTCTTTAGCGGCCTGTTCGATGTAGCTCAGATTGGCATGACCATTAGGCAAGGATGGCGTTCCTACTGCGATAATTACAATATCCGAGCACTTGACCGATTCATTTAGGTCAGTTGTAAAGCTTAATCTGCCTGCTGCTTGGTTAGTAACGATTAATTGTTGAAGCTCGGGTTCATATATGGGTACCTCTCCACGATTAAGCTGCATGATCTTCTGTTCGATTTTATCGACGCATATAACTTCATTCCCAAGCTCAGCAAAGCATACGCCCGAGACCAATCCGACATACCCGGTTCCAACTACCGTTAATTTCATCTCTTATCACTCCCATGAGTAGTGAAAATCCATGTTACACAGAAACAATATGAATGATTTCCTCCCACCTGATGGCCAGTCTTACAATATCGTCTTCAATGAGCTCACTACCTGTCTGAACCTCAATGATCTCAAGCTCTGTTATCGCTCTTATGCTATGCTTCGCTTCGATCGGAATGACAATGACATCGCCAGCTTTAATATGACGGACATCATCATTTAGTATCATTTCACCTTCTCCGGATATTACCGTCCACACTTCACTGCGCAGCATATGGTATTGATAGCTTAAATTTTGCCCTTCCAGAATACAGATGCGCTTCGTTAATACCTCGCACCCGTTCGGATATTTAGTATAGTCCAGTACACGATAGCGTCCCCAGCGGCGCTCTTCATGCATGGGCCGTTGATCTCCAAATTTGACTACCTCTTTAAGCCGCATACTGGCATTCTTCTCAGATACAAGAATTCCGTCCGGGCTAGCAGCAACGATCAAATTATGACCACCTATGACGGTTATTGGTATATCCAGCTCATTAATAATATGTGTATTGGAAGAATCCTCGCTCAATGTGCCCCGCCCAACTAAGGGGTTTTTGATTTCCTCTGTCAGCACATTCCATGTGCCTAAGTCTTTCCACAGGCCGCTATAAGGCATAACCACAATATTATTTGTTTTCTCCACCACAGCGTAATCAAAGCTCGTTTTTTGCATTCGATTATACTGCAGAAGTAATTCATCATATTGAATGGGAAGAGACTGCTCTATAAGATGATTGATAAGATAACCGAGCCGAAAGGCAAACACGCCGCAATTCCAAAGCGCTGATTGCTCCATCAGTTGAACAGCGTGTTGTTCTTCAGGCTTCTCAACGAAATGGCTGACCTTGTGAAATTCCATCCCACTGCTTAACTGCGATACGGACTGCGGTACAATATAACCAAATTTCGAAGAGGGATGATCTGGCGAAACCCCCATTAATCCAAGATCGGCTTCCGTTTCAAACATTAACGCTTCCAGTTCCTTTACTTTCTCAAAGAAATGATCCTCAACAAAAGGATCCACCGGAAGCACAATGACAACGTCATTCAGACTGACACCCTTCACGGAGTATAAATAACCGGCTGTTAAGGCAATAGCCGGGAACGTATCTCTTCGCTCTGGTTCAACGATGATTTCGACCTCATGTCCCAGCTGATTTTGAAGCAGTTCAACTTGCGATCTTCCGGTTGCGACAACAGCGGTCTGGGTTAAGTTCATCTTGCCAAGCTGATTCCATACCCTCTGAACCATCGATTCACGTTGGCCAGCTGCGTTATTCAATATTTTAAGAAACTGCTTGGAACGTGTCTCATTAGACAACGGCCACAATCGGTTTCCGCTGCCTCCTGACAATAGAACAATATGCATGCTAATAACTTCCCTCCGGTTCTGGAATGGTCGAATTGATCTCTCTTGAATTCAGCGAAGATTCAATGATGGATTGCATCCGTTCGATAAATATGTGTTCGCTGAATTGTTCAGCATGCTGCCTTATATACTGCGGGTCCCAATCATATTGATCGAACCGGTTAATCGTCTTCACCAAGGAGTCTATCGACTGCTCCTCGAAATATAATCCTGTCTGTTCAGCTATAATGGTATCCAGCGCTCCGCCTCCATAGTAGGCAATAATCGGTCTGCCACATGCATTGGCTTCAAGCGGGGTTATGCCAAAATCCTCAATACCGGGAAATATCAACGCCTTGCAATTCTGCATGTAGCGGACAACATCTTCGTCACTTTTTCTTCCAAGAAAAGTGATCGTATCCCCGGCAAGCTGCTCCAGCCTTGGTCGATCCGGTCCATCTCCAATTACGATCAGACGCTTACCACTCTGGGTGCATGCCTCAATCGCCAAGTCTATTTTTTTGTAAGACACCAATCGGGAGACGACAAGAAAATAATCCTCAGGCTCCCCTTCCTTGACGCTAAACCGGCTAACTTCTACGGGAGGGAATATGATTGGAGCATTTACGCCATAACACTGTTTAATGCGCTCCTTCACGATTGTGGAAATAGCGATCAAACGATCCACGTGTTCAGAGTTATTTTTATCCCATCTCTTTAGAGGAGTGATCAGCCACTTCGCAATTCTTTTCACCAAACGGGGGACTTGAATGCTTTCCATATACGTATCGAAGTCCCAAACGAAGCGCATCGGTGTATAGCAATAACAGACATGAAGACTCTGCCTGCCCTTCCGAACCCCCTTCGCATAAGCACTACTGGAACTAAGAATAAGATCGTAGCTCTTCACGTTTATAGACCTTATTGAGAATGGGTACAGCCAGAAATAAAGCTTGAATTTATTCAATATCCCCGGGATTCGCTGCATCCAAGTCGTATGAATAACGGCGTCCTGTAACTCAGGGAGTAGTTTGTTGCGATCGACGATGGTTGTGTAAATTGGTGCCTCGGGGAACATTTTATGTAATACAGCCACCACTCGTTCGGCTCCCCCCATTTGATTGAGGTAATCATGCACAATGGCTATTTTCAAATCCCGCATTATACCAGCTCCCTTGCATGCTGTTGCTCCACCTGCTTCATTCCTGGCTTAGACAACAGCTGTTGATAGATCAGCTCAATTTTTTGAGATGTCTGCTTAATTGAGAAGTGATCTCGTACACGTGATTGCCCGTTATGGCTAAGCGCCGACCACATTCGTTTATCCTTTAGTACCTGCCGGATACAGCGTGTAAGCTCTTCGATGTTTCCAGTCTCATACAGCAGCCCACTTTCACCGCTCTGGATAATTTCAGGTACGCCGCCTCCAAGACTGCCAACAACCGGCATGCCTTGCGACATAGCTTCAATAATTACACGCCCGAACGGCTCATTCTCTGAGCATAATAAAAGGAGATCTGCTGCACAGCAGATCTCCAGTACATCATCTCTAAACCCTGTAAACTTAACTCTATCTTCGAGTTTTAACGTCCTAGCTCTGGCCTTTAAACTCTCGAGATAACGTTCATTCTCTTGCCTGAATTTAGCCTCACCAACGATCCATAGAACCGCATCCGGTTCTTCAACCGCAAACCTTGAAAATGCTTCAATTGCATCTTCCTGCCTCTTCCATGGGGCAATCTGGCCAATTATGGCTAGCACCTTCGCATCTTGCGGTGTTTCGAGCTCTGACCTTAACCGTGCCCTTATGTCCTGTTTTTCCCCCGCATCAAATGAAACCAGTTCTACTCCGTTATGTACGAGATGGCACCTCTCTTGTAAGGAGGGATGATCCACACTATGGATAACCGATTCAGAAATACCGATGAGGGCTTGCGTCGTATGAACGGCTAATTTTTGAATAAGCTTTCCAATGATTCCCTTAGGCGGCATATCTCGCAAATGCCATACGACAGGAAGCCTATGATACCACCCGAATAATGATGCCATCATACCAGCACGAATCGAATTGGCATGAATAAGATCTACCTGGCTTCGCTTCATAAGAAGAGCTAGCCTCCAACCTGCCCATAACATACCGAAAACGTATATAACAAGAAGAAGGGGATTCTTAGTTAACCTTGCACGAAAGCTTGGTATACCGACTGCTTCAAGCCCTTGACTGCGGGCCCTCTGAAGAAGCTCCCCCTCTGGCGCGAACAATATCGGATGGGCTTTGGTTAAATGCCTGGCGGTCAATAATAAGCTAATCTCGGCCCCGCTCACGGTACTCGTATGATTGTAGAAGGCAATCTTCATGTTCTAAGTACCTTTCTCTTCTCGATTTCTTCTGTAAATAACCCGGTCACAGCCTCAGCCACCCTGCTCCATGTATACCGATTCATCACATGCTGCCTGCATGTTTCCCGGGTTGGCAAAAATGAATTGTTATTGAGTACATCAATAATTTTTTCGCTCATGGCTTCAGATGTCCCGTCTTTGAACAGTAAGTCATTCGACAATTGCTGCAAAATCTCTTTGGTCCCCCCATATGGAGTTCCTAACACAGGCGTTCCACATGCAAGAGACTCAACAGTAATAAGACCAAATCCCTCTAAGGTAAGTGTCGGAACAACACTGATATCCGCAGCTTGATAGTATTGAACAAGCTCTTCGTTGGAAATTCTTCCAAGCAATTTAACATGCGAAGAGAGTCCAAGCCGACCGATTAACGCTTCATATTCCGCACGCATGGGTCCATCTCCACCAATGAACAGGCGAGATTCAGGATGTATCTTGATCACATCTACCATGGCATGAATCAGCCTGTCAATTCCCATCCTGCGGACTAATCTTCTTATACAGAAGAGTATAGGTTGATTAGCTGACATACCCAGCTGTTTTCTTAATTGCTCCCGATTGGGATGAGGACGAAAGCGTTCATGATCCACGGCTGCTGGTATAACATGAACGTCCCGCTCGTTCACATCATAGTTCTCTGCAAGCATCTGTTTAAAATATTGGCTCAAAACAATGAAGCTGTCGGAACGACGATAGCTTATTTGTTCTACTTGTTTCTTCAGCCAACACTTCACCTCTGTCATGACTCCGCTCTGCTTCTTCTCCTCAATCTTGGATTCCAGCGCCCAAGGCCCTTGAAAATGAGTAACGATCGGGACATGCGGCGGAATTTTCCTCCTAGTAACCATAGCCGAATAGAGTGCAAAATGCGGATTATACACATCCGGCTGGAAGCTGCCTACCGCTTGAAAGGAGCGCTTCTGTACAGATCTCATTCGAGATAGGAGATCGTGATTTGTTGTTCCTTCCGTAGTATTGATAATATTAAGATCAGTCTGTATACTAGCCCCCTGTGGACCCACGACAAGTCCAAGCTCGGTATGGCCATACTCCTTCATAGCTTTCATATAATCCGCAAAATAACGGTTTAACCCGCCATGCTGAATATCGATCCAACCCATTCCAGTTGTAAGTATATTCATCATAATCTCTCTTTTCTTCAATAAGATTTAACGGTAAAGCTAGCTCAATTGGCACAGTATGACTCCTTAGCCGCTCAATTGAATACGAATACGCTGAAGCAGCCATACGATATCCTTCTTCGTCAAGATAAAGTCCCGTGGTTTAATATGATGCTTCAGCGTATAGAGCAGGAAGATCAGAACAAATTCCACGACGGATGTAATCAACAGCGAAATTGCCGCACCTTCAATTCCCAGCATCGGGATAAGAATATTCAGCAGCACAATATTAAGCCCAAGGGTTGATACTCTAATGATGGTAACTACCCCCGGCTTGCCAGTAGACATAAAGCCTTGTGAAAGAATCCATGAAAGACTCGCAATCCCCGTTTGGAAGATTAAAATTCGGAATATCGGAACAGCATCCGTGAATGACTGTCCATACAGGAGAATTAACAGATACGGTGCAATAAGAAATACCGAGGCACCTACAAGAAGGGTCACCAGCATACTAACGCGGTAAACTTTGAACGTGAGTCGAATGGCTTCCGCCTGTTGAAGTCCGGACGCCTTGGGAAACAACACTGAGGTAATCGCAGTCTGAATCGTATTTAAAATTTTTGACAGGCTCAGCGATACAACATATAGGCCAAGACTGGCCGGCGATAGTAACCCTACTACCAAAATCTGATCAATATAACCGGAAAAGGTCCCGGCCACATCGGTTCCATAGGAACGGACCCCATAACTGAGCAGCTTTTTGGCGGATTCCAACTTGTTCCTCTGCTTCATTTTATAATGCAAGACCAGCTTGATTGTTATCCATATGGTGATTGGGATAGCGGGAAAAAGATATACGATCGATGTATAAAATGACGTAACATTCCCGGTTGCAACAAGAACACAGAGCAGAATCAGTGTACCCAGGACCGGAATATATCGCATGAAATTATACAAGAGGTATTCTTCCCTAGACTGTAAGGCTGCTATATTAATGGTGCCTAGTATGGCAAGCGGCGAAACTGCCAGTGCCCACACGGCAAATTCAATGACTTCCGGTGAGTATTCCTTCATCCAGAACGGGATGAGTGCAGCACCGATCGCTATGGCCACGCATCCAAGAATCAACGACATAATCAACGCGGTGATATAGAGCGAGCCCTGGTTCCCATCTTTTCTTGTCATATAATAGACCAGCGCTGACGGAATGCCTAAAGTTAAACAGTACGCCAAGAATTGCGGCCACATAATCATGGCTGCCTGTTCTCCACGGCCCTCAGGGCCTAAAGTCCTCGCGATAATAATACCTGTCAATACGTTGACACCGAGGATTAACACATTGGATGCAAATGTTTGCATCACATTGCCAAGACTGCCCCAACTTCTTTTATTTTTGAGTATATGTATTTTCAACATACCGTTCTTTCCCTTCAAGCCTGTCGATCGGCAGGATGCCTGACTGAGCGTTCATCGTCTCTCTGAATATTTCCATGTATTTGATCGCCATGGCCTCCCAGTCGTTTTGGAGCGCATGTTCCCTCGCTCTTCGTGCCATCCTTCTTAATTGTTCCGGATTGGAGGATAGTTCTCTGATTGCATTGGTCAGAGTCTGGACATCATCCGGATTGTCCAAGACTATGGCTGCATCGTCAGACAGAAGCTCAACCACGCCGCAGCGGTTGCTCATGATCACAGGCAGGCCTGATGCCATCGCTTCTAAAATGACAAGCGAGAACGACTCATACCTTGAAGGAAAAACAAACAAGTCGGCTAGCGCCATAAAATCTGCGATATTCTTCCGATACCCGAGGAAATGAACACGGTTCGAAATTCCTAATTGTTCGGCCAAGTTCGGATATGGGCTCCTTTCTGCATTTCCTAGAACCAGCAGATGAACATGCTCCACTTCGGATAACGCACGAAGCACTGTATCCAGATTTTTTATGCCTGAGTTCAAATCTCCTGCAAACAAGGCATAGACTGTATGCTCATCCAGCTTATAATCGGCTCTATTGATCGGCCGTGGATAGAATTCACTCGTGTCAACGCCATTATGAACGACTGAAATGCGCCGACCGCCTAATTTTGCATCCCGGACAAGCTCCTGCTTCACCTGCTCAGATACGGAAATAATGTGCCGGGTTTTCTTCAGTGCGATTCGCTCCAGAACGGCATTGATCCCGTTATAGACGAAGTGGTAAAACGTTCTTATCGTTTTCTTTTCCCGAAACGGATGATACTTCGATTTCACCCACGCGCTATGAACTAAGTGCACACAATTGATATCAGACCGGGCATAAGTTATGAATCCATTGACCACAACTAGCTGAATACGGGCTCGACGAAGCCAGATTGAGCATGCGGAAACGATAGCAAATAACTGATTTCGCAGCAAGGCGATCGGGACTTTGCTAACATTGATCCTAATCCACTCCACTTGGGAATGATTTCGGAGGTCTTCCGACAGCTCTGAGGATATCACGATCACTTCGTGCCCTTGCTTTAAGGCCTCCACAATAACTTCATAATTGACTCTGCCTTGTCCGTCTCCCTTCTTCACCTTGTGCGTAACAAAACAGATTCTCATCGTTGTACCTCTTTCATCCATGGTTGTGCTGCAAGGGAATCCTCACGAATGGCACTGAGCAACGCTTTAGCAATTTTACTGTGTCCCAGTTCATTCGGATGAAACCGATCTTCCAAGTAATCACTCCATTTATTTAAGACTTGGGATGTGTCGCACAGATATACCCGGTTTGAATCTTGGCTGTTCTCGCAAATATCGTGCAATATACCTCTGTACCGCTTCATTGATTCTACAGATCCCGGAAAATATTTCTCCTCGATATCACTGGGAGTAAGCAGCACCACCTTGGTCTTCGGGCTGTTATTCAGAATGTTCAGAATAAGTTCGGTCGTATGCTGTCTAAATTCCTCGAGACTCATCCATGGTCTGCCGCCGAACACTTTAATCAGGGTCACCTTTACTCTCCATCGAATCGCCGATTCCACCTTTTCCATAAGTCTCCGCGCTTTTCGAGTCGAAAAATAAGGTCTTGGGTCCATCCAACCGGGCCTTCGCCACCGTCTGGGCAGCCAATTCAAATACTGTTTCTGTTCCCGTACAATGGATTCCGTAATGCCGTGGGCAAACACGATGAAATCCGGCTGCAGCTCCATAATACGCTGTTCATACTTCGCCCTTGATTCGTTTACCTGCATGGCGCTGGAGCCGAAATTCATGATATCAACAGGCTGGGAAAGCAGTGACTTGAGCTGTGCCTGCAACAAGTTGGCATAATTGGTATTGGAGCGAATGACACCTAATCCTTCCGTAATGGAGTCGCCTAAAAAAACGATTAACATGCTATAATTCCCTCCGATTTGTAGACGCATATGGAAATGCGAGTGAGATAATCAGCAGCAGAATATATCCGCTTAATCCGCTCAATACATTGCTTCCTAATAACAGAAATAGAATCGCACTGATAGCTGCAAAGGAAATCGGAGCATAACCCTTCTCTGTTTTGCTGATCTTGAAGAGAATCACGAACAGATATCCTAATAAAAAAATAACGGCCAGTCCCAGGGGTAAACCAAATGAATAAAACAAATTTAAATACCCATTATCAAATACAGCCACTGTATTCGAACTCTGGGTTAGCTTGACCCCCAGTCCCGAACTGCCCAGTCCTCTTCCAATGGGATTGGATATCACATCCGAGATAATATATTTAGCAAAGTCCAACCGCTCATTAAAAGAGTGATCCTCCTCCAATGACTCGAACGTGCTAATGCGCGAGGATACCTGATTGGCCCCCGGCAAGAGCGGAAGAATAAAGGTATACGCCAGCACCATAATGACACCTAAGGCTACCAACTGCACTTTGCTCTTTAATCGGGAACGGGCAAAATAGGCAACGATCATTATTACACACGTAATCCATCCAACCCGAACTAGAGTGAGCAGAAGCGCAAACGCGACGATCATGATGCCTACAATGCCAAACGATCTCCACTTTTTTTGCACAATCATAATGGCTAGTGCAAACCCAAGAAACATGCCTGCTGGTCCCGGTGAATTCAGCAGAGAGAATACCCGGAATTTCTGAGGTTCCGGTATTCCGACTGAGTTCATATCCGCGGTTGTCATCCAGAAATGATCCCAAGGAGGCAAAACCAAGTATTGATAAATGCCGTAAACTCCAACAAGGACCGCAAGATAAGCAAAGCTTCTCAGCCATTTGTCCCAAACTTCCTTATCGAACTGACTGGCACTCACGTATAGCAGCACTAAGAATGGAACAAATAAGCTTATCAAGTCATATACAGAAGACAGCCCATATTTCATGAAACCGAGGATAAACCCATATATCAATGCCACGCCAATGATTTTTATGATCAGTCTTATTCTCGAATCGATCCGATTAAAGTGTTTGAGCGTTGTTATAAGTAATATCAATGAAACAGAATACGGAGTCAGCATGATAATCGATGTATCGCTGTACGACTGAAACGACCAGTCGAGCAAGCGTCTTACCTCAGGGCTGATCGTCCATATCAAAAGTGAGTATGGAATAAGAACATGGGGGCTCTTAAACTGGATATACAGCCCGATCAGCATACATAAGACCAGGAATACCAATTCCAGCAGTTTAATATGCAGAGTGTCAATGGAACTGAGCAATCCAATCAAAGTACCGCTCGCTATAATGACCCCGACCTGTATCGACCCACGAATCGTTCGTGCGGCGTTCCTTCTCCAAGAGCTTAATCCAGCGATCCTCTCCATATTTTCCAATCACCCTATCTCCCTCAAAAATTCCAATAGCACGCCTCAGTTAATAGGCTGAATTCGGAAGGATCATGATCTTGACGGTTTGAAGTATCAATTTCAGATCCATCCACAAGCCTCTTCGTTCGATATACTCCAGATCCAGCTCCAACATCTCATCAAAACTTAAATTGTTACGACCGCTCACCTGCCACAATCCCGTGCAGCCAGGGCTTACCCTCAATCGCAACCTGTCGTAATTGCTGTATAATTGAACTTCTCTTGGTAATGCCGGTCTTGGACCGACCAGAGACATCTCGCCGCAGAGAACATTCCACAGCTGAGGCAGCTCATCAATGCTCGTCTTTCGAATCCATTTCCCAAGCTTCGTAATACGAGGATCATTCTTCATTTTGAACATAGCACCGCTGACTTCATTTTGATCCAATAGCTCCTCAAGCAGTTCTTCTGCATTCGATACCATGGAGCGAAATTTGTACATTCGGAATGGCTTCTCATCCTTACCGATGCGTGTCTGGTAGAAAAAAACAGACCCTTTCGGGTCCTCCAGTTTTATAAGAATGGACACAATCACAAAGAGTGGCGACAACAGAACAAGACCGATGAAGGCCAATACACAATCCATGACACGTTTTATTGCCAGATACATAACTCTAGGTTCCGCCTCTAATGCCAAATCGTTTGCATATCGTTTATTTACTTCGAACACAACGTCTACTTCATTACGTTGCGGATTGGGAGACATGGATGATACACCTCTTCAGCTATTAATTTTTATTTGAATTTGAATACTCTCTTTCAAGAATCGTCTCCATACCTTGTAGAAGGGGTTTGCGGAGCTCCTCATTTTGAAGTGCAAAATCAAGAGTTGTCATAATAAATCCAAGCTTTTCACCTACATCATATCGGGTGCCTTCGAAATCATAGGCGTATACGCCCTGACTTTCATTCAGCTTCTGGATCGCGTCCGTCAACTGAATTTCTCCACCAGCGCCCTCCTCTTGATGCTCCAAAAAATCAAAAATTTCAGGAGTTAATATGTAGCGGCCCATGATGGCTAGTTTCGACGGTTCTTGACCGGCAGGAGGCTTCTCTACAAAATAATCCACTTCATACAAGCGGTTCATTTTACCCAGCGGAGCCACGATACCATAGCGATGCGTTTGATCATCGGGTACGGTTTGAACACCTATCACGGACTTCTGCAAGCGTTCGAACTGCTGCGCCAATTGCCGAGTACACGGTGTATCGGATTGGACAATATCATCCCCTAGCAGGACAGCAAACGGCTCGTTTCCTATAAAATTACGTGCACACCAAACGGCATGGCCTAGACCCCGGGCTTCTTTCTGGCGTATGTAATGGATTTCAACATTCGAAGCGCGCCGAACCTCATTAAGCAATTCATACTTCCCCTTGCTGAGCAAATTATGCTCCAGTTCAAACGCATGATCGAAATGGTCTTCAATGGAACGCTTGCCTTTACCCGTCACTATGATAATATCCTCAATTCCCGATGCCACGGCCTCCTCCACAATGTATTGGATGGTGGGTTTATCCACGATCGGAAGCATTTCCTTTGGCATTGCTTTCGTTGCAGGCAGAAAACGTGTACCAAGCCCCGCTGCAGGAATAATGGCTTTCTTTACTCTCCTCATCACCCATTCACTCTCCAACTCTTTTTTTTATATAGACAACGGGTAGGCTCATTGTCCGTTTAGCAGAAACGCTCAGCTATATACTCTTCTCTGTAGAAAAGAACATAGCTAAGCCTTTCATGAAAAAAGGGCATTGAACCCGTCCTCACATTACACCCTCGACAATCATGTCTAAGGTCGATACGACCCACAGCGTAACCGAGTGTCTGCAGTGATAGAGGTGCAGCAGACATTACCTTTTCTTACTCATTTCTTCGCCTAATACCATTCCTGCCTGAAAGCCGTTTCCTTGCGGGCGTTCTCTTCGATTAATTCAGCACAATCCCCAATATTCGGGCATTCACATGGTCCAACTGCTCCTTCGCCTTTCTAAGATGATCCTTCTTTACCTTTCCGGTTGCAGCTACCATAATGACTCCATCGCATAATGCGCTGACAATTACGGAGTCCGATACGGAAAGCACCGATGGCGTATCGACAAGAATGACATCATATTGCAGTTTCGACAGCTCTAGCAGTTCCCGCATAGACGGTGAATCGATCAATTCCGATGGATTTACGGGGACCGGTCCGGATGGCAGCAATGATAATCGTTCAACAGCCGTTTCCTGAATCGCTTCCTCAAGACTTATGTCTCCCGCAAGCAGAGTGCTTAAGCCTTGGGAGTTTAACAGCGAGAACATCCGGTGCAATGAGGGCTTTCGCAGGTCTGCATCGATCAGAAGCACACTCTTGCCTTCCTGCGCATAAGCTACCGCCAAATTGCCTATCGCAGTACTTTTGCCCTCTCCAGGCTGTGACGATGTCACCGTAACGGTCTTCAATTCCTGTTCTTTATAAAAGAATTGGATCTTGGTTCGAAGCAGTCGATAAATCTCTGAAATTGGCGATTTTGGATTGGCGGAAACGATCAGATTATGGTTATTGATGGAGCGACGCATACTGACTCTCACCTGCCTTTTGTTTTGGAATAGCTTTCGATCTTGTGGACCTCTTCAGCTCTTTTCTGCTGATCCTTCCTACGACAGCAAGCACAGGTACTTCCATAATCTCTGCAATCTCCACTTCGGTCTTGAGGGTATCGTCCAAATAATCGAGCAGAAAGATAAAGCCGATCGCCAGAAGGAGTGAGATAACAAAACTAATCAACATGTTCATCACCGGATTTATATTGATAGGCGCAGGAGATATGGTTGGATCCGCTTCGCTCAGAATGGTTATATTGTCCACATTCATAATGTTTGGAATTTGCTCTTTAAATACCGTGGAGACAGCATTTACGACACTGGCGGCCTTGGCGTAAGAGACATCTTCGTAAACCAAATTCATTACTTGCGAATTGTTTGCCGAGGTAACAGATATTTTGGCAGCAATTTGTGAGGGGCTTTCACCCAGCTCGGGGTACTGCTCAACCACTTTGTTCATCACGGCCGAGGACCTAATAATTTCCTTGTACGAATTGATCAGAAAAATACTAGTTTGAATCGTGCTTGCATTGAGTGTCGCCGCTCTGTCGCCCGAGAATTGGTTTACTATTAACTTAGCGTTCGCTGCGTAGATAGGTGTCGTAAAATAGAAGCTCTTTACAGCGGCTGCTACCATTGCAATTACGACAATAACCGCAATCAACCACCATTTTCTCTGAACAACTCGGAAATATTGTTTGAGTTCCATTCGGCTGCAAACCTCCGCTTATTTTATGGATTGAAAAACATGCCTTGATTTTCAAACTCTTCGATACAATCTGTATATTTTACATTCCATAATTTACGATACATTTTGTATCATGTCAAGGTTAATTTTCATGAATTTACATAAAAATGACACAAAATGTATCATGAATGCCGTCTCCTTTTCGTTCTAACCGCAAAAAAAATCAGCCTTGTTGATATACGAGATCAACAAAGCTGATTCACCGAAGAGGATCATCGGTTAACAAGACAGTTATCATTTTGGGGTAATCTGCAAACTGCCGTTGATAATGGATAATTGATATCTGGCTCTTGTTACGGAGTCCGTCAGTATAATTCCGTTTCCTGGACCCTCGATTTCCAGGGAATCGGTCATATAGCTATGTGGATACGGAGAATACGCCCCTATATGATCCCACGTCACCATCACCCCAGCAATATAGGTTTCTCCCACTTTGGGGATGAAAGATATGCTGAATTCATTCAATAAACCTGTTTGACTTGCAAGCTCTCTCCCACGAAGATGCTTCCAACCTTTTTCACGCCAAGTGATGGCATCGTTAAAAATATACTCCGCATTCTGGGCAGCTACTCGGCCCATTGATTTATATAACGAGCCGCTTTCATACTCCGTTTGCAAAATGAAATATTGCATGGCCAAGTTTCTGTTTGCATCTCCACGATACGGCAGTGTCTGGCTATTGAACTTGATCGCCATCATCGGTGACCGTACTCCATCTGGCGTGATTTTTAAAATGACCGGATGCGGACCGATGACCTGCTTCATCTCATTACTAATAGGGATCGGCACTTGGTCTGCTGTGACAAGACTAAGTACGCCTCCATTTACTATCGTCCAGTTCGATAGTACTTCTGGATTTTTGAGCAGGTTCGGCGCTGATACCGGCATTAACGTGCGATGCTCTCTTTCCTTCATACGAGCTTGTAAGTCAGCGCTTTTGTATAAAGGAGTAATCTTTCTGCGAATCACCGTATCCTCTGCTCCTAAACCAGTCAAATCGGATTCCTTATCCCCGGTTAGAATATCAATATATGCTGTTCCAATGGCACCCTGAGCATTCGATTTCTTTAATACTCCAAGTTCGTCATTAAATGTCGCCGGAGCTGTAACGGTTCCAAACCAAGCTGCATATTTTTGTTTTTCACCAGCAGGTATCAGTTCATCCGGCATCGAGTACTCCCACTTTGAAGGATTTCCTGTATAACTTGTTACTGACCAAGTAAAGCCGAAGCCGAATATTCTTAAATTCGAAGTCAAAGATTTACTCAATAGTTTGATTGCAGCTTCTCCACATTGCTCAAACTGAGCATTCATGTAGATGCCGCTTAATCCTATAACTACAGGAGCTGCCTTATAGTCATCAAGTCCACTGTCAATGCACTGATAAATAGCGTACGGTGAAAATCCAAGATGCGTTCTATGAATATTGGCATTGAACCCCCCGCGATGTCCAGCCGCTAATATCGTACCGAACATGATGCCGCAGAATGCTCCTGTTATACTGCCGCCTTGATAAAAATAATCCCCCGTGTTGATACGGCAATATACGCCAATTAATCCGTTCCAGGAACATTCGTATGAGGATACATGCCCATTGTTACTGTTAAGAAGCTGTCCAACCTTTACTCCGGATGTAGCAATATTTCTAAATATCGGTGTCGCTGATCCTGCTACTTCGAACGCAGCTGGACCTACGGCAAACATATCGTACAAACTTTGTTCAAATAACTCCTTATTAATCCAGTTGATGAGTTGTCTTGAGTTATATTGCGAGACCCCATAAACTCCAAAATCCTCAAAAACTGCTCTTACTCCAGCATTTGCAATTCTAATACAAGGGAGCAAATCCGTTGTAGTGTCGAGGGGATCCCAGATAATTCGAGTCCCCATTTGTCCGCTATCCACATAAGGAGCAATTCCATAGATCCCACGACTATTGTTCTCTATCGTTTGTCGGATCCGATAATTGCCTGCCGGCACAAACAGCTTATAACGCTTATCACACATTGCCATCGCTGCCTGGAATGCCGCAGTATCATCTGTTTTACCATCACCTACAGCCCCAAACCACTTAACGTTAATACCCCGGCTCATCATTTCCTCATCAAGCAAGTTAAAGTTGAAGCTTAAGTCTTCCAAGAGCATCTCATCGCTAGATGACCATGTATTCATCTTCATGTAATGGGTATACTTGTCAGCCATGCTGATATCCTCCTTGCTTCAAGTGGTAAACATGCATTCTGTAAACGCTTAACTAAGATGAATAGAAGGCATTCATCTTGTCTTGTTATCAAAAAAGCTGTTTTTAAACTTGAAATAAGTGTAGAGCTGCTATAATATACAACCTTAGTTAGATACATTATGTATCAACGGCCATTCCTGTTCCTGCATTTTATAAGAATGCACCCAATATTGAAGCGCTTTTATGAAAAGAGGCTCTGCTATGCGCATCGTTCTTACGATCATCTGGGCTCTTGCCCTGTTTATCTTCACTTGCTCCGTTAACTTCAATCTGTTAATCCAATATCATATTATTGATTTCCAACTCAATCCGAATCCCGATTGGTCGGAGTTGTTAAGGCTTGATTTCCAATGGGCTAGCCAGGACTGGATTTTACGGAAAATAGGCCATCTTATCGGATTCTTTATTCTTGCCTTGCTCGCTTCAAATTTCGGGAAATATAAATCGGCTTTTTATTGGGCTATTATCTACGCTGCTTTAACGGAGATTCTTCAGCTTTTCTTTTTTCGGGGAGGCCGGATCTATGATGTGATTAACGACTCCTTCGGTGTTCTACTGGCTTATCTATTTTGTTTAATCCTGTTCAACACTAGCTCAAGACATAAAAGAATTTTAATCGAGGTTGTACATCCTTTTCCAAGCAAGAAAAATAATAAATAAAAAAAACATTGATACGTATTGTATCATGTTATATAATGACTACGATACAATAGGTATCAAGCAGTGATTGTTCTGGTCCAATTGGAGGAAATTCAAATGAGTGCTATTGCCGGTATTTATCGTTTTAATGGGGAAGCGGTCCAGTCGGAACATGGCGGACTTATCATGGAGGCTTTGAGGCAATATCCGGCCAACCAAAGCAGGTTATGGAACATGGATCACGTCATGTTGGGTTGTCATGCACAGTGGATTACGGAGCAATCCGTCCAGGAATGTTTACCTTACTACGATTCGAACCGGGGGCTTGCCATAACGGCTGACGCCATTATCGACAACCGCGATGAATTAATGGATCAATTGCAAGTGCCGCATCACTCGAGGCAACATATGACAGACAGTGAAGTTCTGCTCCTTGCTTATGAGAAATGGTCCGAACGAATGCCGGAACGGTTGGTCGGGGACTTTGCTTTCATCATTTGGGACGAGAGAAAGCAGCTCCTTTTCGGAGCCAGGGACTTCTCAGGCGCAAGGACGCTCTATTACCATCATAATGAGCAGCAGATCTGCTTCTGTACGGCCATTAATCCTTTATTTTCATTACCTTTTATACATAAAGAAATCAATGAAACATGGCTGGCTGAGTTTCTGGCAATCCATGGCGTTTTTGAACCACCGGATGTATCCACTACGATTTACAAAAACATCCTTCAGCTACCGCCATCTCATAAAATCATCATTAAGAATGATAACGTATCGATTAGCCGATACCATAGCCTCTCGGATGTCATTCCTTTGCAACTGGCATCATCAGAAGAGTATGAGGAGGCTTTCCGGGAAATATTCAACAATGCCGTAACCGCACGGCTTCGGCGAACGAAGCGAAACGTCGGAGCTCATCTCAGCGGAGGATTGGATTCAGGTTCGGTGGTTAGTTTTGCGGCCAGAGCGTTAGAGCATGAAAAACGTTCGTTACATACCTTCAGTTACGTGCCAGAAACCGGATTTGTGGATTGGACGCCGAAGCACAGACTTGCAGACGAGAGACCTCTCATTAAGCAAACGGTACAATTCGTGGGGAACATTAACGACCACTATTTGGATTTCTCCGGAAGAAGTGCTTTCACGGAAATCGATGATTGGATTGACATCCTGGAGTCTCCATATAAGTTTTTTGATAATTCGTTTTGGCTTAGGGGCATTTTCGAGCATGCAGAACAACGAGATATCGGGATTCTGCTTAATGGAGCCAGAGGAAATTACAGCATCTCTTGGGGACCTGCGATCGAATATTACACCAAACTCCTGAAGAACCTCAAGTGGCTTCAGCTAACGCAGGAAATTAAACGATATAGCAGGTACGTCGGAGTGGGTCGCAGACGGCTATATTCCATTGTCGGTCGTAAAGCTATCCCGGTATTGAAACAGCGAAGCTCTTCAATCGCTTCCGGCGATTTCCCACAATTAATCAATTCCGACTACGCCAAACGAGTGGGTATTTATGAGAAACTCCATGACCTTACGTTTACGGGAATCGGCTCGACAGACGATCTGCCTGACGACCCCTTGGAAGCGAGAAGAGTGCATTTCGAAAGAGTCAACATGTGGAGTGCAACCGGTACAAGTAATTGTAAACTTTCTCTTCGTTACTCTTTATGGAGCCATGATCCCTCGAATGATCTAAGGGTTATCCGCTTCTGTTTATCAACTCCCATGGAGCAATTCGTTCAGAAAGGGATGGACCGTGCTTTAATTCGTCGTTCTACTAAAGGCTGGCTCCCTGATTCCATCCGTCTCAACCATCGAACAAGAGGGATTCAAGCAGCAGATTCAATCCACCGAATGCTAAGTGACTGGCCTGTGTTTTTAGCAGAACTGGACCGTGTATCCCACGATTCCCGAATGCAGCAGATCATCAACATGCCTGTCATACACGATGCCTTAGCAGAAGCCCGCCAAGGGATCAGCCCGAATCAAGCCTACAATCCCGCCATTAAACTGCTTATGCGCAGCGTAATTTTGTATCGATTCCTACAAAAAAATTTCTGAAAGGAGGTGAATCTATATGAAAAAGGAATGGAGCGTACCTGCTTTGGAGGTTCTTGACATCAAAATGACCATGGCTGGTCCTGGTAGTGCGATTCCGGATGCAGTGCAACCGGATCCGGATGAAATGGTTCACACCAGCTAACATATAAAGTCATCATGTTCTGATAAAAAGAGCCCCTATACGCCTGATCGGGTATATGGGCTATCTTTTTTTTCGCATATTAATCATTGGAGTGAGGACCATGCTTCAAACGTATAAGCCAACCGCATATAAGGCCTTCGGGTTTTCCATCCATAGTGACATTCCCCTGCCTGAGTTACAGCCCGTCGTCCTCCCGGATGCTTTTGCCGATATTGTCATCCGTTATGCTGATCTGACCGAAAGATGGCTTGGAAGACCTGATAAGTCAAATAAAACATTCTTATGTACCGAAGATAGGGTCATGTTCAGAGTACCTGAACTCGCTGTTTTTGCAATAGAGGGCGGGACGACCATTTCTGTCTCCCCAGAGAAGGGCGCTGCAGAGGATAAAATCCGGCTGTACGTGCTTGGATCTTGTATGGGTGCCCTTTTACTGCAGCGTAAAATACTCCCCCTGCACGGCAGTGCGGTAGTCATTGACCATAAAGCCTATGCCTTCATCGGCCACTCGGGACACGGGAAGTCGACGCTGGCCTCTGCCTTTCTGCAGAAAGGATATCAATTGGTAACGGATGATGTCATCGCTGTGACGCTGGATCAGCAAAATACTCCTTATGTAACGCCAGCTTACCCTCAACAAAAGCTTTGGCAGGAAAGCCTCGAAGTTTTTGGAATGGACTCCCGTCATTTCCGGCCCTTGTTCGACCGTGAAACCAAGTTCGCCATCCCCGTTACATCCCAATTCTCCAACAAGCCCCTGCCGCTGGCTGGCATCTTTGAGCTCGTTAAAACGGATTGCCGTCAACTGCATATACGTGCGGTTGATAAATTAGAGAAGCTGCCACTGTTGCATCGTCATACCTATCGAAACCAACTTCTATCCGGCAGCGGATTAACGAAGTGGCATTTTGACATTACGGCCCGCATGTCCGGCAGTATGGCTATGTACCAGATTCAACGTCCATTAAACGAACATACCGTGCACCAGCTAACGGCCCTGGTCTTAGATACCATAAGTGAGTAATCGTGAACTTCATGGGTCGTTTATCTAATCATCCTGCAGCCCTCAAACACCCTCCATTACATATGCCCCTCATTAAGAATCCCCAAACGACAGGTTTGGGGATCATTTCACTATTCCACAGCTCAGCCCCGACAAGCCAAAGCCTTAGCCTGCGTTACACCCTTTCACTTTCCCTGAAATCACATATAATCACCATCTAATATTAATTAGGCCTATAATGAGAATTAACACTTCCAGGTTTACGACGCTGAATTCAATTGTAAAAGGAGCCCCCTATGAATCCCTCTGAAATTGATCGAATAACCGCTGTTCTCCCTTTCCTGTCCACGATTCCGCATCGTGATTGGCAACACGCTGAGCTCGTGTCCATAGACCCTTCTACTCCGCATAGGATTCAAGAGGGCCATATGCTGCAGCATGCGATGTTTATGGTGAAGGGAAGCGTCCGAATTCATAAGATTAGTGAGCAAGGAAGAGAAATTACCTTATACCGAGTCCAAGGCGGGCAAAGCTGCGTGCTCATGATGGCAAGTATTCTGGGAGAATCGGAATATGAAGCCTCGGCTTCAATTGAAGTGGAAAGCGAAATTTTGCTTATTTCGGTAGGCGTATTTAGAGAATGGATGGATCATAACAAACCTCTTAGACAATTTATTTATCAGCAATTTGTGCAGAGAATAACGGCCGTTACGAACCTTCTCGAGGACATTGCATTTAAACCGATGAACTATCGACTTGCCCATTTTTTATATACGAATACGAATGACGATCTAACAGCATTGAAGATCACGCATGAACAGTTAGCCGTAGAGCTAGGAACAGCCCGGGAAGTCATTAGTCGAATGCTAAAGGACTTTCAAAACCAAGGAATCCTGTCGCTATCCAGAGGGAATATCCGTCTTACCGATCGATTGGCTCTAGAGGAGATCATCCAGCAATACTTATCGTGACTTAGTCACGGAAAAGGATTCGATATCCCGCTAAGATGGAATTAATTCCAATGATGCGGAGGTATGATATGAAAAATGTCGGTGGTATCGACCGGTTATTCCGGTTCATTCTGAGTTTCCCTCTTCTGTTTGTTCTTTTTTATCTAGATAGTAACTGGAGGTACATCGGTCTGATCGGGCTAGTTTTATTGTTTAATGTCCTGACTCGAATCTGCTTCATCAACCGTATTTTCGGGATCAATTCCTGCCGGATAAAGAGAGGGACAGGTGAGAGACCGCTATGACCCATTATTACGACTCTTCCAACTTAAAGAAAATTCCCGAGCTTATGCAGCTTGCCCCCGAGGCCTCCGCCTCTTTTCTAGCCTTTGAAAAAGACGTCTACCAGACACTCAATCACATCCCGCTAAAGACAAAAGAACTGATTGCCGTGGCCATCGCCCATGTTACAGGTTGCCCTTATTGCATCGACGTTCATGTGAAGAAATTCAAACAATTAGGCGGTACACGAGAAGAAATCCTTGAAGCTGTATTCGTAGCAACGACTACTCGCGCAGGTGCCATTCTTAGTCACGCCACCCATGCATTAGTGGCATACGACACCACAACAACTTCCCCAGACGACGTGCAGCAAAATGAACCTCCGGATCAACCTGAGTGTTTTTGCTAGCACTGTTCCTAACGGCTTGTGCATTAATAAGTATGTTCCTGCTTCAGAACATGAAGAAGACACTGGCCTGCGGTCAGTGTCTTTTGCTGTATGGGGGATCTTCTGAGCTGTATCATTTACACGTTCATATAAAAGCATCCGCTCTTTGCGGGTTTAAGGTATGGAGACGAGGGGAGTCGCGCCCCTATCCGAAGACAGCCAAGGGAATGCATGAGATAATCATGCTTTAATCATCCAGCGGAAGGCTTTCAATAGCTGTGAAAAATACGTCCAGCAGCTCTTTATCAAACGTTTGTTTTACGTAATCCGATATTCGCGCTAGCTCTTCCTCGCCGTTATATTCCAGGCATGCACGCCCTTCACACCATAATACCGTGCAATGAAATCGTTGCTTCACATGCTCAATAACATAGTCTTGTTCCACACATTCACGGATTGCTGCTGCCAAACGTCTCACACCCTTTCATCTCTTTAAGTTCTTGCATCACCCTTATTATTCAAATTTCGAATATTTCTTCGATGACATTCGTCACACATATTGGACATCAGTAGGAAAAAGGGGTATCCAAAAGATCCTAGATCTGTTGGATACCCCTTTGTTTCTAAATTTACACCTGTTTAAATTCAATCCAGTCGATCTGCAAGCCGGGCTTGACGAAGTCCAGCTTCATCTCATAATACCCCGCTTCCAGATCTACTTTGACAAGCTTCTGTCTAATCCATCTGCCGTCGGTACCATTCGTTTGAATCGTGGTTACCGGTTGGTCGTTCAGCGTTACGTTGCACGCGCTTTGGGCCAGTTCGGATTCCGGAGACATAATGCGCACAATGATCCGGTACTCGCCGGATTCTTCGACCTTCACATAAGTCGACCCCGCTGCTACCGGCTTTACTTGCGTGCTCTTCGATAAAGTTTGTGCTTGTTCCGGCGCGAGAGAAGGAGCGGATTTAAAAGTACCTACGGCTTCCTCGATCACCTGTTTTCTTGAAAATATCGGCGCATGCATCAGGAACCGACAAATGTTCATGGCGCTACGCTGTAACTCTCCACGAGTCAGCGTACCATTTTCCAAGGATGCCAAGGTATTGTCTTCCCATGCATTGATTTCCGCACCGTAATTCATAACCACCATGTAGAGATCATTTTGGGCGCGGACCATCCAGTTCGTGTTTTTGCGATCGGCTGGGCCTCCGTTCACTACATCGTTCATAATGGCCCACCAGTCGGTCATCACGATGCCCTGGAATCCCCACTCTCCCCGTAGAATAGTGGTATTCAAATCATAATTGGAAGCCGCCCAGTGTCCATTGATCGGGTTATACGAGGTCATGATGGAGTTTGCCCCGCCCTGCTTCACCGCGATTTCAAAGCCTTTCAGATAAATTTCACGAAGGGCGCGTTCGGACACAACAGCGTCGACTTTACTGCGATGCTTCTCCTGGTTGTTGCAGGCAAAATGCTTCAGGGTGGCATTGGAGCCGCCCTTCATAATCCCGCGTGTGCATGCAGCAGCAAATACTCCCGAGATCAGCGGATCTTCCGAAAAATATTCAAAATTACGTCCATTCAGCGGGCTGCGCCGAATGTTCAGACCCGGTCCAAGTAAAGTATCAATGTTATAGCTAAGCAACTCTCGGCCTTCCATAACATAGAGCTCTTCGACCAACTCAGTGTTCCAGGTTGCCGCAAGCAGGGTTCCAATAGCCACCTGCGTTGCTTGCTGTCCGCTGTCCATCCGAATCCCGGACGGCCCATCCGCCGTACAAGCCACCGGAATTCCGTAATCGAGCAAGCTGTCGCTCACCCCGCCAAAAGCCGAAGCCGTTCCCGCTGTAACCAGCGGACTGCTCATGCCTTCTCCTCTGACGATCACCGCCAGATCTTGATCGCTTAGTTGAGCGATAAAGGCTTCCAAACTGACTTTTCCCCCATAAACGTCCCTTAAGGTATAACCTCGATTGCCCGTTTGCTCCAAGGTAAGAGGTAGGTTTTGGTGAATGCGCTCCTCCATGTTAATCTTGCGCTGCGGCACCTCTGTATATGTCAGTTCGTATGAGCCGTCTTCCTTGCGACTGCCCGGCTTCATTCGGGTGAAGCCTTCCATCGGCGCCATGGCTTCCTGCAGCTGCTCCACAACTTGCAGCGTTTCTACAACGTAACCATCTTGGCCATCCAAACCGATAGGCTTCACATTTTTCACGCTGGTTCCCACATACAAACGATAGGTTCCGGCCTCCAAGACATAAGCGGAAGCCTGTCCCGTCACACCGGCGTCATCATAGGAAGCCATGGCGTGGACCGGGAAGCTGATGGTGAGCGTCTGCGAATCCCCCGGCCCAAGCTCCTGCGTCTTTCCGAATGCCGTCAACACTTTGGCAGGCTTGCCCAGGACGCCTTGCGGCGCTTCGTAATAAACTTGCACAACCTCTTTACCTGTATAGGTGGTCCCGATATTTTTTACGTTTACTCCGATTTCAACGTACTGCGCTCCCTCTCTAACCACCAACCTGGCTTCTTGTGGCTCGATTTTAAACGACGTATACGACAAACCGAAGCCGAATTCATACTGGACGGCAGCGGGTCGAAACGTTTCGAAAAAACGGTAGCCGACGTAAATATCTTCTTGATAAACATTCTTGAGCTCGTTGCCGTAATTGCGGGTCGATGGATAATCCTCGATCGCATAAGCAATCGTGTCGGTTAATTTGCCGCTTGGCGTCACCTCGCCAACTAGTACGTCCGCAATCGCGTTACCGCCTTCCATTCCACCGTGCCAAGCATAAATCACAGAGGAAATCGGGTGCACATAACTATCATCGCGCATCCAGCTCATATCGATAATGTTGGACACATTCAGGACAACTATCGTGTGCTCGAAGTGCGTTGTCACCTGCTGCAGCATCGCTTTTTCTTCAGACGTTAACTGGTAACTGCCCGGCTCATTGGCATTATCCTGGTCTTCACCGGCTGTTCGCCCGATGACAACAATAGCCTTATCGGATGCCTGTCTTGCTGCGGATACCAGCTCATCGGTCAGAGGCATTTCTTTCTGATGCCACGGTTCAGCCGCCCAACCGCCGCCGCCATTATCGAAAGGGTTTTGTTCAATCCACTGTTCATAGGCAGCTGCCAATTGTTCGTTGACGGTGATGTTCTTCTTATCCCGAAGGCCGCCGAGCAGATTCGTTGTATGGGAAACATGAACGCTCCCGCCCGAACCCGTACCACTGCGGTAATAATTAATTTGCGTTCTGCCAAAAACAGCAACGTTTTCGTTCGATTGAAGGGGAAGCACCTGTCCTTCATTCTTTAACAATACGGCACCTTCGGCAGCGACCTTTCGGCTAAACTCAGCAAAGCCTTCCAAAGGAGCTCCCATTCTCTGTGTACTCAATATATTCCCTCCCGTTTGTTTTCTCCTGTATCCAATTGATAATGAAGAAAGATTAGTAAATGCCTGACGAATTCCAACATTAGGTATGAGGCATCTATGTACTATCATAGTAACAAATTCTGTATAGGAATATGTGAAAAAGTCTTGAAGTTGCTGAAAAGAGTGCAGTTTCGGTTGAGGGATCATCCGGATAATAATTTGCTAAACACAATCGTTGAGGACTAAAAACGGGTATGATAAGATAAGAATAGAAATAAGGACGGTGTGCCAACCGTCCTCAGTACAACATCTTGAGTGGAGTTCCCTCCAAGATCAGGTGTGATCAGAAAGTAACCCACTTCGGCGACAACCTAAGAGTGGGTTACTTTCGTTTATCGATGTAAGTTAGCAATGCCAACAGGAATAACCCGAAGGTAAGCACTTCACCAAACGAAATGTTCATCGCATCACCTCCTTTCGGAGGTTGCGCCCACTCAAGGTGTGTTGTACATTCCAAATTATAGCATATAAGCCCTGAAATTTTCGGGGCTTTTTCTTTCATCCATAAACCATTACAATCCTCTCAAATACAATAAATTGAAGGGATATCATAATACCGTGCAATGAAATCGCTGCTCTATGTGCTCAATAACATAATCTTGTTCCATACATTCACCAACCGTTGCCATCAAACGTCCTCTGGAGATCCACGACACGTATATCCGTACAACGGCCAGCACATAATAAACCTCATTAACCTATATAAGTAAACAAGGAGGACCTTTCAATTGAGCACAAATCAACCGGACAAGAACCTAATCAACACGGTGGAACAGCTGGCAGAGACACCCGTGAACAGTCAGGAGGCCCAGCAACAGCAGCAGGCCCGCAACGATCGCCGGAAACAAGCGCTGCATGACAGCGATGACAAATACAAAGAAAATGAATCCAAGAACTATCATTAGGATCGTTAGCACCGTCTGAACTCCATTAACACGCGTTGTATACCTTCCTTTCAAATGTGAAAACGTAGAAAAGCGACCTATCACGGTCGCTTTTCTACGGGTACAAATTGAATAATATTCACCTTGACCTCACATAATTAACGGCTGAATTGTCTATTTCAAGGGCCTTCATTTTGCCCTTACATTAACCCAAGAATGCAATGGAGCGTTTTACTTTCCTTGCAAATGCAATGGGATCATCAATCGACTCCCAGTGAATATACATTAAACGCGGGTTCTCAAACAGCCAGTGATTGTGGACCGCTGTCACTTTAATCCCATTTTTGCGAAGATTGGTCAGCAATTGATTTACTTGACTTTGTAAGAGAGCGGTTTCCCCTAAACAAAGTGCGCGACCGGAACTGTCCAGGTTTTCAAAGGAGAATAATTGATAACGGATCAAAGGGGAAGTCGTCTTTCTTCCTAAAATAGATGCTCTTATTCTCCGATTTCTGGAGACAAAACAAACCGGTCCTTTTGTTATTTCATGCTCCGTTCCGCCTAGAATAGCCGAGAATTGGTTACATAATCTTCTAAAGCGAGGACTTGCCTTCACTTCCGCCATACGAAATCATCCTCTCATTAAATGATAGAAATACGAGCAAAATCACTCAACGGCATTAACCCAAGAATGCAATGGATTCTTTTGTTTTTCTTGCAAACGCAACAGGATTGTCAATAGATTCCCAATGCATATACATTAAGCGAGGTTGTTCTTTTAGCCAGTGATTATGAACCGCTGTTACTTTTATCCCACGTTTGCGGAGATTCGACATCAATCGATTCACCTGATTTTGGTGAACGGCAGTCTCACCCAAACAAAGCGCGCGGCCCGATTTATCAAGAGATTCGAAGGAAAACATTTGCATCTGAACCAAAGGGGAGCGCGTTCTTCTTCCCAAGATGGATTCCCTTAGGTTCGTCATCCGCGTGACAAAACAAACCGGACCTTCCTCGATTTCCGATTGGCCTCCCAGAATTCTTGCAAATTGGGTACAGAGCCTTTTGAATTGTGGGCTCACTCTAACTTGTTCAGCCATTATAAGTCCTCCTTTAATCGTATTCTATGTATCTTATGATTGAAGGAGAAAATAGTATTGGACCAACAGCTTATTTGTACGAATTTATACTAATAACATAGCGAATGGAGCATCCCGAGCCTATCACAAGCAGACATTCCAGCGGAAAAAGACCACATCCTCATGCGGATGTGGTTTTTCATTGTCCAGATACAATTGCTTGCGGGATGAAGAGGTTTCACTATGGATGGCCCCTCTCCTTCCTCTTACAAGTTAGGAATTTGCCAATCAATTTCTTGAAGCCCCATATTGCGTAAACATTCGTTAGCACGTGAAAACGGCCTGCTGCCAAAAAAACCTCGGTGCGCAGACAACGGACTCGGATGCGGCGAACGAATCAGTGTATGCTGCCGATTCGTAATGAGCTCCGCCTTCTTCTGGGCGTGGCTTCCCCATAACACGACAGGCTCATTTTTCCGATTGATCGTCTCAATGACCTTATCCGTAAAGCTTTCCCATCCCCTGTTTTTATGAGAATTCGCTTCATGGGCCCTTACAGTGAGCACCGTATTTAGAAGGAGTACCCCTTGCTGCGCCCATGTTAGCAGATGGCCGTTGTTGGGAATGAAGCAGCCCAGATCATCCTGAAGCTCCTTGAACATATTTTGCAAGGAAGGAGGCGTGCTGACGCCCTCTTTGACAGAGAAGCTTAAGCCGTGGGCCTGTCCCGGTCCATGATAAGGATCCTGGCCCAAAATGACAACTCTGGTGTCGGCCAGCGACGTATAGTGCAGCGCGTTAAAAATATCGTATTTATCAGGATAAATAGTCTTCGTCCGATATTCCTCAATGAGAAATTCCCGCAGCTGTAAATAGTATGGTTTCGTAAACTCTTGCTCTAAATATGACGCCCAGTCATTCTTCAATATAGCCATTTCGGGTTCTATCCTCCTGCCATGGTCAAAAGATATAACTAGATTATATCATACGGATTATTTCCGGTATTTCCCAACACCTAACCCTTACGAAGACGCAAAAAAACGACCGATTGCGCGCCGCTTTTTCACCATGGATTCCCTTAATTAAGTCATGATGACCGGCTCAATCTTGCCGTTGCCGATCCGCATCCGATCCATACATAGCTGGCGATGGCCCGGCTCGGTGTCTCCAATGATTCGGCGGTGGTATACGATAAGCCATTCATCTCTCTCCTGCAAATGCAAGTAGCCATGATGACCGGGTCCTTCGGCAATCGGCTCCTGTCGCTCTAGAATCGTGCCTTCATTCTTGAATGGACCGAGCGGGCTGTCGCTTACGCCATAGGCAACGCGATAGGTTCCATTCGTCCATCCGCCCATGGACCACATGAGATAATAAAGTCCGTCCTTCTTAATCATACAAGGACCTTCCACGTATCCCTCCGGCGTAATGGAACGGAAAATTTCATTGCCGTCGTCTGCCAATGGAACGAATCCCGTCATCTCTTCGTTCATCCGTGCAACGTTGCAGTGCCCCCATCCGCCATAATACAGATAGATCGTTCCGTCTTCGTCCTTGAATAGATGCGCATCGATCGGCTGTGCCTGATGAATGAACTTATCCACGAGCGGCTTCCCCAAGTAGCCTCTGTACGGCCCTTCCGGACGGTCCGCAACGGCGATTTCCAAGCCGCCGGTTTCCTCGTTCGATTGAATATCGTTCGATGCAAACACGAGATAATATTTCCCTTGGCGCTCGATATGGGTCGGTGCCCAAACCGCCCTCCATATCCATGGAAAATCCACCATTTCGATAATGCCTTCGTGTTTCTCCCAATGGACCAGATCGTCGGAACTGAATGCGTCCAGATTCATCTGCATCGTATATTCCGTGAAGGACCGCGTCGCATAAATCCAGTGCTTCCCCTCATACGTTCTGGCTTCGGGATCTGCATACCAGCCGGGTATGATCGGATTGTTAATGTTCAATGGTAGACACTCCTCTCCTGTGCTGCGCTTAGTTCATACATGACCAAGACTCAATCTGAGTGATATATGACGTGGGCCGCGCTGCAAAGCGATTCGGCCTTCATTGGCTTGTACTTCCTGCCTAGCGCGGATAATCTTAGCGGACATGTCGAGTTCGAGCAATGTCTATCACCCGCCGACCAATGACGCTCGATTGAGATATGGCCATGTTCTACCATTGCTTCTACACCGGTTAGCCATTCTCCTCCCGCGTGAAATCGTCAACCCCCATTTCACTTCTCTCCATGGCCAATATCGAATAAATGCACCCTACGGGAATCGGCGTAATCGCCTCCAACGGAACGCATATTCAAGATGAGATATTGAACCGGGTCTTAGATTACTTCCATGACAAGGGAATTAAGGCGAAGCTAAAAGGCATGAATCCGGTAAAGTACCGAACTCATGCCCCTCATATCGCCGTTACAGACTTATTTTATTCAGGCCTTACTTTTCAACTCGTTTCGACGCCTACGATCAGATCTCAATATCCTCGCGAATATTCCGGGCTTTCTTTGAGTTGAACGATATCATGGCCGGTTGGGTTTTGGAAAGCACGCAGCCCAAATGTCGGCGCAACGGCAAAAATATGGTCAAAAATATCCGCTTGAATCGATTCATACACTCCCCAGGCGGTATCATTACTGAAAGCGTAGATTTCCAACGGCAGTCCGTTATCTCCCGGTGCTAACTGTCTGACAATCAGCGTCATATCCTGATGAATTTTCGGATGATGCCTCAGATATTGATGGATATATTCTCGGAATACACCGATATTCGTAAGTTGTCGGCCATTCACTTTGCTATCCGTATTAATCTGGTGTTCGATGTTATACGTATGAATTTCATTTATTTTTGTCGTGACATAATCGGTAAGGTAGTGAATCTTCTGGAATTCCTCAATCATTTCTTTCGTACAAAAACTTATGCTGGTCGTATCGATATAGACGCTTCGCTTAATTCTTCGGCCGCCGGATACTTGCATGCCTCTCCAATTCTTGAACGAGTCGGAGATGAGAGCGTAGCTCGGAATCATGGTGATTGTCTTATCGAAATTCATCACCTTTACCGTGTTTAACGTAATGTCGATCACGTCGCCGTTCGCATCGTATTTCGGCATTTCAATCCAGTCGCCGACACGCACCATGTCATTCGACGATAATTGAACGCCTGCCACCAGGCCTAATATGGAATCCTTAAAGATTAGCATCAGCACGGCCGATAAAGCACCAAGCCCACTGAGAATGATCAACGGATTCTGACCGATGAGGTTTGAGATCACCACAATGCCGCCGATGATGAAGAGAACGATCTTCACCACCTGAATGTATCCCTTGATCGGCCTGATCTTGGAGACCTCAAACGAACGATAGATGTCATCAAAGGCATTAAGCAGCGCATTGAGCACCGTGATGGTTACGATAATCATGTACGTCATTGCCGCCTTTTCAATCAGAATCTGATAGGGCGGAAAGATGGACGCCGAAAAATAAATAATGATCGCCGGCACGAGATGTGACAGCTTGTGGAATACTTTTTTCTCGACAATGATATTATCCCATGTATAACGATTGTTATTGACAATATGAATTATGATCTTCAATACGATTTTTTTGGTTAAAAAATTGGCTAATATAGAGACAACGGCTATAAAAACAACCATGATCATATTTGAGAGATATCCAATGGTTGGTTCGCTCATGCCGTATCCGTCTAGTTGGTTTTTGATAAAGTCCATTATTTCCTCCTGACGTAGTTTAAGATTAGCCTATTATTATAAATTGAATTCTATTACCACGCAAAGTCCAAGATAAGACATCGATGGGTTGATTTGGAATAAGCTAGGGTAAGACTGACTGTTTGAAAAACAAAAGAGAGCACCGGAAGGGTGCTCTCTTAGTCTGATTCGATATGGCCGAAGGGTGCTAAGATTATGGATCGCATAGAAGACCTTTCAGATGAGCAGTACTACACTTACCGTATTCCCTAAGTCAAAGCTCCAGCAAAAGAGCCTAGCGTCTTTCTGCATGCAGAGAAGGATTGCAGCTCAATGCAAATCTGTGGTTCCTCATTCCTGTCCGCTTCCTGATTACATACAATCCAGACCCCTTCTTTGGCAGGAAGCACAAACAAAATATCCTCGATTGCCGTCTGGTTTCCGCTTCCAATTCTTATCGTGCTTAGATTGTCCATGGTACGGGCATTGGTTTGAAAATCCTGCTGCCATTCTGCAATCAGCCGCTGTTGGTCGGATGAAAGCTCGTCATAGAGAGGGCAGGCAGGGGATTCACCAGCTGTCAGCCGGTTCCACAATTCTTCAGTGATCACAACCTTGGATTCGGATAAAGTCATCCCTTCAGCTTTCGAAGGCTTCACTCCATAGAAACGTACAAGCTCCTCTTCCCAATCCTGCGGCTCTGTCCAGGATAGAAAATGAAGCGTGTTATTGTCAGACAGGTGGTACAAATACCGCTGCTGCAGCTCGTGGATGGTCAGTACTTTGCTAGAATTCCGATCGGTAATCCCTCTCAGCATATAATTGCTCTGCAGCAAGTGCTGAATCATTTGCGTAATTTCGGAAGTAAAACGAACCACTCCGTTCCCTTCATCAATCGATTCTATAAAGCCTTTGGACATCAAGCTATGTGTAGCTGCCTGAAATAGAAGCTCCCATCTGTCTTCAGACAGGTCTCCATAGTATGCCTTCATAAGTCCTGCAGCCATTTCCTCCCCTTGATGAACGGCCAAGGTGTATCCCAGCTCTTCTAATGAAAATATATAGGTATGCTCGCTCATGTAAGCAAATCCTCCAGTACAGATCTATTTCGTTTCCTTTCCGTTACGGCTGATCAGCCCCCGCAGGCGCTTCATGACAGACTGGATTTCGGTATCGGTCAACAAATAATACGTATTCACCGTCCAGGTCTCTCTGTTTTTCAAATGAAAAATCAGCACAGGAAATTTCGGAAGCAGCCACTTCCGAATGGAAGGGCCGCTGTAGCTGATGCTTGTAATCTCCGTCCAGGCTACGGTCCGCGTACCATCTGAAATGGAATTTTGATCGTAGGTGAGCAGCTGCGTGTCTGATTTCAACGCCTTTGGCAAGCTGACAACCAAATATCCTCCAAAAAACGGAATCCCTATTATGGCTGATGTGATACAAAAAAACTTGCGAATAAAGGAAGTATCCATAAAAAAAGCCGCGTACAGCAGAAACAGGCAGGCCAGCACAAACAGTAAACTGCCAAGTGATTTGCCCCATGCCACGGATTTCCGATAAGATATTGCGTTCATAATTTAGCGCCTTCCTGAAATTATTTGAACAGTCCGCTAATCCAGCGAACTCCCTTTTCGACAACTTTAGCTGCGCCATCACCGACAAAAGCTCCAACCGTACCACCTACATAGGAACCGATGGCCGCACCAACCGGGCCACCAATCATCGCACCGACGGCTCCGCCTGCTACAGCCCCGCCATAGGTCGCTGCTGTTTTTACAACAACGTTGGATGCGGCTACAGCTACTTCTTCCCCGTTAAGCTTGCCTTCACGATACTTACTGACAAGGCCGGAAGCCTCGCCGATCACATTAAAGGTTGCGTTAATCGGGAATATCTTTTTGGCGATCATGCCTGGAATTTTCTTGGTAGCGATCCCATATCTACCTTTTTCTACGCCGGCTATGACCTGTCTAGTCCATTGAGGAAAGTTCTTAGCTTGACTAAAGCCTAACCCAAAATTGAGACCGAATTTGCTTGCCACTCTATCAAAGCCTTTGATTCCTTTCATCATGAGGCCTGGGTTCACAATCTGGCGATTTATGCCTCTTGCCAGGTTCTTCAAGAACGTATTGTTACCTTTGCCTTTAACCCATGGCGCATTATGAATTTTGGCTCGGGACGGATTTCTGGGATCTACTCTGAATTGTACCGTCTTACTTAAGACTAAAGAAGCGCCCACAGAGCTGTAAAGGAGAGTTCCCCACTTTTCCAGATTATCTCTTGCTTCAAGCGAGCTGTCTAACACGTTCTGGGTTTGATCAATCGGATCGGCGGCCGTCCTTGCCTGTAACGAAGCTTGAGTGGAATCGGCCTCTTTAAAGCGGTTGACAATCGTATGTAATTCCGTGCTAACCGAACCTACCGCTGCAGTAAAATTATCCATTTGCTGACGGGCAAGCTGGAAATTTTGATAGAATTGCTGCCTTGTGGTACCTTCCCATCCACTTTCAAGGATATGAATCTGCTGGGTAAGGTGGCTGCAAATTTGCACCCCGATCTCCCTGGCCTGTGCAAATTGTTGGGATATCTCCATAAGTCTTTCCGGAGGAACTAATATTTTGCCCATGGCACTCACCTCAACAATATACAGATTAATGTAATTATTCTAGTAAAGGTTATCAATCTTCACAAAAGGAACAAGTATCAGAATAGTAAAAAAATCGTTAGGTCCTTGGAACCAATTCCCTTTTCACATAGTGGGTGGACAGAGCCGATTACGAATTCAAACCCAAAGCGTCCAGTTAAAAGTAAAGTACCTTATGCCAAATGACCTAAATCATGACTAACCGTACAGTTCATCATTAGCAGGAAATCCGTTACGATTTAACAACAAAGGCTGTCCTTCAAGTAGATATTCTACTTGAAGGACAGCCCTCTTTTATGGAAAGGACGCATATCCGGCATCTGCTATGACGGTGCCGGGAAATCGGCCCAGTTTTGCCCTTTACTTTTTCTGGATGCGGTTTTGGGGTTCGCGTAACAACTTACGAAGAGAGTATCCGTTTTTGACCTGTGAGTTCCTGAATCGGCTTAATGTTTTGAGTGAATTCAAGCGTACCTAAATAGTTTCCTTCTTCATCCCTTACGGCAAAATAGCGAATGTAAACAAATTTATCTTTAATCGGGATCCAGAAATCTTCTGCATCTTTGACACCTGCCTTGAAATCAGCAAGCAGCTGATTGACGACATGAACGCTTTGCGGAGGATGGCAGTTCTGAACACTTCTGCCGATTACCGCTTTGGTACGAACGAAGATTCGTTCTTTTCCCTGTGAAAAATATCGAACGATATCATTTTCATCGATAAAGGTTAGGTCGACTGGTAAATGGTTTAAGATGGATTCCATCTGTCTGACCGATAAAATGCCTGTACTCATTCGGATATATCCCTCTTGCAGCGGAGAAGACCCCAATCCCTGATCTGCGCCAGGTTCAGCTGCTCTTTCGGGAATCCATTCTTGATCGGGCGCAATTAAGCAATAACCGACTTCTTCGCTTTGGGCAGCAATTTGAAGCCATTCGTCTTCCGTCAACTTTTCCAGAGCCATTGGTAATAAGATATGTTCCTCTTTATAGATCATTTCTGTTACTTCGGTTAAGACGCGTTTTGCCAGATCCACTACGGTCTCGGCATTGCCATCAAAGTGAGTGAGTTTGGATTTCACTTCTTTTATTCCCAATCGGATACCGTCATCTACTGCCCACATCACCTTGGTCGGTCCATAGATCCCATATTTCTCGAGAAAAGGAAACAGCACATTTTCTTTGCGGCTGTAGTGTTTATCTACATCATAGAGGAGACTGAAATCCTCTAGCAATTTGAGGCGGTTTGCCTCTCCTTGATCCTTAAGAAATTGATCCAGATGCAGGGCGATTCTGAAATTTGCCAGTCGATCAATTTCTCGGTTCTCCATTTTAAAGGTATGCACTGGATGTCCAGGCTGCTCTTCCGGTTGATGAGCTCTGTGAATGTCTTGGATGGAACCTTTGAATACGGCAGCATGCACACTGCACAGTCGCTGTACCTCGGTTACGGGTATTCCTTCCTCCTGCATCAGCACTTGCTCCAGCTCCGAAATCTCATCAACGGAAATTTCCCCTACAGTTTGATTAAACTTGGCCTTTACTTCCTCCACGCTTTTTCCATAGTGCAGCTCTTTAATGATATCCTTGAGCATATTTATACGGACGGTTCGATGAGCAGAAACTCCATTTTCACGGTTATTAATGAATTCACTCATGTTCTTCACCTCGGTTTTGTTTCAATATATAAAGATTAAATTTTATCTTGTTTACTTCTCTAAACTAGCATCCTCATGCTCCACAGCTTGTGATTAAAAACACAAATGAAATGAAAATTCATTGAACAAAGAGAGGTGATCCGTTTCTTCGAAAAGTGACGAGTCGCTTTCTAAAAAGATGGGAAACCAGATAAAAATATACAATATGATTACGGATGTCCATATTACGCCGGGCAATGTACATGACTTCGGTTCCTTATCTGTCCCGAATAGATCGCCAACAACAAACGATTAAGACATCGCGGGGTTAATTTGGATATTTGTAAGACTTTCAAGAAAACAAAAAGAGCACCGAAACGGTGCCTTTTTTCGTATTGATCTTAACCATGAACAATTCCTAGCCCTTCCTTGATGAAGATTTTGTCCAAAGCCTCTTAGATCGGCTCTCGTCCATTGTTTATTTCTCTTCTGCTTTTTCAAAATAAACGATTTCACATAATCGAATGTGATGCTTTTTTCCATGGACTACAAGAGCTACGTGATCAATGAAAACATCATCCAGAGTACCTACCAATTTGCCGACAGTTGTCGTGATGGCAATCATTAGCCCTATGTGCTGGATCAAATGCTCAGTGAATTTGGGTTCCACAGTTGTCGTATACATAACATTTTTTGGTAATACCGGAGTTTCCTTGCGCAGTACATCTTCATTCCGATAATATTGCGGAGCTGGGAATGGGGCATATGGTCGCGGATAGCCATAGTACATAAATCTATTCATGAGTTGCATACTCCTTTGTCATAATTTGAAAAACACATCTATATAACATATGACAAATACCTATGTGGTGTTCCAGAGAAGTGTTGTGCAAAATAAGAAAGCCGTAGATGGGATATCCTTTCCCCTCATAAAGTTCGGATGATAGGGGCGTAAATTCTTCAATCTCCTCGAGTATTTCCACCTAGATTAGGCTAATATCACAGGAGATTTTCGGGCTATCGACATATATTATTATTGCCTAGATCGAACACCAAATCTAAAAAGGAGTGTGTTATTTTGTCCGAAACGGTTTATTTACAAAATAGGTCTTACGATCCTGAACAAATGGCTGGTTATCATTTTGTGAAAGCTGAACATTTTGAGCGAATGAAGATGGCTTGCGCGGGCAATCCGCCGTTCTTTTATAAATATGCCGAGCAAGAATATTACCATAAAGCACTTGCGCACCGTTATAAAGGTATGGGTGGCTGGATGTAATAATGCGAGTTGACCAAATTTTCAATGAGTCCGTTCATTTAACCGATTAACGCGAGGACTTTTTTTACAATTCACGAATTTATCCAACCCGATGTACTATCGGGTTCTTTATTTATAGCGGAACCTTTGTTTTCATAAGCATATGGTCTAGTTTCCCTTCGCAGACATTTTCAAATTTACCCGATTCCGGTTGGCGTTTCCGGAGGTGAATATGACCGAATAAAAAAAGGGTGCATAGTCATAGCATGCTTTCACTCTTCACACAGTTTCGGACTAGATTTTAACTATAAGAAATGCGAAAACCCGCTCTATGGGCGGGTTTTATGTATGGAGCCGAGGGGAGTCGAATCCCTGCATCGAAAGCGAAACCCCGACACCCCGTAACGTCAGCCTGAATGCCTTCTTCAGTTAATCTGGGAGAAGATGTGGATGTTTCACACTCTTCTGGTTCTCATTAACTATTGCAGTGTACAAAAGCCTGTTATAAAATGTTTTTAAATTACTTTTAATTCCATAATTATCCTAAAATGTGATCCGCTTATATTTTACCACCTACGTCAGAAATCCCCTCTTATTCACCAACACAATCATCTATTACACCAACCATTAGTTATTTATGTTCACTTATTGAGCATACATATTGACCTGGAAGGAGGTGAGAAAACACGTCGTTATGCCATCAAGGTACGAATGATCGTTTGGTTCTTCGTGCATAGTTTATCTAAAAGAGGAGGTTTTTTTATTGATGTTAACCCTACGTTTTCCCAATTCCGGACTCATTAAGAAGGTCTTGGCTGGCGGTCTATTAATGACGCTCGCTGTTATGGCACTATTCTTATTCGAGTCCAAAGCATCCGCTCACGGATATGTAAGTAATCCTTCCAGCCGTGCGGATTTATGTGCAAGAGGAGTCAATACGAATTGTGGACTTATTATTTATGAACCGTATAGCTTAGAAGCAGCAAAAGGATTCCCGGCAGCAGGTCCAGCCGATGGTAAAATTGCAAGTGCTAACGGCTTGTTCGCTCCACTTGATCAGCAATCCGCAACTCGTTGGACAAAAGTAAACATTTCACCTGGACAAACGACTTTTGACTGGAAGTTAAAAGTGCCGCATGCTACAGCTAGCTGGAAATACTACATTACCAAGCAGGACTGGGACCCGAATGCACCATTAACTCGTGCATCCTTCGACTTAACTCCTTTCTGTAATGTACCGTATAAAGGGATGCCATCCAATACTTATTCCGACACTTGTAACGTACCGAGCAGAACGGGGTATCAAGTCATCCTCGCTGTTTGGGAAATTGCGGACACAGGAAATGCATTCTATAACGTTATCGATGTGAACTTCACCGGTGGTGGAAATCCAGATACAACAGCGCCAACTGCTCCGACAGGAGTAACAGCTTCCAATGTCGCAACCACGAGTGCAACAATTTCTTGGAATGCTGCTACTGATAATGTTGGCGTTACGAATTACCGTATTTTTAACGGCTCAACCCAAATTGGTTCCACAAGTGCATTGAATTACAATCTAACAGGCTTAACACCGAATACAACCTATAACATCACCGTTAAAGCAGTAGATGCTGCTGGGAACATATCACCCGCCAGCAATCCTGCATCCTTTACCACACTAGCTGTAGTAGGTCCTGATACAGAGGCTCCTTCAGCACCTACAAGCTTACATGTGATGGGTACAACTACATCTACTACAGTGCCTTTAATGTGGAATGCTTCAACGGACAATGTGGGTGTAACTGGCTATCAAGTGTTCCAAGGCTCGACATTAGTCGCTACGGTTTCGGGTTCAGCGCTTGAATACACGGTTACAGGTCTGTCGCCAAATACGGCTTACTCCTTTACGGTAAAAGCTCTTGATGCCGCTGGCAATGTATCCGCTGCTAGCAATATTGTCAATGTAACGACACCTAGCGCACCTGTCACATACCCTGCCTGGGATGCATCCACGGTTTATGTTGGTGGCAGCAAAGTAACCCATAACGGTGTGAACTATGAAGCGAAATGGTGGACTTTAGGTGAGACTCCAGGTGGAGCCGACGTGTGGAAAGTCATTCCTTAATCTTCTGACTTTCATAGAAAATGACTACAGAATTTTCTGTAGTCATTTTTCTTATCTTATATTTATCCCATCCAGCTAATATCCGCATGGAGGACTCCGAGGTCAGGATTCTTCTTTATCTTCGTTGTGCGAGAAATGATGACTCCTAGGACTTACGTTTTCTCCTGAAAGCTGTACAGCTTCTTTTTTTGATGATACCGCGTTGCTTTGATCGACTTCAAAAATATCGAGCAGGAACATAAAGATCGGAATCCCGATAATAAGCCCCCAGATCCCCATGAAGTGCTGGGAGAAAATAAGAACAATAAAGGTGTAGAACATCGGCAGCTTCGTTTTGTGAGCATACAGCTTCGGATTTAAGAAGTATGTCTCAACTGCATGGATGAGCAAAATCATGACAATCGCCCAAATGACGGTTGAGATACCACCAATCTGGTAACCGATAATACTGATTGGAATGAAGGAAATAACAACACCGACTACCGGGATAAGGCTTAGTAAAAATACCATAATCGTTAGAGCGAACAAGTAAGGGTAGCCCAAAATCGACAACCCGATAGTCGTTAGAATCGTGTTGAACAAGGCGATCATCAGTTGAACCTCTATCACTTTACCGAAGGAAGAGGTGAATTTTTTGCCAAAATATTTAAACTCATTGTAAGCCCAGCTTATTTTGCTTTTGCTCAACTTATCTGTAAAGTCATTGACTGTTTTCTTCTGGATTAAGTAGAAGTAGCTCAATACAATAACAAAAATGATAACCTCGGCCCATTTGCCTATCTTCAGAATATAATTTAATGCCTGGCTTCCGTATTGCTCTAATTCCAGCTTACCCAGCGCGGAGGAGACAAGCTCAGCAATTTCATCCGACTGAGGTGTATTCACGAATTTGATAATGGAAAAATATAAATCAGAAATTTGATTAATGAGCTTCGGAACATAATTGGCAATTCCGTATACAAGCCCAAATATTAAAGCCCCATACAATATCGTATTAACGACAATAGACGATATAGGAAACAGCTTAGATATTTTCTTCGTAATAAAGTGCTCTAGGCGTCCCATGACGAAGGTAACAAGAAACAGCAATAACAGCAAATTGAGCATACCTCTTAAGCTATACAGCAATAAAACGACAAGTAAGAGGAACAGAATTCTTCTTACTATATTGTTAGCAAAAAACTCCCGCAAAAAATTCATTCGCTTCCCTCATTTAATTATATTTTAGTTATCTAAAGATTTACGGATGAACCTGGAGAGTCACAATACGAAAGACTTGACTTCCGACCGCTGTTGACAGCATGACATTACTTCAGTTCAATTATATATGAAAATTGTTACATTCGAAAATCTCATCAACAGCTTAATAATTAATAAATAAAACACACACCATTTCTACCGCTCCAAAACACAAAGATTAGCAGCTGCATCGAGAGATCATTGGCTCAAGCGCTAGTCCTAAAAAGGATGCTGCTCTAGTGGCCCGTGCCTTTGCTACCGTACAAGGAAATTGCGTAAAAATCAATTATTTCGAACGGATCGTTATACAATCGCATAGACAAAAGCCCGGCCTCAAACGGTCGGGTTTTTCATCGTATCTTTTAAACCTGTCAGACGAATTTCGTTAAGCTCTTCAGTTGTCCAAATAAATCACGCTTCAAGTAGTGGAGTTTAAAAAAGAGAGCTTCTAAAGCTCTCTTTGGGCTGGCTGCATCATCCCTTGAGTGGGGTGATCCTCTGGGTACTCGTAATATTGCGACTGAACGGGCGCATGTATGTGTGCTTCCATTGGCGGCACTGACGGCTGCTGATAGGGCTCATCCACATACATGATTCTACGAAGAATTTGCATGAGCCCATTCACGACGCGCAGCGCGACCCAGAAAAGGATAAGGCCAATGCCTACGTACAGCAAATATTGCTGATTATAAGTCCAATCTATATGAAAATAACTAAACACGCTATTCTCTAAAATATCAAGCTGCATTTCATTCATCAAAATGATATGGACGACTGGAAGAGCAATTAATCCGAGTCCTAGTGAAATCGCCGTTACCATAATAACAAAGAATACAATGCCTGTTACAAATCTTAATAATACAAGCAGCAGATTTCGAATGAATAACCCACCCTCAAAGTCTCTCACCATTCGCTTCAACCAGTTCTCCCCAACTTCAGATTGTCGATTGTAGGTATACGATACAGAAGGAGTAGGTAATCCTAAAATTTGTCTAATCATGCTTTGTTCAAAATTCACAATCCCATTCAACAACTTAGCTATTCCAAAAAACAGCGGTATTCCGATAAATATTGGAGTCAAACTGATGGATAGTGTAAGTCCCGTTATCGCTACTGTAAAATAAATAATCCCTAACGGGAGAGATAGTAAGAAATAGAGAATCGTTGCATAGGTTTTTGGATTAAAAAGCACCCAATTCACCTTGCCTGCCCGCGACGTTGCAGCCGCTTCTGTTGCCTTCATATTCAAACACCCCTTATGGCTAAGTCACGCTCCGAGTAATAAATCCATTATATCCGCTTTATTGGGCTGACATAACCGTCTTAGGGGGTATCTGAACCTAGACTTTAGACTAGGGACTGGGCCGGCTCAGATTTAGGTGCCCTCTACCTTAACCTTCTATATATTGCGCATTTAAATGCTCAACCACTTCTAGCATATTCTGAAAAATAATATCAATCTTTTTCCATGATGCCTCTAAGTTGATCAGCAAGTGCCACCGCGGCGGAATAGCCGGAGCTCCAGGCCCATTGCAGGTTATAGCCACCGCAATCCCCATCCACATCCATCACCTCGCCGGCCAAATAGAGCCCAGGCACGAGCTTCGATTCTAGCGTTCCTTCTCTTAACTCTGTCGTATCGATGCCGCCGGCTGTCGTTTGGGCATTCGGGAAACCATTGGTATCGGTCACGATGAAATCCCAATGCTTCATGAGGCGACACAAGGCTTTTCTGGTTTTCCACGATAGATCCTGACACAGCAGGTTCTGGTCCTGATCGATTCCCGCCTCTTTCAAGAGGATGGGGATCAGCTTCTTGTTTAAAATCCCGATTAGGGAAGCAGCCACCGTCCGGTGTCCGAACATTCCCCAATGCGTATCCAGAAAATCGACGACCTCTTCCTCTGTTCGGTCTGGCATCAAGTCAAGCGATAAGGTCACCGTTTCTCCTCTTGCGAGTTGATATGCAGCCTTTCGGCTTAACTGGAGAATCGGCGGGCCAGAAGCGCCATATTTCGTAAACAGAACCTCTCCATACTCACTGCGGATGACTTCACCATTTACAATGATATTCCCCCATCCCTCGAATTTAACTCCGGAAAGTTCATTCAGATATGGGCTATCCAGCTTCAATTGAACAATCCCGGGTACAGGATCGATCAGGGTATGTCCCAGTCGTTGGGCAAGTGTGTAACCGGAGCCATCCGTTCCTGTCTTTGGAGCGGTAAGGCCGCCCGTACAGAGGAAGAGATAATCGCTGGTATATGTGACCTTTTCCTCTGTTTCCGTCTGGCACACAATCGTGAATCGCGGATGTTCCTTCGACACGGTAACGTCCAATACTTTGGTTTTGAAGTATATCGGAACATTCCGATCCTCCAGTGCAATCCGGAAAACTTCTAACACCGATGCAGCCTGCAGCGACATCGGATACATTCGGCCATTCTCAATAGCGATCAGCGGAAGGCCGAGTGTGTTAAAGAAATCGACAGTTTGCCGAACGCCGAATTGCTGCAGCACAGGTAGCGGAAATTCCGCTTGATTACTGTGATATTTACTGGATAAATTGACCGCTTCGTCCGTACCCGTCGCCGTGGATTTGTTCGTAATGTTACAACGCCCATTACCGGTCGTTAGTACCTTCTTTCCGACCCGGTCGTTGCTTTCAATGATCGCAGTATCGATCCCTCGGTCTCGCGCAGTAACGGCGGCCATAAGACCTGAAGCGCCTGCACCGATAATGAACAGCTTGTGGTGCATAGTAGATTTCGACTTATACATAGGTGTTGAATTCATTCCTTTTTCTAATAGCTTCATCTAAAAATGCGTTTCCCTAACGCCATCGCGGCCGCATAACCGGAGCTCCAGGCCCATTGCAGGTTGTAACCCCCAAAGTCCCCGTCGACATCCATCACCTCGCCGGCCAAATAGAGCCCAGGCACGAGCTTGGATTCCAGCGTATCTGCGACGAGCTCTTTCGTAGCGACGCCGCCGGCTGTCGCTTGTGCGTACTCAAAGCTTTGGGTTTCGGTTACTTTAAACTCCCAACACTTCAATAACTTATAAAAGATCTTTTTGGTTTTCAACGAAAGATCTTGGCAAAGCAGGTTCGGCTCTTGATCAATTTTCGCTTCCTTCAGCAGGACGGAGACCAGTTTCTTGTGTAAAAAACCGACGAAGGACTCCGCGACCGTCCGATGCGCGAACGTTCCCCAGTTCGTCTCCAGAAATTCGATAACCTCTTCCTCCGTGCGGTTCGGCATCAAATCTACGGATAGGGTAACGGAGTCCCCTTTCGCGAGATGTATGGCTGCCTTCCGCCCGAGCTGCAGGATCGGAGGGCCGGAGAAACCGTAGTCGGTGAAATGAATTTCGCCGACTTCGCTGCGAACGATTTTACCATTTACAAGGAGATGGGCTCGTCCCTGGAGCTTGATGCCCGATAGCGCCTTCTGATAGGGATACTTCACCTTTAATTGCACGATGGCCGGAACAGGCTCTACCAAGGAGTGCCCCATTCGCTGGGCAAGTGTATACCCAGACCCGTCCGTCCCCGCATTCTGGCCGGTAAGACTGCCCGTACAAAGAAACAGGTACTCGCTGGTATAAACAACCTGCTCCTCTGTTTCAGTTCGGCATGTAATTTTAAATCGTGGATGATCTGCCGATACGGTGACATCCAGCACTTTGTTGTTAAGGTATACCGGAATGTTCCGCTCCTCTAAAGCAAGCTCGAAAATATCCACCACAGATGCAGCCTGTAGCGACATCGGGTACATTAAGCCCTCTTTCAATTTTGTAAGCGGCAGCCCGAGCACGTGAAAGAAATCAATGGTCTGACGGATGCCGAATTGCTGCAGCACAGGCAACGGAAATTTAGCCTGACTGCTGTGATACTTGCGCGATAAGACCACCGCTTCGTCGTCCGTACCCGTCGTAGTGGAATCGTTCGTAATATTGCAACGACCGTCGCCTGTCATTGAGATTTTTTTCCCAATCCGGTCGTTACCCTCCAGAATGGCGGTATCAATACCCAAATCCCGCGCAGTAACGGCGGCCATGAGTCCTGATGCGCCTGCGCCGATAATAATCAACTTGTGGTGCAAATAATCGTGCATGGTTGGTCAATGCACCCCTTGCCAATAGATTTATGTATAGAAATGTGATTTCTCTGAATGAAACTGCGCTATATCTAATTATAGCACAGGAGTATGCACCGCATAATCCAGGTAGAGTATTCGGTTCCATCACCAGTTTTAACGCCGTCTGTACAACTCGGTCTTGGATCGACGGAATGCCGAGCGGGCGCTTGCGACCGTCTTTCTTCGGGATATAGTGGCGCCGTACGGGCTGTGGACGGTAGCGCTTCTGGAAGAGACATTCCCGGCATTCCGCGACTATGTATATTTAGAATTTCAAAGAAAATGGCTTTAGCATTGATTAGATAAGTTGAATTTCAATTCCACAACGCAAATAAAAGAACTGCTTTTACAACACTGGTTATATTCCTGCGATATAGTGGTCTGAGCTTCAAGATGGATACCGAGAAAGCCGAGGATTTCAAGGTAATATGGTTTATCATCGATTTGATCGTCAACAAGCGGCTACTATCATTGAAGATCATTGCATCATGATTTCAAAATAATAAAATGCAAAAACACCATCCTCATGCGGATGGTGTTTACGAACCGTGGCTGTGCAAAACCAACAATTCGCCGGAATGTGATGCTGAAATCGTTTGAGGAAGTTGAGTAGTCAACCTGTCTGCTTGTCTGCTCCTAAATAACATAGCCAAGACTTAACCATTGTTTCCCGCTAGCAGAATGGCAATGTAAAAAGGCTGCATGATCATCGAATAATCTTTTTCTCTGTCGCATCCTTGATCCACTTCGGAAATTCATTCAGGAGTTGGTCATACAGCACTTCATCGGATACCGCCGAAATATCTTTCAAATGAATGAAATTTGCATTATCGACAATCCGCCCTTCCATCGTATCCAGTTGTTTTAGTACTTCAAAATCAGAATCTCCTATCCCCACGAACTGCCAAAATATTGGAAGAGTCGCAGAGTCTACGATCACTTTTTTAGTCGGCTTCACTACGCCTCCATCATTGATAAAGATAATGAATACAGGCAGGCTTGATTCCTCTTCGATGGTATATTTCTTAATAACATCCTCCATAACTCGAGGCTCATTATTGCGGCCATACTTATGGATATTCGAATTATTTAAAATTTGAGTATTTACATAGGAAATGAAGTCTCGCTCCGTCACAGTGGGTAATCGACTGAATTCATGATCATAAACCCACACATCCAAAGCAGCATTGTCATCAAATTTGCTAGCTACGGCCAATATACGCTCAACAACTTCTTGGACCGTCCCATTCTTATACAAGGTCCGCATAGATCCTGTAACATCTAGCACGATGCCTACTCTAGCCGATAGATGGGTCATTTTCTTCTTTTCCAACGTGTACGCCACAATGTTCTTACGCAAATCTATTTTAGACAATACGATCTCTTCCGCGACTGCTACAGCTTCGACAATCTCTTCCGCCTGCTCGACCACAAGCCCATAATTCGTGCAAAGCGCAGCCAACCCCCCATAGAATCCACTGCCAATGGCATTAAACTTCCATTCCTCGTTATATCGGTACAACTCACCCACGACAATCGCTGTTTCCTTTGACAGATCATTCCCATATTCAAAACGAAATAATTCTTCTCCCGTAATCGTATCTACAAGCCGTAAATAAAAGTCTGACGCATCACTTATCGTAAGCCCATGCTCGTCCCCAGCATGAATAGTCACAGAAAGGGCTACTTTTGCAACGCTTTTCGGCAGTTTCGATAGATGCAGCTCAATAGTCTCTTGGTCCCCTTGAGTAGTTGCACTATGTGAAACTGCACCATAAAGATCAAAGGGATTCCCGTAAAAAATAAAATCCTCATCCCGCTCGCATCGATTCTTCTCCGATAAAAGAAAACATGCTGCATCGATGCTCATCGTCGCTTCCTTCTTCGTCCAACCAAATTGAAAACTAAGGGCAGTTAACTTTCTACCTTTTGTAATTTCTATCTTTTGCCCTTTGAGTAGATCCATAGGATTATCTCCCCTTTTTAATAATATATTCCAATTGTACATCAAAAGTAGAAGGAATACTTCATTAGTAAGATTCATTGGAATAGTCATATAAAAAAGAAGAGGATGTCATACTAGTCTCTACGAAATTTGCTGGCTGGCTTCAAAGGCGTCGTCACTGACCGGAAGTTCCAGCGGTTAGAGATTAGAAATTTCATCGTCAGTCACATATAAAAAATGATTGTCTATAAGAGTATGTGACATTATCTTAAAGCTGCATGTCCAGGAAATGCAAAAAAGCGACCGATCACGGTCGCCTTTTTATGGTATGTATGGAGGCGAGCCGTGGCTGTGTAAAACCACAATTCGCCGGAATGTATTGATTAGGTTACGGTATGCTAAGTAGCGGATCATAAAAAAGAGAGCTTCTAAAGCTCTCTATGGGCTGGCTGCATCATCTCTTGAGAGGGGTGATCCGCTTACCTCCATACCTCGGAGCTCTCCTTAATCCAACCATCCCTTGCTACGTGCGATATCTATCGCCTCGATCCGTGTATTCGCCCCGAGCTTCCCAATCGCTTCTGACATATAGTTCCGTACCGTTCCATAGGATAGAAACAGCTGTGCTCCAATATCTTGAAGAACTAAGCCTTGGGCAGCCAACTTCATGACTTCACGCTCCCTGGGTGATAATGGACATGGATCATCCCATACCGCGAGCGACAATTCTGAATTGATGACACGTTTCCCATCATAGACCCGACGAATCGCATCAGCCAATTCCTCGCTGCCCGTATCTTTGAGAAGATATCCATAAACTCCTGCCTGCATAGCCCGCTGGAAATATCCAGGACGCGCGAATGTCGTCAAGATGATGACACGAACAGCTAACTTATTTTTTTGAACCAATTCCGCAATATCTAACCCCGTTTTTAGTGGCATCTCAATATCCAAAACAGCTACATCGGGTTCATATTGCTGAATCATGGACATCACTTCTTCCCCATTTTCAGCTTGTCCGACTACTTCAATATCATCTTCTAACGAGAGTAAAGTTGCCAGTGCTCCCCTTAATAACTTTTGATCTTCTGCCAAAACAATACGAATCATCTAAGCACTACCTACCTTTTCATTTCGTATTACCCTAGGTATATGTAAGGTGACTTCCGTCCCCTTGCCTGAGGATGAGGACAGCGACATACGCCCGTCGATCATAACCAACCGTTGCCGCAATCCGGCGAGGCCATTACTGCTTGTATAGAATTGATCCATATCTGCCCCAATACCGTCATCACTTACAGATACACGAACTTCCCCTTCCTGAATGTCGAGAAGAACGTTGCAACTTGTTGCTCGGCTATGTCGTACCACATTGGTAATCGTCTCGCGAAAACACATCGCCAAAATCGTCTCCTGCAAGGGTGTTAACGGAAGCGGATTGTTCACTAATGCGTCTTCCGTCCCTACATTAGAAGGTCTGGGATCAGAAATCGATTGATATTGAAATAAAAGCGGTATGCCCGCAGCTGAACATAACGATACAGCATGCTTATATTCGTCAGCGAAGTATGTGACTTTCATCTCCGTAACCAATTCACGCATTTGTTTCAAGGCTGCGCGTGCCGTTTCTCGTATTTCACGAGCCTCTGCTATCGCTCTCTCGGGATGGCGATTGACCAATTTTTCAACGACTTCCCCTTTTAGTGCGATTAATGACAGCGTATGGCCCAATGTATCATGGAGTTCACGTGCAATCCGCTGGCGCTCCTCCTGCTGTGCCATTCGTTCAGCCGTTTCTGCCCGCAACCGCGCAGACTTCTGTTGAAATCGAGTCGATGTTCGTATAAGATACGGCAGAATACAGATGCCAAACATAGGCACCAGCCCTATCCATACTAGGCTGCCCATCCTCTCCAAGTAAGGAACAGCGATAAATCCCATAGCTACAGTGAAAACGATCGTTATAGAGAGTAATATCGGCAGCTTTTGTTTGCTCAGCGGAGCAGCTATCATAAAACCTATAAACGTATACATAGGGTGAAATACAGCTGCTAAAATTAAAAGTATACCCACCTGAACGATCAATATTGGCGTGGCCCACTTTGCATAAAAGTAGGATTGTCGAAAGGATAGAACGAATATGCCTAACAGAACAAAGCCAAGCCACTGTAGACTTGATGGCTCATAGAGTAGAAAGTACATGGGTATCATTAAATTTGTTAACAAAATATAAGGAGCGACTCCTTCCGATTTTGGAAAGAGACGCCACTTTTCTCTATTCAATTAGACCGCATCCCGTCGATTATATATATAGATTGATAGTAGCATAAAGAGGAGACCGCATCCTGTCAAAATTATGAAATCAATACTTGCTGGATTTTTTCCAGCGATCATATTCCATGCCCCATTGGCATAACGGTGAGATGGAAGCCATTCCCCGACCGAGCCCATCCAACTTGGCAAAGTACTAAGCGGCATCCAAAGCCCCCCCACAATGGCAAGTCCCATCTGTAATACATTTCCGATGGCAACGGAGGTATTCGCATTTTTAAGCGTTCCTAGCAATGCACCAAGCGCCAGAAAAGATATACTCCCAATCCATAACCATAGTCCGCATAAAATCCATTGCCCGGCTGTCAATTGTATATCATGAACAAGGCCAGCAGATAAAAATATAACTACAATGACGATCAAGTGAACAGCCATTTGCGATACAATTTTGCTGCCAATCCAGACTGCAGGAGATAGTGGAGTTAGCTTCAACAAGCGTACCCACCCATCTTGATGCTCGAACGATAGACGGATACCGAATTGAGATACGGCTGTACCAATCAAACTAAATGCAGTCATCGACATCAATGAAAAGACACCCCAAGTTGTTGATTGAATCGATTTATCTACACCATTCATACTCGCAAATAAAAAGTAGAAAGCAAGCGGCATCGCAATGGAGAAGAGTAAGAAAAATGGACTGCGGATAATTCGTATACTTTCTGCTTTGGTTTGGGCAACAAACATATGTAACATGGCTATTTTCCTCCTAAAAATGTTTATTATCGTATAATTGTTTGTTTATTTGAGCCTGTAAGACTTCGGAATGTATCTTCTAAGCTGGCTGATTGTATATCAATATCTGAAATTCCCCATTCAGACTGCATCAGTGTAAATAACAATACATCGGTCTCTTGAGCATACAGACGAATTCGCTCGCCGTTGCATTCTGCCTTTTCTACACCAGGTAATGTGAGCCATTCCTGATGGGCTGGCGCGTTCGCCGCTCGAAATGAAACGGTTCTAAGCGCTGTTTGAGCCTTTAAACCTTCTGGAGTCCCTTCCGCAACAACCTGTCCACTGGCGATTACTGCGATATGATCTGCGACAGCATCCGCTTCATCTAAATGATGTGTAGTTAAGAGTACCGTACGTCCGTCATTTGCCAGCGCTTGGATGGTGTCCCAAAAGCGGCCACGAGCCTCGATATCCATTCCGACTGTTGGTTCATCCAGCAGGAGAAGCTCTGGATTTCCCGCCAAGCTTTGGGCGAAAGCTAATCTACGACGTTGTCCTCCAGACAGCGAGGATGCGCGCCGTTTCTGATCCGCGTGGAGACCCGAAATGTCTAACAATCGCTCTAGCGACATCGGATTACGATAATAACTGCGGAACAATTGAAGCACTTCTTTGACCGTAAGTCCATCTGCAGCTTTAACATCCTGCATAAGCGCTCCGACGCGTTGCCGTAATTCTTTTGTTCCAGACGGCATCCCCAAGACCCTGACTTCTCCTGATGTTGGCTTGATCATTCCGAGGATCATGGAAATGGTTGTTGTCTTGCCTGCCCCATTCGGTCCGAGCAATGCTGTTATTTGACCTTTCTCAAATGATAGATTCATATGATCAACGGCACAGTAGTTGCCGAATTTCTTCACTAGATTTATACATTCAATCGCCTTTGTCATTTTGTACTAACCTCCGCTAATTTCTTCTTTCGTTACTTGATGTCCTCATTATATTGAAAAAGCGCGAGAACCAATTAGTGTGGGTTGTCACAAGCCGATTATGACAAATGTCAGAAAAAAGAAAGCAAAAAAGAAGGACCTCTAGGCCCTTCTTCAGCATAACGTGCATTTGACACTCTTTGATTGAGGTGCCTTGTTTTGCAAACTTATAGCTAAGGATTTTACACTTTTAATCGAACACAGCAAAAAACCACAATCTCTGAAGTGACCCCATTAATGATTCAACGGACAATGCGGGTGTAACAGGCTATCAGGTGTTCGGAAGGCGCGACATTAGTAGCTACAGTCTCTGGTTCAACGCCATTTGGGAAGATGAATAAGGGCATAAATGAACTAGGCACTCTGCATGATGGATGTAGAGTGCCTAGTTTTATAGTAATTTCATTCTGTTACAGTCGTCTTTGAGGAATCAGTTTTTAACGCTTCCAGTCTTTTGGCTTGCTCAAACGCTCTATGTAAAAACTCTTGTGCCGATAAATCCTCATAATCCCAATTCATGGCCTCGATTGCAATCGGGCCTGAATAGTTCGTTTCCGCAATTTTTTTCATGGTTGTAGACCAATCAATCGTGCCATCAAGGGGTAACCCGTGCTGGGCATAACTTCCGTTATTATCATGTAAGTGTAGTGCCATCAGCCGAGACCCGTACATGGATAATAAATCTTTCTCCGGGTAATGGCGGTAGTGATGTCCGCTGTCATAACAGAATCCGATACGCAGGGAATCCACTTGCTCCAGCACATATGCCAAATTGGAAAAGTTCCATAAATTCTCCATTGCAACATTGACACCAAGCTGTTCAGCTTTGTCAGCGATTCTCTTGATTCTATCCAGTCCCAATTCGTTATATGGATTGTCTTCGCCCGGCAAGTGCACAACCATTGTCGGAATCTCAAATTCAGCACAATCTGCAACACATTGCAGATAGCATTCAGCTGCCGCTTCACCATCCAGATTGTCAAGCCAGAGGTTGTTTTCGTTTTGGATTGGTGTGTGGATATTTTCTATAAATAGACCCGCTTCTCGTGCGATTTGCGGCCCGTTGCGATAATCGTTTCGACCAAAGCAGTCACGACCAAAGCCATCACTCCACCATATTAAAACGCCATCAAATCCAGCTTCTTTTATTAACTGATAACGCTTTTGATTGGGCAATTCACAGCCAAACCAGTCATAAATGGTAATCATAAACCTCTTCCCTCCTTGTTTTCTACAACTAGACTGCTACAAAGGCGACACCAATAAACATAATACATGCTATAGTGAAAATTCCGTAACACCCTTCTTATAGGCATATTTCAGAGTATATGTTTCTTCATTCCCATAGGACATTGTAGCGATTTTTATTCGAGTATAATCAAGTCGACCCTCTCTTAACACTCTTTTCACCAAGGCAATACTTCGTTCTTCTTCCGTAACAACACAAAATATATTAAGCGCATATTTCTTCGGGTCGGAAATGCATTTCCCCATGTCAAACCCATCTACATAGCCTAAACCAGCATCTGCTAGAGATATTTCTAAATATTCCATTACTTTTTCTCTTAACCAGTGGTCACGTTGGCTGCCTTTTGCACTTTTCAGAGGATACTGTACCACTAACCAGAATTGTTCACTCATTCCAGATCACCAGCCAATCTACAGTTCATATTTAACCTGATCGCGTGAGCGAAGATCCGTCGACCCAGGATAATCTCATATAAATAATGTCCACTAGAAAATTTCTCCGTAAGTCTCCTAATTCCTTCTTGCTTTGAGTATCAGTCCTGCCTCCTCTTTCCAAGTCATTCCCAAATAATACGTTACCGCTGATCACTAGATTTCCACAAACTGAATCCTTAATGTTTACGCAATAAGCTTCTATGTATTTCCTTTTATTGTTCCAGGATTTGTGTTTTATTAAATATAGAATGAAGCTATCCTAATTTCACGTTTACTACCTAACTGAAGGAGATCTCTACATGAAACATTCATTAAATATCATCCCAGAACAATGGAAAAGAACGGGGATTGTCACGATTGGCGGTCTACTTATAGGAGCAGGATTTGCCGACTGCCTGATTGCCATGAATTCAATCGATTTAAATCAAATCGCTAGAGGGTTAACGATCTTTAGTGCGGGTCTGACCATCTTAGTCGTCATGGATAACTCCAAAACACAAAAACAGACCGAGAAACTCCAAAAAGATACGCAACTTCGAATGGAAAGAATAGAATATAAGCTGAACGCCCTCCATCAATCCCAACAAATAACGAATTCACAGTTTCTTGAGATCAAAGAGCTGATGCATCCATCCAATTCGGAGATCTAATACTCAATACTTTGTTTCAGATATAAATGTAAAAACCCGCTCAATGAGCGGGTTCTATGTATGGAGGCGAACCGTGGCTTGGCAAATCCACAATTCGCCGACGCATATTGCTGAGATTATTTCGGGTAATGACCTAGGTACCATATGAATCACGTTCTATTCATTTTAGACTTTAAACTTCATAACGAGTGCTTCCAAGCTTCGAGAATTTTTGCTAATCAAGTCCGTAACTGAAGCAACCTCCTGAACTAAAGAGCTCTGCTTTGCAGTCATATCGTTCACTGCCTTAACTCCTGAAAGCGAATCTTCAGCTATAGTTGCCATTTCGGAAACAGATGCTGCAATTTCTTCAGAGCCTGCCGCCATTTGTTCGCTAACAGCGGAGACCTCCTGAACTTTCCAGGCCACTTTCTGAGCGGATTTCAATATGTTCTCAAACGATTCAATTGCTTCTTCCATCTTCTTTTGCCCCGTCAATACTTCACTCGTCACTTGCTGCATCGCATGTTCTGTTTCTTGAGAGTCTTTCGTAATATCTTGCAGCAATCCGAATATTTGCCCCGCTGAAGCAGAGGAATGATCTGCCAATTTCCGGATTTCGCTGGCCACTACAGAAAAGCCTCTTCCATGCTCGCCCGCTCTTGCCGCTTCAATTGATGCATTTAACGAAAGCAGACTCGTTTGATTCGAAATTTCAGTAATTGCATTTACAATTTCCTCGATATGAGAAGAGCGTTCTTTCAAATTGGATACAATTTCTACTGTAGACCCGACAGAATCGCTAATTTGGACCATCTGCTTGCTAACTTGCTGTATAAAGTTCACACCGCTTGCTGCCTCTCGCTCCGTCTCAGTTGCGACAGTAGCAAGATCCTCAGCAGATACGGCGATACGCTGCACACCTATGGACATTTCATTGATTGCATGCGAAGCATCAAGTGTGCTCTGCACTGAGGTGGTCGCCCCTTGCTCAATACTGGCCCCCTGTCTCGTAATTTCCTCTGTCGCGCTTGCAGTTTCTTTCGTATTTTCAACCAATTTACTTGACGAATTCAATACACTGTGGGAAGCGTTACGGACATCTTTAATAATGGATTGCAGAGTCTCAAACATGGCATTTAAGGATTTTGAAATTTCTCCTATTTCATCCTTGCCGGAGTAATCCAGTCGTCCGGTAAGATCGCCTCCACTCTGTGCAATTTCGGCGATCTTTTCATTGACTAATTTAAGTGGCTTCAACTTGATGAAAATAACAGCAAAAATCACAAGTAATGCCCCGAATGTAATTACAAGCAAAACAATAGTTCCCGTAAGCATCAGGCTCGCTTTTTGCTTTGCAGCGTTTGCTTCATTTTCCGTCCTAGTATTCATCTTTTCCTGAAACTGCTGCAGCGGCTCCATAATGGTCTCTTTAATAGTATCGTATTCGCTGCCAAACATGAGTTCCCGAGCTTTGGTAAAATCTTTGTCCTCCGCAGCTTTCATTGCCACATTTTCTAGCTCGACAAGGGTATCCGAAATTTGTTTTGACTCTTCTATAAGATCCAGCTCTTCTTTAGGCGCGCCCAATGCAGTTAAACTCTCCACTACATGATCTCTCGTTTTGGTCTCGTTTACTTCCTTCCAGTAGTTGTCATAGTGAACTTTTTCTCCGAACTGCACATAAGCTCTTACTTCATTACTCAAATAATCCGAGGAGCTGGCTAAATCAATACCTAATTGCTTGAATTCTGCTTGCATTTTTACTGTTTCGCGTTCAAGCGCTACGCTCTTTTGAAGATAATAGACACTAACTCCGTTCAGAACTGTAAGTAAAATAAACACTCCGCTCATCGTTTTAATCCAAGTAGAAATCCTCATGATGAACCCCACTCCTTTTTTATAGAAAAGCCCATATAAGACTTATCGGTCGACTTAATTCGACAGCAAGATAGGTCTTTATATCTATTTCTAAGGATGTGGTTTAAAAGCATACTCACCATTTTCATAACAAACACGTGTGTGTCTCATGCAGAAGTAGTCTACGTCAACTGCTATCCAAGTTCAATGAACATGCGGGGCTTATCGTAAAGTTGTAGATGCCGGAAAAGCAAAATCCACAACCTCAGGCGGTTGTGGATTTTAAAATTTTATGTATGGAGGCGAGGGGAGTCGAACATTAAAAGGTAAAACCTGCAACTAATAAGTTGAATCGGTGATGATTAGCTCTATTTAATTCATTCCACCTAATACAACATAGAGCTTAATAGCTCCCTAATCTTCTGTTCTTCCCCGCTCTCGTTTGTACGGAACCTTGCTAATTCCATTCCAAATTTCTTGAAAATCTCTCCTTTTTTCTCATCTCGCTTTAGTTGTTCAGGATTGTTCTCATGAAAGGCAAATCCATCGACTTCGATCGCCAGCGCTAGCGATCTGTCCAGTTTATGATAAATCACAAAATCAACAGAAGAACGATTTCTGACGAATCTGCGCTCTTCCTCATTTAACCGTTCCAGGTCGGTAAACAAATTCATTAGTAAAACCTGATTCCCTAGTTCAAAATCCTTAAACATAGGCTCCTGTAATATCTGGTCGAGCAAGGCGTGCATAATATTCTCGCTCCGATGCCTTGATTTATTAAAGAAACGAACGCGTTCTCGAAATTCCTGGAGATTATCCGAGTATTCCTTGTATAGCAAGTCAAATATAGAATGAATCTCGCTCTCCACGACATTGTTGTCCAGTGTGCTATATTCCATATATCGCATGAGATCTCCCACTTCATTCCCATACTTGCGAAACGCAGACTGATCGGTCACCAGAATAAACCTCTCCTGCGCACGGGACACAGCCACATTAATCATGCAAGGATCATTAACAAACTTCATCCCCATGCCTCCTGCTCTCGTTCGGTCAAGCACCGTAGACATGATCATAACGGACTTCTCACGTCCCTGATATTTATGGATCGTGTCACTCTCTATATCAGCAGTGAATTGCTGGGTCGCTTTCTCCACCTGCTTTCGATATGGCGTCACAAAGCCGATATCCGCATGACCGGCTGCCGCTTCGAGGTACCCCAACAGAATTTCCTGTTCAATGACATCAAGTTCCCTGGCATTGAACTTTCCTTTTTTGCCATGGGTCACTTCCCTCATGTGATTGCCCGGTGACGTCTTGTAGATCAATAAAGGAGACTCGGAAATCCCCGGATCGGTAAAAGCAATCAATTCGCTGTCGTAATATTTCCTATTGCAGAATTCAATAATTTGGGGATGGCAGCGGTAATGTTCTCGTAACATCACTTTCGGAACGGAGTCCCCGTATAAAGCCAACATGGACGACAACAAATTATGCTCGATATAACTGTAAGCTTCATCCATGTCAGGAGCCGCCTGGCTCTGGATCTTCTGTTCAATCTCCTTCCCCACGATATGCGGCAGTTGCTTGGTATCGCCCACGATAATAGCCTGCTTGCAGCAGGACAAGGCCAGAGCCCCTGTCAGCAGATCAACCTGCGAGGATTCGTCAATGATGCAATAATCAAACAAGTAATTCGCAGGTATACAATTCCGCAAAGAATGCGTTGTACTAAGCACAATCGGATAATGCTCGATAAACGTTTTAAACTTGTTGTTGTGAGTGTATGTCTTCTCATTGCAGCCCACAGCCGAACGGTTATGGTATTTCTCATGTAATCGGTGCCGAAAAAGCATTTCGGAGAACTGCTGGTGCTGATCCATTAAGGCTTGATAGTCCTGGGACTCTAATTCTTTCTCAAGCTCCTGTATACGATCTGATAGCTCCTCAACTTTTAACGTGTAAAATTCACGCTGAACATTCAAGATGACATCCAGCCCCTGCTCCTTCAATCGTTTGAAATCCGTAAAACCATGCCTGAAGAATAACTTGAATTGGTACAGGAGCTTATATTTCCTTTTCACCTCTACAGCCAGAAAACTGTCTTTCATAAACTCCAAAATCCGCTTTGGTGTCTGCCGATAAAATGACCACTTCTCTATAGGCTGAACATCCTGCCTAGCAAAATAATGCTCAAAATGCTCCTGTTCAAGCAAATAAGCCGACAGCTTCTGCATAAGCTGTGCCTTCTCCCGATCCAGTTCCATCAGGCGGTGAATACGTAGATCCAAATCTTGTAGTTTGGCGTTTAATTCGTCCTCTGGCACGTCACTTGACCATTCCGATACATCCCAATCGGGTAGATTAGCAAAAAACTTTTTCTTGTTCTCTTGGTTGCCCAAACTAGCTACAAAAAAGTGGTACCCTTGCCGTTCCATCTTTTCTTGCACATTCAGAACTGCAGCGTTGTTACCGGAAACAACCGCTACCTTTTTCCCTTGCATAACCGCCAGATTCGCAAGGATGTTTAAGATCGTCTGGGTTTTACCCGTGCCCGGAGGGCCTTCGATAATACTGATGGTGCTTTTTAAAGCCTGTTCAAGCGCGGTCCTTTGACTCAAATTGTACCTGAACGGGAAAATCGGTTCGCTTGTAACCGGGATATCGCTCTTTATAGGTTTTTTCAGAAGATAATGGCTCAAAGCACTATCCGGATCTACATAATGTAGTTTTGCAAATTGCTTGGCCAAAAAAGCTTCCTTGTTCTCCTGTTCATCCTCACTCTTCACATGTTTTGAAATCTCGCGCCAATAGTCCAGAATCTGACGCCCTTCAGCGTTTTGGGTACTACTACTTCTAACTTGAATACGTCGACTATCGTATGTACGAATACTCCCATTGTTGAAACACACCCGAATCTTTGGACCGAAATCTAGCACCCGCTCTACATTATAAAAGGGATACCCATTATGAAAAACAGCCATATCCTCCGTTATATCCTGAACGGTCGGCGTTAGTAACTGTATATCACTCGACTTATATGTATAAACCTCGGGATAACCTTTATATACAATCCTTACTATTGGAGGATCTTTTTCGTATGAAGATACATCCTGTGTTTTGTCATCACCTTTAACAATCATCATAAATTTCTCTTGGTCCATAGCAGCCTCTCTGTATCTGTAATCGATGTTATATAGAGAGATTTCTATAAATTGGGGATATATTCCTGCCGTGTGGAGCAAATATAGAGCGAGGATACCTTTTATAGGAGTTGTTGCGTGTGAAATTCGTTTTTTATGATGTCTGAAGTAGGGGCTGATAGTCAATATTTTACGATATAAAAAAAGACACGGTTCGTGTCTTTACGGCATTTCTATGAGTGTTCTTACTGATCACACTATTCAGAGTACACCTCAATGATCATCGTCGCTCCCAGCCTAAAACCATCAGTAAAAGAAGCCGCCATTTCCAGCCCTTGTACTTGTCGATACAAATCTAATAACTCCTCAAGCTCATGAAAATCATCATCGGAAAGCCTCTTCTTCCAGGCATCCATGGACTCGGATATTTGCCGACTCAATTGGCGATACTGAGGGTCGGTGGAAACAGCCTTCTCTACAGGATTCAAATTTCCGTAATATAGGGATTCCAGGAAGCTTGGCATGGGATTCTCCTCTTCTCATTGTGTTAAGTTACTTATTAGATAATACTACCATATGCAATTTCAATATGTGGTACGGGTATACGTATAGTTGCAAGAGAAGAGTGTATTTCTTAATATTTGATTCTGTATGTTGTTACAGGAAAAACAACCAATCTTTAGAACGCGTTCTACCTCATTTTACGTTCGAAAAAAGTATTCCTTATAGGTACAGGAACGATTGTCCGAAGGGAAAATAGGTAATGTCCGTGACCCTTTCTCATGTGGAAGCGTTGCATGAAATTCGCGGCTAAAAATATTGTATTCAATTGTCAATTAGCTAACATTGCAGTAAGAAGCCACACCATTTTGTTCTACCTATTCATTGGAGTTAAGAACGTCCGTGATTATTGGTGATTGTCACAGGCATCCTACGCTTTAAATGGCCTGCACTTCAAGATGGATGCAAAAAAGCCGAAAATTTTACAGTGGATATGGTTAACCATCAATTCGATCGTCAACAAACGGCTGCGATCATTGAAGCTCACTGCACCACGATTCCCAAAATCATAAATCTAAGCCTTTACTCAAGTGACCCTTTTTTCATTTGACGATGTCTGTATTTAGCTAGAAAGATACGCCAGCAAAGCTTCATAAGATTTGGAACAGAGTGTGCGTTTTCTTTGAGATAGGACAATGCAGAACGGTTTCCTCGTTTCGTATTGCATTCGCTGCATGAAGCGATCAGGTTTTGCGGAAGATCCGAGCCGCCTTTGCTTGAGGGGATAATATGGTCCACTGTCGTGGCGTGGCGTCCGCACCACAAACAAATGTGATGATCTCGTTTCAGTGCAGCTTTTCGATAGTATCGAAATAAGAACGGATTATAAAGCAATTGGATCGTCTGCTCATCAATCCAGACAGCTCGCGCTCGCTCAACTTCCCGCCAAGCCCGATGGGGTAAACATGGTGTTAGTTGTTGACCATCCATATTGAGTACCGTTATCAATGGTTCCTCTCCATCATGACTATGATTCATCGATTTCACTCCATCTGTACGACATGTTCTAACCTATAGTATTAATATAAAACAAAAACACCATCCTCATGCGGATGGTGTTCTTTATGATGGAACCGAGGTGAGTCGAACCTCTGTCCGAAGATAACGACAACACAAGCTTCTACGGGTGTAGTGACAGATTTGATGTCACTCTAGGGACTCCCTGTCACCGGATTCCCTTCAGGTCAGCCTAATTATCTTCTTCAGGCTAGCCCCAGGCGGAGACTAGACAGCGTATCCCACTAAAGTTGAGCCCTCATCCCGGTACAATGGCGATACAGAGCGAGAGCACACGTGCAAGGTTATTAAGCTAATTGCCATAACACCCCAAAACGCACTACCAACTATGATCCCTAATAACATTCGCAGACCAAGCAGGTATATTCTCTATGCAATATATCAGCTTACTTTCTGCGATTTCAGCAACAATCGTTGGTTGGTTTGTGTTATCTATAATAAAAACCTGATCTGCAATGGCTAGTGCAGGCTTTAAATTTTGCAATGACTGACCGTATCGAAAACGAATATCCTCTTCTGCAATCCAATGTCCACCCTGCTCGACACGAGAGGCCACACGGTCAATATGCATTTGCACATCTTGAAGTCCAATATAGTACATGACGATGTCATAACCGCTTTCCTTAGCAATTTGCATATGCTTTAGAACAAATGTACCTGATAGTGTAGTTTCAATTGCAAAATGCTCCTGTCTTTTTATCAACGATCTGATTCTTTTGACCGCTTCTCTTCCCGCCGAAAGATCGACACTTCTTGGATCATCTGGTTTTAGTTCACGGGCAATCTGATCAGGGTCAACCAACTCGCCTAACCATGCTCTCATCTGCATACTGAGCGTGCTTTTTCCCGCCCCATTTGTTCCTGCAAAAACCGTCATAACTGGTTTTAGTTTATTCATGATATTCGAACTCATGTCGTTTTCCGGTTGCATCATAAATGATTTCGAACTTATTACCGTTAGCATCCTCACGTACTCGTTTATTATTCTTGATATAGTAAATGGATGCCCCTGACTCTCTAGCTTGCTTGCGTGCATGTTGATTCGCTTTTTTCAGAATTTCTTGGAGCTGCTCTCGATTGGCAACCATCCTGAGTCCCCTCCAGTTTTCTAATTACGCTTATTATATCATAAACAGAAGAGCCACCAACCAGATCACTGGCTGATGGCTCTATCATTGTTATGTATGGAGGCGAGGGGAGTCGAACCCCTGTCCGAAGATAACGACAACACAAGCTTCTACGGGTGTAGTGACAGATTTGATGTCACCCTAGAGACTCCCTGTCACCGGATTCCCTTCAGGTCAGCCTGATTGTCTTCTTCAGCTAGCCCCAGGCGGAGACTAGACAGCGTATCCCACTAAAGTTGAGCCCTCATCCCGGTACATGGGCGATACAGAGCGAGAGCACGCTCACAGGTTATTAAGCTGCGAAAGCGTAGTTGTTTTGTTGTTTGCCGTTTAATTGGCTTTAGCGTTGATGAAGTGGACGCGTCCCCACTACCCGCTACTCATGCCCGAACTATCCCCGTCGAATCCAAAAACGCCCCCTTAAGTTGGAGAAATGCCGGTGCTTCGCACCTTGGCGTTCCTGCCAAAAAGGGCTATCGGATTAAATCAAAGAATGTATTCAGTCATAGCAGTCAATCTATTGCGAATTCTTTCCCTCCAAGAAAGGAAAACGCAAGCTGTATGCTGATTGTCAAAGATCTTATTGATCTCTCTTACATCACTTAGTATATCACATTTGATATCAAAATGATATATACATTGCAGGTAACACAGCTAAAAGCTGCCATCCTGCTAGTTGCTCCATTACCTTGCAATCTTCTGCTTCTCGCGCAGCGCACGCTGGATATCGCGTTGTGCATCTTTCTTGGCGGCATCGGCGCGCTTGTCGTACTGACGCTTACCTTTACCGAGGCCCAGCAACAACTTCGCATAGCCATTACGGATGTAGATCTTCAGCGGTACGATTGCGTAGCCGTCCTGCTTGGACAGGCCCAGCAGCTTGCGGATCTGCTCCTTGTGCAGCAGCAGCTTCCGTGTACGCGTAGGGTCCGTCGGGTTGTTGCGGTTCCCTTGCTCGAACGGACTGATATGCATGTTATGGATATGAATCTCGCCATTCCGAATGGTTGCGAACGCGTCTCCAATATTGGCACGGCCGTTCCGTATGGATTTGATCTCCGTTCCGGTCAACACCATCCCGGCTTCATACGTATCCTCGATGAAATAATCATGGGAAGCTTTTTTGTTCTGGGCCAGAACCTTCCCGTCACTTTTCTTACCCATGGTCTCACCCCTTGTCATCAACAATGATAATGGAAAAAGGACTTCCGGCAGACCGCCAATTGCAATCTCACCAGAAGTCCATTGTATCAAACGTCAGCCTCCAAAAGCAAGGTGGGGCAAGCGCCTCCAGCGTAAGATCAGAAGGAGAGGCTTACTTTTTCTTCTTGCGGACAAAAGCGGCTGTGCCGTTTCCGCCCTTGCTCTTCCGTTTGCGGCCACCGCCGCCGGAGTTACCTCCAGCATTACCGCCGCCCGGCGTTGGACCTTCGCCGATGAAAATGCCGCTGCCCGACGTCTTCTTGCGCCGGTTTTTCCCGCCGGCACCGCCAGAGCTGCGAGCATTGCGGTCGAAGCCTAGTGCGCCGCCGCCTGCGGAACTGTAGCCGCCTTTGCCGGAGCCAAAGGCGAAGTTCGACGCCTGCTGCTCGTCGGCACCAGCAGCAGGACCACCAGCGCCCGCTCCAGTTGGCGCCTCGCCGCTGCGCTTGCCGCGGCCACCCTGGCCGCCGGCGCTGTCACTGCGGCGTCCGCCTGGTGCGCCGCCTTCAGCCGCGCCGCGCTTACCGCCGCGGCCCTTGCCCCCGCGGGCTGCGCCATCGCGGGCACCAAACCCGCGGCCGCCGTTGCCGCCGCGGTCGCCTTCGCCGCGCCCTTGGCGGCGCGGCTTCATATCCACCATCTCAAAATCGATGGTGTGATCGTCCATGTTCACCTTCGCCACGCGAACCTTCACATCATCACCGATGCGGTATACCTTCGAGGTCCGCTCCCCGATCAGTGCCATATGACCCTCATCGAAGTGATAATAATCGTCGGTCATCGCGCTGAGACGAATCAAGCCTTCGACCGTGTTCTCCAGTTCAATGAACATGCCGAAGCTGGTCACGCTGCTGATAATGCCTTCGAACTCTTCGCCGACCTTATCCAGCATGAACTCCGCTTTCTTGAGCGCTTCCGTATCCCGCTCCGCATCTACAGCTACACGCTCGCGCTCGGAGGATTGCTGAGCGATATCAGCCATCCGGCCGGCCAGATGCTCATGGCGCTTCTCATCGAGCGCGCCGCCGCTCTCCAGCACTTCCCGGATGACCCGGTGAATGACCAGATCGGGGTAACGCCGAATCGGAGACGTAAAGTGGGAGTAATATTCCGCAGCAAGACCGAAGTGGCCCGTGCTCTCCGCATCATATTTCGCCTGCTTCATCGAACGGAGCATCATCGTGCTGAGCACCGTTTGCTCCTTCGTTCCTTGAATGGCTTCCAGCAGGTTTTGCAGGGCGCGCGGATGGATCGAGTTGCCCCGTCCCTTCACCTGATGCCCGAAATTGGCCGCAAACGCCATAAAGTTCTGCAGCTTCTCCTGATCCGGGTCCTCATGGATCCGGTAGATGAACGGTACTTTGAGCCAGTGGAAATGCTCTGCCACGGTTTCGTTGGCTGCCAGCATGAATTCCTCAATGATCTGCTCCGCAATGGAGCGTTCTCTTTTGACGATATCCACTGGCTTGCCGTTCTCGTCCACGATGACCTTGGATTCCACAAAATCAAAATCCACCGCGCCCCGGCGCATCCGGCGGTTCCGCAGCTTCAGCGCCAGCTCGCGCATCAAACGGAAATCCTCCACGAGGTCACCGTAGCGCTCGATTAGCTCTGGATCCTCATCGACGAGGATTTTGCGCACATTATTGTACGTCATCCGTTCTTTCGTACGAATAACACTGGTGAAGATATCGTGCTTCACGACTTTCATCTGCTCGTTGAATTCCATTTCACAGGACATCGTCAGACGATCCACCTGCGGATTCAAGCTGCAAATCCCGTTGGACAGACGGTGCGGCAGCATCGGAATGACCCGATCCACCAAATACACGCTGCAGCCGCGATCGTAAGCTTCCTTATCCAGCTCGGAGCGCTCGCGTACGTAATAGCTGACATCGGCAATGTGAACGCCCAGACGGTAGTTCCCGTTCGGCAGACGTTCCACATTCACCGCATCATCGAGATCCTTGGCATCTTCGCCGTCAATCGTCACGATGTTCAGACCGCGCAAATCACGACGGCCCTGTTGTACGATTTCTTCTTCCGTAATGGCATCGGGCGCTGCATCCGCTTCGGCCAGCACTTCCTCCGGAAAGCCTTCCGGCAGCTGATGCTTGCGGATAATGGACAGAATGTCGACACCCGGATCATCCTTGTGACCCAGAATCTCCACAACTTCACCCTCCGCCGCAGCTCTTCCTTCCGGATAGCTGACCAGCTTCACCACGACCTTCACGCCATCAACGGCTCCGTTAATCGCATGCTTCGGAATAAAAATATCCCGGTTGATCCGCTTATCATCCGGCAGCACGAAGCCATAGGCTTCATGGTTCTGGAATACACCCACGACTTGGGTGACGGCGCGCGTCACGATACGGACCACTTCGCCTTCCATTTTGCCGCCATCGTTCTGTTTGGAACTGATCCGGATAAGCACGATATCTCCATTCATCGCACTCTTCAAGTCATTGGCATGAATGTACACATCCGGGTGCTCGCGATCATCAGGAATCAAGAAGGCAAAACCCTTTGCATGTGCCTGCAGACGTCCGCGCAGCAAATTCATCCGTTCCGGCACGCCATAACGCTGGGTGCTGGTCAGAATGATTTTTCCGGATTGTTCAAGTTCATTCAGCAGCTTCAAGAATTCCCTGAATTCATGAGCATCCTTAATGGCAAAATGCTGCTCCAATTCCTGGTACGTCATTGGTTTGTATGCAGTTTCCCGCATAAAATTCAGTAATATTTCTTCAGTTATCATCATTATCACCTCGGGGAACCTGCAATTTCATCGTTCCGCTATCCATTCTTTACCTTCATATACTCATACCCTAGTATACACGAATTTAATCTCCGGTATCCTTCCGAACACCGTCTTCACCTATGTATTCCAAAATTCAGGCAAATAAAAAACCCCCGCTCTTCCAAGAGTGAAAAAGCGAGGGTAACGTTCATTGTTATTTCAACATAGCAACAACGATGGCCAAAATCATAAATCCTGCTGCAAGACCTACCGTTGTACGCTGCAGTACGAGATCCATACCGCGAGCCTTTGTTTTACCAAAAAGATGTTCCGCACCGCCGGAGATGGCACCGGCAAGACCTGCGCTTTTCCCTTTTTGGAGAAGAACGACAGTAATCAACCCGATGGAGAAAATAACAAGCAACACTTCAAAAAATACAACCATGACTTCCACCTCCTACGTATGTAAACATCTGAATTTATTATCTTAAGAGACATTCTAGATTCTACATGAAAAACAGCATTCTCATTGTACCACAGCTTTATCGACCTGACAAGGAGTAAGGGGGAATCACTTCATAACTCCAACCACGAACATGCCCTCTCTGCTTCTTTGCTTTAATCCCATAAAGAAGACCCCGTACCAGGTGGATCTGGAGCTTTGTTAACCTTTTGGAACCGCCGTATGCGGACCCGCATGTACGGTGGTGTGAGAGGACGGGGGTTAGCGCCCCCTCCTGTCATAAGCTCAATTGACGGGAAGCTACTGACCAATAGTTACTCAAACTACTCACCCACAAAATTTCCAGCTCACCAAAAAAATAAATGGCCTGCCCCTCCAGCGTTGGCAGACCACCTGTTTCATAGCAGCCAAGGCTGCTTTATTTCACTCGGAAGGACCCTGTGCTGATCGCCACAAGTTCGCCCTTCTCGTTCGTAATTCTACATTCCGTCGTGACCGAACGGTGCGTCTGATGCACGATGCTTGCCGTTACGGTGAGGATACCTGCTCTGGCTGGCATGACAAAATGCACATTCAAATTGCTCGTCACCGTTGATTCGCCAGGGCGCTCCAGCATGACGGCAATGCCCATGGCGTTATCCATCAATGAGGAGAGTACGCCGCCATGCACGATGCCCGCCATATTCATATGATGAGGCTGGGCATCCAGCGTCACAACAACCGCCTCCGAGCTGGCAGACGCAAGCTTGCAGCCGAGATATCCCCAGAAGGTGGACTCCGCCGCTTGGGTCATGGCTTCAATGTACGCCTCCCGGTCGAATTCCGGCTGTCCGGCCTTCGTCTCCGGATTGGCATTGGTATGATTCATCAGGCCGCCTCCTTTTTTCTTCTGACGTCGTTAGTACTGTATCCATTCCAGCGGGATAACATGAATCGCTTATCGTGCCTACTCCGCTATTCTGCGCATCAGCCCGTTCTGCCTTCCTCTTCCTCCTCCAGCAGCTTGCGGCGCAGCACCTTGCCTACCATCGTCTTCGGCAGCGATTCGCGGAACACGTACTCGCGCGGAACCTTATAGGCAGCCAGCTGACTGCGGCAAAACTTCTCAAGGCCCGAAGGGTCCGGAGACGCGCCATCCTTCAGCACAATATAAGCTCTCACGGTTTCGCCGCGGTAATCGTCCTTCGTTCCGACAACAACGGCTTCCTTCACGGATGGATGCTCATACAGCACTTCCTCGATTTCCCGAGGGTATATATTGAAACCGCTTGCAATGATCATGTCTTTCTTGCGGTCAATGATCGTAAAATACCCCTCTTCGTCCATCGTAGCCATATCGCCCGTGAACAGCCAGCCGTTGCGCAATGTATCGAACGTCTCCTCCGGCCGGTTCCAGTACCCTATCATCACCTGCGGTCCTTTCACGATCAGCTCGCCAGGCTCGCCGACCGGCATTTCTTCCCCCGTATCGGGATCGACCACCTTGGCATCCGTATCCGGGACAGGTAGGCCGATGGTACCGATTTTGCGCCTTCCCCAGATCGGATTTACATGGGTAACCGGGGAAGCTTCGGTCAAGCCGTAACCTTCGATCAGCCGCCCTTTGGTCAGCTCCTCGAACTTATCCTGTACCTCGACCGGAAGCCCGGCAGAGCCGCTGACGCAAGCATTGATCGAAGACAGATCATATTCCTTGATCCGTGGGTGATTAATCAGTGCGATATACATGGTCGGCGCGCCCGGAAAGAGCGTCGGCTTCATTTTTTTGATCAGGTTCAGAATCATCGTCACTTCGAACTTCGGTACCAATATCAGCATGCCGGCACGGTAGATCGCCTGGTTAAGCAGTACGGTCAACCCGAATACGTGAAAACAGGGGAGAACCGCCAAATACCGCTCCTTCCCATCCTCCACCTGAAAGCACCAGTTCGCAGACTGCACAGTATTGGCGATCAGATTCATATGCGTCAGCATGACGCCTTTGGGAACACCGGTCGTGCCGCCGGTATACTGGAGCAGGGCCAAGTCCTTCTCCGCCTTCACGGATTCGCAGATCGGGTCATTCGGCGCACTGGCGAGCAGCTTTTTGAAGGCATGGACGCGGCTTCCATAGTTGACGACCGGAAGGGGACCCTCCTTCTTGGCTTTGATCGGGTAGAGGAGATTCTTGGGGAATGGCAGATAATCCGCCACAGATGTGACGATCATATGCTCCAGTTCCGTCTCCTCGATGACTTTTTCAACGCGGGACACAAACATATCCATCGTGATGATGATCTTAGCTCCGGAATCCTTCATCTGATGTGCAATTTCCCGCTCCATATAGAGCGGGTTGGTCATAACGGCCACGGCTCCTGCGAGCAGCACGCCATAATACGAAATCACTACCTGTGGGCAGTTGGGCAGCATAATCGCTACCCGGTCGCCCTTCTTAATCCCTTTGCTGCGGAGCGCGTTCGCCATACGATAGGACGACTCCAGCAAACTCCTATAGTTGATCGTTTTGCCCATGAAATACATGGCCGGCCGATTCGGAAATTTCTGTGCCGACGTCACGAGAAATGATGCCAAATTCTGTTTCGGATAATCAAAAGCGGGGGCTACTTCGGGCGGATAAAACGGCAGCCAAGGCTTTGTATCCATACAAAACCAACCCTTTCCTCAGGAATGCTCCTTCTTTCCTACTCCAAGAAAAATCTCTCTCTTTTCAGGCTACATTCACATCTCTTTCGGTGCCGGATGCTACACGGTGTACCGTTCGTTCTTGACGACACGGGCGGCTATGCTGCGCTTGAGGGCCACCGTATCGACCGGCGTGCAACGCGTCAGTTTCTTGAGCACCGACAGCTGCATGCGCAGCATATCACCGGTTTCCACCGAGGCCATCGTCTCTTTTGCGAGTGCTTCAATGCGCTGGAACGCCTCGTATGCAAACACCTGCGTCATCTCGATCATGCTGGCTGCCTTTTCCTCCGAGGTGCGTTCGATTTGCTTGCGGGTACGCAGCAGCGCACTCTCGAGGGCATAAATATCAATCATCATATCCGCCAGATTAGACAAGGCCTCCTGCTCTTTCTCCAGCTTCGTGCCGAACTTCTGTACCGCCAAGCCGCCTGCGAGGAGGAAAATCTTCTTGCTCATGTCCAGGAAGTGCGCTTCCTGCTCCAGTGTGCCTTCAAAGGTTTGACCAGGTACCAGCTGCAGCAGCTCACCCTGGAGACCTTGGGCTTTTTGCAGGAGTGCGATTTCACCTTTCATGGCCTTCTTCACGAGCGTGCCCGGAATCAGGAGCCGGTTGATCTCGTTTGTGCCTTCAAAGATGCGGTTGATGCGGGAGTCCCGATAGATGCGTTCCACTTTATATTCTTGGATATACCCATAGCCCCCGTGAATCTGCACCGCTTCGTCTGCTACGTTATCCAGTCCTTCCGAACAGAACACCTTGTTGATCGAGCATTCAATGGCATAGTCGGAGATAGCGGCAGCCGAGTGGATTCCGGCATCCTCGTTGTTGTAATCGATGTCCTGCATCGCTTCCTCCAGCAGACCTGCTGTACGGTACACCATACTCTCCATCACGAAGGTGGTGATGTTCATCTCGGCCAGCTTCTTGCGCATGAGCGGGAACTGCGAGATGGGCGTATCGAACTGTTTACGGGTGTTAGCATATTTCGCGCTCAGCTCGATCGATTCCTTCGCTGCACCGACGGTGCCGGCTGCCAATTTATACCTCCCGATGTTGAGGATGTTAAAGGCAATCCGGTGGCCTTTGCCGATCTCGCCGAGCAGGTTCTCCTTCGGTACCTTCACGTCTTCAAAAAAGAGCGGACGCGTCGATGAGCCCTTGATGCCCATCTTCTTCTCCTCCGGTCCGAGTGTAAAGCCTTCCATCTCCTTCTCGACAATGAACGCGGTGAAGTGCTCTCCGTCAATCTTGGCGTAGACGATAAAGATATCCGCAAATCCGGCGTTAGTTATATATAGCTTCGATCCGTTCAAAATATAATAGTCTCCGTCGTCGGACAGGCGTGCCGTCGTTTTGGCACCCAGCGCATCCGAGCCGGAGGTTGGCTCCGTCAAGCAATAAGCCGCGATTTTCGCGCCAGTCGACAGATCCGGCAGGTACTTCTGTTTCTGCTCGGTCGTGCCGAAGAACACGATCGGCAGTGTACCAATCCCGACATGAGCCCCGAAGGAAAGCGCGAAGGACGATCCCTTCGCCAAGTTTTCGTTAATAATCGTGGAGCTGACTTTATCCAGACCGATCCCGCCGAACGGCTCCGGCACATCGGCTCCGAGCAGGCCCAGCTCGCCTGCTTTGCGAAGCAGATCTACCGTCATCTCGTAATTGAGCTTCTCCAGCTCTTCATCGTGCGGCACGATTTCCCCATCGATAAAATCACGCACTGTCTCGCCGATCATGCGGTGCTCTTCCGTGAAATCCTCGGGTGTCAGGATGCGCTGCATATCGGGATTATCGATGACAAAGCTGCCGCCTTTGATTTTCGGTTCTTTGGTTTGGTTATCGCTCATAATTGGTTTCCCCTTTCGGAATGTGGAATAAGGTGGAGTGCAAGGACTGCCTTGGTATTGCTAGGTTGCGGGCTGGGCATAGAGGTATAACTCGTGGCTCATTAGTGGCGCTCCGCGTGCGGATTGTACTTCCGATCGCTGTTGAGTTTGGATTTCAAGGAATGGCTCTATAAGTAGAAGAAATCCAAACTCAAAGGCGACCACTTCGTTTCTCCAGTACAATTCCGCTCTCTCCGCTAGGCTAGAGCACTCAGGTCCTGAGCCGTACCGACGGCTATCCTTGCACTCCCCTGTGGTTGGAGTGAGTGGTGCAGTGTCCGGTCCGGGTACGGAACGGACACCGCACTAAGACTACATCTCAGTGTGAATTGGCTAGTCATGCATCATTAGAAGATCATTGAACTTAGATATCGAAAACCTAGATCTGGTTCATTGAATACATTCAGAAGCATTGTTGAACTAAAATTCCCTAGCACCTTGCTTGGGAGCTACTAGTTCCTTGAGAACTGATAGCGCGAATCGAACCACGCTGAGCAGCGGCAAGGACTAATGCGGGAATCCCTCCCCAAGCCCCTTTGGGGTATGGAAGGAAATTTCTTCTTGCCACAACCTACTCCTTACGCCCCTGCGGCGTGCACCTCGAACACCCCCGCGGCGCCCATACCGCCGCCGATACACATGCTCACGACGCCGTAGCCGCCGCCGCGGCGGGCGAGCTCGGAGACGAGGCTGACGGTCAGCTTGGCACCGGTGCAGCCGAGCGGATGGCCGAGCGCAATGGCGCCGCCATTGACGTTGACTTTGCTCTCGTCGATACCCAAAGCGCGAATGATGTGGAGGCATTGCGAAGCGAACGCTTCGTTAATCTCGAACACATCCACTTGATCCAGCTCGATCCCCGCCATGCGCAGCGCCTTCGGGATCGCTTCGACGGGGCCGACGCCCATAATTTCCGGCTCTACGCCTGCCAGGGCAAACGACTTGAAGGTAGCCAGCGGGGTAAGGCCCAGCTGCTCCGCTTTCTCGCGGCTCATAACGGCAACCGCCGCCGCGCCGTCACTCGTCTGCGACGCGTTACCCGCGGTAACTGAGCCTCCGAGGGCAAAGGCCGGCTTCAGTTTGCCCAGCACATCCGGAGTCGTGTCCGGCCGAACCCCTTCATCCGTATCAAAGGCAAAGGTTTTGCTGCGCACCTTGCCCTGCTCGTCGGCCGCAGCCAGCGTTACGTTCACCGGTACGATCTCGTCCCGGAACTTGCCTTCGGAGATAGCGGCGGCAGCTTTACGGTGACTGCTGGCCGCGAAGGCATCCTGCGCCTCGCGGGTGATGCCGAAGCGGCGAGCCACCTCTTCCGCGGTATGCCCCATGCCGATGTACACCTCTGACATCTCTTCGACAATCGTCGGATGCGGCGCCGGCTTGAAGCCGGTCATCGGCACATGGCTCATGCTCTCGACGCCGCCAGCGACGATCACCTCGGCATAACCGAGCATAATGCGCTCCGCCGCGAAAGCGATCGCCTGAAGTCCCGAGGAACAGAAACGATTGACGGTCAGCGCGGGTACCGTCACGGGATATCCCGCATACAGCGAGATAATCCGCGCGACATTCAGGCCTTGCTCGCCTTCCGGCATCGCGCAGCCGAGGATGATGTCCTCGACGTCCTCTTTTTTCAGGCCCGGCGCACGCTCAATGACGGCTTCCAGTACGGCTTTGCCGAGATCCTCCACGCGCGTCTGGGCAAAACTGCCCTTCTTCGCCTTCCCCACCGGAGTACGGGCAAGGGATACTATGACTGCTTCTCTCATGCCATTCACCTCATCAACTTGAAATGGTTGGATCCAATACCGATATGATTGCGGGCCGCTAATCGGCCGTGAAATGAATTCGTAACGGCGGAACTGATTAAAGAGTCTCCATCATTAAACTTCGCCAGCATGGATAACCTGCCACCATGTGCTGTATGCAGCGTCGATTTGGCGAATCGCACGTTGCGAAAGATGGTGTATCTCTTTTAGCTGAAGCAGCTCTCTTAAAGCCCTAATTCCGCAGCGGCTTGCCTTTCGCCAGCATATGCTGCATGCGCTGCTGGGTCTTGACCTCGCCGAGCAGGCTGAGGAAGGCTTCGCGCTCCAGGTCGAGCAGATGCTGCTCGCTCACCACGGTTCCCGCAGGAACATCGCCGCCCGTCAGGATGTGCGCCAGCTTCTTCGCGATCAACAGATCGTGATCGCTGATATAACCGCTGCGCTTCATGTCGATGGCGCCCATCTGGAGCACGGCCCGGCCATCACGGCCAACAACGCGGGCTTTGCCCGGCTGCGGCGGAACATAGCCTGCCCGGTCCATCTCTAATACCGCCTGCTTCGCTTCATAAATCCGGTAGTCCTGGTTCATGACCACCGAATCCCCGCTGCGCCCATAACCCATGCGGATCGCTTCATGTCCGCTGGTTGACGCCTTCGCCATCGCCACCATCTCGAAGATTTTGTTGATCTCCGGCTGGAGGTCGCTGTCCTTGTCGGGATGACGGTTGCTGGTCATGAGCGCCAGCTCCTTGCAGCCGCCGCCTGCCGGAATGAGGCCCACGCCCGTCTCCACCAGGCCGAAATAGGTCTCCGCCGAGAAGATGATCCGGTCGGCCGGCAGGCATGCTTCCACGCCGCCGCCAAGTGTCATCCGGTGAGGTGCAGCCACAACCGGCTTCTCCAGCGCTTTCAGCTTCATCATGCTGCCCTGGAACAGACGGATGATGTCATCCACCTCATCCCAGTCGCCGCTCTGCGCTTCCATCAGCATGAGCATCAGATTGGCGCCGACGCAGAAGTTGCGGCCTTCGTTCGCGAGCACCAGCCCGCGATAATTCGCCCGAACCTCTTCTACGCTCTGCTGGATCATGACCAGAATATCGGCACCGATTGCATTGTTCGGGGAAGTGAATTCAAGACACGCTACGCCATCCCCAATGTCGATCAGGTTCGCCCCCGTGTTCGAGCGAATGACCCGGTTTTGCGATTTGAGTGCTTGCAGCGAGATCAGCTCAGGCTGAACCTCAACGCCCTTATACTCACCTTTGAAATAATGGAACACCTCGCCGTCCTTCTGCTGATAGAAGGACTTGTTGCCGGCGGCAATCCAATCCTTCACCCAAGCCGGAACCGTCATGCCCTCTGCTTCCATACGCTGCACGGATTCAGGCAGTCCGATCAGATCCCACGTCTCGAATGGACCGAGCTCCCAGTTGAAACCCCATTTCATTGCGTTGTCAATGTCCTGAATGGAATCGGCGATTTCTCCCAACTTATCGGCCGCATAGACAAGCACTTGCTTCAATACATTCCAAGCCAGTTCCGAGTAACGGTCCTGCGTACCGAGGAATGCCTTGATCTTTCTCTTGGCTCCCTTCACCGCTTTGGCGGCTTCGATGGAAGCAGAGCTCACTTTGGCGCTCGGATTATACTCCATCGTGGATAGGTTAAGCGATAAGATTTTGCTGCCTTGTTCGCTCTTTACTTTTTTATAGAATCCCTGGCCGCCCTTCTCACCGATCCAGCCGCGGGTGACGAGTTCATTCATGACATCGGGAACCGTGAACACATCCTTCTCGTTCCCGTCCGGAACGGAGTCGTACACATTTCTGGCCACATGGACAAACGTATCGATGCCGACCAGATCCAGCGTACGGAAGGTGGCGCTCTTCGGACGCCCGAGAACAGGACCGGTGGCTGCATCGACTTCCTCCACGGTATAACTGTTCTTCACCATCTCTTGCAATGTGACCAGGAGCCCGTAGGTGCCGATCCGGTTCGAGATGAAGTTCGGCGTATCTTTCGCCAGCACAACCCCTTTACCAAGGCGCTTCGTGCAGAAATCAACCATAAACTTCGTAATGTCCGGATCGGTATCAAAGCCCGGGATAATCTCCAGCAGCTTCATATGACGCGGCGGATTAAAGAAATGGGTCCCCAGGAAGTGGCTGCGAAATTCCTCGCTGCAGTCCTCGACCATCGCATTAACGGAAATGCCGGAGGTATTCGTGCTGACGATCGATCCTTCTTTACGCACGCTCTCAATCTGTTTGAAGATGCTTTTCTTGATTTCCAGACGCTCCGTGACCACCTCAATGATCCAGTCCACGTCCTTCAGCTGGCTCAGATGATCCTCGGTATTGCCCGGGGTGATCCGGCCCACAAAATCAGCGCTGTACAGCGGAGCCGTGCTGGATTTAGGGAGAGCGGCAATCGCTTTGGAGGCCAGCCTGTTTCGTACCTTCGGATGATCCAGCGACAATCCGGCTTTTTCCTCTTCCGCGGTTAAGGAACTCGGAACGATGTCGAGCAGCAGGCAGGGAATGCCTGCGTTGGCGAGATGGGCGGCGATCCCCGACCCCATGACGCCCGAGCCGATCACGGCGGCTTTGGTTATGTTTCGACTGGCGATACCGGAACCGCTGACGGATTCCTTGGTAATGGTATTACTCATTGCACAACGACCTCCTGTTCATGGATTTCGGATAGACCGAATACGGATAACTCCAGGATTTCCGCGATATCTCGCGTTTTTACGCTTTCTTCCACTTCCTTCAGCTTCGTGCCGTCCTCCAGCATCGTCAGACAGAACGGACAGGCTGAACTGATCATCGTCGGGGATACGGCAAGCGCCTGCTCGGTGCGTGCCAGATTCACGCGCTTGCCCGCGTCTTCCTCCATCCACATCTGCCCGCCGCCGGCCCCGCAGCACATCCCGTTCTCGCGATTCCGCTCCATTTCCAGGAGCTCAACGCCAGGAATGGCGCGAAGCACGCTGCGCGGCTGATCGTACACATCGTTATACCGTCCCAGGTAGCAGGAGTCATGATAAGTAATTTTCTCCTGAACCTGATATTTAGGCTGAAGACGCCCTTCCTTCACCAGCTGGTCCAGCAGCTCCGTATGATGAATGACCTCGGCTTCAAGCCCAAACTCCGGGTACTCGTTCTTCAAAATATTGAAGGTATGCGGACAAGCTGTAACGATTCGTTTCACATCGTATTTCTGGAATGTCTCGATGTTCTCCGTGCACAGCTGCTGGAACAGAAATTCATTGCCCATGCGGCGCGGCGTATCGCCCGAATTCTTCTCCTCGTTGCCGAGAATGGCGAAGTTGACACCCGCTTCATTCATAAGCCGGACAAAAGCCTTGGTGATCTTGCGGCTGCGATTGTCGTAAGAGCCCATGGAGCCGACAAAGAACAGCACGTCGAAATCCGGGTTTTCCTTCACGGTCGGAATCTTCAGATCCAACGTCCCTTCCGGGTCGACCTCCTTCACCCACTTGCTCCGGTCCGCGCGGCTGATTCCCCAAGGGTTGCCTTGTCGCTCGATGTTTTGCATCGCGCGCTGGCCTTCCTGCGGCACGCTGCCCTCCATTAGAACGAGATGACGCCGAAGATCCACGATTTTGTCAACATGCTCATTCGCGACCGGGCACTGATCCTCGCAGTTGCGACAGGTCGTGCACGCCCAAATCTCTTCTTCCGTCATGACGCCGCCGATCAATTGAATGTCCTTCGGGTCTACGCCCTCGACCTGATGCCAAGAGCGCTTCTGCACGTCCATCGTCGGACCGATATCGGTAACGCCCTCGCCCTTCCAGCCAACAAGCGCCAGATCTGTCGCAGCCATTGTATGGACGCCGGGCGATCCAAACACCGAGGCTGGCATCCACGCTGATTTGGAGGTGAGCGCGGCACCTTTTTCCGTGAGATGATCCCTAAGCTTCACAATCATATGCATCGGCGACAGCAGCTTGCCTGTATTCGATGCCGGGCATACATTGGTGCACCTTCCACACTCGACGCAGGCATAGAAATCGAGCATCTGCTTCTGCGTGAAGTCCTCGATTTTGCCTACCCCGAATTCCTCCGCCTCTTCATCCTCCAGATCCAGCTTGCTGAGCTTGCCCGGGGGATCGGTTCGGCGGACCAGAATGTTGATCGGCGCTGTAATGAGGTGAAAATGCTTCGATTGCGGCACATAGATGAGGAAAGACAACAGAATCAACAGGTGCAGCCACCAGAACAGGTAATAACAAACCGTCACCGCCACCGGCGGCATCCAGGCAAACACGGCCGCAACGCTGGATGAGATCGGGGCCATTGCCGACCACGCCAGTCCTTCCATGAGCCGTTCAAAAGCCATCGTCAGCAGCACCGAAGCCATCAGCGTGGTGATGAAAAACACGACAATGCTTGGCTTCCAGCCCCGCTTGAGCCGTTTCAGCTTCTCGCCATAGCGGCGATAGGCCGCATAACCGATAGCGAGCAGGATCAGCGCAACCGTAATCTCCTGCATAAGGATAAAGCCGGCGTGCCCCGGGATCGGCAGGCTGTGGCCGGACAATCCCTTCCAGATGATGTCGAGCGCACCGAACTGTAAAATGATAAATCCGTAAAAAACGATAAAGTGCATGATGCCGCTCTTGCGGTCCTTAAAGAGCTTGCTCTGTCCGAATACCTGGATAGCGAATTGGCTCAGGCGTTCCTTCAGGTCCTTCTTCAGATTCGCTGGCTTGCCCAAACGGATATACAGGTACCGGCGATACACTACGGTGGCGAACATGTACACCGCCCAACCGGTGATCAAGACAAAGAGCAGTGCGTTGATTAAGGTTAGAAACATCTCTCTCAGCCCCTTGCGTTAAAAAATCCTTCTTTCTTCTGGTAGTCTGGTGCAGCGTCCCATTTTCCGAAGCTCCTGTCACTCCTTCCTAACTCTCGTCATATGTCCAGGTCGGGATAATATATGAAGCGCTTTCATTGCGAGAACAAAAATAGACCTCCACATCGTGCCGTGCCGACCACGCTAAACCGAACTTCATCTTTTCTGGCTGCATCTCTTCATCCGTACAACGCTCTCATCTGTACTTGCCTGCGGATACCCAGTGACTTGTTTCTTCCGGTTGAACTGCCGTCTATTGCTCTGATATGAACGCCTTATTCTGCTGCTCTGATCCATCTGCTTCATCCATTTCGCGCTTCTTCGTAACCCATCGTTGACAACGACATGAACGTATTTTATGATGGATACAAGAAATGAATGAGTATTCATTCATAATTTTAACTGTATTCTAACATCGGGGTGAGCATATGACAAGTAAAAAAAATGAAAAATACCACCTTATTCTCCAGGGCGCCCTGAAAGTATTCGCCGAGAACGGCTACCACCGGTCCCAGGTATCCAAGATCGCCAAGGCCGCCGGCGTGGCTGACGGCACCATCTATTTATACTTTAAGAGGAAGGAGGATATCCTGATCCGCCTGTTTCAGGAAAAGCTTGGCGAGTTGGTCGGCAAATTCCACGAAAGCGTGGAAGGAACCACGGACGCGGTGGAAGCACTGCGGACGGTTTGCAGCATCCATTTCTCAGAGCTGGAGAGCAATCCTGAGCTTGCTTATGTCACGCAGATTGAGCTGCGGCAGAGCGATTTGGAGCTGCGCAAGGAAATCGGCAGCGCATTGAAGCCATATATTGTGCTGATCGAGAATATCCTGGAACAGGGTATCAAAGAACAGAAATTCCGTTCCGATCTGAACGTCAAACTGGTGCGCAACCTGATTTTTGGCGCGATGGATGAAGCGGTAACCTCTTGGCTGATCTCCGGCCGCAAGTATTCTCTGTCCGATCAGGCGGATGAGACGCTTAGCTTTTTCCTGAACGGTGTTTCCAGCGGACAATAAGTCCCGCTGATATTCATATTGAAGGGAGCGTTTAACCGATGAAGATTGTGGTATTGCTTAAACAGACCTTTGACACGGAGGAAAAAATTACGATTGAGAACGGATCGATTGCCGAGGATGGGGTGAAATTCGTAATCAATCCGTATGACGAATATGCGGTGGAAGAAGCCGTGAAGCTTCGGGATGACCACGGCGGCAGCGTGACACTCCTGTCCGTCGGACCGGATCGTACGGCAGAGGCCTTGCGGACTGCGCTGGCCATGGGCGCTGATGATGCCGTGCTGATCTCCGACGAGCGAATTCCGGACGATGAATATGCGGTATCGAAGGTGCTGCATGCGTATTTGTCCAAGGAAAGCCCGGATCTGATCCTTGGCGGCAACTTCTCCGTAGACCGCGGTTCGGGTCAGGTGGCCATTCGCCTGGCAAGCCTTCTCGGTATTTCGCATGCCGGCTCCATTACCAAGCTTACACTGAACGGTACCACGGCTGAAGTGCATCGGGATGCCGAAGGCGATCTTGAAGTGCTGGAGGTTCAGCTCCCGGCGATCTTCACGGCACAGCAGGGATTGAACGAACCCCGCTATCCATCGCTGCCTGGCATCATGAAGGCTAAGAAAAAGCCATTTCAGACGTTGACACTAGATGATCTCGGGCTATCGGAAGCTGATATCCAGCCGGCAACAAAGCAAAGCGAGCTGTCACTGCCGCCGGAGCGAAGTGCCGGACGTATTCTGAAGGGTGAGCCCGCCGAAGTAGCACATGAGCTGGTATCCTTGCTCCGTACCCAGTCGAAAGTGATCTAATGAACGGGTGTACGGGTGTACCCTTTGACACCCGCTATTGAATGCGGTTACACGGAACCGACAGAGGGCCATGTCATCATTCCTTATGTATTCTGATTGTATGGTTTACGGGATGTCCGTCATGCACGCTTTTCGCTTGATACGTTTCGGGAATCCGGAGCAGCAGCGGTCGGAGGAAATCTCCTGAATTCGCTTAGGTTGCTCAGGCTGGTTAAATCGTCAAACTCTCTTCACTTCAATCTCAAATGGATCCTAGGAGGTTATGATATGAGCAAAACGATATTAGTGTATGCCGAGAACCGGGATGGAAAGCTGCGCCAGGTTGCCCTCGAGACGCTTGGTGCAGCTCGTTTGATTGCTGGTGACGGTGACAGCATCCGCATTCTGGTCGCAGGCTCGAATATTACCGAGGCCGTATCGGCCCTGAAAGCCTACGGTGCCGACACGATCTATACGGTTGAGCATGATGATCTGGAGAGCTATAATCCCGAAGCTTATATATCGGCCATTGAAGCGGTCATCGGTCAAGCGCAGCCTGATGCCGTCCTCTTCGGACATACGGCCATCGGCCGCGATTTAGCACCGCTTGTCGCCGCTTCCCTGAATGCCGGGCAAATTTCCGACGTAATCGCGATCGAGACTGAAGGTGGAGAAGCGGTGTTCACGCGTCCGCTATATGCGGGTAAAGCTTTTGAGAAGCGCGTCTTCCAGAACGGACCGTGGGTGGTCACGGTGCGTCCGAACAATATTCCCGCCGCGGAAGCCATCGAAGGTGCGGGCACCAGTATTGAGGACATCGCTTACCCGGCTCCTTCCCTCCGCTCTGTGGTAAAGGACGTCGTTCGCAAAACCACGGGAAAAATCGACCTCTCGGAAGCCAAAATCGTCATTTCCGGCGGTCGCGGCGTGAAGAGTGCGGAAGGCTTCCAGCCGCTGGAGGAGCTCGCGGACCTGCTCGGCGGGGCCGTCGGCGCATCGCGCGGAGCCTGTGATGCCGGCTACTGCGATTACGCGCTCCAGATCGGGCAGACCGGCAAAGTGGTCACGCCCGAGATCTATATTGCCTGCGGCATTAGCGGCGCCATCCAGCATCTGGCCGGCATGAGCCAATCGCGGGTCATTATTGCGATTAACAAAGACCCTGAGGCACCGATCTTCAAGGTAGCCGATTACGGCATCGTCGGCGATCTGTTCGATATCGTCCCGCTGCTGACGGAGGAATTCCGCAAGGTCCTGGTATCGTAAGACTTCTAATGGTTTATCCCACGATATATGTCAAAAAAGGCTGCTCCAAAAGGTCCAAGGGACCTGGGGCAGCCTTTTACTTCGTAAGTTTTGCCGTAATAATGCCCCTTCGACTATGAATCATTCCTGGGGGGCAGCCTCGTCAATGGGATGCAAAACAGGGTCTAGCGTATCACCTTTAAGAACCAAACCGCTTCAGCAGCTTCTGCTGATGGGCCGTAAATGCTTCTTCCAGCGAAATGCCATAAAGATCCGCCAACAGTGAAATGTTGCCGAGCACGTCGCCGATCTCCTCCACCAAATCCTGCTTGAGCTGTTCCTTGGATTGAACCTCCTCGTCGGGGCGGTCCCTGCCGATCTCATAAGCGCGGACGGCACGCGCCGTTTCCCCTGTCTCCTCCATCAAAAAACCAACGCGAATAAAGGGACCGTACTGGGTCCAGCCTCGCTCCCCGTAAAACTGTTTAATCCATTGCTGCGCTTCATTCATATCCATGCTTGTGCTACCTCCGCGATTCCCTGGGATCACTTAACCTTTACTTTTTACATAATTCAAGATCAAACTCATGATAATGCTAACATGTATGCCATAATATAAGTAGGTGCCATCTGATGAGCATTAACAGTATAGTCCATCGATGCCATGACATAAATCACTATATATAGTATAATTACTCAAATGAAATATCAACATCTTGTCAAGGAGTGTGCGAATTGAAATCTATATGTGTATTTGCAGGATCGAACATGGGGGAACACCCAGACTATCAAGCGAAAGCTGCCGAGCTCGGCAGACACATTGCTCACAACCAATATAAGCTTGTATACGGCGGCTCCAATATCGGATTGATGGGTGAAGTGGCTAATGCCGTTCTGCAGCATGGCGGTGAAGTTATCGGTGTGATGCCGAGCGGACTGTTTAAAGGTGAGATTGTACATACCGAGCTGACCCAGCTCATTGAAGTAGCGGATATGCATGAGCGCAAAGCGACGATGGCGAAACTGTCCGACGGGTTTATCGCCATGCCGGGCGGTTTTGGAACCTTTGAGGAATTGTTCGAAGTATTGTGCTGGTCGCAAATTGGAATTCATCAGAAGCCGATCGGACTGCTCAATGTCCGGGAGTATTATGAACCGTTCATGAAGCTGATTCAGTACAGTATCACGGAAGGTTTCTCCAATGCCTCCCACTTAAACCTGATCAACCTCTCCGATGACCCGCTCAAGCTGCTCGAGCTCATGGATAGCTACACGCCTCCGACGCTGGACTTGAAGTGGAAGGACCTAGATTAAGGGACGTTTACGGAGAATATCGATCATTCCCCCACATTCAGGGGAAGCATTCTACTCACAAGTAGGTTGATGCGTAATTATGACCTTCTCCACGGATCGACCGTATCCCGTAACGAAAGGCACCGGACCCCCGGTGCCTTTTTTGTTTTGCAATATTGACGAGTATTACACAAACCCGCCGTTCACGCGGATCGTTTGACCTGTGATCCATTTCGATTCTTCGCCGGCCAGAAAAAGGACGGCCCCTGCGACATCGTCCGGTTCCCCCAGACGTCCGAAAGCATTCGTGCTTGCGATTCCCGCGATCTGTTCCTCCGATTTGCCAACCGTGAAGAGCTCCGTATTAATCGGTCCGGGTGCCACAGCGTTAATTCTAATTCCTTTGGGTCCGAATTCTTTAGCCAACTGACGCGTAAACTGCTCTACAGCGCCCTTCGTGCCAGCATATACGCTGTACGCCGGGAACATTTGCCCAACTACAGACGTCGAGAAATTGATGATGCGCCCGCCCGAATTCATATGGTGAAAAGCCTGCTGGATCGCAAAATAAGTCCCCTTCACATTAATCGCAAACTGCTGATCGAAATCTTCCTCCGTCATGGCCGCAATCGGCTTGGTTGTCATGATGCCGGCATTGTTCACGAGAATATCGATTCCGCCATAAGCCTCGATTGTTTCACTAAACAAACGTTCAATTGCTGCTACCTGACTTATATCGGCTTGAATGGCCCGGGCTTCGCTGCCGCCTTGCTTAATGGCGCTCACCACTTCCTCAGCTTTAGCGGGGCTGCTCGCATAGTTTATAACCACCTTAGCCCCGTTTTCCGCAAGCCTCTCCGCAATTTCACGCCCGATGCCTCTTGATGCTCCCGTTACGATAGCTACCTTGCCCGATAAACTCTTTGCCATGATACAACCTCCCGCATAGGAATTAGGTGCACGAATATCTCATCAGATGGATCCTCTGATCTGTACGTCTTTTTTGTAATTTGATTATATGTCTCTATATAACAAATTACAAGTGACAATTTTATATTTTTGTCATTTGTAATTGAATGAGAACAAAAAAAGACGCTATCCCATGCGAGTATCGCCAAGAATAGCATCTTTTTAACGTAGGTGGTGATCTCACCGCGCTAGCTCCCGCGGTGCTTTTGCAGTATCGCATAACGGCGGCCGCGAGCACTGCTTAGTTCCCGCTTACTATTATTCTCGCCTGTTTACTGTTTTGTGATTCCAGATAACAATAGCGCCCACACCGAGTCAAAATCGGCTTCAATCTCCTTCGAGGTCCACTGAGAGGCATGCGCCGGATGGTGAAACAGGGACGTTGCCATGAAAAAAGCTTTTGCCACCGACTCCGACTGGCCCGGCTTAAATTCACCGGTAAACATCCCTTGATCGATGATCTGGGCAATCTGTCCAATTAACAGCCTCACATGCGTATCAATCACCTTGACGGCGTCCAGCGTCACGGTCGTATACATGGCAAACATCTCGGGATCCTCAAGGACATAAGCCCGTTTGGCCCGGATGAGGGTATCCGTCCATAATCGCAAGCGATCAGCGGCGCTGCCTTCCGTTCCGTCTGCAATCTTCTGTAACGGATCCGCAATCCGCTGCAGCCATCGTTCCGTTACGGCTTCTCTCAGAGCGGCCTTGCTGGGAAAATGCCGGTATAGAGATCCATGGCTCACTTGAAGCGCCTTGGCAACATCGACAACCGAGGTCTTGTCAGGGCCATAGCGCCGAAGCGTCTGCTCGGCAGCGTCCAATATGGCTTCTTTCGTTAATGGTTGATCATGTGACATAGGTTCAATGAGCATAGAGACCTTGGATTTTCCGCCCAACTGCCCATCTTTACGCCCCCTCTCTGTTGAACACATTATAACAAACCATCATTCAATATCAATATTGAACTTTTGTTATTTGTTATACCTGGAATCCCCTCTTCATACCCTTGATCACACCCCCTCATGGATTGTTATAATAGCTTCATTAATCCGGATTTAACCTAAATAACATGAAGAAAGCGAGTGCTGTCCATGGCTAAGCTGGACTATCTGTTATCCATCCTATGGCTGCTTCGATCCCATAAAAAAATGACAGCCGAGCAATTGGCGGAGAGACTTGAGTTAAGTGTCCGAACGGTCTACCGATATATCGACACACTGGGTATGAGCGGAGTCCCCATCATATCCGAATCGGGGCATGGCGGGGGGTTCAGGCTGCCCGACTCTTTTTTAAGCGTGCCGCTGTTCTTCGAACTTACCGAGCTTAAAGCCATGGAACATAGTGTGCTTCTTGCCCGGCAAGCGGACTATCCGTTTACGGATGCTCTTGAAAAAGCACGAACTAAAATTGAACACCGTCTTCAGGAATCCCAATTGGAAGACTTGAGGCGTCATGTCGGCAGCATCCATATCCCCTCGCCATCCCAGAGTGCCTTGCTTCACCCTATGTTGCGCGAGTTAGAGCAAGCCATTGCCAGTCGGGAAACCCTGATCCTTCAATATGCGAAGTCCTTCAGCGGCTCCGCGGAGGAGCGCCACATTGATCCCTATGGGCTGATCTACCGGCTCGGCAAATGGTATTTGATTGCCTATTGCCATCAACGGGAAGCCCTCCGTGTATTCCGGGTAGACCGGATGAACAGCCTGTCCTTAACAGGCCGCACGTTTGAAATGCCGGAGCATTTCTCGGTACATGACTACATGAGCCGTATTCATGAGTATCAGGATCAGAATACGAAGGAGAACGAAACGACGTTGGTAACCGTTCGCCTTCAAGGGCTCACCGAGGTCCTGGACGCGATATGCAACCAGTGGTTCCTGCAGCCTTATCTTGTCACAAGAAGAACTGACGACGAAGCCGAATTCCGTATGCATCCGGATTGGATGCTGCAATACATGCCTTATCTGCTGCTTTCTTATGGCAGAGGAATTAATGTACTTGAGCCTCAGCAGCTGCGAACCATTCTTTCCGAGACAGCCCGAGACCTGGCCGCATATTACGAGGACTGATCCTTCGATAACTTCAGATAACTTCACTGACTCCTATGCAGTCAGTGAAGTTGGTTTATGATAGCCGTAAATCATGACCAAAAAGGAGAGATTTACGTATGACGCTTCCTAAACTCGATTTAGCCAAAAGCGATAAAACCTATTACACAGCCGGGAACACCCCTGAGCTTGTGCAGTTCGACCCCTTGCTCTATCTGTCATTCGAAGGTCAAGGTGCGCCCGAAAGCTCTCTTTTCGAGGATGCTACCGAGGCGCTTTATACCGTTGCCTATGGCGTTAAGGGACATTGCAAGGCGGAAATTCAGGATTTTACCGTTCCTAAACTTGAAGGACAATGGTGGGTTAACTCGGATCGGTACGGTTTGGAGGTTCCGAAAGAGGAATGGCATTGGAAGCTGCTCATTCGGATGCCGGCGTTCGTCACCTCGGAGATCGTAAGTTCCGCGCGGGACAAAGCCTTCTCCAAGAAAAACCATCTGGAACCCATTCAACAAGTGGTGTTGGAAACGATCCATGAGGGACTATGCATCCAAATCATGCATATCGGCCCCTACAGCACGGAGCCTGATACGTTGGCGAAAATGTATGCCTACATGGAACAGCATCATTACGTCCAGGACGGGCTGCATCATGAGATTTATTTGTCCGATCCACGAAAAGCCGCCGCCGCCTCCATGAAAACCATTCTCCGTGCTCCTGTAAGACAGGAGAATTAGAACTAATAGAGAATTAGAGCGCACGTCCACTCTGCAAAAACCATCCCAACCAAAAGAGGGAGCCAGCTGATTGCCGGCTCCCTCCCTTATTTTACATTCATTCTATATCTTAATTTTATCCGTCTGTCTGTCTATCTCTTACGAATGCTTAGCAGCGAATTGCCGTTCTTCATAAACTCATAAGGCACAGTGACTTCCGCTACCCGAAAGCCTTCTGCCTCCAGCTCATGAATCAAGCGGTCCAAATGGCCGTAACGACTCCCCGATAAATCGGTCAACGGGAAGATGCGCACCACTTCCGAGGCCACTCGCAGCAGCTCCCGAATCGTCTGGACATGAAAGTCATAATCCAATCGGTCACTGTACATAAACAGAAAATGGGCGGACAGCACCAGGTGAAACTGTTCGTTAGCAAAAGGCAGCTCCGGCAGTACTGCAGCGACATAGCGATCCGGAAACTCCCTCATATCCTGGACGCAGTCACGGAGCGCTTGCTGGCGATGCCGACGAAGCCCCTTTACATCTCCGTAATAGTCCCAAACATAATTACTCTTCGCCTGTTCCATCGTTTCCATCGCATGCCCGATATCCTGCAGTCCCTTGGCCTCCAGGTCATCCGGCTTGTGATCATAGGCAATATCACTGGCCGTGATATCGAGACCATGCTTCGAACCGTGAGCGGTGAACGAACACGCTCCGGAGGGGCAATCCAATATGCTTTTGCCGGTAAGCTCTGACATTTCCAAATCAAACATAAACGTGTACTCTTCAAACGTGCGGCCAATAAATACAACCCGGTCCAATTCCTGTTTGGTCTTGCCTTGACTCTGCTCAGCTCTACTCATCTCTTCTCACCTCAGCTATTAATTGTGGGTGCGGGGGCGACCACTACTTCCCACATCCGTAAGCATATATTATCATATGATGGAATGCCGGATAACCCTTATATTTATTCACAGAATCCCAAACTCCACTCCGCTTTCAACCGTTCTATTTATATTATAATATTGATAACTAACTTATTTCGGAGGGGATTTCCTTATGTTACCTTATCCTGCGGCTACGACCAGAGAAGAGAAAATGAACATCATTCATCAAATCAAAGACCGGCTGCTTCAATTGCACGGCGATGACATTCTGGCCATTGGCCTGTACGGCTCGATCGCGCAAGGGATTGATGGCCCTTACTCGGACATTGAACTTCAAGTTGTTACACAGGACGGAGTCTCCCTTACCGGACACGAATTCATATACCCCCCTTTCAAAATCGAAATCGGCATGGAACAAAAACAGGACATACTGAAGGCTGCCGCGTCTGTGGACGACTCATGGGCGATTACAGCTGGCGCTTATGTCCATCTACAGGAAATCTACGATCCGGCGAACCTGCTCGCTGAGATTCGGAAGCTGCCCCTCCAGGTTTCAGAGGAAGCCATCAAAGAAACGATGCGGGTATTCATGATCTGGGAACCCTACGAAACGATGGGCAAAATACGTAACAACGTCCAATCCGGTAACTTTAGCTACCTCCCGCTCGGGGCCAAAGATCTGACCTGGCAGGCCGCCAAGCTGATTGGACTTGCCAACCGAACATTTTACAATACAAGAGCCAAGACATTGGAGGAATCACTGTCCCTGAAATCCAGGCCTTCCGGATACGATGAACTTGCGCAATTGGTCATGCGAGGTCAGCTTCTCCAGATCGATCATGTATATGAGCTTTGTGAACAGCTCTGGACCGGACTGAACGCATGGTATGAAAAAATGAATATTGAATATAAATCTAAAGAGCTTCCATTCTGATGGAGGCTCTTGCTTTGTGTTATGCATGGAAAGCTGATCATTCTCAATCTTATGTTGACACATGTCATATTCTGGAACTACGCTGTGTAAGAGCACGTTTCTTACATACGATGAAAGATCGCTTTACGAAACGCCTGAATGATCATAAAAGGAAGTGAGTATTTATCATGCAAATTCAATTGAGTAGACCGCCGGATTACAAACCTCCTTATTGGCTGCCGCTTACAACCATCCTCACCGTCATACTCTTTATCTCCCTCATGCTGTGGTTCGAGAAGCCGCCGCAGGCCAGCAGCATCGATGCACCCGCAACCGAATTCTCTGCCGAACGCGCGATGGCGCATGTCGAGCAGATCGCACAGCAGCCCCATCCGATGGGTTCGCCTGCCAATGCGGAAGTCAGAGCTTACTTGGTGGAACAGATGGAGCAACTCGGCTTGAACCCGGACGTTCAAGAATTTAATGACCGCCTGACAACCAAGCACATCGACACCGACACTCAGCTAACGAACATTCTGGGCGTCATTAAGGGCACCGGATCGGGCAAACCGCTCCTGCTTATGTCCCATTATGACTCGGTCCCTACCGGACCCGGAGCGAATGATGCTTCGGTAAGCATAGCTTCATTGCTGGAAACGACAAGAGCGATCCAAGCCGGGCCTCCACCGCAGAATGACATATGGATTCTGCTGACAGACGGGGAGGAGAAAGGCCTGCTGGGGGCTGAAGTGTTCTTCCGTGACCCACAGCATCGTGAGGTTGGCATGATTGCGAATTTTGAAGCCCGAGGATCAAAAGGATCCTCCCTTATGTTCCAGACCAGCGACAACAATAGTCGGATCATTGAAGAATACGCCAAGGCCGTATCCAATCCTGTCAGCAACTCGCTCTTGGTGGACCTCTACAAACAACTGCCGAACGATACCGATCTGACGGTGGCGCTTGAGCATGGTCTCCCGGGACTGAACTTTGCCTATGGCGATGGGTGGGTAGCCTATCATACCCCGATGGACAACACGGAGAACGTCTCCCTTGAAACCATGCAGCATCAAGGCGAGAATGCACTCGCCATGGCAAAGCATTTTGGCAATCTCGACTTGACTGACCTGGCTTCAACAGACGACCGTATTTACTTCAATCTATTTGGCCTGCTGGTTCATTACCCTGCAAAATGGGCGGTCCCGATCACCGTGGTGTTCGCGGCGATATGGCTGGCTTTCGCGGTATTGTTTGCCCGCATCTCTAGACTCTTCCTAAAGGGAAGTTTGATCAGCTTGCTAACCCCGATTCTGGCCGTCGTGCTCTCGGCAGCGCTAAGCTTTGGCTTGTGGTCGCTGGTCGATACGTTGTGGGCCGGCAAAATGACGCAGCCCACAGGCGCAACCTATGATTCGTTTCTGTACAGTGTCAGCTTTATACTGGTAACCTTCATCATTCATGTTGCACTCACCCGCTGGATCGTGCAGAAAGTGAATGAATTGGAGATGCTGCTGGCGGGCGCATTCCTGTTCCTGCTGCTGCTTGTTGGTTCAACCTGGTTCCTGCCGGGTGCAAGCTATTTATTTGCGATTCCGCTGCTGGTCCAGTTTGCGGCATTGACATGGGCGGCATTTACCCGGGACCCAATCGAATCCTTAAACCATCCGGCTATTGTACTGGGAACGTCCCTTATCCCTGTTCTGATGTTTACTTCGGTCTTTCATATTGTGTTCCTCATGCTGCCGCCAGGGATTCACCTATTCAGCGTCGTACTGATCGGGCTGATACTTGCCATGATGTCCCCGGCTGTACGAATGCTCGCATATGCCTGGAAATGGGTACTGCCGGCTGCCTTCATCGCCGTCGTCGTTCTGCTCGCCATCGGCTGGATCCAGGCCGATCCTGGACCGGATCGACCGATTTTCGAGATGCGTTAATCATTACAGGCACCCTGCTGCCACTCAATGCTTGAGGGTGTGACACCCGATAAACGTACCGTTATGTCCATGCCAAACAAGCAAACGCGCGAACTGCGTTTGCTTGTTTTTTTGGATGTGACATTGGATTGGTTTCACCGCCGTTACTTCACGATATCTTGCCAAGCGGGGGGAGCTCATACGTCTCCAGATGTTTGTATTCCACCAGCTTGACCATACCGCCGGGAATCGTCGGAGCCACCTCAAACACAAGCCGGTCCTTTCCCACCATAATATGGGGACCGACCGTCGGGCTGGCCTCAAGCGTAATGATGAAATGAAAACCGCGAAATCCGTTCACCCTCTTCACTCCGGTCACATCCACAAAGTAGGGATAGACAAGCGGCTGCTCCTTCAACGTATGGATATAATGCCCGCGAACCGCTTTATCGATATGAGGAAGCAGAAATAGCATTAGCATATCCTGATATTGCAGCTGTGCACTATCCTTCTTCGGTGAAGAATAGGCCCCCTCGGCATGGGACGGCAGCGGTAAACCCATAACCATAACGACGGCAAGGATTAGGCTGATGAAGGGTTTGTTCATATTTCTCTCTCGCCTCCTGCTGCAGCTCTTTATCTTTAGGCTACCCCAACCGATAGGATTGATGTAACACCCGCGAAACGAACGTGATCCGCGACATAGATTAATTAGGGTACGTGCGATATGATAGGTGGAAGGAACGATATCGTATCGACATATGCCTTCCTTATCACCTTCATTCATCGTGTTCCATGGAATACGGGGAGGATATACATCAACATGAAAAAAAGGATTATGATCATGTCAGCAGCTATCATCGCACTACTAGCTATCATTATTGTTTCAGCAAGCTTCTACTTCTATAACGTCGCTATTGCCCGCGCCGACAAGGGCTTTCTGAATGGCAACCCCGACCTGGAAGCCAACTCGAATATCGACAATCCCTTTGCGGACAGCAAGGATTGGTGGGCCCAGCAGAGCTTCGAGGAATGGAACCTTACTTCAGACGACGGTCTGAAGCTGCATGCTTATTTTTTACCTGCCAAAGTATCAACGGATAAAACCGTCATCATTGCCCACGGCTACTCCGGTCATTCGGAGCAGATGAGCGGATTCGCCCAAATGTACCATGAGGACCTGGGTTACAACGTCCTTCTTCCCGACGCGCGAGGGCACGGACGAAGCGAAGGCGATTACATCGGCTTCGGCTGGCCGGAGCGCAAGGATTATCTGAAATGGATTGATCAAGTCATCGGGCATACGAGTGAAGGCGCTCAAGTCGTCCTACATGGCGTGTCCATGGGTGGCGCAACGGTTATGATGACCAGCGGCGAAGAGCTTCCTGCCCAGGTAAAAGCCATTGTCGAGGACTGCGGGTATACCTCGGTCACGGATGAGTTGACCTATCAGCTGAAGCGCATGTATAAGCTTCCGTCCTTCCCGCTGCTTCAATCCACAAGCCTGTTGACCAAGATCCGCGCTGGATACTCCTTCGGTGAAGCATCCGCCCTGGAGCAGGTCAAGAAGTCCAAGACCCCGATGCTGTTCATTCATGGCGGCGGCGATTTGTTCGTACCTACCGAGATGGTGTATGAGCTGTACGAGAATGGTCCGGAGCAAAAGAAGTTGTTCATCGTCCCCGAAGCAGGTCACGGCATGGCGCGCCAGTTCGACCCCGAGGGATATGACCGCGAAGTAACAGAGTTTATTGGCACGTACGTGCAATAAGAGAAATGAAGAAAAAGAGCAGCCCAAGTGGACTGCTCTTTTTGGTGCGAGGTGAGGGGGAAGCCTATAACGCTGCTTCCTTTCCTTTCAGGCGCTCGGGTTGCCTGTTCAATTTGCGCATCTATTTGCGTGATTTTTACTTCATCCGCGTATCGAAAGACCTGAATGGTTCCTAGCGCTGAATCCCCGGTCTTTGTCCCTCAGCCAGCATGTCGTTAATTCTCTCGATTAACTGCGGCAGTTCGTCCATCGTTCGAATCGTAAAGTCGGCCCCATGCTGGATAAATGTCTGTTCGGTTTTCGAGATCGCAGCTTCCCGGTCTGATTCTGACAGGGCATGATACTCTTCTGAACTCAGGCCCATTTCCGAGCTGCCGATAACAACGCCAACCGACCATACACCTGCGTTCACGCCTTCCTTTACGTCCGAGACGGTATCCCCCACCTTAACGACCTTCCAGGATGCCGATAACCGCAGAGACTCCATGTTCCGATAAATCATGTACGGATAAGGTCTTCCTTGGGAATTCGTGTCATCCGGCGTGAAATAGACATCCGGGCTGTAGCCCTTTTGCCGGGCATTTGCCACCACGACCTCCATCATGCTGCTCGTATAACCTGTCGTAGAACCAATCTTCAAGCCTTGACCCTTCAATGCTTCAACCGTCTCAATAACACCCGGAATCGGGTCCGTGTACTCGGATAAAGAAGCCATCAACGCCGGCTCGAATTCTGCATACAGCCGTTCCACTTCCTGCTCATCGAAGGCTCTTCCGTACTTCGCTTCCCATAGCGCCGACACTCTCGGCATGGATAGCATGGCACGAATATGATCGATCTTCAGCATCCCCATCGGTGCTCTTGCTTCAGCCATCGTCACTTCAATGCCCGCATTCTTAAAAATATCGACAAACACGTTCACCGGTGCAAAGCATCCAAAATCCACAGCCGTTCCGGCCCAGTCCAATATAACGCCTTCGATTCGGTTCATTGTGCCATCACTCCCCTATATTCTTCGATAATATGACATAACTGTTCGATATCCTGCTCATAGATTTCTCCGATATTCCCAATTCGGAAGGTATCCACGTCGGTCAGCTTGCCCGGATATATCACATAGCCCCTTTCTTTAATATAAGCGTAAAAGTGTTCGAAGCTAAACCCTTCACTCGGGAATAAGAATGTCGTGATGATCGGAGATTGCTTATCATCAGTAATATAAGACTGGATGCCGATCTGCGCCAATCTCTCACGCAGCAGGCGATTGTTATTCTGGTAACGGCTGAATCTCGCCGATACACCGCCTTCTTCGTTCAGCTCATCCAACGCTTTGGAGAAGGCAGCCACGACATGGGTCGGCGAAGTATATCTCCATTTTCCGTCCTGATCCATGCCTTTCCACTGATCATACAAATCGAGCGCCAAGCTGCGCGCAATCCCTTCGCAGGCTGCAAGCTTGTCCAGCTTGGCGATGACGAATCCAAACCCCGGAACGCCCTGGATGCATTTATTCGCACTGCTGATGAGATAATCGATGCCAAGTCCCTGAACATCGATTTCCATGCCGCCAAAGCTGCTCATTGCATCGATAATGAGGGTCTTTCCATATTCTCTGGACAACGTCGAGACCATCTCCAGCGGATTCAGAATCCCGGTTGTCGTCTCGCAATGTACCATTGCGATATGCGTAATACCTTCATCCTTATGCAGTATAGCTCGCAGTTCATCCTCGCTTGGATGTTCATCGTAATTCACTTGGTACTCCTCATAATTCAATCCAATATACTTTGCCATTTTGACGATCCGCTCACCATAGGCGCCGTTCGTTACAATCAGCACTCTATCGTCATTCGATATGGTGGATGTCATCACTGCTTCGACGGCAAACGTTCCACTTCCCTGCATCAGTACCGCTGTGTATTGTGCCGCATCCGCCCCGGCGAGTGCCAGGAGCTGCGATCTGATTTTTTGCGTAATCGATTTATACTCATCATCCCATGTACAGCGGTCAAAGAGCATCTCCTCTTTCACCGTCTTGGTTGTCGTCAAAGGTCCTGGTGTCAAAAGCTTATAGGTATTCATTTCGCATCGCTCCTATGCTGGCTTATTCTTTAGATCCATTGAAGAATTGCTGATGCTTTTCCAGCAGCTCCACCGTCAGCGGCTTCTCGAAGGTCATCGAGTACGCAGGTTTGTTGACTTCATCCACGGTCTCCCCTTCATATAGGGCCACCGGATAGTTCACGATCAGGTCTTTTCTGGCATCCTTCACGATGGTCTCGGCCATTTTCATCGCTAAATCCGTTGTGGCATTCTTCTTGTCCACCACCGCAACCGACTCGGTTAGCGAGAAGTTTCCTTCGACCGGATCCACGTAATCTATCGGTGCACCGTCAGCTTTGGCGGCTACCGCCTGATGGCGGAGTCCGAAGCCCGCAGCCACTTCTCCAGCCTGCACTTTCTTGATCGGACCGGAACCCGAGCTCTCCAGATGCGGTCCCACATTAGCGATCAGGTCATGGAGCACCTTACGTCCCGCATCTTCGCCGTATTGGTTGATAATCGCCTGAACCAGCAGCCAACCGGTGGAGGAATCCATAATATTCGGAATCGATACGAGTCCGCTGAATTCCGGTTTGGTCAGGTCCGTGATGGAGGTTGGCATTGGCAAGCCTTTGTCTTTCAGCACTTGTGTATTCACGAAGATAGAGCCGGTATTCGCCAGAATCGGCGTGTAGTATTTCGGATAAGTTCCGACAGCGCCTGTGTCAAAAGCCAAATCCTTAAACATGGAGTGCTTGGTCTGCGAGCTTTCGATAAAGTATGAGCTCATCGTGATGAGATCAGCCTCGATTTTGTTCCCCTCAGCCATCAGTTTGCCGCCAAGTTCGGATGTACCCAGGGATTGCACGAGATACTGTCCTTCGTATCCGGCATTCTTCAACGATGTTTCCATTGCGGCGACGGCCTCTTCATCCCCGTTGGTGTAGATGACCACCTTCTTCGCTTCCCCCGCGCTTCCGCTGCCGCAAGCGGCCAGAGCCAACACCATGCTGATTGCGATCAATGACAGCAGCATTCCCTTAAGCGTCTTCATCATGATTAACTCCACTCCTTGTTTTTTATTTGTATTAATAAATAAGTTACCGATGCGCCGTTCTCCTCTGTAATGCGTCGCACACCAGCTTGATGATCAGATTTGTGAAGAAAATCAGCATCGACAGCACGAAAATCTCATTAAACTTGGCGAAATGCTGCAGCTCTTTGATCTTGCTGGCTACGAGCGACGTCTGGGCGGATACAAGAAAGATAATGCCGCTGATCGTCACCATGGCGTTGATGAAATAGTAGCTGAACATCTCAATGACGGTTGAAGCCGAGTTTGGCAGGATCACCCGATAAACGGTCTTGAACCAGCTGTCACCGAGCAGTTCCCCCGTGGTTTCCCAAGAAGGATTCATCTTGGACAGGGAGTTCTTGGCCATCAGATACGGCGTCGTAAAGAAATGAACAATATTGCACAGAACGATAATGATGAAGGTTCCTTTCAGACTGCTTCCATTAAAGAAGAGCAGGTAGGATATCCCCAGCACCATGCCAGGCACCGTATTCGTGATCATCGATACCATATCCACCGTGGATCGAGCTTTTAACGATGTACGCACATTGAGCAGTGCTGATCCATACGCCATCAAGGTACCGAATAGCGCCGTCAAGAAGGCGACCCAGAGGGAGTTTCGGTATACCCCTGTTAAATCACTCGATTGAAACACGTCCCGTACATGCTTAAGCGTAAACGTCATGTCATAGGGGTAACTGCTCAGCCATGGCGCAATGAACATCACGGCAAAAATGGAAAGCATTCCAAGCACGATGACCGATGACATTATGCCGAAGGCGATATCCCGCACGCGCTGCCGCGGCAGCTCGATATCCGACAGCTTGTCATAGTGGAAATTCCATTTTTCCAAGTAATTCAGCAGCCAAATGCCGAACACGGCGGGGATCAGCATCATGACCGCAATGACGGCGCCTTGGTTGAAGTCCGGAATGGAGCCCAGCATCACCTGATACAGCTGCGTTGCCACGACCGGATAGGTCCCGCCAACCGAAGCCGGAATCCCAAAATCCGTAAAGCTTAAGATAAAGGAAAGCACAAAGGCTCCGCCAAGCGCTCCGGCCAAGGGACGCAAAATCGTATTCAGGAAACTTCTCAACGTTCCGTCACCCATTAACTTGGAGACGATGATGAATTTTTTATCAATATATTTAAACGCGTTATGGATCAACAGGAATACTGGAGGCAGCGTGTAAATGACGTAGCCTATGAGCAGTCCGTTCCATCCGTAGATTTCGAACAGATTGCGTCCGGCAAGCCGGGTGATCAACCCCTGATTACCGAACGAATACATAATGGCGAACCCATATGTAATGGTCGGGAGCAGCATGGGGATGATGATGACGGTTTTCAGCAGGCCTTTGACGGGCCGATATATTTTGGTGCAATGAATGGAATACGCGAGTATAAACCCGAGGACAGTTGTGATTACCGCCGTGATGCCCGATATCTTCACACTGTTGCCAATCGCTGCGATGAATTCCCGATTCGACCCTATGGATACATAATGCCCGAGGGTAAACCCCTGATCGGATTCGAAGGAACGGATCAGCAAGATGAGCAGCGGCAAGAACAGAAACACGGCGAACAATAACAGGATGACGGTAAAGATGACCCGCATTTCCGGTTTCACGTTATGCATACTGCTCACCGAACAGATTGTAGATGTTCTGCCTTTTGATGTGCAGCTGCTTGATAATAAACTGCTTCACAAAATCATTGCTCGGATGATGGACAATCTCCTGGGGTGTGCCGAATTGGGCGATCTGCCCCTGATGGATAATCAGGATTTTGTCTGAGAGCGTCAGCGCCTCCTCCGGGTCATGCGTCACAATAATCGTGGTCAGGTTAAACTCTCTGGCAATCGATTGAATCCGCTGCTTGATCGACTCCTTGATCACGCCGTCCAGCGCGCTGAGCGGCTCATCGAGCAGCAGGATTTTCGGTTTCGTGACCAGCGTTCTGGCCAGGGCCACTCTCTGCTTCTGCCCTCCTGACAGTTCGCCGATCCGCTTGTTCACATGAGGCTGAAGCTCCAGAAAGTCGATATATTCCTGTACCTCCTGCTGACTCACGCTCCCCTTCTTGTTGCGCAGGCCGTATACGATATTGTCGTAGGCATTCAGATTGGGAAATAAGGCATAGTCCTGAAAAACGATATTAAACCCGCGCTTCTTCATCGGTACGTTGCTCAGATCTTGGTCATGGAACACGATTTTTCCCTGATCCATCCGGGTGAGTCCCAAAATAATATTCAGTAATGTGGTCTTCCCGCTGCCGCTCGGACCGAGCAGTGACACGATTTCGCCCGAACCGATTTCTACGTTGATGTCATCCAAAACCACTTTATCGTCGAATTGTTTGCTAATATGCTCTAGCTTCAGCAAACGGCTCACCTCCTTTAAACACATCCTCAGTATAGAAACCATATGTAAATAAGAATCATGGAAACTGTTAAATGTAAGTAAATTATGCATATATCATTCATACATCAATACCAACTATTGACCATATTGATCCATAATTGATGCCCAACTCAGGAATAATATAGGTAAATCTATTGAACATAGCCAGGCGAATCGGTAAACTAGACATGAATACAGGCATCAACTACTAATGCAGATTGAATGGGTGAGCGAATGTTTCCACTGGAGAGGCAGAAGAAAATACTTGAGCTGCTAACGATTCGAAAAGTATTGAAGATCACGGAGCTAACGGAAGAGCTGAACGTCTCTGTAGATACGCTGCGCCGGGATTTGAACACCCTGACCAAGCAGGGGCGGATCGAGAAGATATATGGCGGGGTTAAACTCGTGGAGTCCCGGTTCGGCGAATCCTCCATGGACGAGCGCATGGTCAGCCAGTTGGAAGAGAAGGATCGGATCGCCCGCAAATGCAGCGAATTCATTCATGACGGCGATTGCATCTATATCGACAGCGGCTCGACCACATATCAGATGGCCAAATACGTGAAGCATAAGAAGAAGCTGACGGTCGTTACCAACTCGCTGCCGGTTGCGATTGAGCTGATGGACAGCGATGTGGAACTGATTATGATCGGCGGCAAAATCCGTAGGGAAGAACAATCCGTCGTAGCGTATGAATACATCTTCAACTTTCACGAGCTGAATGTGCTGAAAGCCTTCATCTGCTGCAGCGGCATTACGATTGAAAAAGGCATCTCCGACTACAACCTGGAAGAAGCCATTACGCGCAAAAAAATGATCGAGCTGTCCAAAGAGGTGGTTGTCATGGCGGACAGCACCAAGTTCGGCAAAGACGTCACCATTTCCATCGCATCGCTCGACAAAATTGATATGATCGTGACCGATGCGAATGTCCATGCAAGCTTCATTCCAAAATTCAAAAAAACCAATTCAACGCTAGTGATTGCCGATGAATAGAATAAAAGACCAAAAAAACGGGCGTTCCTCCTCGCTGAATGTTTACGATAAGAGAATGTCCGTTTCGGTTTCACACAGGCACGCACCCGTATTAACTTTTAATTTATATGTGCCAAGCCCTTGCGAATCTCTTGGACCCGTATCATTTTCTCTTCTTCTGTAATCCCGTATTTTCATAAACGTGAAAGCTCAAGTCTCTTCTTGTAAGCGGTTGTACATTCGAATTGAAGTCAATATAATGTAGTGAGAAACAGGATATTTTTTCTAATTATGTGAGACACCATGCAAGTAGAGGAGGAATAAAGGTTATGAACGTTGGATCAGCACGCGCAGCGGCGACGGATTGGGTATTGCAGCATGCCAGCAGGGAGCCTGGATTTATGGGTGCCTATTTTAGTGGCTCCACGGTTGGAAAGCCGGATGAAGCAGAGATGGCTCCGTCCTCGGACATTGACATCGTTGTTGTTACCCAGGATGCGGAGCCCCCTCTTAAGCTGGGAAAATTTATCTACCAGGATGCTTTGATCGAAGCCACCTACCTGTCCTGGCGGGACCTCGCCTCGCCCGAGCAGGTATTAACATCCTATCATCTTGCGGGCAGCTTCCGTGTGGATACCCTGATGTCCGATCCAACCGGGCAGCTGCGTAAGCTGCAGACGGAGGTTTCGCGTCATTTTGCCGACCGGATATGGGTCGCCCGCCGCTGTGAGAACGTACGCGAACGAATCATAACCGGACTCCGCTCCATAGATCCTTCTGCCCCTTGGCATCGCCAGGTTACCTCATGGCTGTTCCCTACCGGCGTAACCACCCATTTGCTCCTGGTCGCTGCTCTTCGCAACCCCACGGTCAGGCTGCGCTATGCGGCGGTTCACGATGTGCTCAAGGAATATGACCAAGAGGTAATTTACGACGAACTGTTACAACTACTGGGTTGTAAAGACATGAGTGCCGAACAAGCGCTCCATCATCTTAATGGGCTGGCCCGCACCTTCGATGCCGCTGCTGCGATTGCCAAGACCCCCTTCTTCTTCAGCAGTGACATTACGCCGGATGCAAGACCGATTGCCATTGACGGCAGCCGCGAGCTGATCCTAAACGGAAGCCATAGAGAGGCCGTCTTCTGGATGGTGGCCACCTTCGCTCGATGCCACAACATATTGGAAGTTGACGGGACTCCTGAGTTTCAAGAGCAGTATGCCCCTTCTTTTGAGGCCATCCTTGCGGATCTCGGCATAACGTCCACCGATGACCTGCTGCAACGGGCCGACAAGGTTCTTCGGTTCCTGCCAAAACTGTGGAGCGTCACGGAAGGTATTCTGGATGCCAATCCGAATGTAACAGGCGGGTAAGGATCGACCTCATAACTCCTCATTTTATATAGAAAAAAACCACGTCAGGATTATTTCTTGGCGTGGTCTTTGTATTAGCGGCCTTTCGGTTATAAAGGCAGATAAAATCGATGCTCCTCTTGATCTTTGGCAAAGCCAACCGAATGATAGAGTGACAACGCCGTCTCATTGGCTGCCTTCACTTGAAGTTTTACCGAGACGGATCCATGAGCCTGAAGATAGGACATGGCACGGTAGAGCAGATATTTGGCGATTCCCCGTTGTCTCCACGGTTCTCTCACAAACACATCTTCAATCACGCCGACGTTCCCTTCTTCCACCCATGCCATGGTACTGCCGATTATCGTGTCCCCTTCCAGGACATTCGTGGCAGTCCAGCTGGGATGCCCTTTGTATTCCCGTAATCGTCCAAGCCCCAGCGGCGCTTCCGGCCAAACCTCAGCCTCGAGCTTTAGATACATCTCTTCCTCTTCCGCAGATTCCATCTTCCACAGTCGATAGCGATAGCGATCATCTAACGGCAAGGCATGTAAAGGCTCATTAAGTGACCGCTTCATTGAATACAACTTCTCCAGCGGCTGAAATCCGATATCCTCTGTAAAGAAAGTGTTGTTGCCGATCTCATGGGCATAGTTGCCCACGCACAAATACGTCCCGTATGTCTCCGGCAGCGTCCTCTTTAACGCAAGGGCACGTTCATAGAGCACCTTATACATTTCACCTAACAGATCATAATCCCGCTCCCGCTGTGGTACAGCCTTGAGATTCACATAAATGTGATGCTTGCAGGTAGGCTCACATCCAGGCGGGATCACGTTAATAATGCCCACTTGTCCCTTGGCCACCATCTTCCCATCTTCAATAGCACAGAACACGTTGCCCCAATTGTCCTGGTCACCTACCCACCAAAACAGTGCATCCGCTGCGGATACAACCTGATACAGCTCCCCCAGCAGAGGCATATCGTCCTGCTTAAAATTCCGTATGATTCTTTCACCCAAATGAATGTCACCAACCTTTGCGTTCATTGTAAGACGACCCGGGATGATAAACATAGATAAAAAACAACTATAGATAAATAAATCGCTTATTCGTGTACCTATTTCCTTAATACGGGTTTACAATGTTGGAATTACGTAATAAAATAATTACGTAATAACATAATATTGATAAAGTGAGGTTGATGATTCCACATGACACGTGATCTGGTTTATGAGATGGATGTCTTAAAGAATCAAATGGCAGAGCTGCAGCAGCTTGTTTATCAAGCTCTTATGGAACGCAAACCTGTATCCGCATCAAACCAACACCGCCAAGAAATCGCAACAGCACCTACGATACATGAAGCAACCTTCGAAGACGGCTCCGTATTCTACTCCGGGCAAGTGCACCTGAACGGACAAAACATCCGCTGGGAGCCGCAGGAACGGCGAATGGATCAATTGCTGGACATGAACACCGAGAAGGCTGCCAAAATCCTCGCAGCACTGGGCAACAAGCAGCGCCTGGATATTTTAAAGGCCGTCATGGCAGAGCCCCTATCCGGTTCCGAGCTGGTAGAACGGTTGAATATGGGAACGACGGGTCAGCTGTATCACCACCTCAAAGCGCTGCTCGGCGCGGATCTCCTTGTGCAGGAGCAGGGCGGCCGGTACGCTCTTCCTAAGCATCGGAGCCTGCCGTTCCTGCTGCTGCTGTCTGCTGCAGGCGATTTGCTCGATACAAGCGATTACCTGGAGATGACCGAAACCCGCAACAATCCGGGGATGTATTTTGGAACCTCGCACGGCTTCGATATTCATCAGCTGCTTTGGGCCGTAGTGGAAAATTCAGTATTGGAGCACACGAGCGGGTATGGCGATCAGATTGGCATTTTCCTGCATGAGGATGGCAGCGTGACGGTTACCGATAACGGGAGAGGCATACCTGTGCAGGCCCTTCCGAATTCCAACATCCCAGTCGTACAATCGGTACTAACCGATGTCCACCAATTGAACGCCAGCGCACACTTTCTGGTCCCCGGCGCCGAAAAAGGCATCAGCATCGCCGTAGTCAATGCCCTCTCCAAGCAGCTGACCGTGGAAATTCGCCGTGACGGGAACATATACCGGCAGGAGTACAGGCACGGCATTCCGCAGACCGGGCTTCAGATTGTCGGCATGACTCAGGAGACAGGTACCAGCGTGACATTCAAGCCTGAGCCGGAATTATTCAGCTCTGCCTTTGAATTTGACCGCATCATGGAGCGCAAGAGCGCAATTGCCGCCGACTATCCTGGACTCACCCTAACAATCCGCGTTACCGCTGAATAAAGGAGCTGCAGAAGGGGCAGTTCGAAGAATGTGAACCGTGCTTTTTTACAGCAGCGGTACGCTCAGATGCCACATCGAGTGTACTGCTCCCTATGCAAACCGTGGCTGAAGCAACGGTCCTGGAACGATACCGGTCCGGGTGGTAGAGACACACGGTGTGGGGTGTGGGGTCCGGGCAAGCTTGGATGGCTGTCGACCGAACCCATGTCTGGTGCTATACTGAGCTTGAACGAACGCTAATCGAGGTGATATAGAATGCTGGAACGTTCTATGGAGAATGTAATGGAATCAGAACAGGAAAGGGGATGGTGCGATTAAATAAAAAACGAAACGAGGACGATACACATGAGCATACAGAGTACGGTAATAAGCGAAGGATTTGCATTGAATGTTTCCATTCGTGGAAACGGCAGGCCTATTTTGGTGGTGGGAAGCAGTATTTACTACCCCCGCTTGTTTTCGGAACAACTCTACACTTCATTTCAACTGATTTTCCTGGACCATCGAGGCTTTGTGAAGCCCCCTCGGACACTGGAGCCGGAAGACTATGCGCTGGATAAGGTTCTGGATGATATCGAAGCGGCAAGGCAAACGCTGGAACTGGAGGATTTTATTATATTGGGGCATTCGGGCCATGCCTTCATGGCGCTGGAGTATGCCAAAAAATATCCGGAACATGTCCGGAAGGTGGTCCTGCTGAACACGGCCCCGACCAACAGCCCGGAGCGGCAGCAGCAGAGCATCGCTTTTTTCAATGAAACGGCAAGCCCTGAACGGAAACGGCAGTTTGAAGCGGATATCGCCCTGCTGGCGGGGGACATCCAGAGAGAGCCGGAACGTCGTTTTGCTCATATGTGCATCCGAATGGGAGCGCACAGCTTCTATGACTATGCTTATGATGCGGCTTGGATGTGGGAAGGGGTCTTCACCAGCATGCCCGTCATGGATCATTTATGGGGAGAAGCCTTCGCACGGCTCAATCTGATCGATTCGTTGAAAGAGGTTGCCAAGCCCGTCCTCATCGGTCTTGGACGGTACGACTATTTGGTCAGTCCCGTATCACTCTGGGATGCTGTAGACGACTCGCAGGAACACGTGAAGAAGGTCATTTTTGAAAAAAGCGGCCATAATCCGATGTTCGAAGAGCCTGAGCTTTTTGATGCCATATTAACAGATTGGATTCATGAAACGGACAACTAATCCGGTGAAGATACAACGTATGCCGTTACTGTAATGAAGAGGAGCCCTCAGCATTCCGCTGGGGGCTCCTTTTACGTCTACTTGAGTATTAACCGGTAAACTCTCGCTTCATACGGCTTCAGCGGCATCGTCCGGATGGATGCTCTTCTCGCTGAAAACCGCTCCTTTTTTAAGTCCATACGGACACAGGTTCCGTTATTTGCTGATATTCCATCGTTTTTTAAACCCATGCGGACACAGGTTCCGTTAATGCACCATAATCACGGCTCATTCTTGTAAAAACTTAAGAATAGCGGATCTCCTGTCCGCATGACCCTACGAAATGCCAAGAAACAACGGAATAGCGGAACCACAGTCCTCAAAATCGCAGTCCGTACTCAGTCACAATGGACCATCGGGTCAGCCTCCTCTTCTTTGACACTCGCTAATGGCCCCTTTAATCACTTGCTCCTTGGATCGCTTAACCCCTTTGTTCCTTGGACCACTTAAACCCCTTGCTTCTTTGACCTCTAGACCCCTAATTACTTGCTGCTCTAGCACTGGATCCACTACATTCCTTGATCACTTACTACTCACTCCTTGGGTCAGTTGAATCTTAGCCACTTAAATCAATTACTCCCTTTCGGATAACTCCCCCAGCCTACGCGTTTCCTCCTCAATCCGGCTGGTATCGATCCGCTCAAACAAAAGCTCTACGTCATGAATCGGCCTGCCAGCCGGAACACGGCACCACTCCCACACAGGCTTCTCCAGCGAGAGAAAGCCTCGTATCCTATCGCAAGAGAACGGAATAAACGGCTGCAGCAGATTCGCCAAATTGGCTATGATCTGAACGCAGGTATACAGCGTTGTCCCGCACGCTTCGCGATCCTCCTTGACCTGAATCCACGGCTTCTGTTCATCAAAATATTTGTTCGCCAGGCGCACCACGCTGAAGATTGACTCCAACGCTTCCTTCAGTCGCCCATCCTCAATGAGCGCCCCGGACTCGCAGTACAATGCCTCAACCCTGCTCTGCCACTCTTCAGATATACAGCCCTCGGGCACTTTCCCCTCAAACGATTTATTCACAAACACCAAAGTACGGTTGACGAAATTCCCAAACGCACCAAGAAGCTCGCCATTGTGGCTGTGAATGAACTCCCTCCAGGAGAAATCCGTATCCCGCTTCTCGGGGCCGTTCGCTATGAGGAAATAACGAATCGAGTCCGGCTGGTAACGGCTTAACAGGTCCGGCACCCATATGGCCCAATTCCGACTGGTCGAGAACTTCTTCCCTTCCAGCGTCATGTACTCGCAAGATATGATTCGGTCCGGCAAGTGCAGACCCCCGGCCCCCTTCAGCAAGGCAGGCCAGATCAACGTATGAAACGGAATGTTGTCCTTCCCATGAACATAGTAAGCCGTAACCTCGCCCCGTCCCTTGCGCCAAAAGGATTCCCAATCGCCGCCCGTTTCCGCGGCCCACTGCTTGCTGGCGGATAAATAGCCGCTTACCGCTTCGATCCAGACATAGATTTTCTTATCCTCAAAGCCCGGAACTGGGACATCCACGCCCCAGGTCAGATCCCGCGTAGCTGCCCGGTCCTGGAGCCCTTCCTCCAAGTATCTTCGGGTCAATTGCACCGCATTGTCCCGCCAGCCATGAGCGTTATTCAAATCATCCGTCAGCTCACCCTGAAAATGCGACAGCGATACGTAAAAATGCTCGGTAGGACGCTCCACCGGAGGGTTTCCGCAAATTTTGCAGGCCCTGTTCGTCAGGTCGGACGGATCAAGTATCGTGGAGCAGGCGTCGCACTGATCGCCACGGGCCCTGCTGCCGCATACGGGGCAGTCTCCTTCCACGTAGCGGTCCGGCAAAAACCGCTGATCGGTTTCGCAATACGTTTGCTTCATGGTTTTTCGATACAAATGGCCGTTTTCCAGCAGCTTCAGAAACAGCTCCTGCACCACGGCGTGATGAAACGCCTGATCGGTTCGCGTGTATAAGTTGTAGGAGAAACCCAGCCGTTCGAAGCAATCCACAAACTCCCCATGGTACCGATCCGCAATATCCCCCGGAGCCACGCCCTCCTGAATGGCTTGAACCGCCACGGGCGTTCCATGACAATCACTGCCGGATACGTACAAGACTTGATCGCCTTTCGCGCGGAAATAACGTGCCAATACGTCTCCAGGCAACAGGCTTGCAAGCCTCCCCAAATGTAAGGACCCATTGGCATAAGGCCAGGCACCGCCGATAAAAATGTTCGTCATGTCAATCTTCCTCCTTTTTTTTGACAACAAAAAAAGCCCTCATCCCAAAAGGGACGAGAGCTTGCCGCTCACGTGGTACCACCCAATTTCATTCATGCCTTGCGGCATTCACCTCTTCGGGTACGACGCCATATATCGCGTGTATACCCTAGCACGTTAACGGGTGCGGGATCCGGTACAGCCTACAACCCTTACAGGGTTTCGGTGTACAGCTCAGAGACCATATTCCCCAGGTTCGTTCCTTACCCCTTTTCACCGGCCGGGGCTCTCTGTTCAAAGACGTCGCCAAGGTACTCTTTCTCTTCATTGCTTTTGTCTAAGGTTATTCAAGTTACTGGAAATCATACCCGAACACTGCTCTTGGTGTCAAGTGGGTGTATAGCAAAAGCCAACCGGATCTTAAGCCTCATTTTTGCAGTGTTTTCTTGCTTCGTGTCGGTTTTAATCACTTGGTATCGAAAAAAAGCGCTTCATGCGCTTTGACTCTATTAGAAATGGTGTGCTGAGTAAGAGTGAGAACTGGACATAATATGGCTGTCGAGAAAGTCTCGACAGTCTGAAGAAGTGTGTTCCTCTCTGAGAGACTACGTCTACAATGACCATTTCTCCTTTAAAAGGATACTTATACAATAAACAGCTGCCCCCCAAGTCAAATTCACCTGGGGGGCAGCTGTTTCTTTAGCCTATGCTTTTTTTCTTCTTCTGAGCAGAAGCAAGCCTGCAAGAAGCAGAATAGCTCCGGCTACCATGTAGCTGTACATATTCGTAGCCGTATTCGGTAGTTTATTTCCGTTAAGCTGGTTCGTTGCCTGATCTCCAGATTGAGCCGGATCTTGTGGAGTCGAATCCGATACGCCCAATGTTGAATCGTTATGATCGTCCGGTGTTTGTGACCCGGTGTTCGAATCCCCGTCGGAATCTCCATCCGTGTCTTCATTCGAGCCTTCGTTCGAATTCCCGTTCGGGTCTTCATTCGAATCTCCGTCGGAATCTCCCGTTCCACCCGGATTCGGATTGTTACCATCATGGTTCTCGTTGTCCGTCACTTCGATGACATTCGATGGCTTCTCCGGACTTGTCACATTATCACCCGTGACTTCACCGATGTTCTCGATCGATTTACCGGCTTGTCCCGCCTTGACGGTTGCCTTGAACTCAATCGTATGCCATTCGGTATCGGCAATCCGTCCAAAGGTACCACTCACTTTGCCGTTAACATACTGGCCTTTGTCGCCATCTGCGTTGTCGGTGACGGAAACGCCATCCACCTTCAGGCTGCCTGCTACATACGCAAGCCCTTCTGGCAGGATGTCGGCAATCACAAGGTTGGACACATAGCTGCCGCTAACGGTATTGCGTGCCGAGATCGTATACTCCATCGTATCGCCGACCGCGGTGCTGCCGCCATTCAGATCCCGCGACGTCTTCCGTGACTCGATGACTGGGGAAGGCGTAGTCGGTGGTGTTACAGGCGGCGTGACCGGTGGATTTGGATCTACCGGTGGATTGACTGGTGGATCGATTGGCGGATCAACCGGTGGGTCCACTGGCGGTGTGCCACCGTTCTCAACCACAATCTCATCCGTTGGCCGGCTCGGTTGATCGATGTTGTCCCCGGTAATCTCCCCGGTATTTCGGATCGACTCTCCGGCGTTTGCTACGATCTTCGCCCGGAACTCCAGCGTATGCCATTTCGTATCCCATACATCCCCAACGTGACCGACGACCTGACCTGAAGCATAATGACCTTTGTCGCTATCCTTGTCATCGGTGACCGAAACGCCGTCTACCTTCAAGCTGCCCGGAATATATTCCAGACCTGCAGGCAGCGTATCGGTGATTACCAGATTGGCCATGTACGTATCGCCTATTACCGTTCTTGTCCGTATCGAATAGATTGCGGTATCGCCGACTTCAAACGTATCCTTGCCCGCTTCGAGGTTCGTTGCGGACTTCTCCGATACGATGACCGGTTTACGCGGATAGACCTGGACTTCTTCTTCCGGCATACTTGGCTCGTCGAAATTGTCACCGCTGACATCGGCAATATTTCGAATATCTTTGCCAGCTTGTCCGGTTTGGATCGTCGCATGGAATTGAAGCTCATGCCACTCCTTATCCCAGATGTCGCCGAATCCGCCATACACAGAGCCGGTCACCACATGGCCTTCATCGTCGCCTTCTGCATCAGTAGCGGTTTTGCCGTTCACTTTTAAGGAACCTGGCACGTATTCCAATCCTGCCGGCAGCGTATCCGTAATCTTTAGATTCGAGATATACGCGTCATCCGTCACCGTTCTTGTCCGAATGGTGTAGACAATCGTATCGCCGACTTCAAAATTGGTTTTGCCCGCATCCAGGTTTTCTGCGATCTTCTCCGATTCTACAACCGGATGGCGCGGATAGACCTGAACGACTTCCTCGGCATTGCTCGGCGTGCTCACATTCTCACCGCCAACGATAGCGGTATTGCGAATGTTTTTGCCGGCTTGCCCGGTCGCGATAATCGCTTCGAAATCAAGCGTATGCCACTTGGTATCCGTAATATCCCCGAGCAGGCCGATCACTTGACCATCGGTATAAAAACCGTCGTCTTGATCGCTTTTGTCATCCGTGACGGGAACGCCATCGACCTTCAGGCTGCCCGGTACATATTGCAGTCCAGCCGGTAGATCGTCCGAGATGACCAAACTGCTGACGAAGCTGTTATCGACCGTGTTCCGTGCCTGAATCGTGTACCGCAGCGTATCGCCTGGTTCAGGATGGTCAGGGTCCGTGTTTCCGGCAGCCTTGGTTTGAAGGACGGCCGTTTTGTTGGACTCCAGAACAGGCGGATTGAAACGGACCGGTGTTGTGGTTTCGTTCGTTTCCTTTTGTTCGGTATCGCCTGTCAATAAGTTATCGTAGCTGATTTGTGCCTTGTTCTTAATTTGCTGATTGGCGGCGCTCGCTAAAACCTTGACTTTAAATTGCACGGTAACGCCATCAGCCAATTGGCTCGTATTGGCCAAGTCGCCTAACTGAATGCTGACCTTGCTGCCATCGAATTGACCTTCATCGGTATCAGCCTTGTCCGTCAGGTCCTTGGTTGTCGAACCTTGGATCCATTTCATGGAACCAGGAACATATTCCGTTCCTTCCGGGATGAGATCCGTAACACTCGTGTTTGCGGCGATATCTCCGCCTTCGTTTTTGATCTGAATCTCATAGGTTACTTCATCGCCGGCATTCACTTCTTGTGGAGATGCGGTCTTGTTGGCCGTCACACAAGGCGTCGTACCAAGGAAGATATCGTCTAAGAGATTGCCCGCATTTTGAGCTCCAGTTGAGGTTGATACGGATTCAAATCCAAAACGTGTGCTGGTCTGACCAGCAGGAACTGTATATGTGCCTGAGTAATATTTCCATGCTTTATTATCTGTGCTGATAGTCTCAACGGTAGGCAAATTTCCTGGCACCATCGAGCTCGGGCCAATTTTAACTGCCATGGTGTCAGCGCCAAGTAAACCTCTGTGAGCCAAACGCCAATATATCGTTTGTCCTGGCGTTGTCTTAACATCCTGATATAATTGCGAAGCATCATTTGAGTTTAATTCGACAAACTGTTTGCCATGGGCTGGGTCAACGGCCCAAGCCATATGAGGATCATCAGGCGGCAACTCATTTCTGGCTTCCTCTGCCAAGTCTTTATTCATAGCGTCGAATTCACCAAGAGAATCCGTTGTTTGCCATCCTGGAACATCCTCTTGTTTAATTTGATACCATGGATAACTTTCGTGCCATCTATCAAATCTAGGGTCATTAGGCGTATAAAGCGGATCCTCAAAACTACCGTTAATCATTGCTACTCTTTCTCCACATACATTAGGTGGGGGTTGAGTAGTCGGATCCGTCACATCAACGATAATTTCAACTTCGGTCTTACCGCCATTGCCGTCATCCACTATGACAGTGAAGCGATCCTCGCCGACAAAGCCCGGATCCGGGGTATAGGCCCAGTTTCCGTCTTTATCAACCGTGACGTTCCCGTTCGTTGGATCCTTGCCAGGGGTATAGGTTAATGGATCTCCGTCCGGGTCGGTGGCATCCACAACGCCCGATACAGGTGTATCTTTCTCCGTCGTCACCCGATCATCCGACACGACTGGAGGTTGATTCGTTGACGGAACCGAGTCCGATACTTCAACGTTAATCGTAGCCTCGGTCTTGGCGCATTTGCCGTCATTGGCGATGACGGTGAAGCTATCCTGACCGATAAAAGCTTGCGTTGGAGTGTAAGTCCAAGTTCCGTCCGCATTAACCGTCACAGTTCCGTTCTGAGGATCTGTCGCGCCTTTGGCGTACGTCAATGAATCTCCATCTGGGTCCGTGCCGTTTACTTGTCCGGATACGGGGGTGTTTACCGCCGTGATTTTTGAATCACCCGGCACGGTTGGCGGCTGGTTCAGTTCGTAATCATTTTGCGGATTGAGCGTTTCAATCGGAGCGTACTCATTCACAAAATACCAGCTATGGATATCATGAGTCTCGTAATTCGGAGACCCTGTTGATCCCGTAAAACCGGCAAAAAACGATTGTCCGTTAAATATCGAACTAAGATCGATGTCATTGACATCTATTATCTTTCTGGCATTTACCCTATCCGGCGAAGTGCCCAGATAAACCTGAACATTCTGAGTTGAACCATTGTATTCGATCCACGTGTAGTACATGGTTCCGTTAGACAATACATAGTTCGTGTTATTCGCCGTATTATACGGACCTAAATCGGTAAACCAGCCTGCTTGATCATTGGTTACCGTCCCATTTACCGCAAGTCCAACGTAGTTTGCAGAAGGATCCTTATATACAGTGTTTAGAAATGTGTCATATTTAACGGCAAAACTCGGTTGGATACCGTAATATCCCAAGCCGCCTCCTTCTGCATGCTGACTGGTCTTTCCAGCCTGGATCGTAAAGGTCAATCCGTCGCTTGGACCTTGAGAACTTGGATTACTCATTTTAAACGAAAAGGCTGTACTGAATGAATAGTTATCTCTAGGACAAAGCGCGGTATTGTTAAATACAGATCCGCTTTGTTGTGTAGTCGCCGGTGTCAATCGTATAAAATTCTCCCCTGGAGGCACCTGGGCAGCGCCATTAACGGTAAACGATTGTTTGAAAGTATCTTCGGGGAATCCATCATATTTAAAATTCAGCCATTTTCCTGCTGCAGCCTCTGCATTTTGAGGGTATAGAGGTAGAATCTGACCAAACAAAATGATGAAAACAGCCATCAAATACTTAAACCGCCGATTGATTATCGGTTTTCTTTTCATTGTTTCCTCCCTATCTTCAATGGGAAGGCTTTGGGGCCATTCCAATGCTGTCAAATAATTAATCCGTCGACTAAACCAACATCCATATTGCGAACCGTGTAGGTTGCAGCATGGCGGGTGCGTGGTAAAAGGCATTGTGTTGCTAATTGCAAGTTAAGAGAAAGACAACTGACTTCCTGCCTTGTTGTTTATACCGAAAACCGCACAATTCGACGTTTCTACCCATTCCTCACACAATCTAACCTTTTTCAAAATTCTGCATGATCTCTTTAAGAGTTACTTCGCTTGTGTATGTAACGAGGTCTCCTTTAGCATCATTATGTAACGCGTTAATTGATCAATGAACCAAAGCATCAGCCGGTGCAAATACAAAGAACATGAAGGTGCTCTATGTAGCAAATGAAACAGAGCTGTTTGCTGTCTTTCGCCCAGGACCCAGCGGATGTCCTTGATTCATTTCAAGCTGTTAGTTGTACTCGGATGATCACCCCTCTCACTCTGACAGTTAAGCTTGCGAGTTACCATGAAAGGAAAGCCATTCTGATGGAACTCTAATCAAAAAAAGACTTGCCCCACGGTAACCCACTAAGAAAGATTTTATGGTGTGGGAATACGACATCCTTCTACATATGTCCTTCAAATGCAAAAAAAACAGCCATATTATACCAATCCCACCCTCCCTGGGACCTATAATTTGATTTCGGCACTACTAGTACTCTAATCTTCTATTTATGAAAAGCATTACTAAAGATACACTTTGAGCTAAACAGACTAAAGGGCCACTCTTTGCTCATTGGGCCTTGGGCACGATGTTTATATTGTTATACAAAAAAAGCCGCGATTTTTTCGCGGCAGCCGAGGCTTCCCATTCAAAGACGTCACCAAAACACCCTTTCTCTTCATTGGGGTTATCCGAGCTTTTCATGTTAGCGAAAAATCATACTTGAACTTCACAGTGGATAAAGTCAAGGGGACGGATGCGCACCTTTTATCGCCCTTTCCCTGCCATCCCGTATCGCTTCCAGCTTCTTCTCCAGCATCATCTTTAGTTTCTTGCGGGCTCTGCTCAAGCGGTTCCGTACATTTTCAGGCTGGGAGTCTTACGTGTTTGGACTATCCCAGTCATGAGGAACGAATTCCGTTACAGCAAACAGACTGGAGGAACAATAAAAAAAGATGACCCCACAGGTGGAGTCATCTTTTTGTCATGGACAGCTTGATTCCTGCGGAATCTTCTGCTGTCACTTCGATTAAAAAGGTAATGGCGGCCGCTATACCCGCCCATCAACAACATCATTAGACTTTAGGCGCCAGCTCCGCCGCCTGACGGATCGCTTCCATCAAGCTTTTCTCGTCGGCGATGCCTTGACCGGCAATGTCGAACGCCGTTCCGTGATCGACGCTGGTGCGGATAATCGGAAGGCCAACGGTAATGTTGACGCCTGCATCCAAGCCAAGCACTTTGACGGGACCATGCCCCTGATCGTGATACATAGCCACTACGATGTCAAAGTCACCGCGAACCGTCCGGAAGAACAGCGTATCGGCCGGCAGCGGGCCTACGACCTGGATTCCTTCCGCCTGTGCCTTCTCGACGCCAGGTATGACTTTCTCTTCCTCTTCGCCATATCCGAACAATCCGTTCTCGCCGGCGTGAGGATTGATTCCGCAAACGGCAATCCGCGGAGCGGCGATGCCGGACTTCTGCAGTGTCTCATGAGCAAGCTTAATGACATGGTATACGCGCTCCGGGTTTATCGAACGGACAGCGTCGATGATGCCAACATGCGTCGTAACGTGAATGACCTTCAGATTCGGTGCAGACAGCATCATGGAGTAGTCCGTCGTTCCGGTCAAATCCGCCAGAATCTCCGTATGGCCCGGATATTTATGGCCCCCTTTATGCAGGGCTTCCTTATTCAGCGGAGCGGTGCATATAGCCTGAATTTTATGATCCTTCGCCAATTCGATGGCCGTCTCCAAAAATTTAAACGCGGCGTGTCCAGCTTCCGGAGCAACTTGTCCAATCGGCAAGTCCGCTGGGAGCAGATCCAGATCAAGCACATGAACCGTGCCAAAACGGTAGTCCACCTGCTCGAGCTCATCGGCAGTAATCACTTCTATAGCCAAGTCACTGCCCACAAAGGCCTTTGCCCGCTCCAATATCTTCACGTCCCCGATCACAACCGGGTGACTAATATGATACATCTCCTCATTCATGAGGCTCTTGAGTATAATTTCAGGACCTACGCCTGCGGCGTCTCCCATTGTAATCCCGATAACCGGTTTATGCTGGCTCATGTTCTCACCTTTTTCTTATTTGTTATATAGTGCAAGGAATCTACCAGGGATTGATCATTGCCGAAGCCCCCGGCTTTGGTGACGGTCCAGTAACCTTTCTCCATGCCCTGAAGCCTTCCGAACGGCAGGCCGGGCTCTACTTCCGAATACAGCTGCATTTCTCCCATTCCAAGTTCGATACAGATAGCCTTAGCCGTATCACCGCCGGTTAATACCAACCCCTGGATCTCAGCGTATGCCTGTAAAATGGCTTTTGTCATTCTTCCGAGTCCCAGGGAGATCGCTTCGCTTACCTCGGTTGAAGATAATCCTCGCTCATCCCCTGCTTCTTTTGCAAGTCTGCGGTTTTCTTCCGAAGCGTCCACGTACAGGACCAGGTAGCGCTTGTCCATATCCTGTGCGATTTGCTGCAGGGCCTCCTCTGTATCGTAAGTTTCACGAATCAGTGCGGCCGGATCGATCTCCAGCATCAACGAGTCAGGCATATCTTCGACGGCACGAAGCTGTCGCCGGGTCGTTTGGGACAAGCTTCCTGATACGATCAGCGCCTTATCCGCCTGGGCCCAGTCTTGGCTCCCCTTCTCCATGGAAGTCAGAGACAGCGCCTCCGGCAAGTATTCGATTAGTCCGGCAGAACCAGCCCATAGAATCTTCTTGTCCAGCTGTGAAAATAATGCCGATATCGCCTGCAAATCCGCTTCCGTCTCACTATCGCATACAAACCAGGTTTGACCTTCCGCTAGCTTGGATTGGAGCCATGGCATAAATTGCTCGGCGGGCTGTCGCACTTGACTTGATGAAACCAGCACCGCCTCAGGCTCTCCTTCCTTCTGCAGCAGCTTCGGGATATAGCTTTCCATGACGGGCGTTTTGGGATCCTTGGCAAACTCCGTCTCGGTGATCAGTACACCTTGAACATAGTGATGTCCCTGTACCGTCGTACGGTTCATTTTTGGAAAAGCCGGGGCGATCAGCACCAAGTCCGGTTGGAATACCTTCTGCACCGCCCGCAGTTCCTCTGCAACATTCCCGCGCAAGGTGGAGTCCAGCTTCTTGTAGATGTGGCGGCAACCCTGCTCTTCAAGGAAATGAGCGGCTTCGTACGCCGCTTCATAGGCGTCCACGCTGCGTTTCGCCCTGCTATCCGTATCCACGATCAACACTTCGGCACGGGTGTCCTGACGGTAATGGCGATGATCGAATACAACGGTGGAAACCAGTCCCTTCTTCGCCAATTGTACGCCAGAGTCATTCGCACCGGTCAAATCGTCCGCGATGATTCCAATTTGTTTTATCACATTTCATCACACCTTCTATGATTCGGCATCTGCTGTATTTGTATCAAATGAGTGCCCTTTCTTCTCTAGACGCTTCACTAAAAATCCGACATATAAAGGAAGCAGGATGGCGGTCGTTACCACGGACGCTGCAACCTGCACCGTCGCAATATCGGTAAATGCCGCAAAGGATGCATTCGCCACCCCAATCGCGGCAGGCGTAGCCACGGCATTACCGGCTGTGGAGCCTTCCGCAGCCCCCACGATCGGATTCCATTTCAATGCTTTAAACACAAAGTATCCTGCCGTACCTGTAACAAAAACCGTCAGTAATCCAAGAATGATACCCGACAAGCCGCCATCCACGATCGCTCCGAAGTCAATGCCCATTCCGAGCGCAAATGCAAAGAACGGAATCAGCATGGAGCTGCCTTTGTCCAAAAACTTGCGCATCTCTTCATCCAGATTACCCAGCACCATCCCTACAATAATCGGAAGAAGAACGGAGATAAAGGACACGAAGGAGAACATGCCGTCCACGAATCCCATGGCGCCGAAGATCGATAACGCAACCATGGTGAGGAAAGGTCCGTCATTCAGGGCAAGCAGTGAATAGGCGGCACGGTCTTCCTTACTGCCGTATTGGCCTACCAAGGCTACGAACAATCCCCCATTACTGTTGGTCATCGCCGCAATGACGGCAATCGGCGCCAAACCCAGCCACAATCCATTCTCTCCGGCAAACAGGTAAGCAATCAGACCGAACGCTGCGCCGACCACCCACTTCGTGACAAGCAGCGTGGCCCCTTTTCCGACGGAAACACCAAAGGACTTGACGTTAATCTGTGCCCCCGTACAGAGGAGGAACAGCGCAATCAATGTACTTGAACCGTTTACAAATAGAGACTCCGTGAAATTCCCGATCCGGAGTAGATCCGGTGCAAAGGTGTTGATGACTGCTGCAATAAGCAACGGCACCACCATCATACCTCCAGGAATCCGATCCAACGTCGCTTTAATCTTCATTATTGTAACACCCCTTTAATAATTGTTTCAATATTAAACAGTGATTTCATTTTGAAATCGCTTGCATGGATAATTGTAAGTGCATTCAATTAAATTTGCAACATATTAAGGATTAATTGTTGCAAATTTAAACAATTGATTGCAGCGCTGTCTCTAGCTTGTTGTAATATATTCCTACTCCCCTAATATCTACCGAAACGGAGGGATCTATTGATCGCAAAACAAAAAAAGCTGAAACTATTGTTTCAGCTTTCTCCACAGGGTCGAACGGTTGATTCCGAGCCGTTCCGCAACCTTCGTCTGATTAAATTGTTCTTCCTCCATAATCGCGTCGATAATCCTCTTCTCGATCTCATCCAGCGTACCGCGAAGAAACTCAGGGCCCATCGCAGCTGACGGATGTTCTTCCTTCTTGGCTAGAAGCCGGGAAATGAGTGGCTTGCCGATCACGTAGCCCTTCTCCTCCGTCACTGCGTCCTGGAGCAGGATTTTCAGTTCCGACACGTTGCCCGGCCAATCGTACTGGGTCAGCAGGAGAATCGCTTCATCCTTGATCTTGATTGGTGAAGTCCCTAACGTTCCATGATAGGACGCAATATAATAAGTCACCAGCGGCTTGATGTCCTCCCTGCGCTCACGCAGAGCCGGCACGGCGATTCTTGCCGCCTCCTCGTCCAGCAGGAGTGGATGATAATTCGAATCATCCTTTTCCAGCGAGAGGATGATCGTGAACCCCCGGTCTTTCATCTCGTTCATCCACGGCTTCAAATTCGTCATTTCTTGTGGAGCGATCGTTTCCAATCCATGGATGTAGAGCGTGCGGATATCGTTGTCCCAAGCTTCTTCTTCGTCTTTTCCCGACAAGGCCATGGCCTGCTTTGCGGTAAGCCGGACATACAAGCCCTGGCCTTCGTTCTTGCGGTAATGAATATACCGGGAGAGCAGCTGCTTGCCTGTTCCGGCTTCACCGATGAGAATCAGGATGCGGCTGTCCAGTAGATCCTCGATCCGCTGCAGGCAACCGTGCATCGCTTCGCTTTGCGAAATCAACATCGGCAATTGGGTGATCGCCTCGACATGATAGCCTGCGGCCTCCCCATTCTGCTTCACCTCGGAAAAAGTGTACAGGTAGTACCGTTTTCCCTGTATCACTTTCAGCGTCCTTTTCTGTTTAAGCTTCCGGGTTCCGTTTTCATGTATCAGGATGGAGGCTTCCGCCTCCCGGTTTAGCCGAAGATCGGCTTGTAAGGCTTCCACAGGGAGCGGACAGGAACCGAAATCCGGCCACTGTTCATATACAACCTCTCCCTCAGCATCCAATACGGTAAGGTTCGCGGCCGTTTCCTCCAGCAGTGTTTGCAGAAAGGATATTTCCCACTGCGTCCGTTCATGTAACCGAAACGCCGACTTGGCCTTTTGAAACGCATCGAAAATGGCCTCGCGCCCGGATTGGATCAGAATCCCTTCCAAGTGGTGCTTGGCGGCTGCCTCCATCGTCACCACATCGCCCATGATTAATTCGAAGCCCTTCGCCTTCAGATCCTCCAGCAGCCGGTCCACCTCTTGCGCCTTCTCTACCGTGAACACATCCACCTCGATATCCAGCACATCGGTAATGGCTTTGGCTCCGAGCGTAATATTGGAGAAGCCCACAATGGCTTTTTTGCCTGGAAAATGATTGGCCAAGGTGAGCACGCGCAGCATGTCATAGCCTGAAACATGGACATCGATAACGGGAATGCCCACCTCGGGCTCGATCAGCTTGGCCGTACCGCCCCGGCTAATGATCACGTCATATCCCAGGCGTTCGCCTTCTTTTGCCAGAGGAACCGCTTCTAGTAAATTGCCGACCTCGACTCGGACTTCCAGCTCCGGCTCTTCCTTCCGGCATTCTTCTATTAAATGGCTCATAGCGGGATACGGAGCAATAAATAACGTTTTAATGGTCATGATTGTCACCTGTATTTTCTTTGGTAAACCTTATTCTTGTTATTATTCTACCGTTTCTATATGAAATAACCAACTCTATATATGAAAAGACACCTACGCCGAGGCAACCATCAACCGAAAGGGCTAACGGCGCCGACAAAGGTGCCTTATCTTGTCTAAATCTATGAACTGTTGCCTCAGAATTACTCCTCTATTAAAACGGACACGGCACTTTTCGGTGCAAGGCGGAGGTTAAGCCGCTCCGTTCCCTGCATATGCAGTGCAGCATTCTCCTCTTGCTCGCTGTCGTTAAACATAACGACGGCAATCGAACCGTCCGTATTCTTGAATGCTACCGAACGGATGGACTCATCGCTGGTAGAAGCAATACGAACCGCTTTCGGACGGATCACCTTGCTAAAATGCGCCAGTGCATAGAAATCCAGCGTATAGGTAAGCTCCTTCGTTTGCTGATTCACCGTCACAATGCCGCGGCAGGTGCTTTTGCCAAAGCCCGGCACGGCAGGTCCGTTCTTCTCGTCCAGCGCCATGTTCCACAGCACATAAGACTTGCTGTGATTGCGGAGTATCTCGATTCCGGTTCGCATCACATTGGAGAAGGCCTGCTCGAACGGCGGAATCCACTCCCCGCCTGATCCTTCCGTGAAATGAACCTCTTTCCCCGGAAATGCATCGAACACTTCGGATTGGGCCGACGGCTTGCCGCCGTACCAGTGCCAAGCGACACCATCCACGGCGTCACCCGCTTGCTCAAAAACGGTCAGCGGGTAGTCCGGCTTGTCCCAGTTATGGTCATAACAAAGGATTTTTGTATCAATGCCGTTCTTAACGAATTGCGGCTTCAGATGGTTCTTGATGAAATCGCTTTGCGCCTCGGGCAGCATGATCATGCCGGGGTAATGTCCTGGCGAATACAATGCCTCATTTTGCGGCGTGATCGCATAAATCGGCAGCCCGTTGGCTTCATACCCCTGAATGTAACGTACAAAATAATTAGCATACACCGCATAGTATTCAAGTTTCAGCTCTCCGCCGATCATCGACCCGCTCGTTTTCATCCAGCCTGGCGGACTCCATGGGGAACCCATTAGCTTGACATCCGGGTTCAACCGCAGCGCTTCCTTCAGGAGAGGAATGATATCTTCCTCGTCATGCGCAATGGAGAACTGATTCAGTTCCACATCCGTTTGGCCCTCAGGCATATCATTGTAGCTGTAGAAGTCTCGCGCGTAATCGGATGCGCCCATCGGTTGGCGGAGTACGGATAACCCGATACCTTCGTTCGGATCGAACAATCGTGTCATGAGCTCCGAACGCTGCTTCGTCTCCAGCACTTGATGGATCAGATAAGCAGCGGAGTCCGTGAAGGACGCGCCGAAGCCGTCCATCTCCTGAAACGTCTGCTCCTCATCGATAACAACCGTATGCTGCGCGTCCGAAGTTCCGGGAGCTAGCTGCTCCTTGTCTTTCCTAACGAATAATTCCTCTTCCCCGTTTGACTGGTAGATGGTCATGTTCAGCATGCTGTTTCCCTCCAGGTTTCTTATGGTCTTCTGGCTTTCCTATCCCGCCCTATTTGAAAGTTAACTTGGAAAGAGCCCCTTCCCTGTCAAGAAAGGGGCTCTCCCATCCATAAACGTTAACTCATTTCAGGCCCAGCTTCTCTTTGTTCGCCTTCATCTTCTCATTGCGGACTTCGACGATTTTATCCCAGTTGTTATCGTCCAGGAACTTTTTGTATTCGTTTAAGAGGTTGTTGTAGGCTGCATCATCCTTGGAACGAATCATGCTGACAAGCGTGGAGTTCCATTTTGTATTGATGGCTGTCAGAGAGCGCGCTTCCGGCGTTCCCTGATCCGGGTTGATATTCTCCAAAATAAAGTGCGGCGTCAGCTTGCCTTTTCCCCATTCCTGCATTTGCTTGATCGCATCCGGGAAAGCATCCCCGCTCAGCGCTTTATGGCGGTCATGCCCGAAGAACATGAATTCGCCCATGCGGTAATCCTTCTTGAACGTATCCGGATTGTTCATCTGAAGATCCTTCACGGCAGGGAGGAACTCAACCGTTCCGTCCGCATTCACTTGGTAGGTCTCGCCTTCGATGCCATAGTTCATCAGCATTTGTCCTTCTTCGCTTAGCAGGTACGTGAACAGCTGAATGGACTTGGCAGGATCTGCATTTTTTTTCGTAATGAAGCTAATCATCCAGCCGGTGATGCCGGATTGATTCAACATCGGCTTACGCCCTGCCGTGCTTTGCGGCCCGTCAATTGCGATGTACTCTTTCCCTTTATTGTTGCTGTAGAAGCTTTGCAGGTTACCGCCCTGCTGCGGCGTACCGTCTAGCATAATCGTTGCGTATTTGCCTGCTTTAACCTTCTCTTCAAAAGCCGTTCCGTCATCGGCAAAACTGTCATCGCTAATCGCGCCGTCCCGGTACACGGTATTGAACGCTTTCACCCAAGTCAGATAATCTTCATCCAGGTTACGGTTATAGAAACCGCCATTCTCCTCCAACGGCACGCCGATGAAATCCTGCAGCACGTCGCCAAGCGAGCCCGTTCCTTCACCAATGGAGTTGAAGCCGAGTGGAATCAGAGCAGGAAATTGCTTCTTGATATCAGCGAGAACGGCCTGGAACTCTTCCGGCGTTCCCATAACAGGCTTACCTAACGCTTCGTAAACATCCTTGCGGATAATAAATGCCGTTTTGGCCGGAATGTTACCGCTGTCATAGTCTTCCTGCGTATTGGAGTAGTTCGGATATCCGTAGGTTTTGCCATCCTTCAGTTGGAACCAGTTGAGCGTATCCTGCGCCGCTACCTTATTGAAGTATGGATCATATTTCTCGGCAAGATCGTTCAGCGGCAGCGCCCATGTCGCCGCCTTCTGCACGACCGGGGAGTTGGAGTCAAACGTCGTGATCAGATCCGGCATCTCCCCACCGGCAAAAAACGTATTCAGCTTGGTGTCGTCACCCGTGATGAATTTGATATTGATGTTCAGGTCTTCCTTAATCTTCTTGGTTACAACGTCCTTGCCAAAATCCGTGTTCCACCAGTCCGCATTCACGTACCAAGTCAGCTCGGTCGTCTCTTCTTTTTTATCCAGCTGCCAAGCCGGCGTCTCGGGATCCGGTGTATAACGACCCTCGATCGAAACCCAATTTTCCTTCTTGGAGCCGGAATTGCCGCCTGATCCGCCGCAGCCGCTCACAACCAGCACAACTGCCATCAGTGCCGTAATCAGCGTAAGTCCTTTCTTGCCAAAAGCTTTGTTCATCAACATCCTGTAACCCTCCCTTTTAAATAAAAGCGCTTACTTGTTAGACCCCAATCTTTTACAGGCTTGCTTCTGCTCCACTCCTTTAAAGAGCAGCTTCTCTACTCTTTAACAGCTCCGAGCATCATGCCGGAGATAAAATATCTCTGTAATATTGGATACATCACAACAATTGGCAGCGTCGTCACGACAATGGTTGCTAGTTGGACCCCTTTGGTGGTCGTCTGGATCGCGACGGACCCGATGTTTTGCATCGATTGCGTCTGGGACTGCACAATAATCTCATACAGCATCATCTGTAATGGATAGAGCGCTTGGTCCGTGATATACAATTTGGTTGTCATAAAATCATTCCATTGCCCGACCCCGTTAAACAAGGCAATCGTCGCCATGGCCGGCATGGAAAGAGGAATAAAGATGCTCAGGAAAATCCTCCAGTCGCCCCCGCCGTCGATCTTCGCCGACTCTTCCAGGGAATCCGGCACGTTTCGGAAGAAGTTCATCAGAATAATGACATCGTAAAAGCTTAATAGAGCGGGGATAATATAAACCCAGAAGCTGTTTAACAGCCCCAAGTCTTTGATTAACAAATACGTCGGAATCATGCCGCCCGAGAAAAACATGGTGACGACACCCATTGCGACATAGAACTTGCGGCCGCGGACGTATTTTTTACTCAAGCCGTAACCCACCATGGCACAGAAGAACACGTGCGTGATGACACCAATCACGGTTTTGGCCACCGAGATGAAAAAGGCATTCCATATGTTTGCATCCCTGAACACGGCCTGATAATTCTCAAGCGAGAATTCGGTAGGCCAGAAGATGAACCCGCCCTCGGCAAGAGACCTGCCCGAGCTAAAGGATGAAACGACAACGTTCCATAACGGAACGACAATGATGATGGTAAACGTAACCAGTAAAATGATGTTGATCGTATCAAAGATCCGGCTATCGAGATCCCCTTTTGCTGCTTTCAAATTCACCGTAATGCCTCCCTTTTGCATGACCTACAGGACGGATTGATTATCATTCAATTTACTGGTCACTTTGTTGGCCGTAACAAGCAGAATGACGGAGATGATGGATACACCCAAACCAACGGCGGTCGCATAAGAGAAATCGCCCTGCGTCATACCCATCCGGTACACGTACGAGTTAATGACCTCGGCCTTTTCCCGGTTCTGCGAATTCATGAGCACCAGGGTTTGATCCAGATTCGATCCCAATAAACCGCTTACAGTCAGGATCAGGTTCAAGCTGATAATCATCTTCATGTTCGGTAAGGTGATGTTCCAAATCTGTCTTAGTCGGCTAGCCCCGTCAATTCTTGCGGCCTCATAGTAGGTCGGATCAATCTTGGCCATGATCGCCAGATACAGAATCGTTCCCCATCCGGCCTCTTTCCATATATCCGACAAAGTCGCGATCCACCAGTATTTGCTCGGGTCGAGCAAAATGTTTTGCGGCTGCGAGATCAGGCCCAGACTAAGCAATATCTCGTTGAACAAGCCGGATGTCGAGAACCAGGTAATGAGCATGCCGCCCAATACGATCCAGGACAAGAAGTGAGGCAGATACGACACGGTTTGGACGAATTTTTTGAAACGCCCCATGCCGACCTCATAAATCATAATGGCCAGAATGATCGGAATGACAAAGCCGATCGCCAATTTCAAGAAGCTGATGCCCAGCGTGTTAACGACGGAATCCCAAAAATACTTGTCCGACAAAATAATTTTGAAATTATCCAGCCCCACCCACGGAGCGGAATCCAACGTATCGATAACGGTGTAGTTCTTAAACGCAATCGTCAAACCGTAAATCGGGATGTAGCAGAAGATAAACATGAAGATAACGCCGGGAATGATCATCGATTGAAGCTCCCATTGCCGCTTGTAATCGATGAAGAATTCCTTGATCCTCTGCCCCAACGGCTTCTTCCCGTTTGGTTGAACCGGGCTTGTGCCGGTTGACTGAACTGCAGCTGTTTCGCTCACCTCTTAGCCTCCTTTGATCAAAACCCGCATAAAAACGTTTTTATTTTGGGCGAAAAAAACCCCTGATTTTTTAAAATCATTTTAAAAAACCGCCTTGGTGTGATTTCTTTTCTTCGCTTAACCCGATTCATTCCGATTCATCTTCACATGACTGGAGCCGCGAACGACCAACTCCCCTGGAAGCTTCTGAATCTTGCCCTTCTCTTTCTTCTGAATCATGCGCACCAGATGATCCACGACCAGAATCCCCTGTCTGGCAATCTGATTGCGTACGGTCGATAAAGGCGGCGTAAAATACTGCGCGATATCGATATCGTCGAAGCCCACGACACTGATGTCCTGCGGAACCTCGTATCCATGGGACTTCAGAGCCCGAATGCAGCCGATGGCACTCACATCATTACCGGCAAGAAAAGCATCCGGCACTTTCCCGGGGTGTAAGTGAAGAAACGATTTGACGGCGTTATAGGAACCTTCTTCCTCAAAATAGCCCTGCAGTATGTAGTCTCCGTCGATCGGGAACTGGCACTCCCTAAGCGCAGCCAGATACCCTTCCTTCCGCTGCACGCTGTCAAACATCGTATCCACGCCGGAAATGTAGGCGATCTTCTTATGCCCCAGGCTGATCAGGTACTTGGTTGCTTCATAACCGGCTACGTAAGAGTCGAATATGATGCTGCCCATCGTCTCATTCTGAACCTCGCGATCCAGGAAAACGGCCTTTATCTTGTCCTTCTCCATGGCGGCGATGTCTCTATCGTCGATCTTCAGCTCTTCGAAAATAATGACGCCATCGACCCGGCCGCCCATAATATTGCTCATAATCACCTGTTTATCCTTTGTCACAAACACGTTCAATCCATAACCCAGACGGTCACATTCCCGTGACATCGACTCCACCAATGTGTAGAAGTAAGGCCCTGACACGCTTGTTGTAAAGAAGCCCAGCATCTTGGTCTTCCCCGACTTCAACAACTTTCCGTTCAGGTTAGGTACATAATTGAGTCGCTCCGCCACCTTCAGCACATGGGATTTGGTCTCCGGGTTTAATACATCTACATCATTTAATGCATTCGAAACCGTAGAAATGGAGACTCCGGCTTCTCTTGCCACATCCTTGATTGTTACTTTGCCCATATAACCATTCCATTCTTCCTTTGCGATAAAAACGTTTTTATGTACATAAGTTACCATACATGTGAGGTGAACACAATGCTTTTTTGGAAGGGGTTTCAAATATTTTTTCGATTAGTCCCACCCCTCGGTAGTCAGACATATTGAAAAAGCAGGCACTCTTCAAAGCGGTACCCTTCATCGGTACCACTCTTCAAAGTGTGCCTGCAGAAATTGAATCTCTTTTTCGTAATGGGCCACATGCCCCTCATCGATCATTCTCTGGTATGCCTTGTTGCCTTGTGCCGCACCGGTTGTAAGTGTATCGCATAATGCCTCGATGCGTCTTATAGTCCAAACTTTCATGTTGGGAGGTGGTGCTACACCATAAGACTTAAAGAACAGCGATATTCTGTGAGTGCGATCCGCTGCATGGTATTCGGATCGATAAGGTATCGATGTCCCTGTAGTGGAATCTATTGCAAAGCTTGCTAGCGGGACTGAGGTGTACAGCATATAAACCATGTCCCAGATTCGTGGACCTGGCGCAGCCAAATCAAAATCGATCAGCGCAATCGGTACTTCGTCTCTAAACACGATATTGTACAAAGCGGCATCATTGTGACAGATCACTTCATCGTCCCATTCCTCCGAAGCCTGAGAGTTATGCGCAGCCTCCGGTTGGATTGAAGTTGCTGCAAAGCCTTGTACGGCGTCATGATAACGCCGTAACAACGCTGCACTCTGGATAAGGGCCTGGTCCGACCATATATAGGGCTTAAAATCAGGATATTGGTTTCCCGGCACCTCTCCAGGAATGAAGGACAAGATCTCGCGACCGCTATGATCAATACCTATGAACTTGGGGGCGCCTTCAAAGCCCTGCTTCTCCAAGTGTCGGAGCAAGTCATGCACGGAGGAACTCCATTTAGTCGTACGGTGAACGTTATTTCCGATACGTACCACTTCGTTCACATTGCCACCAGGAAGTACTTCTTCCTTGTCACACATCCATAGCTCCCCTTCCTGCTGCTCCATATGCCATTCCCAGCACCTCAGCCAGTCCTTCCAGATCCAATCCGTCGGCGGCAAAAGCGGTGCGAACGAGTTTCGGCGGAACGAACTCGTCATATTTGCCGAGATACGGCGCTTCATCCGGATCGAGGAGCGCGCCAGCGTCCTCACAATCCATCAGTTCCTTCTTAATTTCCTCCATCAGCGTCTTATTATCGACCTTACCCGCGACAACCATATAATACGGCTCCATCGGCACGATGGAGCGCAGCGCCAGCCGCTCGGACAGATTACGCTTCAGCAATCGTTCCAGCGTGCGGAACTGTTTGCTGCCCGCCCAAGGCAGGATGAACAGGGAGTCGCCGCCCGCCGGTATGACCACCTGCTTCAGCAGTCCGCTTTCCCGGGCGAGACGACGAGCCCGTTCCAGTCGATTCACCGCGCCCGGCGCCAGATACGGATAGATAGCGCTGTCGGCCAGCACCTCACGCATCTTCTGCACCACGCGGGTATGCACATCGCCGCCTGCACCAAGCCACAAGGTATCGACCTTCCCTTTGGCCGACTTCACATACAGGGCCTTATGCTTCGTATCGACTTCCTCCACCTTCCACAGCTTGCCCGCGAGCGAGAAGCAGTAGCCCGGCGGCGGCACGGTCGTAATCGATCCGATTTCTTCGGACCCGTTATAGACGACATGCTCCTCATCGTCCTTAAACACCGCATAGAAGCGGTAGTTGTTCACGATCTTCTCCCCGCCAAGGCCGATGATCAGACTGCCTTCTTCAGTCCGCTGGATATGGTCCGTTTGGAGCAAATACTGCAAGAACTCCTTATATTCCTCCGGCTCAATGCCGCGGAAAGCCGGCAGCGTCAACACCGCTCTCGCCAAATCCGGCGGTTCAGCCTCGCCCATGCTCTTGAGTGTGCTCATCGTCTGATGGTAAAGCACGCCCACCGGTTTCTTCCGCAGGGCCAGCGGTTCGACCCACTTCTCGCGAATATACAGCTCAATGACGGCAATGGCCCGGAGCAGCATCCATGGCATGCGTGCAGGCAGCATGGCTTCCTCGTCCTCGTCCTCCGGACAGAGGAACATCATCTCGGAGGCCTGATCCCCGCGCCGGCCGGAGCGGCCGAGCCGCTGAACGAAGCTGGAGCAGCTGTACGGCGCGCCAAGCTGGATCACCCGCTCCAGCTCGCCGAGATCGATACCGAGCTCCAGCGTCAGGGTGGCAGCCGCAACTGCTGGCCCCGGGCCTTCGCGGAGCGCGGCCTCGGCTTCCTCGCGCAGCATCGCGGAGATGCTTCCATGGTGCACATGGAAGACATCCCGCTGCTCGCGCTTGGCTGCAATCCGTCGCAGCTCGAGCGTGGTCAGCTCGGCATCCGAGCGGCTGTTCGTGAAGACCAGCGCTTTTTTCAGATGCGTGTTGTCGTATACGAAGTCGTAATAGGCTTTGCGCGCAAGCTCCAACTGCTCCGCCTGCTTCTCATCCCGCGCATCCGGGAAGGAGAAATGCTCGACCGACAGCCGCAGCTTCCGTCCTCCTTGCGGGGCGATGACTTCGACCGCGTTCTTCGTGCCCGCACCCAGCCAGCCGGCTGCGGTCTCATAGTCGCTAAGCGTTGCTGACAACCCGATACGGCGAGGCGAGCAGGAAGCCATCCGCTCGATCCGGGTCAGCTGGCTCAGCACCTGAATGCCGCGGTCGGCCCCCATAAAGGCATGAACCTCGTCAATGATGACATACCGCAGATCCTGGAACAGCGCCGGGATGGCGTTCGGCCGGTTCATCAGCAGCCCTTCAAGCGACTCGGGCGTAATCTGCAGCACGCCGGACGGCTTCTGCATCAGCTTGGTTTTCTCAGCCTGGGACACATCACCATGCCAATGCCATACCGGCACCTGGCCTTCCTTCAACAAATCGGTGATACGTTCAAATTGGTCGTTAATCAGCGCCTTAAGCGGCCCAATATACAGAATCCCGACCGAGCTGGAAGGCAGGTTGTACAGCTCCGTCAGCGCCGGGAAGAACGCGGCTTCGGTCTTGCCCGATGCCGTGCCCGAAGCAATCAGCAGATGATTCGGCGTATCAAACAGGACGCGGCAGGCTTCCACCTGCGCCTCGCGAAGCGTGTCCCATCTTTTTTTATAGATGAACTCCTGAATGAACGGGGCCAGTCTGGAAAAAGGGTTCGTACTCATAACTCAAACTCCGCCAGCAGATCGTCCAGATCATCCGAATTGGTATCATTGGCCCCTTTGCCTTGCGGCAGCACTGCGGCACGCTCGCCTAACAGCTCCTCAAACGTGGCCTCCGGATGTTGATGCAGCGTATGCAGCAGATCCATGAAATCCCGCACCACCTCGCGGGTGGTAAGCAGCTCCTCAGCTCCCAGCCGATTCACGGCCGTCTGCATGAACGCGATCAGCTGATCATCCGTTAACTGCGCTTCATATTTGAAGTGCAGAGCGTGAATATCCCGCAGCTTTTGCAGGAGGATCAAAATCTCCTCATACGACAGCATGTCCAGCTTCAAAATGGGCGAGGTGTAGGTTTTCAGCGAACCACTGCCGTAACGCCCGTCAATCAGGCGGGAGCGCAGCGCGTCATAACTGAACAGTCCCCGTCGCTCATCCTCGACAAACTGCGGCGTTCCGCCCATATAGATGCCCAAATGCTCCGCTTTGCCCTGCATCGTGTCGTTGAACATGGTCAGCAGCTTCTCGTAGTTGCTCTGGCGGGACACGCTGTTGGTGATTTTGTAGAGGTTCACCCCTTCGTCTATGAACAGCAGCAATCCCTTATAACCGATGGCAGCCGTGAATTCCGACCACAGCTTCATATACTCGTACCAGTTGTCGTCATCGATAATGACCCCAACGCTAAGGTCCTTGCGCGCCTCCGTCTTCGTCGGGACTTCCCCGCGGAGCCAGCGCAGCGCTGCCCCTTTGCGGTCATCGTCACCAAGCTTATAGCCGTTCCAGTAAGCAGCCAGCACCTTCGCAAAATCAAACCCGTGCACCAGATTCTGCATGCCGTTGGTCACCGCATAGATCTGCAGCTCCACCCGATCGTTCAGGGCAGGATCATCCGGGCGCATACCCGTCTCCTGCATGATGTCCTGCTGGATCCCGGCGATCCATTTCTGCAAAATGGCCTCCAGCGCGCCCCCGTCCGGACGCGTCCTCGTGGACAGATGGGTCATCAGCTCACGGTAAGTGGCAAGCCCTTGCCCTTTCGTACCTACCAGCCGCCGCTCCGGCGAAAGATCCGCATCCGCCACCACGAAATCGCGGTCCATCGCGTAATTGCGGATGATCTGGAGCAGGAAGCTTTTGCCGCTTCCGTAACGGCCCGTAATCAGGCGGAAAGCAGCGCCGCCCTCGGCGATATTATCCATATCGCGCAGGATCGACTCCACCTCCGGCTTCCGGCCGACGGCGATGAACTCAAGCCCCACCCGCGGCACAACCCCTGCCGTTAAAGAGTTTACGAGGGCCGTTGTGAGCCGTTTCGGTATTTTTAGTTTCGTCATAGTTCCACCTCTTTCAAGCATCTTACAAGCATAACGAGTCCAATCGATTTCAATCCGTCCGGTTATACGGACTTCAATGTTTCCAGCATATCTATATAATCATCCGTAATGGCCTCACCATCGATCAGAAGATCACCGATGGTATCCATCGCGGCCTCATTGATCTCATCGAGCAATAACGCCGGCATAGAACCGGCCTTCTCCGCAATTTGCTGCAGCCCCGGCCGGTTCGGTCCCGCCTTGAGGGCGTGGAGAACTTCCAGGTGGATGGGATTAAGACGCTCTGCGAGCTCCTGCCATTCCTCATCCTCTACCTCCCATTGCCACGACTGCTCTCCTACTGTAGGCATCATTGTAAAGGCCTCTTCATCTACGACGTGCGGGTCTATAACATGGATACCCCCAGCCTCAGATGAATGTTCATCTAGAGGGCCCATGGATTGCATTGAGCGATCATCAGTGTTCCCTGATGGCTCCATAGACCTTCCGTTAGTTACTTCTGATTCTGATTGCTCCGTGTTCACGGAACGAACGATGACATCTGCATCGTCAAGCTGTTCACGCACCTCTATGGCGCCCGGCTCATAAGGGTCCGCATCAAAATCCATCACAGCTTGGAACACGTCCGGTTTCTTCGCCGCCGATTTTCGGGAGGAACGGCCTTTGGAAGGCGAAGCCATGTTAGTGCTTGTTCCCGCATCTTCGGAGTGGCCTGGAGAGGCTCCAACTGACGGAGCAGACTCCGGTACCGGCTGGCTGTTGATCACCTCAGCCTGCTGCCCGGCTTCCTCCGTAAGCAGCATGTCGCGGACCTGGTCCGACTCCCGCTGTAATCTGTGCAGCTTCCCTGTGTCGATCTGAACCTCCGGTATCGCCTGTTTGCGCTGAGCCTCCAGCTGCTCCTGAACCTCTTTTTTCAGATAACGGGTGACGATCTCTTCCACTTCGGGCTCAACCGCATCCTGGCCGCGCAGCCGTCCCTTAAAGCCTCTCAATTCCCGCAGCTTATTCTCGGTCAAGCGAACCAGCCCCGTTATATAGGAGCGCAGAGGAGCGTACTCGCTTAAGGATACCACCGTCAGCACGACGTTTCGCCCGTATAACCCATGATCGTACACCGCGCTGCGGAATAAATGCCGTTTCACCTGCCGGGGCCGTGGCTGAAAGCGGTCGATGAAGCGCTGCCCCTTCATTTTGGCTAAGTAACTGTCCACGAGTGCAATCACCTTCGGGGCGTACTGTTCCAGGTCCTTGCGGCCATTCTCCTGGTAAAAACGGCTCTTCTCCACGTCATAATCCAGCAAATCCAGCAGCAGCTCCCATGATAGCTCCACGGGCTGGAGAGAGAACCGACGCTTCCATTCCTTCTCCTTCAGCTCAGCGGACAAGACGCGCGGGAAGCGCTGATACGTTTCCCGGATCGGCATATCCAGACCATGCACGATCATAAAATCATATAGCCACTCCCGCAGGTACGTATCCAGCTTGGCATAACGCTTCCGGTAGGCCGTCCACGCCTGCTCCATCAATGCATAGCCCTGCAGGGGATCGCTCCAGCCCACGCCATGGATCAGCTCGTAAAAATAGACAAACAAATAGGATAAGTCCGTATCCGGGTACCGCCCGGACCTTACTTCCTCCCGCCAGTAAAAATACCATTTGAACTGGTCGCTGGCCATCTGGTCGTAGGTCGGCCAATAGCTTTTGAAAGCTACAAAAGGGGCCTCTCCCTCTACATGCCATGCGAGCTCCCTTGCCTTTTGCACGAATTGCTGCTCCTTGGTCACGTAGCGGAAGTCCTCGCCCCAATTCATATCCAGCGGCTCCTGCGGCTTCACAATCAGGGATTCCTTCGCTCTGGCAGCAGAATCAACGGGTTCCTGCCCCTGATGATCTGATGGCTTGTCCGGTAACGAGACGTCCTGCTCGTCGCCGGCCAGCTCAAATTCAGCAAAACGAATCCCTTGGTCATTCACGAGCGTAGTATGTCTTATATGTTCTATGTGATTGTCGTTGTTAGGCTTATCGTTTTTCATCGAATATGAACCTCCGTCACAACTTCAATTATACCATTTAACCTATAGGGACTAATCGATTTTCACATGTTTCTCATCTGTATTATAATGGACGGAATGATAGTCTAGCGAATGACTTTATGCTGAAAGGACCTTCGAATGAATAAATGGCTGAAAGCATTGTTATTTCTAGTGGGTGCGGCTATTCTGACAAGACTGATCCCCTTCTCTTCCTGGTTCCGTATCCTGGATACGATGATCCATGAGCTGGGGCATGCCGTCATGACCCTTCTCATGTCGGGACGGGTGCTCAGCATCGAGCTGAATCCCGATCACAGCGGCGTGACCTATTCCATGCTGGCTTCCGGTGGCTGGAGTCCGATTGTGGTCTCGCTTGCAGGCTATATGTCGGCATCCTTGTTCGCCATTCTGATGTTCTACGGCTATGCCAAGAAAAAACAGGACACCGGCCTGATCACCATTACCGTGCTTGCCCTCATCATGATCATTTTCTTCGTACGCGCCGGCTATGGATTATGGTGGCTCATTATTTTTATGATCGTGAATCTGATCTTCTATTTCCTTGGCGAGAAGGTCCGTAATTTCTACTACCTGCTGCTCGCCTTTCTCGTGCTGGAAGAATCTGTAGTCGGTCCGCTAACCCTCCTGACCATGGCGCTGACCCAGCCCAAGCAAGCGGGCGACGCCTCCAACCTGGCTAACATGACCGTGCTCCCGGCCTTCGTCTGGGCGCTGCTGTTCCTGCTGTTCTCCCTATGGTGCGCGAAGATGGCGCTGCAGCTGTTCTGGAAGAAGCGGTGAAACAGGTTAGTCGGAAGACAGGCAAAAGAAGCCAGCGTTATCCAACCATTGGGATGACGCTGGCTTTTTTATAAGGGCTTGATTTTCATGTGAAGCAATCTTGTCGGAGATGGAGCAGGATTGGCCTCCTCTTCGTCTAATATACTGTATATGTGCATTAGACGAATTTGACCATTGGGTTCTATGTGGGAAATGGGTGAATTCGTAGAGAAAACATTATCTAAAATCAATGCAAGTAAAAATTAAATAAAGGGATAGATTAAATGCACTCAGAAATTATATTGAAGAATAATTCCAACATACCTATAGAGGATAAGATTGACCAGATCAACGCTTGTATTGAATCTATACATGGAAATTCAACTGCTGAACTTGTGTCAATAACTTGTGATGATATTGGTTATAAGACTCCAAACTTCACAACCTCTGGTATATTTCGTTTGCATGGGTTGGTAAAGCTATATAACGAATTGAAGCCGTGGTGCGTTATCTTAAAAATCATTAAGCCAGACACACCCGAGAAAGATAACTTTGAACATCACAACTACTGGAGACGTGAAGCACTTGTATTTGAGTCAGGAGTTTTAAGAGAACTTCCCGATTCTATTTATGGTGCAGAGAGCTATTTGGTTGAAGAACAACAAGATGGTACCATATGGATCTGGATGGAATATATTAAGGGCGAATACGCAAAAACAGTTGAGCAATTTTCATATATCGCCCGACAATTAGGCCGTTTTAATGGGGCCTATCTTAAAGGAATAAAAATGATGCCTGAACATGAGTGGATATGCAGGGCTTGGCTCAAATCATGGTCGATTGCATGCCGCATGTATGCTCCTAATGTGGAGGAGTATGTAAGTCGAATAGCTACAGACAATGTGCGAAGTACTTGGGCTTGGTATCAAGATCTGCTCGGTAACATTGACTCTTCAATAGACTCGCTCCAACAGCTGCCGCGTGTATTGGCACATCAAGACATGAGCCAGATGAATATGTTTCTCGTTAAAAAAGAAGAGAGCGAAAGTCAACTCGTTCTAATTGACTGGCAGTTCATGAGTATATCCGGTATTGGCGAAGACTTGGGTAAGTTATTCGGGGTGAACATGAGTCTTGGAATTATTCCGCCTGACCAATATATGAAGTTTCAGAACTCTTTATATAATGCATACCTGGAGGGGTTGCGAGATATGGGATGGCAGGGTGACATAAGATTAGTGAGGTATGGATTCTGTTTAAGCACTGCCCTAAGAAGTGTGTGGGAGGTCCCACAGTTCTTTTCCATTATGGCTCAGTTAGAAGACGAGCCTAATAATATTAAACTCAGAGAAAAACTTACCCGCCTTGATTGCATTATTACAGTACATAAACAAATGGCCGCGAAAGCGAATTCCATTAAACTTATACTAAAAGAAAAACGCAGCTTAATCGAAGAGCGTATTTAAATCAGATAACACCGCATTCATGCTGCGGTCCTAGCGACCCTCGGTCCCGGAAGAATAGAGCGAGAAAACGTATGCCGGGACACATATGCGAGCTTAAGAGCAGCGCTCTAAGGCTCTCGGCGTCGTGAATTCAAGAATGTTAGGTGAAATTGTTATATGAATCAAAGCATGGAATACATAAAGGAATATCGAAAACTCCGCTACGTGCATTAGCCCCTTGATTGTCAGAAGTAACATTAATCACATTCAGGAGAACCAACTAATGAATAACAACTGGAATAAAATTATTTATAAAATCTGGTCACCCATTTATGATAAAATTTTCAATTCAAGCATTTTTCTCCAGACACGAAAACAAATATTCCAAGAGACCCCCTTCAATAACACACAAAAGATACTTTTTGTCGGTGTTGGTACAGGAGCTGATTTAGAGTTATTGAACCATTATGATTTAGATATAACGGCTATAGATTTCTCACCAGATATGTTGAGAAAAGCAAGAGCGAAATTCAAGAATTCTCGCATTAAGTTTTTAGAAATGGACGCTCAAAATATGGCATTCAACGATATGTCGTTTGACTATGTGGTTGGAAGTCTAATTCTTTCCGTAGTACCTGATGCTGACAAGTGTTTTCAAGAAATGGGTAGAGTTTTAAAACAAGAAGGAAGGATCGTTATTTTCGATAAATTTACCCCTAGTAACAATAAACTCTCGTTATCAAAAAAGTTGTTTAGACCACTCATTAAAGTCTTAGGAACAGATATTGGATTGAATTTTGAAGCGTTGTACCTAAGAAATAATAAAAATTTAATTATAGAAGAAGATAAACCCGTCATGCTGAAAGGGATGTATAGAAAAATAGTTATTAGAAAAATCAGTTGACATCTTATACAAGATTATTCTTGATTGGTGGTTAAGTTTATGGGAGAGGCGTGTAAATTGAGCTGTGGTCACTGCTCTTATAATCAAGAGGTGTTTTTAGGTATTGGATTTCAATATATTAATTTGATTTCCATCTTAGAATGGTATAAGGAGGATGTCGGTCGACAACGAATCAGAGAGTTTATGCATGAGAAGGATTCGACTTTTGACTGCTTTGATGGTCTGTATGTATGTCAGAAGTGCCGCTATCTACTAAATGAACCATATTTACATATGAGATCAGATTCTCAAACGTATACGAACCGTTACGTATGTCCGCGCTGTACAGCTCCAATGCCATCAAAGCCTTTAGAGTATCTCCAAAACACAGCACTAGATTGTCCTGATTGTGGGCAAGAAAAGCTCGTGGTGAATTTTTATATGGATTGGGATTAGGGCGTCCATCTAGGCCAAGCGAGTTTTTTTACTGAAATAATTGCACGCACAGACTAAGTAAGAAAAGAGAGCGGCGTTATTTTCAAAGAAGGCGAGAATATCAGATAACACCATATTTCCAACCTTAGGACCATCGAGACGAAAAATCCCCATAAAAAATGGGCTGCCCGGCACGTAGTTATTCACTACAAATGGACAGCCCACTTCGTATTATACTCTACATTAATGGTTTGTATTTGCCATGATCACCGGCACCGTACCAACAAATCGATCGGATAGCGGCCCGCATTCCGTCCGTACAGACTGATGCCGCCCTCCTCGGCCCGCAGCTCCAGTCTGAAGCTGCGCTTGCGGTCAAGCTCTGCCGCGAGTCTCCCCGGTACCTGCGACTGGCACAAGTATCCATACGAACCAGCTTCTTCCAGAAGGTTGTTGACCGGCTGATAGTGCCACGACAGAACGCCTCGGCTATCGGCCGGATCATCCGTGAGCACAGCCTCGCCGATTTGGACATCGTCCACCCACACGGATACACGGGATTCATGCAGCTCTTCATCCGTCATATAATAAGTGCTTGGGTTATACTCCACGTCTGCCGACGCCCCGTGCATAAAGTCGATTCCGTGCGTGCGATGCCGTGCACCCTCGATATTTCTGGCTAATAAGCGTTTCGCGCCAGCCTCGAAGAAAATCTCGATATCGCGGATCAGCGGCTGTTCGTCATGATCTGGCAGCTGCACCTCATAGACGAATCGGCCTTCTCCGCCGCCATTCACTTTGGAGCCTTGAAGGGCCTCCCACATATAGGCGAAGCTTTGTTTACGGAATGTGTTAACCGGGATGCTTACGGTTTTGCCTTCCACTCCATCGTTCCCCTGTCCCTGTCCTCCACGCACATCAAACGTTGTAAAGTTGCGCGTTACCACACCGTTCGCAGCATTCAAGAGACGAACTCCGAGGATCGCAACCGCATCGGTCTTCGGCATGCGAAGCTTCAATTCCGTTAGTGGCGTAACACCGTAGCCGTCCCAGGCCACTTCCAAGGTCCCTTGATCAGCGACAACCTTCGTTCCGAGCTGATCATAGGATAATTCCCAAGCCAGAATAAGCTTCTGTCCATGGTATTGATCCGAATAACTGGAGCGCAGCAGCGGTATGACGGCCTCAGCCCCTTGCTCCAGCGTCTGGCAAGGCGGTGCGTCAATCACGATGAAGTCTGGCGTGTGCAGGTCGGCGATCGTCATGCCCGGCACAAAATCCTCATACCCGAATTTTTTGTCCGTCCCATCCAGACGGTAGTAGCCGTTGAATTCGTTTGTCACGTCACGGAATTCCGTAAATACGAAACCGCACAGCTTATCATGGCGCCGGAATTCGTTCAGCATGTAACGGTAATGCCACGCGAGATCGCTGTCCCCGGCTCCTCCGTCAATTCCCCACACGTTTCCACATTCGCTGTTCATGAGCGGAGCATCGCCTTGCTGATTGCCGCCGATATAGTTATGTTCGGATCCCGGATGAGTCTTCTGGACAATCTCCTCGATATGATTGCGCAGCGGTTCATACCCATTGATGTAAAAATGCCACGTGTTGATATCCGTCTCCACATGATCGTAAGCGCATGGAGAATTGTCCTCCACAATCCGAGTCGGGTCCAGCTCCTTGGCCCATCTGTATTTCTCCCTTACCCATTCCTGCGTCTCCGGAAGATAGTAGCTGTGCTGCTCCTCTCCGCCCGTTAAACCCGTCGTTTTACTGTCGGTACGGAGTCCCCAAGTTTCGTTAAACATGACCCATGAAAAAATCGACGGATGATTCCGGTCCCGTTCAATCACTTCCAGCGCCTCGCGTTCATAAGCAGAACGTGCCGTTTCATCCGGATTCCCCCAGAAGCATGGCATATCCTCCATCACCAGAATCCCGAGTTTATCCGCCCAATACAGCTTGCGAGGCTCCTCCGGTTTGATATGAATTCGCACGAAGTTCAGTCCAAGCCGTTTCATCAGATAGATCTCGTCCCGCATCTCCGTATCCGTCGGATAGGTGAAAAATCCTGTCTGGTGGTAGGATTGGTCCAGCGTCCCGTTTAAATAGACCGGCTTTCCGTTGAGCGTAATCCAGCGATAATCCCGTCCATCAAACTTCGCCGTTCCGATCTCGCGTATGCCAAAATAAGTATGGACGACATCCTCGCCCGAGGAACCCGCCAGGCGCAGCTCCCCTTCGTATAAATGAGGGGTTTCGGGGCTCCACAGCCGCGGTTCGTGGACTTGGAATACCGTTGTCCGTTCATTCGCGCCTTCTTGCAGCTCCCACTCCACCTGATGCGTAACCGAGCCCTCCGCAAACGAGAGTTGGAGTGTCGCTACGCCTGCTTCTTGAGCCTGGATCTTGGATTTCAACTCGATCTGACCGTCAATAGAAGTCGTAAAGATGGCTTGCTCCATGTAGGTTTGCGGCCGGGCCTCCAGCCAAACTGGCTGCCAAATGCCCCGGATCTCACCATACCCCTGCTTCCCGCGGGCTTGGTAATTATGGTCGAAGTCCTCTGCACGCACAACGATCGTATTATCTTTTGCCGAATCCCACACCGTTGTCACGTCAAATTCAAAGGTTCCGTAGCCGCCTTGATGCGAGCCGACATGCTTGCCATTGACCCATACATCACACAGATAATCGACGGCGCCAAACCGCAGAAAGATTCGGGACTGCTTCTTCGCCGGCTCCCATTTCACGGACCGACGATACCAGCCAACCCCCTTCTCGTTACGCTCAATCCCGGACAAGGGACTAACCCAAGAGAACGGCACCGTAATCTCTGAGGTAAAAAGGCTAGCGTCTCCGCCCTGTAAGGCAGTAGTGTCATCACCGGTACTCGTACCCGCTTGCTGTCGTACCTCATCTGATCCTTCCGTATCGAGCCGGAACGACCACTGGCCGTTCAAATTCAACCAGTCTTTTCGCTCAAAATCCGGTCTGGGGTACTCCGCGCGCGGAATTTCCGTGTGAATGGAGGGTGCTACAGGAGTCTTCATGAAGCGAACACAACCTTTCCTTTTTCTGAATTTGCCCCTATTCTAGCACCTGTATATAATAAATGCAATGTACATTATACTTTTACAATACATCGAATTTATTGTACACTTGGAGCTACTACAACTCTTCAGTAAAGGAAGGGGATTATGAACGAATCGAAGCTGGAAACCAACCGTTATCCGGCATCCCGGATCGTGGAAGTAGCCAAGGCCCTATCCAGTGATGTCCGTGTTCGCATCCTTGAAGCGCTCGGCGATAAACCGATGAGTGTCGGTCAGTTGGCGGAGGCGCTTGGGATTGCGCAGCCTACGGTATCCATTAATGTCCAGATGCTAGAGCAAGCGGATCTGATCGTCTCTTCGCAAGGAGCGAATCGGGAAAAAATCTGCGCCGTCACCTGCCGCTCCATTTTTCTCGAACTCCCCTCGAAGCCCGGCGAGGGGCTGCAGCGCACGGAAGAAATCCACATGCCGATCGGTATGTTCTCCCACTGCTATATCGAGCCAACCTGCGGCATGGCAGCTCGGGACGGTTCTCTGATCGGATCGCCTGACGATCCACGCGCCTTTTACATGCCGGAACGAACGGAGGCTGCGCTGCTCTGGTTCTCGGGATCAGGATATATCGAATATTATTTTGCGAACCCTATGCCGCCTGGAGCGGCTCTTGATGAGCTCCGCATCCGCGCGGAGCTTAGCTCTGAGGCGCCTTCCTTCCAGCAGGATTGGCCATCCGACATCACCGTTAGCATCAACGACCTCCCTGTAGGCACTTGGACAAGTCCCGGTGATTTTGGTGATCGCAAGGGGAAACTCACCCCGGATAAATGGAGGAGCGGCAGTGAGTACGGCATGCTGACGGAATGGCGCGTAACCAAGCAGGGCAGCCAGGTCAATGGCCACGAATCCAGTGCTACGACCATCGATTCGCTGGAGCTTGCCTTTAACCGGCCCATCCGCGTCCGCTTTGAAGTGAAGAAAGACGCCGAGCACCCGAACGGCCTGAATCTATATGGTTCGGGTTTCGGAGATCATCCGCAGGATATCATCCTGTCGTTTGTGCGGTACACGGAAGCCTAACAGCCGACCACAGCCAGAAGAAGCAAAGCGAGGCAAATCTAATAATCAACCGATTGAAGACAAAAAAAGGCCATCCCATGTCACCTCTCTTGGCGACTATGGAATAGCCTTTTTGGATATTCAACATACGGTTATTTATGTTTCAGTTTATTGGTTTTCCCCATCAAATATAACAGGTACGGCGCACCCAGAAGCGCGGTAACGATACCCGAAGGCAGTTCCTTCGGAATCATGACCACCCTCCCGATCCAGTCTGCCCCAGCCAGCAAAATTCCGCCGAGCAGCGCAGCGATAACCATCGATTGCCGATGGCGGGCCCCAACCAGCATTCTGGCGGCATGCGGCGCAAGCAGTCCGATAAAGCCGACCGAGCCGACATTGGCTGCGGCAATCGAAGCCAACAGCACCGCAATGATGGCGACGTACATCCGGGTATTCCGTACATGAAGGCCAAGACCGGTGGAGCTTTCTTCGCTGAACGTCAGCAGATCCACCTTCCGCCCGAGCCACGCAGCCAGAGGCAGCAGGATCAGAATGGCGGGAACAATCCGCTGGACCTCCGTCCAGCCCCGGTTATACGTGCTTCCCGCCATCCAGGATAATGCGGGCGCTACGTCGACCTTCGCATGAATGATCATCAGATTGATGATGGCAGAACCAAGCGCGGCAACTGCAATTCCAACCAGCGTAAGAATCGTCGGATGAAGTCCTCTTTTCCAGGACACCGCGTATACCAAAGCGGCTGCAGCCAACCCTCCGAGAACCGCTCCGACCGGTACCCAGCCAGCCGACAATTGCGGAAAGCCTATCATCAGAAGCAGTGCGCCCGCACCGGCTCCGCTGGTCACTCCGATCACCTGGGGATCTCCCAGCGGATTCCGGACCGCATTCTGCAGAAGACTGCCGCTGACGGCCAGCGCCATGCCGGACAAGCCGGCTGTGAGCAGCCTCGGCAAGCGGAATTCCAGCAGAATCTGGCGATACATCGACTCGCCGCCTCCCGTAAGCACGGCCAGCACTTCCGTGAAGGGAATGCGCAGACTGCCGCTCATCAGGCTGAATATCCATACCAGCGCCAGCAGCACGCTGAACAGTGTTACCAAGGCCGGATATGGTATCCGGCGCAGGCTCGTGACCGCCATGGCTGATCCGCCGGAAGCCCCGCTCCCTCCGATCAACGAGCGGGATACCCGCATGGCAAGCCAGATGAGGCACGGGGCTCCGATCATGGCCGTAATGGCCCCGACCGGAAGCTCACCGTAGGCGTTTATGAACATCCTGGCCACCGTGTCGGCCCCGACAAGCAGAGCAGAGCCCCATAAGGCAGCCAGCGGAATTAACCCCGCATGCCGGATCACGCCGGACAGGCGGACCAGATGAGGAGCGACCAACCCGATAAAGCCGATCGGACCGACCACGCTCACGGTCACGCAGGCCAGCACAATGGCTGCCCCCATCGCAAGCAAGCGGGTAGTGCCGACTTTTTGGCCAAGGGAACGTGCCGACTCTTCATTGAGGGTCAGAATGTCCCACTGGCGTACCGCTAAACACAGCACGATCAGCCCGCCAATGATCCACGGCCATGAAAAAGCTACGCCATCCCAGTCATTCTGAATTAGCGAGCCGGAGCCCCACAGAAAAATCCCCTGCGTCGTTTGCTGGTTCAGCAGCACCAGCGCACTCGTAACGGAGGATAGAACCAGAGTGACGATCATCCCGGACAATGCAATCCGCAAGGGGGAGCCCTGCGTTTTTCCCGCCAGCGCATAGACCGCTACAGCCGCCAGTGTTCCCCCTGAGACAGCCAAAGGAAGGGCATACTGATGCAGCAGTCCCGGCCAGAAGATCATCCCCGCCACGACGGCCAAATAAGCGCCGGCATTCACGCCAAGCGTTGTCTCCGATGCCAGCGGGTTGCGCGTGACGGTCTGCATGAGCACACCCGACACCGCCAAGGCCGCGCCTGATAATAGGCCCATCACTGTTCGAGGAAGACGCACGCTGCGGATGAGATGATGATCTGCAATATCCTGCGGAGACACCAAGGCTTGGACCACCGTTTTGACGGATATATCCGCTAGCCCTTGCGTCAAGCTGATAAATGTGAGAAATAACAGAGCCACAAGGCCTCCAACCAGCATCCATAACGGCTTCCAGCCCCTACCTGAGGAAACGGGTGGGGCTGGATGGATGCTCACCGGCGCGGAGCCTTGTGCCAGTTTCTTACCGAGACTCATTTTGTGAGCAGATCAGCTGTCTTCTGGGCCATGGTTTGGGCAGACAATGGGCCGCCGTATGGCCACATGTCACCGCCAAGTGCATACACGCGGTCTTCTTTAACAAAGTTCAGACCTTTCCATACCGGATTGTCCTTCAATTGGTTCTCGATGACGTTATCGCTATCCTGAATTATATGCAGGAAATTCGCATCCTGAAGGGCAGGCAATGCCTCTACGTCCCCAGTGGTAAATCCATATACCTCAAATTGATTAGGCTTATGGGCATTGGTTAACCCGATGTGCTCCAAAATTTTGACGGCCAGGGAATTGTCCGTCGAAATCCGGAACGTCACCGCATTCTGGTTACTGTACCCCATCGCCAGCGCAAATGGTTTTTCCGTCATACCGGCAGCTTCAAGCTTGGCTTTGGCGTCGGCATAGGTTTGATCCAGGTCGCTAAGTACTTTTGCAGCTTCGTCTTTTTTGCCAAGCACGTCAGCAATCGTATTGAAGGTATTAACCATCTCTTCATATTGGTCCCCTTGTCCCTCAACCGGATAAGGATCGAATACCAATGTTGGCGCGATGCTGTTGTAAGTATCATAGCCAGCTTCAAGATTCGATTTCAAACCGATGATCAGGTCCGGCTTCAAGGAAGCGATAAGCTCGAGATTCGGCTCTTGACGAGTGCCGACATCGGTCACGTCCGAACCGATCTCCACCGGAATGTTTACCCATTGGTTCATCCCCTCAATATCTGCAATGCCGACGGGCTGAACGCCGAGCGCAAGGACATCCTCCGCGTAAAGCCATTCCAGTGCGACAATACGCTTAGGAACGCCAGTGATTTCCGTTTCGCCCAGGGCGTGCTTAATGGTTCGGGTCTCCGGCGTGGCCTCGGTGTTATCCCCACCCTGTGCGGCCCCTTGATCCGAATTCTGCGCTGCGGTAGAGCCGCCTCCATCATTGGATGCCGCGCCTCCGCCACAACCGGCTAAAACCAATGCAAAAATCAATACGATAAACACGAGACCCTTCATACTGCGCATTGAATTTCTCCCCCTCATACCCTCTATGTATTGTAGATATTGTTTACTAATAATAATTATTGAGAACAATTATCATTATCAACACTCAGCACAATGATAATTATTCTCATTAAGATTGTCAATAGAATTTATGAAGATTGCCTGAACCCTCCATGAATCTGCCTTTTCTGCCATGAGTATGGAATTCGTTCTTTACAGAACATGAGATGTATAACATAATCTTACTAAATTATTCCTACAAACTTAGCGTCTACCATTCAGTCTGGTGCCTTATATCCGCTTTAACAAAACAACCGAAAAGAGAGGGATCTGCATGCGTGACAAAACCCCCACTCCGGCTGCAGAGAGCGATTTTCCCGTTAAGGCCGGTAAACCTGCACGTCGAGCCCTAATCGCTGCAGGCTATCATCAGCTTGCCGACCTCACCCAAGCATCCGAGAAAGAACTGCTGGCGCTTCACGGGGTAGGGCCCAAAGCGATCAGAATACTGCGCGAAGCTCTTGCCGAGAAGGGCCTTTCCTTCAAAGAATAAATAAACACGATAGGTCTCCAAAGGCCATAAAGGCCAGGGATCTATCGTGTTTGTTTTTTTCCATACAGCACACCAATCTTGGATTGGTGCGCTCATTGATGTTCCATATCATCTTTGACAATGGGACTTCGACTATATGATGTTATAGCGTTTCAACATATCTTCGATGACGGTTCCGGAAACTTTTTTCAAAGCCTGCTTTTCTATTAAGTTCATGATCAACGGAAGCTTCAAATCGGTTAGTTTTTTACCGTCCATCATTTTGGAAGTGGAGTCCAGCAGTACACGGACATCGTAGCAGGAGCCGAACACTTCGGGTACGCCGCGGTCTACGTTTAATAAGGTGTACACAGCCTCCATTGCCGTTCTAACCGAATATTCGGTTGTAAATACGGTGTCGCGAACCGTGTCGGCAAACTGTCCGATAAACGCGAAGTTGACGCAACCATCCGGAACTACTTTTGGCCGGTCTCCTTCTGTTCTCGGCATGAAGAATGCCGTAATGTAAGGCATCATGGTCGGGATGCAGCGGGCAGAGTTGGCAGCCATGTCAGCAATTTCATGCTCCGGCACACCCAGATGGTACAGCCACTCCATCGTAATTTCCTCGCCGGTACATTCTCTCATCGGCTTCTTGATGTAATCGCCCGGAACATCGGTGAATAATCCATATACCCATACCACAAGCTGATCTTTCGGCTGCTCTTTGAAATGCGGTTGACGATTTAAAGTGTAACTCATGAGCCACTTGGAATCCTTTACGGACACGATGCCGCCGGTAACGACCTTTCCGCTGAACGGGTCGCGCTGACAAACTTTTTCAATATAGGGCGGAATTCTGTCATCAAGTGTCGTAACGGTTGCCGATTCCCAGTTCGTCGCTTCCGTATTCGTGCAGAATTTATCGGGGCGCCCAAAGGATGGATCCTGCTTGGCGATATTTCTCCAGAGCTCCCAGCAGCCGCCTGCGGAACGATTGAATTCAGCCGCACGATGATGGTCGCCCGAAGAAGAATTTTCCGTGCAGCTGCCATTTGTCACAAACACCAAATCATCTTCCGTTAAATCGATATATTCCTCATTGCCAGCACGGCGACATACAATTTGCTTGGCAACCTTCTTATTACCTTGAATATCAAATACTACATTCGTGACCGTTGTATCATATTGGAAATGAACGCCATGCGACTGCAAATATTTCATCATTGGCAGAATCAATGACTCATATTGATTATATTTCGTAAATTTTAACGCCGAAAAATCAGGCAGTCCGCCAATATGGTGAATGAATCTTTGAATGTAAAGCTTCATCTCCAAAGCGCTGTGCCAATCTTCAAAGGCAAACATCGTTCTCCAGTAAAGCCAGAAATTCGAGGCAAAGAAATCCTCCGTGAATACATCGGTAATTTGCTTATCATACAAATCTTCGTTTCGAGTAAAGAATAACTTCACGATTTCCAGCGAAGCTTTTTCACTCAGAGCAAATTTTCCATCCGTATGGGCATCCTCGCCTCGGTTAACCGTGGCTCTCATTAGAGAATAGTTTGGATCTTTCTTGTTCAGCCAGTAAAACTCATCCAAAACCGATGCGCCTTCAATTTCAAGAGACGGAATAGTACGGAACAAATCCCACAAGCATTCAAAATGATCTTCCATTTCCCGTCCACCGCGAATAATAAAACCTTTATCGCTGTCATGAATTCCGTCGCAGGCACCTCCGGGAAGACTAAGCTCCTCCAGAATGTGAACCCGTTCTCCCTTCATTTGGCCGTCGCGCACAAGGAAGCACGCAGCTGCCAGAGAGCCTAAACCGGCTCCAACCAGATATGCTGATTTTTTGTCGACATCGACCGGTTTTTCCGGACGGGCAAACGCTTCATAATTTCCATTGCTATAATACATTCCAGTCACCTCCGAATTGATTCTAGCAACTTCATCATAAGAAAATATTCGGAGGTCTCCTATAGACAATGTCCGCCTAATGTCGAAACTTTCGACAAAAGCCTAATATTGTCTAATGATCGTGGTGCGATTTAAACTTTTCAAGCGCGAAAAAAATATCTCCTTGAATCAAAATGCTTAGCCGGTCCACAATCGCAGCGGGCTCTTCCTTCATCCCTTTAGCAATCCAATCCAGCATCAATCCTACAAACGCATATTTATAAAAGTCAGCGATAAACGACTTATCATCATCCCTGATCGACATCGTAACGGCCTTTTCCTCGATAACTCCTATCAAAAGATTATAGGTTACGTTAAATAGGTACCTTTCCAGTTGCTCTCGTTTAATCGAATGATAGACACTCGTCACAAACGCCTTGTTTTTCAGCACATACTCAAATATTTGCAATAGGCCCTGCTGCCACGTGTCATATGTTTTCTTGCCATCCAACGCTATGGTAGCCTCACTTGTGCAAATCCACTCCACAAGATCATAAATATCCTTGAAATGATAATAAAACGTTTGGCGATTTACTTCGCAGTCCTCAACAATATCAATAACGGTTATCTTATCAAGCGTTTTTTTCTCAAGCATTTTTTTTAGCGATAGGGCAAGCGCTTTTTTTGTTGTTTGTGCCATAAAACCCCTCCAATCAAGAGCGTAATCATCCACACAGGCAATGATCAGATTATATATCTTCATTATAAAGGAACTCAACGCGAAAAAGCGGTATCCTTATGAGGCAAAATAAATTGGAAACACGCAGGAAGTCAAGAGATCGTAGCCCGGGTGGCATCGTAATAAATAAGACCCAATACACATTGTGAAATAATTCACCACATAATTGATTGCTCTATATTACAATGAAGTGGACCTGACGAGGCCGACCGGAGGGAGGCAACCAGGGAAGATCTGAGATTCGAAGAGTAAAGGTCACGCTCACGTTCCTTTTCACTTCTCGCTTTCCTTCGTTACGACCTCCTTTTTCGATTGGCTCTTTAGGGTCAACTAAATAGATATAGAGAAAATGGAGGGTTACACAGTGAAAAGGAAGTTTGCAGCAACGCTTATACTCATTCTCTCTTTCATGCTTGCTATCGCGGGATGCGGCAGCGGGAACCAGGATCAGAGTCAGGACAACGCGAAAAAAGAAGAAGACCAAGAGACAGCCGTTTCGGGTGCGTCCCAAACCGGTTATACGCCGATCGATCAGCTCAAAGAAAAGTATGATATCATCATCGTCGGTGCAGGCGGAGCCGGTATGTCTGCTGCTCTTGAGGCAAAAGAAAAAGGCATGAATCCGGTCATTTTTGAAAAAATGCCGATTGCCGGCGGGAATACCATAAAATCATCTTCGGGCATGAATGCTTCCGAAACCAAGTTCCAACAAGAACAGGGCATTAAGGACAACAACGATTTATTTTATGAAGAGACTTTAAAGGGCGGTCATGGAACCAACGACAAAGACATGCTTCGTTTCTTCGTTGACAACTCGGCAAGCGCGATCGATTGGCTGGATTCCATTGGGATTCGGTTGAACAATATCACCATTACGGGCGGCATGAACGAAAAACGCACGCACCGTCCTGAGGACGGCTCAGCAGTAGGACAATACCTTGTCAACGGACTGGTAAAAAATGTACAAGAACAAGAAATTCCGCTATTCGTCAATGCCAAGGTAACGGATATTACGGAAAAAGACGGCAAGGTAAACGGCGTCAAAGTCATCTTCAACGAGAATGATGAGAAAAACATTGCAGCAGATGCCGTCGTTGTAACAACCGGCGGTTTCGGAGCCAATATGGACATGATTTCCGAAGTTCGGTCCGATCTGAAAGGGTACGTGACCACCAACCAGGAAGGCAGCACCGGTGACGGCATCACCATGATTGAAAAGCTCGGCGGTACAACGGTCGATATGGATCAAATCCAGGTTCACCCTACGGTGCAGCAGGAGAAATCTTATCTCATCGGGGAGGCCGTTCGGGGAGAAGGAGCCATCCTCGTGACCAGCCAAGGCAAACGTTTCACAAACGAGCTGGATACTCGGGACAACGTCACCGCCGCCATCAATAAGCTTCCTGAAAAATCGGCTTATCTTGTGTTCGATTCCGGGGTAAAATCCCGCGTCAAAGCGATTCAGCAATATGAGAAAATGGGCTTTGTCATTCACGGTGATTCGATCGAGTCTTTAGCCAAAGAAATGGGCGTCCCAGCTGATCAGCTTAAAGTCACACTGGATACATGGAACAGTGCGGTGAAGAACAATAAAGATACCGAATTCGACAGAACGACAGGCATGGATAACGACTTGTCCGAAGCGCCATACCACGCCATCCAAATCGCCCCCGGTATTCACTACACCATGGGCGGCGTAAAAATCAACACGAACACGGAAGTTTTGGATAAAGACGGCAAGCCTATTCCAGGATTGTTTGCAGCCGGTGAACTAACAGGCGGATTGCACGGTCAAAACCGGATCGGTGGCAACTCTGTTGCCGAGATCATTATTTTCGGCCGCCAAGCCGGCATCAAATCAGCTGAATTTGTGGGAGCACGGTAAGCTGTAGTCTGCATCCTTCATACGGCAAAACAACAAACGCTTGGCCTTGTTTTGATCTTCCGATAGCCATCTTTTTAAAAACCATATTTACATTTCTATAAAAATAGATATAATAAGCATATGGATACCTTACAAACCATCAAAGCACTATCAAACGAGTCCCGGTTTAAAATCCTGGAGTGGCTGAAGCATCCGGAGGAACATTTTGCTCCGCAGGATCACATGCCTTCGAAATGTGATTTTCAGGGCGGTATCTGCGTGGGCTCCATTTCGGATAAAACAGGACTCGCTCAGTCGGTCGTTTCTGGCTACCTGGTAAAATTGCAAAAGGCCGGTCTACTGGAATCCCATCGAGCGGGCCAGTGGACATATTACAGACGGAATGAGGAAGGCATTCAGCGTTTTATCGAACAACTCAAGAAAGAGCTTTAGGCTTAAAAAGCAAAGTGAAATTGAAGATTAAGCTTAAAAGCTCTTTCTTTTTATCATATATATCTATTTTTATGAAAATACAGAAAAGCATATTAAACATATTGGAGGATTCCATACATGACCAACCAAAATCAAAATGTCCGTTCTACAGCGTCCCTATTCGAGCCATTTACCATCGGTAACCTTACTCTTTCGTCCCGCGTGGTGATGGCCCCTATGACGCGCGGGTTCTCCCCTAACGGCGTTCCAGGCCCGGATGTGGCCGCTTACTACCGCCGGCGTGCGGAGAATGGCGTCGGATTGATCATTACCGAAGGAACACTGATTAACCATCCAGCGGCTACCGATAGCCCCAATGTGCCTAACTTCCATGGTGAAGCCGCATTGAACGGCTGGGCCGAGGTGGTCCGTCAGGTCCATGAAATCGGCGGTAAGATCATGCCGCAAATTTGGCATATCGGCATGACTAGACCAATAGGCGCCGAGCCAAATCCGGAGGCACTTCCCATCGGACCATCCGGACTTGACCTGGACGGCAACGTCGTCACGAAGCCGATGACCAAGGATGAGATCGAGCAGGTCATTCAAGCTTATGCCGATGCGGCCGCGAATGCCAAGCGCATTGGCTTTGACGGAGTAGAAATCCATGGTGCCCACGGATACCTGATCGACCAATTCCTCTGGGAGAGAACGAACCAGCGTACCGATGAATACGGAGGTGACATGCTGAAGCGCGCCCGCTTTGCGGTCGAAGTGGTGAAAGCCGTACGTGAGGCGGTGGGTCCGGACTTCCCGGTTGCTATCCGCTTATCCCAATGGAAGACGACCCAATATGAAGCAAAGCTGGCGGATACGCCTGAAAAGCTGGATCAGTTGTTAACCGCGCTGTCTGACGCCGGGGTCGATATATTCCACTGCTCGACCCGCCGCTTCTGGGAGCCTGAATTCGAAGGTTCTGACCTGAACTTTGCTGGATGGGCCAAGAAACTGACAGGGAAAACGGTTATCACCGTTGGTTCTGTCGGCCTCGATGAAGTATTTACAAGCCTCTTCACCCAAGGTAAGGGTGCCGGCCAGAAGGACCTTGAAGAGCTGCTGAACCGCCTTGAGGAGCATGAATTTGACCTGGTTGCCGTAGGCCGTGCCCTGCTGGCTGATCCAGAGTGGGCTGCTAAGGTTCGAAACGGACGTTTCGACGAGTTGGCACCATTCACGCCGGATTCCTTGAAAACCCTGGTTTAATGCGATTTCAGTCCCACCCCCCGGGACTTATAGCCGCATTGGATCTTTAAATATAAGAAAACCTCTATCGAGGCCAATTCAAGGACGAGCGACCGCGATTCAAAGGTAGGTTTTCTTGCGATATAGAATTTCATCAGCTCCGCTGATAACTTATAAATTCTATATCTATAAGAAAAACGTCGATCGACGTACTTTCACAGTAGACAGACCGCATGTAGCGGAAGTTTTTCTTGCGAGATAAGGATGCTAAGCCTCGGATGTCTATACTTTCTTATCTCTTAAATCAAAAAACCGGAAGAAGACTTCAGTCTCTTCCGGTTTTTTGCTGTATAATAATTTGCTCTTACCGCTGACCTGGACAGCCTGCCGCTCATGGGACCGCCACTTCTAGCTCCATTCAACGGACCGTTTTCCGAAGAATTGACCTGGCGAAACATACAGCCAGAAATACCCGATAGCTGAAATGAGACACAGCTGATACTCTCCGATCGGCTTCATCCAGACGGCTATTCGTCTTGCAGGGCGGCTTGACGCTTGTAATGATCCTCGATTACCATGCAAGCCATCGCTTCGATCACGGGTACGACGCGGGGACAGATGCATGGATCGTGCCTGCCGATCGTCGCAATCTCCCGTTCGTTGCCGTCCACATCGACAGTCTGTTGAGGGATAGAAATGGATGAAGTCGGCTTTACGACGACTCGAAACACGATGTCCGCCCCAGTGCTGATACCACCGATGATCCCGCCGGCATGGTTCGTCCGGAACCCTCCTGCGTCCATCTGATCGTTATGTTCGCTTCCCCGCATAGAGGCCGCTTGGAAGCCCGTCCCGAATTCAATGCCCTTAATCGCGCCAACAGATAACATTGCCTTCGCTAACTCAGCGTCAAGCTTGTCGAATACGGGCTCCCCCAGTCCTGCGGCAATGCCGCTAATTCGACATTCGACGATCCCCCCGCAGCTGTCGCCTTCTTCTGCCAGTCGTTCGATCATCTCGATCATGCGAACGGCTGCTTCAGGATCGCACGCGCGAACGGCATTTTGTTCGATAGCATCGGCGTCGAATTGCTCACATCGGATGCCACCAATCTCCGTCGTATAAGCCATGATGGAGACGCCCCGACGTTCTAAAAGCTTGCGCGCCACGGCTCCGGCAGCCACTCGCGCAGCTGTCTCCCTTCCCGAAGCTCTTCCGCTGCCGCGATAGTCGCGGATCTTGTATTTCTTTTCATAAGTGAAATCCGCATGCCCGGGCCGGTAGGCCGATTTGATTGTGTCGTATGCCGACGGGCGCATGTCGGTGTTATTAAGCATGATGCACAGTGGCGTTCCCGTCGTTCGCCCCTCGAAAAGACCGGATAAAATTCGTATCTTATCGTATTCCTTGCGCGGAGTTGTAACTGAGGATTGCCCGGGTCTTCTTCGATCCATCTGAATCTGAATGTAGGCCTCGTCCAGCTCAACGCCCGGTGTGACGCCTTCCAAAATGACGCCCACTGCTTCTCCGTGTGACTCCCCGAACGTAGTCATTTTTAACCGCTCTCCAAACGTACTCCCTGCCATGTCCATACCTCCCGAATACTTTCGATTCCTTCTCCTTCAGTTTAGAGGTATATTTGAAATAAATGAAATCGCAATATCGAAGAGTTCCCATAGAGAGGATTGATGACAAATGATCGCAAACACGGAATGGTATCGAGTGTTCCTGCATGCGGCAGAGACTTCCAATCTGACGAAAGCTGCGCAAAACCTCCATATGACACAGCCTTCTGTGAGTTACGCCATCAAGCAGTTGGAAGAAGCACTCGGTGTAGGGCTGTTCGACCGGTTATCCAAGGGTGTCCGCTTAACGCAAGAAGGTCAGGCCTTGTATCAGCATGTAAGGCAAGCATTCGATGAACTTGATTCAGCCGAGCGCCGCTTGAAAAGGCTACAGCAGTTCAGCGAAGGCAGGCTGAGGATTGGCGCGAATGGGGCAATCCTCAAGGACTTTCTCCTCGCCTTGCTCGACCGATTCCATGTCCGCTATCCCGACATCCGTATTCAGCTGTCACAGGAGCGGACAAGCAGCATTTTGGAGCGCTTAAAGAAAGGCTCATTGGATCTCGGCTTTGTTCACCTGCCCGTATCGGATGAAGAGATCAAGATCATCGACTCGCATGACTCCCCTTATTGCGCTGTGATCGGAACGGCCTTCGCAGAATGGGCGCGAGAGCCCCTTCGGACAGAACAGTTAACGGAGCTTCCCCTCTTAATGCTATCCCCCGGCAGCTCGACACGTTCCTTCATCGAAGGGTGGTTCCGATCACAAGGAGTGGAAGTGGAAGCCGACTTCGAGTTGAACAGCCTGGACATGTTAGCGGAATTTGCCGAGCGCGGTTATGGAACAGCATTCTTGCCGCGAGCCTTCGTCGCGTCCCGCATCTCGGACGGTTCCTTGCTAGAGCTTCGAACAGAAATGCCGTTACCGGATCGATATATTGGTGTCGCTGTTCGGAAGCAGGTGTCGCCCTCGCTTGCTGCAGGGGCATTTTTGGAGATGCTGCAGCAGAATTGACGATCTTTCCGTCGAAAGAAGATTAGCGTCATCAACCTTATGAATACATGATCTTGCCTACAGCAAGCCACCTTTATGATCCTGTTCGGTGACCTCTTACTAAACGGTTATTTCAAGACGGACCGAAATGCCAATGAGCCACGGTCAGCCTTTTGAGGGCTCGTCGAAATTCACAAGCGAAATAAAGCTGGCACCTGATGAATACAGGAGCCAGCTTTTATTTTTTAACTAACAGTAAACCCTCACTTCAATAACCTCGGCATAATCCGAGCCGTTCGTGCTTTCCACCACCAACCGAAGCGCCGTGCTCTGAACAGGCTCCTCCAAACGGTGGACTCTCTTCCGGCGGCGGTTATGCGCCTCCAAGTCAAGCGTAATCCAATTCCCTTCCGAATCCAGCGCCTCTAATCTATAGGCACTGACCAGCTCAGGGATGATATCGAAAGGCGTACGATGATGGTGCAGATTGATCAGATCTTCATTAACGTCATCGTTGAAAATGAGGTGAATCTCACGAATCGTCCGCGCCTCTTCCCATTCCAGCTTCAACCAAGGCGTCTCCCCGTCTGCGATGCGCTCCGATACCCACATATGCGGACCGCCGAACGGACGTTTATAGCCGTCAATGACATGCTCGGGATGATAAGCATCCGTGATGCCGGTCATTCTCAGGCAAAACATTCGGCGAACCCATTTTTTCATGCTCCACTCGACAACGAGCTGGTTGTCGTCATGGTCCTCGAGCTCCTTGGACACCTGCGAGGCAGCACCGCGTTCAAAAGCAAGACATCCGCTGACGGTCCGGGAGGACAGATACAGGGAGAGATCCGGATTGCGACGAACGATGACAAACGCATTCTGCGCTTCTCCCGGCTGCCAATCAACGGGCATGGCTGCCCACTGCTGCGTTCCTGCCTTCACCTGGATCTCCGTCCGGCTCTCCAGCTTGGCGGGCACGTAATTCTCCCTTTTCCCGGTGCTCCAAATTTCTACGGTCAGTTGAGTATCCCGCTTCGCATCGATCAGCCATTCCAGTTCTCCGTTCAGACGCGGATCGGCCGGCATCAGCACGGCGATGTCCCGTTCCAGCGCATAAGAGGCCTCCGCCTCCTCGATCACAATCCTGGACAGGTGGGACGATGCGCTGATCTTGGCGCTTCGTGCCAGATCCCGCGGATCGCGGTTCACCACCTCGAGCACGGAGGCATCCTGCTTCAGCAGCGTCTGCTGAAGCTCCCCGCTCCGGCTGCGCGACAGCTCGCGCGGCGTGATGCCGTGCTGGACGCACAGCGCCGCAGCCGTGCCGGCCGCTTCGCCCAGGACGGCGCAGGTCGCCATGACCCGCGTGGTGCCAAAGGCCACATGGGTGGCGCTGATGTTGCGCCCGGCGAACAACAGGTTGGTCACGTTTGCCGAATACAGGCTGCGGTACGGGATATGGTAATTCCCGTCCGCATGCATATGCTTCGAGCCGCTCTCTTCGGCGTACATGCCCTGCGGCGGATGCAGATCGATCGACCAGCCGCCGAAGGCCACCCGGTCCTCGAACGGCTCCTGGGCCATGATATCGTTCTGCGTGAGCACATAGTCGCCGACAAACCGGCGGTATTCCCGCTTGCCCGGCTGGGCGCCGACCCACTCCAGCGTCATATTGACGGCATCGAATTTGCCGGAATTTTTGATATAGTCCCATATGCCGTAAATGACCGACCACAGCTCATCGCGGATCCGCTCATTGTCATGCACGGTATCGAGCTCCCCGCCCCATTCGATCCACCAGTAATGGCAGCCCGAGTCGCCGCTGCGGATGACCCGCTTGATCGGGATCGGCGTCTGCGTAATATCCTTCGCAAAAACGGGCGGCACGAATTTCACCGGATGTCCGGCGTCCTTGGTGTAGAACAGCAGCGTGCTGCCGAGCGTCACATCGTCCGCCGTTTCCGGCGCCCATTCCTCCCCGTATTCGCTGCGGGCTTCCCGCCCGATCCGGTATTTCGCTCCCGCCAGAAAGCCGACCAGCCCGTCCCCCGTGCAATCCAGGAACACGGGACTCTCAAACCGGATGCGCCGCTCCGAGCCCATCATCCAACCGGTAACCGATCGGATCTGCCGCGCGTCAGAATCACCATCCGCTTCAACCTCATGCACGTCCGTATTCAAGAACAAGGTTATATTCGGCTCGGCCCGTACGGTCTCCAGCACGATCAAATCCCATAGATACGGATTGCCGTCCGGATTCCGGTACTGGTTCTCCACGAACATCTCGCCCATAATGCCGGTTTCCCGGGCATAGCGGTTGATCCCGTGGGCCGTCGCGCCGCAAACCCATACCCGCACCTCGCTGCTGGAGTTGCCCCCCAGCACGGGACGGTTCTGCACGAGTGCTACCTTCTGTCCGAGTCTAGCGGCTGCCACCGCCGCGCATACCCCTGCCAAACCGCCGCCAATCACCGTAATGTCGCTTACTGCCGTTTCGTTTCTCATGCTTCGACTCCTTTCATTTTTGTCCAGCTCATGTGTGGACCTGGATTCTGGGCTATCCTTTTACAGCCGAGCTCGCCACGCCCTGAATGATATATTTCTGACCGATCAGGAACACGAGAATCATCGGAATGATGCCTGCGGTCGCCGCCGCCATCATGCCGTTATAATCCACCGTATTTTCCAGAATGAAATTTTGCAGTCCCAGCGGAACGGTATACAGATCCTGATCGATCAAAAACACCAAAGCGTTCTCGTAATCGTTCCAGTGCCAGGAGAAATCGATAATGGCCAGCGTAGCCAGCGAAGGCTTCGCCATCGGCAGAATGATCCGCGAAAAAATGCGGAAATGTCCTGCTCCGTCGATAAAGGCAGCCTCCGAAATTTCATGCGGTACGGAGAGGAAGAACTGCCGCATCATGAACACCCCGAAAATCGTGAATACGCCCGGCAATATAAGGGCCCAATGCGTGTTGTAGATACCGACCCAGTCGAACATGATGAACTTCGGTACAAACAAGACCTGGGGAGGGACCATCATCATCGACAGATAGATCATGAACATAGCATTCCGTCCCTTAAACTCGATCCGGGCAAAGCCGTAAGCGGCTAAAGCGGACAGCAGTACCGCTCCGACGGTGCTGATCAAGGCGACTTTTAGCGAGTTCAGGTAGTATTGGCCAAAGCTGTTCGCTCCTGTCCACACTTTCACATGATGATCCCACATGAATTGGGCGGGAATCCACTTAATCGGGTATTGGAACACTTCCGCCGGCATCTTGAACGAAGTGCTGATCATCCAGAGGAAAGGAACGATCATAATTACGCTGAAGAACAGCATAATGAGCGTGATGATTATTTTAGTATATAAAGCTTTGGTCATATTCCTTCCTCCTTAATAGTGAACCCAGCGCTTCTGACCGATCCATTGAATGACAGTGAAGATCATGATGATCAAGAACAGCGCCCAGGAGATCGCGGATGCATAACCCATTTCGTAGTAACGGAAGGCGTTTTGGTAAATGAACAGGGACAGCACGGTGGTGCTGTTGCCCGGGCCCCCTTGCGTAATGGCTTGAATGATCCCGAATTGCTTGATGGTCATGATGAGCCCGGTAATCAGCAGAAGGAAGGTTGTAGGGCTGACGAGCGGCCACAAGATGCTGCGAACCGTTTGCCAGGCGCGGGCCCCGTCGATTTTGGCGGCCTCCAGCAGTTCAGTCGAAACCTCTTGCAGAGCGGCTAGGTAGATGATCATGTTATAGCCGAGCATAAACCAGATCCAGATGATGTCGATGGCATACATAGAGGAATCCATGGTGGACAGCCATCCCGGGGGATTGGTAATGCCGAACGACTTGAGGATTCCGTTGATCGGGCCGTTATTCGGATGGAACAGCAGCATCCACACAAAGGCCACGGCGACGCCGCTGGTGATGTAAGGCATGAAATATAAGGCGCGGAGCAGCTTTTTTAAATACACCGAGCGGTTCAAAACTACGGCGACGATAAAAGCCAGTCCAATCGATATAGGAACGGATAACAGAAAGAACAACGTATTTTTGATCGAAATGTAGAAGACCTCGTCGCCCAGCATTTTTTGAATATTGGCCAGACCCACGAACTTCGTGTCCGAGCTCATAAATTTGTAATCCGTAAACATGAGATAGAACGAATACAAGGCTGGCACAATAAAAAACAGCATCACGCCGACCATGTTCGGACCGATAAACAGATAGCCGAGATACTGTTGCCGTTTCATCCAGGATGTTTTCACATAGCCCCACTCCTCTTGGTCTTTTTCATCTCAAGCATAGCAGTCGGGACCAAGCGGGGATAAGGAACAAAACCTTCGAATTTATGCTACAGAAGTATGCAATTGCAGGGTCGTGATTTTTGGCGGCTCCGTAGATTTGTTCTATTATCTCAAGCAAAAAAGGGGACCACCGCTGAAGCGATAGTCCCCTTCTATTAGTGCTGATAACCTCTTATTTGCCCTCTTTTAATAACGTATTATGCCGGTTTACCATGGCTTCTAGAGTTTGATCCAGCGATTGTGCGTCCAGGAAATACTTCTCGTACTCCTGGGCGCGCATATCCATTACCTCTTGCGGCAAGCTCCTTACATACGTAGGCGTTTTGTCTTCGAACATGACATGCATCAGGGAATCCAGGTCATACGTGTCTTTCTTATCCCCGAGCAGGCTGTTTAACGCTTCTTCCTGATTGGCGTCCTTCGATGCAGGCAATCTTCCGCCAGCAGCCATAGGAGCCATGCCTCCGTCCGCATACCACTTCAGGAATTCCCAAGCTTCCGCTTGCTTTTTGGATTTGGCATTAATGGAGATGTAATCCCCGAGACCGCCCCTTGTCACGTAATTGTCTGCACTGTCCGTCAGTCTCGGCACTTGTGCGAATGCGATGGTGAAGTCGCGCGGGAAATCGGTAAAGTTGTTCGAGCTTCGCAGGAGCCAGGCCCCGATATTCAACATAGGCACTTCTCCGCTCAAGAACACTTGCTCCACCGGCATTTTGGAAGTCAGCTGCTCTCCGAGCGGCGGCGTGGTCTTGTCTTCCTTCATCATGACCTTCAGCGTTTCCAGCCATTTTTTGACCAGCGGGTGGTCCAGATTCGAAGTTCCGTCCGCCTTGGTATACCCCTCTTGCGATAACACCGAATCAATCGGATCGACGAAAGGCTCCATATTTTGAATAAACCCGTAGTTATTACCGACTTTGAGTTTCTTGGCATATTCGCGCAGTTCATCCCACGTCCAATCCTTCGGAACGGGCAGGCCCGCTGCATCGAGGGCTTCCTTGTTCAGCGCGACGAAGAACGCACTCTTCGTGGTCGGCATTCCATAATACTTCCCGTTGATTTTCCAGCCTTCGGCGTCAGGTCCCATTTTCTCGTCAATATTGTAATCGTTGAATTGGCTCAGATCCAAGGCTAGGTTGGACTCCACCCGTTTGGACGTTTGGGAAAGCGTGTAATTTACGAACAGGTCTACATCCTGGCCCGTAATCATGGCAGTATCGAGCTTCAGGTTTCCGTCATCGTCATTGACGTAGCGCACATATTCGACTTGAACATCCGGATGCTCAGCATTCCATGCATCAATGACTTCTTGCGGTCCCGCTTCCGGCGGTACGCCGCCCCACATGGTTAGTTTGATCGGTTCGCCCGATGAAGGCGCTTTCGAATTGTCCGTTCCTTGTCCCTCACTTGCGGATGACGGTTCCTTACCACCGCAACCGGCGAGAAGACCCAATAGCATGATACCGATGAGAAGCATCGCCCATCCCTTTTTATTTTTCATATTAGAGACCTCCCAGAAAATCATAATGGTTTTGATGATGCCCTCTCATCGTAGCAGGGAACGGGAGCCGCTTTTAAGCTACATATCCATTCAGATGATGGAACAAAATGATGGAATTCCTGTTTCGGCGAATCCTATGTCTTGCATAGAATCGTTCTATTTGAGGTCTTTGCTATGTTGTCTGTATTTACTCGGCGTGAATCCGGTCAATCGCTTAAAGATTTTAATAAAATAATTGTCGTTCACGAACCCCACCCGAAGGCTGATCTCGTGAACAGGGAGGTCGGTTTGAAGCAAATACGCGATGGCTTTATCCACCCGGACCTGGTGCAAATAATGAATCAAGGTGCGTCCGGTCTTTTTCTTGAAGAGCGCGCTGACGTAATTTTCGCCCATCATCACGTAGCCAGACATCGATTTCACCGTAATGTCCTGCTCGTAGTGCTCATGGATATACTGCAGTATCTTCTGTACTTCCGGGTGCGACGTAATTTCCCTTGGGGAGGGATGATGTGCCGGCTGTGACGGCATCGTCTCCGTGGGCACGACCGGAATCGGAACAGGTTGGCTCGGGTTCGGGTTATTCTTCGCCAGCTCGACGTTCATTTTGTGCAGCGTTTCCCGCAGCGTATTCACGCTCATTGACAGCTTCAAGATATAGTTGGATGCACCATATTCCATCGCCTGCCGGACATACTCGAAATCACTCATGCAGGTCAGCATCACGAACCGCGAGGCGTACCCCTCTTCCCGGGTTCTGCGGAGGAGCTCCACGCCGTCCATCTCCGGCATCACGATATCAGTCAGCACGAGATCGGGCGGGTTGCTCCGGATCATCTCCAGCGCCTCGGCACCGTTGCCTGCCTCTCCCGCCACCTTGAATCCAAGCTCCTCCCACGCGATGATCTCCCGTACGGACTCTCGCACGAACACCTCATCCTCCACCAGCAGCACCTTCCACATAGGTCTCCCCTCCTCGTAGCTTTTAAAATCCCGTTCCAGCCCGCACAGGCCGAAGCGCCGAATAATCTGCCCGTTATGATGAAATCAAGTGTTCATTCTGATAGGGTGTTGAGATTAACAATGGGATAGAGAACCGAATCCTCGTTCCCAGCTCCGAAGAAATAATCTCCATGCTGCCCTCTTCTTTAAACAGCAGCCGAAGCAGCTCCTGTACATTGCTAAGACCGATGCCCGGCCGTTTACGCATCCCGTTCGCCTGCCGGGACTGCTCCATGCCGACGCCGTTGTCCTTGATCTCAACCGCCAGCCGGTTCGGCCCCTCCCGGATAACCGTAATTTCAATGAGGCCCTCCTGCTCCGGCAGCGGCCCGATTCCGTGCAGGATGGCATTCTCCACGAGCGGCTGCAGACAAAGCTTTGGCACAAGCGCATAGAGAATGTCCTCATCATACGCAAAGGTCACCTCAAAACGGTGATTGTAACGCACCTGCTGAATATGCACATAGGCCTGCACCAGCTCGATTTCATCCTTCAGGTGCACCAGATCTTTCTCCGTATTCAGACTCGCCTCCAGCAGTTTGCCGAGAGACAGGGTGATATTGGTGATATCGTCATTTCCATGACGGATGGCAATCCACTTGACCGTATTTAGCGTGTTGAGCAGAAAATGCGGGTTCATCTGGGCCAGCAGCATATGAAAATGCACCGCTTCCTTCTGCCTTTCCTCGGCCTTCAATCGCTGAATCAGCACATCCATGTCGTCGAGCATGGAATTAAACGTCTGCGTCAATTCCAGAATCTCACCTCGAAACTTACGCTCGGGCAGTCGGATTTTCAGATTTTTGCGGACAACCGCCTTCATCTTATTCTGCAAATGAGATAACGGCCGGGTAATCGTGGCTGCAATGATGAAGGTCATGATAAGAAACGCGCCGGTCAGCAGGAAAAAGGTCATAAAATATTGGCGCTTCAGTTCCTCAATCTCGTTAAAAAGCACCGTCAGCGGAATCCGGTTCACGATATACCAGTCCAGCGACTCCACGTAAATATAATTCACCAGGGTGTTCGAAGCTTTGTCGATAAAATACTTCTGCCTAGGCTCGGCTGCAATCCTGGCTTTCACCTCGCTTGTCAGACTGCTGTTCAGGATCGATTGGGATACGTTCTCGCCGGCGCTCGTAATCAAAAAATATTCCTGTCGCAGCGTCGACTGCTTCATTACAGATTGAAACCAAAAGGAGTAATCGATGCTGATCCGGGCCATGCCGTACGGCTTGTTGCGGGGAGTTTCCATGTAAGCGTACAGCGACAGCAGGTAAGGGCTCGTGGAGATATCCCTCAGTACGTAATTCGCATCGCTCGAAACCCAGTGATACGACACGCCCTCCATCTGTTCCCTATCAAATCCAGGGTTGTCCCGCAGCTTTCTGTAATCGAGGGCCTCCCTGGGAGAATATGAAGTGTAAGCGTTACCATGAAAATCGAGAATCGTGAAGTAGACCGACGGATTATACAGGAAAAAGCTGTTGTTCAAATTTTTGAACTTTTCCTCCATCAGGTTTTTGTTCTCGAGTCCTTGTCGCTGCCCGGGATGGGTCAGCACGGAGGCCACCGTCGAATCCTGCTCTAGAAAGATCAGCGTTTTAAAGGCCACGCTCAACTGATCCTCAAGCGTTCGATACATCTGCTCCAGCTGGCTGTGGCTCTGCTGGCTGATTTTCTCCTGGACCAAGGTCTCGATCCGCTGGTAGTTGTACAAATTCAAAATGCCGAAAGGCAGCAGTATGACCAGAACGAACGCGGCAAACAGACGGTATTTCAGCTTGTGTGGAAACAGGAATCGTATTCGGTTCAGCACCCTCCCGCACTCTCCTTTTCGCTCGCTTGTTCTTCAATTATATCAGCACCGGTTCGCTTGAGAATGGGAATGCCTGAAATTGCATGGATATGTGCGGTCGATGCCAAGGGCAAGCGCAGTGGATGTGTAGATTTGTTCTATTTTTATCAGACAAAAAGACCAAACTCTCCGGAAAGAGCTTGGCCTTCATCTACTGCATCAACACATTTCGTGCTCAAGCGCGTTAACGATCACGCCCGCTAACGTCGAGGTCAGCCACTCTCGATCATGCGGGCCACGTTTGATATCGGATTTAAAAAACTTACTTTTCCATCAGCATTTCAAAGCAATTTAACAGCAGCACATACGTCTGCTCGAAGGTGAGCTCGCCTTTCGGGTTGAACTGATTCTTGGCCATGCCGTTCATTAAAGAGAGGTTTATCGCTTGGTATACTTGTTCCTTCGCCCATGGCGAGATGTTGCTATCGTCCGCGAACAGCGAAGCCGCAGCTGATCCGGTTGACGCCGGTCTGCCTTTCAATTCATTTGTCTTGGCATACACCTGAAGGATCAGCGCGGCAGCCTGTTCTCTGGTGATGGTCGCTCGCGGCGAGAAGGATTGCGGCGATGTGCCGTTGATGATGCCGTTTTGGCTTGCCCACGTCACGGTCCAATCATCGACGTCCTTAAATGGGGGCTTAACGCCAGAGACATCCATATAAAGATCCTGTCCCAGCATGGTTTCGATCATATGTACCGCCATCTCCGTAAACTCCACTCTGGTGATCGGCTGCTGGTAGGATCGGTCAAACGACCAGCCGATAATGCCATTCGCTTTTGCCTTCATGTAATCCGCTTGAGCCCAGTTGCTCACTTTGCCATTAGCCGGACCATCATTCACGTTAACGTAGACCAGGCTTCTCGCCCCCAGATAATCATTGGCAGAGATCCATGTCGATCCCTTGCCTACGGCTTTGACCTTGCCGTTTGCATCTATCTCAACGATCCGGTTATCTCCGCTCTTGAACGTATTGCCACTGGTCTGAAGTCCGCCAGTGAGGCCCATTTGAAGGGTTTGCCCCTTTTGGAGCTGAATATCGTAGCGGGCCAATAAACCAGGCATCATTTTGAAAAACGTCGTGGTGAGCTCAACCTGTGCCGTGCTTCCGGAAGCGGTATATAGCCCCGTGATCTGAACGGTGAAGGCATCGTCCGGCGCAAAATCGCCTATGCTGTCAGGCCTAAAAATGACGGCAAACGGCACGCCGTAATAGCTGGTCTGCACATTGAAATATTTGCCCGATTTATCGTTGTCGCTCTTGTCAAAGCTCCACTCTTTCCCGTCCCTCACACGGGTCAATTTCACTTGAATCTGATCCGTTCTGGTCCGGTCATACTTTTGCGGGTTCAACGACACCGACCATGGATCGTTTGTCTTAAAAACCTCTTCCGGAAAATATCCTGCAGACGGCCAGGAGATGTAATCATATTGAACTTCGGAAGCTGCGCGGCCCTTGTCCATCGCGTACATCGACGCATAGGCAACGTTGTTGGATGTATGTACCATTCCGAACATGGTCTGTTTCATCTCCGGATTGATAATCCACCGGCGGTGTCCGACGCGGTCGATATTCGTAGCCCCGCTATCCGCCATATAACCAAGGACATTGTCATAAAAGGTCGGGCTGCCGCCGTAAAGGTTGCTTGTCCTCGCGCCTTCCTTCGCTGAAGCGTACAGCGAATCGTCCATGCCCGCCGGCATGGTTGGATAATGGTTCAGCTTTTGATGCAGGGCGTTCACAAGCGCTGTCGCCTGCTGCTGCCCTGCAAGCGAAGGGTTGGCTGTCACGTCATCCGGCAGGCCGGATAGGTATCTTACAAAGTTGACGGCCCGAATGCCGTCCTCGATATATTCCGGTTTTATCGTCCCTGCCTTATAGGGTACGGCGACGCTTGGCGATTCCATGTAAATTCGTTCAGGCCCCATATAGGATGTGCCAGTATCCATCGGTTTGAACTGCTGCCATTTATTCAGGATATCCTGCTTCGTCCGTTCTCCCGTCAGCTGCTGAACGTCAGCTGCATGGGCATCGGGGGCCCATAAGACTGCTGCGACGAGCATAGCCGCAGGAAAAATCGGCCATTTTCTCGATCGTTGGAGTGATCGTGTCATAGATTCAAGCCACCTTACTTGTAGTATTTTTCCTATAACTTCCGTCTTCATCATTATAACGGCAAATATAGGAAACTTGAACTATAAAAAAGATAGGCGTTTAGATCTACTAGAGTATCATGGTAGCTCCACACCTCTTCCCCGCTCAGGTGCGAATATCGGTGGAGGAGCAACGCGTTCGCCTTTAAAATCGGGAAGCTTCCTTAAACCTATTTCATTCCTGCTTCCCGAGTTTAACAGCGACCGGAGCCGATATTCGCACGACCCCACGTCACGATAACAGAGAGCCGCCCTTCCCTTTCTCCCCCTCCCACACTCAAAAGCCCAGCTCATGTAACCTAACATGAGCTGGGCTTTCTTTGCACTCCTACGAGATGCCCCCAAGAGGCTGCACACCTCTCCCCTGCTCAGGTGCGTATATCGGGTGGAGGAGCAACGCGTTCGCCTTTAAAATCGGGAAGCTTCCTTAAACCTATTTCATTCCTGCTTCCCGATTTTAACAGCGACCGGAACCGATATACGCACCGTCCCACAGCACCATATCAGAGTGTGCAGCCACTCCCTCCCCCAGACATCCCTCAAGTTAATGCAAAAAAGCCCAGCTCCCCCAAAAGCAGGAGCTGGGCTTTCTATTATTTCAATTATTTGCGCTTCAAGTTGTAGAACGACTTCAAGCCGTTGTATTGAGCAAGTTCACCCAATTGATCTTCGATGCGAAGCAATTGGTTGTATTTTGCCACACGGTCTGTACGGGAAGGAGCACCCGTTTTGATCTGACCTGCGTTCGTAGCTACTGCGATATCAGCGATCGTGCTGTCCTCGGACTCACCGGAACGGTGGGAGATTACAGCCGTGTATCCTGCGCGTTTTGCCATTTCGATCGCATCGAATGTTTCAGTCAATGTACCGATTTGGTTAACTTTGATCAGGATGGAGTTACCGATGCCTTCGTTGATACCTTTTTCCAGACGCTCGGTGTTGGTAACGAACAGGTCGTCACCCACGAGTTGAATTTTGTTACCCAATTTCTCGGTGAGCAATTTCCAACCTTCCCAATCGTCCTCGGAGCATCCGTCTTCGATGGTTACGATCGGGTATTTGTCTACCCAAGAAGCGAGCAAGTCCACGAATTCTGCCGGCGTGAAGGATTTGCCTTCGCCTTCCAGAACATACTTGCCATCTTTGAAGAACTCGGTGGAAGCAACGTCCATACCCAGCAATACATCTTCGCCTGGCTTGTAGCCGGCTTTTTCGATCGCTTCGATGATGGAAGACAGTGCATCTTCGTTGGATGTGAAGTTAGGAGCGAAGCCGCCTTCGTCACCAACCGCCGTGTTCAGGCCTTTGCCCTTCAGAACGGATTTCAAGTTGTGGAAGATTTCAGCACCCATGCGAAGCGCTTCTTTGAAGCTAGGAGCGCCAACAGGCAATACCATGAACTCTTGAACGTCAACGTTGTTGTCCGCGTGAGCGCCACCGTTCACGATGTTCATCATAGGTACTGGAAGTTGTTTGGCGTTGAATCCGCCAAGGTAAACGTACAATGGAAGATCCAATGCATCAGCAGCAGCGCGAGCTACAGCCATGGATACGGCCAGAATTGCGTTCGCGCCCAGTTTGCCTTTGTTTGGCGTACCGTCCAAAGCGATCATCAGCTTGTCGATGCCGAGCTGGTCCAGAGCGTCCATGCCGATCACTTCAGGAGCGATAATTTCGTTCACGTTCTCAACGGCTTTCAGAACGCCTTTGCCCAGGTAACGGGATTTGTCGTCGTCGCGAAGCTCAACGGCTTCGTGAACGCCAGTGGAAGCACCGGATGGAACGATCGCGCGACCGATTGCACCGGATTCCAGGTATACTTCAACCTCTACGGTTGGATTGCCGCGGGAGTCAAGGACTTCGCGTGCATATACATCAGAAATAATAGTCATGTGTATAGTCTCCTTTTAATGTTATGTTTATGTTCCATTATGAACTACTTATTTACGTGCTGCAATCATGGAGGTTCCCGTCATTTCGTCCGGCTTCGGCAGCCCCATCAGATCGAGAATCGTTGGCGCGATGTCGGCGAGAATACCGCCTTCACGCAGCGTTACATTCTCATCCGTTACGATGAACGGAACCGGGTTCGTGGTATGGGCGGTGAATGGACGTCCATTCTCATCAAATACCATGTCCGCATTTCCGTGGTCAGCGGTGATCAGAACAACCCCGCCTTTTGCTAAAACAGCCTCAACGACCTTACCGACACACTCATCCGTCGTCTCAACGGCTTTAATCGTCGGCTCCAGCATACCGGAATGGCCTACCATGTCCGGGTTCGCGAAGTTCAAAATAATCGCATCATGCTTATCCGCTTCGATTTCTCTCACACAAGCATCCGCCACTTCATAAGCGCTCATCTCCGGTTTCAGATCGTACGTCGCCACTTTCGGCGAGTTGATCAGTACGCGTGTTTCGCCTGGAAGCTCAACATCGCGTCCACCGCTGAAGAAGAACGTGACGTGTGGATACTTTTCGGTTTCCGCAATACGAAGCTGCTTCTTGTTGTGCTGAACCAGCACTTCGCCTAGCGTGTTGTCGAGATTCTTCGGTTTGTAGGCGACGAAGCCTTCCACCGTCTCGCTGAACAGCGTCAAGCAGACAAAATGCAAGTTTTGCGGGAACTTCGGTCCACGTTCAAAGCCACGGAAATCATTATTCGTAAACACCTGGGACAGCTGAATCGCACGGTCAGGACGGTAGTTCAGGAAGATGACGGAATCTCCGCTCTCCACCAGACTAACCGGCTCGCCTTCACCATTCACCATTACGGTCGGTTCAACGAATTCATCGTAAACCGATTTCTCGTAAGATTCAGTGATGGCTTTCAGCGGATCCGTATATTTAGGTCCTTCGCCATACACCATGGCACGGTAAGCTTTCTCGACACGATCCCAACGCTTGTCGCGGTCCATCGCATAATAACGACCGGAAAGCGTAGCGATTTGGCCAACGCCCACTTCTTCAATCTTCGCAATCAGATCCTTAACGAACTGCTTGCCGCTGTCCGGTGCCACGTCGCGTCCATCCATGAAGCCATGGATGTATACGTCATGGAAATCTTCCTTTTTGCAAAGATCCAGCATGGCGAACATATGCTCAATATGACTGTGAACGCCGCCGTCGGATACCAGTCCGTACAGATGCAGCTTCTTGTTGTTGTTCTTGGCAGCGCGAACGGCTTCCACCAACGTTTCGTTCTCGAAGAACTCTCCTTCACGAATCGACTTCGTGATACGGGTCAAGTCCTGATACACAATCCGGCCTGCGCCGATGTTCAAGTGACCCACTTCGGAGTTCCCCATTTGACCTTCCGGCAAGCCTACGGCTTCACCGCAAGCGGTCAACGTGGTGTTCGGGTACTGCTTCAAATACCGGTCGTAGTTAGGCTTGTTCGCTTGTGCGACCGCATTGCCCACCTCGGTGTTCCGAAGACCGAAACCGTCCATGATGATCAGAGCTACAGGTTTTGGAGCAGACATTTACTTCGCCCCCTCAACGAGTGCGATGTAGGAAGCCGGTTGTAGACTTGCACCACCAACGAGCGCGCCGTCGATGTCACTTTGTCCCATATACTCCGCTACATTTTCAGGCTTCACGCTACCGCCGTATTGAATGCGAACTTGGTCTGCAACGGTTTCACCATACAGCCCTTTAACGAGTTCACGGATGTATGCGATAACTTCGTTCGCGTCCTCTGCCGTAGAGGATTTGCCCGTTCCGATCGCCCAGATTGGCTCATAAGCAATAACAACATGAATCGCTTGATCAGCCGGAACACCTGCGAACGCAGCTTCTGTTTGTACCTTGCACACGTCTTTGGTTTGGCCAGCTTCGCGTTCTTCCAGCTTTTCGCCAACGCATACGATTGGAAGAAGACCATGACGGAATGCCGCATGTACCTTTTTGTTCACGATCTCATCCGTTTCAGCAAAGTACTGACGACGCTCGGAATGTCCAATAATGACATAGTCCACGCCCAAATCTTTCAGCATCAAACCGCTGATTTCACCAGTAAAGGCGCCATTATCTTCAAAATGAAGGTTTTGTGCACCGATTTTGATGTTCGTGCCCTTGGCCGCTTCAACCAATGCAGGAAGATTGGTAAATGGCGCGCAGATCACGCTTTCCACGCCTTCTACTTCCGCTTTGCCTTTCACATCTTCAATAAATGAAGTTGCTTCCGGAACAGTTTTGAACATTTTCCAATTACCAGCTATGATAGGTGTTCTCACACGATTCACTCCTTTATTCCCCCGAAGAATCGGGGTCCAAACTTCTTCATCCACTTGCTATCCAATGTGCCTAATTCTATTTATCGTTCAATGCCACAACACCAGGAAGTGCTTTGCCTTCCATGAACTCAAGAGATGCACCGCCGCCTGTCGAGATGTGATTCATCTTGTCGGCAAGGCCGAATTTCTCCGCAGCTGCAGCCGAGTCGCCGCCGCCGATAATCGTGTAAGCTTCCGTATCCGCACAGGCTTGTGCCACTTCACGAGTACCGTTGCTGAACGGAGCGATTTCGAATACGCCCATAGGACCGTTCCACACGACAAGTTTGGAGTTCTTGATCACTTCTGCATACTTGGCGCGAGTCTTAGGACCGATGTCAACGCCTTCCCAATCGGCAGGAATGCCGTCGATATCAACGATCTTAGTATTCGCATCTGCACTGAACTCGTCCGTAACGACGATATCTTCCGGCAGGTAGAAGTTTTTGCCCAGCTCTTTAGCTTTCTCGATGAAACCAAGTGCAACATCAAGCTTATCTTTATCAAGCAGAGATTGACCGATTTCATGGCCTTGAGCTTTGAAGAACGTGTAAGCAAGTCCACCGCCGATGATGACATTGTCAGCAAGCGTAAGCAGGTTGTCGATCACGTCGATTTTGTCCTTAACCTTCGATCCACCGATGATGGCGGTAAAAGGACGGTCCGGATTCGAAAGGGCTTTGCCGAGAACGGACAGCTCTTTCTCCATCAACAATCCTGATACTGCCGGGAGATGATGAGCGATACCTTCTGTCGAAGCGTGCGCACGGTGAGCAGCACCAAACGCGTCATTCACGAACAGATCAGCAAGCTCAGCGAATTGCTTCGCAAGTTCCGGATCATTCTTCTCTTCACCAGGGTAAAAACGAACATTTTCAAGCACGAGCACATCGCCGTTTTGCAGCTTCTCTATCTGCGCTTTAACCGCTTCTCCTACCGCTTCATCCGCCTTGGCTACCGGTTTACCGAGCAGCTCGGACAGACGCTGACTTGCCGGAGTCAGGCGCAAAGATTCAACGACCTCTCCTTTTGGACGGCCCATGTGGCTGGCCAGGATGACTTTCGCTCCTTGCTCTACCAAATATTTAATGGTCGGCAAAGTCTCGCGAATACGAGTGTCGTCTGTAATTTTACCATCTTCGAGCGGTACATTGAAATCGACGCGGACAAACACCCGTTTGCCACTTACTTCTACATCACGTACACTTTTCTTGTTCATCTCCACGTTCCTCCTAAGAAAACTATTCTCCTCACCGACAGCATGCAGTTGCTCTCGTTTCTCTCTCTATCGCTAACCAGCGCCCGGATCTTGTCTATTCTTCCCAGTGCTCTGGCATGAAAACAAGGAAAAACCATGAACCAAAGAGGAGACCCGTGAAACGGAACTCCTCTTCGATTGTATGGCTAGATCAATTACAGACCTTTGCTTGCGATGTAAGCAGCGAGGTCAACGACACGGTTGGAGTAGCCCCACTCGTTGTCATACCAAGAAACAACTTTCACCATGTTGTCGCCAACTACCATAGTGGAGAGCGAATCGATAGTGGAAGAAGCTGGGTCGCCATTGTAGTCGCTGGATACAAGCGGCTCTTCGGAGTAGTTCAAGATGCCTTTGAGCGGGCCTTCAGCAGCTGCTTTCAGAGCTCCGTTTACATCTTCAAGTGTTACGTTTTTGGACAGCTCAACTACGAGGTCCGTTACAGAAACGTTCTTCGTAGGTACACGCATAGCCATACCGTTCAATTTACCTTTCAATTGTGGCAGAACGAGGCTAACCGCTTTAGCAGCACCTGTTGTGGATGGAATGATGTTTTCAGCAGCTGCACGAGCACGACGCAGATCTTTGTGCGGAAGATCAAGCACTTGCTGGTCATTCGTGTAGGAGTGAACCGTAGTCATCATACCTTTAACGATACCGAACTTCTCGTCAAGAACTTTAGCAAAAGGAGCCAAGCAGTTGGTTGTACAAGAAGCGTTGGAGATTACAGTATGGTTAGCTGCATCGTATTTGTCTTCGTTAACGCCCATAACGATGGTGATATCTTCGTCAGTTGCTGGAGCGGAGATGATAACTTTCTTAGCGCCGCCTTTCAAGTGAGCGGAAGCTTTGTCTTTCGCTGTGAAAATACCAGTGGATTCTACAACGATTTCAACGCCATACTCAGCCCAAGGCAATGCTTCTGGGTTACGCTCAGCGAATACTTTCACTTCACGGCCGTTTACAACGAGTGCGCCTTCTTTAGCTTCAACTGTTGCATTAAGTCTTCCGTGAGTTGTGTCATATTTCAAAAGGTGTGCCAGCGTTTTTACGTCCGTCAAATCGTTGATTGCCACGATTTCAACTTCGCTGTTGTTCAGCGCAGCGCGGAACACGTTACGTCCAATACGTCCAAAACCGTTAATACCTACTTTAACCATGAGTAGTTCCCTCCATATTTGTAAAATTTATATATTCAAGATTGGCCGTTAAGCCAATCAAGACAACAATAATGAAAAATCAGTTGTACGCCCGTGGATTCAAATACCGGCGTCAATCTCCTTCTCGACTTCCAGTGCAGCTGCTTCATCGGTAACGAGAATATCCTCATGTCCGAATTTTAGCACCGCGTGAATCGCCTTGCCCTTGCCTTGCCCTCCAGCAATGCCGATGATCGTCTCTGTCTGCATAATATCCTCAAGCCGAAGCCCAAGGGTAAGCATTTTGTGGACAACTTCACCATCTTCACTAAAGTAGTAGCCAAAGGATTCCGCAATCGCGCCATCTGCCTGCAAGTTCTGAATAGAGTTTTCATCCAGCTTCCGCCTTCTTGCCATTTCCATGGCATCTCCGATGCCGTGAATAATGACTCGGCAGCGCCTGATCACATCCACAATTTCCTGGATATGCTGATCTTGCACCAAAGACTGGTAGGCATCTTCGCCTAGCAGATCTGGTACATGAAGTAATCGGTACTCAGCCCCCACACGCTTTGCCATCTTGGAGGCAATGGTGTTCGCTTGAATCTCGACACTCTCCCCGAGACCGCCCCGGGCAGGCACAAACCAAGTGCTTGTCAGCGGTTCGCCACCAGGTAAAGAGGACATCTGCTCTGCTACTTCGGCGAGCGTGGAGCCGCCTGTTACGGCGATCGTATCTCCATCCTTTACAAAGCTTAGCAGCGTTCTTGCTCCGGCACGGCCAAGCTCGCGTTTGACTTCCGGAGATAACTCACTGTCACCGGGAATAATGACCACTTTACGAAGCCCGTAAGCCTGACGAATCTTCTCTTCCAGTTCAACCAGTCCGAATAACTCATTCATAACCGGTTCGAGTTCCTCCAGCAAGCATATCCCTGAGCTGCTGATCCGCATGCCAAGCGTTTCAATCTCGATTAGCCCCTGCGCTTTCAGAAGATCAGTCTCTGCTCTGAGGACACGCTCGGTCATCGAGAGTGATGAAGCCAATGTTCTTCGGCCAACAATTCCGGACAGCTTGATCTGATGAAGGATGGAATATCTTCGTTTAAGAATTTCCATCAGATCCGGCAGAAGCTGCTCTTGTATTTCTAATAGGTTACGCATGCATTCCACTCCTGCAAACTTCGTCTCGGCTCTCCTCTACCTGGTCGTAAAATGTCCCAGTTGAACTTTTTAAGTCCCACCCTTATTCTAACCAATAATCCTGCCGGTTGCAAGTGTCCGAAAGTATATTTCTCTACCCCAAGCATTCTTATTCATTATGACCAACTACAGGCTTGTCTATATAATAGGAACAAAGTTTTGTCTGCTATTGTATTTTTGAAATAGATGCGGTATAATCAACTTCGTTGCTAATTTTTTAGATATCAGAAAGTATAAACTTCGCGGAGTCAGCTTCCTGATATCGCAAGAAAAACTACCGCTAAACGCGGTCTGTCTTCTTTGAATGTACGTCGATAGACATTTTTCTTATGCGCCCGTGGTCCAATGGATATGACGTAGGCCTCCGGAGCCTGAGATCGAGGTTCGATTCCTCGCGGGCGCGCCATTTTATCTTTATTCTCTATACTGATTACCCTAAAGTGCCCATGACGGCTCTTTTTTTTACCCAATAGTTTGACTATCTTTGACTTTTTGATTTAAATTGTTTATCATGTGGGTAATACGGTAACAGTATTTATATGAGGTACTTAAGAGGAGGTTTTCCACGTGAGTTTTATACCTATGGTCGTTGAACAAAGCAACCGCGGTGAGCGGGCGTACGACATCTATTCCAGATTGCTGAAAGACCGCATTATCTTCCTCGGCTCCGACGTAAATGACGTGGTCGCCAATTCCATCATTGCCCAAATGCTGTTCTTGTCGGCTGAGGATCCTGAGAAGGATATTCATCTTTACATCAACAGTCCTGGCGGTTCCATTACCGCAGGTATGGCGATATTCGATACGATGCAGTTCATTAAGCCGGACGTTTCGACGATCTGTGTCGGCATGGCTGCTTCTATGGGTGCATTCCTGCTCAACGCAGGCGCTAAAGGCAAACGTTACGGTCTGCCTAACAGCGAGATTATGATTCACCAGCCGCTCGGCGGCGCACAGGGTCAAGCTACGGATATTGAGATCCGTGCTCGCCGCATTCTCAAAATGCGTGACAAGCTGAACCGCATCCTGTCTGATCGCACTGGCCAACCGCTGGAGCGCATCGAGAAGGATACCGATCGCGACTACTTCATGACGGCCGACGAAGCCAAAGAATATGGCCTGATCGATCAAGTATTAGAGAATACACCGCCGCAAGGCTTATAAAAGAAATGAAGTAAAGGGCAGGCGCCGTTATCTGGTGCCTGCCCTTTCTTATTCTCTGAAGGGGATTTATTGAAAACTTCAATTCGGGAGAGTGAGAGTATCCCCTTCGGTCGCTGTTGAAATCAGGAAACTGGAATGAATGGATAGGTTGTTTCCCGATTTCAAAGGCGAACGCGTTGCTCCTCCGGGGATACTCTCACTGGAGGGGACAACTTTTTCAATAAAACCTAAAGACGGTAAGGCGCCCCTCCTAAAAGGCCTGCCTTACCTTGAAAGGAGGGGAATAAAGGAAAGCCACGCACCGTGCAGAAGCAGTGTGCAAAATGTACAAAACATGCAAATTGTCATCGAGGCAAGCCTCTCGATAAACGCGAAAATCCCCTGATCATAGGAAGCGGGAGTATGCGCTCCACTCCTTCGTGATCAAGGGATTTTCCGCCAATGGTTCCAGCACAGCGTTACATCAGGACAACATAATGTTTCTAGACAAGCTATAGTATGAAAATAAATGATTGCAGTTTACACAAACCGCTTACCGTATATTCTTACTTCCACTCTTTCAGGTTCAGCTCAAATTCCGGGAATCCATAGGCATACGCGGTGTACTCATAAAGCTGGAAGTACAGCATCGCAGCATTATCCTTCACATAAAAATCAGCATCCGCAGGCACGCCCTCAAATCCGCCGAGGTAGCCCCCTTCTTTTTTCATCGTGTTCAGCACAAGGTTGTTCAGCTTCTGTTTATTCTTGCCCTGCATGTTGATGAAATCGCCCAGCTTCATTTGCTTGCCATCCTTCAAGGAGAAGGTGAAGCTTTTACGGAAGGTCATCCCATGGGCGCCGCCGGTATAAGAATAATCATACGTCGTAATGCTCAGGATATCGTTCTGGTTGTAATGAACCACAAAGTCACCACTGAATTCGTAGGAGAGATTGGATTCCGAAGGAGGGAATTCTTCAGCATTCCCTTCAGCACCTGTGATTACGCCGGAAGCATTTTCTTTCAAAACTTTGTTGATTTCAGCTTGGACCTCTGCATTATCGAGTCCACTGATTACAGGATAATTCACAACGGCATCCACGCCTTGAATCTTCTTCTTCAGCGCAACCGATTTAATGGTAATATCATTCTGTTTCTTTGGTGTCATGCTGAGTGTTTTCAAGGAAGGATTCCATTGTCCTTGAACACCCATATATTCGCTGATCGTTTTGAATGGCACATACAGACGACCATTGATGATCTGTCCGCCAGGCTCGCCGGCATACGAACCATTCACCAGAATACCGATTTCAGTTGAAGCATATACAATGGCACTCAGTTTGTTATAACCGTTACCCAGTGTATACGTACGGTTTTTTGCATCATATTTAAGAGGCATCCCCAGGCCGTCCCGCAAAGCGTTTGCCGGTACATAAGTTACCCCGTGCAGCACGAGACCTTTCTGTGACAGGGTCTTGCCATTCCATTTCAGTACAACTTCATTCTTTGACGATTTTTGGCTGTCGGAAACGGGCGCCTTAGCGGCGCTTGCATCGATGACCTGTCCGCTCAAACCCAGACCACCAAGCAGGACGCTAGTTGCAATTAATGATGCACATACACGTAATTTAGGATTCATATCAGAACTCCACCTTTGTTAAATTAAGTTTCCGTTTGTTGTTAATCTATTACCCTTAATCATTATAAGGAAAGCTTTCAATGTATTGGTAACAACGCCAATGACAATTTTGATTCCATGCCGTAGGACCTATACGTTCATCTAATCTTTCTGCATGAATGCTTTTAAGCTTAGAAATACACCGAATAAGAGAGCTCATGCACCCATAAACAACAAGATTTCGCTGCACCGGATTGCATAACTTAATAGAAATAATCCGATACCGACAAGCGCACTGTGAATACTCAATAACACCAGATGCAGAGCGCTTTTCCTGAAGAAGTTCAGAAACAACACCGCTGCAACGCCCGCTACGATTCCTGCAAGAACCAGCAAGCCCATCACATCGCTCAAGCCGATTTCTCCTTTTCCTGATTTAAACGCATAGAAACCTGGTTTAAATCATTTGCGTCCTCCCTTATATATAACAACGAAACGGGCCCCGAAGTTGTGGTTCGATTCGCATAAATCGGACATTTTTTCCTATTCCAGGCCTTAGGGCCTATTCTTTGCTAACAAAAAAAAGAGCCTGCCCCAATGGGACAGACTTTTTATTACAAAAATATGAAAATGCTTGTTATAATTAACGACCGCTCTTCAGCTCGGTCCATAAACGATCATAGATCGAGAGCGAGTCACCGACATTATCGAGCCATTCGGTACGGCCCAGCTCTTCATCTGTCAGGTTGATCATCGTATTGGCGCGGTATTCCTCGCTATGGAATTCCATCGCTTTGGTGTTCGGATTGCTGTATCCGATGAATTCATAGTTTTTGGCGCTGACCTCAGGCTCCATCATGAAGTTAATGAATTTCTCGGCCAGCTCTTTATTCTTGGCTCCCTTAGGAATCGCGTAGTTATCAGAGAAGATGGTAGCCCCTTCTTCTGGCACGACATACGCCACATCCGGATTCTCCGCTGCAATGAAGGCCGCATCTCCGGACCAGACCGTAGCAATCCAGCCTTCTTCTTGGATCATCTTCTGCTTGATGTTATCCGTATCAAACGCAAGCACATTCGGCAGCAAGGTCTTCAGGTCATCCGTAGCTGCGGTGATTTCCGCTTCATCCGTGCTGCTGTTGGATTTCCCTTGCTTCTTCAGCGCCATGCCGATCATTTCACGGTTGTCATCCAGAAGCAGAACTTTGCCCTTGTATTCCGGGTTCCAGAGGTCTTCCCAGCTGTTGATTTGGTCCTTCACATACTTCTTGTTATATGCAATTCCCGTTACACCGGACGTGTAGACGATCGAATATTTATTGCCCGGGTCATAGGAAGGGTCTTTGAAAGTATCCGTAAGATTGACGAAGTTCGGGATATTATTCATATCAAGCGGCTCAAGCAGCTCCGATTCAATCATCGTTTTCACCATATAATCGGACGGCTGAATGAGGTCATATCCACTGCCACCAGCATTGATTTTAGCCAGCAGGTCTTCATTGTTTGCGTAATTGTCGTAGGTTACCTTCACGTCGAACTTCGCTTCGAAGTCCTTCAGCACCTCAGGATCAAAGTTATCCGCCCAGCTGTAAATGTGGAGCGTCTCCTTATCCGATCCGCAACCGGCCAAGAGTCCCACAGACAATACCGCAACCATGCCTGCCGTCAGCAGGCGGGTCCATCTTGATTTTTTCAATTCAATATCTCCTCTCTTTCCACTTGCATGTTTTATTTCGAAAAAAGCGTTCATCTCAGCTTAGATCGGTAATGTTTTATGTTTCTTTTGCCCATTGCCGCGGTTAAGAATATATTGGGCTAACAGAATCAGCGTGATGCTGACTAGAATGAGCAGCGTACACAGCGCGTTAATCTCTGGCGAGATGCCGCGCTTCACCTGAGCGTAAATATAGATCGGCAGCGTCGTTGAGCTTGGGCCGGCGACAAAAAAACTGACCATAAAATCATCCAATGACAGCGTAAAAGCAATCAAGGCGCCGGAGATAATGCCCGGAGCAATCTGCGGCAATGTAACATGCCGGAACGTCTGCCAAGGCGTAGCCCCCAAATCCTGGGCCGCCTCATCCAGCTGTTTGCCCATGCCCGACAGTCTGGCTGTCACAACGACATACACATACGATAGGCTGAACGTTATATGTGCGATAATCACCGTCGTCTTGCCAAGCGGCATGTTCAGTTGACTGAACAGCACCAGCAGCGACAGCCCCATAATAATATCCGGGATAATGACGGGCAGATACAGCAGCCCATTCATGCCGCTGCGACCTCTGCGCCCCATACTCCGAAGCGAGAGCGCCGCTGCGGTTCCAAGCAGGGTGGAAACGATCGTTGATATGACCGCCACCGTCAAACTGTTCATCAGCGCTTCCATCACGTGCCGGTTCTCGAATAGCGACACATACCAATCTAACGTAAATCCTTCCCAGTTGCCGCTAAGCCGCGTGTTGTTAAAGGAATAGATGATGATCATGATGATCGGTACATAGATGAAAGCCATCATAAGGAAAGAGTGAATCCCGAGCAGCGGGTGATTCTTCTTCTTCACTTATCTCCCCTCCCCTACGCGTTGATGGCGGGCTTGCATCGCCCGGTTAAAGAGCAGGATCAGCACCAGGGACGTGATCACAAAGATCACCGACAACGCCGCTCCAAAGGGCCAGTTGCGCGCACCCAGGAACTGCTGTTGAATAACATTACTGATCATGGAGGACTTCGCGCCTCCCAAAATATCCGTAACTACAAACATCCCGGAAGTCGAGACATAGACCAAAACCGCTCCCGTCATGATACCGGATTTGCTCTGCGGCAAGGTAATGTGGCGGAATGCCTTCCATCTAGAAGCGCCCAGATCGCTGGCCGCATCTATCAGACGCTTATCCATCTGCTCCAGGGCCACGTAAATCGGCAGCACCATGAAGGGAATGAAATTATAGACCATGCCGAGAAGTACGGCGCCATACGTATACAGCATCTGAATCGGCTCGTCGATCCAACCCATCCACAGCAGCAGGCTGTTCACCACGCCTTGCGTTCGTAGCAGCAGAACCCAGGCATAAGTGCGGATCAGAAAGTTAATCCAGAACGGGACGGTGATTAGAATTAATCCCCAGGTTTGGATACGCGGGGAAGCGTTGGCTATATAATAGGCCAAAGGATAGCTGACTAACAAGCAAATCACCGTAGTCAGCAGCGACAATACCAGGGTATCCCAGTAAATTCCCAAATATAATGGATCAAAAAAGGTTTTATAGCCTTCGAGACTGAAGGAAAAAACGATATTCCCCAGCGAATCCCGCGAGAGCAGGGAGATGCCGACCACAATTAGCATCGGAACGATCAGGAACAGGGATAGCCACAGCAGCACCGGAGTCAATAGGAACCTTGATTTCCTCATGGCCCGATGATCACCTCATCCTTGGTGTTCCAGTTCACCCCGACTCGTTCACCAACCTCCCAAGGATGGTCATCCGAGATATCCAGGGCAATCGTGACCTTCATCGGTTCATCATCCAATTGGACCAGAAGCTTATGAACACTGCCGAGGTACTGTACATCCTCAATCACGCCGTTCTTCCTGGCACCCGACTCCCGCTGCGGAATGAGTTTCTCCGGCCGCACTGCAAAAAGACCTTCGGGCGAGGAAAAGACGTTATTCTCCCCTACAAACGTGGCAGCAAACAGCGTTTGCGGTTTCGCATAGATCTCGCGCGGCGTACCGATTTGTTCTACCCGTCCGTGGTTCATGATAACGATCCGGTCGGAGAGCATCATGGCTTCCTCTTGGTCGTGCGTTACATAGACAAACGTAATCCCGAGCGTCCGCTGCAAATGCTTGAGCTCAGACTGCAGATTTTTGCGGAGCTGCAGATCCAATGCGCCCAGTGGTTCATCCAGCAGCAGCACCTTCGGCTTGTTAGCGATGGCGCGGGCGATGGCCACGCGTTGCTGCTGTCCGCCGGACAGTTGGTGCGGAAAGCGTTCCCGCAGGGCGGTCAGCTGTGTCATGGCAACGGCCTCGTCCACCCGCTCTTTGATGAGCTGACGCGGCATTTTTTTCATTTTCAACCCAAAAGCAATATTATCTTCTACGGTCATATGCGGAAACAGAGCATAGTGTTGGAATACCAGATTCAAGTCCCGCTTGTTCGCAGGCATTTCCGTCACATTCTGACCCGCCAGCCAGACCTGTCCTTCGGTCGGCTGTTCGAATCCTGCTATCATTCGGAGAATCGTCGTTTTGCCGCAGCCGCTGGGGCCCAGCAAAGTCAGGAATTCCCCCTCTTTAATGGAGAGCGACAGCGGATGCACGACCGCTTGTCCCTGAAAATGCTTCTCGATCTGGACAAGTTCAATCACATGCATCAACCCCTTCTTCAAAATGTGACCTATTCCATGTGTACATTCCTGCTAACCAGTATGCACAAAAACGTTCCCCACTAAGAAGAAACGGTCATACTGCCTATCGTTCTCAGGTTGGCAGAATCCGTTTCTTAAGGGTGGAAGCGTCTAGAAATCTCTACTAAGAAAAAAAAAAGCCATATCCATGGGTATGGCTTTAACGTTTAAATAAAGTTCAGTTTTTCGCATATTCACTATACCTCGTTTTCCCCCCATACACAACACTTTTCTGTGTATTTCATCTAGGGAAGGCACGGATACAGGACCGGATAATGGTATTTCATTTTTCGAAAAGGGATGCACAAAAAACCGTCCACCGATAAAGACCCGGATGAACGGTTTTTAGTATTCTGAGTCGAAAACAGTTACTATTTCAGCTCATATTGCACGTACAGCTGCGTCGAGATTTTGATCTCGCCCGGCTTCACGGATGTGTTGGCACCCGCGTCCGCTGCAACGGACTGTGCTTCCATCGCCATTTTTTCGAGGCCGTAGATGTTATCTATACCCACAGAACCTTCCACAATGTTAAGCACGATACCCAGCTGACGCTTGGAGGCTTTTGCCATCGCTTGAGCTTTCAGGTCCGCATTTGCCACGGCTTTATCTATCACTTGGGCTTCAAAAGCATCACGGTTTTCGACCGAGAAACGGGCGTTGCCAATGGAATTGGCACCGGCATCAGAGGCTGCATCGAGCAGATCGCCGACTTTGCTCAAGTCGCGAAGAGTGACTTCCAGGGAATGATAAGCACTGTAATTCTTCACTTTACGTCCATTATCATCAGAGTACGTATAGTTAGGCTGTACATAGAACTGTTCGGTTTTGATATCCTTGTCATCGATCTTCCATGTTTCTTTCAGCATCTTCGTAATCTTATCCATTTTCTGCGCATTGCTCTTCTGTGCGGATTTTGCGGTTTCCGCATACGATTCAGCCCCAATGGAAAGATATACGATATCTGGCTTCACCGAGATCTCGCCTTTACCGAGTACGGTAAGAAGGTTTTGCTGTGCTGCCTCCGCCGCATGCACCTCGGTTGCCCCGCTCAATCCTACTACTGCCGTACTGCCAGTCAACAGTGCACCTGCAATCATGATGGAACCTACTTGTTTGACCCATCTTTTCATTATTGTCAGCCTCCTTTATATTGGCATCGCTGCCATGCTTGCCTTACCCTTCTAACGTGAGGGCATTGGTAAATGTTGCATCCGGAACGAAGTGTTTTGAGATTTTTCTTTAACTTTGTTGATACGCCCCTGTTAATTGGTATATCTAGGCATGATTGGTGGATCAGCACAATAAGATACCCAATGAAGATGACGGCAACTGTTTAATAAGGAAGCCTTCATGGGTAACTAACTACATCGGTGTTAAAAAGAGGAGGTCACTATGAAATCATTCCGGATGTTATACGCGTTCATGTCACTGCTGATACTCATGGCAGCGGGCATGCCATACGGGGCGGCAAGCGCCGCGGCAGAGCCAGCCTCCGGTAAAACCTATCAGATCGGAACAGACATTACGTTTGCCCCGTTTGAATTCCAGGATGCTAGCGGCAATTTTGTCGGTATCGACATGGATCTTCTGGATGCGATCGCGAAAGATCAGAACTTCAAATATGAAGTCAAGCCGCTCGGTTTCAATGCGGCGGTTCAGGCGCTGGAAGCCAACCAGGTGGACGGAGTCATTGCCGGCATGAGCATCACGGATGAGCGGAAGCAGAAATTCGACTTCTCCGATCCTTATTTTGACTCAGGTGTGGTCATGGCCATTCGCCAGGATCAGGAGTCCATCAAAGGGTATGAGGATTTAAAAGGGAAAAAAGTCGCCGTCAAAACGGGTACGGAGGGTTACAGCTTTGCTGAATCTATCTCCTCCAAGTACGGATTCACCATCGTGCCTTTTGACGATTCGGCCCAGATGTATGACGATGTCAGGACCGGTAATTCCGTTGCCTGTTTTGACGATTTCCCTGTGCTGGCTTATGGAGTCGAACAGAACAATGGACTGAAGATCGTCACGGATATGGTGCCTGGCGCCTCCTACGGATTTGCCGTTGCCAAGGGGAAGAACCAAGAGCTTCTGGAGAAATTCAATGCCGGCTTGATCAACCTGAGGGCCAGTGGTGAGTACGATCGCATTAAGGCAAAATACATTGGCGAAAATGCCGTAAGCGCGGCGACTCAAAGCCGTTGGGGGCTGATCGTGGAGTCGCTGCCTTCGCTGCTGAAGGGCCTTGGCAATACGCTGCTGCTGACCCTCGTATCGCTGTTCTTCGCGTTTTTCTTAGGGTTGATATTCGGCTTTATGAAGGTCGGACGCAATAAATGGCTCCGAGGCATCGCAACCGTATTCGTGGACATTTTCCGCGGCATACCGCTGCTAGTCCTTGCCTTCTTCATCTACTTTGGTATTCCGCAGGCACTCGGCTTCACGATGTCGCCGGTCGTGGCAGCGGTCCTGACACTTAGCCTGAATGCCGGTGCTTATGTAACGGAAATTATCCGGGGCGGTATCCAATCCATTGACCCTGGACAGCTGGAGGCTGCCCGCTCGCTCGGTCTGCCATACCGCAAAGCCATGATGAAAATCATCATTCCCCAAGCGATCAAAGTAATGATTCCGACCTTTATTAACCAGCTCGTGATCACGCTCAAGGATACATCGATCCTGTCGGTAATCGGTCTGGTCGAACTGACCCAATCCGGGAAAATCATCATTGCAAGAACGTTCGCTTCGTTTGATATCTGGCTCGTGGTCGCCATCATGTATCTGGTCGTGATCACGATTCTGACCAAAATTTCGGGCCGTCTGGAAGGGAAGGTGCGTCATGGATAAAATCCGCGTAGAAGGACTGAAGAAGAACTTTGGCACGAATGAGGTGCTGAAGGGCATTAACATGCAGGTCCAGGAAGGCGAAGTTGTCTGTGTCATCGGGCCTTCGGGCTCCGGTAAAAGCACCTTCCTACGCTGCATCAATCGTCTGGAGGACATTACGGCAGGCAGGGTATTCGTGCATGACAAGGATATCAATGACCCTAAAACAGACATCAACAAGGCGCGCCAGAACATCGGCATGGTGTTCCAGCATTTTAATCTGTTCCCCCACTTCAACGTGCTGAAGAACATTACATTTGCCCCGGTCGAGCTGGGCAAGCAGAACGCATCCGAGGCTCGTGCCACGGGGCTAAAGCTTCTGGAGCAAGTAGGCCTCTCCGATAAAGCGGAGGCCTTCCCGAGCCAGCTGTCGGGCGGTCAGAAGCAGCGTGTGGCGATCGCCCGGGCGCTGGCGATGAATCCGGACATCATGCTGTTTGACGAGCCGACATCGGCGCTGGACCCCGAGATGGTCGGCGAAGTGCTCGGCGTCATGAAGGATCTGGCGCGCGAAGGCATGACGATGATGATTGTCACGCACGAGATGGGTTTTGCCCGCGAGGTTGCGGACCGGGTGATCTTCATGGATGGCGGATACATCGTAGAGGAAGGCCCGCCAGAGGAAGTGTTCGGCAGACCGAAGCATGAGCGGACGATTAGCTTTTTGGAAAAGGTGCTGTAATCACGCAGCTAACCTTTCTTTAACAAACCGCTGCCGTGTAGCTACATGTACCTTGGGGCTGCTCCCTGGCGTTCTGCTCCCTGTGCTCGCTGCTCCCTGTGCTCACTGCTCTCTGTGCGTTCTGCTCTTTGTGTGCGTACTGCTCTCTGTGCGTACTGTTCCCTGTGCGTTCTGCTCCCTGGCGTACTGCTCCCTGTGCTCACTGCTCTCTGTGCGTTCTGCTCCCTGTGCTCACTGCTCTCTGTCTGTCCTGCTCCCTGTGTGTACTGCTCTCTGTGCGTACTGCTCCCTGTGTGCGTACTGCTCCCTGGCGTACTGCTCCCTGTGCTCACTGCTCCCTGTGCGCACGGTGTGTGGTCCGGGGCAGGCTTGGAGGGCTGTCGACTAGATTCATGCAGTAACCAGCGACCCTTCAGGATAGCCCGTTAGGGTGAGACTAACCGGTTATCATACGGCTAATAATGGCATGTGCATTAAAATTAGAGTCGACTGCGGTGGTCGTGCGATGGCTGCACGGTGCTTTAGTGGAGCTAACGGACCGAGAGTACCTTATTTGAGGGAAAATGGCGGTTTTCCGGAAACTTCCGGACCAAGGATCCGTTATTCCTTCCAAAAGGTGGCATTTACCTAAACAAATCCTAAAATAACGGATCTGGAGTCCGTTATTTTAGGATACGGCGCTTAATTCGGCAAATAAGGTCCTTGGTGTCCGCCAAATTCGCAACCGTTTTAGCTAATTCACCTGCTTTAACCCGACTCGGTGAGTTTGTCCATATCGCATCACGCACAGCTTAAACAGGAGTAGGGGCGACCATAGCCCTTACTCCTGTTCTACTGTTCTATGGACATATCCGGTTCAAGTTGTTCCAGATATGGCGGGTAAGCAGCCATCTCCTCACACCTTTAGTATCTTCTTGAGAACATCCCCGAAACAGTCCTAATCCTCTATACCTTCCCGCCTTCCTAGAGGAGAGTCACACGATCAGCGTCCTTTTTATGTCAGCTCCCCACGTACTTCATTAAACCCATCTATTCTTCATATCCAAGCCCATCTAAACTTCATATCCAACTTCATGTCACAGCTTCACGTACAATTTTAATGTCAAACCTTCACTGCACAATCATTACTTCGTATCCAGAGATCGCTTATAGGGTACCATCACCGTAAATTTCGATCCCTTCCCAAGCTCGGATTGGACCGTTATCTTCCCTTGATGAATATCGACGATCCGCTTCACGATGGATAATCCCAGCCCACTGCCGCCAGCGGCGCGATTGCGCGATTTGTCCGCTTTGTAAAAGCGTTCGAATATATGCAGCTGATCCGACTCCGACATCCCGACTCCCGAATCCGTCATCGTAACCTCGGCCCCGTCTTCTCCTGCTTTCAGCACGATCGTGATCATGCCGTCTTCGGGCGTGAATTTAATGCTGTTGTGCAGCAAATTGTTCCATACTTGACTCAGGAGATCCTCCGTTGCCTCAATCTCTACCTCAGCTAGGTCCAGATCCACCTGAATCCGCTTCGCCAGCCATTGCGGTTCATTCGCCAAGACGACCGCACGCAGCTGCCCGTCGAGCCGGTAGCGGGCCCTTTCGAATGCCGGCTGCTCTCCTTCCAGGGACGACAGCTTCAACAGATTGTCACTCAACTGCGACAAGCGGCGGCTCTCTCCTTCGATGATCTCCAGATAACGGGCTCTCTTCTCCTCCGTGAGGCGGGGACTTCGGAGCGCTCGGGCAAACCCCCGAATCGAAGTAAGTGGGGATTGGATTTCATGGGACACATTAGAGATGAAATCCTGACGCATGGTCTCCATCCGCCCCAATTCGCCGGCCATGTCGTTAATGCTGCTCGCGATCATCTTGAACTCCCCGCGCCATTCATTTTCGTTCATCTTTACATTGAAGTCCCCCTGCGATATCCGTCGCATGGCATCCGTAATGGAATTCAGCATGGCCATTTGCCGGTGCTTGAAGAACATGCCCACGACCAGCATGCACAGGAAGAAAATGATCACGCCGACAAACAAGTCGATCAGTTGGATGGCATAATCCCACGGCGGGGTTCCCGTCCAGGTGTAAACAAACCGAGTCACATAAGTCGCCGCCGTCCATGACGCTCCCAAGACCGCGAAAACCAAAATCGTCTGAAGCGTTTCTCGAACGATCTTCCACAAGATTTTAGGCGTTTTTTTCATCAGCCCTCACCTGCTTCCAGGCGATATCCCAGCCCGCGCACCGTCCGAATCCTGAACCGGTACTTCTCCTCCGGGAACCGCTCCCGCAGCCGATTCACGTGGACGTCCAGCGTCCGTTCGTTCCCTTCAAAGTCATAGCCCCATATCTCTTCGATCAACCGATCACGCATCAACGTGCTCCCCGGGTAGCTGGCCAGCTTGAAGAGAAGCTCAAACTCCTTCAGCGGCAGGGTAAAAACCTCATCACCCGCCTTGACCTCATAGGTTCTGCGGTTCATCTGCAGCTTGCCGACGGTCACCGTCTGCGATGCGGCTACCTGATACCGCTTCAGCAGCGCTTTGACGCGCACGACGAGCTCTGCGGGCTCGAAGGGCTTCACCAGATAATCGTCGGTGCCCAGCTCAAAGCCCTTCACGATCTGTCTCGTCTCCCCTTTGGCCGTCAGCATCAGCACCGGAATACCGGTGTTCCTCCGGATCTCCCGGCATAACTCCCATCCGTCCATATTCGGCATCATGATATCCATCACGACCAGATCGACGGATGTCTGGTCCATGACGGACAAGGCCTCGACGCCATCCGAAGCTTCGAACACCTCTTCCATTCCCGCTTCCTCCAGGAACACCTTTATGAGTTCGCGGATGTTCGGGTCATCGTCCACTACCAATATTTTTGCCATGGTTGCCATCCCTTCTTCCCCAGCATCTTCAAGGCGCCCTTAGGCCTTAGGCCTCGATCGTTTCATTCATTTGCAGCTGCTGCACGGCAAATTCCCTATACATATCATGCTGCTCAATCAATTCATCATGCGTTCCCCGTCCGGTTACCGTTCCTTTTTCAATGAAAATAATCTGATTCGCTCCCACCACCGTGGATAACCGGTGCGCGATAATAATCGTCGTCCGTCCAGCCATGAGGTTCTTGAGCGCCTTCTGCACTTCAATCTCGGAACGACTATCCAGACTGGAAGTGGCTTCGTCCAGCATCAGAATCTTGGGATCCCGCAGCAGGGCTCTGGCGATGGCAACCCGCTGCCGCTGTCCGCCCGAAAGCTTCACGCCCCGTTCGCCCACATCCGTATCAAAGCCATGAGGCAGCTCGTCGATAAATCCATCCGCATAGGCCATTTCTGCCGCTCTTCGGATCTCACCATCGCTAACCTCCCGGTCCATCCCATAACATAAGTTGTCACGAATGGTTCCCGCAATCATTGGACTATCCTGTGAAACATAGCCGATCAATCCGCGCCATGAGCGTAAAGAGAACGTATCGATCGCCGTCTTGCCCAATCGGATCTGCCCTTTTTGCGGAAGGTAAAAACGCTCCAGCATGGAGAACAGCGTCGTTTTGCCTCCGCCACTCGGTCCAACCACGGCCGTGACCGTGCCCGGCTCCATCTTAAAGCTGATATCATGCAGCACCAGCTCATCCGGCTTGTAACCAAACGAAAGATTCTCGATGGACATCCGCTGATTCGCGTTCACCACATCAGTACCGGCCGAAATGGACTCTTCCTCTGCATCCAGCGTTTCCAATATTCGCTCCGTTGCTCCTTTAGCCTTCTGAAACTGGGTAAAAAACGTCGTTAACTGCGTCATCGGCATCACGATCTGAATCAGATACAGGATAAACGCAACCAGCTCCCCAGCGGTCAGCGCCCCTGTGGATACCTGAAGTCCGCCATACCCGATGACCACCACCAGCAGCATCATCAGCACGAAGGACATCAGCGGCGCGATCCAGGCGGATACCACACCTTCCTTGATCCCGAAATTCAGCAGATTGGTAATCCCTTTATGCCCATTCTCATACTCTCTGTCCTCAGCATTAGAAGCTTTAACCAAGCGAATCTCGGACAACACCTGACTGATATTCGCGGTAAACGTAGCTGTCTCATCTTGCATGCCAAGCGATATTTTATACATTTTCTTGCCAAGCGGCACAAGAATCAGCGCTGCAATCGGAATGACGATAAACATCGTCAGCGTCATCTTCCAGTTTAAATAGAGGAGCACCCCAATGGAACCGACAATAGAAATGATCCCGCTGAAGAATCCGGCCACATGGTCCGATATGAGACTTTTGATCACTCCTGTATCATTCGTCATCCGGCTAACCGATTCCCCTGAACGGTTATGATCGAAGTAGCGAATCGGCAGCACAAGCAGCTTTTTCCACAGCCGATCCCTAAGGGCAGCCACCATCTTCTGTCCCGTATAACTCAGCAGGAAAATCGAGACCCCCGAGGCAATCGTCTGCAACACAAACGCAATGCCAAGCCCGATGATATGGGAACGATTCATATCCGTTAAGGAAAAGCCATCCACCAGGCTCTTTGTAAACATCGGAATGACTAGTCCGATCAGGGTTGATACCACACTCAGCAGGATCGCTCCAATCAGCAGCAGCATCGGAGGTTTCGTTTCTTTCAACAGCCGGAAGAAGGCCTGCGAACCTGCTTTATTGCTGCCGGCCGACTTTTCCTGCGTCATTTCTTGTATAGAAGTATGATCCGTTTCTCTCATCGGTTTCTCTTCCCTTCCATCCCTATTTACCATCTGTAAGGAAAGAATATATCAACAAGTTAAACTGAAGTTAAACGAAGGCTTAATTTTATGAAAACAACGTAAAATAACCCCACAAAGTGGAGCTTATGCTACGATGTTTATTCCAAATCCTTTGTTGGGGGCCCCAAAATTGAAAAAGGCGGATGTCTCCGCCCCTACTCTTAAAACCTATTCTTATGTACGTAGAATCAAGCGAGAATCCCAGCAATACCAGAGCTTGATAGCAAAAAAAGCCTTGCAGTAACAAGACTTTTCTTAAACTTCAATCACGGTTGCCCTTATTGGTTCTCGAGTTCCTCTTTGCTCACCAAGTTCACGAGTGAAGTAACCGCTTGCTCAGCGTCGGCTCCCTCAGCACTAATGTAAACTTCCGTACCAGAGCTGATCGCAAGGCTCATAATTCCCATGATACTTTTGGCATTTACTTTTTTATCATCTTTTTCAACGAAGATTTCAGATGAATATTTATTCGCTTCCTGAACGAACAGCGCGGCCGGTCTGGCGTGAAGACCCGTCTTTAACCGAACGACTACCGGGTGCTTTGTCATGAAAATTACCCCCTATCTAATAAATCTGCTGCATTGAAAGCGCGATTGACATTTTATAATATTATACCATTTTACCATACAGGACACTAGAAGAAAAAATTCTTACCCATTCCGAATCTTTTCGGCCAATTCGTCGATTTTGCGCAGACGGTGATTGACGCCGGATTTGCTGACGGTTCCTTTAAGAAGCTCGCCGACTTCCTTGAGATTCATGTCCGGATGAGCTAGCCTTATTTCCGCCACTTCCCGAAGTTTATCAGGCAAATTCTCAAGACCCATTTCCTTTTGGAGCAGCTTGATGTTCTCAATTTGACGGACGGCAGCGCCGATCGTTTTGTTCAGGTTGGCGGTCTCGCAGTTCACGATCCGGTTTACCGAGTTACGCATGTCCCGCATAATACGAACATCCTCGAACTTGAACAATGCCTGGTGGGCACCGATTAGATTAAGGAATTCGATAATTTTCTCGCCTTCCTTAATGTAGAAGATAAATCCTTTCTTCCGCTCGATACAACGTGCGTTCAGATGAAATTCATTCGCCAGATCCACCAGGGACTGGCAGTGCTCTTCATACATTGAGGCAATTTCGAGATGGTACGAAGACCCCTCCGGATTGTTCACGGATCCGCCAGCCATAAAGGCACCGCGCAAATAGGCGCGTTTACAGCAATTTTTGCGAACGATTTGTTTATCAATCCGCGATTGAAACAGAAAGCCTTCGGAAACGATGCACAGTTCTTTAAGTATCTCCTGAACCTGGGCGGGAATACGAACGATATATACGTTATTCTTCTTCAAACGCATTTTTTTACGCACCAAAAGTTCAGTATGCGCCTGGAAATGCCTCTTAATTAAGGAATAAATACGTCTTGCAATCGCGGCATTTTCCGTTGAAATATCCAGGATTACCTTTTTGTTCGAAAGTTGAACAGAACCATTCATCCGAATGAGCGCGGACAGCTCGGCTTTTTCACAGCAGTTCTGGCTTTCGATCATTGTCAGTTCTTTCTTCGTCTGTGCCGCAAAGGACAAGGTACTCACCCCTTTCGTGTAATCCAATCCTGTACCAGCTGAAAAATATGGTTGCTCAGCTTGTCAGCGTCATGCCTTAAGTATGTTCTAAATAGCACAAGCTTATCTGCAATGAGTTTGTACCCTCTGCTCGTCACCTCATCACGATCCAGGAACACGGGCTTAGCACCCTTCTGGGCGTACTTATCCTGAACCTGAGGCGGGATTTCTCCATCATTTACAATAACATAATCGAACAGATGAAGACCAATATGGTCGTAAACGGCCTGCAAATGATCACTGACTGTATAATTATCGGTTTCTCCAGGCTGCGTCATCACATTGCACACGAACATTTTGATCGCCTCAGAGGATACGATAGCCTCAGCAAGCTTGGGAACAAGCAAATTGGGCAAAATACTGGTATACAGGCTTCCCGGACCGATCAGAATTGCATCGGCCTGCTGAATTGCCTCCAGCGCCTCCGGCAGCGGCTCGACATGCTCCGGCTCCAGAAAGATCCGCTTAATGCGCTGTCCAGCCTCCGGGATTTTGGATTCACCGGTCACAATGGAACCGTCCTCCATCTCCGCATGCAAAATAACAGCTTCACCCGCCGCAGGCAGCACTTGTCCACGAACAACAAAAACCCGGCTCATCTCCTTGACTGCCGTGACAAAATCACCGTGCAAATCCGTCATGGCAGCCAAGATTAAATTGCCGAGGCTGTGCCCGGCCAGTCCCGAGCCATTCTTAAAACGGTATTTCAATATATCGGATAACAGCGGCTCCACATCGGCAAGCGCTGTAAGTACATTTCGAATATCTCCCGGGGGCGGCATCTGCAATTCGCTACGCAGTATGCCGGAGCTTCCCCCATCATCAGCGACGGTAACGATGGCCGTAATATCAAGCGGCTTTTCCTTGAGTCCCCGCAGCATGACGGACAGCCCGGTTCCTCCACCCATCACCACGATACGGGGACGCTTTTTAGCTTGCACAGCCACATTTATCACTTCCCTTAATTAATGCCGATCCCGATCAGAATCACGGTGACTCACCGATACCGTCTCCGTTTCGCTAACGCCCAGCATTTTGCCAAGGTATTCCGCTATCGCAACGGAGCGATGCTTCCCGCCGGTACAGCCAATGCCGATAATAACCTGGCTTTTTCCTTCCTTCCGATACTGCGGGATCAAGAAATGCAGCATATCGAGCAGTTTGGTTAAGAAAGCCTGTGTCTCCGGCCATTTCATCACATATTCATATACATCACTGTTCTGGCCGGTATTTGGACGCAGCTGCTCAATATAGTGCGGGTTGGGCAGAAAGCGCACATCAAACACCAGATCAGCGTCAATCGGAATACCGTATTTAAACCCAAAGGATGTAATATTTACCGATAACGTGCTGCTCTCCAGATGTGTGAAGCGTGAGATAATCTTCTCCTTCAATCGCACAGGCTTCATATTGCTGGTATCGATCACCTGAGTGGCCGAATTCTTCAGCTCATCCAGCATTTTGCGCTCCAACCTTATACCGTCAAGCGGCATGCCTTCCGGAGCGAGGGGATGGCGACGACGGCTTTCCTTATAGCGTTGAACAAGCACGGAATCCGTTGCATCCAGGAACAGAATCTCGCAATGGATGGTAAAGTGATCCTTGATGTAACTCAGAGACTCTGATAGAGCCGTGAAAAATTCGCGGCCACGCAGGTCGATGACCAATGCAACCTTGCCGATCTTCCCCTTGGATTGTTCGATCAGCTCCGCGAATTTGGGAATGAGCACCGGAGGCAGGTTATCGACGCAAAAGAATCCAAGATCCTCCAGACTTTGTACGGCCAAGGTCTTACCTGCTCCCGACATCCCGGTGATGATGATCAGGGTGGCCATGGATGATGTGTTGCTGCCGCGGTTGGCTGCTTCCAGCATCAGCTTTCCCTCCCTTATAAGTTTAGATCAGACGATGTATGGTGATTAATGACTACGAACGCAAATGCAGACCAGCAGCGCCTACAACGCCGGCATCATTGCCGAGCTCAGCCGGAACGATGCGTACACCTCGTTGAAGCGGCTCTGGTGTCAGCTTCGCAAATACAGCACGAACTTCATTAAACAGAATGTCGCCGGCTTTGGATACGCCGCCGCCGATAATAAAGGCTTCGGGATTCAACACGGCCGCAACGGCAGCCATGGATTTGCCCAGGTAATAAGCTGCGCGATTCACGATCCGAACGGCAACTTCATCGCCTGCCTTTGCAGCGTCAAACACTTCCTTCGCCGCAATGCTCTCTACATGGGCAAGGGAAGTACGGTCGCCACGCTCTACGGCATCCTTCGCCATGCGGATAATGCCGGTTGCCGACGAAACCGTCTCGAGACAGCCCATTTCACCGCATCCGCATTGAATCGCTTCCAAGTCCGGCACAACCGAGATATGTCCAAGCTCGCCAGCCATGCCGCCAAACCCCTGATAAATTTTGCCGTTAATAATAATGCCTCCGCCGACACCGGTACCCAATGTATAGCATACGCAGTTCTCAACGCCGCGGCCTGAGCCGCTCCAAGCTTCACCCAATGCAGCTACATTGGCGTCGTTGTCTATTTTGACGGGCTTGCCGAGACGCTCTTCAAGCAGTGCGCGAATCGGTACATCTTTAAATCCTACATTCGGTGCCAAAATTATGATGCCTTCACGAATATTCGTAAATCCGGCGAATCCAGCTCCCACGCCAGCAAGTTGATCCCAGCTGTATGGCGATTCTTCTACAATGTGACGCACATATTTCTCAATGTTGTCAATAACCGTGTCAACGCCTTTGGCTGTTTCCGTCGGCCCCTCATACTTATGCAGAAGATGCCCTTCTTCATTGCAAATTCCAACTTTAATTGCTGTTCCGCCCAGATCGACACCGACGTAGATGTTCTCAGACATGTTTCAAGCCACCTTTTTCCTTCTATATTATAGATTGCTCCTACTGTACCCACTATAATTGAAGGCACTCCTGCGGTCAAGAGAAGACAACGTAACAGAAAGCCGTAAGCAGTCCTTTAATCGCGCGTATGTAAGCGCATACAACTAAGCTTGAAACCGCCCTTATTTGTTCATAATCAAACCTCCTCTAATCTTTAGCAGTTCGCACATGACAAATGTCACTCCGAAGTGATGACATCCTTTACTAACGGGCATTCCCTCGCTTTCGTATGATGAATTCAGATCATTTCGATTACGAAAGGAGCGATACCATGTCAAAACCAATCCATGAACCTATTGCGGAACTACGGCAGGTAACCAAAATGTTCGGAAGCAAAAAAGCAGTCAACCAAGTGTCGTTTACTATAGAAAAAGGATCTATCACGGCCATTCTCGGGCCAAACGGAGCAGGTAAATCAACCGCCATCTCCATGATGCTTGGTCTTAAAGACGCCAGCGAAGGCGAGGTCCTCTTGTTCGGTCAAAGCCCGAAGGACTTGAAGGTCCGCGAGAAGATCGGCGCCATGCTTCAAGAGGTGAGCGTCATGGACGGGCTCCGCACGCGTGAAATCATCAATCTCATTCGCGGCTATTATCCGAATGCGCTGGCGCTTCCAGACATCGCCCTGCTTAGCGGGCTCACAACAGAGGAACTTAACAAATGGGCTATCAAAATGTCCGGAGGCCAAAAACGCAAGCTCAGCTTTGCACTGGCGATTGCGGGGAACCCCGAGCTGTTATTCTTCGATGAACCAACGGTCGGCCTGGATACATCGGCACGCCGGTTATTCTGGCAGACGGTACGCAAGCTTGCCGATCAGGGCAAGACGATTCTGTTCACCACCCACTACCTGCAAGAGGCGGACGATATGGCTGACCGCATTCTGCTGTTCCACCAGGGTCAGGTTGCTGCAGACGGCACGCCAGAAGCTATTAAGGCTAAGCTGACCCGAAGGTCGCTCTCCTTTATCGTCGATGCGGATCACCAGCAGGTCAAGGAGCTGCTTCATGAGGTCCCCGGCGTAACGGATGTATATGAACTGAACGGTCGGCTGAACGCCGTAACGGATAATACGGACACGGCACTAGCAGTTCTGTTTCGGGCCGGGCTGGCCGTACGTGATATCCGCATCGATCAAGGAAGCCTGGATGAAGCATTTGAGCAATTAACGATGAATCAAGGGGAGGCCGTATAATCATGACAACCTGGAAACTGCTGGCTATACAGTGCAAGATGGAGCTGCTCCGGATGGTGCGCAATCCGTATTATATTTTCTGGTCGCTCGCTATGCCGATTCTGTTCTATTTCATCTTTACCCGGGTCGTGAATACGGGGGCCGCCGATACGGGACAATGGCAGGCGCATTATCTGATGTCGATGGCATCCTTCAGTGTCATGGGCACCGCCATCATGTCGCTCGGCATTCGCCTCGTGCAAGAGCGAGTCCAGGGCTGGGCTGTATATATGCGGGTAACGCCACTTCCCGGCAGCGTGTATTTCTTTGGCAAAATGTTTGTGCAGACAGTCATGCATCTGCTCTGTATCATCGTGATATTCGTAGCCGGCTACCTGATTAACGGCGTCTCCCTCACCCTCGGACAATGGCTGCTCAGCGGATTGTGGATTCTGATCGCGTCCGTCCCGTTCCTGGCTATCGGCACCCTGATTGGCTCCATGAAACGGGTCGATACAGCAAGTGGCGTCAGCAACGGCATCTACTTAGGCCTGGCCGTAACGGGCGGGATGTGGTTCCCGATCGAGGCGATGCCTTCTATCATGCAAGCTATCGGCAAGTGGATGCCCTCCTACCATTTTGGCGGAGGTGCCTGGTCGATCGTGCGCGGAGAAGCGCCGGGCTTGGATAATTTCATGGTTTTGGCAGGATATTTGGTAGTATTTATGTTACTATCCACCTATATTCGGAAAAAACAACAAGCCGATTAAGGGGATAGGATGATGGCTTCATGAAAAAATTGAACGACGCGAAATCTGCAGGGTTTGAGGTGTTTCCAACGCAATTGGGGCTTTTCCCCTATTTATGGCTCATTTATATATGCCTGCCCGTGATCAACATGATGAGCGAACAAGGATGGAAGATGGGGATCGGCTTTACGCTTATTGCCTTGTTTCTCGTCACGTACCGCCAGCTCTACTTCGCCGCGGGAACCCCTCGTTTCTTTGCGTGGCTGGGCGTTCAGATGTCCATCATTTTCATTCTCTGCATGTGGTACCACCCAACCTACATGTACATGGGCTTCTTTACGGCCAATTTCATCGGCTGGTATACCGATCGGCGTAATTTCACGATCTCCCTCGTATTGTTCGGCATCATCGAGACCGTTCCTTTAATCAAAAATGCGAGCTTGCTGGGCTGGAGGGATCTGGTATTTATGATTCCTTTCTTTCTCATCATGCTATTTTCACCCTTCGGTATCCGCTCATTGAACCGGCGGCAGGAGTTGGAGAAGGAGCTCGCGCAGGCTAACGAGCAGATTCGCAATCTGATTAAAGGCGAAGAGCGGATGCGTATCGCCAGGGATCTTCATGACACCTTAGGCCATACCCTCTCCCTCATCACGTTGAAGAGCCAGCTTGTCGAGAAGCTGGCAATGAAGAATCCAGAGAAGGCCCAATTGGAAGCCCGGGAGATTCAGAACACCTCTCGTGCCGCGCTGCGCCAAGTACGTGAGCTGGTGTCCGATATGCGGACCGCCACCTTGCCCGAGGAATTGGTAGAGGCCCAGATCATTCTGGAGAGTGCCGATATCCGGTTTATCTGCACCGGTAACCCGAAGCTGGAGGGAATATCCGACCTGGCCCACAATATTCTGAGCCTCTGCTTGCGGGAAGCCGTGACCAATGTGGTGAAGCATAGTCAGGCAAGCCAGTGCCGGATTGCCCTCGAGTCGCTTGACAATGAGTGGCGTCTTGAGGTGGCCGACAATGGAGTTGGTCTTCAATGCAAAGAAGAAGATTCATCTTCTTCATCCAACAGTAATGGCCTGAAAGGCATGGTGGAGCGGCTTTCCCTTATCGGGGGCACCGTAGAGGCCAGCTCCGACCAGCAAGGCACGATAATAGAAATTCGTGTTCCGATCATCATCAAGAACCGGAAGGAGGACACAACCCATGAGCATCAAAGTGCTGATCGCCGAGGATCAACGAATGCTGCGAGGCGCTCTGGCTTCCTTGCTTGATTTTGAAGACGATATTGATGTGATTGGTCAAGCCGGCGACGGCGATGAAGCTCTATCCCTGATTGGCTTGCATCAACCCGATGTATGCCTGCTCGATATCGAAATGCCTGCGCGCAGCGGTCTCGAAGTAGCGGAGGAAGTTAAGCTGCGTGGTTATGCCAGCCGAGTCATCATACTTACGACCTTTGCTAGACCCGGTTATTTCGAGCGGGCCGTGCAGGCGGGAGTTCAGGGATACCTGCTTAAGGACGAGCCCAGTGAACGGCTGGCAGAAGCCATCCGCCGGGTAATGGATGGGCGGCGGGAGGTCTCCCCTGAGCTCGTATTCGGTACGCTTTCAGGTGCAGGTGCCAATCCGCTGACCGAACGCGAACGGGAAGTGCTGCGGTTGGCTGCAGACGGCAACAGCTCCAATGAAATTGCGTCGAAGCTTCACTTGTCCTATGGGACTGTCCGCAACTATATGTCTGAGATTTTAAGCAAGCTCAGTGCCAAGAACCGGATTGAGGCCATCTCGATGGCCGAAGAGAAGGGCTGGATATAGCATTCCTTGCAGCTTGATCACACCCCTTACCCTCGTCTTGAAGAGACGGGGTCCTTTGTATTTCACAGCACAAACAGGCCCATTTGGGTCTGTTTTTTTCTTTTTGATTGACACATCCTTCCATCAGGCATTATAGTATGTTACAAGACTAACATACCGACAGGGTGATATCATGAATTCCAGGTTTGACGAAGGACAGCCGATTTTTCAGCAAATCGCAGATATGATTGAAGATGACATATTGAACGGGACATACCAAGCGGATGATCAGATTATCTCAATGTCGCAGTTCGCGAGTACTTTTCAGGTCAATCCCGCAACAGCTGTAAAAGGCATTGCCCTACTTGTCAATGAAGGGATTTTGTACAAGAAAAGGGGGCTGGGCATGTTTGTTGCTGCAGATGCCAAACAGATCATATTGACCAAGCGACAGGATCGGTTTTACAACGAACTCGTATTGAAGCTGCTTGATGAGGCAGAAAAGCTTGAATTGACCACCGAGGATGTTATTGAAATGATCAAACAAAAGAGATAGGAGATGAGCAGGATGAACGCAATACTTACCTGTTCCAACCTGAGCAAGAGTTACGGGCGTACGGAAGCGGTCCGAAATCTGGAGCTCCAGCTGGAAGAGAATACGATCTACGGCTTGCTGGGCCGCAATGGCGCCGGAAAGACCACACTGCTTAATATGATGACCGGCGGATCTTTTCCCGACTATGGCAGTATTCAGGTTTCGGGGGTAACGCTTAAGAGTGGAGAAACCCCAAAGGGAATTTGCTACGTAAGAGAGAAAAATTTGTTCTTCGGCGGTGCCAAGGTGATTGAAGTGCTGCGCTTGGCATCGGCCTTTCACGAGGACTGGGACTGGGACTATGCCCAGAGCCTGCTAAAGACATTCAAGCTAAACCCGGACAAAAAAATCCGCCAGCTTTCACGGGGAATGGAATCCCTGGTCGGAAACATCATCGGTTTGGCTAGCCGGGCCCCGATCACCGTATTTGATGAACCGGTGCTGGGATTGGATGTGCTCATGCGAGAGAGATTTTATCGCGTTCTGGTTGAGGATTATGCCAATCATCCCCGGACCATCCTGCTCTCGACCCATCTGATTGATGAGATCGCAACCGTCGTTGAGAGAGTCTATATCATGGATTCCGGCGCTATGTTATTGCATGACGATGTTGACCATATCCGCGCCAATTCTCATCTGTTGACAGGGAACCAGGAACAAATCGAACAATTTACGAAGGATCGTCACGTGATATATAAAGAATCTTACGGTAAAGGTTCCTTAACCGCGATATATGGAGCCATTCATGAGGCAGACCGTTCACAAGCCAACAAGCTTGGTATTGCTATTGACGGTTTACCACTGCAAAAGTTTTTCTCCTATTTAATCGAAGGAGGGCAATCCATTGAATAAGACCACCGCACTCATGAGGGCTTCATTTCTTCAGCTTCGACCTTATCTCTTGGTGATGCTCGGCACCGTTGCGATTAGTTTGATTGCAAATGTGATCATAAGCCTGTCTCTTGGAGACAGTTCGGAGAATACGCAGGTGTCTGCGGCTAACATCCTCACCGTGTTCCTGATATTTGTAGGCAGTGTGCTCCCGGCAGGCTTGTTCCGGCGGGTAATGAATTTAGGAGCTACACGAAAAGAATATTATATTGGTATGCTTCTGGTTTACTCCATATGGTCCGCCATCTTTGCTGTCCTCAATATCATCTGGCTTCAGGTGGAGAACGGATTTATACGACAATATGAGGATACCTTCAACATCCTTGAAATCTTTGGATGGAATCAATTTGGCATCGTTGGCATGTTCTTCTATCAATTCGGTGTTTACCTGCTTCTTATTTCATTACTGAATCTGCTGTTTTCCGGTCTGCGTCATGTAATGGGCTGGGTGGTCTGGGTGGTATTTATTGCGGCAATCCCTATCTTTACATCCATTCCTTCACTCCGGCATACGCTGGCTGATGGCTTGCTGGCCCTTCTCTTCAACGATTCGCTGCTGCAAGGACTCGGACTCACGCTGATCATCTCCCTCGTTCTGCTTGCAGGAGGCTGGTGGTTCACGGTCAGACGCACCATCGCTTAATATTGTTTCCCCTAACAACGAGTTATTGGATCACTCTAGCTCGAAAGGAATGATGGATCTTGAAAAAGGATGCTGCCCCCCTTGAGGTGTTCCAGTCCTTTCTGTTATGGATAATTGCTATCGGTGCAGGGGTATTTGAAATGATCCTGGCTGTCATCGATTCGATATCCAGCCTAACGAGTGCTGGAATTGTCGGTATTCTCATTCAAGTTGCCGCACGAACGACGATGTTCGCTGTCCTTGTCTACATCATGATCAGAATGCTTCGGGGAAAGAATTGGGCGCGTATCGCATTAGCTTTGTTTTTAGGCGGGTTTGGCACTCTCTCCCTAATCATTGACCCTATCAAATGGCTCATTACAGGCGGTTCCCTTAGGGACGCCTTTGCTCAAGCAGACAATATTTCCATACTATTTGCCTCCAGCCGTACCCTTCATATGATCGCCGTTGTTGCGGCCTTGATATTTATGTTCAGACCCGCGGCGAATCGGTACTTCAAAGCTGAATCGTAAGTCAACTCAGCACCCGCTTGATTTGGGATCAACAGAACAACAACCCCTGGCCTATTTAAGGCCCGGGGCTGTTTCATGTAGATTATGATCACTTCAACCATTCTTCCTCGATAAACTGCATCATTTCAAAAGCGCCACCACCGGCATTGGAAGCCACTACAAGGGTATGACCGGTGGCCGGGTAATAAGCAGACCGAAAATTCACACCCGGATCATAGCCCATGACATGGTATTTAAACACATCCTCATTTTTCTTGGTAATCCACACGCCAAGCCCATAATTCAAGTTATGTGAAGCCAGCAGCTTCTCCGTCATGGATGCGGTGAGCAGCGTATTGTTCATAAGCGACCTCCATAACTTGATCATGTCCGATGCCGTCACATACGCCCCGCCATCGGCATAACCCTGAATCGGGATAGCATACTGGTTCGTTCTCCACGTGCCGTCTTCCTCATCAATATACCCGTAAGCCGTATTCGCGGGCAGACGATCCAGCGGGAAATATCCCGAATCCTGCATGCCGCACGGCTCAAATACAAACTGCTGGACATAGTCGCGAAACGGTATTCCAGCATGTTGTTCAACGATCAGACCGAGTAATACAAAGCCTGCATTGTTATAATGAAATCTCTCGCCGGGCTGAAATTTCATTCGTTCACTCTGGAATAGCGGTAGAAAGTCCCTTCCGTTCCGGAGTGTATACATGGGAACCGTTTTCCACAGATCCTCAAAATCATCCATGACCTCTTCATCAAAATAATCCGGAATACCCGAGCTGTGGCTCAACAAATGAAAAACGGTAATCTCCGGGCTAAAATTAGGCAGTGGGATATCCAAACAATCGCTTAGCTTGCTGTCCAGCGACAGCTTGCCCTGTTCGATAAGCTGACAAACCGCAATAGCGGTGAACAGCTTACAGCCTGAGGCAATGCCAAACCTGGTGTCTGTTTGATTCGGGATGTGATCGGCCCGGTTGGAATAACCGAAGGCACCATCCCATACGACGTTGTCATTTTCATCTGTTACGAGCACAGCTCCCGAAAAACGAATGCCAGCAGCAAATTCCTTCATTTTATGTATCATCACGAATCCCACCCTTTATCTGATTAGGGGTATTTTAACATCATTCTGGATGAGGGTCTCGGTACACAACCAGTATAATAAAATATTCCCCCTTATGTCCGGAATGCCGGTTGAAGCTCCAGGGGGAAGCCCATTTAGGTCTTTCGCTGCTCCAAGCACAAAAACCCCTTCCTGCCAACCATGTCGAATTTCATCACTTGATGAACGCTTCGATCACAGTCTTTATGTGGGGGGATTGTAAAATGTATATTCGCTTCTACCCTAATGTCTCCACATCAGCAGCAGGATCACCGGGACCGCAAAAATAAGCAAGCCGGCCCCAATCATCGAAGCGACCTGCAGCATGAATGTGTGCTTGGTTGGACCGGACGTCTGCAGCATTCCGCATTGAGCGCATCTGTTAGAGGCAGGGTATACCTCGCCGCCGCAGCTGACACAAATCCCATTATTCCTCATGAATAACGCTCCTTTACTTGGAAAGACAACATCGACATCTATGCATTGCTTTATCATTTAACATATCTTATGAACGGAATCCTCACGGATCCTATTCATGAATACTTTTTTAATGTTAAACCATTTGTGAATATTGTCACATAAATGCGATAACAAGTAAAGGCATAAATCATTCATATGCCATCTCACCCCTTCGCTCCTTCAGAGCAAAGTTGCTCAGTGCAACCTAAAAACAGGAAGCCTCGGCTCCCTGTTTTATATTTCATTCTTATTCTTTTCTACCCATGAACACCGCTACGATCAGCCCCAGCAGCAAGGTTCCTATACTGGTAGCCATCATACCCGTTCCGGATGGAATACCCGGAAACACGATAACAATAGATCCTAATATCAATCCAATAATAACGGCATACGTCATATGTGGGAAACGGTCCAGCAGGTACCGAATCAACCGGCTGCTAACCACGAAGCCAATCACCACTCCCGCCCCAATAACAGCTATAATCCCTAAATTTAATGAGGATAGAGCTGAAATGGCAGTAGAATACACACCCAGAAGGAGAAGTACAAACGACCCGCTAATGCCAGGCAGCAGCATCGCCATGCTGGCCAACCAGCCGGATAAGAACAGTCCGATCCCGTTGGACCAGGTCAGGACGGTTATCGGATCGGATGTGGCATCCGTTCTGAGAAAGGCCGTCGAAGCCAATAAACCGGCTGCCACAATCAACACGACCACATGCACGGCTTTGAATTTGGTTCTCGCCTCCGCTTTACGCAGAATAAGAGGCAACACCCCTAAAATCAATCCTGTAAAGAAAAACTGGGTAGGCTCATAATAGCTTGCCAGCAGGTATTCAATCACGCGGCTCAGCAACAATAGAGCTGCTCCAATTCCAACGCCAAGTGGAATCAAAAAGCCCAGCTGCTTCTTCCATTCCCTGCTGAAAAATCCACTGATAGCCGCCAGCAAACGATCATAGATACCCAGCACGACAGCAATAGTGCCGCCGCTTATACCTGGAATTAGGTCACTGACTCCCATCAGCACACCCCGATAAAGGTTCTTCCATTCCATCAAAATCATAATCCTCCTACCTTACAAAGTGAATCTTATCGTGATAGCCCTGCGAAGGAGGTTTTACTTGTTCTTGGCATGCAATACCAAATTCCCTACTCCACCAATCGCAAACAACAGTGAAACGATTCCAAATCCCCATTGCCAAGAGCTTCGATCCGTAATGAAAACGACCACCAAGAACGCTATCGCAGCCAAAAAATTAAGCAGCGCAACGATCAAAAATTCCTTTTTCTTCATTGTTCATCCTCTACATTCCTACAGAATCAAATCTATCCAGTCTGCAGCCTACTGTGGTGATCATATCATATTTTTGCTGATGAAGTATGATCGTTTATATGAATGAACTTACGGTACAAAAGTAACCGTCTGCTCCGTCCACGCCGCACCATCAAATGCCTTGGCCACTCCAAGTTCATCAATCTTCGCCTTCAGCACATATTTCCACTTCACCGAAGCCGACCATGCCTGTTCGAACAGAAACGGTCGCAATCGAATCTCATGCTCGCTTGCCCAGGCCGCTATGACCCTTTCCCCATCGATCGACATATCGAAGCCCTCTTTGAACCAAGGATGCTCCTGATCCTTGGAAACACCAGGTGCATTCATGTTTACATAGAGCGAGATATCATCGCACAGCTGCAGCAGGCCAAACTGTCTGTTAACGACATCTTCATCGGGAAATTGAAACTGATCACTTAGTCGTTTTTGCCGAGCCAACTCCTCATGGTAGAATTCCACCAGCGGCGCTTCCGTCGCCTCTTTCATAAATGACGCAAAATGAAGGCTGCAGAGATACCCTGCATAAGGACTCATCGCTTCGATCTCATCAACACCCTTTGTATACATTAGCATTTTCGGCAGGACCGGATAATCGATAAAAGTGTATGGAGTCCGGCTCTCGTCATTCCAGATCGGCGTGTCATCCATCCGAAGCCAAGCGCGGTCATGCTCGGTTATAGCCAGCAGTACTTCTTTCAATACAGACTCATCCATAAACAGCTCTCGCCGGAAGCCCCGGGCTACATCGCCCGAGAATCGGCCATGGTCGTCCTGGGCCGTCATCACAAAAGCATCCTCTGTCTCGCGAATGATCATAATATCGTCTCCCCTTTATTTATCCCTCACCCCAGATAAGCTCTTCGCTTCATTACGGCAATGATGTCTCTGGACTGGCCTTGATGCACACTCGTATCAAAGCACGAGATCAATTCCCAGCCGTCAATTCCGTAACTGTTTAATAAATCCTCAAATTCCTCTTCGTTCACCTTGCCTCCAAGGAATCCTCCGGTTTTGTATTTCAGCGTTTTGTATTCCCATTGATCCATATTCGGCATCCTCCATCATCCCATTGAATTTTTGACCACAAACTTCAAGATTTTCTGTAGATAAAATCAGTTCGTATCGCCAACATAGCAAACTACGGGGTGTGCAGCCTTATCCTGAAGTGGCTTGACCAGGGATCGAGGGTATACTCGAATCTCATCCAATGCGGACAGATCGATCCATTCCACACCCACCTGGTATTCATCCGGGTTATGGCCAAGAAAGCTATCCCCTGCATCCGCCAAGCTGCACTCAAAATAAAACTCCACTTGGTGCACATCGGAATCCCATTCCGCAAATTCATGATTGGACCCTATGTATTCACGGACATGCAGGAGATCACGAACTTCCACCTTACGCCCGATTTCCTCCTGGCACTCTCTGATCACCGCCTGCACCAAGGTTTCCCCCTTTTCTTGTCCACCGCCTGGGAACAGATAGAAATCCCCCAAATGGTCTACGTTTTTCGTTAGAAGGATTTGATGATTCCGCATAATAACGGCCTTGGCCGAGTTTCGTATCGGTTTCATGAGCTGTCTCCTTATCGTATCGGTTTCTAGTTCTATTTTCTATTGTAGCAAATATAAATCCTCCATAGGTCAACCTGCAATCCGCAATGATACATGAATATAACAAGCCGGTGTCCAATGAGCATGCTCAAAGAATACCGGCTGTTATTGCACATCGTGAATAAGTCTGCTTAGCTCCCGAAGCAGCTAGCGCCTATATGAGCCACTTGCCCGCTTCTTTCGAACAACGGCCGCCACCCACACAACGACTAGCAGGATCAGCCCCGCCGCAATCCAATTCTTGATGACTTCCCACGGAACACGGGATCCGCCATACTCACCCTCATAACGAGCCATGACATAACCTTCCTGCGTCTCAACCGCGATGGCGGATTCAGGAGCGATTCCTTGGATGGCATAGTATTTCGTTCCCTTTGGGTAAATATTAGAGAAGTTGCCGCCGTAGGTCCCTTCCTGATCCGTATGGTAGGTGACCTTCCCCACCACGTCTCCAAGCGTGGACTCATCCACGCGGTTCTCTGACACGACAAAAACCTTCCCATCATTGACGACAAATGAGTATGCCCAGGAAGCAACTGCAGCTGGCGATGAACACATCACCAGCAACAGCAGCGTGATCAGCGGTATTTTCATAAGCCGACCCGCACGATGAATATCGACCATGGTTAACCCCACAATTCAGAGTCATTATTCTGAAGAACCGGATGGCTATTTCACCTGTTTGCTTCTGCCATCCACGATCAGCTCGATGCCCGGCTCGTTGGTTCCCCCCGACATACTGTAGGAAGAGTCAGGCTGTTCCAAGAAACCCTCAAAGGTTTCGCTAATCTGTATCCGACCTCGTGGCCGAACCGTAACCTCCTTAGACTCGAAATCAACCATCCTCCCGCCAATATCAACGCTTAACGGCCGTACTATAACCTGCTGCTCGTTACCATAGCTGTAAATATGAAGCTGGCAGTGCGCCCGAATAGCATCGTTCTCTGTGCGATAATCACACTTGCTGTCTTTCCTGGAATAGGACACGGTAGATATTCCGCTCGAATTATAATTCACCACATACATAACAAACTCTGATATAAATGGAAAAATAACGATCCATGCGATACAGCCGATTAATAATCGGCTCATAATCTTCGGATAACGTGGACGATAAATCCGTGCCACCCATAGGATGCCAGCTACCAACAAAATAAGACCTGCTATAACAGGCAGATGAAGACCATAATTACCTTCCTGAGTCCATGGTGAGATCCCTGCCCAGCGGAACAGATCATCTCCGAATGAATAGCCCAGATGTTGGTTGGAAATAAACAGCAACCCTACGATGATTGCGGAAATGGAGAGGATTTTGCCTTTCAGTTGTATCTCCCCCTCGACGAACCCGTTTTCCACATTATAACAAATAATAAACCCTGTGGTAACCAACATTAATCAGTCTTATTTAATGGTTTATTCTCTACGATAGCCAGCCTCGTTCCGCTCTTGGCTTCATGCAGCAGCACTCGATCACGATAGATGAGACATAACAGCACATGGATAAACACAACACCATCCAGAAGCAATACCCCCAGCGCATACATGGCAGCCAGGATTTGCGAACCCAAAATATTAACGGGAATAAGCAAGGCATGAAATCCACCCCAGACCACATACAGCAGTCCGTTACGGATGATCACTTCCTTCAACTTCAGATGTTCCTCTGCTCCACGAATCTGGACCCGGACAATCCACTTGCCCAGCGTCTGTCCCTGCATCATATACGGCAGCACGATATGATATAAAATCACGACAATAAAATACGCACCCTTCACATTCAGCACCGTCAACACGCCAATCATCGGCAGCACGACCCCTGCATCAATACCGAAAGCGATCGCCCGGCGCGTATAACTGACCCGTTTCTGCGACAGATCCACCTTCTCATCCAGCCGATCGAGGCGAGGCAGGTGATTTTTCATCCAATCCGCGAGCACGAATCCGATCATTCCACCCATGGTATTCAACAGCAGATCATCCACATCAAACAACCGGTAAGGGTGATCATAGATGCCGTAAATACCGGTCACCTGGGTCACCTCAAAGAACAGCGATAATCCGAATGAGGCCACCAAACACGTAACCCAAGATGCCCGAGCATAATAACGCAGGAACATGCCGAACGGAACCACGAGAAATACGTTAAATACGACCTGCAAGAAGGCTCTTTCCTTGAATAGATGCATGTAAGTCGAAGGCTCGCCCCATACCACCTTGGTCTCCTTCAATATGTCTTGGATAAAGTTCAGAGGAATCCACTGCATGACCGAGGCAACATTCATTGGAGCATTATGCCGCGAGGCAGGCAAAGGAAGGAGCACCAGATACACTGCGTTCATCATGTAGAGCAGAAATAAATACAGCAGAAATCCCCGGAATTTATTAAAATAACCATATTTGCGATACTGCACAATCAGAAAGGGAACTGCGCACAGCAAAGCCGCTATGGGAAAGGTTAAAAATGCATAAGATATTGGAAACAGGTAGGATTCCAGCATGCTTTCGTTCACTCCCTCTGTGATGTTCTACTTATAGGTTACAGGATCAAGTTTAAATGACGGGGATTCCTTCGTTTAAAATGCGTTTAAAAAAGGCACCCCCGCGTCATAATCGGCCCTGCTGTTAACCTGGGGGTTATAGCTATACTCCAAAACCGAAAACCGAATAACCCACACCAGCAGTGTGGGCAGGATCACCATATGCAAAAAAAAGCATTTGATGCAATATCATTGGAGTAATATGGTTGTCATACCCGCCTTACGCGTAAGTGATGATGGGAGAGTCGGCCCCTGTCCTGCTTCCATGAAGTCCCGCTATTCCTTCCGCTTACGGACCACTTTTCCAAAGCCGATCTTCCGGGGAAGCTCCAGCGTAAACTCTTCACGGTGCCCGTTCCACTCAATCTTTAGGGTTAGAACCTTGTTTGGGTTCATCATATCGAGCAGATGCTCAAAATCCAGCTTCCCCTTGGTTTCCTTCATGGCAGCATGATCGATCCCCACGACAATTCTGCCCTCCATGGAGTGGCCCGTCATATCTTCTAGCCGATAGTCTACCTTGCCATGGTCGAGGAGTTCCTTTCCTAAGTACTGCAGCTTCAACTTTCCGCCAAGCGAATCCTGAAACACGGTAAACTTCGTATTGACCTTATCCTGATGGGTAATAGCATAAGTCGCTTTCCACTTCTCACCCTTGCCTATAAAGGTCATGGTTTTATTTCGATTCACGGGGACACCCTCCTCACGCAGAACAACCGGTTATCTCGATTCGGCTTATATAAATGATAACGAGTAAAAGAATGAAATGGTTGTTCAATTTTTCAAATAATCGATAATCTCAAGCAAATCGGTAATCTCCCCATCCTTGGCGAAGTCCTGATCATAATAGGGATCCCGCTTCCAGATGCCCTTCATGCCGATACGCCGGCTTGCGGTTACGTCATTGTCCGGATGGTCTCCAACATAGATCGATTCTTCGGCCTTTGATTCAAGCCGATGTAATGTATGGAGAAAAATCCTAGGATCCGGCTTACGTAAACCTTCCCACTCCGAAAACGCGATAATATCAAAATAAGGCTCAATGCCAAGTCCCCTGATATTGCTGTATTGAAAATCGCCGTACCCATTGGAGATCAGTCCGAGCTTTATCCCTTTACTCCTCAAGTAAGCTAACATTTCATGCAAATGGGGGAAACCGACGCAATGTTGTTGAAACCCCGACATGTAATCCCGCAGCAGAGCTTCCCAACCCACGGGGAGCGCAAACTCCTTGGTTAGCTGCCGATACACCTCATCCTTCCATACATAACCTCTACGATCAAGCTCGACAAACCGTCTTACGTACTCATCTCTGCCCACAACTAAACCTCCATGGAGCGCTAGACGATCATACTGATCTTGAACGAAATGTACCAATGACGTGTCGCGGTCAAGCAGCGTCCCGTCCAAATCAAAAACAACGGTGGTAATCATCGCGTCACTCCCTCCTTTCTATGAATTTCGAATCCAAGGAAAGGATCCAAGCGATATGCAGCTGCAAGTCTAGGCGGAATATCCCAGTCTCGCATCCGGTTATCTAATCCTCCGCTTTCCGGTATACCCGTTCCGGCCTGCCTACCGTGCCATATGAAATATCCGCCACGAGGACGCCCTTCTCCACGAAGTACTCCAGGTATCTTCTGGCCGTCGTTCGGCTGAAGCCGCCACGTTTTCCAAGCTCCTCCGCGGTCCACACGTCCTCGGACTCCTCGATGTAGGACAGGATTTTCTCGCTCGTCAATTTATCGATGCCTTTTGGAAAATACGCTTCCCTCTCCATCCGTTCACCGGCACGCCATAACAGCTGGTCGATGCCCTGTTGATCAATCTGCTTATTTGCTCCGCCGAGCTGCTTCATCTGCTCGTAATATTTCCGGTAGGCTTTCAGCTTCTCCTGGAAACGGTCGAAGACCACCGGCTTGATCATAAAATCGTACACTCCGCCGCGAATCGCCTCCCGCACCGTATCGAATTCCTTGGCTGCCGTTATGATAATAACATCGGTATTCGGGTATCCCCGCTGTATATGCTGCAGCAGATCCAATCCCGACATATCGGGAAAATACAAATCCAGCAGCACCAGATCAGGCGCCAGAATATCCAGCTGCTCATGCGCCTGGACCCGATCCGTTGCAATGCCGACGACCTCAAAGCCCTCTACCTTCTCTACGAACCGTTGATTAATGCTGGCAATGCGCACATCATCTTCAATGATTACGACCCGTATCATGGATATTCCCCCCTGTTTTTGGAATCTTGACCGTAAACACCGCACCGCCCGCAGGCGAGTTATGGCACACAATCGTACCGTGTAATTGCTGTACTGTCCCGTTGACGATCGATAGGCCAAATCCTCGATTGCGTTCCCCCTTGGTGGAATAGCCCCGCTCAAACAGACGATCCGTTCCAGCCTCGGCTATACCGGACCCGCTGTCGGATACTTCGATCATTAATTGATTGCCCTTGTCATGTAACTTTACGCTTACCCATCTGTTCTCCGGTTTGGACCCCAATGCCGCCTCCATGGCGTTGTCGATCAAATTTCCAATAATGGCAACTAGCTGGTTTCGGCTAATATGACCGGGAATGTCTTTAAAAGAACTGCTCCGGTCAATCTCAACCTTCACCTTTAACTCGCTTCCTCGATTGAACTTTCCAATGAGAATGCCGCCAATGATCGGATCGGGAATTTCCTGCAGCAGGAATTGTATCAGGTTCTGATGCACATCCGTCTCATGCGTAATCAGATCCATGGCCTCCTGATACGATTCCAGCTGAATCAGTCCGTAAATCGTATACAGCTTATTGGAATATTCATGCGTCTGCGCGCGCAGCGCTTCCGTATACCTCTTCACCTGCGTAAGCTCTTCGGTCAGGCGCAGCAGCTCGGATTTGTTCCGAAAACTGGAGACCGCCCCCACAATCCGATGCTCATGATCATAGATAGGCAGCCGGTTGACCACAACCGCGTGATCGTTAATGACCATCTCTTGATCCTTCTCTGCTACCCCGGACTGCATCACCTCCAGCAGCCTGGTGCCCGGGATGACATCCTGAACATACTGCCCGGTGATCACCCTACGCTCCTTTGGATCGATCAGCATCATGGCTGTATGATTGGCCAAGGTTACGATGCCCTCTCGATTGACGGCAATAATGCCTTCATGAATCGTTTCCAGAATCGCGCGTTTCTCTTGATACAATAAACCGATTTCCTTGGGCTCCAGCCCGTGAATGGATCGCTTGACACTGGACGATATCCATATAGCGCCGCCGCATCCCAGGATTAACGAAATTCCTGCAAAGAACAGGACACGATTTCGGTACGATTGTGCTGATATCTCGATATCTTTCATTAGAATGCCAACCGATACGATACCAATAATTTCGTTCTTATCATTGTAGATCGGCGTCTTCCCCCGGAGCGAGGGTCCCATGGAGCCAATCGCCTTCGATATGATGCTCATGCCCTTCAATACCGGGCCGTTGTCGCCACCGACCATCTCTTTGCCGATCCGATCGGCGAGAGGATGCGCATACCGAATTCCTTCACGGTTACCGATGACGATATATTCCGCATCCGTCTCCAACCGAATTTCCTCTACCACAGGCTGAATGATGGCTGACGGGTTCTCTTCCTCGAACGCATTCTGAATAACGTCCATTTCCGCCACGGCCTTCGCCAGCTTTAATGCCGAAGCGCCGATACTCTTCTCCAGCGTTGTGATGAGCAACCGCTCAAAACTGAAGGTGAGGGCGACAATGACGGCGAACAACAGGGTGCCTATAAGCAGAATCAATCTCGTCTGTAAACGCATTCATATTCCTCCATACACATTGTCGCCATAAGCGCAGCTCTGATTTTCCTATTGTATTCTAGATCACACATGTGACAATAGTCTCTGGAAAAAATCGGTCGTAAATTTTATGAACAAAATTAGCGAAATGATGTTTTTTCAACTTATGTCGCAATTCTGTTCAAGCCAGACGCTCGATGATAATATGAAGGAACTTCAATCAGGTAAGCGCTTACAAGTATTGCGAACTCTCGCACAACGATAAGGAGGAACTTATCCATGCTTAAACGAAACGGCATAAAAATCATAACCGCTGCACTTGTCCTGGCCATGAGCCTGACAGCCTGCAACAGCACCGGAAGCAGCGCCGGCGAATATCCGAAAAAACCATTTATCGTGACCGCGCCTTCTGGCGCCGGCGGTGGATGGGACAAAACCGCACGTTCCCTCACCAAAGTACTTACGGAAACAAAGCTCATCGAACAAACCATGACGGTTGAGAACAAGCCCGGCGGCGGCGGGACCGTGTTTCTCGCAGAATACGTGGCAAAAGACAACAAAGATCCCTACAAGCTGTTCGTCAGCTCTCCGCCAATCCTCATCAACAACTTGAAAAAAGAAGGGAACAGCCCGTTCGGCTACAAGGACGTGACGCCGCTCGCCCAGATGACCAAAGACTTCGGAGCGATTGCCGTACCGGCAAACTCCAAATTCACCGACCTGCAATCGCTGGTCGACGCGATCAAAGCCGATCCGACTTCCGTCACACTTGCGGGTGGTTCCGCTCCGGGTTCGATGGACCACTTGATCAGCGTTCTGCCTGCATTCAAATCCGGTGTGGATCCGAGAACCGTGAAGTATTTATCCTATGATGGCGGCGGCGAGGCCATCGCGGCCCTCCTCGGCAACAATGCCGACGCGATCGGCACGGACATTTCTTCGCTCGGGAGCTACCTGAAAGCAGGCAAGATCAAAATCCTGGCCGTTACCTCAAGCGAACGCCTGGGCGGAGACTTTGCAGATGTACCGACTCTGAAGGAGCTGGGTCTGGATGCCGAATTCACCATCTGGCGTGGTGTATTCGGTCCGAAGGAACTGTCGGAAGAGCAGCTGGCCTTCTGGGACAAAACGCTGAAGGGGCTCTCCGAGAACGAAGTGTGGCAAAAAGAGCTGGTTGCCAACGACTGGGCAAGCGAATACCGAAACGCCGCTGACTTCAAGGCATTCCTTGAAGAACAGGAGCAAGACGTGCAGGAGCTGCTCACAGCGCTAGGCATGCAGAAGTAAGCCTTGGAATTTGAGGGAACAGTGCAGCTCCCCTCTCCCTTTTCATCCTTGAGGAGGTGTCAACTTTGAACAGAACGTTTGACCGCTATGCCAGTATCGTATTTCTGCTCCTTGGCGTCGGCTTTATGTGGCAGAGCGCCAAGATCAGCGCATCCGCATACGGGAGCACCGTCGGCCCTAACATATTCCCGTTCGGTCTTGGGTTAGCGCTTGTGCTACTGAGCATTCGTTTGTTTTATGAAGCCCTGAAAGCCAAGCCGACGGAGAACCATGTGGAGAGGCTGGACTATAAACGCTTCTTCATGATTTTTGCGGCAGCCTTTCTCTATGCCTATTTCCTGGAATTCATCGGATATATCATCGGCACCTTCCTGTTCCTCCTGTTTGCGTTTCAGACGCTGGAACGAGGCAAGTGGCTGAAATCCATTCTAATCTCCGCACTGTTCTCCGGCGGCGTGTACGTCATCTTTGTTGTCTTGCTGGAAGGCTCCATGCCGGGCTTCCCGTCTTGGCTATCATGAGCATGGGAGGAATCTACTATGAACGTTCTGGATTATTTGGCGGATGGCTTTATGACCGCCTTGCAGTGGCATAATCTGCTCTTCGCCTTTATAGGCGTGCTGATCGGCACTTCGGTCGGCGTACTGCCCGGCATCGGTCCGATGAGCGGCGTCGCGCTTCTGATTCCCGTCACCGCCTCCATGACTAGCGGCTTGCCGGCGGAAGCGGCAGCAACCAGTTCAATCATTCTGCTTGCAGGCGTCTATTATGGAGCCATGTATGGCGGATCTACAACTTCGATCCTGCTCAATACGCCCGGAGAGTCCTCGTCTGTCGTGACGACGCTGGACGGCTACCAGATGGCGAAGCAAGGCAGAGCAGGCCCGGCCTTGTCCATCGCTGCGATCGGCTCTTTCGCAGCCGGGCTCTTCGCGCTTGTGGCATTGATCGCGCTGGCGGAGCCTTTATCCAATGTAGCGATTAAATTCGGCCCGGCCGATTATTTCTCGCTCATGCTGCTGGGACTCTGTGCAGTAAGCGGGCTTGCAGGCAAATCGATCACCAAGGCACTCATCATGACCGTATTCGGTCTGCTGCTCGCTACCATCGGCATGGATACCGTATCCGGCGTTGCCCGGTTCACCTTTGATATCCCTATCCTGTACTCCGGACTGGAATTTCTAACGATCGCCGTCGGTTTGTTTGCCCTTGGCGAAGTGTTTAAATCCATCTTGGAGAGAGACTACGCAGCAGGTCCAACTTCCAAGATCGGTCGCATCCTGCCGACACGTAAAGACCTGAAGGATAGCGCGGGACCGATTGCCCGAGGCTCGATCCTCGGCTTCTTTATCGGTATTTTGCCGGGCGCCGGCGCAACGCTTGCTTCCTTCTTCAGTTATATCGTTGAGAAAAAGGTCAGCAAGCATCCAGAATCCTTCGGCAAAGGCAACATCGCTGGCGTTGCTGCTCCCGAGTCGGCTAACAACGCGGCTTCCGGAGGCGCCATGATCCCGTTGCTGACGCTGGGTATTCCCGGTTCCGGGACAACGGCCATCCTGATGGGGGCGCTCATCATGTACAACATCCAGCCAGGCCCGCTGCTGTTCGAGGAGCATCCTCAAGTTGCGTGGGGACTGATTGCGAGTATGCTCATCGGCAACCTGCTTCTGCTCATACTGAACATGCCGCTGGTCAAAGTATTTGCCAAGGTCATCCAGATCCCGGCCAAATATCTCATTCCAATCATCATTGCCATCTCCATCTTCGGCGTTTACGCCGTGCAAGCGCAGATCTTCGACCTGGTCCTGCTGCTCATCTGCGGCATTGCCGGCTTCCTGCTGGCCCGCAATGACTTTCCGCTCGCGCCACTGGTGCTCGGACTCGTGCTGGGTCCCATGATCGAGAACAATATGCGCCGGGCGCTGACCACGTCCAACGGCGACTTTATGATCTTCCTGCAGAAGCCGATGTCACTGGCATTTCTCATCATCGCCCTGCTCTGGATTGTCGTTCCGATTCTGCTCAAGCGAAGAGGCAAGGAAGTTGTCGTGAACGAAGAAGGCTAACCATCATACGTATATCGATAGCTCAAGGAGGCAGTCATGAATACCAGCAAACTAGGCGGGAAAAGTGTCATCGCTAGAATTGAAATGAATACGGAAGAAGCCAGCTTCGGTCAAGTAACGGCCGCCATCTTTGAGGCTGGCGGCGACATCGTGGCCATTGACGTCATTCAGACGAGCAAGCATACCACGATTCGCGACGTCACCATCACCGTGATCGACACTATCGACATCGACATTATTGCCGAGCGCATTCGCAGCATGTCCGGCGTTCAGCTGCTGCATCTATCTGATCGCACCTTCCTGCTACATCTTGGAGGAAAGATTGAAACCAAGCTGAAAGCGCCGATCCAGAACCGCGACGACCTCTCCCGCGTGTATACGCCGGATGTTGCTCGCGTATGCATGGCGATCCACGAAGAACCGCGTAAAGCCTTTACGCTCACCGTCAAACGTAACACCGTGGCCGTTATCTCCGATGGCAGCGCCGTCCTGGGACTTGGCAATATCGGCCCTTATGCGGCCATGCCGGTGATGGAAGGCAAGTCGATGCTCTTCAAGCAGCTGGCGGACGTAGACTCCTTCCCGATCTGCCTGGATACGCAGGATACCGAGGGCATCATTACGGCGATCAAAGCGATCGCTCCCGCGTTTGGCGGTATCAATCTGGAGGATATCTCCTCGCCGCGATGCTTTGAGATTGAGCAGCGCCTGCGCGAGGAATTGGACATCCCGGTGTTCCATGACGACCAGCACGGAACGGCTGTCGTCTTGTATGCAGCCTTGATCAATGCGCTGAAGGTCGTCGGTAAATCCGTGGAGAATCTGAAGGTTGTCGTCTGCGGCATTGGCGCCGCGGGCGTTGCCTGCAGCAAGATCCTGATGTCGGCTGGCGTGAAGAACATCATCGGCGTCGATCGCCTCGGCTCGCTGACCGCCGATCAGACGTATGACCATCCCATGTGGCAATGGTACGCCAGCAACACCAACCCCGAACGGCGTTCCGGATCACTTCAAGACGTCATCCATGGCGCCGACGTGTTTATTGGTTTGTCTGCCGGCGGAATCCTGAAGAGAGAGGATGTTCAGGCGATGGCAGAGCATCCTATCGTCTTCGCGATGGCCAATCCGATCCCGGAGATTCTGCCGGAGGAGGCCGAGGATATCGCGGGCGTCATTGCAACGGGAAGATCGGATTATCCGAACCAGATTAACAACGTGTTATGTTTTCCCGGTATTTTCCGCGGCGCCCTGGACTGCAGAGCCTCCGCCATCAATGAGGAGATGAAACTCGCCGCAGCCGAAGCGATCGCTTCGACGGTCACGGACAAGGAACGGAGCCGGCATTACATCATCCCGAGCGTATTCAACCAGCAAGTCGTCAACGGCATCCGGGACCTTGTCATCCAGGCAGCCATCCGAACCGGGGTCGCGCGCCGTATTCCAAGGGAATACCGCTAAAGATGACGATTACGATTCCATGAAACGGGGAGGGTTCAGGAATGGGGAGCAGCATACGAGCCATCGTGGACATTAATATGAGGGCGAATGATTTCTCATCAAGCATCGTACTCGTCCTTGGGCCGGATCAATATATCGACGCAAAAAGCATACTGGGTCTAAGCATGACACTGTACCGCAACCAAACATACCTTCTCTACGTTTATGGTCCGGACCAAATGGAGGCGAAAGCTGCCATGCGGGAAGTATTCGCCAAGCACCATCTGCAGCTGCAGCTGAAAGAGGCTCCCTAAGAGTCGAGCAACCGAAATCGAGCTTAGGCCGTACGATATGAGTCCGAAGAAAAAGAGCAGGAGTGCACGGTCCTAACAGGAACCGTACTCTCTTGCTCTTTGCATGTTCGCTCGGCTATGGCTTACTCACCGAGGATTGCAACAATCAAACTGACAGATTCAGCGCGGGTAGCATGAGCCTGTGGAGCGAACACCCCCTGGCCTCTGCCTTGGATCAGTTTCGCTTCAACAGCTGCTGCTACGTAAGGCTGAGCCCACGCAGGGATTTGATCTGCATCGGCAAAGGAAATTTTCGCTTGAGGGTCTAATGGAAGCTTCTTTGCTCTGGCGATCATGACAGTCATCTCCAGCCGGGTCAGCTCTTGGGCCGGCCTGAAGGTCTGATCCTCATAACCATTCATGATTCCGGCTTTAACAACCCCTGTAACAAATGCTTTCGCCCAAGCAGGAATCCCGTCCGCATCTTCGAAGCTTATTGTCCCCTGCTGGCCCTGGCCCAATCCCAGCGCCCTTCCTAACAACACTGCAAACTCGGCACGTGTAATCTTGGCGTTGGGACGGAAGGTATGATCTTTATATCCCTGTACCCAACCAAGCTCAACGGCCTTCTCAATCGCCTTTGAAGCCCAGTGTTTATCAATATCCTGAAGATGCACCTCCAGCTTCGGAGGGCTCGGTTTCTCAACCTCTCCCTTATTATCTTCTTCAGCTTCCTTGGACTCCTCCTCCGGGTTCCCGGTCTTCGGAACGGTTGGGGATGGGGTGATTGACGATGTCCCTCCATCCGATGAACCGCCGCCAGGCTCCGTTACGAGTGCGGCTGTTCTGACGGTAATACTTGGCCCGTCATGGCTCCACTTATCCTTACTGCCTGCTTCAACCTTGAAGCTGTATATGCTGTCAGGACTTAGCCCTGTGACATGATAACGGTATACTGACCCGGTTACATTGGCTAATTCGACCCCATTCCGAGAAATTGTATAGCCTTCAACTTGATCTGCCTGAACCTCACCTGACCAATGAAGATGAATACTGGTGGCAGAGACATTTTCCGCTGTGAGTATGCCTCCTAACCAAGAAGGGACTTTACTTCCTGGAATCATGCTCCCTTTAAACTCTGCAAGGGCCCCGTCTATGGCGCTGATGGCCGCCTGGACGTCCGCTTGCGTCACATCCTCATTCATCATCACGTCTTCTGCCGCCTGAATCGCATGATGGAACAGCAGCATGGCCTCCGGCGGATATTGTCCAGGCTCTACTCCCTCCACAGCCTCGGCGTACACCGATTTGGCCACGGTAATCGCTTCGTTTAAACGACTTTTATCCACTGGAGCTCCCGGGTCCACGATCACTAAGGACTGGAATGCTGCCACAGCCGCTTGAAGTACAGTGACGGCAGCGTCGATTTCATCCTGCAGCGCATTTGCTTGGTTAAGCACTGCCTCAGCAGCTTCGATGGCATCGAATAACTGGAGTTTCGAACCTGCTGGATATTGTCCGGGCTCAGTTCCTTCCACGGCCGGATCATATACGCTTTGGGCGACGGTAATCGCCTGGTTCAAGGCAGCTCTATCCACTTTCTGATGTACAGACAGCGTGAGTTTCTCAGCCGGTTTCGTCACCTTGTCATCCGTCGAAGCATACTTGATATTGTCAAAGGCAAAGGTACGGCCGTTCGCGCTGTCCCACAGGAAGCCAAGCACAATCCGGTCGAAATGGGTGATCACGTTTGTCGTTTTCACCAGATGACCATCGATGTACATGTTTAATTCGGTTCCCGAGGTATAGTCCCATTTCAGTTCATGCCAGCCTTTACTACGCTTAATGCTCGTTTTTTCCCAAGCCGTTGAAACACCGCTTGCCCTCACGGAATAATAGTCCTGGGAACCATAGTTCGGGTTCCCATCATACAGCACGCCCATACCGGCAAGCAGCTGGCTTCTTGCGTTTCCGACATGGGCAACAACTCGGGTATTCCCCGATTTGGAGCCATCGTCATACAACATCATGGTAACAATGCCTTGCTGCGGTGATCCGAACAGCTTCTGTATCGCATTGCTGCCATTCCCTTTTACAAATAAGGCGCTTCGTTCTCCTTGATACGCTACTTGATCAGAGATGACCCCTGTCTCAATTGGCGTTCCGGTCTCCGACACGAAGTCTCCCCAGCCCGCTTCAAAACTCTGTGAATACTGAATGTCGCTGTATTCTTCGACATCAGCCGTGACTTCTATCGCATCCATACCGGAGACATCACCATTTGCCGTTAGAATTCCGGTTTCCTGATCCAAGGTGACCCGATCCTGGTCCGTCCTGAATTGAACTTTGTAATAAGGCGCATGTTTCAGAGTAATGCCTTCCTCTGTCACGCCGTCGACTCGAAGCTGTACGGAAGGATGAGACTCCGATATCTCCGCTTGATCTGCCCCGACTTGATACGACTTCAGCATGGATGGCGGATGAACCGTAACCTGCGTCTCCGCATAAATGGCAGTATTGAACGTGCTTTCGGCCCTGATGCTCGCTTTCCCCGGGCTCAGTGGAGTGATGAAACCCTTCGCATCTACTGCCGCGACTCGCGGATTGCTGCTGGACCACTTTATCCCCTTGAACCATGCGTCCTTGGGTGTGAATTCAACTGCTAACGTTTGGCCCGCCTGCTGGGCATACAAGTCCAGCTTGTCCTGATTCAGTTTCATCGCCATGGGCAGTACTTCAGGTACCCGATTAGCTGGTGCATCACCCGAATATTCATGCGCACCGATATCCGCTTTACCGTCAGTCAGGGGATTATCGTAAAAGTCTTTATCTGCCTTGCCCCATACCGAAGGGGTGTGTACGCTCACATCCAGTCCTGCATTAATGGCAGGCGAATCCGATAACAGCTTATAACCATTTAGCTTCTCCGCATCGAAGAGGCTCGCATCTGCCTGAATGATATCTTTCGGTTCTTCACCCGGTCTGGCGAGCTTCGGGCTTTCAAAGATATTGTCCTCTACGACTGCACCCGGGAATGCAGTACCCTTAATCCCCGTTCCCGGATAGAAAATATTGTTCTTGATCTCCCCGCCGGAGAAGGAGATGGCACCCATAGGCGTATCTGCCTTGGAATAGAAGATGTTGTTATAGAGCCGTGCATACTTGCCCGAAGTGTTAAAGATTTTGGTGGAGATATTCTCGTCTGTAAAAAATGTATTGTTATGAATTAGAGGTGCATACTGTGCCTGTTTCGGCAAATAATGCAGCAGATATCTGCCGTCTCCGTCATTCACGCTGATATTGTACCGGGCCACGGAATTCGTTGAACCGTCCATAAAGAGCATAAAGCCCCCGCGATTGCTGTGACTGTAGTTGTACTGGTATAGCGCTCCTTCCGAGAACATGTCCACGTCAAAGGCCTGGCCGTCGTTATACCCGTACACCCCGCCGTACACTTCGTTATACTGCATGACCATATCCTTGACAGCGATGACCCAAAGTCCCGCGTAGTTGACATTCCCCACGTCTTTGGCTGAGTGTTTGACTACGGTGTTATATTCCATTCGGCCATTCTCGCCGACGTTGCTCATCACAAAGCCATCGCCCTGGACTTCTTCTACATAATTGTTTCTGAAAATAATATCTTTGAAGACTCTTGGGAAATTGGCTTTAATATCGCCTTCTTTATAAAGTCCGGCGTTACGTATCCCTTCAATATCCACCCGCTTCACGATGTTGCCCTCAACGAGAACGTCCGTAATATTACCGAGAATCAGGATTCCGCCACTTCCGATTTTCCAGCCCTTTGGATTGCCGTTCACGTCATGAATATAATTATTCTTGACGACAATCCCCATGTGAGGATTCGCTTCCCATTCCGATACCGTGGTAGAGGCTGTGCGGATATTGATGCCCGCTCGTTGCGAGATGATATCCGGATGGTAGTTGGTCAGCTCAAAATTGGAGAACTCCAGATAGCTGCCGTCCACTACATCGATGGTGGCCGACATCGTCTTATCCGTAACGCCCTTGTAGTTCTCTATAATCGCAGATCTCTCGGTGGTGGTTGTGCCATTCCCGTTAATAACCGGTCGGCCAAGCCCCTTAATATTGCCATAACTGCTGAATACGATCGGTGCATCCGCCGTACCGGATATTCCCCGAAGCTTGAGTGATCCATTCCACACATCCCCGGCTTTAAATAAAATTCGATCACCGGGCGCATAGCTCATGTTATTCACTTTCTCGAGCGTTCTCCAGGACTGGCTCTCTGACTTTCCATCATTGGCATCATCCCCGTCCGCGCTGACATAGTAGACCGTTCCCGATGCAGCTCGGGCAGAAGCCGCTGCCTCCAAGGATTCAGCCGCACTTACCCGATTCCCGTGCAGATCGGGAATTCCCAGGGAAACCGCCAATATCATGCTAAGACAAACGGTGAGCAACCTTCGCTTGCTGTTTCTTTTCCCATGATTCATTACATCATCCTCCTGACACAATCTTTTGGTTATCAGAATTAGAACGAAATCGACCTCAGCACCTCCTCGTTGATCCGAATGTTAGCATTGTGTAACTTCTGACTTACCTGCTGTTCCAGCTGCTTCTGAATGTATAGTTGAACCAGGGAAGCTTTAACCTGCTCATACGGCGCATAGCCTTTATCCCTGGTATCGAGAAGCCTGAACATCATAGAGCCTTCCGCATCTTGTTGAATAGCGGTAAACTCACCCGGCTGAGTAGACGTCAGCACATCGTGTAGATAACGCGCTGCATCATCGTCTTTGGATTTGGTGTCTATATCCAGCGTGTCTTTCTGCACCTCAACGCCTGAGGGGCTCAACCTTGCGATAGCTTCCTCGACACTAAACTTCTCAGAGAGTACAAGCTCCTGAAGGGTATTTAGGGTACGGGAGGACTCCGTGCCTGAGGCCGTTACTTTTTCATAAACGAACGCATGCCCCAGATGAAAATATTCGGGTTTGACCTCTTCATAAAGGGCCTTCAGCTCCTTATCGCCAAGCGAATTCCTTGTTTGCTTAACCAACGTATCGATTAATCTTTGATAATTCATGCTCTGCGTATAGGAGTAAAACGAATCGGCACCATACTGCTGAGGACCATATATCGGCTGCCCTTCCCGAATTTTCTGTTGCCTGGTTTCATTCTCCGCTGCCAGATGCCTTAAGAAGGACGCATAGGATACATCCTGGATGATCCCGTGCTGCTTCATCAGGCTCTGTTCGGTTTTTATGCGTGTTACATCCTGCACCGTTTTTTGCCTGGCATAATCAAGCGGTGTTTCTCCCTTATAAGCAGAAGTCCAAAAGTCTTCATTATAATCGGCATTGTGTTTCTGCTTGAAGTAGCTAGTAGTCCATGCTTTATTTTGCCGTAAAAAAAATTGGAACTCCTGAACCGTAACGGGCTCATCATCAATGGTGAGAACGACTTCATCCGCTGAAGCCCGCATCTCCATGTTTAGGACAACGGCAATAATCGCGGTTCCCACAACAAGGCTAAACAATAGGAGTATTAACGTGCGGGCTATAGGCCTTTTCCCAAACATAATCTCCCTCCGTTCTTTTGTAAGCACTTACATTTTAGATCAACCTTATTATAGGAAAGTTAAAAAACAGATATAATGAACAAATTTGACGGATGCCACACGATTTTTACCTCTTTGATTCCGCTGCCTCGTCCCGTTCGTCAGATACACAAAAAACCTCTGCCAGCAGATCGCCGACAGAGGTCTATACCCGTTACATATCTCGCTTTAAGATTCGTACCAATAGCCTTTAATTCCTTGTTCAAGCCGGACCAGCGCCTCCAAATAAAAATAATCTCCCCAGATCATATAATCATCCGGTGCCCGGTCCCCCCTGACATGATAGGATCCGTGCTTCAACAGCCCCTCCGCATCGGGCAGGTCCATCGTTGAATAATGCTCCACCAATGCGCTCATGCTGCGGTTCAAGGCACTCTCGAACAGCATCCTGTCCGGATCACGGTCTTCCATAAGTTCCAAAAGTTCTAGCAATCCGCACGCTGCGACAGCCGATGCGGAGCTGTCGCGCGGTGTGCCCTCATCAATTGGCACATCGAAGTCCCAATAGACAACCCCATCCTCAGCCAAACGTTCGATAAAATATCGGGCAAGACGCTTGGCCGTATCCAAAAATGCCTCATGCTTCGTATATCTGTAAGCCAGTGCAAAACCGTATATCCCCCAAGCCTGACCCCGTGTCCAGGTCGATCCGTCTTGGTACCCTTGATGCGTACCGCCCCGAAGCGCATTTCCATTGTTAACGTCAAAATAGAACGTATGGTAGGAGGACCCGTCCCCACGCACCAGAAATTTCTGGCTCTGCAAGGCATGCTTCATGGCAACATCATAATACTTTGTTTCCCCTGTCTGCTCATGAGCCCAAAATAATAACGGGAGATTCAGCAGACAATCGATGATGATCCGTCCCCCGTTCTCCGGATCATTCGCTGCCCCCCATGCCTGTATGATTTCCATTTGGGGGCGCCACCGTGCCAGCAAGGTGTCCGCCGCCTGGAGTGCCGTCATACGAGCAGTTTCGCTCTCCGTTACACGCCACTGCGCTACCGCAGACAGTGAATATAGAAAGCCGATGTCATGATGATCCAATGCCACGTGCCGATCCAGCCGATCTTTGAAATTGGTCAAATAAGACTCGGCCGCCTCCTTATAGTAGGGATCGTGCCCATACTCGTATGCAAGCCACATCATCCCTACATAGAATCCTTCGATCCAGTCGTTATTATCGCCCCACTCGTATCGCTGGCCCTCGATAATGTGCGGCAATTTCCCCGGATGCTTCCTAATGTTTTGCTTGATTTTCTGAATGGCATCTTCAATTGCACCCTTCCACATGTTCATCCTCCTCTTGCTCCTGTTCTTGTGCTATATGTCCAAACGAAAAAGGACGCTTCCGTTCTCGGCATCCGTAACCACGATGTTTCCTTCGAGTGTGTACTCTACAATCGGAGGGAGGTCGTAGCGCCTCCGATTCTCCTCGCGGTTTGAAGCTCCGTATACGGCTGATATCAAAACATGTTCGCCCGGCTCCAGCTGGACGGTTAGCGTTGGAATCATTGTTCTTGGCTTAAGCAGGTTGGTATTGGCTTCCGGGTAAACCATGACCGCACCGCCGTATCCTTGCACATTGACGATTCCACTGATTCCGCCCGGCATCATCGCAGCCACCCGCTCAGGTTCCGCTTTGACCGCTTCGGTCTCGCTGAGGGCAAAATTCGTCATCCTTCCCACGGCAAATCCGCCCTCAGCCGCAGTCAGACAGCGGTTGGAACGAATATGGTGAATCCGTACATGCCACAGTCCGGCAGGAACCAGCCATGTCCGCACTTCGACATCATGCCAAGGAAGCCATCTGGAGTAAACATGCTGTTCTTCGATGCGGAACTCCTCGCAAAAGCGGCGTACACGATAATGCTCATCGCATTCGCTTAGAGCAAGCATCGAATCGTAAGCCCCCTGTCCGAGGCCATAATACCCTTTGGGAACACTGAAACCAAATCGCGTAGAATAGGCGAATTTTGCATATTTGGCTGCACTGTGCGCCATATCAAAGTTAGCCATCTGACCGGAAGCCAGGGCTGTTATATGTCCATCATCCTCCGGTTTGCAAATCAACATTCTGGCATGAGGCTGGGCTGACACTGATTTCAAGCTTGGCAGGGGTTCCTCTTCCACCATCCAGAACGGATGATCATCCGGCAAATCCAATATGAGAAATGACTTAAACGCCCAGTATGGTGATCCCGGCGCATTGTAGCTCTCCCCCATGATCAAATTGGGGTACGCGTATCCGATACTTAGCAAGCCATCTGACGTAAAGATAGGCTGGGCGAACCACCACCGCAAATGCCTCATAATGATTCCTTTGATTACGCCAAGGGAGAAGGGCTCCACGCCAGCGTATACGAGCGCGCACCAGAAGGAGACCTGCGCGAAGCGATAGGTTTGGCTTCGACCAAAGGGCAGACTGCTTCCATCCTCGGCGAACCAATAAATGAATTGCTCGGCAAACGTCTTCGCCCGCTCCCTATAAATCCGTGCACGCTCAGGATCATCCTGCTCCATCAGCTTCGCGTAGATCAGCGTATAGAAGTGCATCCCAAACGGAATATAATAATCCCGCTGATCTGTCTTGCCGTCCGAATACCATCCATCGCCTAAATAGTAAGTATCGATCATATCGAGATACTCATCCATAATGGCTTGATTGTAAGGCATGCCCACCTTCTTGAAGCCCATATTTACAAGCACCGTAAACATCAGCCAATTGTTCGGATTGGAATGATCCACGAGATTGATCTGATTGAGCCACCGGTACAACTGCTGCTTCTCCTGCTCCTGCAATGGCTCCCACAGCTTATGCGGAGCAAGCGCCAGTCCAAATCCGAATACCGCCTGCTCGACCATACGCTGATCCTGTGTCGTAAACTCTCCCCAATATTCGGCATGCTTCGGGTCCGTACCATTCACGATGCCTTTCAGATACAGGGGCCATAAATCCGATTCGCCGCCTCCACTGGCATGAGGAATTAATCCCCATAAGGGCCTGGCAAAAGCCTCCATAAGTGCAATGGCGTCACTATATAGGGCTGCTGTAGATCCAAGCGTTAGTCCAGCATATCCCGATGTGAATCGCTGCTTCAAAGGCTCCAGCGTGTCCAGGACGGCCTTCTGCAGATCAGCTTTGGTGCGAAGTGGAAGGCCTTGTAGCGATCCTTGTATCTGTTCCATGATCTCACTCTCCTCCTATCGATTATTAACTCCAAGACGTAAACTCGCTCGGCGTCATGCCTATTTCCCGTTTGAACAATTTGATAAAATAGCTCTTGTTGGCATAACCCAGATAGTCCGATATCTCCTCGACAGTCTTATTAGACTGTTGAAGCAGCTGCTTCGCCTTCTGGAGTTTGACCATATTGACATATTCGATAAAATTCTGGTTCGTTTCACGTTTAAACAAGCGGCTGAAATAGCTTGAGTTCAAATTTAAATAACCCGCCATCTCTTCAAGCGTCAATTTCTCGGTCACGTGCTGAATCACATATTTCTGTGCCTGGATGATCTCAGAACGCTTAGAGCGGATGGATAATACGCTTAATCTGCGGGAGAGCTCCGTCAGATATGCCATGATCCAGCTCCGCAGATGCTCCATGGAATGAATATCGTTGATCGCGTCATACAGCTTCTCTTCGGTTATGCTGTCCTGAACCTGTAATGTCACTTTCGTTTTCATCTGTAAATCCATGAGCAGCTGCAGCACCCATTCTTTCACATCTGCAGGAGGGAACCGGTTTGTCTCCACCCATGCCGCCCATTCCTTTACAATCTCCTCTACGTGCTCAGGCCGATTCAAGGCCAGCATGTCATTGATCCGCGAGAAGAATACGGCATACTCTCCATACATATCTCCGCTGGTGAAGGACGCCTTCTCGTACCGGCAGATGCTGGATTCCTCCAGATAGAAGCGATGGCTCCATTCCTTGAGCATGGGCATTAATATAAGCCGAAGCTCTTCAGGTGCTGCGGCTTCCCGTCCCAATAGGCAGGTAACTGATATTTTCAAATATTGTTTCATGGCCGTTATCGCCCGCTGCAGGGAATAGTAGAGTATCTGCTGTTCCTTAACAGGGTCCTCGCAACAGATGAAAACAACCAGTTCTTTGTTGCTGTAATGAAAAATAACGCTGCGGTGCATTGAATCGAGCACTTCCTGCAGCACATTTTCGACCGCGAATGCAATCGTATAATCGTTCATTTTGCGGGTCTTTGAAACTTCGGGCATGCGGTCGATAGAGACAACGAAAGGCAAGTAATATCTGGCCTGAAGGTCGACACCATTTAACCGGGCATGCTTAATCCATGCTTCCTTTGTCCAGGATAACTGGTACAGGGTATCCTTCAGCAATTGATCTTTTAGCGCGGACCGATTGAGCGATTCCTTCTGCATATACATCATCACTTCTGCCGCTTTGTGCTTCTCCTTGCTCAGATCAACGGCGATGTTATGCAGCAGCTGCTGCAGCTGCTCTACATCCAAACTCTCTTTTAGAATATAATCACTCACTTTCAGCTTCATAGCTTGTTGCGCATAATGGAACTCGTTATGACAGGATAAAATGACAGCTCGAAACAAGGGATTCACTGAGTTGAACTTTTCAAGCATCTCCAGGCCATTCATCTTGGGCATTCCGATATCCGTAATAATAATGTCAGGCTGCTTAAGCTGTGCATCCTCCCAAGCCTCCAAGCCGTTCGAGTAACAACCGATCAATTCAACACCCAGCTCTCTCCACGCAATGCTTTGTGACAAATAGCGTACAACAGGATAATCATCGTCCACCAGAATCGCTGTCAACACCATGCTCACCTCTCTCCACCTCGAATGGAAACTTTAACGTGATGTTTGTTCCAATGTCCTGCTCACTGTGAATCTCCAGTTGGGCGTTCGTTCCGTAGATCAGACGAAGGCGCTGAAATACATTCTTGACACCAATGCCGGAAAATCCCTTTTTGGCAGGTGCTGCTGCTCCCTGAACCGAGTCCACATTGGCACGCAGCTCTTGAAGCGCAGCCTCACTCATACCGATCCCGTTGTCACGGACCGTGATGCTGATGTCGTTAGCTCCTTTTTCAGTGATATGGACCGCCTCAATGAAGATGACCCCGGCAAACTGCTCATAGCCATGAATAATAGCGTTTTCAATTATTGGTTGAATCATGAAGCGCGGAACTAACGCTTGCTCGCAGCCTGCCTCGTAATTCACCTCTAGTCTCACCTGGTTGGCATGCCGGAAATTCATGAGCCGGATATAGTGATGAACCGTCTGCACCTCTTCATGAAGTGGAATAAATTCATTATCGCGGTTAATCGTCATTCGCAGCAGGGAAGACAAGGAAGCAATCAATTCGGCGTTCTCTTTATCCCCTTTGATCAGTATGTTAAGCCGGATGGAATTCAGAAGATTAAACATAAAGTGCGGGTTGATCTGAGCCTGCAGCATCTCCAGCTCGGCCTTTCGCTTCTTGGCCTGTTCCACGGTAATTTGCTCAATATTGGATTCGATCCTGTCCAGCATATGATCAATCGTCCGTGCAAGCTGAGTCACCTCATTGTTGCCGCGTATCCCCGAGCGGATATCCAGCTGTCCCCGGCCAATGCGGGTTATGAAGCCGCTCAGTTCCCTCATCGGCTTCGTAAAGGCCGAAATCAACACCATCAAAAGGATACAGAATAAGGTAAAGAAAAGCACCTGCAGCCCAAAACTGATTAATAAAATCTGTTTATACTTGGAGACGGCCGATGATAATGGGATTAAGCTGACCAGATTCCAAGTATTCGGGCGAATGGACTGCTCGGCGTATACATATTCCTGGCCGTCCATTTCAATCGTTCTTGCACGTTCATCCTGATTCCACCAGGTCATTCTGCTTCCGATTAGGGACGGATCGGAGTGAGAGATGACCACGCCCTCCTCATCCAACAGCATCATATCCTGGTCTGAATTAGAGCCGCTCTGAAGATGGTTGCGGATTTTACGTTCATTCACGCTGATGATGACATAACCGATGATGCTATTGGAGGAGGTTCTTATCGGTCGCCCGATCGTAACCAGATAAGAACCATCCTTATCGGCAGTATGAAAATAATTGTCCTGCAATCCCACCCAATAGGTTGAGAACGAGGGAATTTGGTTTAGCTCCGCAAACCACGGCTGCTTGTATAAAATGGCTGGATTAAAGTCGTTGTGAGAATAATTGGTATATGTAAAATCGTTCTTTCCAAGGATGGTGACATAATAATCATCATGCTGCCTAAAGAGCTCATCGAGCAGCCGGATCAAGCGGCTGTAGTTTACAAGGATCTCATTCTTGTATTCCTGCGTGCCCTGCTTCTGCCTGGACATAATTTGCTGTCTGATCTCCGAGTTCGTCAGCACCATGTTGGACAGCTCCAATGTTTGATCCAGAACGCTATTCACATCGGATTGAACCGCTTTTAGTGCATCCTCAGAGCTCACAATGGCCCTATCCAGCAGAAGATCCTTGGTTAAATAATTGGTAACCCAATATATTCCGCCCAGGGGGAGCAGAAAACATAACAGTGCTGACCAGATTAATTTTTTTCGCAATGAAAATTTGGGAATCATCACAGATGCAGTCCTCAAATCTTAATGAATTGGAATAGGGAAAACCTGAGTTTTCCCCTTAACCATCCTCGTATCCTGTTAATGCATTAGGCATATCACGTTCTTGCGAACTCAGCCTAATTTTTATTACTATTCACAACCTCGGTAATCTTCTGATCGATGCTGTCGATCGTTTTGTCCAGATCATGCTTATTCAGAATATACAGCTCTGCTTCTGGAATCACAACATTCTTTGCTTCCTCGGCATATTTTACAGGCACGGGAGCTGATCCTGGCACCGTGTTATTAATCGTATATTTCAGTGACTCCACATCGATCTTCGATGGATCTTTCGAGGAGCCTACAATTGTATCGATCAGCTTATCCGTATCCGACTTGGCCCAGCCGGAGAATACTCTTCCCCCGATTTCGAGACCTTCGGACGTATACCATCTGACGAATTGATAAGCGGCCTCCTTATTTTCGGATTTTGCTGCCACTGCCATATATGTCGGTTGTACCGGGGAGTAATGTTTGCTTTCCCCTTCCAGTTTAGGCAGAGGTGCAAATACGGTTTCGAAGGTAGCCGGAATGGCGTCCGTTCCCCCAGACTCCGCCACCATCCAATCGCCCATAGGGAGCATAGCAGCAAGCCCGTTGAAATATTGATTACGGTAAGCCAGCTTTTGCGAAATAATATCTTCGTACGGGTTCGCACTCTTATCCTCATACATCATTCGCTTCATCATTTCCAGATTAGCTTTCAGCAGTGGGTCCTTGGCATTGGATGTTCCATCGCCTTTAAGAAACGTATTATCAGACGGCTTGCTCATCAATTGCAGCTGGAAGTAATCCGGCCAATTGTGCAGGTAAGCGCCATATCGTTTCTCGACACCGTCCCCCTTGGTCAGCTTCTTCGCGTAACCCTCAAACTCTTTCCACGTCCAGTCCGTTGGGATCGGCAGACCCGCTTCCTCCAACATCGCTTTGTTCATAATGACGAACCAGCGCTGCATGGAGGATGGCAGTGCGTAAATTTTGCCGTTGACTCTGGTATCCACCAAGTATTCATCATCGTATTGGTAGCCATCTTGTTCTATGTAGCTCTCGAGCGGTTCAAAAAGTCCGATGTCTGCCCGCTGCGAATAATTCGTATAAGGAAGCTCGACGATATCCAACCGGTCATTTGAAGCGGCCATCAGGTCCAGTTTTTGCATGGATGCCAGCGAATCGCCCTTCTCGTTCAGGAGATCTAGCTCCACCTTGATGTTTGGATGCTTCTTCTCAAACTCGGGTATAATCTTGCTCCATTGCGCTTTTGCATCTGTCTGCCACGTGCTTAGTTTCAACACAATTTGATCAGGTGCTGCTTCCTTGCCTGCGTCCGCGCTGCCTTGAGCGGCCGAATCAGACGTCGTGCTGCCTCCACCTCCGCAAGCCGAAACAACAAGCGCAAAGGATAAGCTCAACAACATCGCCGATAATCTCTTGATTTTCATATTGACCCTCCTCGAAAGTAACTGCTTCCCGTTATTCATAGAAGTAAGTGCTTACAAAATCATCCTATCATGATCGATCTTTTAGCGTAGTTCCCTATTTTTACGGAAGCCAAACTATTTTGACTTTTTATCAGCCCTTGACTCCGCCAAGCGAAATGCCCTCGATAACCTGCTTCTGACCAATCGCAAAAATGATAAGCAGAGGCAATATGGCCGATACGGCGCCAGCCATCATGAGGGAATATACATCCCCGTATTGGTCCCCAAAGAGTCGGATGCCGAGCTGGATCGTAAACAGATCTTTGGACTTCAAGAAAATTAATGGATACTGATAGTCGTTCCATGTCCAGATGAACCGGAGAATCGCATAAGTAGCGACACCCGGACGGATAAGCGGAAGAGCAATCTGCCAGAAGGTTCGGAAGTGACCCGCCCCATCCATTTTGCCGGACTCGATATATTCATTGTTTACGCCCATGAAAAATTGTTTCAACATGAATGCCCCAATAATACTGAAGCTGTTCAACAGGATCAGACCCGCATGAGTATCAATCAGATTCATCCAATTGAACAATAAGAACTGCGGTACCAGCGAAGCCTGCGGCGGAACCATGTACAAAGCCAGAACAAGCACAAACATGGCATCTCTGCCGCGAAAACGCAGCTTGGAGAAGCCATAGGCTGCAAGTGCGCATACAAACACATTAATGACGGTCGTAGCGATCGTGATATAAATGGAGTTCCAATAATAACGTACGAACTGTCCGCTCCATACCGTCTGGTAGTTCTCTACGGCATTCCAATTTTTCGGAATCCATTCAATCGGAAATTTGAACACATCCATCTCCGGTTTAAAGGAGGTTGACAACATCCATACAAACGGAAGAATAAACAGAATACCGATGAAGGCCATAACGATCGTCCAAATCAATTTGGATATATTTAATTTCATGGGATACCTCTCCTCTCATGCCCGGCTAAATTCAATATTCGATATCGATTAAGCTTCATGTGCTGCTTCGTGATCAAAGGATGACTTTTTGAACAACCTCTAATAGTTGACCCACTTCTTCTGAGCTAGCATCTGTGCACCCGTGATCAGCAGACAGATCAGGAACAGGATCAAAGCCATACTGGAGGCATAACCTGTCTTCAGCTGATTGAAGGCTGTATCGTATAATTCATATACGATGACGGTTGTCGAATTAGCCGGTCCGCCCTGTGTTAGAACTTGGATCAGATCAAAAATCTTGAAGGTGCCGATGATCCCGGTCACTAATAAGAAAAAGGTGGTCGGCGATATGCACGGCAGCGTAATACTGCGGAATTTCACCCATGCATTCGCTCCATCAATCTCGGCAGCTTCATACAGGTCTCTTGGGATGGACTGTAATCCGGCAATATAGATGATGATGTTGTACCCTAATAGGATCCACACCTGAATCATCATCAGGGACGGCAGCGCAAAATCGATATCCGCAAGCCATTTCGGCGGATTATCTATACCCAGGGACATCAGCGACTTATTCACCGGGCCAAGAGATGGGTGGAATAGAACCTGCCACACCATGGCGACAGCAACAATGCTTGAAATATAGGGAAGAAAGTAAATAACCTTAAAGGCACCCTTAAGATAGACCTGCCGGTCAATCAGTACCGAAAGTACCAAGGCCAAAATCATGGTAACAGGAACGGTAATAATGAAGACCAGATTGTTAACCAAACTTTGCATAAAAGCACTGTCCTTGAATAGGGTGACGAAATTACTCAGTCCTGCAAATTTGATTGCACCCATCCCGGCTACGAAGTTCCAATTCGTGAAACTTAGCAGCAAAGACCCAATGACAGGGATTAATGTCAAAATAAACAGCCCAAGCATTAAAGGAGCAACAAATAAATATCCGGCAATTTGCTCCTTCGCTGCCATGCTAAGATGGGCAGATTTGTTTGTTCGTTTCATACGTCTCTCCTCCTGGGCATTTTTGCTTAGCACCACATTTCACTTGTATCTCTATTTGAGACCGATGCTGTTGAACGTAGAATCTGGATACCTCCATTGTAAAAAAGTCGCCTGCCGCTTATAAGAAAGAGAAATGTGCATTTTGGAACGAATTTTACTTTTTGCGCGTTTGCGCGGAACAAAAAAGGATGAGCCAGGCTGGCCCATCCCTCTATATCCAAATATATTTAATTACGCTCAGCCCGATACTCAATAATCCAGCAGTCCCGCAGTTCTCCTTCATGCTGTTCATGCTTCTCCAGCAGCCTGATCTTCCGAAAGCCGCACTTCTCGTAACAAGCAATCGCCCGTTCATTCCAAGCCTGCGGGTCCATCACGATCCGGTCAGCCTGCCTCTGAAACACGAGATACTCCACCATGGAAGTCACGAGCCTCGTACCGATGCCTCGATTCCAATAATCCGGCTCCCCGATAAATTGATCCGTGGCGAATGTTCTGCAGTCTGCATCACTCCCGTTATACCCATACTCGCCTAACGTCTCCTCATCCAAAAGATAAAACTGGATATACCCGATCGGTTTCCCCTCATACTCAATAATACAGCGGGTCTCATCATCATCGACATAGAAATGCTCCCGCACCCGCTCCACGTCATGAGGATTATCCCGTCCCTCATAATACTGCAGCACATCCGGATTCGACAACCAAGAAACTAAAGATAATTCATCTTTCTCCTCCAGCTCACGAACCGTAATCGGTCCAGCCCCGTACACCAGCATCGTGATCCCCCATCTTCATTATTAAATCACCAATTCTCGTGTTTCAGATTACATCCGCAACCATCGTGATAGATGTTCCGCTTACGCCTACCTCCTGAAATCCGAAACGCTCATATAATTTCATAGCGGCCGTGTTCTCGGGAGCGACGCTTAACGATACCTTCTGAATCCCCTGCTCCTTCATTCCTCTGAACAATTCCTTCATCAGGGCCGTTCCAAGCCCTTGCCTGCGGGATTCCGGCAGCAGCGCCATGCCCAGCTCGGGAATGTCATCACTCACATAACCGAACCCTTTGTTCTCTTCATCAAAATGACGGATCGTAATCGAGCCTATCGGCTTCCCTGTGGCATTCACGGCAATATAGCCTAAATCGCCCGCTCGCCCCCAGTCGTCCACGTATTTTTTCATGAACGGCTCTTCGAGTATGTCTCGGCTAAAAGGCTCCTCTCCCTCGGGCACATACAGAGACTCATACAGCATCTCCCGCAAAAAGGATTCATCCTCCCGGCCAGCGACTCGAATATGGTATAAATTCATGTGCATCTTCCTTCCCACCCTAGATACTATCCGTCAATGCGGTCCATAGCGCCAATCTCTCCGGATCAAAATCGTTGCGGCCGTAATGGTCGAGAAAAATATCCTGGTAGTCATCGCTTCCCAGGTTATATCGAAGCGTCCAAATTCCCCAATAGAGGTCGTAATGAAGGTCTCCGATCCCGCCATAACCCAGATCGATAAAACCTTCAAGCTGGAAATCTCTCATAATCAAATTCGGCAGACAATAATCGCCGTGGAGCAGCACATCATGATCAGCCGTTCCCTGCAGCTTCTCAAGGCATAATAGAGCCTGTTCTCTTCCGCCCGGAAACCCTTTGATATCTCCCATTTTGTTCATGATGCCTTCCTGATACTCCTGGACAAGTTCAGCTGTTCGATTCGGAAAGGGACAATCGGCAGCAGATATAGAATGGAGATAACGCAAACTCTCCCCGAACACGGCAGCCAGTCTCTTCGGATCTTCCAGATGTCCCCTGGACACCCCATCATCCCCTTGCAGGGCGACGGTCAGCAGGTAATCGTTATCGCCATGCTGCTCATAGGCCAGCACCTTGGGAGCCAGGCCTTTTCCGTGTAAATAATCCGACATCAACCCTTCTCTCTTAAGTTCATCTCGTTTCGTTATCTTCAAAAACATCGGTTGGTTCGCTCCCTCGATGTACAGGGTTTTAGCCTGTTCCGAGGAGCTGCTGTCATAGACGGCAGCTGTCTGGATATAGGGCTGCAAGCTAACAGGCAGCGTTTTTATGTCGAATGGAATGCGTACTTTTTTCATCGTTCCTCCATACCGACCCGTCCAATCGGTCGGTCTCAGTTCAATAGAATAAAGACGTCCCCATCGGAACGCCTTCGGATCTGTACTGTATGAATTGGCGATTTGCTGGCCTAATCCTTCCCTTCCAGCCGGTAATTTTTTATTTAAACTATTTTTGCCCACCTATTTATCAGAACGGAACTCCCTCGAAGTACACCACCTCGGCCAGACGAATGTGCAGTGCCTTATTATCCCCAACCGTCAATTGGAGATGGTCCACCGCAACTGCGGACAAAATCCCATCGACTTTCCCCGCGGTAGTCACGATGACTACCTTGGCTCCTTTATGCCGGAGCAGATGTTCAATAAATACCGGTTCAACCAACGTTGCGTAATGGGCTGGCTGCGGAATTGCCGAGGTACGAGGCGCGTAATACAGTGGTATCGGTTGGGGCGGGGGATAAGCATAGTAACCCGGTGCATAACCCGCAGGCGGCGCTGGATAACCAAAATGGTTATGGTTGTTCATGAAAAACCTCCCATGCCAATATTAATCTACACCCTTATGTATGTTTGGGAAGGGGCCGCTATGTTAACCATCCTCATATTTGTACGAAAAAGTTAGAAAGCAGCCTAACTCGCTTTCCTTTACGCCTTCTGTGCAATCAACTTACTCATCGCATGCCGGTGCGGTATACCTGACGAATTGCAATCAAAAATGACCTCCGGGCAGCTGTGAATCAACCAATCGTGATAATGCATCATAAGCTCCCCGGATTTCCAGTCGTAAGCGTACGGCTCATCCTCGGGAGGAGGCGTTATGAACGGCTTTTGTACGAACACATTCAGGCAATGAAATCCCCCTGCCGACGTGAATTTTTTATAATTAGTAAAGATCTCTTCACGATATTCGGGTCTGATATAATGCAGAACGCCGCTGGAATACAACACGTCAAACTCCGAGTCTAGACGGTAGTCCGAAATATCCGCCTTGAATACATTCACGTGTACTCCGATGTTATCAGCCAATCGCTTCGTTTTCTCGATCCCCGCATCCGATATGTCGAATGCTGTGACCTCATAGCCGTTACGGGCAAAAAACACGGCATCCTTCCCTTCCCCGCACCCGATATCCAGCAGCTTTACCCTTCTTGTGGGCGGGATCATTTCAAGCACCTGGTAACAGGCCGCGTTCGGCTCCGTGCCCCAATAGTACTCCGGTGTTTTGTACTCCTCTTCATATATGCTGATTGGCTTGCCCGCCCCAGAATAACCAAACAACTTATCGATGCTGACGTTCAGCAGCCGGGACAGCTCCGGAAGCAGCGCGATATCGGGCATGGTCTGTCCCGTTTCCCATTTGGATACCGCCTGGAAGGTAACGCCCAGTTTGTGAGCCAATCCCTCCTGGGTGAGCCCCCTTTCTTTGCGGTAACGATTAATATTTTTGGCTAACATGTCTCTCATATGGATCACGCTCCTATATAACTTCATTGTAGGGGCGTTGCGTAAGGCATACAATAACCTGGTTTTTGAATCCCGGAAGAATTCAACCGTCAGTTGAAATCATCCAAATCCAGGAATTCCGTGCCCAGGCATGTTACAATAAACCTGTTTTAAAATCACTATAGATATAAGGAGAACGCTCGTGAACATTAGAAAGCTGAATACTCATGAAAAACCCCCTATGGACCTGCTGCTGCTTGCGGATCCATCGTTAAGGCTGGTTGATGACTATGTAAAGCGCGGTCATTGCTATGTGGCTGAAGAGGACTCGCATCAGATCGGGGTCTACGTCCTGCTGCCTACAAGGCCCGATACGATCGAGCTGGTTAACGTTGCGGTAAGAGAGAATCTGCACGGCCAGGGCTATGGCAAACAGCTTGTGAATCATGCCATCGGGCAGGCACGGGAACTCGGATATGCAACAATTGAAGTGGGCACAGGAAGCACTGGCGTGGCGCAGCTGGCGCTGTATCAGAAATGCGGATTTCGGATGACAAGCATCGATCGGGACTTTTTTGTTCGCCATTATGATGAGGAAATCTATGAGAACGGCATGCGACTGCGTGACATGGTGCGGTTGGCGCAAGATTTATAAGGCTCGGGGCTGGGCAGATGCACCCTTCCTCCATCCGGTGAGAGCTGCACGGGAAGATCTTCTATTTCATGTATGTACGCGGTCTGTATCCGTCTTACAATTTGGAGCAGCTGCTGGAGAATGATATGAACAATGCCAACAAGGCATTGAGCCTGTAACCTCCCAGCAAAAAAAGCCCCGGGCTACACAAGCACAGGTTTTTACGAGATAGTCTCGCAAAACCGTCAGCCGTATAGCCCAGAGGCTTTTTCTATTTTACATATCATCCCTCAAAAAATCGGGGATTATTTATTCAGCGTTTCGCTCCAGTCATGCACCATATGACCCTCGAGATATTTCTCGCAGTCCATAGCGGCCATACAGCCTGTGCCTGCAGCCGTAATAGCTTGGCGGTAACGGGTATCCTGGACATCGCCGCAAGCGAATACGCCCGGAATGTTCGTCTCCGTCGTTCCCGGTTTAACCAGGATGTAACCAGTCGGATCGGTCGTAATCTGATTGCCAAGGAAGCCCGTGTTCGGTGTATGGCCGATAGCCACGAATACGCCTTCCGCTTCAATCAGTTCGTCTTCTCCGGTCTCGTTGTTGCGGACCTTCAGGCCTTTAACACCGGTTTCGCTGGTAACCACCTCAACCGGCGTACGGTCCAGAGCCCACTGGATCTTCTCATTCTCACGTGCACGATCCTGCATGATCTTGGATGCACGCAGCTCGGTCCGGCGGTTCACTACCGTTACGCTGGAAGCAAAACGCGTCAAGAAGCTGGCTTCCTCCATCGCGGAGTCGCCGCCGCCGATGACAATGATCTTTTTCCCGCGGAAGAAGAACCCGTCGCATGTGGCGCATGTACTTACGCCGCGACCAACGTTCTCCTGCTCTCCCGGAATTCCGAGATACTTCGCGGAAGCTCCCGTCGATATAATAACGGACTCAGCCAGAAGCTCGCCCATGCCCTCGACATTCACCTTGAACGGACGCTCGGAGAAATCAACGGATTCGACCCAGGCACTCTTGAACTCTGCACCGAAGCGCTCCGCTTGTTGACGCATATTATCCATCAGCTCGGGACCCATGATTCCTTGCGGAAATCCAGGGAAGTTCTCAACCTCCGTCGTTGTCGTAAGCTGACCGCCCGGCTGCATTCCCTCGATAACGAGCGGCTTCAAGTTCGCGCGTGCCAAGTAGATGGCTGCCGTCAATCCGGCAGGTCCTGTTCCGATTACGATTGATTTGTACATAGATACGGCCTCCTTTAAGGTGTCGATTTCTGTTACGTGTTACATCCTATTCAGGACTTATGGAATCTTCATGTACCAAGGTCTCCTAAGTATCCGAATATGGGTTCTTACTTAAATGTTTTCCGTAAATGGCCGGAAATTATCATCCGGCTGTGCTTTCGTTTCACATACGCTATCCATTTGACGTGCGTAACGACTCACCGTTGATGGCGAAATACCGTAACGGACAGCCACCTGTTCATAGGTTAGGGTTCGTCCACGCTTCTTGGCCGTCAGATATTCCAATGCCGCTGCCCAGCCCTCCACATTCCGAATGTTCGGAATATCAGGGTACAGCCGGCTCAGGAACTCGGACCAGAGATTCTCCATCTCTTTTTTCCAAAAAGGGTCTACCCGCATGTCCATGGTCTGCTCTGCCTTCTCCAGCACCGCCTTCCAGGAAGGCAGCCAATCCGGCAGCACCTCACGGGTCTTGCTACTGGATAGATCGCGATCGTCGCGGCGTTCCTTCAGCCGATTGCTTGCGGCCTCCATCTGCTGGAGTACCAGGCGGGCGGCATCTTTCAGCTCCGCATCCTCTCCCGGTTCCTGTAGGAACGATTGCAACGCATGCTGCACCTCTTCATCGGCAATCAATTCCAGCGTCCGGATCACCTGCAGCTTGGTATGGGGATCGCCATGCCGGAGCGCCCAGAAGAACGAAGAACGAATCAGCGGATTCTGTTTCGCTTCCTCCGTCAATTTGTCGCCGTCATGCTCCCAGCGTTTGAACTGCTCTTCAAACGGAAGGTGATAGTGGTAACTCACCTTCATCTGGTCCGTACCGGTCTCTTTACGCTTCTGCAGCTGCGCCAGATAGAAATTCGGAATCACCGAATCTCCGTCCAGCTTCAATGCTTGCCGCCAATATTTCTCGGCCCTGTCATAATAACCGCTGTTGCATGCCGCAACGGCCGTATAATGATACAGACTAGGATCTCCGCTAAACTCCTCTTCCTTCAACAACCGGCGAAAATGACCGTAGGCAATTTCGTGCTGCCCCAGTATTCCCATCGTTGTCGCCAGCTTAAACACATGCTCCTGATGAAAAGGAACCGTCACCGTTAGCATGTCCATCAATCGGTCACGCTGCTCCTGATTTCCTTCATGCTGAAAGAAGATAGCCAGATTGCATAAACCGTGCAGATTGCCTGGTTCCTGATCCAACACCTCGCCAATGGTACGCTTCGCAGTATCAAAGCGCCCCATATAATAATAGGCCAAAGCCAGATTGTTGCGCGCAGCCAGAAAATCCGGATAATCCTTGACGATTTCCTCCAACAGCTTGACCGCTTGTGCGAATTTTCCTTCCTCAAGCAGTGCCCGGGCATGCTCATGCTCAACCACGCCTTCACGACTCTTGATCCGGTTCAGCTTGGCAGGACGATTCAGCTCATAATGAAGCAGCTCCATCATCTCCTCGGCCTCATCCAGAAACTGACCACTGGGGTCTTCCTCCAGATAAGTAACAAGCGCTTCTTCCGCCTGCTCGAACTGTTCCATATTGGCGTAATTGTTCGCCATGTAGAAGTAGCACTCCGTCATCAACGGGTCAACTTGCTCCAAAATGTGAGCCAGCACATCGTTGGAAGCTTTATAATCTCCCGTCTCTGATAATATACCCGCCATATTGCAATGATTCACCGGATTATCCGGTTCATATTCAACAGCTTTGCGAAAATATTTCAGAGCCCTGTCATATTGGAAACGATCAAGCGAACGAACCGCGCGATCGAAGAAGAAATTGGCATTCATCTCGATAGATATAACATTGTGGGGGTCACTTGACCCATATGGATAACCATTCACGAAAAGCAAGGCACCTCCTTTAACTTGCTCCTCTATCCACAACAGTATAACACAAGTTTCAACGTCATTTGCAGAAAAAAGACACCAGTTTACACACCGGCGTCTTTGAATAAAGTGGCGATCGAGCCGCCCTCGGTAATAATGTGGGTTGCCTGGGCCAACATGGGCGCAACAGACAACACCTTAAGCCGCATCTTGCAGTGATGATCCGGGAGCACGATGGAGTCTGTGACCACGATTTCCTCGATATGAGCATGGTCCAGACGGCTTAGTGCTTCACCGGAGAAGAGCCCATGGGTTGCACAAACAATGGCATCATTAGCTCCCCGTTCCTTCAGACCTTCGACCACTTGTACGATGGTGGTTCCTGTATCAATCAAGTCCTCGATAATAATCGGCGTACGCCCCGCCACGTCCCCAATGACATGGGTGATAACGGCTTCGTTATGGGCAGGACGCTGCTTGATCATCATGGCAAACGGCGATCCTAGGCGGCTCGCAAGTTTCTCGGCTGTCTTCGCCCGCCCGGCATCGGGGGATACGATGACCGGGTTCTCAATTTTCTTGGTCTTCAAATATTCCGTAATCAGATCGAGCGCAGTCAGATGATCCACCGGTATATTGAAGAAACCCTGAATAGCAGGGGCATGCAGATCAATCGTTATCACGCGGTTGGCCCCGGCTGTGGTCAGCACATCGGCTACCATTTTGGCCGAAATCGGCTCACGCGGTGCTGCCTTTCGTTCCTGTCTGGCATAACCGTAATAAGGCACAATGATATTGATCGTTCTGGCGGAAGCACGCTTCGCGGCATCAATCATCACCAGCAGCTCTACGAACATTTCATTGATAGGGTGAGAAAAGGACTGCAGCAGAAAAACATCGCAATTGCGGATGCTCTCTTCAAAGTGCACATAAACTTCGCCACTCTGAAAGCGGGAAATCTTGATCTTTCCCGGTTCAACTCCCAACTGCTTACTGATATTTGCAGCAAGCGCCGGATTGGAAGTTCCGGCGAACAATCGTAATGAACGATACATGAGGACCTCCTGACGAGAGTGGTTGATAATGGCTGATGCAACGATCTCGTTGAAAGCGTTATCGTCAAATCAGGCCGTTCCCGCCTCCATCAACCTCTTCGAAGAAGGGTCTCTAGAAGTAGAAAACAGCCGTCTGCAATAAACCTGTTTGCAATTAGTGCTTATCTTTATTATACATTGTTTCCCTCAACATTCAAAAGCACCATCTCCCGCTTCCGGTTACGGAAGGTCGCGATCTCCCGAACGCCAAGCTCCGATAGCAGTGTTCTGGCCTGGTCCAGATGCTCGCCCAGCTTCCTCGGCTGATGGGCATCCGACCCTAAAGTCAACGGAACGCCAAGCTTAATCGCTTCCTCCAGCATGCGGCGGCTCGGAAACATTTCCTCACAGGCCTTTGATAATCCGGAGGCATTCAGCTCCATGGCTTTCCCGCTTTGGGCCACAGCCGCAAGCGCGGCTTGTTCCAGAGCGATCACGTCCGGCTTCTGTTCGGGGCCTGGTCCATAACCGAACCGCTTGATCACGTCCAGATGGCCCATGATATCATAGAAGCCGGTCGCGGCGGCTTTCTGCACTGCATCATAATATTGCTGATAAACCTCAAGCGGATCCTTGTCCTCCCAGCCTTGGGTCTGACGGTAATCCGTAATATCCCACTCACCCAGAAAGTGTACGGAGCCGATAACATAATCCCACGGATAGTCCTTCACAATCCGCTCAATCTGTTCTTCGTATCCCTCGATATAATCGCCTTCGAGACCGATCCGAATGTCAATCTGTCCTTTGTAGCGTTCCTTCAGCTGCAGGCACTCTTCCACGTAACGCGGCAGCTCGTCCATCGGCATGGCCATTTCCGGATAATAGGTTTCCGGGTTGACGTGAATCAAAGGCATATGATCCGACAAGCCCAATTGATCCATCCCGAGTTCAATGGCGCGCCGTACATACTCCTCCAGCTGCCCCTCGGCATGTCCGCACCGGGCATGGTGGGTATGGTAATCAATATGCATCGGTAGACCTCCTAATCGCGGCGTGGCCGTTCGTGGCGGCGACTCAGCTCATCCATGATCTCATCCAGTGGGAGCTTGCGCTCCTGGAGAAGTACCAGTAGGTGATAGATCAGATCGCTGATTTCAAGCTTAAGCTCGGCGTTGTCTTTATTTTTGGCGGCGATGATCGTTTCCGAAGCTTCTTCGCCCACCTTCTTCAGAATTTTGTCTACCCCTTTATCAAAGAGGTAAGTCGTATAAGCCCCTTCAGGCCGCTCCACTTCACGCTGGGCAATGACTTCTTCCAGCTCGGCAAGAACCGCAAACCGCCCGCTCTCTGCAGCTGCACGGTTATTCGCAGTCCCGCTCTTCTGCCCCTGAACCGTAATCTCATTGTAGAAGCAGGTTGTTTGTCCGGTATGACAAGCAGGTCCCTTCGGATCCACCAGCAGCAAGAGGGTGTCTCCATCACAGTCGTACGTCATGGATACGACCGTCTGGACGTTCCCGGAAGTTGCCCCCTTATGCCACAGCTCCTCGCGCGAACGGCTCCAGAACCAAGTTTCGCCGCTTTCCAGCGTCAAGCGAAGAGACTCCCGATTCATATAAGCCATCATCAGCACCTGCTTGCTCTGTGCATCCTGTACAATCGCCGGCACCAGGCCCGAGGCATCCCAACGGATATGCTCGCTGACCTGCTCCAGGGATAAATCCTTCAACATATCTTCGCTCATCGTATATCCACTCCTTTTTGACTAAGATGCAACTTCAGATGAGGAATCGAGATCTCTTTATAATGGAAAATCGTTGCGGCAAGACCCGCATCCGCCTTGCCTGTGGTGAACACGTCATAGAAGTGATCCTCTTTGCCAGCACCGCCGGACGCGATGACCGGGATCTGCACCATTGAAGATACGGCAGAGGTAAGTGATAGATCGAACCCATCCTTCGTCCCGTCCGCATCCATGCTGGTCAACAGAATCTCGCCTGCACCCAGGCTTTCCGCCTGCTTCACCCAATCCAGCGCTTTGATGCCGGAAGGCGTACGTCCGCCGTGCGTGTATACTTCCCATTCCCCCCACGCTTCGTTGTACTTGGCATCGATGGCCACAACGATGCATTGGGAGCCGAATTTGCGTGCCCCGGCTGAGATCAGCTCCGGCTGCTTGACCGCTGCCGTATTCATCCCGATCTTATCCGCGCCTGCCCGCAGAATCCGCTTCATATCCTCAACGGACGAAATGCCTCCACCCACGGTAAAAGGGATGGCAATTTCCCCTGCCGTTTTCCGCACGACTTCCTCCATCGTCGCCCGCCCTTCGACCGATGCTGAAATATCCAGAAAGACTAACTCGTCTGCGCCTTCCCGGTCATAGAGCGCCGCCAATTCCACGGGATCGCCCGCATCGCGGAGATTCACAAAATTTACACCCTTCACCACCCGGCCGTCCTTCACGTCCAGGCAAGGTATGATCCGTTTTGCCAGCATACCTTTCCCCTCTTCCCCTATGAACTCTATCGATCAACCGCTTATTTGAACGGACCCTAAGTCAGACCTATTTGATTCTCGTAATTGCCTCGTTCAGGTCAATATTGCCTGTATACAGCGCCTTGCCTACGATCGCTCCGCCTACACCTTCGCCGCTGTGCGCGCTGAGCGCCAGCAAATCGTCCAGCTTCGTCACGCCGCCCGAAGCGATGACCGAGCGGCCGCTGGCTTTCGCCAGCGAGACAATCCCCTCCACATTAGGCCCCTGCATCATCCCGTCCCGGGAAATATCGGTAAAGATAAAGGTTTCCGCTCCTTTGGCTGCCAGCTCCTTAGCCAACACCTCGGCTTGAACCTCCGACGTTTCCAACCAGCCCCTAGTTGCGACGTATCCGTTGCGCGCGTCGATCCCAATGGCCACCTTATCCCCGTACTTGCCCAGCACCTCTTCCGTAAAGACACGATCTTCAATCGCTGCCGTACCGATGATAACCCGGCTGACGCCAAGCGACAGCAGCCGCTCCACATCCGCCAGCGTGCGCAAACCTCCGCCTACCTGAACCGGAACCTGAACGCTTGCTGCGATCTTCCCGATGATATCGTCATTCACCGGATGGCCTGTCTTCGCTCCGTCCAAATCCACGAGATGAATAAAGGTGCCGCCCTGCTCTTCCCACGATTTGGCTACCTCGAGCGGATTGTCATTGTATACCGTTTCTTGATTATAATCGCCTTGCACGAGCCTGACGCATTTGCCGCCGCGAATATCGATCGCCGGATATATGATAAAAGAGGACATCCCCATTCCCACTTTCCTTCTGGTCTATTTGATCACCTTACATTACGTTAAAGCCAAGAAATTGCGAAGCAGGCTCATCCCAAGCTCCCCGCTCTTCTCGGGATGGAACTGCATGCCATACACCGAATCGCGGCCCACGATGGCTGTCACTGGCTGACCGTAATCGGTAACCGCCAGCAAGTCAGCCTGAACCTCAGGAAGAACATGATACGAGTGGACAAAATACACATGACCTTCCTCAAGTCCCGCAAACAGCGGATGCTCCCGCTTCTCGAACTGCAATGAATTCCAGCCCATATGCGGCACCTTGTAGTCACCACCCGTAAACCGTACAACCGATCCGGGCAAAATATCCAACCCTTCAAACTTGCCATGCTCCTCGCTCCGGCTGAACAGGAGCTGCATGCCGAGGCAAATCCCCAGCAGCGGCTTCCCCGATTCCGCTGCTTCCTTCATGACCGAGTCCAGCGAGGTTTCGCGCAGCTGCTCCATAGCATCGCCGAACGCGCCGACCCCAGGCAGAATGATGCCATCCGCCGCCAGAATCTCCTCTCGCTCCCCGGTGACGAGCGGCTTATATCCAAGCCGCTCCACTGCTTTGCTGACGCTGTGCAGATTGCCCATGCCGTAATCCACGATTGCAATCGCCATCGATTAGAGCACTCCCTTCGTGGATGGCACGCCGGTCACCCGCGGATCCACGGTAGTCGCCTCATCCAATGCACGGCCGAGCGCCTTAAATACCGCTTCAACCATATGGTGGGTATTGTGTCCGTAATGAACGATGACATGCAGCGTGATCCGCGCCTCCAGCGCCAACTTCCACAGAAATTCATGGACAAGCTCAGTATCAAAAGAGCCTACCTGCTGCGAAGGATACTCGGCCCGATACTCAAAATGCGGACGGTTGCTGATATCTACAACGACTTGAGCAAGCGCCTCATCCATCGGTACAAACACGCTGGCGTACCGCTTAATCCCTTTTTTATCGCCCAGCGCCTCGCGGAACGTCTGCCCCAGGCAAATCCCGATATCCTCCACCGTGTGGTGGTCATCGATCTCGATATCTCCCTTCGCCTTGACGCGAAGATCAAATTGCCCATGCTTCGTAAACAAATCAAGCATATGATTCAGAAACGGCACATCGGTTTCCAATTCCGAGATCCCGGTTCCATCGACATTGAAATCCAGGGCAATATCGGTCTCATTGGTTTTACGGCTCACGCCGGCTGATCTTGCTGCTGCATCCAAACTGCTCACGTTGATTGCCTCCTCTAAACGTATCTAGTATGAACGAATCATTCATGTTCCTCTTTGATGCTTAATGCTCCTGTTCAAGCCGAATCTCGATCGCCCGGGCATGGCCTTCAAGCCCTTCGCGCCGAGCCAGCTCCATAATCTGCTCGCCATCGCGCAGCAGGGCTTCCTTGCTGTAGTAGATCAAGCTTGATTTCTTAATGAAATCGTCCAGATCAACCGGCGAGGCGAACCGAGCCGTCCCATTCGTCGGGATGATATGATTCGGTCCTGCAAAATAATCACCTACCGGCTCTGAGCTATATGGCCCGAGGAAGATCGCACCCGCGTTCTCGATCTGGCCCACAATCGCCATCGGCTCCTCCGTCACGATTTCCAGATGCTCCGGCGCCAAACGGTTAATAACTTCAATCCCTTCTCTAAGGGATTCCGTGATGATCACCGCGCCGTAAGTGTCCACGGAGGCGCGGGCGATGTCACGCCGCGGCAGAAGTTCAAGCTGCCGCTGCACTTCAGTGGCAACGGCCTCGCCCAGCTTGCGTGAAGGCGTCACGAGAATGGCGGATGCCATCTCGTCATGCTCTGCTTGGGAGAGCAAATCCGCCGCAATATACGAAGCATCTGCGCTGTCATCGGCCAATACCGCAATCTCGCTCGGACCGGCCAGGCTGTCAATATTGACCGCCCCGTACACTTCTCGCTTGGCCAGCGCAACGTAAATATTGCCGGGACCGCAGATTTTATCAACGGGGGAGATGCTCTCCGTACCGTAGGCCAACGCCGCAATCGCCTGAGCTCCTCCTACGCGGTAGATCTCCGTAACGCCAGCCTCGGCTGCGGCGACCAGGATATAGGGATTAATCCCATCCTTCCCGCCGGTAGCCGGGGGGGTGACCATGACAATCTCGGGCACGCCTGCCACCTGCGCCGGGATGACGTTCATCAGCACGGACGAAGGATAGGCTGCCTTCCCGCCGGGCACATATACACCCACACGCTTCAACGGACGAATGATCTGTCCCAAGATGCTGCCGTCGGCTTGAAGATCCATCCAGGAATTACGCTTCTGCTTCACATGGAAAGCGCGAATATTATTCGCCGCGGCCTGAATCGCCTTCACGAACGAAGACTCCACATGATGATAAGCCTCCTGGAGCTCTTCATCCGTTACGCGAAGCTGATCTGCCTTAAGACGGACGCGGTCCAATTGCTCGGTATGCCGCAATAAGGCAACATCTCCTTCAGACCGAATATCCCGCACAATCGCCTTCACGACTTCATTCTGCTCTGGTGTGCCATAATCATTTTCCCGTTTCAGCTGAAAGTCCCGTGCTGATACAACCTTCACCTTCATCTCCCCCAATCCCGCTGCTTGCATCACATTTGACCTCATACATGCATAGCGTTTCTTACGAATCGACAATCTATATGTCCGATCTATCCATGCTCATCTTTGTTTATACTTCGTTTCTTAGCGCTGTATATTCGCTCCCTCAGACATAATGACCATTTGCAGCCGATCACACAATGCCTGAATTTCATCATTCTTCATCCGATAGCTGACGCGATTGGCAATCAGGCGACTTGTAATTTCAAAAATGCTGGTCATCTCTATAAGTCCGTTCTCCTTGAGCGTTTGGCCCGTTTCCACCATATCCACGATCCGGTCGGCTAAGCCGATAAGCGGTGCAAGCTCGATGGAACCGTTCAGCTTAACAACTTCAACCTGCTGGCCTTGTTCACGGAAATACTGCGAAGCTACATTCGGATATTTGGTGGCAACCCGCTGACGTATGCCCGGCTTCCAGTCCGGTAAGCCGATAACCGACATCCGGCACCTTGCGATACCGAGATCGAGCAGCTCATAGACGTCTTTGTTCTCTTCCATCAGCACATCTTTGCCAACGATTCCGATATCCGCGACACCGTATTCCACATAAGTCGGCACATCCACCGGCTTCGCCAGAATAAATTCCATTCCTGCCTCCGGCAAGGGAATGACCAGCTTGCGCGTCTCATCCACATCGAGGGGAATCGGAAGTCCGGCTGAACGAAACAGCGCGGATGCTTTTTTATATATACGCCCTTTGGGCATCGCTACTTTCAACGTTTCCGCCACGTTCAACTCCTCCTGACCTTAACCTAAATAAAATAGAGTGATATATCAGCGTTCTATCGAAGGGTAATGATCTCCCGATAGCCTCTATTAAGCAAACTGCCGGATACAACGGGTACCCCCTCATCTCGGACATTCGCCGAGTCCGGCATAATCGAGGTGATGACGGTATGACCCTGTGCCCGCAATTCTGACGCTTTCGCCAAACCTTCTTTGCGATAGGAAGCCGTGTAACGGATCAGAACGGGCAGCTCCTCCGTAATCTCTTCTCCCTGCACCCCATCCAATATGCGATTGGTCTTAAGCGCAAAGCCGGTTGCCGGAACGGCACGGCCAAACTGCTGCAGCAGCTTGTCATAACGACCGCCGCTCGCAACGGGTGAACCTAGCTCAGCAGCATAGCCTTCAAACGTCATGCCGGTGTAATAGGAGAAGTCTCCGAGCATCGTCAGATCAAACAGAACATGCCTGGAGACGTCGTATGCCTCCAGCACCTCCCATACTCTGCACAGGTGCTCAATAGAAGCTCTTGCGAGATCATTGCTGCTAATCTCAAGTGCCTGCCCGGCAATCTCCCGCCCCCCGCGCAGCTTCAGGATTCCTTCCAGCTGATCCTGCTGTGTCTCCGTAAGCCGCAGACTGGCAATGGTATTTCGGTATCCGACATAGTCGCGGTTTAGCAGGTCCTGCTTTAGGCTCTCTTGATCCTCCGTCCGCTCAGGCAGCACCTCCTGGAGCAGGCCATTAAGGTAACCCATATGCCCCATCGCGATTTTGAATTTCTCCACGCCTGCCGCCTTCAGAGACTCGATGGCCAGTGCAATCACTTCAGCATCAGCCTCCGGCGTATCGTCGCCTACAAGCTCTACACCCGTCTGGAAGAATTCAGCCTCCCGGCCCGCCTCTTCTTCGATTGCGCGAAACACATTCGCATGGTAAGACAAACGCACCGGTAATGGCTCATCCTTCAGCAGCGACGACATAACCCGTGCTATGGGAGCAGTCAGATCGGACCGCAGCACCATCGTCGTTCCGCGCTTATTCAATAATTTAAACAGTTTTTGGTCCGACGTAGAGCTTGCCACGCCTACCGTATCGTAATATTCCATCGTTGGTGTCATAATCTGCCGGTATCCCCAGCGGTCCATACATGCCAGCACTTCACGTTCAATCCGGCGCAGCTTGGTGACCGCATGAGGGAGGTAATCACGAACACCTGCCGGTTTTTCGAAGCCTTTCGGTTTAGACATGACGCTCCACCTCAAATTCAGAAAAGTCTTTACTATGGTAAAGTAGTACCTTGCTAATAAATTAAAGGATATTGGCTATATTACCATGAACCCTGCCTGATCGTCAATGCATCATAAATGCGTCCTGCTATGTATCGTTCTCCGTTGTAATCCGCCTTAGCCGCCAAAGAATCTGCTTAACTTCTGGGTATAATTGTAACACAAGAACATGCTGGAGTGGCTTGCTTATCTAGGGGTGAATCTCTGCTATGTCCAGAGCCACGCATAATACAAAAAAACCGTCCGATTGCCGGACGGCTTTGCTTCATAATGATAAATAAGAAAAAAGTATGCCTGCTATGGTTATAGATCCACCGATTTTTTGCTGTCGCCTGTAACGGTATCTTTTCTCTGCGTTGGTGCTTTCGGTGCTTTGGATGATGGCTTCAATGATCGCGGAACGCTGCCAAGCAGCATCCAGGAGCCTGGAATCCACCGGAACACCGTTTGTACCACCAGTGCACTGACAATCAGCGCAGTAACCATGCCACCATAAATCCAGATGAGATAATCATCGGTTACCGGATTCAGCTTGAGATCGTACTCCCGGTATAGGAACAGCCAGAGCGGATGCACCAGATAGATCGCGAAGGACAACTCGCCAATCCGCGTCAGCACCTTCACGATGAGTTTCCAACCGCTGTTATACAGCCAGCTGGCCAGCTGCATCAGCACAATCGCGGAGAAAACCGTGTGCAGATTCCATAACAGCTCGTACAACAGGGAGTCGTATTTGGCACCGTGCAATCTCTGATTGTACCAAATCTGCACATGTGTCAGTGCCATCGCAAGCCAACCGGCCCATAACACGACCGTACCTGCTCTTTGACCTGAAGTCTGCTTTTTCCAGGATGACGTAAGCCAGCCCTTGAATTTGTCGTAATTCATCGCCAGATAAGCACCCAGCATATAATAGGCTAAATACGAGATGGCCAGGCTTCCTTTAAACGTGTAGTGCAGCTCGTATTTATTCCATATGATAAAGCCCCATTGAAGCAGGAACCCGATGGGAACCGCCCACCGTACGAGAAACCGTGACGATTTGAACAGCTTAAGGAAGATCGGGAACAAGATATAGAACTGCAAACTGATAAATACAAAATATAAGTGCGTATAGTTCTGCCCCCGAATTAAACGTTCAAAGAAAAGAGGCATCTGTGCCCATAGATCAAATGAGCTGTTGAGCAGCCCGTTCTGATACATCCGCACAAAGAAATAGATGATCGAGAACAACACATAAGGCAGCAAAATGTACAAGAGCCGCCGTTTGTAGAAGTTTTTGATTAGATCTTTGGTCAGCGGCCGGTCCGCATAGTTATAGAACAGCACGAAGCTGCTTAGGAATATAAACGAGGGTGTACCGTATTTAAAGAAAATATTCAAAAAATTAATAATATAATAGAATCGCGAATCAATCGCATCCACTGTTGCAAATGAAGTCGCATGAACGTGAAGCACGCCCAGGATGGCCAGCGCACGATAAATATCGAGCTGCGGCAGCCTTTCCTTCTTGTTCAGCGTTGCACTCATGTCAGGCGTCGCCTCCTTGATTCAAGTATTTTCATAGAGTCAATGAAAAGGGATGGGCGGGCAAAAAAGTCCCTCAAGGCCATCATACCCCGGGGACTATGGAATCGCTTTGTGTCATGTTATCCTATACTCATTCTACAATAATTCAGGTAGCTTGAGAACCTAACTTGTCACATTACCTCAAATTGACTCACTTTCCGTCGATGTCCTCTTCAGCTCTCGCAATGGATTGCCGCCTACAAAAACACCCGGTGCCACATCTTTATGTACGACAGACCCTGCAGCAACAACCGCTCCATCTCCGATCGTTACGCCAGGCAAAATCGTGGTGTTCGCGCCGATGAGCACATTCTCCCCGATCCGCACTTCACCCAGACGATATTCCTTTATTAGATACTCATGGGCAAGAATCGTTGTATTGTAGCCGATCACCGAATTCTCGCCGATAGATATTTTCTCCGGAAAAAACACATCCACCATGACCATCAATCCAAACGCAGTATGTCTTCCCACCTTCATCCCGAGCATATGGCGGTATATCCAGTTCTTCAAGGGCAGGATAGGGCAATAGCGGGCCAACTGGATAAAGATGAAGTTCTTGACGCCCTTAAACGGGCTCACGGTGCGGTAGATTTGCCATAGCGCGTTGGGCCCTTCTACAGGATAACGGGTAACCTTTCTGGCCATGCTGCCAAAACTCCTATTCCTCTTGAAGTCCTACGATTTCATACAGGTCTTTCATATCCTTTAAAACATAATCCGGACCATACTCCATCAGCTTCTGCTCACCCTTCAGGGACCAAGCTACAGCTGCGGCCTTCACACCCGCCGCCTTGGCGGACTGAATGTCGACCGGACTGTCCCCGATCATCAATGTCGTAGCCGGATTGGCGCCCAGCCGCTCAATTGCTGTCAGAACGGGCTCAGGATGCGGTTTCGGATGCTCGACGTCGTTCACCGTAACAATCGTCGACATGAATCGCTCGAGATCGTACTTTTCCAAAGTCATCATCGTAGAAGGACGAATCTTAGTTGTTACAATCCCAAGCGAAAGCCCGTGACGATGAAGGCGCTCCACGACCTCATTTACATGAGGGAACGGTCTAACCATCTCATCATGATGAAGCGTGTTGAAGGAACGGTAGGCTTTGACAAACGGACTAACATCCTCAACGCCTCCCGAGAAAGCCTGCAGCTGCTGTTCCAGCGTGGTTCCCATATGTGGAATGATCTGCTCCCTGGTTAACGGTCCCGGTGCTTGAGCCTCGAAGACATGCAGAAACGACGAGATAATCAATTCATTCGTATCAATAATGGTTCCGTCTAAATCAAACAGTACGGTTTCTATCATGCTGCAACTACTCCTTTTTGTCCTCCGTATCTGGTTTTATTGCCGGAGTATCTTCTACTCGGGACGATTTGACTTCCGTCTCCTGGGTTTGGATTAGAGAGCTTGTATCATCCTTCTCTACTGGATCTGCTGCCAGTTTATCCTGCTTAACAGGTGCCTGCGCAGATGACTTCACGGCTTTATCCGTCTGAAGGTCAGCTTCAGGCGTTGGCCCTGCTCCGATCTTCGTTGACACGATGGGGTCCAAATAACGCACATTGGCGCGGCCTGTTACGCGGCGTACAACGATCAATACGATGCCTGCAATGACGAAGAACACCGACAGCAGCTGAGAAATCCGAATATTGCCGTAAGCCGGATCCAGATGGCCCAGTTCAAAGCCCATCCAAGTCATCGGTGCCCACAGCGTATTGTTAATGAAGTCGGCAAGTCCGGTTGCGCCTTGGAACGCCAAGCTGTCCGTACGCACCGCTTCAATGAAGAATCGGCCGATGGAATACCAGATGAAATATCCGATGAAGAGTTCGCCTGCGCGCAGGAATTTCTGTCTGCGGAGGATAAGCAATATGACAATACCCACCAAGTTCCATAGCGATTCATATAAGAAGGTAGGATGATGGAATACACCTTGTACATTCATTTGATTCACGATGAAATCAGGCAGGTGCAGCTGTCCGCGTAAAAAGGATTCACTTACAGGACCGCCATAGGCCTCCTGGTTAACGAAGTTCCCCCAGCGTCCAATGATCTGACCAGCCAACAGGGACGGAGCGCAGATATCGGCAATCCGCCAGAATGAATAGCCTTTCCGGCGAACAAAGATTAACGCACAGATAATGGCACCAATAAGGGCACCGAATATGGCAATCCCGCCGTTCCATATTTTGAACACATCCAGGAAGTTGTCTTTATAATCTTCCCATTTAAAAGCTACATAATAAATACGCGCACCAATGATTGCGGAAGGAACACCAAGCAAGAGCAAATCCATAAAAAATTCCTGCGGAATGCCAAAACGCTTCCCCTCGCGAATGGCCAGTAACAGCCCCGCTAAAGCTCCCAACCCCAAAATCAAGCCATACCAATGAACACGCAGCGATCCGATGGAGAACGCCACCGGATCGATGAGCAATGTTTGCATCTTTTATAACCTCCCTAGTCCTAGTCCAAATCGTCCATATCTTCAGCGATCGTAGCTGTCAGTTTGTTCGTAAACTGCAGCGCAGCATTCAGTCCCATTTGTTTCAATCTGTAGTTCATAGCTGCTACCTCAATAATAACCGCAAGGTTACGTCCTGGACGAACCGGAATGGTGACCAGAGGGATGTCTGTCTCAATAATTCGTGTTGTTTCTTCATCTAATCCCAGACGATCATACTGTTTATCCTGCTGCCAAGCTTCCAATCGAACAACAAGCGTAATCCGTTTATTGTTCCGAACGGCTCCTGCACCGAATAACGTCATGACATTAATAATACCAACTCCGCGAATCTCCAGAAGATGGCGAATCAACTCCGGCGCCGTTCCGTGAAGCTGAAAATCCGATGTCTGACGTATCTCCACCGCATCATCCGCAATCAACCGGTGTCCGCGTTTGACGAGCTCCAATGCCGTCTCACTCTTCCCGATACCGCTTGAACCTGTGATCAGCATCCCCACGCCATAAACATCGCACAATACCCCGTGGATGGTTGTAGTTGGTGCAAGTTTACGCTCCAGGAAGCTTGTGAATCGGCTTGTCAGAATGGTTGTCGCCATACTGCTGCGCAGTACAGGCAAACCTCTTTCGTTCCCGAGTTCCACCAGTTCCTCCGGCACTTCCAAGGAACGAGTAACTACAATGCAAGGTGTTTCTTCCGTACACAGGCTGCGCATCCGCTCTTTACGCTCTTCCGGCTTCAGCATTCCGAAGAAAGCCAACTCCGTGCGGCCCAGTAGCTGGACCCGTTCCCGCGGATGGTATTCAAAATAACCGGCCATTTCCAATCCCGGGCGATTCAGATCGTCCGTTGTAATCTGACGTTTTAAGCCTTCCTCACCTGCGATGACCTCCAGCTGAAACTGCTGGACCAGCTCGGATACCTTCACTTTCTTGGCCATGGTCTTACCCCTCTTCTTCCATTGTATGTTGACATCACAACGCAACCGTCATGTACGCGGCCCGTATTGGATGATATATTCCATATTCGATATTATCTAAAGTAGATAATCTGTATAAGCCTTATCAGCGATCTGGCAATTCACATGAAATATGCTTCAACATCCCGTATGTCCCATACTTATGTATGCCTTGCTTTGTGCTTATCTTATCGAAAAAAACCAATGAATGCAATTCTAACCGGCTATTCAATCGCGACATTAGGCTTATATTGGGGTGAACCGACACTACGATTACGTACTATAACTTGAATAATATAAATGTAATGTTTTATCACGAAAGGCATTATAAACTCCATTCTTCTCCAGTATCTGGGTTTACTGCTTTATATATCTGCTATTCCTTTGAATGCATCTACTACCTTCTGCGAGAAACACCTTAAACCCTCTCTAGGAGTGAATACTACCTGGATTTATGTATTTTTCTCCTAAAAAAACCGCCCCTTGAGAGGGCGGTTTTCAAGAGATCCCGATTGCTGAAGATTAGTCTTCGAGCAATACGTTCAATTCAGACTCTTTATCAAAGATATGAACTTTGTTCATGTCGAGTGCCAATTTCACATTGTCGCTTTCGCGAGTAGTCGAACGCCCGTCTACACGGCCGATAACCGTATCGGTGCCCAAGCCGCTCAGGTACAAGAGCATTTCGTGACCAAGGTTCTCGGTTACGTCAACTTTTGCAGTGAAGATTGTGTTCGGGGAAGCTTCCAGGAAGACGGGCTCTTCATGAATATCTTCCGGACGAACACCCATGATTACTTCTTTGCCAATCATGGATTTGTTTTTGAGCAATTGCGCTTTACCACCTGGTACTTGAACGTTCAAGCCCTGGGAAGTGAAGTATACGCCACCGTTTTGCTCGGACAATTTACCGTTGATGAAGTTCATGGTTGGGGAACCGATGAAACCAGCAACGAACAGGTTGTTCGGATTGTTGTACAGTTGCTCTGGGGAATCCGCTTGTTGAATAATGCCGTCTTGCATAACAACGATACGGTCACCCATCGTCATAGCTTCTGTTTGGTCATGCGTTACATAGATACAAGTGGTTTCAAGGCGCTTAACCAGCTTTGTAATTTCGGCACGCATCTGACCGCGGAGTTTCGCATCCAAGTTGGAAAGTGGCTCATCCATCAAGAAGACTTGTGGATCACGGACAATCGCACGACCCAAGGCAACACGCTGACGCTGACCACCGGACAGAGCCTTTGGTTTACGCTCGAGCAAATGCTCGATATCCAGGATTTTTGCTGCTTCACGTACACGTTTATCGATTTCGTCTTTCTTCACTTTACGGAGTTTCAAACCGAATGCCATGTTCTGATATACGTTCATATGTGGATACAAGGCGTAGGATTGGAATACCATCGCGATGTCACGATCTTTAGGTGCTACATCGTTAACAACGCGGTCGCCAATGTAAAGTTTACCCTCAGAAATTTCCTCAAGACCTGCGATCATACGCAGTGTCGTGGACTTACCGCAACCGGAAGGACCTACCAGTACCAAGAATTCTTTATCTTTAATATCCAAATTAACGTCAATTACAGTTGCTTTATCCGCACCTGCATACTTTTTGTAAATATGCTCTAAGCGTACACCAGCCATGTGCATTTGCCCCCTCATATGAATGTTATGAAATCGAATACAATTAATTTATAATCTTATATTACCCCATAGGCACCTGACTTGCTATACACAATCTGCACAAAAAACCTATTTCCTTTTCGTCACTTTATACAATAGAAGCGTTATTTTCACTAAAACCGCATCACTGAAGCTGCGAACATCAAGCCCCGTCTCCTGTTTGATCTTATCCAGGCGGTATAGCAGCGTGTTACGGTGAATATATAGGTGCTTGGCCGTCTCGCTCACGTTACAATCCAATTCGAAAAAAGACTCCAGCGTTGACAAGGTCTCACTATCCTCGAATAAATCGGTATGTCCGGCAGCGTACTCTCGCAGAAATTGATTGCGTTGGTACTCGGGAATGCTATAGACCAGGCGCTCCAGATGAAGCCCGGTCGACAGATGGATATGTTCCTTTACCTGGAATGTACGGCCGATGGTCATGGTCTCTCTTAACATGCTAACGGTCTGTGGCAGAGCATGCAGGGCATTAACTGCCGGTATCGCCGAGATATGGAAATCCCCCACCCATTCCGTTGAAATCAGCTCGTAGAGCCCCATGCAGAATAAGGAGAGTAAATCTTGATCGCCTTCCACCGAAGCATCATCTTTATCATCCGTCGTTATACCGTCCAGCAATTCCTGGTTCGCTAGGATAATCCATTCCTTATCAAGCAGTGGCACCAGAATGATGTCCCCGCCAAAATAGCTGCGCAATAACCGATGCAGTGCCTTATAACTTGGAGTAGGGGCGTGCTCGCTCTCATGAATAAGAAGAAAGGGAACCATGTCCTCCGTCAAGCTTGTCCGAATCCACATTTCCTCTGGTAATTCAGCAAGCAGTTCACCGGCTTGCAGGCGTTCCTTTAACCAACCACCCAACTGTTGGGCGCGTCGTTCTTCTTCAACCTTACCGGCACTCTTGGACACTACCCCTGGTGTCGTATCCTGAAGGCTCGACAATAGTAGAGTTATAAGCCCAATCTCGGACTCCGTCAAAGCACTCTGATTCGCTACAATTACCCGACTAGGATCCTGTTGATTCACAGGAATCCAAATCTCACCAAGGTCCTTGTGCACATAGGCGCCGTGAACCCTTCGTGATTGGTGTGAGGTTCTGTTTTCTTCACGGCTACTAGTCCCCTGGGCTCTTTCCTCATGACCCATCCGATCACCGAATGGCGGTGAGGTCGCTATTAGTTTTGTTAACCATGCTGCTTCCTGAGCATTCAATGTTTTTAAACCGAGTGAGGTACCCAAGGTCTGCTCTAGTTTCTGAACGATGTGCTCCATCTCCACCATTGATGACTCCACCACTTTATCGTTTTTTCTTATTTTAGCATAACACCCAGTGCAAGCGACAATGCCTTCTCTCTAAGTCCAGTTACATTGGAGAAAAACTGCTTAAAAACAACACAAAAAGAGCCGTCAACAACGTTGACGACTCTTCGGATGAGCCATGAAGGACTCGAACCTTCGACACCCTGATTAAAAGTCAGGTGCTCTACCAACTGAGCTAATGGCTCTTATTTACTGGTGGAGGATGATGGATTCGAACCACCGAACTCGGACGAGAACAGATTTACAGTCTGCTGCGTTTGGCCACTTCGCTAATCCTCCAGGATATAAAGGTGGCTCGGGACGGAATCGAACCGCCGACACGAGGATTTTCAGTCCTCTGCTCTACCGACTGAGCTACCGAGCCTTACATAAATGACATAAAAATAAAGTGCGGAATGCAATCCTGCCCACTTTAATCTGTGGAAAACCGACCATTTTTATTCCTTAAGATTAATAATGGCGGAACTGACGGGATTCGAACCCGCGATCTCCTGCGTGACAGGCAGGCATGTTAGGCCTCTACACCACAGTTCCACATTATTAAAGATGGTGCCGGCGAGAGGACTTGAACCCCCAACCTACTGATTACAAGTCAGTTGCTCTACCAATTGAGCTACACCGGCATGGTAAGGTAATAAAAATAAGTACATGGTGGAGGCTGAGGGGTTCGAACCCCCGACCCTCTGCTTGTAAGGCAGATGCTCTCCCAGCTGAGCTAAGCCTCCAGGTATGTATGGTAGCGGCGGAGGGGATCGAACCCCCGACCTCACGGGTATGAACCGTACGCTCTAGCCAGCTGAGCTACACCGCCATATAAACCTATTTGCGTTCAAGTTATTCAAATGGCGGAGAGAGAGGGATTCGAACCCTCGCACCGCTTACGCAGTCTAACCCCTTAGCAGAGGGTCCCCTTATAGCCACTTGGGTATCTCTCCATCATAACTTGTATGCAGTTACAGAGATTGATTCCCTGAAAACTAGATACGAAACGAATTTGCAACACATTGAAATATGTTTTGGATAAGCCCTCGACCGATTAGTATTGGTCAGCTCCATGCATTGCTGCACTTCCACCTCCAACCTATCTACCTCGTGGTCTTCAAGGGGTCTTACGAATTGGGAAATCTCATCTTGAGGGGGGCTTCACGCTTAGATGCTTTCAGCGCTTATCCCTTCCGTACGTAGCTACCCAGCCATGCTCCTGGCGGAACAACTGGTGCACCAGCGGTACGTCCATCCCGGTCCTCTCGTACTAAGGACAGCTCCTCTCAAATTTCCTACGCCCACGACAGATAGGGACCGAACTGTCTCACGACGTTCTGAACCCAGCTCGCGTACCGCTTTAATGGGCGAACAGCCCAACCCTTGGGACCTACTTCAGCCCCAGGATGCGATGAGCCGACATCGAGGTGCCAAACCTCCCCGTCGATGTGGACTCTTGGGGGAGATAAGCCTGTTATCCCCAGGGTAGCTTTTATCCGTTGAGCGATGGCCCTTCCATGCGGTACCACCGGATCACTAAGCCCGACTTTCGTCCCTGCTCGACTTGTAGGTCTCGCAGTCAAGCTCCCTTATGCCTTTGCACTCTTCGAATGATTTCCAACCATTCTGAGGGAACCTTGGGGCGCCTCCGTTACTCTTTAGGAGGCGACCGCCCCAGTCAAACTGCCCGCCTGACACTGTCCCCGTACCGGATTACGGTACCAGGTTAGAACCTAGATACGATCAGGGTGGTATCCCAACGTCGCCTCCACACAAGCTGGCGCTCATGCTTCAAAGGCTCCCACCTATCCTGTACAGATCGTACCCAAATCCAATATCAAGCTGCAGTAAAGCTCCATGGGGTCTTTCCGTCTTGTCGCGGGTAACCTGCATCTTCACAGGTATTAAAATTTCACCGGATCTCTCGTTGAGACAGCGCCCAAGTCGTTACGCCATTCGTGCGGGTCAGAATTTACCTGACAAGGAATTTCGCTACCTTAGGACCGTTATAGTTACGGCCGCCGTTTACTGGGGCTTCGGTTCACAGCTTCGGGATTACTCCCTAACCGCTCCCCTTAACCTTCCAGCACCGGGCAGGCGTCAGCCCGTATACTTCGCCTTACGGCTTCGCACAGACCTGTGTTTTTGCTAAACAGTCGCTTGGGCCTTTTCACTGCGGCCCCCTCGGGCTATTCACCCTACCGAGGCACCCCTTCTCCCGAAGTTACGGGGTCATTTTGCCGAGTTCCTTAACGAGAGTTCTTCCGCGCGCCTTAGAATTCTCTTCTCGCCTACCTGTGTCGGTTTGCGGTACGGGCACCTTCACCTGACTAGAGGCTTTTCTTGGCAGTGTGAGATCATGACCTTCGCTACTATAATTTTCACTCCCCATCACAGCCCAGCCTTATCGATGTGCGGATTTGCCTACACATCAGCCTCACTGCTTGGACGGACATCCATCAGTCCGCGTCACTACCCTCCTGCGTCACCCCATCGTTCATAACGGTTTACGGTGGTACAGGAATTTCAACCTGTTGTCCTTCGA
>NZ_CP150206.1:82500-140000 GCF_037969755.1 Paenibacillus sp. FSL W8-0187 | reverse complement strand
ATGTACATCGCCGTTGCCTCTCCTTCGATATTGGCATTCGTGGCCAGAATCAGCTCTTTCACTCTCTCATCACTAAGACGTGTCAGCAGCTCCTTCAGACGGATTTCATCCGGTCCGATCCCTTCCATCGGAGATATGGCTCCGTGGAGGACATGATAGTAGCCATCGAATTCCTTCGTACGCTCCATCGCCACAAGATCCTTGGCATCCTGTACAACGCAGATGGTCGAAGCATCCCGGGTCTTGTCCTGACATACCCGGCATGGATCCGTATCGGTGATGTTGCAGCAGACGGAGCAGTAGTGCAGATTCCTTTTGACACTGACTAGCGCTTTGGCAAAATCAATAACGTCATCTTCCTTCATGTTCAGAACATGAAAAGCCAGGCGGGCGGCCGTCTTCGGCCCCACACCCGGCAGTCGCGTAAAGGCGTCGATGAGCTTCGCGATCGGTTCAGGATAGTACAAATGTAACTACTCCTTCTAGGTTAGATTAGAACAAGCCCGGAATTTTCATGCCGCCTGTGAATTTGCCCATATCAGCATTTGCGATTTCTTCAGCCTTGGCAAGTGCATCGTTAACCGCAGTCAGTACCAGATCCTGCAGCATTTCCACATCATCCGGGTCAACTGCCTCAGGCTTGATGTTGATGGACAAAATTTGTTTATGTCCATTCGCTTCCACGGTAACCACGCCACCGCCGGAAGTTCCTTCAACGGTTTTCGTAGCGAGCTCTTCCTGAGCCTTCAGCATTTGCTCCTGCATCTTTTTCACTTGCTTCATCATTTGGTTCATATTATTCATGATTCATCTCTCCTTATAAATAGGGTGCACGTAGGGACGTGCTAGTCTTTTATGACAACGAGGTCTTCTCCAAACAACTGGATCGCCTCATCAATCCATGGTTTCTCCCCACCGGCCTCCGCTTCTTCATGCTCAAGCTTAAGCTCCTCTGCCTGAGGTTTGCCCACTCCTTCTACCGCGTCACTCCAATCACGAAGCATCATGGTAACCAGATGATACGGCTTGCCAAGCGTGGACTCAAGAACCCCTTCAATCACCTGTTTGTTGGCAGGTTTCTCCGTGGTTTCGCGGTGGATGTTGTTTTTAAAAGCGACAAGAACCTTGTCTTCCCATACGGACACAGGTTCTCCATCCATCAGCCAAGCGTGGACCGTCACCTTCTCCTCTTTCACATTCTGCAGAATTTGGGCCCACTGTCGATGAACAGAAGTATAATCCTCCCCCGTTCGGCAAGATATATACTGATCCATATGCTGCGGGATCTTGGCTGATGAAGCTGCTTTCGGTGCCGGTGTACGGGTGGACTTGGCCGGTTCACGTTGACCAGATGCAGGAACACCGTTTTGTATCAGTCGCTCCAGCTTTTTCTCAAGTGAGGCTACATGCTGCTTCAGCTGAGCGAGCTCCCCCGCATCGGCTGTATTCTGAGCTCTGGCCCCACCCGCTGATTGAGTTATACCGGAAAGCTTGAGCAATGCCACCTCAAACAGAGTCTGCGGCTGCGAGGCGTATTTCATCTCACTCTGATACCGGTTCAGCGTATCGATCATTTGAAATAGTTCGTCTCGGCTGAAGGCATTCGCCATCTCCTGAAACTCTGCCGGATTCAAAACCCGGTCGGTCAGCTTATCGGCGCTAGGAACCATCTTGATCATCAGCAAATCGCGGAAATAATACAGGAGATTCTCCATGCATTTATCTGCACTTTTTCCCTCCTGCATGAATTGCTCCACGATCTGCAGCACAAGTCCGGCATCCCCCTGTTTCACGGCACTGGCCAGACGGCCAAACTGCTCCGAGGCAATCCCGCCCGTCATGTCCATGACCTGCTGGTAAGATACCGTGCCTCCTGTGAAGGAGGCAATCTGATCCAGAATGCTCAGTGCATCCCGCATACCGCCATCCGATAGACGTGCTATATACTGCAGTGCTTCAGGCTCTGCCGTAATGCCTTCTTCTCCGCAAATCTGCTCCAGACGCCCGGTCTGTTCGTCCAAGGAAACCCTCCGGAAGTCAAACCGTTGACAGCGTGAGATGATCGTTGCCGGAAGCCTGTGGGGCTCTGTTGTCGCTAGTATAAACATCACGTGTGCCGGCGGTTCCTCCAGCGTTTTCAATAAGGCATTGAACGCTTCCGTCGTCAGCATGTGTACTTCATCGATAATATAAACCTTACGCCGCACCTCGGTCGGTGCGTATTTGACTTTCTCCCGCAAATCACGGATTTCTTCGACACCGCGGTTGGATGCAGCATCGATCTCCTGAACATCCATGACGGCTCCGGACGTTATACGCCGGCAGGCCTCGCATTCATTGCAGGGTTCCTCAGCCGGACCATGCTCGCAGTTCACGGCTTTGGCCAAAATTTTAGCGGCACTGGTCTTGCCCGTACCCCGTGGACCGCTGAACAGGTAGGCATGCGAAACCCGCTGCTCGCGAATGGCATTCTGCAGGGTCTGGATAATATGCTGCTGGCCCACCATGTCGCCGAACGACTGTGGTCGCCAAGCACGATATAACGCGATATGTTCCACTGTGCTTTACCCTCTTTCAACTTCCACTTCACGAGATCGAGAAAACCTTAAGTTTATACTAAACCCGATCCTCGCGTGCTTTACTGTTGCATTCATGGTCATTCCCAGCCAAAAAGGCGTGAGTTTAACGGTTATATTATACTACATTCTATACTACTTTCCCCTGCCTTAGCAAAACGTTTACTTGGAAAACTTTATCCAAAGTGCACATGAAGGATCAGCTTGAATGGATAGCCGTTTCGACAAAAAACACCCTTGCCAATATGGCAAAGGTGTTATGTGCAGATATGTATACCGTGCACCTGTTATTGATAATTGCGATCCGAGCGGCAATCCTGAGCAACAACTCGGGCTAGGCACCCCTCCGGCACAAAAGCGATCTTGCTTATGGCTGCTTCCTTCCGGACCTGACCAGGTTCACAAGTGCTCATTGCGGAGGACCCAACCGTCAACGTTGAGCGCAGGGACCAGCCTCACATCGACAATACCTCTAACAGGAATTCAACCTCGCTACAGCGGATTGCGAGTTACAGGGCACCGCTACCTCCCCGTCTAGCACGGCGAACTTTAGTATATCGCATGGCTATCAAAAAAGCAACCGACGGAAGAAGTTGCATACTCCACCAGCCCTGTAAACAGACAAAAACCCTTCGACCGCAAGGGCGAAGGGTTTGTTTATTAGATACCGTATTTCTTCTTGAATCTATCAACACGACCGCCAGCATCCAGGAATTTCTGTTTACCTGTGAAGAACGGATGACAGTTCGAGCAAATCTCTACACGAAGATCTGGTTTTACAGAACCTGTTTCAAACGTATTACCGCAAGCACAAGTAACTGTAGTAACGTGATATTTCGGTTGAATATCTTGTTTCATTGTAGCTTTCACCTCTTTCCGCCCTGAGCCTCATGCGGACCCAGAGTTATATGGACACATAAATGGAGTATATCACGAGCAAAATGAATGCGCAATAGCTCATACACAAATCATCAGACAAGTCCACAATTGGAATTTCAACCTGTTTTTAACACATCCGATGTTCAGTACGGTTCTGTTAAATAATCGATGGTCTCTTCTTCGGTCTTGCCTGTCCTGCAGGCGGCACATGCGTATAGGAGCCAATCACCACATCTGGCAGCTCCTCTTGCATAATCTCAATCGCCTGCTTCATCCCCAGAATCTCGCCTTGTGCAGGCGGAATAAGCTCGAGATAGCTCTCAGGGTCAATGTTGAGATTGCGGAGCTGAATCAATTTGAGACCCGTGCGGCGGGCAAACTCAATCATGGCTTCCAGCTCTTCCTCGCGATCAGTTACGCCCGGGAAGATCAGATAGTTGATGGAGGTATATACACCTTGATCGGTTGCATAACGAAGAGATTTCTCCACATTGGCCAGCGTATAGCCCCTTGGCTTGTAGTATGCGTTATAATGATCATCCAATGCACTGATCGTGCTGACCCTCATCAGATCAAGACCCGCATCCACGATACCACTGATAAAATCAGTTAGTCCCGCATTGGTATTAATATTGATGTATCCCATATCAGTCTGTGCCCGAACTTCTCTCATGGCTTCTATAATGATCTTCGCCTGCGTGGAGGGTTCTCCCTCACAACCTTGGCCAAAGCTGATGATCGACTCCGGTGTCTTCAGATGCTCCAGCATGACCTGTACCAACTCATCCACTCTCGGACGGAAGTTCATACGGGTCTGTGGCGAGACAAAGCCGCTGTCATCCGGCTGTTCCGAAATACAACCGAAGCAACCGGCATTGCAAGAGTACGATACAGGAACAGCGCCTTCCCAGCGATTCAGGAACGTATTGGAAGCCGTCAGACATTCATAACCTAATGCACAGTTAGACAGATGCTCATAGAGCCGATTCTCCGGATATTTCTCCTTCAGCGTCTTAACCCCAAGCTCAAGATCGTTCAGATCGCAGTTCACCGGGTTCCACTTCTCCGGGTCATCGGATAAACGCGCTGTTGTATAGAAAGCGCCATCCTTCCATACCACCGCCGAGTAACCAAATAGCGGCAGCTTATATTCCTTGTCCGACTTCACGTATCCTGGCAAGCACAACCGGGTATAGCCTTGCGGCAACAGCGCTCCGACAGCAGTGTACCCGTCCTCAAGCGGCATCATATCACCAGTCTCTGGATCCATTCCGATCGCTCGGGTGCTCGGTAGTCCGACCAATGTAGCCCCCTCTGGCAAAGGGATTAATTCATCATCCAATATCTCAACGATCATATCTCCGCTGCGGGCAAGCCCAAACAGATCAGAATGATCATATACATTCCCTTGCTCATCTGCATAAACCAAATACATGTTGATCTCCTATTCTCCGGTTGATTCAGGACTTAGCTCTGAGGGGCCGTCGCAGCCGATGCGCGCGATGGGCGTCTAGCTGTCTGGCTCTGAGTCCCGGTTCCGCTCCCGTTATTGGCATTCACATCAAATGATGCCAAGAACTCCGCGTTATTCTTGCTGTCACGCATTTTTTTGAGGAATCCTTCCACAAAGTCAGCAGAGTCGTTCATATTTTTACGGATCGCCCAAATGGTATCCAATTCATCCTTGTTCAGCAGCACCTCTTCACGCCGGGTACCGGAGCGACGAATGTCGATCGCCGGAAAAATACGGCGTTCCGCAAAGCGGCGGTCCAGATGCAGCTCCATGTTGCCTGTCCCTTTAAATTCCTCATAAATAATGTCATCCATCCGCGATCCGGTTTCAACCAAGGCTGTAGCCAGAATCGTCAAACTTCCGCCTTCCTCCACGTTACGCGCCGAACCGAAGAAACGTTTCGGACGATGGAATGCCGCAGGATCAATACCGCCACTCAGCGTTCTGCCGGACGGAGGAATGACCAGGTTGTACGCACGGGCAAGACGGGTGATGCTGTCCAGCAATATAACAACGTCCTTCTTATGCTCCACCAACCGCAAGGCACGGGACAATACCAGTTCCGCCACTTTAATATGGTTCTCCGGAAGCTCGTCAAAAGTAGAAGCAACCACCTCGCCCTTAACGGAACGCTGCATATCCGTCACTTCTTCAGGCCGTTCATCGATGAGTAAAACAAACAGTTCAATCTCTGGATTGTTGGTTGAGATGCTGTTGGCGATTTCTTTTAAGAGGAGCGTTTTCCCTGCTTTTGGCGGTGCTACGATTAAACCGCGTTGTCCTAAACCTACAGGTGCAAGCAGATCCATAATTCGGGTTGACAACTGATTAGGGGATGTTTCAAGAACAAGCTTTTCTTGCGGATATAGAGGAGTCAAGGCTGGGAAGTGCAATCGTTCCGCTGCGACGGCAGGATTCTCACCATTCACGGCGTTGACCTGCAGCAGCCCGAAGTAACGTTCGTTCTCTTTAGGTGTCCGGCATTTGCCCGAAACCAAATCTCCGGTCCTTAAATCAAATTTACGAATCTGGGAGGCCGAAATGTAGATGTCCTCCGTGCTCGGTAAATAGTTGATCGGTCTAAGAAAACCGTAACCTTCCGGCAAAATCTCAAGTACGCCCTCCATGAACATCAAGCCGCTCTGTTCGGCCTGCGCCCGGAGAATGGCAAATATCAATTCTTTTTTCTTCAACTGGCCATAATAAGGGATCTGATACTTTTTGGCCAGCTTATACAGATCCGTCAGCTTCATGCCTTCCAAATCGGCTATTTGTAAATCCATTCAATAACCACCTATTCAATTATTTGTTTCTGTCACAGCAAGTCCTGCTGCATGTAGTCTATTATTCTATGAGAGCTTTACTAGGAGCATTACCCAAATCAGAGGGAGATATGCAGTTTTAACCACACATTTCCCTCGTTTTGGTAAAAAAAATCATTCTTCCTCAGTTTCACGCCATACGTCGGCACCCAGCATACGCAGATTGGATACCAGATGGTCATAGCCGCGGTCAATGAATTCTACACCACTTACCTCCGTTACCCCTTCGGGTACGGTTAGTCCAGCAATGACAAGAGCCGCGCCTGCGCGCAGGTCGGTCGCCTTGACTTTGGCTGCGTTCAGCGGACCACCTTCTATAATAGCAGAGCGTCCCTCCACGCGGATTTTGGCGCCCATGCGAACTAACTCCGGAACATGTTTAAATCGGTTACTATATACAAAATCACTAAGGACACTGACGCCTTCCGCTTGCGTAAGCAGGCTGGTCATCGGTGATTGCAAATCCGTTGCAAATCCAGGATATATAAGCGCCTTAACGTCCACATGCTGGTATCGATCCTTACCGATCACGCGAATGCTTTCGTCCAGCTCCTCAATACCAACACCCATCTCGATCAGCTTGGCCGTAAGGGCTTCAAGATGTTTCGGGATGACATTGTCAATCAGAACATCGCCGCGTGTAGCTGCGGCAGCAATCATATATGTACCGGCCTGAATCCGGTCTGGAATAATGGAATGTCGGCAGCCATGCATCTCGGTTACGCCTTCGATCCGGATCGTTTCCGTTCCGGCGCCCTTAATGACAGCTCCCATGGAATTCAAAAGTGTTGCAACATCTATAATTTCAGGCTCTTTCGCCGCATTTTCAATAATTGTGGAGCCTTTGGCCTTAGCAGCCGCCAGCATAATATTAATCGTTGCACCAACACTGCTCACATCCAGATAGATCTTCGCGCCCCGCAGCTCTTTGGCATGCAGATGAATCGAACCGTGTTCATTGGTGACGGTTGCGCCAAGCGCTTCAAAGCCCTTGATGTGCTGATCGATGGGACGAGGTTCAAAATTACAGCCGCCCGGCAGGCCGATCACGGCTTCTTTAAATCTTCCAAGCATGGCGCCCATCATATAGTAGGACGCGCGCAGTTTCTTAACGGGTCCGTTAGGCATCGGAATAGATTTGATATCAGAAGGGTCAATTCTCATCTGATTGCCTTCCCATGAAACTTGCCCGCCCAATTCTTCCAAAATCTCAGCATATACAGCCACATCGCTGAGAAGCGGCAAATTATCAAGTACGACTTCCGATTCCGCCAGGATTGCGGCGGGAATTAACGCAATAGCACTGTTTTTGGCACCACTGATTGTTACAGTACCTCGCAGTGGGCGTCCACCGCTGATCATCAATTTTTCCATAAGCTTTCGGGTCCCCCTACATCACTTCGCAGCCGGAAATGGTTCTGATGGCCGTCATACAAGAAAAACGTCTTATCGACGTTCCTAAAGGATGACAGACCGCATTTTGCGTTCTTTTTTGTTCTCGATTATCCGGTTGTGAAGCTCACAACCCGCTTGTACTTTTGATACTTAATAAATGAAATGGAAAAACACCGGCTATGCGGTGTGCTTTCCATTTCATTGTATACTACAGCATAAGACAGCCTAAATATCTTAGGTGATTCCAATCATCATGTTGTGGCCACTAGACTACAAGCGACTTTATTAGGCTTGATTGTTGGAACCAAACTCACGGATTTTGCCAACCACAGTTTCCTTGATTGCCTCACGGCCTGGTTTCAGGAATGTGCGTGGATCGTAAGCTTCTGGTTTAGCAGCAAGCACTTCACGAACAACTTTAGAGAAAGAAATTTGGTTCTCGGTGTTCACGTTGATTTTGGAAGTACCCAAGGAGATAGCTTTCTTGATGTCATGCGTCGGGATGCCTGTACCACCATGAAGCACCAACGGAAGTTTCACAGCATTGCGAATCTCTTCCATCTCTTTGAAACCAAGGTTTGGTTCGCCTTTGTAAGGACCATGAACAGAACCAAGTGCAGGCGCCAATGTGTCGATGCCTGTCTCGTTCACGATGCGCACGCAATCGTCCAGCTTCGCGTACATTACATCACCGATGACGTCATCTTCTTGTCCACCGACCATGCCGACTTCAGCTTCAACGGAAACGCCTTTGGCATGAGCATACTCAACGACTTGTTTCGTTGTTGCAATATTCGTCTCAATCGGGCTGTGGGAATCATCGATCATAACCGAAGTGAATCCTGCATCGATTGCTTCTTTACATTTCTCAACACTTGAACCGTGGTCAAGGTGAATGGCAACAGGAACTGTCACTTTCAGGTCCTCCATCAAACCTTTTACCATGTGTACGACGGTGCTGAATCCACCCATATAACGAGCTGCGCCTTCGGAAACACCAAGAATTACTGGTGATTTCTCTTGCTCAGCCGCTTCAAGAATCGCATATGTCCACTCCAGGTTATTGATGTTGTATTGACCAACAGCATATTTACCTTCAAGTGCTTTGTTCAGCATGTCTGTCATTGATACTAATGGCATGGTTTCATCCTCCTATAGATGCTTAGTTTGTCTATGGTTTTTAGCCGATATAACACACGGACTTATTATACCACATCGCGTCATAAATACTAAACAAGCATTTCCTAAAATGCTGCGAAGGACCTCACATTCTGACAAAAAAAAGAATTCCGCCCTTTGAGCAGAATTCATCATTCAACCGATATTATTGGCGGTCCCTTTCAGCTGCATATTGACGGCTTGCCGCATCTCATCAATATCAAAGGGTTTGGTAAAATGCATCAACGCACCAAGATCGGTTGCTTCCTTGATCATGTCAAGCTCTCCATAGGCAGTCATCATGATCACCTTAATGTCCGGATTCATCTGTTTAATATGCTTCAAAATCTCAAGCCCGTCCATTCCAGGAATTTTCATATCCAGCAGCACCAAATCCGGGGTATGCGTCTTCACAATTTCAAGTGCAGCCTTGCCATTCGCCGCTTGAAACGTCTCATATCCTTCACTGCTGAACACTTCTACAAGCAAGATGCGGATACCATTCTGGTCATCCACAATCAGCACTTTGTGTTTGCTTTCTTTGCTCATCCCTTCAACCTCCCCGATACTTAAATCGTACAATGAGTATATGCAAACTCGAAAGTTCCTAACTTTCCCATAAACCGACCATTATTTGTATTCGCTTGTAGATGTCGAATTCCTTCCTGTCCTAAAAAAACTAAGAAAAAAAGATGTATGAATTTGTTGTATCCGAAAGCGACAGCTCTGGACATCCGATCTGAACGTCAGCTTACCCTGTCCACAGTTATGACAACGGCTTTATACGCAAAAAAGAGCCTCTGCAAAAGAGGCTCTTCCCATTATGCCTGATGCTGGATCGAGGCTTTTACAAATTCACGGAACAGCGGCTGCGGACGGTTCGGACGGGACGTGAATTCCGGATGGAATTGCACAGCAAGGAACCAAGGGTGTCCTGGCAGCTCTACAATTTCTACCAGACGTCCATCCGGAGAAGTACCGGATATACGCAGGCCTGCTTTTTCAATATCTTCGCGGTATTGGTTATTGAACTCATACCGGTGGCGATGTCTTTCATAAACCAGCTCGTCCTGGTAGCAGGACTCTGCAAGCGATCCTGGAACCAGCTTACATGGATACAGACCCAGGCGCATCGTTCCGCCAAGATCCTCAATATCCTTCTGCTCCGGCAGCAGGTCAATGACTGGATATTCGGTAGCCGGATCAATTTCCGAGCTGTTCGCGCCGTTCAGGCCGACAATCGAACGGGCATATTCAATAACGGACACTTGCATCCCAAGACAAATGCCGAAGAATGGAATATTGCGTTCGCGAGCATAGCGGATCGCGCTGATCTTGCCTTCGATACCCCGATCTCCAAATCCACCCGGTACAAGAATACCGCCAATCCCACTTAACGCCTCTTCCACGTTGTCTGCCGTAATTTCTTCGGCATTCACCCAGCGGATCTTCACATCGGCATTAGCATCAAAGCCTGCATGAGACAGGGATTCAACAACACTGAGGTAGGCATCGTGCAGTGCGACATACTTACCGACAATCGCAATCTCAACGGTCTTCTCCAGCTTGGATACACGCTCCACCAGATCCTCCCACTCGCTCATATCCGGCGCAGGGGTGGTCAATTTCAAATGATTGACAACAATTTCATCAAGGCCTTCTTCACGCAGATTCAGCGGTACCTCATACAGCGAGGAGGCATCGCGACACTCTACAACCGCGTTAGGGTCGATGTCGCAGAAGAGCGCGATTTTTGCTTTCATCTCGGTTGAAAGCTCATGCTCCGTACGGCACACGATAACATTCGGCTGAATGCCGATACTGCGGAGTTCTTTTACACTGTGCTGGGTCGGCTTCGTTTTCACTTCACCGGCTGCCTTAATATATGGAATGAGGGTTACATGAATATACATCACGTTCTCACGGCCAACGTCACTCTTAATCTGACGAATAGCCTCAAGGAAAGGAAGGCTTTCGATATCGCCAACCGTACCGCCGATTTCGGTAATAACCACATCCGAACCCGCTTCACGGCCTGCACGGAACACACGCTCCTTGATTTCGTTCGTAATATGAGGGATTACCTGCACGGTACCGCCCAAATATTCTCCCCGACGTTCCTTGCTGATAACAGAAGAGTATACTTTCCCTGTTGTCACATTGCTGTTCTTCGACAGGTTAATATCGATGAAGCGCTCATAGTGTCCCAGGTCCAGGTCGGTTTCCGCACCGTCGTCCGTAACGAATACTTCGCCATGCTGGTAAGGACTCATGGTGCCTGGATCTATATTAATGTACGGATCGAATTTCTGAATCGTTACCTTGAGCCCTCTGTTCTTAAGCAATCTACCGAGCGAAGCGGCGGTAATTCCCTTACCAAGAGATGACACGACCCCGCCTGTTACAAAAATATACTTTGTCACTGTTAAAAACCCTCCTATATAATCTCCATAACTTCAGGCGACATATGATGTTTATCCTAACCCGTTTTCCCCTGATTCATCAGAGGGACCAACAAAAAGCATCGCTCGCTTCCAAAAATGGTGAGCGAGCTGACCTCCGACCTATTACAAACCGCATATATTGACGCTTAAATGATCCTCATATCGAGCCGCTTAACCCGGCATACGTTATGAGGCTTCAAGACGAGCGGTTTCCATACCTCATCTTAAACAACTTGGAATATTCACTGCAAGAAACCATGAAAGTCCAGTCCACACAGGAAGGATGCTTCCACAGCCCAAAGAAAAAATGTCTATCGACAAACTTCCAGAAGACAGACCGCTTTTGATAAGGTAGTTCTCTAGCGTTATTAGGTCCAGAAGCTAGCGTCATTTACACTTTCTGAGCCTTAAAAACAAAAAAAGTGACCCCGAAAAAATAACGGGGCACTTTTATATTAAACATATTTAATCCACAATCATAAGCCCAAGCAATAGTTTACTCTGTGCCTTGTCTGCTTGTCAAGAGAAGAAGCAACCTCAAAATTGCCCAATTGGCTGACACTGTAAAACACAGTCATTATCAGCGCAGACAAGTCCTAAAGACCCTGCTGTATGACGGATTAATCCTTATCGTCTTCCTCAAAGGCTTCCTCTTCCAGATCATCTTCCTCTTCGGATTCCGAATCCTCGTCATCCAATTCGTCATCATCCAGAACAACCTCTTCGTCTACATCGTCCTCGGCATCGTCATCATCCGGGAAGAGATCATCGTGATCATCATCTTCGTCATCGATGCTGTCGAAATCCTCCTCGGCATCGTCACCGCTGTAAGTCTCCTCTTCATCGGTGAAGTCATCGTCATCATCATCTTCATCGTTGATGATCCGCGGACGCTTGGCGTTCGCAATCGGATCTTCGGACTTCTCCAGCGGATACCAGCGCTTTAGTCCCCACAGATTCGTTCCTACACATGCGAAACGTCCGTCTATATTGATCTCGGTATATAACTGGGCAATCGTTTCGTTAATTTCCTTTTCCGTAAAGCCACGAAGCTTGGCCACCTCATTCATAAGGTCACGGTAATAATACGGCGTATTCGCCGCCTTCAGAACCATAAAAGCCAGGTCAACCATTGGGATTTCCTGAATCTTCTCCGGATCGATCTTTAAATTGAGCGGATTACTCACTAACGCACACTTCCTCTCACACAATCTTCACGTTATACCCTCAACATATCCATTATCAAAACTAAGTAAAACCTATTTGGAAATAAAAATCAAGTTTTTATGCACCATTACCCATCAGATACCAAAAAGGAAAAAGACGGAGACAATTGTCCCCGTCTTCTGACTGTACCCGCCCCAAGGATCGACTCCTTACGGGATTAGATAAGAGAACCTTGATGTTCTCTTCATGTATCTTATGTTAGCCCTGCTGCTTTGACACGGTAAACAGGGCCTATTTCCCGGAAAAAGGGCAACATCCCATTCGGGCACTCTCCCCGGTTCATACAATACTGAAGCAACGGTTCATCGGGAAGGGAGATTGCCACATATGGATTACACCCGGATCATGCAATCACTACTTACAGAGACGAACCCTATGCGGAACGTCCGGGAAATGAACCGGCGGCTCCTTACGTTTCATGACCCTAAGCTGTACCAGGAATGTATCCGCGAATGGAATCGACTTGTCGGGAAAAGGCGTTTTCCGAGTTCGGTCAGCTATTCGCCGCTTACCCGCACCATCATCGCTCCAGCTCCCCAAACCGCGAAGTTTGAGTCGGAGTTTCAGAATGAACTGATGGTTGAAGAGGATGAACAGGTTCATATCCATGCCATACAGGGGACAATTGGAACGTTAACCGGGATCCCATGGGGTATCAAGCAAATCAAAGCCCCTCAAGCCTGGTCGGTCTCGACAGGACACCGCATGAAGATTGCCGTTATCGACACGGGGGTGGATTTCGCTCACCCCGATCTGAAGTATTCGCTGACTCGAGGGGTTAACCTCGTCCACCGAAACCTACCGCCATATGATGACAATGGGCACGGAACACATATTTCGGGTACCATCGCTGCTGCGAACAGCACGCAGGGAATGATTGGCGTTGCTCCAAGATCTGTAGTGTATCCAGTCAAAGCCTTTGATCATAACGGATCCGCCTTTGTGTCGGACATCATTCTGGCCATCGACTGGTGCGTGCGGTCCGAGATCGATATCATTAATATGAGTTTCGGTATGCAGACCCGAAGCCGTACGCTGCTGGATATTGTAGGCAAGGCCAACCAAGCAGGCGTCATTATTGTAGCCTCCTCCGGCAATGACGGTAAGCGCCGTACCGCGGACTATCCTGCCCGTTATCCTCAAACCATATCCGTCGGAGCTACCGACCGCAACCGGAAAATCCCTTCCTTTAGCAATCGTGGACAATTTGTCGATATTTATGCACCTGGAGATAAAATCGTGTCCGCGTGGCTGCAAGGAAAATACCACGAGATGAGTGGCACCTCCATGGCGACTTCCCACGTCAGCGGAGCGATTGCCCTACTGCTTGCGCAGAAGCCCGACCTGAAAAAAACGGCTACCCTTAAGGCCCTGCTGCGACGCACCTCCTCTCCCCTTAAGCTCAAAAAAGGACACAGCGCCTCCGATGGAGAGGTAAATGCCTTGAAATTTTTGCGCGAGGGCATGAAATTATAAACTGATTCTTCAACAACTATAAAAGAATGTCCGTTTACAAATTAAAAACAGCCGCCTTTCCTCGGAAAGACGGCTGTTGTCACATATTAAAGCAAAAATCCATTACATCCGTTCCGGCGCCGATACGCCCATCAGGCGAAGCACGTTAGCGATGACCGCACGAACAGCTCGAAGCAAAGCCAGGCGAGCCTGCGTTTGATCCGCATCCTCCGTAATCACGCGCTCGGCTCGATAGTAGCTGTGGAACAAGGAAGCCAGCTCATATACATACCGAATGAGTCGGTGCGGAGCATAGTTCTCAGCAGCAAGCGACACTTCCTGCGGGAGCTCTCCTATTTTGCGCAAAATGTCGTACTCATGCTCGGTTGTAAGAACGCTCAGGTTCGCTTCGGAAAGCGGCAGGAGGTTAACGCCTTGCTCCTCCGCTTGGCGGAATACGCTGCAAATACGTGCGTGGGCATACTGAACATAGAAGACCGGATTCTCATTGGACGTAGACACCGCCAGATCCATATCGAAATCCAGGTGGGAGTCCATGCTGCGCATGGTGAAGAAATAGCGGATTGCGTCCACGCCGACTTCATCCATCAGATCTTCCATCGTGACCGCTTTACCGGTACGCTTGGACATTTTCACCTTCTCGCCATCCTGGAACAGACTGACCATCTGGGCGATCAATACAATTAATTTGTCCGGATCATTGCCGAGTGCCTCCATAGCAGCCCTCATCCGTGGAATATAACCATGGTGATCGGCTCCCCAAATATTAAGAATCTTGTCATAGCCGCGCTCGTATTTATTGCGGTGGTATGCAATATCCGGCGTCAGGTAAGTATAGGTTCCGTCATTCTTCACGAGGACGCGGTCTTTGTCGTCCCCATAGTCAGTTGTACGAAGCCAGGTTGCCCCATCCTTCTCATAAGCTTCGCCCTTCGATTTCAGCTCTTCCAGGGATTTCTCCACAAGTCCATTCTCGTACAGGGATGTCTCACTAAACCATTCGTCAAAATGAACGCGGAATCGATTCAAATCGCGTTTGATTTTATCCAGTTCCTTCTCAAGTCCGAACTGACGAAGGAATGCCGTTCTCTCGCCTGGATCCATGGACAGCAAAGATTCGCCCTTCTCAGCTACAAGCTCTTTGGCAAACCCTTTGATATCTTCGCCGTGGTATCCATCTTCCGGCATTTCGGCATCCTGGCCGAGCTCCTGCAAATAACGGGCTTCGAGGGATTTAATCAGGTTCACCACTTGGTTGCCAGCATCATTGATATAGTATTCGCGCGTAACCTCGTATCCTGCAAAATCAAGCACATTGCAGAGGGCATCGCCTACCGCTGCTCCGCGGGCATGTCCCAGGTGCAGACTTCCGGTGGGATTAGCGCTGACAAACTCCATCTGAACCTTTTGCCCCTCGCCCGTAGCAATCCGTCCGTAGTTGTCACCCTGTTCTTCTACCAATGCAACGATCGGATAGAGGTATCCCTTGTCCAAGGTAAAGTTAATGAATCCGGGTCCGGCTATTTCCGCTTTTTCAATCGAAGCTTTCGCCATATCCAAATGTTCCAAGATAGCCTCCGCAATTTGCCGCGGGTTCTTCTTGGCGATTCGTGTCAACTGCATCGCTACGTTCGTAGCCAAGTCGCCATGCGACTTATCCTTGGGAACTTCCAGCGTTATGCCCGGCAATTCCTCACGGGAAACCAGTCCTGCAGCAACGGCAGCGTCAGCCACCGCTTCTGCAACCAGCCCGTTAATGTGATCTAATGGATTCATTGTCATGATTCATGTGCCTCCTGAATAGTCAAACTAATAGAAAAGTGTCCTGATAACTCGCCCGACACATATAAATCGTACGCCCAAGCCGCTCGTCCGGACACGCCTTCAAGCGCTAGCTCCAGACGCTGCGTGTACGTAGAGAGATTAAATGAAGTGAACGGGGAGCGGTAATACCCCGGCAATCGCTGGCCTAACCGAAACGACTGCTCGGACTCCACCTCGCCGTGACGAATCAATTTCAGCTCGTCCTCCGTCAGCTTAAGCATCGCCCGGGTCTCCCCTTGATGCGGTCCAAGCGCTGGTTCTGTATAGCGAACATACAGGACATTCCCTTTAATAAACGCCTCCGCCGGAAGCTCCTGTATCGTATTCTCCCCTTCGTGAAGGCTTTGAAGACGGATGCTCACTTGTTTTCGGTCGTTCATGTATGTTCCTCTTTTCCTTGCCTATTGTATTACTATATCCAGTATAGCCTTGCAATTCAAATGAGGATTTTAGCAAATGTGAAGAAAAAGCCTATCCACGTGCTTACCCGGAAAACCGACCGCATCCTCAATCCCCGTATTTCTCGGCCCATTGCTTGTGCCATTCACTATAACTTACTTCTGTGATTTCCTTGCCAAAATAAGCTGCCGGATCATGGCTCTACACACTCCATGTTTGAATATAAGGGTCATTCTACGATCAGAATACCAAAATATCACATGCTGTGGGCGTAACCCGACAAGAATATGCCTGATTCGTAACGAATCAGGCATGCGCTATCGTATAAGTTACAGCGGGAGCAGGGATACCTTCTCCTGCGTTTCCAGCTTGGCCACCATGTCGTTCCAGGCCTGTGGTTTCTCAGGCAGCACAGAATAGTAACGTTTCAGGAAGTTCACGATCAGCTCTGCAGGCAATTCATTGACAGTATCATCGCCCGGCATGAAGCAGAAGTCGAGCCCGCTCACCGCTTCGCCATCATTATTCCAGGATGGGTGAACGTAGGCGATATCCGTGCGTTTGTAGCCAAGATGCGACAGCACCTCGCGGCGAACGAACGGATCCATCGGCTTTACCCCGCCGAATGCATAGTCCTGTACCCGATATGGATCGTAGATCTCGGCAAACATGCCGAACAACGCTTTGCCGTTTGCGGCCGCCAGCTCATTCAGATCCTTCAAGCGATGCTGTGCCAGGAATCGGCCGATACCAAGCCCTTCGCGCCCGATAATAGTAAAATCGGTCATCGCTACATTCCAATCCTCGTAATAGCGGTATTCCGTAGTGCCCACCACTTCGTCCTCATGCAGGGCAACAAACACCCGAATACCCGGATCCTCCAGCGGTTCTTTCCATAGGCTGAATTCCAGCACCTCTTCCGGAGGGAACACGTCCTTCATCAGATTGTGCATTTTGCGGAACAAAGGATCGTCGATGCTTGTAATACGGATATATTCCATCAAATAAAAGCCTCCTTATATATGTAATAAAAAAATCCATCTTTATATATGAAGTCCATTCATTATCGTTCAAGCGAAACTTCTTCATCCTCTAAACGGATTCTTCCATTCCATCAGAGCCCCATAATTGCAGGATTCCTCATCCTCCAAATACTCCGCTGCCACCCCGACGGGCGTCCGGCCGCAACGCAGCAGGAAGGTAATCACCGGATCCTTGAGATCTCCTCGGACAACAGCGTCCAGATACTCCGCAGCCGACATTTCATGGGCATGCCGATGATAGCCGGGCATCCGTCCGCCGCCAAGCAGTCGGTCCAGTCCCCGATTCACCGTCACATGATACAGCGACTGAATCAACCATTTGCCGAGTCCAAGCTTACGGAAGCGCGGCCTGACACAAATGTCGGCAATGTATAGCGTATTCCCGTCCGGCTTATGGGTCCGGATATACCCGTTATCCGTGGTCTCCGCCCAGGAGTGCGCAGGCTCCCATGGATCGTAATCCACAATGAGCGAGGTAATCGACCCGGCGAGCATCCCGCCCACTTCAACGCACAGAGCGCCCTCAGGGAATAAAGTGACGTGCTGATTCAGCTGCTCCTTGTTCCACCACTGCTCCGGCGGATATGGGGGCGGGAACGTCTCGGATTGAATGAAGATCAGCTCGTCAAAATCCGCTTCCGTGTAGCTTCGAATGACAACCGGCACCGGCCGAGCGTCGTCAAATACATAAAACTGTTGATGAAACCGGGCCATTTCCTCTGCACCGCCTTTGTCCTATTTTCCTCACGTGCTGATAAACGGGCTTATTCCCAATCCGGATACAAATCCGTGCGGCGATCGCGCCATGTCGTGACGGATCCCTTCTCGCGCACTTGATACAATAAATCCAGATCAAGATCGGCGGTAATGATCATGTCGTTGTTCAGCTCTCCCTCGGCCAGCAGGCCCTGCGGAGGAAACGGGATATCGTTCGGGGTAATGATGGCCGCCTGTCCGAAGTTGGCACGCATCAGATCCACGGTTGGCAGCGAGCCAACGGTACCGGTCAGCACCACATAGATTTGATTCTCAATGGCGCGGGCATGGCTGGTATAACGCACGCGGTGAAATCCGTGCCGATCATCCGTACAGGACGGACAGAAAATGACGTCGGCCCCTTTAGCCTTGGCCATGCGCACAATCTCAGGGAATTCGATGTCATAGCAGGTCAGCATCGCAATGGTGCCTTTTTCCGTCTCGAACACTTCGAGTCCTTCACCCGCTCCCATATTCCATCCGCTAATCTCCGAAGGCGTGATATGGATCTTGGCTTGCTCCGCAATGCGGCCGTCCGGATAGAACAGATGCGCTACATTGTACAGCTTCCTTTCCCGGCGAATGACGTGCGTCCCGCCAATGATATGCATGTTATATTGCTTCGCAAAGCCTTGAAACAGCTCGCGGTAACGGTCTGTGAAATCCGGAAGATCATTGATCGTCAATGCCTTGCCCTGATCATCCCCGATGGACATCAGTTGGGTTGTGAAAAATTCCGGAAACAGCACAAAATCGACTTCAAATTCCTCCGCCGTCCGGATATAATGCTCCGACTGACGGGCAAAATCGTCAAAGGATTGAATGGTGTGCAGATGATATTGCACGGCAGAAACGCGGAATTTCATGCTTCTCCTCCTTAGGCATGGTTAGATGCTTTCATTATATCGGATTCCGGGCTTCGAGAACATGGGGACATGAAGTCATCATCCCTGGGAAACCATAATCTTGTGAAGCGTGCTTACAACACACTCAAAACGGCTATCATCAAACCCACCTGCGACAAAGAAAGTTCAATTTATGAAAAAATACATGTCATTCATACCCACGCTTAACAATTCTCCTGTATACTGTCGTATGTAAGCCTCTTGTCTACACTATGAATCTCGGCCCTTACAAGCATATATTGCAGCCTATTTAACTTTGGGCTGACTGCTTACAAAATTATAATGTGAGGTGTTCTGTTCACAATGATTACTCGTTCGATGGATTGGCTTCAGCAACATGACCACCTTATCTTCCGCTGGTTAAACCGCAAGATCAGCAACAAAACGGTGGATTCGATGCTCGCGCTGGTCACCCATATGGGGGGTGCTATCTTTACCATTGTGCTGACACTTTCGATAGCGTTTTTTGCACCTGAGCCATGGAATACGATGGGGTGGCAGAGTTTTATTGCACTTTCACTCAGCTTCCTGATTACGGCCCTCATCAAAAGGAAGATGCGGCGCATCCGGCCCTATCTGGCACTTGAAAAGGTACGGTTCGAAAAAAAACCGATGAAGGACCATTCGTTTCCTTCCGGACACTCGACGGCCATCTTTTCCATTATCACGCCGTTTCTGTTTATAACACCCTGGCTGTCATTGCTCTTGATCCTGCTGGCCCTTACGGTCAGCCTGTCACGCATTTATCTTGGCTTTCACTATCCTTCGGATTGTTTGGCAGGCTGTTTCGTCGGAACCACCTCGGCGCTGCTTATCGTACTCAGTTAAAAACAGGTATCCCCACATGGCTTTACGGCTATGGATGGGATGCCTGTTTTTTTGTTCCTCCCCGCACTTTGTAAATTTCCCGAAAAAAGATTGAACCATTTGGGCTGGTAAATCGTACTAACTAAGTACATTCATAATAAGGAGGTATTTATTCATTGAAGAAAAGACTATCACGGATGCTCGTAACCCTTCTCGCAGTCACACTGGTTCTTCCTGCTGGGGTAATGGCAGCAGATAACAGCCAAGTTGCTGCTGGAGGAGGCCTTCAGAAAACCGCCGCAGAGAAAGCCAAGCTGCTCACCGAGACTTATGGTACGACAAGCGTTCAATATGCCCTTATCGACAACGGAGTGATTACCGTGTCCGGTCAAGCGGGCGTCAATGATATCGAAGGAAAGAAACCGCTGACCAAGGAAACGATGTATGGCATCGGCTCCACGAGTAAAGTGTTCACCGCCGCTGCGGTCATGAAATTGGTGGATGAGGAGAAAATCAACCTGGATACGCCTCTGGTTCAGTACATACCCGAATTCACGATGAAAGACGAACGTTACAAAAAAATCACGCCGCGCATGCTGCTCAACCATTCCTCCGGACTGCAGGGTTCCAGCCTGAACAATGCATTTTTGTTCGAAGATAATGACCCTCATGCACATGACACGCTGCTGAAGCAGCTGTCCACCCAAAATCTGAAAGCAGACCCGGGTGCATTTTCCGTTTATTGTAATGATGGATTCACGCTAGCTGAGATACTGGTAGAGAAAGTGAGCGGCAAGGAGTTTACCGCATTCATTCATCAATCTTTTACCGAGCCGTTAGATTTGGACCACACGAAGACATCCCAAGATACGTTGGAGTTAAGCCAAATGGCGGGTCTGTATTTTCCTACTCACCAAGGACAGCTTCCTAACGAGACGGTCAATGTGATCGGAACCGGCGGCATCTATTCTACGGCTGAAGACCTGGTGCAGTTCGCGCAGATCTTCACTGGGGAAGCCGAAGGCATTCTTTCCGACAAATCCGTTAAAGCCATGGAGCAGGAAGAATATAAAAAAGGTCTGTGGCCCGAAGATGCCGATAACTCGTTCGATTACGGACTCGGCTGGGACAGCGTGAGACTGTTCCCGTTTAACCAATATGACATGAAAGCCGTAACCAAAGGCGGAGACACTATCCTGTATCATGCTTCGCTCGTAGTTCTTCCAGAGCAAAATATGGCTGCCGCCGTATTATCTTCCGGGGGTTCCAGCTCAACCAACCAATTGTTGGCCAACGACATTCTGCTGCATGCCCTTAAGGAAAAAGGCACGATCAAGGAATTCAAGCCGGAAAAATCATTCGGCAAACCAGTCAAGGCCGACATGCCTAGCGACATCGCCAAAAATGCAGGTTACTATGGCGTGACGAATCAGCAGATGAAAGTCGATATCAAGGACGGCGAACTGTCCATTACCGTACCGATGGTGCCAGACTATCCTGCAGAGAAATATGTATACACTGCAGATGGAACATTTGTCAGCGCGGATGGCAGCACGAAGGTTAGCTTTGTCAAAGAAAAGAATGACCGCCTCTACTTGTGGGTAAGACAATATGTAACGATTCCTGGACTTGGGCAAATGGCTTTATCGCATTATACCGCCGAGAAAATGGAAGCGAACCCGTTATCCAAGGAGACCGCTGCCGCTTGGGCCAAGCGGGAAGGCGAAACGTTCTATCCATTGAACGAGAAATTCACATCGCTGATGTACTTCATCACGAAACCGACGGTAGAGATTAACAGCAAGAGTGGTCTGGAAGGATATCTGATCGACAAGAAGATCATCGACTCGGATACCGCAGTAAGCCAGCATCAGGTTCCGGCGATCGGCAGCCGGGATACGTCCGAATTCCGTTTCTATAAGGAAAAGGGCGTAGAGTATCTCGAAGGGGCAGGTTCCCTGTTTGTGAGCGGTAAGGACGTTAAGCCGCTTTATAAAGGAAAAAAATCAACCGTTACCCTGCAAGCCGATGGCTATGCCAAATGGTACACCGTCCCTAAACAAGCTGCAGGCAAAACGATGACCGTCACCCTGCCGGCACAAGGCGCATTCGCCGTGTATGACGAAAAAGGTGCCGTTGTGAACTACAGCATCGTCAGCGGCAGTAATGAAGTGAAGCTCCCAGCCAATGGAGCTGTCGTATTTGCCGGTGCTCCAAGCTCCGCATTCGGTATCACCCTGAAATAACACGAAAGCAAGCAACCCGATTAGCCGCTAGGCTTACGTAGGGTTGCTTGCTTTTTTTACTGCCAAGGGACGTTGTGAGGCGCGGCAGCCTGTCCGCTATCATTCAGTAAAGACCGCGAGATTCTCAAGCGTAGAATTCAAGCCCTCTTCGTGATCTTCCTGACGTATGCCCTCAGGAACGTCCTCGCAAACAATCGTCACATCCGTGCCTTCCGCAAGTGCTGTCAACGTCCATGTCATGGTCATCAGGCCCCCGTAAGCGGGGTCTTCCGACTCGAATTCAAAACACTGCACGATTTTCTTGTTTGGCACCAACGCCAGGAATTTACCTTGGACGATATCCGTACCTTCCGATGATTTACCGAGATTAACTTGGTCCGTTCCATTATAGGTGAGTACCATTCGATAAGTCCCGCCTTCACAGGCATCAAAGGTGTCGATCTGACCTGACATCCCCTCTGGGGGAAGCCACGATACCCAAGCCTTGGGGTCAGTAAATGCCTGATATATGGTTTGTGGCGATGCCTTAATCATTCTCGAGGCAGAGTCAATTCTCTTCTTGCTGGACGAATCCCCCATTGATGTTAACCTCCTTATGGCGTCATCAAAATCCGGGTCAAGCTTTCTTAAGTTTATAACATATGACCACCCATAATTTCTTCTCAATTGCTCAGTTGAAAAAGCAAGCCGACCCCGATAGCCATAGGCTTAGGTAGGGAAGGCTTGCTTTTTCTTCAGCCGGGGGGCGATGCCTCGGCAGAGCATGCACGCAGTGCAGGCCCACGCGAAAAAGCAAGCCGACCCCGATAGCCGTAGGCTTAGATAGGGGAGGCTTGCTTTTTCTTCATCAGCCGAGGAGCGAATAGCCTCGGCTGCTCATGCACGCAATGCAGGCCCTCGAGCGACCCGCCAGGGAAGCTGCCAAGAGGGCCGAAACCACGCGAAAAAGCAAGCCGACCCCGATAGCCGTAGGCTTAGGTAGGGGAGGCTTGCTTTTTCTTCATCAGCCGAGGGGCGAAGCCTCGGCTGAAATATGGACGCAATAGAGGCCACGAGGACGTCCCCGCCAGGGGAGACCGAGCGGTGGCCGGGCACAAGCACCAGCCCCGCTCAGATCCTCGTACCAACTCCGTACGCCGAAGTTCCGGGTGTCCAGAGGGCAGCGCCCTTGGGGCCCTCCCTGGCAGGGAGGGTTTGGGCGGGTGGACTACTTAACGAATCCCAACAACATCTCACGAATCAACTTCGCAGCTACGATCTGGGTCTGCTCCGAAGGATCATAGATCGGCGCCACTTCCACGAGATCGCAGCCGACCACGTTCACGTCGGAGCCCGCAATGAGGTGCACGGCTTCCAGCAGCTCCTTCGATGTGATGCCGCCTGCTTCTGCAGTACCGGTGCCCGGTGCGGCAGATGGATCAAGCACATCGATGTCGATAGTCACGTAGACCGGACGGTTGCCCATGGAAGGCAAGGCTTCTTTAAGAGGCGCCGCCACTTCGAACGGATAAAAATTAATGTTCTCCCGTCCATATTGGAACTCCTCGCGGGAGCCGGAACGGATACCGAATTGATAAATATTCTTGCCGCCCATAATGCCCGCCGCCTTGCGGACCGGTGTGGAGTGGGACAACGGCTCTCCCTCATAATGCTCGCGCAGGTCAGCATGGGCATCGATATGGATCAGAATAAGATCCGGATACTTCTCATACACCTTCTGAATGATCGGCCAGGATACGAGGTGCTCGCCGCCAAGTCCGATCGGGAATTTCCCGTCATCCAGCAGTTTGCCTACATAATCGCCAATCACTTCAAGGCTGCGGCCCGCATTGCCGAAAGGCAGCATAAGGTCGCCTGCATCGAAATACGTCATGTCTTCAATGCTTTTATCTAAGTACGGGCTGTACTCCTCCAAGCCTACGGAAGCCTGGCGAATACGAGCTGGGCCAAAACGGGAGCCGGGACGGTAGCTAACCGTGAAATCCATCGGCATACCGTAAATGACAGCTTTGGACCCCTCATAATCCTCAGAACTCAATATAAATACGTTGCCGGAGTAACCTTGATCCAGTTTCATCAGTTTATCGCTCCTCCTTATTTCACCAGGTCTTCAACAAATTTAGGCAGCACGAATGCGGCTTTGTGCAGGCGAGGCGAATAGTATTTCGTATCCATCTCATCAATCGTGGACTCGTCCACTTCAAGCGGATCATACGTTTTGCTGCCCATGGTGAAGGTCCACAGACCGCTTGGGTAGGTTGGAATGTTCGCTCCATACACTCGGACGATCGGGAAGATTTCCTTCACGTCTTTGTTGACCTGCTGAATCAGGTCCGCTTTAAACCACGGGTTGTCCGTTTGCGCCACGAAAATACCGTCTTCCTTCAGCGCTTCGTAGATCCCTTGGTAGAATCCGCGCTCAAACAATGGAGCGGCCGGGCCCACAGGCTCGGTGGAGTCTACCATAATGACGTCGTATTCGTTCTTATTCTCTATGATGTGCATATATCCATCGTTAACCAGTACTTCGACCTTCGGATCATCCAGCTTGCCGGCGATCTCAGGCAAATACTGCTTCGAATATTCAATAACTTTTCCATCAATTTCAACGAGTACTGCTTTCTCTACGCCCGGATGCTTGATCACTTCGCGAATGACGCCACCGTCTCCTCCGCCGACAACAAGAACCTTCTTCGGATTTGGATGCGTGTTCAGCGCGGGGTGAGCGACCATCTCATGATAGACGAATTCATCCTTAATTGTAGTCATAACCATACCATCCAGAACGAGCATACGCCCGAATTCCTCAGTATCGATCATGTCCAGTTGTTGAAACTCCGTCTTCTCATGTACAAAAGTCTCCCGGATTTTAGCCGTGATGCCAAAAGTCGGGGTTTGCTTCTCTGTGTACCATAATTCCATCGTCGTCACTACCTTCTTTCCGCTAGAATAATGTTCAGCCGTCCAGATCCAAGCCGCAAAACTTTATTCGGGGCAGATGCCTTTAGCTTACAGTTTCACACTTTTCCTATTGTACCAAACAAATTAGATTATATTAAATCAAGCCCAAATTGCAACCAAAACTTCCGGCACAAACGAATGGAAGCAGAAACATCATCGCTTTCGATGAATATCCTGCCCTCAGCAGCCCCATACTATATAGAAAAAGAAGGCAACCAAGGGGAATTTGAGCATATCTCCATTTTTGGCAGCGCAAAAGCCTCGACTCTACAAAAAGGACTGGAAGGAGAACCACTGATGCCGGGACAAAAAAAATCACCCAAGCGCAAACGTCGTTTCGTCCGGCTTGCTACATTTCTGTTCGTACTCCTTGGCATTTCGATCATCGCCGGCGGCATTCTGCTCGCCTATTTATTTATAACGCCACTGCCCGTCGCGGAAACATCCCGCTACTCCCGTCTGCTTGACAGCCAAGGAGATTTAATCGCCACTTTCTCGACCACGGGGCATACATCCGAGCAAGTGAGTTTGAATGATATATCTCCTCATCTGATCCAGGCTACCTTGTCGGTGGAGGACCGGAAATTTTATGATCATCCAGGGTTTGATATGAAGGGCATGGCCCGAGCCGTATTGGTCAACCTGCAGCATATGGATCGCAAACAGGGCGCCAGCACATTAACCCAGCAGCTTGCACGAAACTTATACCTATCTCATGAAAAAACATGGACTCGCAAACTCAAGGAGGCCAAATTCACTGCCCAGCTTGAGATGAAATATACGAAAGATCAAATACTTGAAATGTACCTCAACGAAATTTATTACGGCCACGGGGCTTACGGTATCGAATCGGCGTCCCTGCTCTACTTCGGCAAACCGGCAAAAAAACTGACTTTGGCCGAAAGCGCGATGCTGGCTGGCATTCCAAAAGGTCCGACGTATTACTCGCCCTACAATCATATGGACAACGCGCTCAAAAGACAGCAGATTGTCCTCAATGCCATGGCGGAGACTGGGTTCATTACCGAGACCGAGGCCGATAAAGCCGCCTCGGCCAAGCTCGCCCTGCTTCCTCAGGACCGTCAGGAGAATAAAGTGATTGCCTCCTATTTCCGGGATTATGTCCGGAGCCTCGTCACCAAACAGCTGAACATTACGGATCAGCAGCTCGAACAGGGTGGCCTCAACATCTATACGACCCTGGACCCGCGGGCCCAAAAGGCAGCAGAAGAGGCTGTATCCGAAGGTATGGACAACAAGAGCGAGCTGGAAACGGCGCTCGTGTCCGTCGACCCGCGTAACGGGCACATCAAAGCCATGGTTGGCGGTAAGAACTACCGGGAGAATCAGTACAACCACGCGTTGGCCAAAACAAGGCAGCCCGGGTCGTCATTTAAGCCGATTATGTACTTAACAGCCATTGCATCCAAGGAAATGACGAGCACCAGCGTGTTCAACAGCCAGCCCACTCTGTTTCATTACGATAACAACCGCAAAACGTATCAGCCCAGCAACTTCGGCGATAAATATTTAGGGGAAATTCCCATGCGGGAAGCCATCGCCGCTTCGGATAATATTTATGCCGTGAATACCATTATGAAGATAGGCCCGGATAAAGTAGCCGACATGGCGAAAAAGATGGGCATCACAAGTCCGCTTGCGCCTGTCCCCTCGCTGGCCCTGGGAACCTCACCCGTCAGCCCGCTGGAGATGGCCTCCGCTTATGCTGTTATGGCTAACAACGGCAAACGGGTATCACCTGTCGCCGTACTGAACATCACCGATGCCGCTGGCCGCAGCTTGTATACAGCGCCGGAAGAGTCGGGTGAACAAGTGGTTGAACCTGCTGCAGCTTACGTGATGACTCGCATGATGGAGGGGGTATTCGAGACAGGTGGCACGGGCAACCGCGTCTCTACCCTAATGAAACGGCCGGTTGCCGGGAAGACGGGCACCACCGACTCCGACGCTTGGCTTGTGGGCTATACACCGGAGCTGGCAACGGCGGTTTGGGTTGGATATGATAAAGGGCGGGAAATCAGCAAAGTCGACGGGCGGCGGGCAGCGCCGATTTTCGCCCAGTATACGGAGAAAGCGCTGGAGAATGTACCGCCCAAGATTTTTCCGATCCCGGATGAAGTCATCAGCGCTTATGTGGATCCCAAGACCGGGAAGCTCGCAGGCACCGACTGTCCTGGCAAAATTCTGGAGGTCTTCGTTAAGGGTACGGAGCCTACCGAATATTGTGATGAACACGGAAACGGAGAGCCTGCGAAGAAGGCGGACCCTGCAGATGCGGCCGAGAAACAGGAAGAACGTTCCTGGTGGAAAGATTTCAAACGATGGTGGGTTGAGTAACTCGGATCGCGAACCGTCACATCAAAAAAACAGCAAGCTCCTATTACGGGACTTCCCCGCAAGAGGACCTGCTGTTTTTCTCTTTTTCACAATAGGTTATGTAGATGGCTTCATTATAAAACGGTTATATATTCGATCATGGAACTACCCAGAATCACGATCACGAGCATCAGTGCAACATAAACCAGCAGGATCGCATACAACGGATCCAGGCCACCGCCAACCATTCTTCTCTTGTAGCTGGTCATGACGAATAACGGCACGGTCATCACGGTGCTGATGAACGAGAGAAGGATGATAACCTTGGATATATCACCATTCAGGAACAGGAACAGAAAACTAACCACATACAATACGAGGAATATGGGCAGCAAAGCCCCGAATCTTGCCATCACTTCTTTTAGCTTAGCAGTCGGGTTGAAGGACAGCTTGACCGCAGCGAAGGTAAAGGCGTTCAACAGGAATAAGAAAATCGCAGTCCAAATGATAGGCTTTAGGACAAGATCTGCAAATGCCCCCTCAGGCAGCCCTTGCAGTTCATGATGAAGCGCTGCATACAGCGCGAGTGGAAAAAGAACAACATAGAGCACCATGGACACGATCGCATTGAAGAACTGACCGCTCTCCGTTCCGGCAGCTGCGCCAAAGGGATGTCTGAGTCCCTTCAGAAAATAATCCCCGTAGAGCTGCCCGTACAATTTTAAGCTGGTCCAATAAGGATTAGGTTCCTCTTCTTCTTCGGCATGCTGCCGGCCTGCCGCTCGGAACGGAATATCCGGCGGGGTATACACCGGCAGAGCAGATTCGATCTGGCGTGCATGAGGTATCTCCCCTTTACTGCTGGCACTTCGTCTATTCACACTATAGACCTCCGACGTTGCTGCTTGCTCTTTCATGGCGGCAAATACGGGTGAATCCTCGATAATCAGCCTTGCCCCGCATTTCTTGCAATACTTCCCATCTCCCGTTTCATATCGACATATTGGACAAGTCATACTCTGGCCTCCCCTATTATACACATCCGCAAATCGAAGGATAGGTATTAGATAATGTACACATTCGAATTGAAACGTTTGGCCCGTGCAAAGATGTTATGCAGCGCATGAGGTGTCCTGGACCCAGGTATGCTTCTTATGCGAATTTACATCTTTTTGCTAATAGTATAAGTTGGCGTGATATGAAATGGAAGGATTTTCTGAGGAGCGACGCTGCACCTAACCGTTGGTATTGGTTAATACTATAGGACTTGTCGATTCATTCTTGGACTGTGAAATGCTTGTGAACAATCAAATATCCGTTTGAATATTGTGTGTAAATCGGGTATATTATGACTAACAATCAAATCAACGTTTGAATATAAAGAATAAAGAGCACTTATTGCTCCTAATCCAAGGAGGTTGTTCCTATGAATGCCCGGACGATGAACGAAGAAGTCTCCCTTGAGCTGTGTGAAACGGAATGTCCTTCAACCGAAAGGGTTGCTTTGTTAAAAGAAACGATCTCCGATGATGATATGATCGGCATGGCAGAAATCTTCAAGGCTTTGGCCGATCCGACGCGGGTCAAGGTAGCCTATATGCTGGACCGTGGCGGCGAGCTATGTGTTTGTGATGTAGCCGAAGTACTCGGAAGTTCAACGGCAACAGCCTCCCATCATCTGCGTACGCTGAAGAACAAAGATATCGCCAAATCGCGGAAAGCCGGAAAGAATGTATACTATTCGCTCAAAGATGACCATATCCGGACACTGCTTCACATGACGCTGGAGCACCAGAAGGAGAAGATGTAGATGAGCACAGACAACCATCAACGTTCCAAATCATCTCCGGAGGCAAGCGGAGAACTTATTGAATACCGGGTACATGGCCTCTCATGCCCTAACTGTACACGCGAAATGCAGGAAGAGATCCAGAAGCTGGATCATGGAAACAATGCCCGACTTAGTTACAACAGCGGGAAATTGACCCTCTCTCCCCATGTGAATCTAAGCCGGGTAGAGACCATTCTGAAAAGTGACGGTGCGCGCATCGTTCATGCTCCGCAGACAGCCTTATCGGCCGCCGGCGCTGAAGCACAGCCTGCCCATTCATCGCATTCTCACGGATCGGCACAAGGTCATGATCACGAACATAGCCATGGTCATGCTCATGAACACAGTCATGGCGGCGAAGGGAACATGAAATGGCTGCTGTCGATCTCCGCTGTTTTCTATCTCTTAACCTTTCTATTAGAAGGAAAAGTCCCTGAACCGATTGTGATCGCATTATATGCAGGGGCTATGATTTTGAGCGGATATACGACATTTTTGCGCGGACTGCGCAATCTGACCCGCTTCAAATTCAATATGGATACTCTGATGACCGTTGCGCTCGTGGGCGCCGTCATCATCGGGGAATGGCGGGAAGCCACGCTGGTTGCCATTCTATTTGGTCTTAACGAGCTGCTGGAAGGTTACGGCATGAATCGGGCCCGACAATCGATGGAAGCCCTGCTGGCTGCTGCACCGAAAGAAGCCGATCTATGGAAAGATGGTCAAACCCAGCGCGTACCGATCGAGAGTCTCTCTCCCGGAGACGTTGTCCGGGTAAGACCCGGGGAGAAGATTCCTTCGGATGGGGCCATAACCCAAGGAATCGGGGCGGTGAACGAAGCCGCCATTACCGGGGAATCGGTACCTGTTACGAAACGGGAGGGCGATGCTGTATTTGGCGGCAGTGTAAGTACCGATGGCGTTCTCTATATCGCCATATCGAAGGCCTATGAGGATTCCTCCCTGGCCAAGATCATGCATCTTGTACAGGAAGCACAGGACAGCAAGACGCCGACAGAGCTCTTCATCGATAAGTTTGCTAAATACTATACTCCGGCGATTATGATCATCGCGCTGGCGGTTACGCTAATTCCTCCACTGCTGCTGAATCAGCCCTGGATGACCTGGATCTATCAGGGGCTGTCCATCCTCATTGTCGGGTGCCCTTGCTCGCTCGTGCTTTCTTCTCCGATTGCACTGGTCAGCGGGATGACCCGCGCGGCACGCAACGGGATTCTGATCAAAGGCGGGGTCCATCTGGAGCAGCTTGGCCGGCTGGAAGCCATCGCTTTTGACAAGACGGGAACCTTGACCAAAGGCGAGCCTGCCGTGTATGCGGAGACGGTATATGATGAAACCAAATTTTATGCCGTTGTAGGCGCACTTGAGCAATCTTCTCTTCATCCGTTGGCTAAAGCCGTCATGAAGCATCTGGAGATCAAGAATCCGCAGTGCATGTTTAATGAACCTCAACAGATAACGGTATTGCCAGGTGAAGGCATTCGAGCTGAAATTGGTGGGAAACTGTTCTGGGTCGGAAGCGAGGAAGTGTTGAAGCATGTGAACGGCCCGCAAGATCATATCAGCGCCGTAGAGGAAGACATTCGGCGTATGAAGGCCCAAGGCTATACGATCGTTGCCGCCGTAAGCGAGGATCGCGTATTAGGTCAGTTCGGCCTTGCCGACGAGATCAGACCGGAGACCGAAGCCGTTGTCCGCAAGCTCCATGAGGCCGGTATCACGGATACGGTCATGCTGACAGGCGACCACGAGCAGTCCGCACAGGCGATTGCGAAGCAATCCGGTGTATCTCGGGTATTCGCAAGCCTCCTGCCGGAACAGAAGGTTGCCAAGATTAAGGAGCTCTCTTCCCGCAAAAAAACCGGCATGGTTGGTGATGGTATTAACGATGCCCCTGCATTGGCCGCTGCCGATCTGGGTATCGCGATGGGGAAAGGGACTGACAGTGCCATCGAAACGGCAGACGTCGTATTAATGCAGGATCACCTTGGCAAGCTGCCAGGGGCCATCCAAACCGCAAGACGGGTCAATCAGATTATTAAGTGGAATATCGGGCTCTCCTTGTCGCTGAAGGCCATTGCTTTACTGCTTACGATCCCAGGATGGCTGACCCTGTGGATCGCCATCATTTCGGACATGGGGGCAACCATTATCGTTACCTTGTTGGGTCTCACCATTCTGCTTGGCAAGGATCAGGAGCTGAAATCAGGATATTGATATCACCGGAGCTTCGCCCCTTCAGGGCAGCTCCGTTTTTTTTAGTTCGCCCTTTGGCGCGCCAGCTCTAATCCTTCGCCATCGCGTATATCCTTTTTTACATGATTTTGTGATGGGGTGAAACATTTTCCATTATTTAGCCGTTTATATAGACGGGAGTGTGAAAACCAGAAGGAGGAAATGATATGAAATCCGTGCAAATCATCAAATTAGCAGGTACCGCATCCATAGCCATGTCTTTATTGCTTACGTCCTCATCGCTCACAACGATTCCTGCCCATGCGGCAGCAGCCTCCACATCACAGAGCAAGGTAACATGGAGCACGCTGGATGTGAAACATAAACCTTATACGAATAAAGGCGTTGTATTCATTCCATTGAAGGAAGTTTCCGAACAGTTGCAGCTACATTTGATTACCCCGGGAAAAAACGAACTGTACATTAACAGCCCGACACAGTCTGTTCGCATTACCATCGGACAGTCGCGCGCAGTCAATGCCAAAGGGACCGCTCTGAAGCTCGAAGCGGCTCCGGTTGTGAAGAAAGGCGTGACTTATGTTCCAGCCAGTCTGATTACCAAAGCCTTCGGTATTCCTCTGAAGTATGACAGTAAATCCGGACTTAGAACGACCTTTGATGCTTGGTCAAAATACGCCTATGCTTCCAAGGCCAATATGCTGTTCTGGGTAAATCGCGAGAATGGGATGCTGTCCATGGGTAAAGTTGGATCCATGCCAGCCCAAGTTGGCATGATCCCCGTTGAGGAGATCGATCAAGTCAGCTTAAGCGCACATCGTATCAACAGCAATACCTATGTCGTCGACTTGTCCAATTATTACGGCGAACCTCATATTCATGAGGGAAGATATCGGGTGCTCATTCAGGACAACAAAATCCTGAAGCTATCCAAAACCAATCATTCCAATTTTGCCGGAATAAACTACAAACCAGACCAACTCAGTTTCCAAGGCAATATTGCCATGATGAACGGCAGTACGCTTGAGCTGGTTCATCCGACAGGCAAAACGGTCAAATCTTATGACCTGGCCGCGCTCACGGGAGTAGAGGATAGTTTTATCGTAGAAGCGATCGAACAGGACTTCCTGCTCGTCCGACCCTACACGAAGGCGACCCTATATATCGTTCATCCGACAGGCAAGACAGCGAAGCTTATCTATCCTGAACTTCTAGATGAGGAAACCATCAAGGTCATTGAGGAAATGCCGCCGAACGAGGTGGGCTTCATTGGTGACGGTTTAACGTATATCGGATATGCCGGCGGCAAGCTGACGTTCCAATACAATAATCCGTTTCTCGGTCAAAAAGAAAAACGGACCTACACCCTTCCATTCTAACCATATGCAATGACAAAAAGACCGGCGGGATTCGTTCACGAATCCAACCGGTCTTTCCACTTTAGCATCTAGAATAATCACTTTTATTTATGGTATCATGCCTCGGTTCGAAGGGCTTCCTTGAATTCCTCTGGTGTTGCATTCCACCATTCCTCGTTACGTGAAATCAGCAGCTCACGCAGTGCTTTCTTCTCGACGTCGCCAAGGCCATCCAGAATGATCTTGCGCTTCATCGCCGCATCCATTTTATTCACATGATCGGCGAGGATCTTCCAACCACGACGGGCCTCCTGGTCGATCCACATTTCACAGGCGGTCATGCCTGCATAATGCTGTCCTTCGGCGGTACGGTCTACAGCGACCCACACGATCCATACCTGGCGTCCATTCGGCACTTCATCCCGGTTCATGCTGAAACGGATACCCTTCTCCACCTTACTCTTCGCATGCATGGCTCCAATATCAACTCGGGCCTCGCCATTGTCGATAATGACAGGCGACAGACTGTTCAGATCGATGGAGCCTGATCCAAACCCTTTATGCTTACTCTTACTATTAATAATATTCAAAGCAATCGGTTTCTTCGCACCCTGCTTCTGCTCTTCATTCTCCACTGCTGCCGACCTCCTATATCAGAGCCGATTCTTACGTATCAGCTGCTAAATTGATAACCTTTGTCCCAATAATTTTATTTTAACTAATAATCCCCCAAAAGCAAACATATACATGCACTAGATGCTTGTCAACGGGAGGTTGTTCGATATGGTCCCACCACGTGCTAAAGTCTTTCTATCATCCCTGCTTGCCATAGGTTTGCTTGCAGGATCGATGCCGATATTTCTGAATCCAGGGTCCTCAGCGTCTGCTCTTGCCCCAAATGCGGGCAAGCCCTCCGTCTCTGCTGTGGAGAAGGCCCCTCTCTCACCGCCTAAGGTGCAGCCTAATATTCCCGCTCCGGCCTTAAGCGACCGACTAGTGGAATATCATATGGATGTTCGGTACGAGCCTGAGGAGAACAAGCTTAAGGGCAAACAGACGCTCACTTGGACTCATCCAGGCAAAAAAAGCGTAAACGAGCTGTACTTTCATCTGTACCCCAATGCATTTGCTTCCAATGATACGACCTTTATGAAGGAATCGGGTGGCCGGCTTCGTTCCGATCCCATGCCAGACGACGGATTCGGCTCCATGACGATTACCAGCGTGAAAACAACCGAAGGTCTGGCCCTGACCCATCGCCTTCAATTTGTCCAACCTGACGACGGTAACATCAAGGATCACAGCCTTGTCAAGCTCCGATTGCCTAAACCCATCAAGAGTGGCGAGAGTGTCACCATTCACTTGGAGTTTGAGGTCGAGCTCCCCAAAATATTTGCTCGCATGGGTACCACCGAGAATTTTATTATGGCGGGGCAATGGTTTCCTAAAATTTCGGTCTATGAACCGGCTGGTCTTCGCGGAAGAACAGAGGAAGGCTGGAATCTTCATCAATACCATGGCAACTCCGAATTCTATTCTAACTTCGGCATTTATAGCGTTCGCATCAGAGTACCCGAAAATTACATTGTTGCTGCGACTGGATTCCCTACCAAGCCTGCCCAAAAAATTAACGGGGAAAAAATTTATCAGTTCTATGCGGATGATGTACATGATTTTGCCTGGTCGGCATCGCCGAACTTTGTCACGGCAGAAGAAGCATTCTCCGCACCAGGCGTACCGGGCGTCCGCATCAAGCTGTATCTCGATCCAGCCCATAAAGACTTAAAGGAGCGTTACTTTGATGCTGCCAAGTCGGCACTCGCTTCGTTTGGAAAATGGTACGGAACCTATCCGTATTCCACGTTGTCCATCGTCGTTCCGCCAGAATCGGGCAACGGTGCAGGCGGCATGGAATACCCGACGCTGGTCACGGCCTTCGGGGCCAAAAACGATTCGCCGGGATATGAGCTGGAGCGGACCGTCATTCATGAAATTGCCCATCAATATTTTTACGGAATGATCGCAAGTAACGAATTTGAGGAAGCGTGGCTGGACGAAGCCTTCGCAACCTATGCAGAAGAACGAGTGATGGAAAAAGAATACGGGATTACCTCCAATACGGCGGCTCAGGGAGCATCCATCACTTCCCCTGCACCGCTGAAGATGGAATCCTGGAAATACAGCTCGCACGAAAACTACGCACTGAATGTTTACACGAGGGGCAAGCTGGTGCTGCAAGGCATCGAACGACAGGTCGGTCCGCGGATGATGGAGAAGATTCTTCATACGTACGCCCAGAAATACCGCTTCAAGCACCCGACCACGTCCGACTTCCAGAAAGTTGTAGAGCAAGTAAGCAAAACGTCCTGGCAGCCGTATTTTGACCAATATGTATATGGAAGCCAGATGGCGGACGTTGCCATCGACGTGATCAAAACCAAAAATAAAGGCACGGCGGAACATCCTCGGTATGAATCTACGGTCAAGATAACGAGCAGGGACGGGGATATAACCGATGTGCCAATCGTGTTCGCCTTTGAGGACGGCAAAACGGTGGAGCGAACCTGGAGCGGCAAGGACCGAAAAGTTACTTACACCCTGGAGTACAGCACTCCGCTCGCCTGGGCCATGGTTGATCCGAAATATTCCATCGTCCTAGAGAATAAACACATCAATAACTATATGAAGGCAGGAATGGATCCGAAGGTGGTTACACGCTGGAATCTCAGTATTACCAAGCTTGTGGAGACGCTGTTCGGCAGCCTGTCATGGTGAGGGGGGAGCACATGAAAAGTTACGCAGGCCAAGGGTGGATCAGTGTTAAAGACCAGCTATACGTCTCGATTCTGCTCTTCTTATACCGTTTGCTGTGGGGATACTGCCTGTACCGACTCGTAAAATCGGCAGTCGTTCCCCTTCTTATGCGATATCCGGATTCTGCCCCTAACGAGCTCAGCCGTCTTTTATTCTTCTACGAGGGCGAGATGAGCCTATCCCTGAGCAGCACGGTCCACACCTACGCATGGCTTCTGGCCGGTTTGCTCTTGATCAGGATAATCTTCACCCCGCTCATTCGGGCCGGCATCTTCTACAACCTTCACCAGGAAGCTAAGGGCGAGCGCGGTTTATTCTTCTTCATTGGCATGCGGAAACTGTGGAAACCCGTAACGCTATTCTATCTGATAGAGCTCATTCTCACCTTTGCGCCCGGTTACTGGATTCTGCCCAAAATCCTTCCGATTCTGCTGAATGGGATTCAAGAGCCTGTTCTGCTGCTTCATGCACTGCCCTATGCAGCTGGGTGGTTCTTGTACGCCTATCTGATCCGCCTGTTATTGCTCTATATGCAATTCGGGCGCACTGGGGGGTTCGGTATGATCAGCTCTATTCTGGCACTCTTCCGCCGCTTGGGCACGGCAGTGCTGTTGTCCATCACCATCGGCGGATCAGCCTGTATCATTCTGCTGCTCCTGAGCTCGGCTTCGCTCTTCTGGGCCGGGTTGATCGGCTTAATTATTCAGCAGGCCTCTTATTTCCTGAATGGATTATTCCAAATTTGGGTAATTTCCACCCAATATCATTTGTGGAGAGATTCCTCCTCACAGCATTCTTAATCGTTACAATTCGTTACCCTGATATGGTGAATCATGCTCGCGAATAAGCTGTAATCCGAAGTGACACGTTTTTATCTCGAGCTTGATTTTACAAAGAATAAGCATTCATTTATCCTCTATATTACAAATTTCTGAGCGCCAAATTACAAAAAAACCTGTTTCCCCAAGATGGGGACAGGTTTTTTTGTTTAAAAATGATCTTTCCTCGTTTGCCAAATTGTTAATACTCTGCTAAAATAACGAATATGTTAGTAACAACTTTGTCATCTTTACTGTAACTTTTTTGTTGGAACGATGTAAATTCGTTAACTATGTTGGAACGTCAGACGTCAATGAATGGGTTCATCAACATTTTAAGGAGCCGAATTCCCATAACGATATGGGAAGCGGGGGATCCGTTTTGGGTGAATTGATCTCGCAAGAGAGGGATCATAGGGGACCTTTCAACCGAACCCTTAAGCTAACCTCGCAGGCAATGGAAGGAGCTTTTTGTTTTGAAAAAGAAGTTAACGGCTGTTTCTCTCGGCCTCGCACTCGCACTCACATTAGGGACCGGAAGCGCTTTCGCCGATTCCAAATTAAATACAGCAATCAAACCAGCCATTGGTGTCTCTTATAAAACGGGTGGAACCACAACGAATGGTTTTGACTGCTCCGGATTCACCAGCTATGTTTACAAGAAGCTTGGCCTTAGCCTGCCGCGAACGTCTGCAGCTCAATACAAAGTAGGAACGGCAGTATCCAAGAGCAACCTGAAAGCTGGCGATCTCGTGTTCTTCAACACATCCGGTAGAGGTATCTCTCATGTGGGTATTTATGTTGGAAGCGGCAAATTTGCTCATTCCTCATCTTCGCGTGGTGTCATGATCAGTCCGCTAAGCCAGAGCTATTACGCCAACCGATATGTAGGCGCTAAGAGAATTATGAGTCAGAATACGTACAAATCTGTAGCTGTGAACTACAATTAATGTTGGAACTTTATTGATTTACTCTTATAAGAAGCCCTGGGTTTATGAGATTGTGCCGATCTCATCCAGCGGCTTTTTTCTTTTGTTGATTGTGTGTATACCTTTATAACGTTTAAGACAACGAAAAAGTTTCCACTTTTCAAAAAAAAATGAATGAAGATATTGAAATGACTTCGTTTGGTTATTCCATCCCCAATATCCTCTTATTCTTTATATACCCTTCTCTCTCTTCATTAAACACCGTTTTGGGAAAATATTGATTTTATCTGACGCTTCGACAGCTAATACGATTGAAAAATAGCAAAATTCATCAAGAAATAATTGCCAATCCCGCTTACTGTCTGATAGAATGGACGCAGTAACAACTTTGTCATTAATGTAAGTGCTTTAATACATAGATTGCTATGCCTCGCGGCAGCGAAAAGGAGCTTTCCATGCTGAAGAAAACATTATCAACAGCAGCCCTTAGTATCACACTGCTATTCACTTTGGGCGTTGGCAGCGTGTTTGCTGATAGTGCGCTGGATCAGGAAATCGATAAGGTGCTAGGTACACGATACAGCTACGGCGGTACGACCGCGAGCGGATTTGACTGCTCCGGCTTCACCATGTATGTATATGCCAAACTCGGTTTGAAGCTCCCGCATCAATCCGGCTCTCAATTCGACATGGGGACAAGCGTGTCCCGTAAGGATCTGCGCGCTGGCGATTTGGTGTTCTTCAACACATCGGGCCAGGGCATCTCCCACGTCGGCATTTATGTCGGCGATGACAAATTTGCCCATGCCTCGACCAACCGCGGCGTGGTTATCAACCGCCTTGCAGAGGAGTACTATGATCAGCGATACGTGGGTGCAAAGCGTATCATGAGCGATGATACGTATGAAGAGTCGGCTGGTGAATCATCCTAAGCTTTAGAGGCTAATCATCCCTATACATACTGCTTGCCCGTTAAAGGAGCCCTTACCTCTCTTTGACGGGCTTTTTGATGCGACTTGGATATTCGGAAAAGGGTTATCATTCATATATACGATAGGAGGACTTCACCAATGGATGCAACACCGATTTCATTTCACACCGTAGTCATGCGTGAAGAGCACGCAAAGGAAATATGCGCCTGGACCTATCCTCCTCCCTATAATATCTATGGCTTTCTTCCCTGGGAGCAGATGAAAGGACTTGAGGTCGAGTTTGGCGATCCCGACATTCGCCAGAGGCAGTACATCTCGATTCTGGATGAACGGGAGGCCCTGTGGGGATTTGCCCAGCTGTTTCCGATGCACGAGGTGACACGAATCGGACTTGGCATGCGGCCTGATTGGTGCGGGCGCGGAATGGGTAAACGGTTTATGGAGGCGATTGTTCGGGAAGCCAGGCGGAGGCGGCCTGTCGACGAAATCGACCTTGAGGTGTTGACCTGGAATGAGCGCGCGATCCGCACGTATCAAAAGGCAGGCTTTCATATCACCGATACGTATGAGCGACTTACACCAACGGGAAATGCCCTTTTCCACTGTATGGTGTATGAGCCGCCGGCTAATGAGGAATAGTAATCTTTGTCTATATGAAAAAGCACAATTTTGTGTACTTTTTATGAAGCCGCGCCGGATAGTTGCTTTTTTTGTCACAACTGGCTATGCTGTCTATGGATGTTGGTTTATAATGGAGACAAGTGCAAGAGTGCAGTATACATAGAAGGGACGATATGACGATGCAAAAATGGATCATGAGCGGATTGTTCTTCGTCGCATGTGCGTTGGCTATCGCGCTGATGTTTACGCTCCCAGGTAAGGAACAGGTGGCTCAGGAAGAGAAGCCGACCATGCCGGAAGTGACTCTCGATGCTGCCGCAGCGGAAGCCACAATGAAAGCAAGCTGTATTAGCTGTCACGGCGACCAACTTCAAGGCGGCGCTGGGCCGGCTTTGAATCAAGTAGGCGGACACATGGATGCGGACGCAATCTTCAACGTTGTAACCAAAGGTCGTAAGGGAATGCCTTCCTTTAAAGATCAACTTAAGCCCGAAGAAATCGCAAACATCGCGCTATACCTTGCTGAGAAAAAATAAATCAGCTTATACGCAAAACACGCTTGCACCTGGAGCTCTTCCCGGCGCAAGCGTGTTTTTACATATTCGGGACCTCTGAGGGGACTAACCGTCCCCCTCCTATTGTGCCGCCTTGCCATCCTTCGAACGACTCTTCTCATAGGCTTCGTTAAACTGCTGCGCTTCCTTAATATCCACAGCCGTAATGCCACCGTCGTCCCAAGAGGTGAGACGAAGTGTAACGACTTTATAATCTATGGTGATGTAGGGGTGATGTCCGAAAGCTTCTGAAATAGCTGCCACTTCATCAACAAAAGCAATTCCCTTCATGAAGGAGGAGAAGGTATACTTCCGTACAATCCATCTCCCTTGTTCAAATTCCCAACCCTCAAGCTTTTCCAGATGAGCCTCTACTTCTTGCTGCGTATAAAGCATCTTTTATCTTCCTCCCCGAAAAAAACCTATCTTAAAGCCGACTTACACGTAATATGGTCTTTCTGTCATCTATTCTATTCTGCCCTGTATCTGTTGATAACTGGAGTGATTACACAAGAGCCACAAAGGCCAACTCTTCTTCACCAATCAAAATATGTATTCGATGGTTCGTTTGATCATGCATGACCACGCCGCTGCCAACATTAATCACCGGCTCTGTGCCTAGCGCATAGAACAAATCCTCAGCCAGCGCTTCATGAACCTCATTTCTCTCGGCTTCACCCAGATTGTCCCAATCCTCAGCTTCCATTTCAAAGAAGACATAGCTGTCGGTAATTCGTCCGACCGCCTCGGTCAGTTCTGCCAGAATTTCGCCGTAATCTCTTCCGTGTTTAACGCCCATCTCCATCACTCCTTTCCTTGCCGTACTTAGCTTCGTTTCCCTTCCTTCCATTATACCGGAAATTACAACTAAAAAAAAAGCCCGACCTGACGATAAATAGGATAACGCCCCACAAAAGGGGTCCGGTTCTCCATGAGAACCGTTCTGACGAATGGATTCGTTATTTTATTTCTCACGGATGAGGTGTGGTATGGAAATTTCAACAATTATAGGCTTAATAATCGGTATCGTCGCGGTACTGGTGGGCATGGTTCTGAAAGGTGCCTCCCTTCTCGCTTTGTATAATCCGGCAGCCTATCTAATCATTCTTGGCGGTACGGCAGCAACTTTATTCATCGGGTTTCCGCTAGTCGAGCTGAAAAAGATTCCGAAGCTGGTCAAGATGACCTTTGTGAAACAGAATCTGATGGACAAAACGGAAATGATCAAGCTGTTTATGGAATGGGCTTCGATCACACGCCGTGAAGGTCTGCTGGCTCTTGAAACCAAAGTCGATGAGATCGATGACACCTTCCTGCGTAACGGGATGCGCATGATCATCGATGGCAACGATCAGGAATTCGTACGTGATGTATTAATGGAAGATATTAATGCCACCGAAGAGCGCCATCGTTCCGGCTCATTGATCTTCTCCCAAGCCGGTATGTATGCACCTTCCCTCGGGGTACTTGGAGCCGTTATCGGTTTGATCGCTGCATTATCCCATATGGAAGATATGGGCGAACTCGCCCATGCCATCGGGGCTGCGTTTATTGCAACCCTGCTCGGTATTTTCACCGGTTATGTCCTCTGTCACCCGATTGCGAATAAACTCAAGCGTCTATCCAAACGTGAGGTTGAAATCCGCCTGATGATGGTAGAAGGCCTGCTGTCCATTCAGTCCGGTGTATCCACCATTGCAATCAATCAGAAGCTCTCCGTGTTCCTGACACCGTCCGAACGGGCTGAGCTCAGCGAGAGGGAGGCTGGTGCTAGTGAGCAAAAAGACTAGACACGAGCCGCATGAGGAGCATGCCGACGAATCCTGGCTTCTTCCTTACGCAGACCTACTGACCTTGCTTCTGGCCTTGTTCCTGGTGCTATACGCCATGAGTGCGACGGATGCACGCAAATTTCAAGAAATGAGCGAAGCCTTCAGTGTTGCTCTCACCGGCGGAACCGGTGTGCTGGATTACAGCAAAACGGAATCCAGCGATAATCCGCCCAATATTAAGGATCATAAAGCGACATCTCCTTCCGTTCCCGCAACAACACCTGACCAACGGCGTGCAGAGCTGATGCGTCAGGAACAACAGGATCTGGAAAAGCTGAAGAAGCAGCTCGATAATTATATTAAAAATAACGGTTTAACCTCGGAGCTCAGCACCAAGTTGAACCACTCCCAGCTTGTCATTACGATACGGGACAACGCCTTATTCCCTTCCGGCGAAGCCGTTGTGAAGCCGGAAGCCCGTAAACTGGCCAAGGCCATCTCGCAAATGCTTCACAAGTTCCCGGACTATGAAATCATTGTATCCGGCCATACGGATAATGTGCCAATCTCTAACAGCCGCTATCCGTCAAACTGGGATTTAAGCTCGGATCGAGCCTTGCAGTTCATGAAGATTCTGCTTGCCAACTCGGAGCTGGATCCTAAACGGTTCATGCCGATCGGTTATGGTGAATATCATCCGATTGCTGATAACAACACCCCAGCTGGGCGAGCGAAGAACCGCAGAGTCGAGGTATCCATTATACGTAAATACCAGGATAGCGCCACCTTTACAAGCGTGAATGAATAACCCAAATGGGAACGGGTCCCTACAGACTATAACACACAATAAACAACCGATGCATCTGGTCTTACAGATCCCATCGGTTGTTTTTGTTTAAGATTATAGAAGTATTTTAGCCAGCTACTCGAGCCTGTAGTTCAGCAGCTGACCAAGCTCTTCCTTCTCCTTCTCGCTAAGATCACGCCATGAACCGATGCGTTGACTGCCAAGACGGATATTCATAATCCGGATTCGCTGCAGCTTTCGGACCTCATAACCAAAAGCGCTGCACATTCTGCGGATTTGGCGATTTTTACCTTCGGTCAGAATGATTCGGAATACGCGCTCGGACATTCGAGTGACCTCACAAGGTAGCGTTATCTCACCCAAAATCTTTACGCCGCTGGACATCCCGCTAAGGAAGGATTCCGTTACCGGGCGATCCACCGTCACAATGTATTCTTTCTCATGTTTCCCCTCAGAGCGAAGGATCTTATTAACGATATCTCCATCATTCGTCAGCAAAATCAGTCCCTCAGAGTCCTTATCCAATCGTCCGATAGGAAAAATACGCTCGTTGTGGCCTACAAAGTCTACAATATTGCCCTTAATATGCGATTCGGTGGTGCTTGTAATCCCGACCGGCTTATTAAGAGCAATATATACATGCTTTTTCTTATCCTGAAGCGGCTTTCCCTGGATCCGGACATCGTCGCCTTCCTCTGCCTGGCTTCCCAGGACAGCAACCACGCCATTAATGGTGACCTTCCCGCTCTCCACCAGCTTATCTGCTTCACGACGGGAACAATATCCCGTTTCACTGATAAATTTATTAATTCTCAAGATGCCATCCCCTTATCTGTAACTACTTCTTGCTTAATTCTCAATAGCATTCGGCTGGACTACAGGCAGAACTATACTCACCTTCGTGCCCACACCTACTTCACTCTCGATTTCCATCATACCCCGGTGACCCTGAATAATACGCTGGCTTACCATCAATCCTAGCCCTGTGCCCGTCTCCTTATTCGTAATAAACGGTTCGCCAAGATGCGGCATCAGATCTTCCGGTATGCCCTGCCCTTCATCCCGAATATCGATTTGTACCCATTCGCCCTTCGGCCTTGAAAGCTCAATCCAGATACTGCCGCCATCGGGCATCGCTTCAATCGCATTCTTGAGCAAATTGATAAACACCTGCTTGAGCTGATTCTCCTCACAGTGTACGTTGGTAAGTTCATCAGTAAATTTCAATTTGAACTCGATGCCGTACAAATGAGCTTGGCTGTCGAGGAATGAAATGACATCTCCCATGATGAGTCGTACATCCCTCTCTTGGAAATGAATCGCCTGCGGCTTCGCTAATATCAGAAATTCACTGACAATGAGGTTAATTCGATCCAGCTCCGACAGCATTAGATCAATATGGTCCGGATTAACCTTGTGGGTCTGCTGCTGGAGCTGCAGAAATCCACGGAGGGTCGTAAGCGGATTCCGGATCTCATGAGCAACGCCAGCAGCCAGCTGGCCAACGGTATTGAGTTTCTCCGAACGACGCAGCAGCTCCTCGATCCGATTGCGTTCCGTCACATCCCGAGACACGCTAATCATGGAGGTGACCTCACCGTTCTCATCATGCACCAGCGAGGTGCTAATACTGACCTCGATCGTGCTTCCATCTTTGTGAAGACGGATCGTCTCCACCGGAGGAAGCCGTTCCCCGGCTCGCAGGCGACGGATGCGCTCCTTTTCTTCTTCCTCCTTGGCCGGAGGCACAAGTGCAGGCTTCCGTCCAACCACTTCGTGCGCTTTCCAACCATACAATTGCTCAAACGCTTTATTCACACTAATAACCCGTTCATAGGTATCGGTTGTATGAATGGCATCTGCTGTCTGATTAATGACCGACTCCAGATATTCCTTAACGGACTGATTCTCATCGACCATTTGCTTCAACTGGCTCGTATAGTTGCCCAGATTACGTGTCATCGCATTGATTCGACCCGCAAGCTGCCCCAGCTCGTCCCGGCTGCTTACCTCCAACCTTCGATCAAAGTGACCATCCGACACATCGTTTACCGTCCCCAGGATGGCCTGAATCGGCTTGGTAAAATACCCTGCAACAATATAACTGCCGAATATCACGATTTCCAATAAAACCAATGAAATGGCCACAAGACTGATCATCTGCTCCCTCATCACGGAGGAGATGGCTTCATAATCCATGACGACACTGATGACACTGGTCGGTTTATTTTCGGTTACGATGGGGATGAAGCTTTTTAGCACCTTCTTGTTATTGATAGTACTGACAAACACCACATTATCGCCGGTAGAAACGGCCCTCTGCACAGCTTCCGCATCTTGGTCCAGGCTCCCATAGTCGTAGGTGCCGAATGTAATCGGTCGATTGCGAAGCTTGTGGTGAACATCATCCGTTCCATCTTCTCTCATATATTCATTGCCAAACGTTTCAGGGTTGATGCCTGTTACTTCTAATATTCGCGGATTCGACTTCAAAGTCTCCTTCACAACCGTATCCGGACTTGTAATCTTCACAAAGTCCTTGATATTCGAATTCCTTATGTAGGGATCAATAATATAATTGCGCTTGCTATCGTAATAGTATCCCCATTTATCAATGAATTCCGGATTGGATGTGGAAAACTCAAACGGTCCTGACCAAAAATGATCGGCGCGCTGACCCTCGGTAACGGAGACGACTTTACCATACTGGAACAATTCCAGAAAAGCCGTATGCCAGTACCCCCAGTTCTTTGTTGAAAGGCCGATTTCATCTGGAGTGGAGGATCGGGCAACAACGACATCATCATTCGTCCGGACCAATAGTGATATGTGGGTGACGCCGATCTCTTTACTCAATTCCACCAATTGCTGATTGGTTATATTGTTAATATCCGGATCCAAAGCTTTTGCCGCATTGACCGCGGCTACCTTCAGCATATCACCGAATATATTATCCACATATGCAGAACTAAAGCCGGTTTGCTGGACCGTGATGGCGATCTGAGTAGCGGCCATCACCATTTTGGTTTCACTATCCTGCTGCAAATTTTCCTGGGTTGTGTAATAGTTCAGCGTAATGTTGAGCAGAAGAATAAATAATACCGATATGGACATGATCATCGATAATTTCGTCTTAATCGACAAGTGGCATCTTCACCTTTCTGCTGTCACATAGACGACTTGCGAATCTAATACCCTCATGATACCTTGATCACGAACGTTTGAAAAGACAAGCAGCTTTACGGCTATATGGTTTTTTTTCCACAATCGCATTGCTATTGAAATAGGGAATCCTTACAATATAAGAGGCCATTCCCGGTAAAAAACAACGTATCCACAGATTGCGCACAAATACACAACTTATCTGTGGATAATGTGCATAACTTTGTGCATAACATCTCGGTTGTCCACAATTCTGTCCACAACATGTTAACAAACGAATAAATGTTCGTTGAACATTGGGTATAAATACAGGGTTTTAACGGGCTGTGAAAGGAGACTTTAGTTTGATATCAAATTCAATAGACCCACTGGCTGTGGATAACGATAATCATGAACGCTGGATGAAAGAAGCCATCGCGGAAGCACGGAAAGCCGAAGAGCTCGGCGAAGTTCCTATCGGCGCTGTCATCGTGCGGGGTGATGAGGTTATTGGCCGTGGATACAATTTGCGTGAAACGACTTATGATGGGACGGCCCATGCCGAGATGGTGGCTATCCGTGAGGCAAGCAAACATCTTGGAGCATGGCGGCTGCTCGACTGCCGATTGTACGTGACGCTGGAGCCCTGCCCCATGTGTGCGGGTGCTATCGTCCAATCGCGGGTCCCACAGCTGATCTATGGCACTCGCGATCCCAAAGCCGGCTGTGCCGGCACACTGATGAATTTGCTTCAAGAACCGCGTTTTAATCACCGTACTAACGTGATTGAGGGCGTGCTGCAGGAAGAATGCGCATCACTACTCACTCAGTTCTTCCGACGTTTGCGCGGGAAAATATAATCCTTGTATAGTTGTATGTATAAATATGTATAGAAACGTAAAAACCCGGCCATGATGGCCGGGTTTTGTTGTCTACGATGAATGATATTAATAAGTGCCCATTTGGCTCATGGATTCCTCAAATTGCTCCATCGTGATGACATCAGCATCTTTTGGAATACCGATTTTGAACTCTTGTTTAGCGTTGATGTTGTTGTATTGGGTGCTACCCTTCACAGCCAACTTCACGTTCTCTTTCGTTTCTGGATCATTGAAATCAACGTTCAACACAATATCCTGATATGCAGGGAAATCCTTTTTATCGATAGCCGTGTTGATGTTGAATGTGTTGATCTTCAGATACTTCTGCATCTCTTCCAAGCCCGCTTTGAATTCGTCTTGGTTAACGTTGGAAACTTCAGCTTTAGCAGAGTCGATATCTTCTTGGGTCAGACCGAGCATTTCGCGGTACTCGTCTTTAGCTGCAATGTCAACAACCTTAGGTGCAACCTTGTTTACCATAATATCCAATGCTTCATTCAGGTTATCATTGGTTACAAAGAATTGAACCACTTGTTTGGCATCCACGCCTTCTGGAAGGCCAGCATCTTTAACATTGATCTCTTTGAAGTATTTCGCTTGGTCATATTCACTCAGCAAAGCTTCAAGGATTTCGTTTACGAATTTTTGGGATTTCTCGGTATCCAGGCTTTCCGGATTAAATGTTTCACCGGATTGCTCAGCAAGCTCTTTCATATCCATAACGAGGAACTTACCAACAACGTCCTCTGGGAATGGCAGCATTGGAATGCTTGGAATCTTAACGTAGATTTTCTCTTTCGTCATCACCATATCAATGTTGAAGGACATTGCCATGTCACCCTTCAGATTGATACCCATGTTCATCTCGGTTTGCATTGGATCCGCTTGGTAGATACCGTCCAGCGTAACCTCAGCATTCTTCAACATCGTCATCGCCTGTGTTACGCTTGGATCGCCTTCAACTGCAGGTATGTTAACTTGAAGGTCTTCAATGACAAATTTACTCTTCATTTCGTAGGATGTCATCTTCATCGCGTTCGTGGCAGCATTCGTCATCGCTGCCTTAGGCTCTTCTTTTTTGGCGCAGCCGGAAAGTACAACTGTCACTGTGAGCAGCAGTGTCAGCATGATAGCTGCAAACTTCTTGTTCATTAAAATTTCTCTCCCCTCTAACAGTCAAAAAAATAACAGACCTTCTAATCATAAACCATTTAACCAAAATGAGAAACACTTTCTGGAATATTTACTGAAATTTTATTTCCTTTCTTTTTCCATCCATCTTAAATTTAAACTTCTTAACATGCGAATAAGGTGGGGCCCCAAAATATTACACTTGAACACTAATACGGAAGTTGGACGCAAAAGGTTTCAAATCGAAAAAAAGAACTTCCTGTCGAAATACAGGAAGTTCCCTCGATTCTTGCTTTCTAGCCTCTCCGTATTTGGCTCCTACAGGCTTCTAGCCCTCCGGATTAAAATGTCCATCCTGTTTACGGATCTTCGCTCTGTGCGAGCCTGACAGCGGCTCCTGGCCCCCACGGTCAGGGTCCTTGCGCTGCTTCGGCTGCTCCTGTGCTTCCGGTACCGGAATCGCCTTTGGTTTGCTCATCTGATAGCCCTCCATTTCATGGATCACAACGATGTCCTACGCCTATCCTACCTTTGATGTCCACATCATGAAGGACAGTATGGAAACTGTCTCACTCATTCATGGAACTAGTGATGCGTGATTTGCTGCAGCGTTTGGGCACACTCATGAATATGGCGCGTATAGTCGCCCACCATGCCCTGAATATTCTCATTACGCTCATCCGTCGTCGCACCCTCACGCTCTACATCGACCAGATCGACCTTCACTTCCCGCGAATCCACATACGTGCATTGAAAATCAAACGAATAATCCTGGCGACCTGCTGCATCAATGTGAATGCGGATGGCGTTCGGATCCCCTTCGTCTGCTGCCACTTCTGCGCGATCTCCCGGCTTTAATATGGTGGACAGCCTTTCCTGCCAGGCATTGACCAGCGTCGACTGATCTACATTCAGTTCTGAGTTCATGTTCACACCTCCCCTTCTCTATAAATTGCGATAACAGGGGATGTTTTATACAGCAGCCTCCATAAAGCAGAAACCTACTGCAGAACAGAACAATCAATACCTTCCTCTAGTAAAAAAGACAATAAAAAAAACCGATTCCTTAAAGGAAACGGCTTGCGTTTGATTATGTATGGCGGAGAGGATGGGATTCGAACCCATGTGGGCTTGCACCCTAACGGTTTTCAAGACCGCCCCGTTATGACCGCTTCGGTACCTCTCCACGTGGTAATGATTCATGCAAAATGAATCACGTGCAAAAATCATTATACCACAAGACAAACTATTTTATCAACTCATTTTTTCTGTTCGATGATACTAACGTTCCCCATGTACGGGCGAAGTACTTCGGGAATAACTACGGATCCATCGGCCTGTTGATAATTCTCCAGAATCGCAGCGACGGTACGTCCTACCGCAAGCCCGGAACCATTTAAGGTGTGGACAAATTCCGGCTTGCTCTTCGGTTCCGGACGGAAGCGAATGTTGGCACGGCGAGCCTGGAAGTCCCCAATATTCGAACATGAGGAGATTTCACGGTATACGCCACTCTCTGGAAGCCAAACTTCCAGATCGTATGTCTTCATGGATCCAAAGCCCATATCCCCGGTACAGAGAGCCATTACGCGATAAGGAAGATTCAGCAGCTGAAGCACACGCTCCGCATCCGCCGTCATCTTCTCAAGCTCATCAAAAGATGTTTCCGGGTGTACAATCTTCACCATCTCAACCTTGTTGAACTGATGCTGACGAATGAGCCCTCGTGTGTCACGCCCTGCCGCGCCGGCTTCCGAACGGAAACATGAGCTGTACGCTACGTAATATTTAGGCAGATCCTCACTATTTAAGATTTCCTCGCGATGATAGTTCGTCACAGGAACCTCAGCAGTTGGGATCAGATAGTAGTCGGTATCGCTAATTTTGAATAAATCCTCTTCGAATTTAGGCAGTTGTCCTGTTCCGTACAAGCTGTCCCGGTTGACGATATATGGAGGCAGCATTTCCTCATAGCCGTGTTTGTCGCTGTGCAGATCCATCATAAAACTGATCAAGGCCCGCTCAAGACGAGCACCCAAACCTTTGTAGAACGTAAATCGTGAACCCGTTACCTTCGCACCTGCTTCAAAATCCAAAATACTCAGATTCTGAGCAAGCTCCCAGTGTGCCTTAGGCTCGAAATCGAAAGCTTTTGGCTCCGACCAGCGGCGGATTTCCACGTTCTCCTCCTCCGAAGCGCCAACCGGCACACTCTCATGAGGGATATTCGGAATCGCCAAAGTAAGCTCGGATATGCTGGCTTCCAGCTCACGAACTTCCTCATCCATCGCTTTAATCTGGTCTGACACTTGTCGCATTTCCAGAATCAGATCATCGGCATTCTCACGATTCTTCTTCAGCTTAGCTACTTCAGCCGACACGGTGTTGCGGCGATTCTTCAAACTTTCGCTTTCCTGCAGCAATTCCCGGCGCCGGGCGTCAAGCTTAGGAAAATCCGCAATCAGATCAAGCGATTTGCCTCGATTCTTCAGCGCTTCTTCTACACGACTGTACTCGCTGCGCAATATTTTTACGTCTAACACGGGAAACCCTCCTAAAGTAAAACATCCATCAAGTATATCGAAGCAGCTGCCCTATATGTTGATAAAAAGCCTTGGGACAAGGCTGCATTGTACGTTATTACATACGATACATCTTATTGTATTTCAGCGAAAAAGACAACTTGACTCCCACATACTGCCAAAGAGTCAAGATGTCTTCTACTGTAACTATTACGTCTGTGGTGCCGTAGACTGCGATCGAACCATCTCCACAAAATATTGATGAAGTCGGTAATCGTCCGTCAGCTCCGGATGATAGGAAGCTGCGAGCAGATGTCCTTGTCTGGCTGTGACGATCTCATCCTTATAAGTGGACAGGACCTCAACGCCCGCACCCACTTCTAGAATGAGCGGCGCACGGATGAAGACAGCCCGTACCGGTTCCTCGATTCCTTTTACAGGCAAATCGGTCTCGAAGCTTTCACGCTGACGTCCAAATGCATTCCGCGCCACCGTAATGTCCATCAGCTTCAGATGAGCCTCTTCGTCGCCTTGAATTCGCTCAGCCAGCACGATCAGTCCGGCGCATGTTCCGAATATCGGTTTACCCTGGGCTGAGAACTGACGAATCGCATCCATAAAATCATACTTGCGCATCAGCTTGCCGATGGTGGTGCTCTCGCCGCCAGGGATGATCAAGCCGTCAATGCAGTCTAGCTGCTCGACCTTCTTAATCGGCACCCCCTCGGCACCAGCAAGCGTAATGCTCCGTATATGCTCTGCAACGGCACCCTGAAGTGCCAGTACTCCGACCTTCATGTTACCCCTTCTCTCTTACCAGCCGCGATCCTGCATACGCTCAGCTGGACTAAGCTTGGATATCTCGATGCCTTTCATCGGAGTACCCAGGTTCTTGGATACTTCAGCAATCAATTTATAATCATCATAATGCGTAGTCGCTTCAACAATCGCACGAGCGAACTTCTCAGGGCTGTCCGATTTGAAAATACCGGATCCAACAAAGACGCCGTCAGCGCCTAAATGCATCATCAATGCGGCATCTGCAGGTGTTGCCACGCCGCCAGCTGCAAAGTTAACGACAGGCAGCTTGCCTGTCTCATGAATGCCCTTCAGGAGGTCAAAGGAAACACCGAGGTTCTTCGCTTCCGCATACAGCTCGTCCTTCGACATGTTACGAACTTTACGGATTTGACTGTTGATGAGGCGCATATGGCGAACGGCTTCCACGATATTACCTGTTCCCGGCTCGCCTTTCGTACGGAGCATGGATGCACCTTCACCAATACGACGAAGCGCTTCACCGAGGTCCTTCGCACCGCATACGAACGGTACCGTGAAATCCCATTTATCGATATGGAACACTTCATCCGCCGGTGTCAGCACTTCACTCTCGTCGAGATAATCCACGCCAAGAGATTCAAGCACTTTCGCCTCGACATAATGACCGATACGAGCTTTGGCCATAACTGGAATGGATACAACTTTCATGACTTCCTCAACGATGGTTGGGTCAGCCATCCGTGCTACTCCCCCAGCAGCGCGAATATCGGAAGGAACGCGCTCCAGCGCCATAACTGCCGTTGCACCGGCAGCTTCAGCGATCTTCGCTTGTTCCGCATTCATGACGTCCATAATGACGCCGCCTTTTTGCATTTCCGCCATACCTCTTTTTACAGTTGATGTTCCTGTTTCCATGTCCCCTAGCCTCCCGATTATATGTTGTATCTCATCGCCATTACAGCATTACCTGGCGACCTAGTCTGTACCTGTATAGGTGCATGCTTGCAATGAATCTAACTTGATATTTTACCGCATCAAAATCAAATACACAACCCATTTACTCGGAATTTATCGGTGGTTAGAAAAGATTTTTGATGGAATCAAATAAATCAGCGAAAAAGTCTCCAATCGCCCGCAGGAACAAACTGAACCAGCCTGCCTTCTCAACTTCCTCCGCAGTGATTAGATTTACCGTTTCGGTCTGGGTGTCCTTCATACCTTCTATTTTATATGTGTAGGTCACCGTACCAACCTTCGTATCCTTAGCAACAGGAGCTGTCAAGCTGGAGGAGTCCTGCTTGGCTTCAAAGGTAATGTTCTTGCCTGTTGAGCCTTTGGGTACAACAAAAGTGACTGCTTTATCGGTTACGAGTGCAGCTTCCTTGCCTTTACCCTTCTTCACTTCGACGTTTTCAAAGCCTTGCACGGTTGCACCGGCAGCTTGAGCTTCCTTCACTTCGAAGTTGTCAAAGCCGTAATCAAGGACTTTTTTGGACTCTACAAAACGGGCTCCTTCGGATTTCGTACCCATGACCACACTAATCAGCCGCATGCCATCACGCTCAGCGGTACCCGCGAAGCAATACTTAGCCGCATTGGTATGACCTGTTTTTAAACCATCCAATCCTTCATAAGCATATTTCTTGAAGTTGGTAATATCTTTATTGGCTTCAAGCATCCAGTTGTAGTTGATGATCGGATTCGTATCTCGATCCCGGAATTTGTGGGATTGTATTGCTGTGAATCTTGCAAAATCAGGGTGATCCTCGACAATATATTTAGCAAGTAAAGCGGTATCCATTGCCGACATTACCGTTTCTTTATCTTCTGCAGGGCGATATTTCTCTGGCATATCAGCACGGCTGAGGCCAGTTGAATTAATGAAGAAAGCCGTCTTCAGTCCCATCTTCTTCGCCGTATCGTTCATCATGGTAACAAACTCCGCTTCGGAACCAGCCACACGTTCCGCCAATGCTACTGTAGCATCATTCGCTGAACCAACAGCCATTGCTATGTAGAGTTCTTCCACTGTATGTTGATCGCCTTCAGCCAAAAATATGCGTGATCCTACTGTCTTGGCTGCATTCTCCCCTACAGTGACCACATCATCCCAAGCCAATTCGCCTTGCTTCACTTTCTCTGCAACAATGTACTCCGTCATCATCTTCGTCATGCTCGCCGGTGGTAATGCCTCATCAGCATTAACGGATAGTAGGACTTGTCCTGTTGATGGCTCTATCAATACGGCAGAGCTTACATCCAGTCCAAGCTGATCAATCGATGGCACTTTATCCGGCTTCGCATTATTTGTTGTCGCCTTCTCGGTTGTTGCTTTGTCCTCTGTGGCGTTCGTTGTATCCGCTGTTGCCAGCAAATTAGGTGCCGCGAGTGAAACCGCAGGTGCAGCAGAGAAACAAAGTATATTAAACAGCATCAAGGATGCCAACGTTCTTTGAATGCGTTGTCGCTTATTCTTCTTTACAGACATGTCTATCAATGGAACTACTCCCCTCTAATTCTCAATAAGTCATTAACTTGTTCTATTCTATCATAGGGGGGGTATCAAAAAAAGACAAGCTAGATGAATTTCATCCAGCCTGTCCAGGAAATAAATGACATATATTGTTTATCCTTGTTCTTTCGAGTGAATTACAAGGAATAGTTAGGTGCTTCTTTGGTAATTTGGATATCATGCGGATGGCTCTCACGAAGTCCTGCGCCAGAGATACGGATAAACTGGGTGTCCGTCCGTAGTTCCTCCAGGTTTTCCGTACCACAATAGCCCATCCCGGAGCGCAATCCACCGATCAACTGATGGATAGTATCTGCCAAAGGCCCTTTGTAAGCAACACGACCCTCGATACCTTCCGGAACCAATTTCTTGTCGTCATCTTGGAAATAACGATCTTTACTGCCTTGTTTCATGGCAGCAAGGGAACCCATACCGCGGTAAGCCTTGAAACGGCGTCCTTGATAGATCTCAGCTTCGCCTGGGCTCTCCTCCGTACCGGCAAACATGCTGCCCAGCATAACGGCATTTGCACCGGCTGCGATCGCCTTCGTAATTTCGCCTGAGTATTTGATACCGCCATCTGCGATAATTGGCACTCCATACTCCTTAGCAACCGTTGCACAGTCATAAATTGCTGTGATTTGCGGTACGCCAATCCCGGCAATGACACGGGTCGTACAGATCGATCCAGGCCCAATTCCGACTTTAACGACGGATGCACCAGCTTCGATAAGCTCTCTTGTGCCCTCGCCTGTAGCCACGTTACCAGCGATAATCGTCAAATCCGGATACACTTCGCGCAGTTTGCGAACGGAGTCAATGATATTGATGTGATGACCGTGGGCGGAGTCAACGGTAATGACGTCTACGCCAGCTTTCACAAGCGCCTCTGCTCTTTCGAAGGTATCCTTGGAGATTCCGATCGCTGCACCTACAAGCAGGCGACCCTGAGCGTCCTTAGCTGCTCTAGGGAACTGAATCGCCTTCTCAATGTCTTTAATGGTGATAAGTCCTTTAAGAACATTATCATCGTCTACCAAAGGCAGCTTCTCAATCTTATGCTTCTGTAGGATCATTTCGGCATCTTGAAGAGTCGTTCCGACCGGAGCTGTCACCAGATTCTCGCTGGTCATCACTTCACTGATTACCGTATTGTAGTCATGAACAAAACGAAGATCACGATTCGTCAAAATCCCGATCAGCTTATTGTTCTCATCTACGATCGGTACACCGGAAATCCGGAACTTACCCATGAGCTCCTCTGCATCGGATACAAGATGATTAGCATGGAGGGAAAAAGGATTCGTAATAACACCACTTTCCGAACGTTTAACCCGATCAACCTCTTCTGCCTGTTGCTCAACGGTCATATTTTTATGAATAATGCCGATTCCGCCTTCTCTAGCAATGGCAATTGCCAAAGGAGCTTCCGTTACGGTGTCCATCCCAGCACTGATGAGCGGGATGTTTAATTTCACATGCTCGCTCAATTTGGTGCTAACATCCACTTCTTTTGGAAGTACCTCGGATTTTCTAGGAACCAACAATACATCGTCAAAAGTGAAGCCTTCCTTGCTAAACTTATCTTCCCACACCTGGGTTATTCCTCCTTTTTGTCGTCTTCCTGCGGACTACAACTACTGTCAGAGCTGGACCGGACGGCATTTTCAAGTATTTTCAGAAATATATTATTGCCATCTTAGCAAAGGGCCCATAGGCTGTCAAGGATTGAAATTCGCCCTTTGCCCGAAGTTCGCAAGTATCCATCCAGCGCGTTATCCTGTCCCTTAGGAATGGACAAACGGCGGGTTTCTTCTATTAAATGGAGAATCACCCGCGTTTAAGCCTCGTCTGCCAATATGCCAATCCCTTAAGGCATTTCCTAGAGGTCCAATGAATAGCTGTCGTTTAGTATCACCCAACCTGGTACGAGATAGTCTCGATTTCATAAATACATGCTATTGAATATAGGAAAAGACCGTTATCGAGTAATCGATAACGGTCTTTATGGTTGTTCGCTTGGCGACGTCCTACTCTCCCGGGACCCTTCGGTCCAAGTACCATCGGCGCTGGAAGGCTTAACGGTCGTGTTCGGTATGGGAACGCGTGGAACCCTTCCGCCATCGCCACCAAACGGTTCAGATGCTTGATCACCTGAAAACTAGATACGAAACGAATTTGCAGCACATTGAAATATGTTTTGGATAAGCCCTCGACCGATTAGTATTGGTCAGCTCCATGCATTGCTGCACTTCCACCTCCAACCTATCTACCTCGTGGTCTTCAAGGGGTCTTACGAATTGGGAAATCTCATCTTGAGGGGGGCTTCACGCTTAGATGCTTTCAGCGCTTATCCCTTCCGTACGTAGCTACCCAGCCATGCTCCTGGCGGAACAACTGGTGCACCAGCGGTACGTCCATCCCGGTCCTCTCGTACTAAGGACAGCTCCTCTCAAATTTCCTACGCCCACGACAGATAGGGACCGAACTGTCTCACGACGTTCTGAACCCAGCTCGCGTACCGCTTTAATGGGCGAACAGCCCAACCCTTGGGACCTACTTCAGCCCCAGGATGCGATGAGCCGACATCGAGGTGCCAAACCTCCCCGTCGATGTGGACTCTTGGGGGAGATAAGCCTGTTATCCCCAGGGTAGCTTTTATCCGTTGAGCGATGGCCCTTCCATGCGGTACCACCGGATCACTAAGCCCGACTTTCGTCCCTGCTCGACTTGTAGGTCTCGCAGTCAAGCTCCCTTATGCCTTTGCACTCTTCGAATGATTTCCAACCATTCTGAGGGAACCTTGGGGCGCCTCCGTTACTCTTTAGGAGGCGACCGCCCCAGTCAAACTGCCCGCCTGACACTGTCCCCGTACCGGATTACGGTACCAGGTTAGAACCTAGATACGATCAGGGTGGTATCCCAACGTCGCCTCCACACAAGCTGGCGCTCATGCTTCAAAGGCTCCCACCTATCCTGTACAGATCGTACCCAAATCCAATATCAAGCTGCAGTAAAGCTCCATGGGGTCTTTCCGTCTTGTCGCGGGTAACCTGCATCTTCACAGGTATTAAAATTTCACCGGATCTCTCGTTGAGACAGCGCCCAAGTCGTTACGCCATTCGTGCGGGTCAGAATTTACCTGACAAGGAATTTCGCTACCTTAGGACCGTTATAGTTACGGCCGCCGTTTACTGGGGCTTCGGTTCACAGCTTCGGATTGCTCCTAACCGCTCCCCTTAACCTTCCAGCACCGGGCAGGCGTCAGCCCGTATACTTCGCCTTACGGCTTCGCACAGACCTGTGTTTTTGCTAAACAGTCGCTTGGGCCTTTTCACTGCGGCCCCCTCGGGCTATTCACCCTACCGAGGCACCCCTTCTCCCGAAGTTACGGGGTCATTTTGCCGAGTTCCTTAACGAGAGTTCTTCCGCGCGCCTTAGAATTCTCTTCTCGCCTACCTGTGTCGGTTTGCGGTACGGGCACCTTCACCTGACTAGAGGCTTTTCTTGGCAGTGTGAGATCATGACCTTCGCTACTATAATTTTCACTCCCCATCACAGCCCAGCCTTATCGATGTGCGGATTTGCCTACACATCAGCCTCACTGCTTGGACGGACATCCATCAGTCCGCGTCACTACCCTCCTGCGTCACCCCATCGTTCATAACGGTTTACGGTGGTACAGGAATTTCAACCTGTTGTCCTTCGATTACGCCTTTCGGCCTCACCTTAGGTCCCGACTTACCCTGAGCGGACGAGCCTTCCTCAGGAAACCTTGGGCTTTCGGCGGATCAGATTCTCACTGATCTTTTCGTTACTCATACCGGCATTCTCACTTGTATGCTGTCCAGCGCTCCTTACGGTACACCTTCAACCTACATACAACGCTCCCCTACCCCTGATGCAAAGCATCAAGCCATAGCTTCGGTGGTGTGTTTAGCCCCGTTACATTTTCGGCGCAGAGTCACTCGACCAGTGAGCTATTACGCACTCTTTAAATGGTGGCTGCTTCTAAGCCAACATCCTGGTTGTCTGTGCAACTCCACATCCTTTCCCACTTAACACACACTTGGGGACCTTAGCTGATGGTCTGGGCTGTTTCCCTTTTGACAATGGATCTTAGCACTCACTGTCTGACTCCCGGATATAAGTCTATGGCATTCGGAGTTTGACTGAGCTTGGTAACCCTTGCGGGCCCCGCACCCAATCAGTGCTCTACCTCCACGACTCTCATTCCGAGGCTAGCCCTAAAGCTATTTCGGGGAGAACCAGCTATCTCCGAGTTCGATTGGAATTTCTCCGCTACCCCCACCTCATCCCCGCATTTTTCAACATACGTGGGTTCGGGCCTCCAGTGCGTGTTACCGCACCTTCACCCTGGACAGGGGTAGATCACACGGTTTCGGGTCTACGTCCACATACTAACTCGCCCTGTTCAGACTCGCTTTCGCTGCGGCTACGGCTTCTCGCCTTAACCTTGCATGGGAACGTAACTCGCCGGTTCATTCTACAAAAGGCACGCCATCACCCATAGATCGGGCTCTGACTTCTTGTAAGCACACGGTTTCAGGATCTATTTCACTCCCCTTCCGGGGTGCTTTTCACCTTTCCCTC
>NZ_CP150206.1:17500-80000 GCF_037969755.1 Paenibacillus sp. FSL W8-0187 | reverse complement strand
GTTTTACTCACTCGTTGTTCAGTTTTCAAAGATCAACTTCTTCGTTTGCCGCCAACATTTTATCTCGTTAGCAACTCTTATATCTTATCACATCCGCTCGTTCATTGCAAGCTTTTTTTGAATTTATTTTTCAAATTCATTTTGGCTTGTTGTCTCAAGCGATTGTTTCGACCGTATTTCTTGGCCGGAAGTATAATATACCATGGCATTCGCCAATATGCAACCCTTTTGACAAATTAATAATAAGGTAAAATCATACATTCATTTACTTACTATATACTAGGTATTCAGTATCTCCATTTCCCTGCCTGCTTCTTTGGCCAGAAGGTATAACTGAAGCTATATATGAAGTCAATTCCCAGGATCACGGCCCATTGCAAGATCAACGCCTTTAGCTGCTCCGTTCGTTCTGGTTCCCCAACCACAACAATCATAACGCCAAGCAATATAACTCCTATCATCCACGCCAACACATGGCGATACCACCCCTGGCGTTCACGCTTGGCGCGAACCGCTCCATGTTTCGTGGCTGGCTCCGGTTTCTTGCCACCTGCAAATCGGTGAGCAAACCGGGCGTCCGCCCATTGGATAATCCGATGCCCAAAAGCAATCGTCACCCCGATGTATACAGCTGCCAGCCCATGCATGAATCCGGCCTCTGCCCCGCCACGCAAATCTATCATGGTTACGGCTATCAATAATAAGTCGATGATCGGCGTACACAGCAGCAGTATTCCGCCCGTTCTTTTCATTCCAAGCAAATATCTTGCACTTAATCCAGCGAGAACAAATACCCAGAATAAAATTTCACATCCAATAATAAAAGCTGCAATCATTCGCCGGCCTCCTTATTTAATACGTTTGTGCTAAATAAATGTAGCACAGCTTTATTCTCAGAACAAGAGAGAATCGGGATCACCATACAAAAAAAGGCAGCCGACTATAGAGATCTATAGCCGACTGCCTCTTCCACAATCTATTAATGGAGCAAACGCTACTACTCCTTATTACGCATGTGCGGGAACAGTAAGACATCACGAATGGATGGGGAATTCGTAAGAAGCATGATCAAACGATCGATCCCGATACCAAGTCCGCCTGTTGGCGGCATGCCATACTCCAGTGCACGCAAGAAATCTTCATCCATCTCGTGCGCTTCGTCATTGCCCTGTTCTTTTTCCTTCATCTGCGCTTCAAAACGCTGACGCTGGTCGATCGGATCATTGAGCTCCGAGAAGGCGTTCGCGTGCTCACGCGCCACGATAAACAGCTCAAAGCGATCCGTGAACCGCGGATCCACGTCGTTCTTCTTCGCCAGCGGCGAAATCTCAACCGGATGACCGGTTACGAACGTCGGCTGAATCAGTGTCTCTTCAACGAATTGCTCAAAGAACGCGTTCAAGATGTGGCCGAATGTCATATGCGGCTCTACCGGAACTTTATGTTCTTTTGCAAGACGATGCGCTTCCTCATTGGACATGTCAACACTAAAGTCAACGCCGACTACTTCTTTTACGGCATCAACCATGGATACACGACGCCATTGTGGCGTCAGGTCAACTTCGTGCCCTTGATAGGAAATCACTTGTGTACCCAGCACCTCTTGGGCAATATGGGCAATCATATTCTCGGTCAGTGCCATAATATCTTTATAATCCGCATAGGCTTCATAGAGCTCAATCATCGTAAACTCCGGATTATGACGGGTAGAGATCCCTTCATTCCGGTATACGCGGCCAATCTCATACACTTTTTCCAAGCCGCCCACGATCAGACGCTTCAGATGAAGCTCAATCGCGATCCGCATATACAGCTCCATATCCAGCGCATTATGATGCGTAATGAACGGACGTGCCGCCGCACCACCAGCGATCGAATGCAAAGTCGGAGTTTCCACTTCAAGATAGCCTTGGGAATCCAGGTAACGGCGCATCGATTGAATAATACGGGAACGGGCAATGAAGGTCTTCTGTACATCTGGGTTGATAATCAGGTCGACATAACGCTGACGGTAACGGAGTTCCACATCCTTCAAACCATGGAATTTCTCAGGGAGCGGATAAAGCGACTTCGAAAGAACCTCCAGTTCCTTCACTTTAATGGTGGTTTCACCGGTTTTGGTCTTGAACAAGACCCCTTTGACCCCGATGATGTCACCCAGATCAAGGATGCTGAATGCTTCATATTGCGCTTCTGCAATCGAATCCTGGCGAACATAGATCTGAATCCGGCCGCTCAAATCTTGAATATGAGCAAAAGAAGCCTTGCCCATGCCACGCTTCGCCATAATCCGGCCAGCCAGGTTCACTTCCACCTGCTTCTCTTCCAGTTCTTCCTTGGAGAGCTCGTCATACTGTTTCAGAATATCACCTGCGTGATGTTCTCTTTCATATTTTCCGCCAAACGGGTCGATGCCCAGCTTGCGAAGCTCGTCCAATTTGTTGCGGCGGATTTGCAAAAGCTCACTTAACTCCTGTTCTTGTTCCTGGTTATTCATTTCTTCCGTCATCGTCATTCATCTCCTTCATTTCACTTCCATCGTAATCCCCAACAGCATTAAACGCCGCCACCCATACATGATCCGGACAGCCCTTGAACACTTGTACACATTCGGTTAGGACTTAACGGTAGGGCAGCCATTCAAGACATGCCATTAACCCATTAAGCCCTCAACACAGCCTTGCCTATTCAAAATAACCCCACAAAGTGGAGCCTATGCTACGATGCTTATTCCAAATACTTTGCGGGGACCCCAAAAAACTTATAAATTCTAATATATTAAAAAAGCCCCCCGAAGGAAGCTTTCTACACCACATTCCGACTTACTTCTTAATGTCTACAATTTTATATTGAATAACGCCCGCAGGAACGTTAACATCTACAACCGATCCTTTTTGCTTGCCAATAATCGCTTTGCCGACAGGACTCTCGTTAGAGATCTTGTTGTTAAGCGGATCCGATTCAGCCGTACCTACAATGGTATATTGCATCGTGTCGCCGAATTCCAAATCCTCTACGATCACCGTGTTGCCCACGCCGACGACATCGGTATTGATATCATCATTGTTAATGATGCGCGCATTGCGGAGCATTTTCTCAAGCGTTATAATCCGGCCTTCGATAAAGGCTTGCTCGTTCTTAGCGTCTTCATATTCGGAGTTTTCACTAATATCACCATATCCGATGGCAACTTTAATCCGCTCAGCCACTTCGCGGCGTTTTACAGACTTTAGATTCTCAAGTTCGTCCTCCAGTTTCTTCAGACCGTCCTGGGTTAGAATGACTTCTTTATCGCTCATTAACCGATTCTCCTGTCATGTAAATAATTTAAACCACGGTATCAACATACTATATGCGAATTCTTGGGGATCAGAACTTCCCTCTGATGCCTGCTCAATTTCTTGAATTTATACTGAAAGATTATATGGGAACCATTTCAAAAAGTCAATGCGCGCAAAGGCTGTTACGAATGTCGCATACACGCACCCATTAACAGCCTGCACCCCTAATTATCCCATCGCCGCAACGGCTTGAGGGTATACACTTTTTGTCGATTCTTCTTGGGCCTCCAGATTGTTCACAAAGTTGTTCAGAAGGTTCACCATTTCGTCTCGCTTCGTTTCTTCCATAATCATATCTTTAATGCGAGCGGATCCCTTCAGCCCTTTCAAATACCAGGAAAGATGCTTGCGCATTTCCCGTACCGCAACCGCTTCGCCGCGCAGAGCGATCAACCGGTCCATATGCAGAATGGCAATCCGGATTTTCTCCTGCGGAGCCGGATCCGGCAGCAGCTGGCCTGTCTTCAGGTACTCCACGGTACGATACAGCATCCATGGGTTCCCCAGCGCTCCGCGGCCGATCATGACACCATCGCAGCCTGTCGTATCCAGCATTCGGCGAGCATCCTCCGGCGTCACCACATCGCCGTTACCGATAACCGGAATGGCGACGGCTTCTTTCACTTGGCGAATGATGTCCCAATCCGCGTGCCCGGTGTAGAGCTGCTCGCGCGTACGTCCGTGAACGCTGACCGCCTGACCGCCCGCGCGTTCGACAGCTTGTGCATTTTCGACAGCATAGATGTGATCGCTATCCCAGCCTGTGCGCATCTTCACCGTGACCGGTTTGTTCACGGCATCAACAACGGCCGCTACCATTTCATAGATTTTGTTCGAATCCAGAAGCCAGCGCGCACCCGCATCAACCTTCGTTACCTTCGGTGCAGGACAGCCCATGTTAATGTCGATGATGTCGGCATTGGTTTGCTGATCGACAACTTTGGCCGCTTCCACCAAGGATTGACGGTCACCGCCAAAAATTTGCAGGCTCAGCGGCTTCTCCCGCTCGTCGACGAACAGCATCTCCTGGGTGCGCTTGTTCCCGTGAACAATGGCCTTGCCGCTCACCATTTCGGCGCAAACCAAACCGGTACCGAATTCCTTAGCAATCAAGCGGAACGCTGGGTTGCACACGCCTGCCATGGGCGCCAGAACCACTTGGTTCTTCATCTCGATGTTTCCGATTTGCAACTTGTCCATTTTATGTGTCAACCCTTTATATTCAGATATTTATAGTGGAAAGATCCCGGTTATCGTGCAAGGGATCCATAAGTTTCAAACCAACTCATCATACTCATGAATCGCACCCTCGTCCAGTCCGCAAAAATTACATGTCTTGTAGATCGCATCCAGAAGCATCATCCTATATTAATGGCCGGGTTTAATGAAAATAAACCTGCACCGGCTTTTCTATTCAAATGTTCTAGCTCCGTTCCTTAAGCTCCTGCAATGTAATCTCCAGCACGTCCGCAATCTGAGCCAGCATCTGCTCCTCGGCACGGCGGTTCCCCCGCTCAATCGCACCAAGGACGGCCAGTGAAATACCGGTTCGCTCGGCGAGCTCTTGCTGGGTTAAACCCTTCAATTTTCGGAAAGCGCGGATACGCTGCGCCAGCTGCTTGTTTTCCAAAGCTGTATTCCTTCCTTTCCTTCCAGGTTCTCAAGTGCTGTCTTCACTACAGGGTACAGACCTGAAGGTTCGAGCTCAAATACGATATCGGCCAGCGGTCTGAGCACAAAAGCCCGTTCCTGCATACGGGGGTGCGGCAGAACAAGGTCCGGCGTATCCAGACGGCGTCCTTCCATCCATAACAGGTCCAGGTCCACCGTCCGCGGCCCCCAATGAATATGACGGACCCGGCCAAGCTGTTTTTCAATTCGCTGCATTTCGGCAAGCAGCTCATGGGGACTCAGCGATGTCGACACGGCTGTGGCCATATTAAGAAACATCGGTTGATCCACATAGCCGACCGGCTCGGTTTCATACAAGTTGGATACGCGCTCTACCGATATGCCAGGTACTTCGTCCAACCGTTCTAAAGCCTCCATCAGGTTGCCCTCGCGGTCTCCCAAATTGGCCCCTAAAGCAATATAAGCCTCTGAACACTCAGAGGTGGCGTGTGAATTCATGATCGTCTCACTTCCTGGTCCGGTGCAGCTCAATGGTCACACCTTCAAAATGAATGTCAAAAGGCGGGTGCGGCTTCGTCAATCGGACCGTTAAAGCATCGATAATAGTATAAGTGTCCAATACCTTAGATGCAATATGCTCCGCTAAAGCTTCAATCAGGCGGAACGACTCCGTCCGCATAATATCCAGCAAGAGATCATGAATCTCGGCATAATTTACCGTTAACGTCAGGTCATCCGTCTTCGCAGCTTTGCTCAAATCCATCTCCAGCTCCAGATCCACATAGAATCGTTGACCCAGCTTGCGCTCTTCCTCAAACACACCGTGGTAGCCGTAGTATTCCATGCGGCTCAGTATCATTTTATCCATCTCGTAACTCCGCCCTTCCATCCTTTGTCCCGAAAAAAATTATATACGTGTAAGCTCCGTTGAAGCGTAAGTCATGGCATCACACATCTTCGCTGTCCGTTTCATATGCAACACGTCATGCACACGAACGATCTGGCAGCCTTGCGCAATCCCGTAAGCCACGGTAGCAGCCGTTCCTTCGAGCACATCTTGCGCCGGGGCGCCAAGTGTGGTCTGGATAAACCTTTTGCGGGAGGTAGCCAGCAGCACCGGAAACCCAAGCCCTACAAGCTGATCGAGGGAGGCCATCACTTTCAAGTTCTCGTCGTAGTCCTTGGCAAACCCGATACCCGGGTCGAGCAAAATATGCTGATCCTGCACACCTGCAGCCCTCGCAATTTCGACACTTTCCAGCAAATCGCGCTTTACGTCCTCGATAAGATTGATGTAATTCCGATCGCGGCGATTGTGCATCAAAATCACGGGGCATCCGAGCTCTGCCGCTGTCTTGGGCATATCCGTGTCGTCTTTAAAGCCCCAAATATCATTTATGATATGAGCGCCCGCTCCAATAGCCTGACGCGCAACTTCCGCTTTATACGTGTCAATTGATAATGGAATATGCGGCGCATGCCGATGGATGGCTTCTATAACCGGGATAACGCGGGCGAGCTCCTCTTCAGCTCCAACCGGCTCATGGCCTGGACGCGTCGATTCTCCGCCGATATCGATGATGTCAGCTCCCTCTTCCACCAGTTGAAGCGCGTGCTCGACCGCCCGCTCCGTGTCGTGATAACGACCTCCGTCGGAGAACGAATCCGGTGTCACATTCAATATGCCCATAATGAGCGTGGATTGACCGAGCTCTAACACAGCATCCTTGCTCAGCCGATATTCACGTTCGTAAATCGTTGTTTTCATGCCTTTTGCCCTGCTTTCCTTCTATATGCGCTCAGTAATGTACGGGTTATCGGACCGGCTAATCCTTGTCCAATAACTAGAGTCTCGCCTTCAGCTCCAATCAACGTCGTAACCGGAACAATCTCCTGCACAGAACCGGTCGTAAATATTTCATCCGCTCCAGTGAAAAACTCCCAGCTGTAACGGCCTTCTTCGACTTCCATCCCAAGATCGGCAGCCAATTCCAGCACCACGGCCCGGGTAATCCCCGGCAAAATGCCCGTACTTATGTCAGGCGTATATACACGACCCGCTTTGACAAAAAAGACATTGCTGACAATGCCCTCCGCCACTTCCCCGGCCGCCGTTAGCATCAGCCCCTCTGTCGGACCATCCGAGTGGCTTGGGTATTCGGCCAATTCCCGCTTTGCGAGTATATTGTTCATATAATGCAGAGATTTCAGCCGAACCGAGGATTCCGGTGTGTTTCGCGGAAGGGACAGCCTCCGCATGGCTCTGCCTTTCTCGTAAAGCATTTCGTTTACGGCCGGCAGCTCTTTGGCGAATAAAATCTCGGAAGGCTTCAAATAATCGCCAGCAGGCAAACCGAGCAATCCCTCTCCTGCCGTTACAGTATACCGGATATAAGCATCCTGGAGACCATTGGCCTCCATCAGTTCCGATATCCAGCGGCTGATCCTCTCAGCATCCGCCCTGTGGACGATCCCGAGCTCCCGGCAGCTGTTCATGAGCCGGCTCAAGTGCCGCTCTATTAAAAAAGGCTTCCCCTCGTAAGTGCGGAAGGTCTCGAATAACCCCATTCCGTACAGAAGGCCGTGATCCATTACAGGTATGACAGCTTCGGCAGCTTCAACGATGCCGCCGTTCATGCCAATATACTTCATGCTTTGGTGCCAGCTGTACGCTTCAAGAAATTGCGCAGCATTTGATGGCCATGGTCCGTAATGATGGATTCCGGATGGAACTGCACCCCTTCTATGGGATATTGTTTATGCCGAAGCCCCATGATTTCGCCCTCTTCGGTCCAGGCGGTAATCTCCAGCTCATCCGGCAAAGTTTCCTTCTCAACGATCAGCGAGTGATAGCGCGTTGCGGTGAACGGAACCGGTAAGCCTTCGAAGACCGAGCCGCCCGTATGCTGGATCGCGGATGTTTTCCCGTGCATCAGGCGCTCCGCACGAATCACGTTGCCGCCAAAGGCTTGCCCGATCGCCTGATGGCCAAGGCAGACGCCGAAGATCGGAATCACACCCTTGAAATGCGAAATAACATCCAGACTGATGCCGGCTTCATTCGGCGTGCACGGTCCCGGAGATATCAGGATATGGTCCGGGGCCAATGCCTCGATGCCAGCGATGTCGATCTCATCATTCCGGTAAACCTTCACTTCCTCGCCGAGCTCACCCAAATATTGAACCAGGTTATACGTAAACGAATCATAATTGTCGATGACAAGTATCATATTAGTTCCCCCCTATATTCGCGGACAACACTGCCGCTTCTTCTTCACTGCATATCAGTGCAGCAATCAAAGCCTTTGCCTTGTTATGACACTCCCTGTATTCCCGGTACGGATCGGAGTCAATGACAATCCCCGCACCCGTCTGAATATAGCCGACCCCATCCTTTACGGCGAGGGTCCGAATAATAATGTTGAGCTCCATATCACCATTATAATCGATCCAGCCCATGGAGCCGGTATAGGGCCCCCGCGTCACGGGCTCCAGCTCTTCGATGATCTCCATGGTCCGGATTTTGGGTGCGCCTGTAATGGTGCCGCCGGGGAACGCTGCCGCAATGACATCATGTGCATGGTTGCCCTCTGCAATCCGACCTTCTACTTGCGACACCAGATGCATCACGTGAGAGTACCTCTCGACAGTCATCAGCTCCGGAACATGCACGGATCCGTATGCGGCAATGCGGCCAATGTCATTGCGCTCCAAATCGACCAGCATAATATGCTCCGCCCGTTCTTTCTCGCTGCCAAGCAGTTCCGCTTCCATTGCCGCATCCTCTTCCGGATTGCTTCCCCGGCGCCGAGTTCCCGCAATCGGTCGTGCAGATACGACATCGCCATCCAGCTTCACCAGCAATTCCGGTGAGCCGCTAGCCAAGCTGAAGCCCGGCGAGGATAAATACCCCATATACGGCGACGGATTCAGGATACGCAGCCACTCATAAATATCCGCGGGGTCCGCATGCAGTTGCAAATGACGGCGCAGAGACAAATTGACCTGAAATACATCACCCTGCCGAATATATTCTTGAATCGAGCGTACCGCCTGCTCGAACGCTTCCTGCGTAAAATCAATCTCCAGCCGATCCCAAATCTCGACATTCGGCCCGGACAGCTCTTGCGCTTTCTTCCATCGTTCCTGCCGTACGTGCTCATCTTCGGACTCCGAGCCGTTCCCTACGACTGTTCCGAACATTTGATTCCATTGGAACAGCATCGATTCAGCCCTTACGACAGCCCGATCATATAACTCCTGCAATAGCTTCTCTTGATCGGTTGAAAGCACCGAACCTCTGGATGCATCAACAGAAGCACCGGATGCCGCCTTTTCCTCCGAAACTTCCCCGGTCCCGAATGCCCAAGGCAGAGGGACATGTACCGAACAGTAGATGCTGTCATCTGTATGATCATAGATCCAGATCTCTTCCATGCGCATCCACATATAATCCAGGAACCCCGGCTCATCTTTGGCCATCTTGGGGAGCTGCTCAATCGATCGGATTACATCGTAGCTTAGAAAACCGGCGCAGCCTCCGCGAAAGTCCGGCCAGCCCGGAACACGGGGAGCCCGCCATTCTTTCATCCACTGCTCTAACAGATGCAGTGGCTTTCCCGTTACCTGCGTTCGCGAATCCCCCGACAGCTCTATGATCTCTCCATAGCTTCCCTTCCCCTGCAGAATGGACACTGGCCGCAATCCAAGATACGTATAGCGTCCGCCCTTACCGCTCTCCAGCACAAAGGCATACGGCGATGCCGCTTTCCATGCATGTCTCCATGACAGGGGTAACCCTCTTGTTGCTCCTTTATATTGAACCAGATAGGGAACGACGGACCAGCCCTCTTTAGCCCATGCCTGCCACTGGGCCAGCTCCACTCTTCTCTCCATGCCGATCCTCCCTTAGTCATCAAAAGCCTTACTGTTGCCTGTCAGTATACTGTATCCCGCTTCTCTTGAAAACCCTAAATAGAAGCTCGTCCAACAATAATTTTTTGAAGCGGTCATCCCGTGGATTCCAATAAAGCGTTATCTTTGGGACTAGTATACGCAAAAAGCCCTCAATGCTATAAAAACACATTGAGGACCCCTTCCTTGTCACGCATTATCTCACCCAGATGAGGTGAGACCATGCGCGCATATTACAATATCATCTTACTCGTTACTCGAAGTTATAGAGCGGCGTGCTCAGGTAACGTTCTCCATTACTTGGGATCACGGCTACCACCCGCTTGCCTTTACCAAGCTCTTTGGCAACCTTCAATGCCGCATATACAGCCGCACCGGAAGAAATGCCGCCAAGAACGCCTTCTTCCTTCGCCACACGGCGGGAGGTTTCAAAGGCATCATCATTCTCGACATGAACGATTTCATCGTAGACTTCTTGGTTCAAAATTTCAGGAATGAAGTTTGCGCCAATGCCCTGGATTTTGTGAGGACCTGGTTTGCCTCCGGCAAGGATTGGCGATGCAGCAGGCTCAACTGCAATGATCTTAATATCAGGGAATTGCTCTTTCAGCACTTCGCCCGCCCCTGTAATCGTTCCGCCTGTTCCAATACCTGCCACGAACGCATCCAAGGAACCGCCGATGGATTGGATCGCTTCAACGATTTCCGGACCTGTTGTTTCACGGTGGATTTTCACGTTGGCTTGGTTATTGAATTGATCGGCCATAAAGAATCCGGCATTTTCCTTCAGAATTTCTTCCGCCTTCTTAACCGCACCGTTCATTCCTTCCGACCCCGGTGTCAGTACCAGTTCCGCGCCATAGGCACGCAGCAGGTTGCGGCGCTCCAAGCTCATGGTTTCAGGCATAACGATAACCGCTTTGTAGCCTTTGGCAGCTGCCACCATAGCTAGACCAATACCGGTATTACCGCTTGTTGCTTCAATAATGGTATCGCCCGGCTTCAAACGCCCGTCCTTCTCCGCTTCTTCCACAATGCTGATCGCGATCCGGTCTTTAACGCTTGCACCCGGGTTCTGGTATTCCAGCTTCAGATAAACCTCTGCGCTATCCTCCGGTACGATCCGGTTCAAACGGACGAGTGGAGTTCCACCGATTAATTCTGTCACATTGTTTACGACTTTTGCCATGAATGAAGCCCTCCTCTAAATATGAATCTGAATAAACTAGTAAATCCATAATGGTGTTATACATTCTAATGTCGAATCATTAAATTTGTGGTGTCTGGATGTTGAAAGAAAAGCAGAGCCAGCATATAGACTCTAATTCTTGATTATTGAGGTTGCTGATATCCGAGTAAAAAGGTAGGTTTTTATACCTTCATCTTAACAACGTTACGTGTCATTGTCAATATCCCACATCTCGAAAATCAACATTTCTAGGTGGATTTTCCTCCGCCTCCCGGACGAGGAAACACGAATTCGTCTCTAGCCATGCACGCTCAGAAAGCCACCATTCCTCAGTGAATAAAACCTTTTGCAACCTTCAACGCAAAAAAAGCTCCTGCAGCCACATCTTACTCCGCCACAGCGAGCTTTCTCCATGTTCTTCTTCTATTTACAACGTGACCGTACCAGCGCTAATCCGGGCCTCGTATTTCTCGCGAAGCTGACGCTCCAGTTCGGATAAAGACACCGACTGCTCTAGGGCCAGCTGCTTACGAACCGCCTCGCGGACACTTTCCTCGCTCGGGGCCTTAGGCTCGATAATTTCCTTCACATAAACAATGGCATAGGTGTCTGTGAGTGAGATCGGTCCCGCAATATCCCAGGGCTCAAGCGTTGAAGCTGCATCCAGCAGTGCCGGCGGCAAGAAGGGATCATCCTCCTCGACCAAGCCGATCTGCCCGCCGTCTTCGCGAGTATACTCATCGAGAGATACCTGAGCCGCGAGATCCGCAAAAGCTTCTCCATTCTCCAGCCGATCCATGACCCGTTCTGCCTCATTTTCCGAAGCGACCTCGATCATGGATAAATTCAACTGCTTCTTGGGGCGAAATTGGTCAGGGTACTGTTCCAGATACGAATCGATCTGCTGCTCTTCGATGTGTACGTCGGAAGTCGCAATTTTCTCAAGCAGCAGCCGATACATCATCTCTGTCTTTAGTTCACTCTCCGTAATGCCAAGCTGATCTTCCATTTCCGATAAGAAACGTTCCTTAGAACCGTAGCTGTGGCTCATGACTTCGATTTCTGCATCGACTTCCGCCGGCATAACATCAATATCCTTCGCTTTGGCCTCCAGAGCCACGGCGTGCCGATTCAGCATGGTCATCAGCATTTCGCGGCCATAACGCTTCTTTAGCTCGTCAACCCACTCGTCTTCGGTAATCGCCCTGTCCTGGATGGATGCAACTGGTTGGGAGCCATCTTTCCAAGATGGTGAAGCCTCTTGCGATAAATTCCCGGAAAACAGCATCCAGCCCCCCATACCCAATACGCATGCTGTCAAGACAATGACGGTCGCCCACAATCCCTTCTCTTGTCTCGTCATCACGGTCGCTCATCCCAACGTTAAGATTTGGCCCGCTCTAGCACGGATTTTAGCTGTTCTCTATCGAACGTATATTTTTCATTGCAAAAATGACAAGAAACTTCGGCCTTGCCATCCTCTTCGATCATCTGCTCAAGCTCTTCCTGCCCCAAGCTGATCAAAGCGCGCTCCACTCGCTCATGCGAGCAGTCACAGCTGAAGTACACGTCCATTTCCTCCAAAATGGTCACATCCGGAACTACTCGTTTCAGGATGTCTTCCAGTTCCAGTCCTTCTTCCAGCATCTCGGTGATCGGTGGAATCTTGCTCAGCGCAAGCTCAAGCTCCGTAATCTCATCCTCGGTAACGCCGGGGAGAAGCTGAATGATGAAGCCGCCCGCATTCGACACGGAATAATCCGGTGAAACCAGCACACCCAGGCTTACCGCCGAGTTGGTCTGTTCGGATACGGCAAAATAGTATGTGAAGTCTTCAGCGAGCTCGCCCGAAATAATCGGTACGCTGCCACGGTAAGGCTCCTTCAACCCGAAATCCTTGATCACATCAATATGGCCGGTGGTTCCTACAGCAGCGGCAACATCCATCTTACCCGGACGGATATTCGTCAGCTCCACATGCGGATTTTTGACATATCCGCGGACCTCGCCGTTGGCATTACTCTCCGCCGCAATCAAACCGATCGGTCCGTCGCCTCGCACTTGAATGCTAAGACGCTCGTCTCCTTTTAGCATAGCTCCCATCATCGCTGCTGCTGACACGGTGCGGCCCAAAGCGGCTGTGACGACAGGAAACGTATCATGTCTTTGGCGAAGCTCTTCAACCAAATCGGTTGTCCGAACGGCAAATGTCCGTACTTTCCCGTTTAATGCTGTTCCCCGCAGCAAACGGTCTTTTTGATTACCCATCTTGAGGCCTCCTTGTCTTTCTAGTTGTTTGTAATATCTAACGGTTTTATAGCGGTTCTAGTTACGCTCATAAATAATACGCAAGCCTTCTAATGTCAGAAGGGGAGAAATCTCTTCAATGGACTCCGTTTCGCTGGCAATCAGCTCGGCCATTCCCCCGGTAGCGATAACCTTAACATTGTCCGTACCCATCTCGGCTTTTATACGCTTGACCAGGCCATCAACCTGTCCCGCATAACCAAAAACGATGCCTGCCTGCATGGCATGTACGGTATTGCGCCCAATTACTTTTTTCGGCTTTTCGAGCTCTACGCGAGGAAGCTTGGAAGCACGCTGTACCAGAGCCTCAGTAGCAATGCCAATACCAGGCACAATCACTCCGCCAAGATAATTGCCTGCCTTATCAATGCAATCAAACGTCGTCGCCGTACCGAAATCCACCACAATCAGCGGCCCCCCGTACTGCTCGACGGCTGCTACTGCATTCACGATCCGGTCAGCGCCAACCTCGCGCGGATTCTCATACCGCAGATTCAGTCCTGTTTTGATCCCCGGTCCTACAATCAGGGGCGCCTTGCCAATATATTTATTGCACATCTCCTCGACCACACGTACAAGAGGAGGAACTACGGAAGAAACAATTACGCCTTCTATTTGGCTTACCAATATATTGGACATTTGAAACAAATTGTGAATCAGTACACCGTATTCATCCACGGTGGACTGACGCGATGTACTGATTCGAAAATCATGCAGCAGCTTCTTCCCCTGATACACACCCAGTACAATATTGGTATTCCCTACATCCACAACTAGAATCAACCTTCTGTCCCTCCTTTCTTCGCATTCAGATCCAGACTGATATCGAGACTATGGAAAGAATAAGTCAGCCGACCAACGGATATCACGTCGACCCCGGTCTCGGCAATCCCGCGTACGGTCTCCAGCGTCACGTTCCCCGATGCTTCGACCCGCACATGAGGCACCTTGGCCTTGATTCTTCGAACAGACTCCGCCATCATGTCATGACTCATGTTATCCAGCATAATAATATCTGCGCCTGCAGCCAGTGCTTCCTCCACCTGCGCCAAGCTCTCGGTTTCAACTTCTATCGTCATGGTATGTGGAATATGGGCTCTTGCCCGGCTGACCGCTTGCGCGATTCCTCCTGCACCCTTAATGTGATTATCCTTAATCATAACGGCATCGTACAGACCGAAACGATGGTTCGCGCCGCCGCCAACCCGAACAGCATACTTCTCGAGCATTCGGTGGCCTGGTGTCGTTTTGCGGGTATCCACCAATCTTGTCGGCAATCCCTCAAGTACATCTACAAAAGAACGTGTTCTTGTTGCAATACCCGACATACGCTGAAGCAAATTCAAAGCGAGACGCTCGCCTGTCAAAATACGATGAGTGCTTCCTTCCACCTCAGCGAGAACCGTTCCTTTTTCAACCTCGTCCCCATCCCGAACCAATGCCGTAAACGTCAGCGACGGATCAACCGTTTCGAATACCAGCTCTGCTACCGGCATCCCTGCCACGATTCCAGCCTCCTTGGCATGGATAACGCCCTTGGATTCATGACCCGGCTCAATGGTGGTAAGAGTCGTAATGTCCCCCGACCCAATATCCTCCTGCAGCCAAGTCCGTATACTCTGGAGAAGGCCATCGTTGTATCCGTTAAACATCATCGCTTAATTCCTCCGTCATTTCTTGATCCCGTGTATGGACAATATGTTTCTGCCATACGCTGTCATTCCGCTCCGGGAAATCCTCACGGTAGTGGGCTCCCCGGCTTTCTTCACGACCCAGCGCACCCTGCACCACAAGTAAGGATGCTGTGAGCATGTTGGCAAACTCGTATTCCTCACGCTTGGAAAGCATCGAATGGAACAATGGCAGCTGACGGCCGAGCTCTTCTGCTGCTCTTAATAGAGTATCCCGATTTCTCCGAAGTCCTGCATAACGTACCATCACCTTCTGAAGCTTCAAGCGCTTTTCCACCATTGCCTGGGACGGGGTGTCCTTGCGACCGAGATGGAATGATACATGAAGTGGATCTCCTGAGGGTTCCGGCAGACTCTTAATGCGCTCGACAATACGACTGCCGTACACAATCGCCTCCGACAGCGAATTGCTGGCCAAACGGTTCGCCCCGTGAACACCGGTAGACGATACCTCCCCGCAAGCAAATAAACGCTTCACGCTGCTCTCGCCATGCAGATTGGTTTTGATGCCCCCCATCATATAATGCGCAGCCGGGGAGACCGGAATCCAATCTGACGATAAATCGAGTCCATATTGCATGCAGGTTTCATAAATCGTTGGGAATCGATGTTTGACCATCTCCGGCGACTCATGGGTGATATCCAGATAAACAAAGGTAGACCCCGTTGCTTCCATCTCACTGACAATGGCCCGTGCTACAATATCCCGTGGCGCCAGCTCCAGCAATTCATGGTATTTGGGCATGAACCGTTCCCCTCGTATATTCCGAAGAACGGCACCTTCACCCCGAACCGCCTCTGATATAAGGAATCGGGGCGCCCCCGGATAACTAAGCGCCGTCGGGTGGAACTGTATAAATTCCATATCCCGAATTTCTGCGCCTGCCCGATAAGCCATGGCAACGCCATCCGCTGTGGCAACCTCCGGATTGGTCGTATACCGGTACAATTGACCGGCGCCGCCGGAACACATCACCGTCGCCCGTCCACGTACGAATACCCGTTTGCCGTCTGGCATCTGTACTAAAACGCCATGACACTCTTCCTGCTCGGTAATCAGGTCAATGACAAAATGATCGTCCCACACCTCTACATTGTGAAGCATTTCAACCTGAATGGAAAGGGCACGCACGATTTCATATCCGGTTGCATCCCCGTTGGCATGAAGGATCCGGCGATGACTGTGCGCGCCTTCTTGGGTGAGTGCGAGCTCGCCATTCTCCACATCAAACATCGTACCGAGCCGAATCAGCTCTTGAACACCGACCGGGCCCTCGTTGACAAGCACATCCACCGCGGTAGAAGAACATAGGCCCGCCCCTGCCAGGAGGGTGTCCTGCCGGTGGTAGGCCGGAGAGTCATCCTCTGCTGTTACGGCTGCAATCCCTCCCTGTGCATAACGCGTGTTGCTTTCAAGCAGCGATTTCTTCGTAATCAATAGCACATTCTGAGTCGCGCTTGCCATGATCGCCGTATATAAACCCGCAATGCCTGAACCGATCACGATGACATCCGTCTCAATGACCGGAAGATCGTTCAGCTCAAAATCAATTAAATACTGCGGTATCACGATGCCTCACCTGTCTTTTCACGAAAGAGTAGCGCATGCTACTTAACTTGTAACATGCGCTCTAATGAAGTTCTGGCTTTCTCTGCAACGACCGGCGGCACATAAATTTGCGGCTTCATCGTTTCCAACGCTTTAACCAGCTTTTTGAGGTTATTCACTTTCATATTCGGACACACCAGGAACTTCGTAGCGAAGTGGAACGATTTATCCGGGCTATCCAATCGAAGCTGATATCCGGTTCCATCCTCTGTGCCTACAATAAACTCCTTGGCAGATGAATTTTTGCAATATTCCAGAATAGCGGTGGTACTCCCTACAAAATCGCCCATCGCAACAACCTCAGGACGGCATTCCGGGTGCACCACAAATTCCGCATGAGGATATTTGGCCTTCATCTCGACAACATCCTTAACCGTCAGCATGTCATGCGTGTTGCAATACCCTTCCCAGATAATAAGCTTCTTGTCGGTATGCTGCTGAACATAATGTCCCAGGTTTTTATCAGGCACCCATATAATTTCATCCGAATCCACCGACTGAATCACTTTAACGGCATTGGATGACGTACAGCAGATATCCGTTTCGGCTTTGATCTCAGCCGATGAATTGATGTATGTGACCACTTTCGCATTCGGATGCTGCGCTTTCAGCTTCCGAAGTCCGTCCACGTTCACCATATCCGCCATAGGGCAGCCAGCCCGCTCATCCGGTATAAGAACCGTCTTGCCCGGTGCCAGAATTTTAGCGCTCTCGCCCATAAAATGCACACCGCAAAATACGATGACCTCAGCATCGGTTTGTGCTGCCTTCTGCGCGAGCAGGAAGGAATCCCCCCGGAAATCAGCGACCTCTTGTATTTCGTCCCGTTGATAATAATGAGCCAAAATGATTGCATTACGTTCCTTCTTCAATTGCATTAACCGCTCACGCAGTTCACGGTTCTGTTCTGCTTTACGCTCCAGTGCCAAAGCTTCCATGATCGACCCTCTCCCTTTATGTAGTCCGGCGGTTCGCCGCTGATGACCATGTGACTTTCAGGATGGTTTCCACCTTTGTGAAAGGATGCGCATCCTTATTTAACAACTAATGTACACGTTCGTTCTGCCCCCTGTCAATGTGATAGAAAGCACAAAAAGAACCGGAAAACGAATTATCGTTCTCCGGTTCTTCAATTTTATTCGGTATTCGATGTTTTATCAGCGAATATTACGTTAAGCTGCTGTTACCGTTGTCCGATCCGCCTGGAGGATCCTTGCGCTCGGAATCTTTTCGCTCCGGCCCTGGATCATTCGAATCCATCGGGTTGTTCGGAATTTCTTCCGTGGAAGTCGGCTGCTCGCCGTCTTCTTTCCCTTGGATACGAACTTTCACGTCGCCAATGTTGTCGATGATCGGTTCACCATTCTCGGTAGAACCTTCTCCTTCACCGTCGCCACTGCCGTTGCCTTCAGCTGATCCGGTCTCAATGAGATTCTTGATTTGCTCAAGCTCCAGCGTTTCCATCTCGAGGAGCGTGTTCGCAATCAGGTGAACCTCTTTTGCATGCTTATTCAGGATCTCTTTACATTTCTCATAGCAATCATTAATAAATCGCTGCATTTCCTGATCGATCTCATAAGCGATTCGATCACTATAGTTCTGCTCATGTCCGATATCACGTCCAAGGAACACTTGTCCTTGGGATGTACCGAACTGCATCGGTCCGAGCTTCTCACTCATACCGTATTCCACAACCATGCTGCGGATAATGCCCGTCGCTTGTTGGAAGTCACTATATGCTCCGGTTCCGATTTCACCGATGAACAGTTCCTCAGCAACACGGCCGCCGAGCAAACCGGTTACGCGATCCAGCAATTCCTGCTTCGTCACGAGCATCCGATCTTCCTTCGGCATCATGATGACATATCCACCGGCACGGCCACGAGGAATAATCGTTACCTTGTGCACCGTATCCGCATGCTCGAGGAAGTAACCCACAATGGTGTGACCTGCTTCATGGTAAGCTACGATACGTTTCTCGCGATCACTGATCACGCGGCTGCGTTTCTCCGTACCGACGATAACACGGTCAATCGCCTCATCCACTTCTCGCATGGAGATATCTTTACGGTTGCGGCGAGCCGCAAGCAAGGCAGCCTCGTTCAGGAGATTCTCCAGATCGGCACCTGTAAAACCGGTTGTACGTTTGGCGATGATGTCAAGTTTAACATCCTTCGTCAATGGTTTGTTGCGTGCATGAACCTTCAGTACGGCTTCACGGCCCTTCACATCCGGGCGATCTACGGTAATCTGACGGTCAAAACGTCCCGGACGAAGAAGCGCCGGGTCCAAAATGTCCGGGCGGTTGGTCGCAGCAACGATGATAATGCCTTCGTTCGCTCCGAAACCGTCCATTTCAACCAGCAACTGGTTGAGTGTCTGCTCACGCTCGTCATGACCGCCGCCAAGTCCGGCGCCACGCTGACGACCCACAGCATCAATCTCATCAATAAAGATGATACATGGTGCATTCTTCTTCGCGTTTTCGAACAAGTCACGTACACGAGAAGCACCGACACCGACAAACATCTCAACAAAGTCGGAACCGGAAATACTAAAGAATGGCACTCCTGCTTCACCAGCAACGGCACGAGCCAGGAGCGTCTTACCTGTTCCCGGAGGACCGACAAGCAGAACGCCCTTCGGAATGCGAGCGCCAACCGTGTTAAACTTGCGCGGATCTTTCAAGAAGTCAACAACTTCAACAAGTTCCTGCTTCTCTTCATCTGCTCCGGCTACATCCTCAAATGTAATCCGTTTCTTCTCTTCATTATATAAGCGGGCTTTGCTCTTACCAAAGTTCATCACTTTGCCGCCGCCGCCTTGGGCCTGATTGAACAGGAAGAAGAACAGAACAAACATAATGATGAGCGGAATAAAGGATGAAAGCAATGTCAGCCAAATGCTTTGGCCTTCCATTGGCTGCACGGACAGTTTGACGTTGTTGCTATCACTGGCTGCAGTCAGCTCTTGCATCGCTGCATCCGTGGCAGGAATATAGGTTGAGAAATTCTCCGATTTTTTCTCTTCGGAAATCTCCCTATACTTACCGGTCACCAGATAAGCGTAACCGTCAAATTGTACCGTCATTTCCTCTATGTTGTTAGCTTTGACTTCCTGCCGCAGTTGATTATAACTAGGGGCATCGGCTTGCTCGCCGCCATTAGTAACGAATTGTACTATGCCCACCACGACTAAAAATAGAATCAAATAAAAACCAGAATTCCGGATGAACCGACTCATCCCCTACCTCCTCTCAAGACACATAAGATATTTTACCACAGCCTGTCTGGCCATCTCAACAAAGGGCCCTGAACTGTGATAGCAGCCCATTGCCGCGGTTTAACTGCTGTAGATTTCCGGCTTCAAAATCCCGATGTAGGGGAGGTTCCGGTAATGCTCGGCATAATCGAGCCCGTATCCGACAACAAAAGCATCCGGCAGCACGAATCCGGTGTAATCGGCCTGCAAATCCACCGTACGGCGTGCCGGCTTGTCAAACAGCGTGACAACGCGCACCGAGTTTGCCTTGCGGCTCTTCAAAAGCTCAATCAAATGGCTCAGCGTAAGACCGCTGTCGATAATATCCTCCACAATCAGCACATCCCTGCCTTCAACGGATGCGTCCAGATCTTTAATGATCTTCACCACGCCGGAGGATTTGGTTGATGCCCCATAACTGGATACAGCCATGAAATCCAACTCAAGAGGTACTGTTATGGATTTAACCAAGTCGGCCATAAAAATAAATGCACCTTTAAGAACGCAAATAACGAGTGGATTGCGTCCCACATATTCGGCGCTGAGTTTGGAACCAAGTTCCTTAATCTTTGCGTGAATCTCTTCTTCACTGATGAGTATTTCCTGAATGTCATTCTGCAACTTAAGTGGACCTCCTACGTTTATACTATGAAAGCGTGAAACGGGCCATTCTTCGTTTTACACTTGCCTTAAGCATCCGATAGCTCCATCCGGAGAACTCGTGATGTGTGCCGCCCGCAAGCGGCGTGAACGGAACGTCGTACACCTGGAATCCACACGATGCTGCCGGAACCGTCACAAAGAATAGGAATCCGGGCACGGACAGACGGTGGGATTTTCTCATCAATGAGAATATCTTTCACCTTTTTGCTTCCGTTTAATCCCATGATCTTCATCTTGTCCCCCGGCTGTCTGTTACGCAAGGTTAAGGGAAACCTCAGCTCATCCGCATCAAAATCCGCCACAAAGGCTGATGGTCTGGAGCCGTTCCGGCTTTCGCTTCCTGTCATTGACGACAATTTCAGCATTTTTCCGATTTCCTTAACATACTGCTGCGAAACATCAGGAGAATCAAGAATGTATATGTACTGTCCCTGTTCATTCGGAGGCTTAGGCCAAAACTGGATCACTCCATACTCACGAACACAGGTAATGCCGTCACCCAGATCCAGACGCCAGTTGCTTCGCTGATCGTTAAGAATGCCATGGCGCACCGTTTCAATCTTGACAAAATCGGTGTTTTCCTGGTCTGAGGGCAGGTAATTTAATATTAGTTTAATCAAACGCCGTTGTAAAGCGACATGTAAGCCCAAAAAGGAAGGCGCGTCGAAAGCGAGCCTCCCATCGTTCTCCTGTACCATACTCCGAAATTGCTTCGCAGCTTCAAGCTCCACAAAATCATCCTCCTGCTGGACTATTTCGGCCAGCTGATTGAGTGAGGAGGAGAACTGCCCATTATATCGTTCCAGAAAAGGCAATACTTCCAGGCGAATCGCATTACGGCGGTACTTCGTCTGTAGATTGCTGTGATCCACCGCATACTGGAATCCGCATACGCGGGACAACTCCACGATATCCGCCTTGTACATACGAAGGAACGGGCGGATAAGTTCCACTTTTTTTTCCGTGCGCTTAAATTTTATTCCGGCAAGTCCGGACACGCCGCTCCCGCGCAGAAGCCTCATGAGCACCGTCTCGGCTTGATCGTCAGCATGATGAGCCAGTGCCACGGAGCGCGCGTTGTATTTATGAGCCGTTTGCAGCAAAAATTCATAACGCTTCTCTCTTGCAGCCTCCTGCCCACCCTTACCGCTCTCTTCCATATAAGCAGGAATATCGATGAACGCCGTTTCAAATGGAAGTCCGAGCCGCTCCGCCAGTTCACGCACCATCTCCGCCTCTTGGTCCGACTCTTTCCGAAACCCATGATGCACATGGGCGCAGATCAATCGGAGCGGTGTCCGGTGCAAAGAAATTTCATGCAGCACGTGCAGGAGCGCAACGGAATCAGGCCCGCCGGAAACAGCGACCACGATGCTATCGCCTTCTGACCACAGATCAAACTCTGCGGCTGTACGCTCGACATGTTGGACGAATGTCCGTAAATAATCCTGTTTCACTTCCAGGTCCCCTTTATGAACTCCCAGTAACAAGGTAACAATTCAGCTTCATGAGCGGAAGAAAAAATAAACAGCAAGGGCCATGATGACTAACGATAAACCAAACGCGTTCTTCAGCCAACGCGGAGTTCGTCCTGGATTAGGACGCACGTTCCTCCCCGAACCTTCGTATATTCGTTTTCTCCACTCGTTCAACGCTTCCCGTGAATCCACGAAATCCCCCGATAAAGCCTTGTTCAGCCAAACAGCGTATGGTTTGAACACAAGGTTTCTTCGCAGCACCAGCTGCAGATCTGCAACACTACGGGTCTGGGGAAGCTGACAAGACGCCTCCCGTAATGATTTCTCATCCAGCAGGCCGATACACATCACGGCAAACGAGAACAAATCATAGGTTACGTCGCCAGTCCGGCTTCCGGCATTCCAGTATCCCCGATCATACCATTCCGTAAACTGCTTTACGCTGCGTCCGAAAGGGCTGACGCCTCCGTAATCGATCAGTTCCACTCTTCCGTATGCCGAAACCATCACATTATCCGGCTTCAAATCACCGAATGCATAACCGGATGCATGCAGCACGGACAGCTTCTCGAGCAGCTTCAGTCCGATCAATCCGATCCAGTCGGCACCGCGTTTGCGAATAAAATGATGCAGCGGACTCCCCTCAATGTAACGCATAACATAGAAGGACACTTCGCCACTGCCGTCATGATGATCGTCCGCCTCCACGAGATACGGGTCCGGCATCTGTTCTTTTAACGCATTCAGCACATTAATTTCGGATTGAAGATCCAGAGCGTCATACCCTACTTTCAAAGCATAACGCCCGCGTACTCCTGCCCGGTGAACCAGATACACCTTGCCGTTAGCCCCTTTGCCGAGCATACGTTCCACGATGTACCGGCTGTTCCGCCACTTGCCTTTAATTACGGTTCCTGGCGGATAACCCGGGTTAGACAACGTAGTCACCGAGCATCCCTTCCTCTTGGCTGGAATGACCCTGCCATGATTGATTACCTTCTAGTGTACCATATCGGTAAAATTCAATCACCTTTAACAAGGCAGGTCCAGTCGGCGTCGCCCCTCTCATCTGCAAGCGGCTGAACATTCCCCGGGCGCCGTCAAGATCTGAGGTCCAATTCACGTCCATCACGATATCCTCGCCGCTGTGTTTTCCAGGAAAATGGAATACGGACAATTCGCTTGAGCCTGCGCGCGCTTTCAAACTCAGCATCAAATCACGTATCGCTTCCTCAACGGCAGCCAGCTTGGGTTTCATACTTGCACTTGCATCGATTAACAGCGCGACCTGCAGTGATGATGTCTCAGCCAGCTCATCCACCACTTCCACGACCTGCGAACGCTTGTCCGGCGGAAGCTCCTCCAGCGACCCGCCCCCCAGAATATGCTGTATCTCCTTATTTACCGCTTGTTGGATCGTCTGAACCACCGTTTTCCGAGTCATCATCTGTATCGTCTGCGCCAGCTGCGGTGTGCCTACGATCCGGTGTATGCCTCCTCCCGCTTTGGCTATCTCCTGAATTTCCAATCCCCCTAGCTCACCGATCGTCCCGTAATCAAGAACCCCCACCACATTCACAACAATACCATCCTGGAGCGCATGGGCTGCGGCCAGAACTGGACTGGCCCCAACGTTAGAGCACCCGTCCGTAATCAGTAGAATTTGCTTCATAATAAATGATCGCCTCCGTCTCATCCATTCCTATCGATTTGACTTCTATCTCTATCATTTCCACATTCAAGAGAGTTCAAACGATATATAGGAAGAATAGACGTAAAAAGATTTACCATCTCCGGGGGCCTCCATTTCCCGGGTAATCGCTTGATTTATCTAACGCATCAGCTAACCGTTCGCGGCCGCTCCATTCGGGCAAAGCCCGGAACATGCACATTCGACCATTCCGGATGAAAGTGATCCACACGCCCGACCACCACCGTCATATCATCATGAATTTGATTCTGCTGGTAACGAATCACCTTCTCCAACAAACAATCGGCAATTTCCTGCGGATCCTCACTGTTCACTTCCTGAATCATTCGTTTCATCCATAACTCCTTGTTTACCGCATAACCCGGCGCATCATATATGCCATCCGTCATCATAATGAGAACATCACCGGCCTGCAGCTGTAATGAGACTAGGTCCACTTCGATATCCTGAATGATCCCAATCGGAAGATTGCTGGCCGAGACCGGTATGACATCATTGCCTCGTTTGATAAAGCTTGGCGTCGAACCGATCTTCATAAAGGTGGTCTGAGCCGTATATTGATCGATTAGGGCCATATCGACCGTAGCATAGATTTCATCCGGCGAACGCAGCATTAGAATCGAGTTGACCGATTTGATTGCCAGCTTCTCATCCATCCCGGATTGAAGCAGCTGTTCTAATATATTCAGAGCCGAGCTGCTCTCGAGCCGTGCCCTTTCCCCGTTGCCCATACCATCACTAAGCGCTACCGCAAACGTCCCGTTGCCCAGCTCGACCGTACTGAAGCTGTCACCTGATAAAATATCCCCTCCCTTAGCCGCTGCGGCTACGCCCGTCATAATTTCATATGTTTTCGCTGAGCCGAATCGCACGGTGGCCAATCCATCTCTTGGATGGGTCAAGGTCTCTTCCATTACGGCGATATGCTCCCCAAGAATGTCGGACAGCAGCGGTCCGATAATCTTCCTGCATTCGTCATAACCCCGGGTGTATGCATGAATGATCTCAATCTCGACCTGCCCGGAATCCAAACTGATGATATCGATGCCTTGAACCGATAAGCCCAGCTGCTGAAGCGCTTCCCGAATCTGTTCTTCTTGAATGTGCATGGTCTGGCTTTCCCGCTTAATCTCTCGGGCCAAGTCTTCCATGACCTGCGAAACCCCGGATAATTGTTCCGCTACCAGATGACGGCTATCGTATATTTGGCGTTTCCACTGCATATCATGTTGGTAAAGATGATACTGCTGCTTGAGGATGCCAAGCACCTCCTCCTTCTTGGCACAGATCCGGCTCCATTCCGGCGGCAGATCGTCTGCTTCCATCTCAGGATTCTCCTCGATCGAGGTCATCATATCGGTCATATATTTATAAGTCTGGTAAAACTTCATATCCCAGCACTGATTCCGTTTAAAGCATGTGGCACAGCTTCCCTCCGCCACGGCATTCATGAAATGATTCATCTCCTCCGTTTGTTTGCCCGGAGGCTGTATAACCCCGGACGTCTGTCCGAAGCTTTGCGAGAGCTGCCGGAACACCCGGGAAAATTGGGTCACACGGTCCGCTGTAAGATCCCGGACCCGCTTGGCGTATTCATGCTGTGAACGGGTATGATCCTGCGTGCCAGGCACATATTTGCCTATAGCCTGCATCACACTCTTGGGCGTAATGAGGAATAACACGATAGCCACGCAGGTTTCCCAAGTGGAGATCATCACTTCTCCAGGATTGCTGAAATAGATGGAGAGAATAGTTGCCCCCAGCAGCATTCCCAGCGAAACACCGCCTTTCTTCCCTTCCTTTAGCATACCTGCGAGCATCCCGGAAAAGGCGAGCAAACTCATCTGGGAGAATGCCGAAATGTTGGCAAGACTGAGGATGAGGCCCGTTACTACGCCAACCGAGGCGCCTAGCGGAGCTCCCCCGACTAGGGCAAACAGCAGAATTAAGTATCGGGATAAGACATGCTCTACCGACAGAGATTGGATCGTCCAGCCAACGGCACCTGTCATGACCGACGCCAGCAAAATGATAATACATAGAATTTCTTCATTTCGAAGAGCATGCGTTTTTTTACGAAGCGTCAGCACGGGAATCGCTTGAATAAAGACCAATGTCAGGACAAAGCTGAGCACGGCATTCAAGGTGAGCATCATCATGGAATACCAGGTAATGCTCGGTCCGATGAGAACACTGAACAGATTCACGAAGAAGGTGGAGACAAATACCATCAACGGTGCATACGACAATTCTGCCCGATCATAGGTCTCCAATCCCCGCATCATAAAGTAAAAGATCAAGATTTCTGCCGGTACCATCCATGCCACCGGAAAGGACGCAAATAAACTTCCTGCAACGATAGCGGCGCCTACCGGCAGCAAATAATCACGGCGCATAAAGGCAATGACTGCAAAATAAGCGATTGCAAATGGAGACAGCTCTCCCAGAATCATCGCTCGTCCGAGCAGAAAACCCATGAAGGTTAGCAGGATCATCCACTTCTTAGCGGCCAGGAAGTGGATGGGACGCTGTAGAAAAGGCAGCTGCCCTAACCGTTCTGTTACACGGGCACGAATGGAACCCGCTCCCCCTTTAACTGCCTCAGTACCCGGAAACATCACCAGATTTCTTTTATCCATTACGCTGGCACCCCATTCTTCACGAATTTGTTGGTCCCATTATAAAACCCCTGTTCAGGAAAGTTTGTCAGAACACCGGACAAGCCCCAAAGAAATTTCCGACAAAATCAACGGGCCTTGCGAACGTTCGGGAAAAGAGCCTTCATCCCCCACGCCCAGCGGTGTTTACACGACTCAAACCTGGAGCATTCTTGCAGATCATTTCCCGAATTGAGGCAGACATCCCGTGTTCATTCCACACGGAAGCGCCGTAAATTGCGTAGGAACCTGTCGTACCCTTGGATACAACGACAAAAAAACCGCAGAAGGCGGTTTCCCTCTGCGGTCAGTTTATATTTTATCGAATTACATACGTTTGGCTCCGCGTCCACCGCGTTTGCCTTCCGTATTCTTCTTAAGCGAAGAGATTCGTTCTTCACTGTCTTTCAGGAAGCGTGACATTTTATCCTCAAATGAAGGCTTGTTGGCCGCAGGCTTAAACGGGCGTCCACCGCGTTCACGGTTGAATCCTCCACCACCGCCACCTCCGAATCGTTCTCCGCCGCCTCCACTGCGTTCCGGTCTCGGTGCGCGGGGTGGACGACTTTCGGAAGCCGGCTTGTCGACGGCCTGCTTGATCGAAAGACCGATCTTGCCGTCCTTGTCGACATTAATCACCTTCACGGTAACGACATCGTTGATCTTCAAATGATCGTTGACATCCTTAACGTAGTTGTCGGCGATCTCCGAGATGTGAACGAGACCCGTGACACCTCCTGACAGATCCACAAATGCTCCAAAATGCGTTATGCCTGTCACCTTGCCCTCTAACTTGGTGCCCACTTCAATTGCCATAGAATAAAATGATCCTCCCTTAAAAATATACAGTCCGATTTATAAATCGCGCTGCGGTGATTTGATTATACGATAATGACCTAAACAAGGTCAACAGACGTCTGTCATGCCTAATTACGGCTCTTCGCCCGAATTTTGGGGCTGAATGATCGGCGTCTCATTTGGCAGATACAGTCCAAACTTCTTGCGGGCAATCTGCCCGATATATTCAGGGTCCTTCAATCGCTCCACTTCATGAGTAATCTGGATTAGCGACTGTTCAACGGACTTATAATCCTCTTGCTTTTGAGCTAGCGCTTCGTTCTGATTACGGATGCGGTCATTCTGGGACCAGAGCGTTGAACCTGCCCAGATCAAAAACAGCGCCATCATCGCCACAAACATTCTTTTACGCCGGCGTGCGCCTTTGTTCTTTGTCTTGGTTTGTTGGGGAGCCTGCTTCGATGGATCAGCAAATCTTCCCATGACCATACCTCCTAAAACCAGCGCTTCCACGCCTTGATAACCTTGTCCGCGAATTGCTTGCACCATGCCGGCAGCCTGACTCTGGATGTGATCGGTCTCAGCATCCATTTCAAGAGTCGCCAAAAAGGCATGAGGCATTTAAGGACTAAACGCAACAGCGACAGGAGAAACTTCCATAGAAACCTTAACAATCCTAAGATGAGCATCAGGATTCCTTTGATCGGATTCCACAATAAGATACGGAACAGCTTGTACAAAAAGGACAGCAAGCCTTTTGTCACTTGAATTAACATTACCACAAAACGCTGGGTTATGACACTCCATAATAAAAAATAGATCCAAACCCCTATAAACAGGCCCACAAACACATAAAAACGCAGTTGACCGTCATTGGTCACATACAACATGCGAAAAATGAAGAAGGCTGCCGCAATCCAGTAAAGGAAGTCCAGGGTATGCTTGGACCATTGCGGGAAACGGAGCTGCCCTGCCAGCACCCGGTAGCTGTCGAAGGCGACTCCCATCGCTGCTCCGGAGAAGAGCATCCAGAGCAGCGTGATCCATTGTACGCTGGGGTTCATTTAAACAGCTTACCCAGCAGACTCTTGTTCTTGGTCTGCGAACCGGGATTCAAATAAATCAGTGAATGCACCTGACCTTCAATCGACAAAAGCCCCTCTTCCAGGCTGAGATTTTTAATATGTAAATTTTGCCCCCGAATGGTGAGATGCCCAAGCTCGGTTTGAAGCAGAAATTCTTCACTGTCAAAGCTCTCCACATTTTGGACACCCGTAATGTCCAGCAGCTTCCGGTTCTGCATCCGCAGGTCATGAAACTTGCCCTTCCCTTGGTCGATCATGGCATGTACCCCTCCTTTTAACAATAGCTTATGGGAAGGCGCCTGCCTTTAGAACCGGAAGAAGAGTAACCGCTTCAGGAATGATCGTGATGCTGCAAGGAATGCACGGAGAAAGAACGAGAGCGGGAGGTCCAACGTTTATACACCCATGATAAACATAAAAAACGTCCCCCACACCATATGGTGAGAGGGACGTTTGATGGAACGGCTCGGGCTGATTACCAGTCCAATCCGCGATCTTTAACGATCGGTTCTTCCTTGACCAAGGTATAGAGGCTGGTCGCCTCATCTTTACGGGTTGTCTCGGTAAGACGCTCGACCCGGACGGTCACCAGCTTCTGACCAAATTGGACGGTGATCTCGTCGCCCAATTTAACCGTGCTGCTCGGCTTGGCCTCACGGCCATTGATCAGCACCCGACCTTGATCCGATACATCTTTCGCTACGGTACGCCGCTTGATTAACCTCGATACTTTCAGGAATTTATCGACACGCATTATTTTACGGCTTCTTTAAGCTTGTTGCCTGCCTTGAACGCAGGAACGTTGGATTCTGGAATTTCGATTGTGTTACCTGTTTGCGGGTTGCGGCCTGTACGTCCAGCGCGCTTGCGAGTCTCGAATGTACCAAAGCCGATCAATTGAACTTTATCGCCATTAGCCAAAGCTTCAGTAATTTCACCAAGGAAGCCGTTCAAGACGTTCTCTACGTCTTTTTTTGTCAATCCACTTTTACCGGAAATGTTGTTGATCAGATCTGTTTTGTTCATGAATTAAATCCTCCCAATTATCAGAAAAATATAAGATTTTACGGTTATTCGGTTAAACCGCCTTGCAATCTGCAAGATTTCACCATTAATGATTATTCTGGATGCCTTGCGGAATTCCTGCCGCAAATCCCTATTTTTTTATTTTTTACGTGAAAAGTTGCCTTTTTCACACATCGATACCGCCGCTTTGTGTCGATCCCGATTTAGCTGCCTGCCATAGGGCTTCCATCTCGTCCAGGGTACTTTCCTGCAAGGTTTTCCCCTGGGCGGTAAGCTGCTCCTCTATGTAGCTGAAGCGACTGACAAACTTCCGGTTCGTTCTCGAAAGCGCTTCTTCCGGGTCCGCCCCAATAAATCTTGCCGCATTGGAGACCGCGAACAGCAGATCGCCGAGCTCAAGCGCCGTATCCTCATCAGACTGGCCCTCGGTCACCGCCTGCCTCAGTTCACCGAGTTCCTCTTCAATCTTCTGGAACACGCCCTCGATATTATCCCAATCGAAACCAACCTTGGATGCCTTCTTCTGGAGCTTGTACGCCTTCATCAAGGCGGGAAGATCCCGCGGAATGCCATCCAGTGCCGAAGCTTTCTCTGGGGAGAGCCCTTTGCGGCGCTTCTCTTCCGCTTTCATCTGCTCCCAGTTCTGCAGGGCAGATTCCGCATCTTTGGCGCTGCTCTCGCCAAAGACATGCGGGTGACGGAAGATCAACTTGTCATTCAACGCTTGAATGACATCATACACCGTAAAGGTACCGAGCTCCTCTTCCATCTGAGAATGCAGCATAATCTGCAGCAGCAGATCCCCGAGTTCTTCCTGCATATGCTCAGGATCATCCTCATCAATCGTCTCTAATACCTCATAGGTTTCTTCGATCAGATTTTTGCGGATGGATTCATGGGTCTGCTCACGGTCCCATGGACAGCCCTCAGGACTGCGCAGAATGCCAACGATCTCATGGAGTCTGGCAAACGTTCGCTGTCGAAGCAGGCTGTCATCGCTTCGGGGTACGTAGACCAGCGAAAGATTTCCATACCCGTCGATGCGATCAAGCTCGTAGAGCGGCACGCGCTGGATCACTTCCTCGCCCTCAACGCCCAGCGCATGGCCGACAATGACCGGATATTCGTCCGGATACAGTTCCATCAGCGCCAGTTTAACTTCCGAAGCGGTAAACATATCATACACCTGGCCGATCAGGGTATGGAGCTGCGGCTGGATGACACTTGCACGTAGCTCAGCTGCATCGAGAAGCTGGAAGCCCTCAATGGGATCGAAACCAAGGCGAACGAAGGCCTCGTCCAGAAAGCTCTCACCGCCGAGCACCGTAAGCGTCACATGCTCTCCCGGGCAGCGCTCCCGTAATAACCGAACCGTTGCCTCCGCTACCATCGGATGCCCGGGCACCGCGTAGACAAGCTCACGATCATCCTCAGCAGCCTTAGCCAAGTTGATTAGCGCGGATGCAATGGATTCGTACACCTCGGGAAAGGTGTCATGCGCTTCATACACATGGTCAAACGATTCCGGGTGAATCTGGAACTCATTCAACGCAGCGATGACGGGATGAGATAATGTACGCACATACACCTTCGATGCCCGCTGCATGGTTTTTATGATACCTATCGTCAATCGATCTGGGTTGCCAGAACCCAAGCCGACCACCGTAATGGATGCACTCATACGCTACTTCCTTTCGTCTTCGTCCGCCTTGTCGACGTCATTATCGTACACTACTATATCACAGAAGATCAAACATCTCACGTCAGCCCGGGTCAGCGCAGCACGCGCAGGGCCCGCAAGAAGGCCGCCAGCGGTCTTCCGACCTTTGGCAGCATCCGAAGCTCCTCCTCGGTGAGGAGCTTCGTGAGTGCGGCGCCGATAAGGAAGGCGCCGCAGCCAGCCGCGACGCCGCTCAGGCTCGCAGCCGCGTGGGTGAGGCGGCCCGGGGCGAAGCCGGCAGCCGCCAGGATGCCGCCGGCTGCCTCACCTGCGCCCCAGGCGGCCAGTGCCACCGCGGCTAGGACCGGCAGCGTCCTCGCGAACATGCCGCCGACGTCAAGGCGGGTGCCGGCGCTTCGCGAGAGCAGCGCAAGGTTGAGCACGGCGGCGGTCAGATGCGCAGCCACGCCGGCGATGGCTGCGCCGGTAATGCCGAACTGCGGCACCAACAGCAGGTTGAGCAGCAGCTTGAGCCCAGCCGCAACCAGCAGATGAACCGCCGGTGCTTTGACCATACCGATCCCTTGAAGCAGCGCAGCAGTAATCGTGCTTAGCGTACCCCCAGCAGCCGTAAAGGCAATCACCTGCATCGTCACCGTCCCAGCAGCATCCTCGTACAGCATGACGTTAATCGGCTCAGCCAGCACTGCCAGGCCTACGGAGGCCGTCATTCCAATCAGCCAAAACCAACGGAGGGCCATGCGGGTTTGGCTTGCAACCCGGGCGGACTCTCCTTTGAACTTGGCCTCCGCCAGCGCAGGGATAAACAGAACCGACAACGAAGCAGCCAGCATCGTAACCAACTGGACAAGCGGCAATCCGCGGTTATAGACCCCAAACTCCGCCATGGCCGTTGCTTCGCCCAGTCCACCGGATGTCAATAACCGGGGCACCGTGAAGGTATCCACCAGTCCAATCAGTGGAACAGCGAGCAGACTAAGACAGACGGGGATTCCATAAGCAAGCAGGCGGCCAAGTAGAACACCTGCTCCCTCTCTAGTTACATCGGCACGCATCCCCGTTTCGTTCATACCCGCCGCTCCGAATCCTTGACTTACTTCTCCTTGTATTTCACCCCGAGTTGACCGGACATGCTTGCGCCAGTATATTCCCATCACCAATAGACCGGCGGCGCCACCGGCAGCAGATCCGAGCAGCGCTCCGGCGGCAATTACGTCGGGATCGGCACCGGCACGGATCATGTAGAGCAGCAGCACAATCATGACCCCAACACGGACAACCTGCTCCGTAATCTGGGAGATTGCCGTTGGCACCATATTGTGCAGCCCTTGAAAATAACCGCGCAGGACCGACATCCAAGGCACGAATGCCAGCGCCAACGCACCTGCGCGGAGGGCGGGCACAACCTGACTGCTTCCGATCCACATCCCGATCCACGGAGCACAGACATACATCAGGAAGCCGAGAAATAGACCGAACAGCACCAACGAGACGGAAGACAGGCGCAGCAGGCGATGGCCGTCCTCAGTGCGCCCTTCGGCCTCATATTCTGCCACATATTTGGAGACCGCCGCGGGGAAGCCAACCGCCGCTATCGTAATGATCATCATATAGAACGGATAAACCGTATTGTAGATGCCAAAGACGGCATCCCCACCCATATTTTGCAGCGGTATTTTTTGCAGTGTGCCAATCAGCTTGGACAGAAGCGCGGCCGCACTGAGAATAAACGCTCCCTGCAGAAGCCTTGCCCCTGTTTGATCTGGTTTCATATCCTCTTCCAATCCCCTAGTTTCTTTTTTTTCGTATCACAGAACAAACATCTGCGCAGATGCTGCCATGTGTACCTCCATTATAACCAAGGGCGGGAGAGGGGTACAAAAAAGAGAAACCGGACAACAAAAACTCCCAGCTGCCGATTGACCCTGTGATCAACGTTCAGCGGGAGTCTCCATCCAAGGATTCATGTCCTTGTCTTATTGTTCCATTTGCTTGCCGAGGAAGCCTGCGGCGGTTTCAGACATCTTCACTTCCATCTCACCCATGTTCACGGATTCGTCCTTGTTCAGCAGCACAACACTGCCAATCGGGTCTCCTCCAGCAATGATAGGTGCAGCGACAAAAGCGGATAAAGTTTCCGGATTGTCTTTGCTGATCTCATACGTACCACTGTTGCTTTCCAGCACCGTCTTGCGATTTTCCATGCAGTTTTCCAGAAGGTTGCCAATCGGCTTGTCCAAATACTCCTTCTTGGAGCCGCCTGCTACGGCGATAAATGTATCACGGTCCGATATGATCGTGATGTGACCTGTGCTCTCATAAAGGGACTCTGCGTATTCCTTCGCAAAATCGCCCAATTCACCGATCGGTGAATATTTCTTCAGAATGACTTCTCCATCCCGGTCAACGAAAATTTCCAGCGGGTCACCTTCGCGAATCCGCAGTGTGCGTCTAATTTCTTTTGGAATGACCACGCGCCCGAGGTCATCAATACGGCGGACGATACCAGTAGCTTTCATGTCACTTGTTGCCCCACTTTCATAAGAAGATTTTTCAACTACTGTTCCATTCGGGAAGAGGATGTCCCCAGGTATATAAGAGTTAATGTCTGACCATAGTATTCATCCATTCCCAATTCCTTATACATCATCTACCCTCTGTTGGTTGCGAAATCCAAAAATAAATATCATTCGAAAGAGACGGATGTCAGGGGAGAAAAAATCCATAACGCGCGATTTCGCACGTTATGGATTCGAAGATCCCACCATTTCATCATGCGCTAGCCGTAATATCCAGCATTACCCGCAGCGCATTACAATATCAATTGCCGGACCTTGTCTGCGGGCTTATTTACCCGTGTCTTCCTTGCCTGCATCCGGTGTTTGATCACCTTCGGCAGGTTTGTCAGTGGTACCGTCTTTCTTCTGGTCTCCTGTGCCTTCGGCAGGCTTGTCCGCGTTCTCACTCTTCGGAAGATTCATGCTCTCAATCAGGTCGTTGAGCTCATTCTGCATAAAGTTGTCGATCTTCGCCGAAGCAAGCTCATTCCGAATGCCTTCCTTCTGATCGGCAGGCAGCTTGTCGTAAGACACTTCCTCGCGCTTCTCCACTTTCATGACATGGTAACCGTAGTCAGTTTCTACCGGATCGCTGATCTTATTAAGCTCAAGCGTTAGCGCCTTTTCCTTGAACTGCGGTACCCAAGTGCCTGCCGGTTTGTTCTCATACAGGCCTCCGCTGTTCTTGGAGCCCGGATCCTCGGAGTATTTCTTAGCGACCGCAGCAAAGTCCTCGCCTTTATTCAGCTTGGACTGTACTTCCTTGGCAATTTTGAGCGCCTCGCCTTCCGCTCTTTCCTTGCCTTCCGCATCCTTAAAACCAATCAGGACATGACGAACGCTAATGTTGGTGTAATCCTTCTTGTTCGCCTCGAATTCCTTCTTGATATTCTCTTCGGTTACCTGATTCTTCTCATATTCCATAACGGTCATGACGCGAAGCATATAATTTTTGAGATCGTCTTCCGTCAATTTCTGCGATTCTAGAGCAGCTTTAAACTGCTCCTCGCCCATTCCGCTCTTCTGCTGCTTTAGCAAATCGTCCGCTTGCTTCCCGGCAGCTTCCTTCGCTTTATCGTCAGCTTTGGCGTACAGGTATTCATAGGCTACCCCCTGTTTCGCCAAATACTCTTTAAATTCATCCATTTGTAAAAATTGGGCGTATTCCGGGGACATGAACTGAATCATGCGCTGTTCCAGATCAAATTCCTTCTCGGTAATCTCTCCACCCTTATATTTGACAATAACTTTGCTATTATCATTTTCGGTTCCCTTAGTCTTGTCGTTACCGCACGCAGCGATCATCGACATGGATAGCACTGCTGTGATGGATACCATAAACGTCTTCCATGCCTTGTTATTTCTTGACGGCATTTTGTAGTTCTCCCTTCAGGTTGAATGGCCCTTTTGCGGCCTCCAGGAATTGCTCCAGCAATTCTAACAGTTGTTGATCGGAAAGTCCCTTGCCTTTGATTCGAATGACCATCGTCGGCCCTTGTTCAAATTGTACACGTCTTTCGAACATATTTCCAATTTGCGCGAGTCCTGCTGTATCAACCGTCTTATCCTGCCCTTCATAAAACTGCAGCAGCACATCGTCGCCGCGCTGGATAATGGAGTCGATCCCGTACGTACGACCATATACCTTCAAGCGGGATACAGCAAGCAGGTTACTTACCGCAAGCGGCAGCTCGCCAAAGCGGTCAAGCAGTTCATCCTCAAGCTCCGCCGATTCGTCGATAGACGAAACGACAGCCACTTTTTTATAAATTTCGATCTTCTGGATGCTGTCATAAATGTAATCTGACGGCAAGTAAGCATCAATCCCCAGATCGATGGAAGTGTTCCAGTCCTTCGATGGCAATGGCGGCTCGCCCAGCATGCTGACTTTGCGTTTTTGTATCTCCTCCGCCAGCATCTGTGAATACAGGTCGAACCCGACGGAAGCAATAAAGCCATGCTGCTCCGCTCCGAGCAGATTGCCCGCACCGCGAATCGACAGGTCCCGCATCGCAATCTTGAATCCGGAGCCAAGCTCCGTAAATTCTTTAATGGACTGCAGCCGCTTCTCGGCCACTTCGGTCAGCACCTTATCCCGCTGGTACGTGAAATAAGCATAAGCGATCCGGTTGGAACGTCCGACGCGTCCGCGCAGCTGATACAGCTGGGAGAGGCCCATTTTGTCCGCATCATGCACGATAAGCGTATTTACATTCGGGATATCCACACCTGTCTCAATAATGCTCGTACTAACCAATACGTCGTGTTCGCCGTCCAGGAAGTCGAGAATGGTCTTTTCCAGTTCCGTTTCCGACATTTGCCCGTGTCCCACACCCACTCGGGCCTCCGGTACCAGCATGGATATCTGGGCTGCCATCTCCTGAATGCCCTGAACCCGATTGTAGAGATAGTAAACTTGACCGCCCCGGGCCAGCTCTCGCTCAATGGCTTCCCGCACCAGGGTCTGGCTATGCTCTACGACATAAGTCTGCACTGGAAAACGGTTCTCCGGCGGTGTCTCGATCACCGACAAATCCCGAACGCCGAGCATCGACATATGCAGCGTACGCGGAATCGGCGTTGCCGTCAGCGTCAGTACGTCGACATTGGTCTTCAGCTTCTTCAATTTCTCCTTATGCGTAACGCCAAACCGCTGCTCTTCATCCACAATCAGCAGTCCCAGATCCTTGAACACAATATCCTGCGACAGCAATCGGTGCGTCCCGATCAAAATATCGACAGAGCCCTGCTTTACTTTCTTGATCGTCTCATTCTGCTCCTTACGGCTCCGGAAACGGCTCAGCACCTGAATGTTGATCGGATAATTGGCAAAACGCTCCCGAAACGTCTCGTAATGCTGTTGGGCCAAAATCGTCGTCGGTACCAGCACCGCAACCTGCTTCCCTTCGATCGCTGCTTTAAACGCAGCGCGAACGGCCACTTCCGTTTTCCCGTAACCGACATCACCGCACAGCAGCCGATCCATCGGCCGGTTCTGCTCCATGTCTTTTTTGATTTCGGTAATCGCTCGAAGCTGATCAGGTGTTTCATCATATGGGAACATGTCCTCGAATTCCTGCTGCTCCGACGTATCTTTCTCAAATCCGTACCCAGGCGCAGTCTGACGCTCGGCATACAGCTTGATCAGATCGTCGGCGATATCCTGAACGGAAGAGCGAACCTTGTTCTTAACCCGCGTCCATTCATTTCCGCCCAGCTTGTAAACCTTCGGCTCCTTGTCTTCCGAACCGACATATTTCTGGATGAGATCGATCTGCTCAATCGGAACGGACAGCTTATCGCCCCCGGCATACAGAATATGCATGTAGTCCTTATGGATTCCGTTGATTTCGAGCGTCCCGATCCCCATATATTTCCCGATACCGTGGTTTTGATGCACCACATAATCGCCGACTTTGAGCTCCGTATAGCTCTTGATGCGCTCGGCGTTGTCCATATTCTTTGTGGTTTTGCGTGTTTTGCGCTGCTTCGAGGAGAACATTTCGCTCTCTGTAATAATGGCAGCATGAACCGAAGGCATCTCGAAGCCATTCTGCAGATGCCCCTCAAACATAACCGGTTCTTCGATGCCATAGTCCAGCAGTACCCGCCGCATGCGGTCCATCCGCTCCGCATCGCCTGCCAGCATCATGACCTGAACACCCGACTTCTTCCAGCGCTCCATCTCAGCCTTGAGCACATTCATCTGGCCATGGAAATCCTGCATGCCGCGCGTAATCACATTGACGATATTCTGCGGCTGCATTCTTGGCACCTGACGCAGGAAGATCGAGATCAGTAGACTTTGATAGGGGTGCTGATAGATCAGTTCTTCCGTATCCAGTGAAAGCGGCAGATCCGGCAGCGATTTGCCATTCTGCATCAGATGCAAATTCCATTCCGCTTCATCCCGCTCCAGCTGCTTGGCTGTTTCTAACAGACGAGCAGGCTCATCCATAATCAGAATCGTATCCTTCGGCATGTAATCATATAGATTGGTCTTCTCCGGATACAACAGGGAGATATATTTATAGATTTCAGGGAAATATATCCGCTCGCGCAGCATCTCAACTTCCCGGTGTATTTCATCCCGCAGACGGAGCTTGGCCTGACGATCACTCATGCGCTCGAGCTGTGTCTCCAGCAGACGGACCACCGTATCCGCTGTACGGCTTAGCCGCTCTGAATCTGCAATAATTTCCTTGCATGGTGTAATGGTGACTTCCCGGACCTTGTCAATCGAGCGCTGATCTGCCGGGTCGAAGGTACGAATGGAGTCGATATCTTCATCAAACAGTTCGACGCGGTACGCCATGGTCGTTGTCATCGGATAAAAATCGATGATACCGCCGCGGACACTCATCTCGCCGCGGCTCTCGACGCGCTCCACCCGTTCATATCCCATCTCGATCATCTGGTTCAGGAAGGAATCCAGTACGAGTGTCCCGCCGTCATGAAGTACAATTCGTGCATCAGACATCACTTCAGGAGCTGGAAGCAGACGACGCACGCCGGAAAATGGCGCAACGACAATACCCCGGAAGCCTCTGGCACAACGGACGAGTACATCAATCCGCTGCGCCAGAGTCTCGGGGCTTGAAACGGCCGACTCGGCCGCTACCAGTTCATTCGCCGGGTATAACAATACTTGGTCCGGTGAGAGCGCTTCCTGTAAATCATCTGCAATTTTCTGGGCTGAAAACATATTATGAGTGACAACGAGCAGCGGTCGCTGCTGGTCCTGGTGCAATGCGGCCATTAAGATCTGCCTGGACGACCCAGAAAGACCGGAGATCAATTGCTCCCTCATGCCGGCTTGGACGCCAGCGGTTATGGATTTGAAGTCCGAATCCTTCGAAAATACATCAATAAGTGCTTGTAACAAAAGGGGCACCTCTCTTATGCAAAAGAAATGAATTTCCTAGACTCTATTTCTCATGGAATTTTAGACGATTGCCAAAAAATTATAACCGAAAAGAAGCCTTGAGCAAAACTGCCAAGGCTAGAGCAGCGGCAAAGCCTGCCGCTGTATGTCTTCTACCAAAAAAACGTCGTGTACCCCATTATACGCTCATTGCAGGGGATTTGCCAAAAGGCTAAGTTCGGGATTGGCTTCGAGGGCTTCTCTGCAATGATCGCAAGTTACCCGGACCATCATTTCTCCGTTAAAATCATAGGCTATTATATCCTTGCGTTCCTCAGGGGTCAAGGAATCAAATCCGAGACGAGCTTCGGATACGTAATTGGAATCGATGCGGCCCTGAAACGCCCGACAATGTCTGCAAACATAGGTTATCGCCATCATATGCCTCCTGAAGGTCGTGTATACCTTCAGTATGCCCGGATTTTCCTCGTTTAAGACTTCGATGTTACGGTTGCCCTATGACTTAGGAATCATCTCTTTGGATACTTCCATTCTATGATGCTTTTCTAAGACTTGTTAAACTTCGCCATCGTCTGTTCAAAGGTATGATCCAGACTGAATTCCAGCGCGTCACAGGTCTCCTCTACCATGCTCTGCAGCTGTTCTCGTTCCTTCTTCGGAAAAGTACCGAGCACATAATCCACAATCGCATAACCCGGCTCAGGCCTCGATATGCCCATACGAACACGGTTGAAGCTCTGAGTCCCGGTATGCTGAATAATGGATTTAATGCCATTATGTCCTCCGGCACTGCCCTGATACCGCAGGCGGATCTTACCGACCACGGTATCCAAATCATCATAGACCACAATCATGTCCTCAAGACTCACTTTATAATAATCCATATAAGCACGCACGGCCTCGCCCGAAAGATTCATGAACGTCATCGGTTTGATCAGGACGGTTTTGATGCCGCCAATCATCCCTTCGGCGATGACCGATTTGCATTTATTCTGGTTGAACTTCATACCGTGTCGCTCTGCCAGTGCATCCAGCGCCATGAATCCAACATTATGGCGTGTCTTCTCATAATTTGAACCGGGGTTGCCCAGTCCGACAATCCATTTCATCACAGGTTGATTCCTTTCACGATTTATACTTTCTTCTTTGCGCATTTCTGAGTACAATATGAACAAAACCTATCGGCGTTATGCCTCATAAGAAGGTGAATCGGCATTGAAAGCTTTCGAACAGAAATTAACGCACCACAGCCATTTTCAATACCATATGAAGCATGGCATCCCTGTTCAAGTCTATGAACTGGGTTGTCACATAGACGTGGGTCTGATCACGGCAGTCGACGCCTACTTTGTCGAGCTTGAGGGAACGCTGTACAACCGGAGTACGTTCACTTTTATCTCTAGGCCCGGATATTAACAAGCTTGATCTCTATTAACAGGCTGGACTTATGAAAACGTTTTCTTTCCGACTGTTCCTCTGCTTTTGCTAACCAAGACGGCAAAGTCGTTATAGCCGACAAGGGTTACATCTCCTCATGAGGAGATGTAACCCTGCCTTTACACGGTTTATTATTCTATTTCAAACAATTTACTAATCGACAATTCCTCATGAACCCGGATGATCGCTTCACCCATCAACGGAGCAACCGACAACACCGTCAGCTTGCTGCTCGGGTTCGGATTGGTGATCGGAATGGTGTCTGTTACAACAACTTCCTTCAGCGGGGAGTTTTCCAGTCGCTCATGGGCAGGGCCCGAGAGAACCGGATGTGTACAGCACGCGTAGACTTCCTTCACGCCGCCTTCCATCAACGCATTGGCACCCAGCACAATCGTACCGGCGGTATCGATAATGTCATCAATCAGAATAGCGGTCTTGCCTTCGATATTCCCGATTATGTTCATGACTTCACTGACGTTCGGCTCCGGTCGGCGTTTATCAATAATCGCCAGCGGCGCATTCAGGAAATCAGCAAGCTTTCTCGCGCGAACCACACCGCCGTGATCCGGAGATACAACGACCGGGTTCTCGATCTGCTTTGAACGGAAATATTGGGCAAGAATCGGTACGCCGAGCAGATGATCCACCGGAATATCGAAAAATCCCTGAATCTGCATCGCATGCAGGTCCATCGTAATGACGCGATGAGCTCCTGCTTTTTCGATCAGGTTCGCAACCAGCTTAGCGGTGATCGGATCCCGCGAACGCGCTTTGCGGTCTTGACGGGCATATCCGTAATACGGAATAACCACGTTGATGCTCTTCGCGGATGCCCGCTTGAGCGCATCCACCATAACCAGCAGTTCCATCAGGTTATCATTCACCGGCAAACAAGTGGACTGCACAATATAAACATGGCAGCCCCGTACGCTTTCGGAGAGCTTTACTTGAATCTCGCCGTCGCTAAAGCTGGTTGTATGCGATTCCCCCATCGGAATGCCGATATAATCGGCGATCTGATGGGCAAGTTTAGGATTGGAATTACACGTGAATATTTTTAATTTAGAATCAAGATAAGTCATAGAATAAAAACCCTCCGTGCTGGTTCGTTGAATTAGGTATCCGATCACCGCTTCATATCTTGGTTAAGGAAGCAGGGATAATTACGATTTCTTGTTCTTTTTGGCGATGGCGCGTGCCCGGATCTTCTCTGCGTACCCTGGCTTGTTCTCCTGACGATGTCTGGCGATGGCCAGATCATTGTCCGAAACGGAATGCGTAATGGTAGAGCCTGCAACAACGAATGCGCCCTTGCCCACCTTCACCGGTGCAATCAAATTCACATTACTGCCGATAAATGCATCATCTTCAATTTCGGTAATGGACTTATTATAACCATCATAGTTGACTGTAATCGCACCACAGCCGATATTAACGTTTTTGCCGACTTTGGCATCACCAACATAACTGAGATGGGATACTTTAGAGCCGTTGTCAATCGTGGCGTTCTTCACTTCGACGAAGTCGCCCACCTTTACATCATCCCCCAGCTTGGCGCCTGGACGAAGATAAGCAAACGGTCCTACGGAGGTCCGGGTGCCAACTTCAGCGCTGCTGAGCACCGAATGTTTGACGCTTGCGCCATCCGCGATAACAGAGTCCTCGATATCGGTATCCGGTCCGATCACGCAATCTTCACCGATCACTGTATTCCCTTTCAGGACGGTACCGGGATAAAGCACTGTATCTGAACCAATCTTAACATCAGCTCCGATATAGGTTGAAGCCGGGTCAATGATCGTAACACCGTTCAACATGTGCTTGCGGTTGATGCGCTCTCTCATGAAGCCTTCAGCTTCCGACAGCGCTAGGCGATCATTAACGCCAATCGATTCCGCGTAATCATCGGTCTGATAAGCAAGCACGGTCTCGCCGGCTTGTTTCAAAATGCCGACGCAATCGGTCAGGTAATATTCCTGCTGCGCATTCTGGTTGGTTACATTATCCAGTGCAGCGAATAGCTTTTTATTGTCAAAACAATAGGTACCGGTGTTAATTTCAGTGACTGCGTCCTCTTCCGGACTGCAATCCTTCTGCTCAACAATCCGAAGTGCGCTGCCATCCTCGCCTCGAATGACCCGGCCGTAGCCTTTCGGGTTATCCATATGCGCGGTAAGCACCGTAGCGGCCGCATTGTTGCTTTCATGAAGCTTCAAAAGATTTTCCAGTGTCTCGGACGTCACCAGCGGAGTATCCCCACAAATGACAATCGTGGATCCTTCTTCACCACCAAGTAATTCCTTGGCTTGCTTCACAGCGTGACCCGTTCCGAGCTGCTGCTCCTGCAGTACATACTCGGCTGCGTCTTGCAGATAAGCGCGAACCGTTTCCGCACCATGGCCTACGACCACAACACTGCGTTCACAGTTTACCTGCTGTACAGTTTGCAATACATGTCCGACCATCGGCTTGCCACAAACAGGATGCAGCACTTTATATAGTTTGGATTTCATACGTTTGCCCTGCCCAGCGGCGAGCACAATAGCAAATCTTTTCAAGGGCCATGCCTCCTCCTCTTGAACTCACTACTGAATATATATCATTCTACAAAAAAAGAAAAGAGAGCCACAGGTATGGCTCTCTTTTCCTTGAACCCCAATTGTAAATCTTAAGCGCCTTCTTCAATCACTTCTTCTTCAGTAGCCGCTCGCTCATACTCGGCCAATACAGCCGATTGAATTTTCTCGCGAGTACCGGAAGAAATGGGATGGGCAATGTCGCGGAATTCTCCATCAGGAGTGCGTTTGCTCGGCATTGCAACAAACATTCCATTGTTTCCGTCGATGACGCGAATGTCGTGAACGACAAATTCATTATCGATGGTAATGGATGCGATTGCCTTCATTCTCCCCTCAGAGTTAACACGGCGGAGTCTGACATCCGTAATTTGCATATGTGTTCACCACCTTTTTCCATCAGAGACTTGGTGTATAATTCCACACAGCAAACCATAAATCCTTCTTTTTTCTAATACAAAATGTCCTAAAAACAGGAATTTTTTTTAGAATGTGATATTTTCGACAGACTTCGGGCTAATTCGAATGAAAACGCTATTATATCGACAAATATCGCGACTCTATTTTTCGAAGTAATTGCCAGGGTTTACGGTAATTCTCTTCGTTTTGGAGTCCACATCGCTTAAGATGGCTAGTGAAATATAGTCCTCCAGAAGTCTTTCCTCGGTTTCCACCGCTCCTGACTCTACCAGCACACCGACACCTGCGACTTCTGCATTAAATTCACCAAGCAGATCGACCATTCCCTGAATGGTCCCGCCTGCCTTCATAAAATCATCCACGATCAGCACGCGAGAGCGTTCCTTGAGCGCCCGGCGGGATAATGACATGGTATGAATGCTCTTATGTGAGCCCGATACATAATTGATGCTTACGGCCGATCCTTCCGTCACTTGATGGTCCCGGCGAACTAGTACGACCGGCAGGTTCAATTGTGCCGCTGTCGCATAGGCCAGCGGAATCCCTTTGGTTTCCACCGTCATGACCACATCGATATCCCGGTCGGCAAACGCCGTGGCAATGATCTTGCCCGCCTCATTCATCAGCGAAGGTTGTCCGAGCAGATCAGACATGTACAAATAACCGCCCGGCAAAATCCGATCCGATTGCTGAAGCTGCTGACACAGCTCCTCCGCAAACCGCAAGGCATGATCTTTGCGCAGCTTCGGAATGTGGCGGACTCCTCCCGCTGCGCCGGCTAGCGTCTGAAGCTCTCCGAGCCCCTCGCTCTCAAACACGTCCTTAATGATTGCCAAATCCTCACTGATGGATGACTTGGCTGCTCCATATCGCTCAGCGAACGTTGTCAGCGGAATCAGTGTATGCGGTTTAGATAGTAAATATTGGGTCATATCGACCAATCGTTCGCTTCGTTTTAATTTTTTCACCTAGGGTTCCTCGCTAAATCCGAATATTATATGTTAAATATAACACCTTTGTACGTATTTATACAACTTTGTTTGAAATTCGACCCCCAATTGTCAAACATAACCGTTTCTAAGTCAGTAGGCGAACGGCATACACTTCCTTACAGAATCCCCGCAGGCCATTGTAAATCCGGGCTACCTTGGATTCCTTGGAGACGAGACCAAAGACCGTTGGACCGCTTCCGGACATGAGCGCACCGTCAGCTCCCAATTTGAGCATTCCTTCCTTCAGCTGCTGAACTTCCGGGTGCATCTTCAAGGTAACCTCCTCCAGCACATTACCCAGCGATTGGCACATCTGCTGGAAGCTGCCTTGCGTAAGCGCCTCGACCATGCGTTCAGCCGATGGATGGTGCTGAATCTGCTCGCTGCGCAAACGGCCGTACACTTCCGCCGTCGACACATTGATCGGCGGCTTCGCCACGATCACCCAGCACTGCGGCGGGTTTGGGATCGGCGTGAGTACCTCGCCGCGCCCTGTAGCCAGTGCGGTGCCGCCGGTTACACAGAACGGCACATCCGAGCCGAGCTCTGCGCCCAGCGCGAGCAGCTCCTCCTGGGGGATATCCAGTCCCCAGAGGCGGTTCAAGCCGCGCAGTGTTGCCGCTGCATCACTGCTGCCTCCTGCGAGTCCAGCGGCAACGGGAATTTTTTTGTCCAGGTGAATATGCACACCCTTTTTCACGTCATAGCGCTCTTTAATTAGTCTTGCTGCCTGAAAGGCCAAATTCTTCTCGTCCAGCGGTATGTACCCTGCCTGTGAAGTGATGATGATGGTGTCCCGCTTCTGTTCGTACATTTCGAGCCGATCGGCGAGGTCGATCATCGTCATGACCATCTCTACCTCATGGAAGCCGTCAGGACGTTTATGAAGTACATCCAGCATCAAATTGATTTTGGCCGGTGCTTTTTCGTATATTTTCAAGAACGTTCACCTATCCTTAGCTTTTCCCCATATGCTTGAACTTAACATATTCGAGGAAAAACATCTAATGCCTCTATATTAACAAACTCAGGCTTTGAAGTCATGGGACCGTTTGATGGGGTAAACAAACAGGGGCTTCCGCTTAACCGGAAGCCCCTGCCGCATTATGGTATTTCTCTTACAGATCGGATTTGCTGGCTGCCCGCTCGGCGAGCTCAATCGCCCGCTTTACCATGTTGCCGGCATCCTTGGCCTTAATGCCTCCCCAGCCTTCTTTTTCCACGGTATCGTAGAATCCCAATTCCTTAGCCAATTCGGTCTTCAATTGATCGGACATAATGCTTCGTCTTCTCCTGCTCATCAATCCCGCCTCCTTGGAAAATGTAATTGAGTATGGCATGAACAGCATCCGGCGCGATTGCAGTGGCGTTTTACGAACCCCTGCAAGCTAACCTCCTTCACCGCATATGAAACGAATGAAGAAGGCCTCACGCAGCCTTAGTATGTGTTCAACCCCCGCTTGTCATTCCCCGGATCGATGGCAACAAAAAACAGCCTCCCTGTTAGTGGAGACTGCTCTCTCATGACATATCGTTATGACTTGATATAGGTGATTCGCATCTCGTTGTCATCACCGGTTACCATGATTTCCACGGTTTCGGTCAGAATATCGGCATAACTGTAGGACACACGTTTAAAAGTTTGCTGGTCTTGATCCAGCTTCACAATGAAAACAGAAGGGTACGTTTCTTCCAAAACACCAGTACGCTCGACGGTCTTCCGACGGCCACCGTTAGCCCGAAGCGTAATTTTTTGCCCTAAATGGGCATCGAGACTGCGTTTGATTTCCAACAGCGCGTTTTTAGCCATTGTCGACGACCACCTCTTTCCTTGTCCATTATACAAAAGATTCAGTCATTTGTCAATTCAAAAACATTAATTATATCAGCATCAAAAATATATTGTCAACGTATTTTTTTTGACCCTGGATTTCTCGTGTGCATTTGCTTTAATATGCGCTAAATTGACAAGCTTTATGTATTTTTTTTGACAACTTTCTTAAAGAATTGAAACAAAAAATAAAAAAACCCCAACTTGTGGGGTTCTTCTCTGTTCTTTCTACAACGGCCTACTACACCTCTTTTAGAACGCAATATGAGCTAACTGACCGAAGGCGTAACCTTCAACGTGGACAAATCCTGCAGCTTGGGCAGACCGATCCGGTAGCTGCCTCTCGTCTCGATTCCGCCCACGCCCTGACTGCCGCTGATCGTATGATGAACGACATCATGGATGTTGACGGTATCCCTGACTGACGTATAGGCTGCCTTAGCGGCAACGTAGACAGGATCCAGCGCATGGATGAGGATTCGCCCTGGCGAGCTGGCAAAATTGGCTCCCGCCTGCAGCAGAGCTTCAAAATGCGACTGGCACGCCCCAGCCACAATGACCAGGGAATCCAGATTCCGCTCATATTGACGCGCTACCTGAATCGCCGTGACGAAGTTGTGTGAATTCTTATAGCTGTCCAGGCTATATAAATCGTATGGCTGTCGTCTCTTCAGAACTCCATCATGACCTGTAATTACCACGATATCAGGTCTTACCCGCGGAAGAAGACGATATAATGAATCGGCCATCCCCGACTCATTGATATAATGGCCTTCCGCTGGGACCCGAAGCTGATTGTACAAGGCCAAACTCTTCTTCAGGTATTGGGGATCTCCATCCAAATGAAGCACCTTGCCCGGCACGTCAAAATATCCTTTATCCGCAAGCTGTCCGCCTTCAATATTGCGCAGGCTGGCCAGTTGACGCTCACTCTGCTCCTGTCTGTGCTTCTGCAGACGGTCCAGCGACTCATTGGCTTTGATCTGCGCCTGCTTTGTACGTTCGCTTAAGTTGGGATGCGGGACCGTGACCAAATCATCAATGGGAGCATCGGCAAGTAACCGGAATTCTGTCCCTTTGATGACGATATTATTATTTTGCCGCATGCCTTCTACCCGGAACGTTACATCGCCGCCGTAGGATTTACGAACGACCAAGTCTCCCAAGTTCATCACAACATCACCCCTACCCTATGGTATGGGCCACTGTGACTATTGGTTCTTGCGAAACATCAATTTATCGCGTTAAGGCCTTCGCGGGCCCTATGGGCTCTCTAATGGCTGTATTAACGAATATCCGCGTTGTACAATATGTTGCTGAGCCGGGCATACTCTTCAATGCTAAGGGTCTCACCGCGCCGTGAGGGCTCAATGCCCGCTTCCTGCAGCAGCTGCTCCAGCCGTTCACGGCCTTCTCCCGGAAAGAACCGGCTCTTCAGATTGTTGGCAATCGTCTTCCTCCGCTGTGCGAAAGAAGCCTGAACCACCTCGAAGAAGAATCCTTCGTCTTCTACACTAACAGGAGGCTGTTCCCGGACCGCCAGGCGAATCACGGCCGAAGCGACATTCGGCTGCGGAATAAACACCGTATGCGGCACAATACAGACCAATTTAGGCTCACTGTAATATTGAACGGCAATGCTAAGGCTGCCATAATCCTTACTTCCCGGCGCCGCTGCCATCCGCTCTGCCACTTCTTTCTGAATCATCACCACGATATTCTCCAGCGGCAGCTTTTCCTCCAGCAGTTTCATGAGAATCGGTGTCGTCACATAATACGGCAGATTCGCAACCACACTTACCTTCGATACGCCCGCAAAATCCTGACGGAACAGCTCATGAAGATCCACCTTCAGTACATCTCCATGGTGCACCTTCACATTCTCATAGGGCTCCAGGACCTCCCTCAGGATGGGAATCAGGCGCTGATCAATTTCGACCGCGGTGACGGTCCCTGCCGTCTGCGCCAGCTTCTCCGTTAATGCACCGATACCAGGGCCGATCTCAAGGGCTCCCTTATCCTCATCCAGTCCTGCAGCTTCCACAATTTTATACAGAATATTCTGATCAATAAGAAAGTTTTGACCCAGACTCTTCTTGAAAGAGAATCCATGCCGTGAGATGATCTCCTTCGTTCGTCTTGGTGTTGATATATCCTCGATCCGATTCATTGGCTTACGCCCCCTTCTTCCAACTGTGCAAGTGCGGCCAGAAATTCTTCACGTGATATTTGAAACATGGCCAGTCGTTTATGGAACTGCTTGCTATTGCAATAACCGATCCCCAGCAGATTACCCATCGTCATACGCCTTGCCGCCGCTTCCGGATGAGCCGATAATCCGGCCTCCAGCATGTCCTCCAGACTAATCAGGCTCTCTCCACCCTCGAAGGAGGTATGGACCCGCTCCAGCGCACGCCGTATCGCCTCTGGCGAGGCATTCTCCACGCCGATATCCCCTTTGCGGGTAGCATCCGCTTCCGGGATAAAGGCATGCTTACAGCCGGGTACGCCCTGATCCACGATTTTGCGGATCCGCTCCCCTGCATGGTCAGGATCCGTTAATATAATGACGCCTCTGCGCTCCTGAGCAAGCGCTATGCGTTTCAGGATTTGCTTGTTGATCGCTGATCCGCCCGTTTCGATCGTATCCGCTTCTACGGCCCGTTTAATGGCAACGGTATCGTCTCTGCCTTCCACAACAATCACTTCTTTAATCATGCGTTTGTTCTCTTCCTTCCCAAGCAAAGCCACGCTTGTACAACTTTAGATTCCCAACCATCTTAGCTCTGTATACTCCGTTCTTAACAAAACAAAAGAAGAGGAAATACTCCCTCTTCTTCATCATTATATATTATAAGCTAAATAGTATAGCATTAGAATGGCATTGTAAATTGGAATTCATGCGTCTAGTTCAATTCAGGTTTAACCGGACCGATCACATAAACGGTGCGGCCGCTCTTCCGGCCGAAACTCGTGGCCGATTTGAGTGAATCATAATAAACATCGATTTTGTTGCCTTTGATGGCGCCGCCCGTATCTTCTGCACGACGGAAGCCAATGCCTTCGATATAGACCCACCATCCGATCGGGATGATATTAGGGTCAACGGCGATGGTGCGCCCTTCTGTAACGCGTGTGCCGGATGCAGTGCGTGTACCGATTCCTTGTTGCTCAGAAGAATACGCCGTCATCGACACATTGTTCAATACCTTGTTGTATTTAAAATCAACGCCTGCCCGAGAAACCACGTTGTTCTCAACAGCCTTGGCGGTTGTTACTTTCTTCGTGCCGGACAATTTGGCCGGTGTGGCTTTCACATCGGTGGCGGCCGCCTGAACAATGACGGGCTTCTCCACCTTTTTCGTGCCTACGGCAATAATTTTATCCTTCGTTCTGCGCTCGACTTTTTGGGAGACCTTCGTCTTCGAAACCAGCTTGCCATTGTGGTAGACCTTCTCATAATGGTTCACCATGAGACCGGACTCGCCCCGCTGAATTACGCGGTTATCCCCTCTTTCAAGCGATGGGTCGGCTGTTTTGATCACACGGAATTCCCGGTCTTCCGTCTCCTTAACTTTTTGTTTCGTGACGCGGACGACATGGATATTCATATTGCTGGTCAGCTTCGTGTTCTGTGCCGGTTGTACTATATCTTCACCCTGGATCGTAATACCAGCCTCTTTAAGTACATGATCAACCGTATCCTGGGATGTAAATATGGTTTTAGTTGTGCTGCCTACTGTAACTTTAACTGGAATTGCCCGTTCAATGATGATCCGATCTCCATCCTGGATCGCGCCGTTTAAAGGCATCGAAATCTGATCCTGAGGACTCAACGTGATCGCTTGCTCATCCAGCAATTCCTGCAGCAATGATCCACGTGTTTCTACTGTGGTGACACGACCATCGACGACAAGCTGAACCTCCTTGCCTGCCTGATCATGTACGACCAACGATATGAGAAGTGATACCGTAACGGCACCCATGGCACCGAGCAACATCAGTTGACGCAAATTGTCATGCTTCCATCTCAATGCGTAAGACATGCTGGATGATTGTGATTCATGGGTTTCTTCAGGTTGAAAAATGCCCACTATTCCATCCTCCTTCATAGTCCCGCCGTCTAGGTAAACGCATGAATGCATTTGACGTGACTATAGCAATTTTTCTCACAAGGCGCCCTGCTATCTATCTACACCCTGCGTCAATTCCCGTCATTTCGTCCATCTACCACCACCCCTTGTTTACCAAGAGTATGATGATCCCTTCTCCATTATTCAAAAATAAAAGAAAGCCAATGAAAGAGTACTAGAGGCTCTAACGTGGCTTCCTGATGATTAGAATCATGGAAATGGTATGCACGAGATTTCCCCTCTTATTTCGCTTACGGAGTTAGCTGTCGGGTTCGGACGTAAGAGAGACGCCCTAGATCCGGATACCCGCTCATGGCGAGATCCTTCAAATTCACCCCAAAGACCCGAAAAAGAAATCAAATACAGCTGCGTGCATTCAGACCAGTATGCACGGCGGTATCGGTTCCCCCGTTCTCCAGAATTTCGGAGATTAAGCGAGACGGTTCATGAAATATTCGGCTACGATCTGCACATCGCAGCTTCTTATCACTGAAAAGATGATATCCTGTTTACATGCAGGTTGTAAAGCAACATTCAACCACATTTTCTCATGTAAAAGGTTAAATTATTGTAATATTGACGCCTTTTCTGATTAAAAAACTTTAATTAATCGCGATTGCTCCCTTTTTCATCGCTTTTGCTCTCTTTTTCGTTAAATACCAAATCGTTCCAGTGCATTTTTGGTGGTAATTTGGGCCAATTCCTCATAAGACAACCCTCTAATCTCGGCTGCGGTCTCCGCCACCAATTTCACATAAGCGGTCTCATTTCGTTTCCCACGGAAGGGATGAGGCGTCAGGTAAGGGGAGTCCGTTTCGATCAATAATCGATCCAGCGGAACCTGCGCCAATACCTCTTTGGGCTGCTTTGCATTCTTGAAGGTAATCGGCCCGCCAAATGAAATATGGAATCCCATATCGAGACATATTTTGGCAGTTTCCCAGCTTCCGGAAAAGGAATGCATGACACCGCCCACTTCGGAGGCCTTTTCCTCCCGTAAAATTTTGATAATATCTTCATGCGCATCCCGATTATGAATGACAATCGGCATGTTCAGTTCCCGGGCAAGTCCGATCTGACGCCGAAGCACTCGGTGCTGCACTTCTTTCGGAGACGTATCCCAATGATAGTCCAGGCCGATCTCTCCAATAGCCACCACTTTCTCATGACTGCATAAAGAGGCGATCCAATCCAGGTCCTGATCCTCCATGGTAATCGCATCTACAGGATGCCAGCCCACTGCCGCATATATAAAATCATAAGTCTCTGCCAGTTTCATCGTAGTCGGGATCGTCTCCCGGTTAAATCCGATATTGATCATCCGGGTCACGCCGGCTTCAAGCGCCCGCTGAATTGCTTCCTCCCGGTCTTCGTCGAATTGGGGAGCGTCCATATGAGTGTGCGTGTCGAACAACATAAGATCCACACTCTCCTTCCTGTCGTTTCTGTGTCGTATATCTTCCATTAGCTGGGTAAATTGCAAATGTACCCAGCTTTGACTATTCCTCTAGGTTAATGTTGTTGCTTGAAAACATCGGCTATCTTCTCCGGCATCTGAGCCAGCAGCGGAGTCACTTTCTCTTCCGGATAATAAAGATGGTACCGTCCTTTATGAATACCGCTGATCGAGCGTACAATATCGGAAACCTCCGAGATTTCCTTCAGCTCATCATGCCGATCCAGAAGCAGAATCTGTTTCTCATTAAGCGGCATATCGGAATGAACTTTATCATAAGGAAGATCGGTTGGGAAATCAATCTCCAGGTCATATTCCGGATGTAATCCCACGGCACGGAATGCTTGGCGTATCCGGTCGATGGTTTCCAGATCAATATTGTCGATTTCTACATATTTGTAGAGCTTTCGGTGCATGAAACGACCGCATAATTCGCTAAGGAGCTTGTCTTCCTCCTCCGTCCATTGCAGAAAGGCCGTTTGGATCAGGGCTTCATCCAGACGCAGGTATTGACTCACGTCAATATGGCCCGCAAACAACGCAGGAAGCGGTTCGACCATGAACCGAAAGGCATATCCGCTGTCATGCAGTTCCTTTGCCCGGCGAAAGATTTGGCGCAGGATGATTTCGGAGCTTCGAGTGACGGGATGAAAATATACCTGCCAGTACATCTGATACCGTGACATCAGGTAATCCTCCACGGCGTGCATGCCCGATTCCTTCACAACGACCCGATCGCGGTATGGCCGCAGCATCCGCAAGATCCGGTCAATATCAATCGTTCCATAATTAACTCCCGTATAATACGCATCCCTTAGCAAATAATCCATCCGGTCTGCATCCAGCGGACTAGTGACCAGGTTTATCACAATCGGCTTATCATAGGTTTTGTTAATCACGGAAGCCACTTTCTCGGGGAAATCCGCTCCGAGCTCTCGCAGTACCTGATTGACGCAAGTATCCCCGAGCAGGATCCGGCATGTCCAATCCTCGTGATTCATATGAAAAGCTTCTTCTATAGAATGAGAGAAAGGGCCATGCCCCAAATCATGCAGCAGAGCCGCGCAGAGCGCAACTTGCCTTTCCTCGGCAGGCCAATCGGAATACCCCCTCCGTTCGAATTGAGAGATGATTCTTCTCGTAATTTCATAGACTCCCAGTGAATGGGAGAATCGGCTGTGTTCGGCCCCATGAAAGGTCAGAAAAGAGGTCCCAAGCTGTCTAACCCGGCGGAGTCGCTGGAATTCCGGGGTATCGATTAATCGCCAGATGATGTCGTCTTGCACATGAATATAATTGTGGACGGGATCCTTAAACACTTTTTCTTCCGAAATTGGTGAATACATTCCATCTCAACTCCTTATCGTTTCGATTGGGTTTTAGCCGATAAACACTTCTTTTGACATCTAATGTCGAACCATGTCGAATAAGGGAAAATTGCGCTTTCCAAATCGACAAATCAAAAAACGCAGCAATAATTGGTTCGATTATGGTAATTACGTTGCTATATAAGGGTTTTGTTCACTATACTTTCGTAAACAGGTTCCGATTTTTCAAAAATATAGGTTGACTGTTTTGGGAATCGTTGGTACTATAAATAACATAAAAACTAGAACTATGTCGAATTATGACTTTTTTAAATTATGGCGAGAGGGGCATTTATAAGTTATGATGAAATCAACAGGAATTGTAAGGAAAGTCGATGAGCTTGGACGGGTCGTCATTCCGATCGAATTACGCCGTACGCTCGGAATTGGTGAGAAAGATGCATTGGAGATTTATGTAGACGGCGAACGCATCATGCTTAAGAAATATGAGCCTGCCTGCATCTTCTGTGGTAACGCTGAGAATGTCACTTACTTCAAAGGTAAAATTGTTTGCCATGAATGTATCTCGGAAATCCCTACACCTGTGACAAATTAAGATTTTTAGTATATAATAGCATTATTACATTTTGTTAATTCTAACCTTTTTCATATCTCCTTGGTGCCTTCCTCGGCTATGAACCCGGCCGCAGGAGGGTCTTTTTTTTTGAGCTTAAAGAATTTATAAGTTTTCAGCGAAGCGAAAGCCATTCTTTATTCTCATTTATTGGTTTTGGGGTCCCCGCAAAGTATTTGGAATAAGCATCGAAGCATAGGCTCCACTTTGTGGGGCTATTTTGTTATCCCCCTGCACCAAGTTAAGTATTATCACTATTCCGTCAGGAGCGCATTATAGATATCCCTCTTCGATACACCGCGATCACCCGCGGTTTTTTTCATGGCATCCTTGCGGCTTAGTCCTTCCCGCTCATAATGTTCCACATGCTCCTCCAGCGAAAGCTCCTGCCACCAGGCATTTTTCTCCTTCAGCTCCTCTTCTGCACTACCGGCTTCGACCACCAAACAATATTCCCCCAGCGGCGGATGCTCCGTGAGCCAGTCCAGGCATTCGGAAATGCTCCCGCGCAAGAATTCCTCATAGCGTTTAGTCAGTTCACGAGCCAAGGTCACCTTCCGATTTCCCAGTACCTCCTGCAAGATCTCCAGCGTCTTTTTCACGCGATGCGGAGATTCATAAAATAATAGCGTTCCCTGCGCCGTTTGCAAAGCTTGCAGCTGCTGAATGATATCTTTACGCTCCCGCGGCAAAAAGCCGATAAACGTGAATCGTTCGGTCGGCAAACCCGACACGATTAAGGCGGAAAGGGCGGCATTGGCCCCCGGGATCGGAATGACCGAAATTCCCGCTTCAATCGCAAGTGTAACCAGATCACTGCCAGGGTCCGAAATCGCCGGCAGACCGGCGTCGCTGACGAGTGCCACATTTTTTCCTTCTATTATATAACGTATAATTTCAGGTCCACTGGCCGCCTTATTATGCTCGTGATAACTAAACAGCAGCTTAGCCGGAATTTCGAAATGGGTCAGCAGCTTGCGTGACTGCCGTGTATCCTCTGCCGCGATAATATCGCATTCCTGGAGGATGCGTACAGCGCGATAGGTCATATCCTCCAAATTACCAATCGGTGTTGCCACCAAATACAGAGAACCCGGGCTTCCCTCTCCCTGATCGGCATAACTCTGTTGCACAAGATTTCTCATTCTTTCGTCTCATCCTTATGTGTTCCATAGTAAATTTCCATAAAATCTGGTCCGTAGTTTCCTTGCTCATCATATACGATCAGCGGGGGCTTCAGCCGAACCTCCGGCTTCCCGTCCCGAATACCCTCGATAAGCACCATGTTTGCTTCCATATTCACGCGCGGATGGACAAATCGGATGACTTTGGGCTCAATCCGGTATTTGCTCATCAAGGTGATGATCTCCGCTAGTCGTAGGGGCTTATGGACCATGCTCATCTTTCCGCCTTGGCGAAGCAGCTTTGCACAGGATTCAATCACTTCCTCAAGCGTACAGTGGATTTCATGTCTGGCAATCGCCTGGTGCTCATTCAGCTTCAAGTCGCTGCCATTCATCGGCATATAAGGCGGGTTGACCGTAATCAGGTCGTACGCTCCATATCCTTGTTCCTTGTATAGTTCCCGCAGATCGCCCTCATGGATCGTGATCTGTTCCTGGAGATTATTCATCTCGACGCTCCGTCTGGCCATGTCCGAAAGTCTGGGCTGAATCTCAATCCCCTCGATCAGCGCACCAGTACGAGTCGACAGCAGGATTGGAACAACCCCGTTTCCCGTGCACATATCCAAAATACGGCCCCTGCGCGGTATGCTGGCAAACCTGGCGAGCAGGACGGCGTCCATGGAAAAGCTGAATACCTCCTCACTCTGGATGATGCCAAGCTCATGGGTGAGCAGATCATCAATCCGCTCGGATGATTGCAAAAACACTTCTTTCAATTTCATAGTTTCAACCCTTTATCTCCAAAATTCCAAACACGCGTTTTTGTGTATCGGCTCTCTACATAGTACCTGATAAAATGAAATACACAAAAGGCTGCTCTCCACATTGCATGACAAGCAGCCGGTATTTGTTCAATCGCGATCCTTACAGTATAACCTTTCCATTCTAGAAAAAAACCGTAGGCAGTTTCTCCTACGGCTTCTTATTTATTCAAAAAAGACAAGCAGAACAGGCAATCCCCTTCCGTCCGCAGATGTCCATAATAGACATTACAGATGTGGAAGCCTTCATGATACAGCCGAGCCAGGTTATCATACCCCTCGCCGACTACATCTTCATGTGCCTCATCCTTCACATGAGGCTGAGGTTGTAAAGCCACTGGGTTTTCCAATTCTGCCGGATTGACTTCCCGCTTTAAAATTTTCCGGAGCTGTTCATTTTCAAGACTGAGGCGATGGTTCTCTTCCAGCAGTTCCTTGATGACCAGCTTAAGTCCACCCAGTTCACTGTGTATATTTCCCATCTGTGTTTCCAACTCTTGAATGAGCACAAAAATGTTTTTCTTCTCCAAGTCTACACCCCGAAAATAAACATTCTATTGGACTATTTGATGACAACGTCGTCCATTGGAAGTTCCTTAACCTTTCCAATTTCAAACAGCTGAACATGAACCGTCCGCTTATCCGCATTCAGTCCGACTACTTTGCCTTCTCCAAGCGAAGTAATGACCAATTTCCCCGCGGATGGAAGCTCTTCTTTCACGCTTTCATAATTATCATGCTCAAACTTCAGGCAGCACATCAATCTTCCACATAGCCCGGAAATTTTAGTCGGATTGAGCGATAGGCTTTGATCCTTTGCCATCTTGATCGATACCGGCTCAAAATCACCAAGCCATGAGGAACAGCACAGTACGCGTCCGCAAGGTCCAAGACCGCCGAGCATTTTCGCTTCATCACGAACTCCAATCTGGCGAAGTTCGATTCTTGTACGGAATATACTGGCCAGATCCTTGACCAGTTCACGGAAATCCACACGGCCTTCGGCCGTGAAGTAGAAAATGATTTTGTTGCGGTCAAACGTAAATTCCACATCAACCAGCTTCATTTTCAGTTCGTGATCCCGAATTTTATTTAAACAGGTGGTGAATGCATCCTTGGCCGCTTGTTTGTTCTCTTCAACCACACGGGCATCAGAATCACCAGCGATCCGAATGACCTTCTTGAGTGGAAGGACAACGTCCGATTCACCGACCTCCTTCTTTCCTATCACAACTTGACCATACTCAATGCCTCTCGCGGTTTCCACAATGACGGATTGTTCCTTCTCCACGGGCAGGTCGAGCGGATCAAAGTAATATATTTTGCCCGCTTTCTTAAAGCGGACACCTACTACACTGTACAAAAATAAACCCCCTTGTGCCTGTACATAATGGCCATTCTGCGGGCCTGGGGGTGTGCTCACGCCGGAGTGTTACCGCCCAAACCCATCAATAACTGCTCTAAACTGAGCTGTCCATTGACATTATAGCGTAACTTCTTCTGACACTCTGCGGCCAAATCCATGTATGACACCCACTGTGCTGTGCTGCGGGCTGATGCATGACCAGAGATATACTCTGCCTGATCTATGAAAACGAGAGACTCTTTCCTTCCATACTGGACATGGATCATGTCCTTAAACCATAAATGAAACATACTGAACAATAGGTCCAGATGATCAGAGAGCTCGGTTTTGAACACTTTTTGACTCGCTGTGATAATTGCTGAGCCACTGCGGTTCAAAGACTCCTTACCTAATTGTAACACTAGGTTTCTAATTTCTGCAAACCAATTCTCACTCAATATTTTCCTGCACTCATCAAGTCCTGACGAAAGATGAACTGCGCAGCGTACAAGTGCGGCAGGATAACCTTCCCCTACAAGAACCTTCTCCATCATCTGCGGATCCAAAGCCCGGAACGGAACCTGCTGGGATCTCGATTGAATGGTAGGCAGAAGGGCTTGTCCATTCTCGGCAATCAGAATAGCTACAGCCGGCGCCTGGGGTTCCTCCAGAAATTTCAACAGACTGTTGGCTGCCTGCGTGGTCATCTTCTCCGCCCGGTCAATAATATAGACTTTGGGATTTCGATTCTCCGATCGATAGGAGAATATACGCTGAAGATCACGGATCTGATCGATCTTAATGCTGGCTCCATCAGGCTCAACCAACGTCAGATCGGGATGATTGCCATGATCTACCTTGCGGCATTCCAAACACTGCCCGCAGGCATCGTCTTCAAGTTCCGTACAAAACAATGCCTTGGCAAACGTAAGCGCCGTCTGCATCTGTCCGGCACCATGGGGGCCGCTAAACAGATAGGCATGACTGACCGCATTACGGCGCAAGGCATTTTGCAGCAGTTGCTTCGCAGTCTCTTGACCTACGATATCATTAAAAGACATAAGTCCTCACTTTCTATCAATCCTCATGATCCTCCAGACTTAGCAGTCATGAATCACGATCCGCTTCCTTGCTTCTTGCGATTAGAATACAAGATTGATCAGCATGCCTCGAATTTCTCCAACCTTGTTCAATAGATCAATTCTCCCCTGCTCCGTATCCAGCAGTTCATCCGCCATCGCGAGCAGCGCAGAATCGACTTCATCAATTACATTATAACGCTTGCCGCGTCCCCGGCGGTCCCAGCCGCGCGTTTCCTTCATTTTCACACCGCGACGAACCGTTTCCTCCAGAAATCGGCGAACCATCAATTTATACGCTTTTAGCTCCCGAACGGTCATCACTTTTGCCAAACGATCGCCTTGCATTGCAATTTCACGCATTTGACGACTCAACTCTTCATGGGTCGCGCGTTCTCCCTGCTGCTGCATCATATCCGAGAACGATCGCTGCTGAATCGGTCTGGCGTTGCCATCCGGCACCGTGAGTTCACTTTTCATGGGCCGAAAGCCCGGATTGATTTTCATCTGATCCACCGCCTGTTGCGTATTCTTTGCATCTAATAAAACGGAGGCACCTGGTACGTTCATATCGAACAAACCTATGCCTCACGTGAACGTACCTTGAAATGGTTTGCTTGTCAAGCGATTCATCGATAATTATCGATGAATTGGGTGATTTTCCGGAATCCATCGAGATCATCCATCTATTAAAAGCATCTCCCGAGTGCAGCGATCTACGGTAACTATTTTTATTATGATACAGAAGTGCTTCAGAAGACTTGGGTTACAGGAGAACACAGCCGTCAAATATCCCAATAAAAACATCCGTTACGTATCTATCGCAGATCCAGAAAATGAATTTAGAAATGCTCGAATCGTTCTACAGGGAGGACAAACACCGTTGCGCCACCAACCTGTACTTCGACCGGAAGCGGCAAGTAGGAATCGGTTGTACCACTCATTGGGGTTACCGGAGTGACCAGCTGTTCACGAACCTTACAGCTTGTGCGAATGACGCTGAGCACACTTTCAACCTGTGAATCGTCTACCCCGATCATAAAGGTGGTGTTCCCCGCCTTCAAGAAGCCGCCAGTACTTGCAAGCTTTGTTGCCCGAAAATTAGCTTTGACCAATGCGGCGGAGAGACGGTTGCTATCTTTATCCTGGACAATCGCAACAATCAATTTCATGGTAAACCCTCCTTGTTTATTTGGACATCATATGTCCTTAACACTACTTATTTGACAAACAACCTCAAAAATCCTTTAATATCGCGTCTTCCAAGTAACGAATCATTTCTCTTTCCACCTGAGCCGGCGTCTTGGAAGCATCTACAATGCGAATTCGATCCGGATTACGCTCTGCTACCAATAGATAGCCTTCCCTAACCTTCTCGTGAAATGCCATGTTCTCCATATCCAGCCGATTTAATTCCCGTTCTGCATTCGCCGTGATCCGTGCCATGCCAATCTTCGGCTCCACATCGAACAACAGCGTTAGATCCGGCATGCGGGTATCGATCGCAAATTGATTGATGTTCCATACTTCCTCCATGCCCAGTCCGCGTGCATATCCCTGGTAAACCAGACTGCTGTCCACGAATCGGTCACACAGCACAGTCAAGCCCTGACTCAAAGCTGGCTCCACCTTCTCCACAAGATGCTGGCGGCGGGCAGCCGCATACAACAATGCTTCAGTACGTGCATCCATCGCGGTATGCTGCGGATCGAGAATAATAGAGCGGATCTTCTCCGCAATCTCAATGCCGCCGGGCTCGCGTGTAATCAGATACGGGATCGAATGATTCTGCATAAAAGCGGCGAGTCTGCCCATCATAGTCGTTTTACCGGATCCGTCTCCTCCTTCGATGGTAATAAATAGTGGTCTGCGATTATTCATAGCGTATCCTGCTTTCATCATTTGTTGATCGTGGAGCTCGATATTATACGCTCCGGTATATTTACCAACGTATAGTGGAGTCTCTTCCTTCACGTTTCCTTATAAACGACAATGGTTTGCAGCGCTGGATCGGATATCCCCTGGCATTTCGCCCCTGCATTCCTTAATGCCAGGAGCCTCTGTTTCATTCCCGCTGAGATTTCTTCACCTGGGTATAAGATCGGTATACCTGGCGGATAGGGAATAACCATCTCCGCTGCCTTACGCCCAGCACTCTTCTCTAACGGCACCGATTCTAACCTCTCCCTGTCAATCGGCTTCAGTGAGAAAGGAATTGGGGCCGAATAAGGAATCTCCGAGGGCAAATTGTTCCACGTGGAAACATCGGAGACTGGTCTTGCTTCAGTTAACAAGTTAGCATCGACATCGAAATGGATAGAATCCATTTTCTTGTGGTCTACTCGCGGCTCATAATTCACGAAATCCCCCTGATCCCGCAATGTCCGGATCAGTAATTCCGTGCTCTCTGCCGTAGTGCCTGATTCGGTTCCGATCCCTTCTGTCTTCTCCCCCTGCTCTACAATATGCACAAGAGCCCATAAGACGTGATTCGCATCTTCCCGAGTGGATCCCAGCGTAAACAATAAGACGACGTGCAACTCGTCGCTCATCTCCGGCACACAGCCGCGCGCCTCGAGCTCGCGCTGGAGTGCATACCCGCTCAGGGACCTGGTGCGGTCATATATGACCGCCTTGAACGGGTCCTGGCGGGTATACGCCGCTGCGGCTGTGCCCGCGGCGTGGCCCCTGGGCTGCGGCGGCTGCAGCAGCCCGAACCGCGGCAGCTTCGCGAGGCCGCGCCGGAAGGCCTTCACGGCGGCCAGGCCAGCCGTGAAGGCGTCTGCGCCCTGTGTGTGCAGCAGGCGCCGCGCCAAGTCCAGCGAAGCCATAAGCGGGTACGAGGGGCTGGAGCTCTGCACCATAGCCAGCCGCTGGCGCAGCAGGCTGCGGTCGAGCAGCCCGCCCTGTACATGCAGCATGGCTCCCATCGTCATGGCGGCTAACATCTTGTGTGTGGATTGAACCACACCATCCGCGCCGCATGACAAAGCGTTCATAGGCAACTGGGGGTGCTGTCCGTAATGAGCTCCATGCGCTTCATCCACGAGTAGTGGAATGCCGAACTCATGGCAAGCTTTCGCTAGCGGCTTTAAGTCGCTCCCCATCCCGTAGTAGTTCGGCATCGTGATGATCGCCCCCCGGGCCTCTGGATAAGCCTCAAGAGCCGCTACGAGTGTAGCTGCAGAGGGAGCAACGGCTAAACCGCTCTGCTTGTCCAGCTCCGGTTGAAGAAACACCGCCCTTGCACCGGCCAGCATCAATCCGTTCAACACGGACTTATGTACGTTCCGCTGTACAAGCACGATATCGCCCGGTTCACGGCAAACCGTCAGAACTAATGCCAAATTGCCGGCTGTACTCCCGCCCACTAGGAAGAAGCTTTCCTCTGCACCAAAACAATCTGCGGCCAGTTCCTGCGCTTCCTGAATAACGCCTTCAGGATGAAATAAATCATCGGTTCCGGTAATTTCCGTCACATCAATCCGCATGGCCTCTCGCAGCATCTCCGTAGTCTTACCTTCTCCCGCATATGCCCTGCCATTTTTATGACCAGGTACATGAAAAGATGAAGCCCCACGTTCACGATACAACATTATAGCCTCTGCTAGTGGGGCACGCTCTCTATGTGTAGTCATTGATATATCCCTTCGGATTACATTCTCTAACCTATTTTAACGCAATTTGAAACCTACGCCTACGTCTCCAAGCACGGAAAGTCCCCTCTAAACAAAAAAAGGCCTTTTATTCAGGCCCATTTGACGCGTGTACCCGCGCCTATGCATTTTTCGGCATGGCAATTTGTTTTAATTGACGGATGAAAAAATGATATTTGGCATCTTCCGCGCTGGTATGAACGATTTCGGATTCACATTCCTCACATACGAATTGCGAAACAATGGTAATCCCCTCTGTCTTCGTCTGATTGCATATGATACACTCGTGTTCGGTCAATTCTTCCATAACCATCCCACCTTGATCCTTTTCCTATTAGTATGACACAGTTTCTATTATTTTAAACCTTTTCATAGGATATCGGTCTACGCTTTATATATATGTACCCCTTGGTGGCCTTGTGTCTGTACCTTTTTTTTCAGCTTAATAAAAATATGATTTTGTCCGATAAAAACATAAAAGACTTAAATTTCCCGTCTATCGTAATTTACTTCTACTTAAAGGGGGACAGTATAGCCCAATGGCAGATCCACATGGTCAAGCCACCTTTTATCACTATCGATTAATTAAGAAAATCCAACTTTCCAAAAGCTTGCTCATCCTCTACTTAACTCTGCCTTGGCTTGCTGCGGCTGCAGGGACATTTTGGGTGTCACCGTATTTCCTGCTCTATCTGCTAATCGCCTTTCCGCTTATGTTATGGATCCAATATGTCGTCGGGCATACCGTGCTCGTCCTATTGGGAACAAGCTACCGGAAACGTTGGCGCTTCCGTCTGAGGTTGCCTTGGCTTGGTTATATACCGGATCAACACGTCAGCCGTCGCGTATTTAATTTAGTGCAGTTCTATACCTGTTGGGTAGGGATTGTCTTAAGCGCTATCATGGCCTTCTGGTCACCGCTGCCTTTTGCCATCGCGCTTCTGGTCTGGCATCTGTGGTTCCTTCTCCCGCGCGGCTATACCATGCTGCGTCTAAGCGGCCAGCGTAAAGATGGCATGTTGAAAATGAATGAGCAGGACATCTCCTACTACCAGCAATAATATTAGAGTTCTGCGTCCATCACTACATAGCGCTATAAACCCTATTTTTCGTTCATCAATGAATAAAGACCTCATTCCGAAGTCAGGAAGAGGTCTTTATTCATTGGCTTTATTGCTTTCCAATCCTTGTATGGCT
>NZ_CP150206.1:0-10000 GCF_037969755.1 Paenibacillus sp. FSL W8-0187 | reverse complement strand
AGATACCCTCCATGCTCGTACGGATGATGGTGCCGCTAGACGTAATAATCATGAGATCCTCTTCTGATTTCACGACCTTAAGTGCCACAACCGGTCCATTTTTCTCCGTAATATTGATGGTCTTGATCCCTTTACCGCCACGGGTCTGGCTGCGGTAGTCGCTTGCAGGCGTCCGCTTACCGTAACCTTTGGTCGTTACAATAAGGATATCAAGTTCCTGGTCCACCACGTCCATGCCAATGACTTCATCATGGTCATCCAGTGTAATTCCTTTAACCCCCGTCGCGCTTCTTCCCATCGAGCGAACATCACTCTCCTTGAAGCGGATGGACATTCCCTGTGCCGTACCCATGATGATCTCCTGCTGACCATCTGTCAGCTTAACCTCGATCAGGGAATCATCCTCGCGCAGGTTGATCGCAATCAGACCGCCCTTGCGGATATTGACATAATCCTCAAGTGGGGTTTTCTTAACGACACCCTGGCGCGTTGCAAAGAACAGGAAATTATCGCTGTCAAAGTTCTCCACAGGGATCACGGCATTGATCGACTCGCCCTGTTCAATCTGAATCAGGTTGATGATCGGTGTTCCGCGGGCGGTACGGCTAAGCTCTGGGATCTCATAAGCTTTCAAACGGTACGCCTTCCCTTTGTCCGTGAAGAACATCAGGTAGTGGTGAGAATTCGTAACGAAGAGATGCTCGACAAAGTCCTCACTCTTCGTATCCATCCCCACTACGCCGCGGCCGCCCCGCTTCTGGCTGCGATAGGTGTTCGCAGGCAGACGCTTGATGTAACCGGTATGCGTAATGGTGATGATCACTTCTTCACGTGGAATCAGATCCTCGTCCAGGATGCTGTCTTCCCCGACCGTAATTTCGGTACGGCGTTCATCAGAGAAGCGCTCCTTAATCTCTTGGAGCTCATCATTGATAATCTGCAACACAAGATGCTCATTAGCCAAGATCTCGCGCAGTTCCGCGATTCTGGCAAGCAATTCCTGGTACTCGTTCTCAATCTTCTCACGTTCGAGTCCGGTCAGGCGCTGCAAACGCATATCCAGAATGGCCTGCGCCTGCTCATTACTGAGACCGAAACGCTCCATCAAGCCTTCGCGAGCAGCCTCTGTGGTCTGTGACGCGCGAATGAGGGCAATAACCTCATCGAGATGATCCAAAGCAATCCGCAAACCTTCGAGAATATGAGCCCGAGCTTCCGCCTTCTTCAGTTCAAACTCGGTCCGGCGACGGATAACGACGACCTGATGCTCCAAATAGTGGAACAGCACGTCACGCAGGTTCAAAATTTTCGGTTCATTGTTTACGATGGCCAGCATGTTAATACCGAAATTAGACTGCATGGCCGTATGTTTGTACAGATTATTCAGAACGACATTCGGATTGACGTCCCGGCGCAGCTCAATAACAATCCGCATACCGTTACGGTCCGACTCGTCGCGGAGATCCGTAATGCCATCAATCCGCTTATCGCGAACCAATTCCGCGATCTTCTCAACCAAACGAGCCTTGTTCACCTGATACGGGATCTCGTGAACGACAATGCGCGCCTTGTTGTTATTCTCTTCAATGGTCGCCTTTGCCCGCATCGTAACGGACCCTCGCCCCGTGCGGTAGGCTTGACGAATCCCTTCACGTCCCAGAATATATCCCGCTGTCGGGAAATCCGGTCCTTGAATATAGTCCATCAGCTCCATCGGTGTGATATCAGGGTTTCGAATCATCGCCTGAACGCCATCGATCACTTCACCGAGATTATGAGGCGGAATATTAGTAGCCATACCTACTGCAATCCCGGATACGCCGTTGACCAGCAAGTTAGGATAACGCGCAGGAAGAACGACCGGTTCCTGTTCCTCACCGTCATAGTTAGGAGCAAAATCTACAGTCTCTTTATTAATATCACGCAGCATTTCCATAGCAATCTTCGATAAACGAGCCTCGGTATAACGCATAGCCGCTGCCATATCGCCGTCAATGGAACCGAAGTTTCCGTGTCCATCAACAAGCATATAACGCATGGAGAAGTCCTGCGCCATCCGAACCATGGATTCATAAACTGCGGAATCACCATGAGGATGGTACTTACCGATAACCTCGCCAACAATTCTTGCCGATTTCTTATGCGGTTTATCCGGGGCCATTCCAAGTTCAGACATCGCATATAAAATACGACGGTGTACTGGCTTCATTCCGTCCCGTACATCCGGCAAAGCCCGGCTGACAATGATACTCATCGCGTAGTCCATAAAGGACTCGCGCATCTCGGTACCAATGTCACGATCTTTGATTTGGGAGAAATTTTCTTCCGCCATGCTGGACCTCCTTCATTTTCCTATCAACCATGCCTTGATCTATGTGAAAAAAGCAGAATAGTGATCAGAAATCTAAAAACGCACTAACCTTTATTATATTACTTTCACAAACCGAGCACAATTAAACACGGGATGGATCAAGTGAAAGAATGATTCTTGCCCGGAAACCGGGATATACGCCCTGTCCTCCGTGCCCCTTTTCACATACAATGCATTGCACAGGACTTTTCGTATCATCACATCTTTATATTATACCACTGTTTGTCATACTTGTCCTATGTTTTCCGGGTATAAGCTCTCTTGCTGGAGATGGCCCGATTCTTTCAAATCAACCGGATCGACACGAGTTTGTATTACGAGACAGGTCAAATCCTGTCACTCCCATCACACAGCTGGAAAGGATGAAGATGGTTGACTATCCAACGCGTTGCAAGCAAGTGGGCGAAAACGAAAATACTCTTAAAAAATAAAGGTCTCGCCTCTTATGTTCCCTCTACCCGCCAATATTCAATGGAGGCGCTTGGTGACATGCTGGGCACACATACACTTGTGTATATCAAGCCTGACCGGGGGACCTACGGCATCGGCGTCATGTCAGTCGAGCAGCTCCAATCCCAAAACGCTGATGCCGACGCAACCCCCACTATTTCCTACAAACTTCGTTATGATCAGAAAACTGAAATATTTACCTCCCTGGAGAGTCTCGATAAAACACTGAGCACTCTGTTCCAGGGCCAGACGTATCTGATTCAGCAAGGCATCCATCTGCTTAGTCATAAGGGTAACCCCTTTGATCTTCGAGTACTTACACAGAAAAGTCCATCGGGTCAGTGGGTGAGCACAGGAATAATCGGGCGGGTGGCGGCCAAGAATAAAATCATTACCAACCATCACAGCGGCGGCGTGGTTCAACACTATAAACCGCTGATGACCGAGCATATGACGGCAGAAGAGGCAGAGAATATCCGAAGAGAGCTGAATACGCTTGGGGTGAATGTCGCAGCCCAGCTGCAGAAATCCTATCCCAATCTGAAAGAAATCGGCTTGGATATTGCTATTGATAAAAGCTGGAACATCTGGATCTTGGAGGTTAATACCAAACCTGCACTGTTCCCATTCAAGAAATTTTTCAAAGATCCCAGCATCTACAAGCAGGTTAAGAAATATGCCACCGCTTATGGGCGTAACTTATCCACCAAGAAAAAAGCTAATAAGACCGGTTAGCATACTATATATTAGTCAATCCCCCGGTCATATGACGAAAACACCAAATCGCATCCATCATAAAAATAAAGGGGCAACCCTGAGGCCTTCAATAGACCTTGGGATGCCCCTTTTTGACTTACAAATATTATACGTCCAAATTACGGACCGACTTCGCATGCTCCTGAATGAAATCCCGTCGCGGTTCAACGTTATCGCCCATCAGGGTATCAAACAATGTATCGGCCAGGATCGCATCTTCGATGGTCACCTGAAGCATGGTACGGCTCTCCGGATCCATCGTCGTCTCCCACAGCTGTCCGGCGTTCATCTCGCCGAGACCTTTGTAGCGCTGTACGTTAATTTTGACGTTCTCACCGAACTCCTTAATGATCTGGTCACGTTCTTTCTCACTGCCGGCATAACGGATCACCTTATTGCGCTCGATCTTGAAGAGCGGCGGTTGGGCGATATAGATATAACCAGCTTCCACCAGCTTACGCATGTAACGGTAGAAGAACGTCAGCAGCAAGGTACGAATATGCGCACCGTCGACATCGGCATCAGTCATAATAATGATTTTGTGGTAACGGGCCTTGGACAGATCGAAATCTTCCGCAATCCCTGTGCCCAGCGCCGTAATGATCGCCCGGATCTCCGCATTGGAGAGGATACGGTCAAGCCGCGCCTTTTCCACGTTGAGAATTTTACCCCGAAGCGGCAAAATGGCTTGGAAATGTCGATCGCGTCCCTGCTTGGCGGATCCGCCGGCAGAGTCACCTTCGACGATGTACAGCTCACTGATGGAGGCATCCTTGGAAGAGCAGTCTGCCAGTTTACCTGGTAATGCGCTGACTTCAAGCGCACTCTTCCGGCGTGTCATCTCGCGGGCTTTACGCGCCGCTTCACGAGCACGTGATGCCTGGAGCGCCTTCTCCAAGATCCGGCGGGAAACCGATGGATTCTCCTGCAGGAACTCCTGCAGCTTCTCAGCGAACAAGGATTCCACAATACCGCGCACTTCACTGTTGCCGAGCTTGGTTTTGGTTTGTCCTTCGAACTGCGGTTCCGGTACTTTGACCGAGATGATTGCCGTCAATCCTTCACGCACATCGTCACCCGACAGGTTGTTGGTGTTATCTTTGATCAATCCCGTTTTGCGGGCATAGTCATTGATGATTCGAGTGAGCGCACTCTTAAAGCCGGATTCGTGCGTTCCGCCTTCGTGCGTGTTGATATTATTTGCAAAAGAGTAAATATTCTCGGTATAGCTATCGTTATACTGGAGCGACACTTCAACCTGAATATTATCCCGTGAACCCTCAACATAGATAGGGTCTTCGTGCAGCGCTTCCTTCTTCTCATTCAGGAACTTGACGTATTCAATGATTCCGCCCTCGTATTTAAAATAGTCGGAGGCACCTGTACGTTCGTCCGTCAGTGTAAGCGCAATGCCCTTGTTCAGGAACGCCAGCTCACGGATCCGTGTCAGCAGCGTGTTGTAATCATATTCCGTTGTTTCCGTGAAAATCTCCGAATCCGGCAGGAAGGTTACGGTTGTCCCGTGATCGTCGGAATCCCCGATGATCTTGATATCATATTGAGGTACGCCGCGATGATACTCCTGTTGGTAGATGTGCCCATCACGTTTGACCTGAACCACGACTTTCGAAGACAGTGCATTCACAACTGAGACACCAACACCATGCAGACCGCCGGATACTTTATATCCGCCGCCGCCAAACTTTCCGCCGGCATGAAGGACGGTCATAACGACTTCCAGCGTCGACTTCTTCAGTTTGGCGTTCTCGCCGACCGGAATTCCGCGCCCGTTATCGACAACGGTAACACTGTTATCCTCATGGACAATGATTTCGATATGGTCGCATATTCCCGCCATTGCTTCGTCAATACTATTGTCCACAACTTCCCATACCAAATGATGCAAACCCTTGGCACTGGTGGACCCGATGTACATCCCCGGACGTTTACGAACGGCTTCTAATCCTTCCAGTACCTGAATCTGATTCTCATCATATGTCGGTTGATTCATAGACATGCCTTCACCTACTTCTACAGATTCTGTTATGCCTGAGCTACAAAATGATTGGCTCTCTTCTTAAGCGTTGCAGAGGAGATCGGAGAGTAATAGACGATCGATTTCGTCACCACAATGGATTTCGGATCTTCTTCGCCAATCATCTCCACGACTTTATGCTGCTGGGCATGCGTGACGAACTGCTTGGAGATTTTTGAGGATTTCTCGATCGAGATATCAAAAATTCCAACCAGCTCCGACGAACGGATGATCTTCTCTCCGCCCAAATGAATATACATATGGAATCACTCCTTAAGAGCCCACCTGTCCGTCATGGACATGAAAAATGCTGGCACCCTTCAATTTGTCGGTATTCAAACTCTCAATGCCCGTCGCCGTGATGAATGTCTGCACTTTGCTCTGGAATGTCTCGATCAATTGTGTCTGCCGGTACGGATCCAATTCAGAAAGCACATCATCCAGAAGCAGCACCGGATATTCACCGATCTCTTCCTGTATCAGCTCGATTTCAGCCAGTTTCAAAGATAGCGCCGTCGTCCGCTGCTGACCTTGAGATCCATACGTTTGGACTTCTTTGCCATTAATATAAAAAGCCAGATCATCTCGATGAGGACCTGCCAATGTCATACCACGCCGTATTTCTTGCTCTTTCATTTGTGATAATTTTATCATAAATGTCTCAAATAAGACAGCTTCATCTTCTTCCTCCGCGTCAGCAAAGGACGGAAGGTAGTGTAAAGAGAGCTCCTCCAGGCCGTTTGTGATTCCCTGATGGATGCTTTCAGCCCACTTTTGCAGCTTTTTTATAAATTGTTTCCTCTTCTTGACGATTTTAACACCATGTTCTGCCAATTGGCTGTTCCAAATGTCCAGCATCGCTTGCTCGGCGCTGCCCTTCCCCCATAATTGCTTCAGCAGATTGTTACGCTGCACGAGCACCTTCTGGTATTGCTGCAGATGAAACAAGTAGCTTGGTGCCACCTGCCCGATCTCCATGTCAAGAAACCGGCGGCGAACCCCCGGCGTGCCTTTGACAATCTCCAGATCCTCGGGAGCAAACATCACGACATTGAGCGAGCCGATGAAATCGCTAAGCTTCCGCTGCTCAAGTCCATTGATTTTTGCTTTCTTCCCCTGCTGGGATAAACTCAGCTCCAGCTTCAAAGCTCCGTACTTGCGGTCGATCTCGGCTGATATATGGGCACTGGATTGCTCGAATCCAATCAATTCGCGATCCTTGGAGGTACGGTGGCTCTTCGTTAAAGCAAGCACGAAGAGCGCCTCCATCAAATTCGTCTTTCCCTGAGCATTGCGTCCGATAATCAAATTAACGTCACCAAACGCCTCAAGCTGCAGCTTCTCGTAGTTTCGATAGTGCTGCAGGCTGACATTTTTGACAAACAAGCTTATCCTCTCCCTCGTCTTCCGCGCGTAGCGCCAAAGCGGCTGCGGGAGGCTGTCTATTGTGCTGCCACCTGAAACGTTCCGCAATCCTCCACCTTGACGATGTCGCCAGGTACCAGTTTGCGTCCGCGCCGCTCTTCCTTTTCGTCGTTGACCAGAACTGCTCCTTCCTGCAGCAGTGCCTTCGCCATCCCACCTGTGGATACGCAATCTGAAAGCTTCAAGAACTGATCCAGCTTGATATATTCACTGTGGATAAATATTTGTTTCATGACTTCGTCCTTTCATCCCTATCAACATGGGGATAACTTTAATTGGCCGTACGGTACGGCAGAATAATATATTGGCTCTTGCTGTCGTCGAGCGGTTTAAGAATGATCGGGCTCATAACTCCCATGAAAGCGATCATCAGTTGTTCACTTTCAACCACCTTGAGCACGTCCAGCATATATTTGGAGTTGAACGAGATGCGCAGCGGCTCCCCTTTAAAATCGACCAGATCCAATTCTTCACGCACTTTACCAAGCTCGGAGGAGCTGGAAGAGATCTCGATGCCGCCATGTTCCATCGTTTGCAGGAGAACAATGTTCGTTTTCTCCTCTTTGGAGAGCAGGTAGGCGCGGTCGATCGACTCGCTTAATTTTTTTGTGTCCAAAACGAGTTCTGTTTTATGCGATGTTGGAATAATTCTAGAAGTATCGGGATAAATGCCGTCCAGTATGCGGGAATAGAACAGAACACGATCAATTTTAAATAATACCTGATTATCGGCTACAACGATATCAACCAGCGTATTTTGGTCCGGAATGATTTTGCTCAGCTCATTCAGCGTTTTACCCGCAATAACGACATTGTTGAACGAAATGTCCTGCGCATTGTCCAGCTGTGCGGAGCGAGTTGCCAATCTGTGACGGTCTGTAGCGGTAAATTTCAGCTCATTGTCGTTCAGACTCCATAATACCCCAGTCAAAATAGGCGTTGTTTCATGGGTGGAAATGGAGAATACCGTTTGCTTGATCATATTTTTCAGCAGATCTCCAGGCAAAGAAACGGTTTGGCTGTCTTCGATGTTAGGCAATACAGGGAATTCTTCCGGGTCCAAACCCACCATCTGAATTTCCGTAGCTCCCGAAGAGATAAAGGTGTGGAAGTTTTCTTTTACCTCCATCTGGATTTCTTGGGAAGGGAGTTTCTTGATGATTTCAACGAAAAATTTGGCTGGCAGCACAACACTACCAGGCTGTTCTACTTGGACGATGGTATGCTTCTCATCTTCCGCAGGAATAAACGATTGAATGGAAATATCAGTATCGCTAGCAGTTAGTGTGACACCCGAATAGGTGACATCCAGTTTAATGCCGCTGAGGATCGGAATTGTGGTTCGGCTGGAAATCGCCTTGGATACGTGTTGAATGGATTCGTTTAATACATTTTTTAATATGCTGATTTTCATCAATTTCACTCCTTACGGAAAAATGAGAGGGGTTTTTTCACTTGGCGAATGCCAAGAGGATTCCCCTCTTTATGGTTAAATTATTTATTAATTATTATTAGTAATAGTAATAGGGGCACTGAATATGTGGATAAGCCCCAGAAAAGGCATAAAATTAAGCCTATCCACATGTGTATAGATTGTGCATAGGCTTTGAACTTGTTCAGGTTGGATTTTTGATTTTCTCCGTAATATTATTGACCACTTTAAACAGCTCCTGGTCATTTTTCAGAGATTGGGTAATCTTCTCATGGGCATGTATGACAGTGGTATGATCCCGGCCTCCGAATGCTTCTCCGATCTTGGGAAGGGAATAGTCGGTTAATTCACGGGATAGGTACATGGCAATTTGCCGCGGAAACGCGACGGCTTTGGTCCGTTTGCGGGCTTTGAAGTCTTCCAGCCTCAGGTTGTAATACTCGCCGACCTTTTGCTGGATGTCCTGAATCGTAATCATTCGCGGCCGACTGGACGGAATAATATCCTTCAGGGCTTCGGCTGCCAGATGCGTGGTTACGTCCTGATTGGTTAGGGAGGAATAGGCAACGACACGGATCAGGGCACCTTCGAGCTCACGAATGTTCGTATCGATCTGATTGGCGATATACATCATGGCTTCGTTCGGAATATCCAGATTCTCGGCTTTCGCTTTCTTGCGAAGAATAGCGATCCGCGTCTCTAGATCCGGTGGTTGAATATCGGTGATCAATCCCCATTCGAACCGGGAACGGAGCCGTTCTTCCAGCGTCGGTATCTCCTTAGGCGGACGGTCACTGGATATGATAATCTGCTTCCGCTCTTCGTGCAGGGCGTTAAACGTGTGGAAAAATTCCTCCTGCGTCGATTCTTTGCCTGCCAAGAACTGAATATCGTCAATGAGCAGAATATCGACGCTACGGTACTTGTTGCGGAAGCTTTCAGCGCGGTTATCCCGAATGGAGTTGATGAACTCGTTGGTGAATTTCTCGGAGGAAATATATACGACTCTACTGCTGGGATTGTGCTCCAAAATATAGTGGCCGATCGCATGCATCAAGTGCGTTTTTCCAAGACCAACTCCACCATATAGGAATAATGGGTTATACGCCTTAGCCGGAGCTTCAGCAACAGCGAGCGAGGCAGCATGCGCGAACCGGTTGCCAGAACCGATGACAAAGGTATCAAACGTATACTTCGGATTCAGCATATGAGACTGAATTTCTTCCCCGGATATTTCAAGCGGCGGCGAGGGCTGCTGCGGCACAGGTTCGTGTCCTTTAGCCTCTTCAATGACAAAGCGGACATCCACCTGTTTGCCCACCACCTCCAGTACGGTTGCACTAACCAGCTTGGTGTATCGGCTCTCCAGCCATTCCACAGCAAACGTTGTCGGTGCTGAAATGACGACGGAGTGATCGTTAATGGTCAATGCCTTGGTCGCTTTAAACCAAGTGTCAAAACTCGGTTTACTCAGCTTGGTTTGTATGATCGATAATATTTCTTGCCATAATTCGGAAGTATGGCTTTCCAA